>JAEZLH010000028.1 GCA_023435895.1 Bacillota bacterium
GCACTGAATATCGTATGCCGACTACTCGCCCACAAACTCACTGACGAACTGAAAACAAATCGTGACTATTTGTTCCTTAGCTCCTACGACAGATTGTTATTATATTTTTATCATTCTGCTAATAAAAATCAAGGGAAACGTTTGGTCACAATTTATAAAACCCAAAGTGAATTGGCAGATCAGATTGGTTTCAGTGGAAAAACCATTAACAGAACCATGAACAAGTTGGAAACAGAAGGGTTCGTTATCTCCGGCAGAAATACCATAAAGATTTCACCCGATCAATTTTTGATGCTAAAATGTAGATTGGAAGAACTGCAGTTAATCTAACTCATCCCTATCCTTGACAGCTTTATTATTTGACAGCTTTTACAACGTTGCAAGTACTTGATTATGCGTACTTGCGACGTTGTCTTTTAATAAAAGAAAATACTCCCTCATAAATATCATTACTTTTTAAATACTATATTCTGTTTTACCTTAAGCCAATAAAGACCTATAAAAAACCAATGCGGTTTATGCCTAACTTATCTAGAATGACTCAAAGCAAATAACTTGCTGATTCGATCGGAACAGCTTGACTATCGAAAATCTGTTTACCGTGAGTTATGTCAGCACTATCTCAAGCCCTTATCATACGGAATACCTTCCGCCTTCGGTGCTCTGGATTTCTTTGACGTAAAGATCAATACCAACATAGTTGCCACATAAGGAAGCATCTTATAATAGGTTTGGTCAATATGAAGATTATTTAATACTGGTATTAAGGCTACAGAATAAGCAAGCGTTCTAAGGAAGGCAAAGAACAATGCGGCAAAGAAAATCTGTACCGGCTTCCATTGACCAAAGATCATAACCGCAAGAGATAAGAAACCAAACCCTGCCACTCCGGTATGTCCGTTCACATTACCATCCATAATACCCACCGAATAGAAGAAACCGCCGATGCCTCCAAGTAATCCAGATATTGCAACACCGCTATGACGCATCAGATATACATTGATACCCACTGAGTCAGCCGCGTGAGGATGCTCACCACAAGCACGAAGCCTTAATCCAAATTTCGTCTTATAAAAAATAATAATTGATAGAACCAAAAGCAAAATTCCAACCATTACGGTGATATAGGTTTTTTGAAAGAATAGCGGCCCAAGTACCGGAATATCTCCTAACCCCGGAACCTTCTTTATATAAAATTCCACGTTATTGGTGATACCATCACTGTTGAATTTCATTTTACAGAATAAGAGGACTACCGCAGGAATGAACATGTTCAAAGCTGTGCCGGTAATGGTCTGATCTGCCTTCATGTTAACTGCTGCAAAGGACAAAAGCATGGAATATAAGATACCTGCCAGTGCTGCGATTATCATTGCAACCAGTAAGATTATCTGGGCATTCATGCCAGAACCACCAATAACAAATACGGTAAGGCAGCCGAAAAATGCGCCAAACAGCATAATACCTTCTAATGCGATATTGACAACACCGCTTCTCTCACTGAACATACCGCCTAAAGCTACCAGCAATAAGGGAATTGCAACAGGCAGCATATTTTGAACTAAATAAATTATGGTATCCATTCTTATGCCTCCTTGTCTGCGTCGGTGTTGTTATTCGTTGCTGTACTGCCCTCACCGATTCTGTTCTTCTCTGTATTTTTATTTCTTTTAAAGATTTTGGAAAATGTAGCACCCATTAACATTGCAAAAGCAGAGAAATAAATAATTACCGCAATTACCACATCAATGATTTCAGGTTTATAACCAAAGAAACTACTTACTAATGTTCCACCTCTTTGAATATGAGAGATAAAGAGTGCGGAGAAGATAATTCCGATTGGATTGGAGCTTCCCAACAAGGCAACCGCAATACCGTTAAATCCGTTTGCTGCAATAATATTCACAGGCTCATAGGTCATACTGCTTCCCGCAATTGCAGAGGGGGCAAGAATTGCGAAGGCTCCTCCAAGCCCCGCCAAACCACCGGAGATAATCATTGTCAAGATGGTATTCTTTGTATCATTCATACCCGCATATTTGCTGGCGTGCTTATTGAAACCGGTAGCCTTTAATTCATAGCCGAAGGTGGTTTTATTTAATACCACAAATAACAGGATTGCAATGATGATTGCAAAAATTACAGCTATATTTACATTTGAATTGGGTACCCCCAGGGAAGGGATTTGAGCAGATGCCGGTAAATAACCGGTTCTTGTCATATTAGGAACATAAATCTTTGAATTATTGACAATAAACATATCCACTAAATACATTCCGATATAGTTAAACATAATGGAGGTGATAACCTCATGTACATTCAAGGTTGCTTTTAACAAGCCGGGTATAAAGCCCCAAAGCATACCGCCTATCATTCCGGCAAGGATGCATACAATCCAGTGAATACCGGTGGGTAGCTTAAACATAAAGCCTACATACATTGCAAAGAACATACCAAAGGTATACTGTCCTGATGCACCAATGTTAAAGAGTCCCATTTTAAAGGCAAAGCCTACGGAGAGACCGGTCATAAGAATGGGTGTTGCAAAATAAAATACATCTCCCAATCGACCAAAACCCCCGAATAACATTGTGGTAAAGCCATAAAATGCATTTGATGGGCTTGCAATTAACATTACAAAAAAGCCAAAGACCAGTCCAAGTACAATCGCTAACAACGCAGCTCCAAAGGAGGAAAATCCTTTGCTTTTCATCAGCGATGCTGTCTGAGTTTTTATTTTTGGAGAAAAGGTATTCTTACTCATATTAGTTCTCCCTCTCTTTTCGTTTCGCACCGGACATATAAAGTCCGAGTTCTTGTATTGTAGTTTCCTTCGGGTTAAGCTCTCCGACGATTTCACCTTCATACATAACTAGGATTCGGTCACTTACATTCATAACCTCGTCCAGTTCAAAGGACATTAATAAGACTGCTTTTCCTTCATCCCTGGTCTTCACCAACTGCTTATGAATAAATTCAATCGCGCCAACATCCAGACCTCTTGTGGGTTGAACTGCGATTAATAACTTATGTTCTTTATCTATTTCACGAGCGATAATCGCTTTCTGCTGATTGCCACCGGACATACCTCTGGCTGACGATACGGGACCATGTCCGCTTCTTACATCATATTGAGCGATCAGTCCTTCTGCATAGGTTCTTACTTCGTTCTTCTTGATAAAGCCCGCCTTCTGAAATTTGGACTGCCAATAACGCTGCAATACCATGTTCTCTTCCAGAGAATAATCCAGTACCAAACCATGCTTATGGCGATCCTCCGGAATATGGCTTAATCCCGTTTTAGTCTTTTCTCTGATGGACAGCTTGGTAATGTCCTTGTTATCCAGAACAACGCAGCCTTCCTTGGTTTTCTCAAGTCCGGTAATGGCAGATATCACCTCGGACTGACCGTTTCCTTCAATCCCTGCAAGACATACAATTTCACCCGCTCTAATGTCAAAGGATACTCCCTTGACCGCATTTTTCTTGCTGGTCTTTGAGGGCATGGTGATATTCTTAACGGACAGCACTACTTCTGCCGGCTTTGGTTCCTTTTTATCCACCTTAAAGTTTACATCACGTCCAACCATCATTTTAGACAGTTCTTCCTTGGTTGTATCTTTAATATTCACGGTTCCGATGTGCTTGCCCTTACGAAGAACCGTACAGCGGTCGGCAACTGCCATAATTTCATTTAATTTATGGGTAATGAACAGAATGGACTTTCCTTCTTTTGCGAAGCCTCTCATGATTTCCATCAATTCATCAATTTCCTGAGGGGTAAGTACTGCGGTGGGCTCATCAAAAATAAGGATTTCATTTTCACGATAGAGCATCTTTAAGATTTCCACACGCTGCTGCATACCAACGGAGATATTCTCAATGATTGCATCCGGATCAACTTGTAAGCCGTACTGCTTGCTAAGTTCGGTCACTTTTCTTTTGGCTTCTCTCTTTTGCAGAAAACCCATCTTATTCGGCTCAACGCCAAGAATAATATTTTCTAATACTGAAAAAATCTCTACCAACTTAAAGTGCTGATGAACCATTCCGATTCCCAAGCGATTTGCATCATTGGGATTATTGATCGTAACTATTTCACCGTTCTTACGGATTTCACCCTGTTCTGCCTGATAAAGTCCGAATAATACGCTCATTAAGGTGGACTTACCCGCACCGTTTTCCCCTAACAGAGCATGAATTTCACCCTTCTTTAACTGCAGGGTAATATCATCATTTGCCTTAAAGCCACCAAATTCTTTGGTTATGTGAAGCATCTCAATAATATAATTTTCCATCTTAACCTCACTGTAATTATCATTATATTAGTAGTAATGGAACGAAGCCGTAACTTCGTAGTATCTATCTGATCCTGTTTTATCAAAATGAACCAGATGTACTTCTGTTGTTAAATGCCTAAACAAACATTTAAGCATAATAGGTACCGTATCCGTGTTTTGAAAACTATTGTGCTATTGCCTTCGTAAATATGTTATCTATTATACTTAAAGCTTTGAGCAACAAGCTAATAAGGCTTTTATCCGGTTTTGCCCGCAAAATATGCCCAAGGGAGAGGAACGCCTTTCCCTTGGGCTGTCCCATATTAACTCTTTATTATGATAGGAATTATCTTGTAGTTACAATAACCTTCACAAGCTTAAGGGCTGCTTTTAATTCATCAGCAGTAGCCACACCGGAAGCGTCTGCAATCTTAACTTCACGAATCGGCTTTACAGAACCATCTTTCAAGCTTGCATATAATTTATCATATGCTGCTTTATCAAAGCTCTTGAATCTGTCAAACGCATTACCCTTTGTATCTCCGATTACAGCAGTAGGAAGACCTACACCGTCATTGGAAGCATTGAATACGGTTGTTTTTCCAGCATAGGTACTCCAGGAGTCTGTTTTATAAATGGATTCCAGTACGGAA
Source organism: Bacillota bacterium (assembly GCA_023435895.1). Taxonomy (GTDB): domain Bacteria; phylum Bacillota; class Clostridia; order Lachnospirales; family Lachnospiraceae; genus Mobilitalea. The sequence continues at coordinate 4,934 of JAEZLH010000028.1, forward strand.
ATAACAGATGCTCCAAGACCCTTCATAGCGGAAGTTACTACGGTTTCGCTGTCATATCTCTGATCAACGTCAACACCGATTACCTTCGCACCAGCTTCTTTTGCAGCACTCATAACGCTCTTACCAACAGAACCACCACAGGAGAAGATTACTTCGGTTCCTTCCTGGTACATTGTCTTTGCAAATGCTTTGTTGGTATCTGTTTCTGCAAAGTCACCGGTATAGTGATAGGTTACTGTAATTGCACCATCACCAAGTCCAAGCTCAGCTGCAGCTGCTTCTGCTCCCTGTAAAAATCCGTATCCATATGCCTGTACAGCGGGTACTGCCATACCACCCATGAAACCAAGCTTGGTATAACCGTCTTTTACAATTGCATAACCTGCAAGATAACCGGACTGCTCTTCTGCATACATAACACTTGCTACGTTGGACTCAGTTTTAAAGGTGTTGTAATCAGCGGTATGAGGAGTTCCGTCAAGAAGGATGAACTTCACATTTGGATATTTTGTCTGTGCCTGGTAAACCGGTACTTCAAATAAGAAACCAGGTGTTACTACCACTTTTGCACCTGCTGTTACTGCTGCATCAATTGCTGCAAGATAACCAGCATCGGAAGCCTCTTCCGGTTTGTAATATTTGTGACCGATATTCTTCTCTTTTGCGAACTTTTCAACACCTTCCCAAGAACCTTGGTTAAAGGACTTGTCATCGATATTACCCTTATCGGTAATCAGTGCAATTTCGCTTCCCTTAGAAGCCGGTGTTCCGCAGCCAACCAACATAGAACCAACTAAAGTCAGTGCCACCATGAATGCTAAGATCTTTTTCATTAATAATTCCTCCCATGAAATAATAAATTATTTTTATCTAGAATAGGTGTTGCGCTATGAATGCTATCCTATCACTATTTAATTTAAACCCTTTACTCTGAAGCCTACGATTAATAAACAGTAACTTCATCTTTTTCTACTTTGGCATAAAGTAAAGGCTTACTCTCCGGCTTCTTGTCTGTAAAATTAAGCGCTTTCAAATACTTTTTCTCTGCATTATCAATTGCAGTTGCATTGTCCGTATAAAGTACTGCAAGGATATCACCTTGATTCACATAATCCCCGGTCTTCTTTTTAAGGATAATACCAGCTTTATAGTCAATGTCACTTTCCTTTGTCTCTCTGCCCGCACCAAGAATTACGGATGCGATACCAATTGCCTCTGTATCCATGGAGTGAATATATCCGCTCTTTGTAGCCACAATCTCATGGATTATTGCAGAAGTTCCAAACAGTGACGTATCCCTTAATACCGCACTGTCTCCGCCCTGTGCTTCCACCATCTCACATAGCTTCTCAAACGCACTGCCATTATCGATGACCTCTTTCACAAGCTTCCTACAGTGTTCGTAATTGCCCTTATCTGCGAGTACCAATAAATTAGCAGACAGTTCAATGCAGCAATCGGTTAGATCCTTTGGACCATTTCCCTTTAACGTATCAACCGCCTCGATTACTTCCAGGGAATTACCGATGCCATAGCCCAAGGGGATGTCCATATCCGTTACCAGCGCGGTACATCTTCTTCCTGCACCCCAGCCGATACCGACCATCACTTTTGCCAGTTCAATCGAATCCTCTACCGACTTCATGAATGCTCCGCTGCCTGTTTTAACATCAAGAAGGATACAGTCTGCTCCTGCTGCCAATTTCTTGCTCATAATACTGGATGCAATCAGAGGAATACTGTCCACGGTTGCGGTTACGTCTCTTAGTGCGTAAAGCTTCTTATCCGCAGGCGCCAGGTTACCGGTTTGCCCTACCACACTTAATCCGGTATTTTTCACTGTTTTTATAAAATCCTCACGGGGAATTGATACGTTAAAGCCTGGAATAGCTTCTAATTTATCAATGGTACCGCCTGTGTGTCCAAGACCTCTGCCGGACATTTTGGCAACATGAACACCGCAGGCTGCAACGATGGGAGCGACTACCAAGGTGGTCTTATCGCCTACACCGCCCGTGCTGTGCTTATCTACCTTAATTCCTTCTATTTCAGAAAGATCAATAACATCTCCCGAATGTGCCATACATTCGGTTAGTGAAACTGTTTCCTTCTCGGACATTCCCTGAAAATACGCTGCCATCAAAAATGCAGACATCTGATAATCCGGAATTTCACCTGATACAAAACCATCTATTGCAAATTTGATTTCTTCTTGAGTCAGTTCGCAGCCATACTTCTTTTTGGCGATTATGTCATACATTCTCATATTTATTACCATCCCTTTTTCTTATCCGGTTATTATAGTTTATTTACCCAGGTCAGCTGCTCCAAAGCCCATAGGAAGCAATTCTTTTAGGGTACATACCTTATAATCCTGTGCATTTTTAATCAAAATCAACTGAAAGGTGTCCGGGTTGCAAAATTCCATCATAACCTGAAGGCATATTCCGCAAGGAGCGCAATAGTTATCATAGGGACGACCATCCGTGGGACCGGCTACAATTGCAATTGCCTCAAAATCCCGTTCTCCTTCATAGACTGCCTTAAATATTGCCGTTCGTTCCGCACAGTTGGTGGGTCCAAAGGCAGCATTCTCAATATTGCAGCCCTGATAGCTCTTTCCTTCCTTCGTAAGTAAGGATGCACCTACTGCAAAATTTGAATAAGGGGAATAAGATCTCTCTCTGGCTTCGATTGCTTCGCGAACCAAGCGTTGGATTTTCTCCTCGGATAAAGCATTATAAGTTGCTATACCGGATTGTTCCTCGGATAAAGTTTCATAAGTTGCTGCACCAGGTTGCTCCTCGGATAAAGTTTTATGAGTTGCTACATCAGCTTGCTCCTCACCAGTTTTCATGATGAAGGGTACCATACTGGTTCCGTTTACCTCTCCATCAACCTTAAACAATTCAAGAATGGTTGCTGCGATATCACCAAAGCATGCTCTTGTTCCCAAATTGGTGGAAGGCTGAATGGATTTACCATAAATCATAACCGGTACATATTCTCTGGAATGATCTGTACTTTCTGTTGAGGGATCACAGCCGTGGTCGGCGGTAATAATCAGTACATCGTCCTCTCTCATTTCTTTAAGGAATTCACCAAGGCGGATATCATATTCCGTTAATGCATTGGCATAGCCCTCAACATCATTGCGATGACCGTATACCATATCAAAATCCACAAGATTCGTAAAGCAAAGTCCTTCAAAATCCTTATGTAACATCTCCATGGTACGGTTCATACCATCCTGATTGTTCTTTGTTGTATAGCTTTCTGTAACTCCACTGCCTGAAAAGATATCACTGATTTTACCGATTGCAATTACATCCAAACCACTCTTTTTCAGATAATCAAGCATGGTGCTCCTAGGTGGTGTAATGGAATAATCATGACGACCAGCTGTTCTCTTAAACTCTGGGTAGCTTCCGTTAAATGGTCTGGCAATTACTCTTCCCACACCGTGTTCACCGATCAATAACTCCCTGGCTATATGGCAGTATTCGTATAATTCCTCCAACGGTACAACATCCTCGTGAGCTGCAATCTGAAATACGCTGTCTGCGGAGGTATACACAATGAGTGCTCCTGTTTCCACATGTTCTTTACCGTAGTCATCAATTACCTTTGTGCCGGAATAAGGCTTATTGCAAATCACCTTTCTACCAGTCAACTTGGAAAACTCATGGATAATCTCATCCGGAAAACCATTTGGATAGGTGGGAAGCGGCTCCTTTGATACAATTCCGGAGATTTCCCAATGACCAATTGTAGTATCCTTCCCCTTGGACTGCTCCGTTAAGCGGGCAAATGCACCCTCGGGATTTTCATATGGAGTAGCGCAGTTCACTCCGTCAATATTAAATAATCCAAGTCTCGCCATGTTCGGGGTATGGAATTTATCACTTGTTGCAACTGCACCCAAGGTATTGCTACCCACATCCCCGTATGCATCGGCATCCGGCAGATAACCAATACCGAAGCTGTCAAGAACGGTTAAAAATACTCGTTTAATTTTCATATCTATCACGCTGCCTTTCTATTAAATCACATTATGCGATTTCAAGAGCGATTTCCATCATCTTTGTAAAGGTCAACTGTCTTTCTTCCGCGGTGCATTCTTCTCCGCCGGTTAATGGACAATCTGAAATAGTACAGATGCAAAGAGCGTTTTTGCCTGCTCTTGCAGCATTCATATATAAGGCAGCTGCTTCCATCTCTACAGCAAGTACGTTCATCTTCTGCCAGTCCGCTAAGCTTAGAGCATCATCATAGAAGGTATCGCTGGAAAAGATATTTCCAACCTTAACGTCCAGACCATTGTTCTTTGCGGCCTCGCAGGCTTTTGTTACAAGTTCAAAGGAAGCAATCGGTGCGTAGGTACCGGGTAATTTATACTGATCTGCATAACTTGAATTGGTGCAAGCTCCTAATCCAATAACGATATCACGGAGCTTTAGATCTGTAGAGATTGCTCCTGCGCTACCGATACGAATGATATTCTCTACCTCGTAGAAATTAAATAATTCATAGGAATAAATTCCGATAGAGGGCATTCCCATGCCACTTGCCATAACAGAAACCTTCTTTCCCTTATAGGTTCCGGTGTAGCCCTGAACGCCACGAACATTGTTTACTAACTTTGCATCCTCCAAATAGGTCTCTGCGATATATTTTGCTCTGAGCGGGTCGCCAGGCATTAAAACTGTTTTTGCGAAATCTTCCTTGCTTGCTGTAATATGAGGTGTAGGTATTGACATAATAATATTCTCCGTTCTATGTATGTTTTTTGTTTTTAAATTGTTGCCACGAGCTGGTTGAAGTAATAACTCGAACTTTTTAACTATTTTATTAATTGAAAGACAATGAATCAGGACTGCTTCTTATTATTTTGTTTTTATACTTTGTTTTTATACTTTGTTTTTATATTATTTTTTTATTTTGCTTTATATTTTGCTTTATATTTTTGTTTGATATTTTTGTTTTAAATTTTGTTCTATCCTTTGTTTGATATCACCCAATTGTAGTGCTCAGAGCATGAATTCCTGTGTTATTTCAATCATCGGTTTGCTAACATCGATTTGCTCGTTGATTTCTTGCCCATTATCTTTTTTGAACCCCTGTCCAGTGTGTTTGCCTTATAAGTTATGTTTCTATGACATTCCCTTTTTAGTATCCGGTTACCTGCGTATTCCTTAAGATATTAATAATAGAACTGGTTCCCAGTCTGGAAGCACCGATTTCCATGAACAATTCGGCTGTTTCCAGGTTCTTAATTCCACCGGCTGCCTTGATTTTGACGTGTTTACCCACATTTGCAGCAAATAATCTTAAATCTGCTTCATTGGCTCCTCCGGTTGAAAATCCGGTTGATGTTTTAATAAAATCTGCTCCGGACTCTGTAACGATTTCACACATCTTAATCTTTTCTTCTTCGGTTAAAAGACAGGTTTCAATGATAACCTTAAGAATTTTATCTCCACAAGCCGCTTTGATGCTATTTATTTCGGTCAGGATTTCTTCATAATGCTGATCCTTTAAATCACCGATATTAATAACCATATCGATTTCATCCGCACCGTTTTCAATAGCATTCTTGGTCTCAAATACTTTAACTTCTGTAGTGGAATATCCATTCGGAAAGCCGATTACCGTACAGATGGCAAGCTTATCTCCCACATATTCCTTTGCTCTTTTCACATAGGAAGCGGGGATACATACTGATGCAGTCTTATACTCCATGCCTTCCTCACAAATTACTTTTATCTGGTCCCAGGTTGCAGTTTGTGCAAGAAGGGTATGGTCAACCGCTCTGATTATTCTCTCTGTATCCATAGCACATTTTCTCCTTTGGTTCATTTTTGTATTTTTCGATATAATTTGTATATCAACTTATTAATATATATACAGGATTCACAAGGATTCTTAAAGGACATATGTCCATTAAGAAATCAAAATGCTACAACTTATAAGGGTATAGAAAGAAAACTGCTATGCAAAATTGCTTAAAAAGGGGCTATGACTACATAATTCGTAATGAATCACATAGTCATAGCCTCTAATAAACTTCCACTTAAGCTCTTGAACCTATTAAATCTACCTTTTATAGCACTAATTCAACGGATATTAAAATGTAAAAGAATCAATTATTTTCTTCATATCTTTGACTCCGCAATCGGAAACAACTTGATATATAATATCACCTGCCCTAAAAAAGACCTTACTTCCATAATTCTTCGACTTAATAAAGTATGCTGTTATTCCATTCGCTGCTTGATACGAAAAATCATAATGTTCCTCATCTCCATCGCCGTATCCTATGGATCCCTTCCTATCTCCCTCTAATGCAAAAACGCTATCAATGTTAATATAATAATCTTTATAATAAAACTCACCATTCAGCTTACCAAAGCTATATTTCGGAAAAATAATAAGAACAACAGTAGAACCGGGTTTTAATAATTCACTTGATATCATGAAAATTCCTGTTTCTCTTTTTAATTCTTTGTAGGATGGATATATCTTATCATAAGAGGTACCATCATCAAAATTATATGTTCTCACACCAGAACTTTTTAAAAAACTATCCATATCCAATTTAATTGGATTAAGCTCCCCAAGCTCTGCCCTTTTCCATCCCAAATCAATGATGTACGGCTTTAGAACAGAGGTTGCGAATACGCGGAATGAATTAAAATTATAGATGGTGATTATACTTAATAATAGAAGGGCGGCAAGTATTATGTTTCTTTTATGAAAATTTAAATTTTTACGTTTTGATTTAATAATTAATTCTTCATCCATTGATAAAGATATCTTCATCCTGTCAATTGCCTCTTGTGACACGCTCACTTGATCCATGCCTTCTTTATACATATCACTAAAGTTCATAATCAAAACCTCCTTTTTCTAATTTTCGCCTAAGAATTTCTCTTGCTCTCATTAATCTGGTTGAAATGGTATTCTGATTTACCGAGAGCATCTCACCAATTTCCTTTATACTGAATTCTTCATAGTAGTAGAGGTGAACGATGGTTCGATACTTATCAGGTAGTTCCATAACTATTTCCCGAATAAAATCATGTTTGTCTTCCTGCTCCTCCAAACCAACTTCCTCTTCCTTATGGTTATACACCACTCGCCTGTTCCATGCGGACTTCCAATAATCTTTACAACAATTCAAAGTGGTTTTAATCAGCCAGGCTCTTTCATGATTCTCACTCTCTAGTCTCTCATTCAGCTTCAGAAAACGGATAAAGACTTCTTGAAAGATATCTTCTGCCTTGTCCCTTTGTTTCGTTCGAATTAATGCAAGGCGAAATACCATATTCCCATTTACCCTAATTATCTCTTCCACTTCATAATTACTATAGGCTCTGTTTCTTTTTAGTAATTCATTATTAACCATACAATCGATCGCCATCATCCCCTTTCCTCAATAATACGATATGAAATTACGATTTCTTTCATATATTCAAAATTATTTTCAATTATTAAACAAAGGAAAGGAATGCATTACACCCACCTAGGCGTATGCATTCCTTTCCTTTTAAGATTTTTCCTTCACAATTACCAATGTCAAATATCCGCTGTCCGTATTTAAATTCTCCAGCCCTACAGTAAGCACTTCATTCTCCATCCCACAGTTAGATACTGAATAAACCTCATAAGAATCTGCCTCACTTTCTTCAAGTAACCTTTTCAGCTGAGCCAAATTCTTTCCGGATTTCATATAAATCCTTGTCCCTTTAAGTTTCATAGTCTGCTCTATCTCGTAACTCCCGGGAATAATATGAATTTCATCTGTATTATCCCCTAATGAAATTCCCAGCGCGGCTGCAGCTGCACAAAAGGATGGAATACCGCTGATCATATATGCCTGTCCTTCATTGCTTAATACCCTGCTATGAATATAACTATAGGTGGAATACACAGACGGATCACCAATTACAAGAAAGGCTACATTCTTCCCTTCTTTCAATAGGTTCGATATTCTATCATAAATCTCATCATGTGCTTTCCTAAGAAACTCTCTATCCTTAATCATGGGAAAGGGCAGGCAGATAATCTCCTTCTCGTCTACTTCATGATACACCTCTTGTACGATTCGGTAGGAGTAACACTCTTCCTTCGGTTCAGAAGGAAGAATGATAATATCACTTTCCTTAATATATCTTAAAGCTTTTAGAGTCATTAGTTCCGGTTCACCGGGACCCACTCCAATTCCGTATAAAATACCGCTCATATCTATCATGCCTTTCTTTCTTTAGACTTGTGTTTCTTTGAATGACTTAGCTATCTTTGTACTGGTCTTTTCTATTAGATTTATCCTTCTTTATTCGGGCTGCTTTTCTTTGTTATCTTATCTTTTATGATAGACCCCGTTTTCCTTGTTAATTTTATTTTCTTTGATAGATCTGTTTTTTCTTATTAAACTTATCTTTCTATATTAGACGTGTTTTTGTTTACTGGACTTGTCTTTCTATATCAATCTTTCCCTTCCATAAATCCAATTTGTTTCTGCTAATCCATCACTTCCAATAGGTGCCGAATATAAAGATTACGTATCTCTTCATACTCCCCAATCCCCTTTAATATACATTCTGGTTCATACCCCGCCGACTTTAGTAAGCTTGCAAAAGAATCCTCTTCCCCTGCCATATCATTGGTTGCATGATCCCCTGCTACTAGCATGAATGGTAATAAAAGAACTTTACCTTTATAAGAAGAAGCCTTTAATCGTTCCAATACCGCTTCGATGGTAACTACCCCTTCTACTGTGGCGATAAAAATTTCACGTTTCGAATAGCTTCGAAGCTCTATCTCCAGTCTCTGATAGCTTGCGTCTGCTTCATGTGTGGAACCATGTCCCATTAAAATCACAGGCGCATCCCCTGCTCTTTCCCTAATCGCCTCCCAAAGAGCTTTCGAGGTAAGGAAGTAGTCCTCTTCCTTATTCAACAATACTCCCGCAATCCTAATGTCCAGAAATAATGCACTGAAATCCTGAATGATTTGTTTCACTTTATTATTTTCAATTCCATCGATGATATGGGTTGGTAATACCGTCACATGGGTAATTCCATCCTCCTTCATCTGCAATAAGGCTTCCTTTGCATCGGGTATTAATATATTATCTCGTTCCCTTAATATCCTTCTAACAGTGTTACTGGAATACGCCTGATAAACCTTCTGTTCTTTAAATCTGTCCTGAACTGTGTTCACAATTCTTTCGATATTCTTTTTTCTGGTTTCCTGATATGTGGTTCCAAAGCTTACAATGAGAATGCCCTGTTTCATGATTTCCTTTATCCTTTTTATTTTATGTTAACCTCTCTCAATATGATGGCAGTGGGTTTTCTTATTTAATGCGTACTGCTCCTTACAAATGGCTTAGAACAGAGACATGTTTTGATTTCGCATTATCCGGGTAATAGTTAATAGTTATCATTAACTCTCTACACCATGTTAATTGCGAAACAATATGATTGGTGATATTGCGTGCACAACAGTTACGAATTTACTCGCCTCAACGTTCCTTGGAACTTAGCTTCCGCATTTAAACTGTATTAGTTGTACATACAATAATCATAAACACTTAGTTATGCTATTCACTCTCTTCACTAAATTGAAAAGAGGCTATATACACCGGATTTTCTGCTTTCATCAGATGATATCCTCCCACCTTTTGCGCTCTGCTGACCTGCATTTGAAGAATTTCCTCCTTTTCAATGGGAAGGGATGAGAATACCCCTGTTATTTCCCCCACCGTCTCCAGCGTAATGGCATTAATTACGACACGACTAGCAGGGTTTTTTTGATATAGTACTTGGAGAATTTCCTTTAAGTTACCGCCGCTTCCTCCTATAAATGCGTGAGTTGGAATCGGAAGATCATTAAGCACCTCCGGGGCTTCCCCCTGAACTAACTGGATATTGGAAAGATCAAATTGTTTTTTGTTCTGTTCAATCAGTTGAAGCGCTTCCTTCTTTCTCTCTATGGCATATACTTGAATACTCTCGGATAATCTTGCACATTCCACCGCTATTGATCCGGTGCCACTGCCAATGTCATAAAGGATAGCACCTTGATGCAGTCCTAATTTACAAATGGATACCTCCCTTACCTCTTCCTTCGTCATCGGAACCTTATCACGGATAAATGCTTCATCCGGTAATCCATGGGTTAGAGACTTATTATCCGGGCTAGGATTAAGAATGCAACAAACATAAAGCCCATCCTCCTCCAGTTGTGAACACTCCTCTGGCCTTATTTTTTTAATTTCTTCCTGAGGGTAGGACAACTGATAACCGATATATAGTTCTATATCTTCTGATCCGTGTTCTGCTAGCAAACCTCCTACGTATTTCATATCCGTGACTCCTGAAACCAATAAGAAGGTCTTTCTATTCGTTCTTATAGTTTCCAACACATTGGCTTTTCTGCCATGAATACTGATCAGCTTCCCATCTTGCCAGCTTATAGAAAGCCTAGCGGCAAAATAAGAAATCGAAGAAATGCCTGGATAATTTACTATGGATACATTTTTTCCCGATGCTTTCAGTTCCTCTTTTAGAGCCTGATTTAGTTTGTCGGCACCACTATAAAAACCGCTGTCACCGGAGAATAGAATACCTATATTCTTGATGTGAGGATTCTTTAAACTAATCTCATTTATTTTTGGAACAATATCCTTTGGAAGATAGTATGGAAATTTGTCCACGGAGTTCAAATCACCTTCAACTTCGTCAAGAAGACGTTTCGCTCCAAATAGAATCTCGCACTTACCTAATGCATCCTCTGCTTCTCTTGTTAATAATTTTGCACTGCCAGGTCCCATACCGATTAGGGAGAGGGTCAGGTAGTCACCCTTGTGATACTCTTCTAAATCCAATTCTTTATGATGTTGCTCTTGAGTATGAATCATTGATGAATTTAATTTCCTATGTGGATTCCCAATATTTATTGTATTTTCTGTATCGATTCTAGTATTTTGGATATCAATTTCTATATCAGTATCTTCGCTATTTCTCATTGTGTTAGGCGATTTTTCATTCTGGTTTTTATTATCAGAATTTTGATTAAAGGAATTGATATTAGAATTTCTATTATTCATTTCCTTGTTGCTTGACTTTCTATTTAATTCATCCTTGTTTAATGTTTCATCGCCTGACATCCTGCCTGCTAGAAGTTCAATCTCTTTGCACACTTCTTCAAAGCTTAGCCCCGGCAATACTTCGGGATTGCCAATTACCATAACCGGAATACCCGTATTTTGCGCCGCTTGAAGCTTTTCAAAGTAACCTCCGTTCACTCCGCTTTCCTTGGTAACCAAGCATTCTATTTTATACTGCCTAATCATTGCTTCATTCATTTCTACCGAAAATGGTCCTTGAAGAGCAAGAATTTGCTTTCCCACAAGGTTATTTTCCATACAAAGTGAAATACTTTCCAGTCCTGGTAGTACTCTTGCATAGATTCTGGAACGAACCTCCTCATTTTCACAGAAAGCCTTAAGTTCCTTACTTCCGGTGGTGAGAAGAATAATTCCTTTTACAGTTTCTAGAGCCTTTGCGCAGGTTCTACTATCAGGATAATAGGTCACCCCTTCGTATTCACCCCTAACATCTTGAGTTTCTCTTTTCAGACGAATGTATGGGGTATGGGTTCCTACTAAGCTATTCTTGATATTTTCGGATACAAGGGTTGCAAATGGATGAGTTGCATCCACAACTGCCAGGAAATCCTCGGAAGTTATCAACATTTTCATCTCATCCGTACTCAATCTGCCTTGATGGAGCTTAACTCCCTCCATGGGTTCCATCACCATTGTACCATATTCCGTTGCCACACAAACCGTACAATTCATCCCATCTTCATGAAGCCGCTCTGCCAAAGTTCGTCCTTCCGTTGTACCCGAAAAAATCAACACGCTTTTCATATTCGATATCCTCTTTTTGTTATCATCTTTCCATTCTCTATATAGGTTCTGGAATTTCCGATAAATACAGTGGTAAACATATTTACCTTCTGTTCCTTTAATTCCTTCAGTGTACAGGTTACGCTTCTCGTACTTTCTCTTCCGATATTCTCAACATAACCGCAGGCTCTATTCTCCTCTAGCTGTTCCAATAAGATATCACAGGCTTTGCTAAGATAATCCGCCCTTTTATGGCTGGAAGGATTGTAGATTGAGATGCAGAAGTCCCCAAGAGCCGCTGCTCTCAGTCTTTTTTCAATCAGTTCCCAAGGAGTTAACAAGTCACTAAGGCTAATCACACAATAATCGTGATTAAGGGGAGCACCAAGAAAAGCCGCCCCACTGTTCGCTGCTGTAATTCCAGCAATTACACAAAGCTCGCAGTCTGGATATTCCCTATTCATCTCATACATTAAAGACGCCATTCCGTACACCCCAGCATCTCCGCTGCAAATCATAGCTACCTTCTTACCCTTTCTTGCTTCCTCAAAGCACATCCTGCAACGCTCTATCTCCTGCTTCATCGGCGTGGATAGAAACTCTTTCTCTCCAAAATGCTCCCCCAGAAGTTTCAAATACACCGTATATCCAATAATAACATCACATTCCTCCAGTGCATGAAATGCCTGCGGTGTCATCATTTCCTCGGTTCCAGGACCCATCCCTACAACATAGATTTTATTCTTCATTAAAACTTACACTCCATACTTTCTCTGCAATGGCAACGGTAATACCGTTCTTTGCAGTCTTCCTTAGTCTTAGCCGTGCACCATCACCACAGCAGGCCATGGCGGCTCGTTCACAGACATTGTCTACTCCAACCTGCTCTTTCACAAAAGAGGATTGTTGAAAATCTCCCTGAATATCCTTTAACGTTTCTGCATTATAGGTGTAAAATGGGATATTATATTGCTTCGCTAGCATTATTATCCCTTCTTCCTCCTGCTTACGATCAATGGATGCCAGTGCATAAACAGCTTCTCTTGCAATACCCAGTTGATCTAGCTGAGTATTTACCAAATGGTTTATTTCTTCCAAAGTTTTTCCTTTTCTGCAACCAATACCAATTACAAATACCTTGGGGCATAATAATAAATCACTATACTCCTTATCCCTGCTATAGGGTGATACCATTATGGAAACGCTTTTCCTTTCCATAGGAGGATACGATAAAAGGGTTAATTCCTTCGGAACATGTTGTCCCTTCACTTGCCCAGCTACAGAGATGGTAACTTCCTTCCTAGCAAGAATCATGGATGATACCCTTTGGATTTCCTCTCTATTAATAATCCCTAAATTATTCTTTCTGGCAAATACATCTACAGCAAAAAGTTTGTTCACATCGGTAGCTGTGGTGATGACAGGAGTTGCATCTATCAGCTCCCCAATGGTCTTCGCCAACTCATTGGCACCTCCATAATGTCCTGATAAGATAGGGATTACAAAGCTTCCACCCTCGTCAATAACAATCACCGGGGAATCTTTTAATTTGTCTTGAATATGGGGAGCAATGGCACGTACCGCAATTCCGCAGGCTCCAATAAAAATAATAGCTCTATTAATATGAAATTGTTTTCCTGTCCATTCAATAAGACTTTCCTGTACATAGCATATCGCTTCTTCGAACTTAGTTTGATTTAACTGTTCTTCCGCACTCTCTTCCCATGTAGACGACTCAGTCCCACCCTTAGCAACATAGCCGCCAAATTTCGTATATAAAGCTATTTCCCAACCATAATCCTCTTCATATTCCGAAACCATTACTTCCTTATCAAAGAGTCTTTTTATTCTTTGGGAAAGCTCCATACCCCTACGGGTGAAACTGATTATACTGATTTTCATAACCTTTTTCCTCGAAATTCGGTCTCAAAATCCGGTGCATATAGTCTGGAGCGTTTGTAATTCTGATGTAATATCACATCTCCTACGAGAATGAGAGCGGTCTTTGTGATATTATGTTCCTTCGCCGTCTGTTCCAATGCTTCCACGGTGCAGATATAAGCCTCCTCCTCCGGCCAGGTTGCCTTGTAGACAATAGCCGCGGGTGTTGTTGGCAGATATCCCCCTGAGATTAATCGCTTGGTCAATTCCCCAAGCATTCCGGTACTCAAATATATCGCCATAGATGCTCTATGGGAAGCAAAGCTTTCGATGCTCTCCCGTTCGGGTACGGAGGTTCTGCCCTCCATTCTGGTGATAATCAGGCTTTGTGATACCTCCGGCAAAGTATATTCAAGATTTAAAGAAGCGGCTGCTCCAAAGCAGGCACTAACTCCCGGAACACTTTCATACTCTATGCCAAGCTCATCCAGCAAATCCATCTGTTCTCTGATAGCCCCGTATATGCTGGGTTCACCTGTATGGAGTCTCACGATAATGCATTCCTTTTGTTCCGCCACTTTCATCACTTCAATTACTTCATCCAAAGTCATCTTAGCGCTATTATGAACTTCACAGGTTTCTTTCGCATACCCGAGCAGTTCAGGATTTACCAGAGAACCCGCATAGATAATGACATCTGCTTTTTCCAGTAACCTCATTCCTCTAACTGTAATTAAATCCACTGCACCGCTTCCGGCTCCCACAAAATAAACCATCTTTATCTTCCCAACTCTTTCTCTTCTAATATTTGATCCAATAGCTCCATTGCTTTTGTACTTTTTGCTAATTCACCGTATTCGTTGGAGTAAATGATACATTCAATCTGAATTTTTCCTGCGGCTCGTCGGTTCAGATAGAAACAGGCTTTCTCCATAATAATCTCCATAGTTTGTTTAAACTTTCCTGCCTCCTGTAAGAGACGTAATCCTTCCTCTGTAGTAGGTGCATTAAGAATTTCTCTGGCACACTTACTGTTAATGCCAGCTAAAATACCTGCCGTAGCCATAAGTTCCATTCTGCAATCCCCTTCTTTAGAATGGGTATTCATGATTCCACCGGAAAGTTTAATCAGTTTACCGATATGTCCGGTCAGAAGCATGGACTGAAAACCTGCTTCCACTGCCATATCAATCGTATCACCAATAAAATTACTGCACTTAACGCTCCGCTCCAAATCATATGCGTAGGTTTCCTTCATATACTCCAGCCCGTAATTTCCGGGAGAGACTGCTACCAGAGAAGTGCCTTCCGCCCTTCTTACATTTAACTCCACCCGAATGGTATCAATTAATGCCTGACTGCTCATAGGCTCCACAATTCCAGAGGTTCCAAGAATAGAAATCCCTCCCACGATGCCAAGTTTGGGATTAAAGGTCTTCTTTGACAACTCTTCCCCTTTGGGAACAGATATCTCAATGCTTAAGCCACCTTTATAGTCCGTAAGCTGGCATACCTCTCTTATTTCTTTCTCAATCATTTCTCTTGGGACATGATTGATTGCTGCATTGCCCACCGGTTGATCCAGCCCTCGCTTCGTCACTCTTCCGACACCAATTCCTCCATCAATTAAGATTAGAGCATCGGTTTGATTCTCTTCTTCAACTGCTTTTTGCTCTAATAAGCTTACCTTCGCATAAATGAACGCCCCGGTAGTAATATCCGGGTCATCTCCTCCATCCTTTAAAACTGCACAGCTGACAGAGTGCTCACTACGGGCAATATGCTCAATTGTTGCCTCGAAGGGTATCCCTTTCGGTGTTTCGATTCGAATTATTTTCTTCTCCTGCCCGGTTAATAGCATATATGCGGCTGCCTTGGAGGCAGCTGCCGCACAGCTTCCGGTGGTAAATCCGTAGCGCATGATACCTACCTTCCCAGGTCATAGAGCAGTGCATTACAGATTGCTGCTGCCACATTACTGCCACCTTTACGTCCCTTGTTCACAATATAGGGAATATCACTATTTATAATTAATTCTTTCGCTGCCACCACATTGACAAATCCTACCGGTACCCCAATGATAAAGGCTGGGCGAAAGGTATTCTTCTGAATCATCTCATGTAGCTGAATCAATGCTGTAGGTGCATTGCCTACCGCAAATATTACTGGCTTTTTAATTCTTGATGCCCTTTCCATACTGACGGTAGCTCTGGTTACATTACGACTCTTCGCCTCCTCTACTACATCAGGATCTGCCATGAAGCAATGTGCTTCCCCGCCGAACTTCCCAAGAATCCTTTTATTAATCCCAGCTAACCCCATATTGGTGTCGGTCACAATATCCGCCCCATTTTTGATTAATTCTTTTGCGATTTCAACAGCTCCTTCAGAAAAAGTAAGCGTATTTGTATATTCAAAGTCCGCACTGGTATGAATTACCCGTTTTATAATTGACTCCTGTTCCGGTATTAATCTAATATTTTGCTCCATTAATTCCTGGGATATGATTTCGAAGCTTCTTTTTTCAATATCCTCCGGTAATACAAATTCTATTTGATCCATTGTTATCTTCCTTTCAATTAAAAAACCTCCCTGTCCCAAGAGACATGGAGGTAAAAATAGACATAATAAAGCCCAATTATCCTTTCCAGACCAGGTACTCGTGGCTGCAATCGCTTCATTTAAGGCAGGTCTCCTGGCTGAAAGATCATCGTATACGGCAGCCTTCCCGATTACTATCAGTGACTGATTTGCCGCAACTCCCTTATCACAGTGACGAGTTCGTACAGGATTCTCACCTGTTTCCCTTTTCATCAGAACAAAGCCAATGCTTTTCTGACACCCTAAATGTATGTAATTATTGAACTTATTATAGTATAATGCCTTACTTTATACAAGTATTTTATGGGCAGGATTTGTTCCCCAATTAGTAGCATTTACTCTTTCCTATATTATCGACCTAATTCCCAAACCTTCTGATTCGATAATAATATGCCGGTACCAATGGAATCAATGCAAACGTCCAGGCAACGGGGTTTGCCAAGCAAATACCAAAAAATCCGAGAGGTTTTGCAAGTACAACGACCACCAAGCCTCTGGCTAATAATTCAAAAATTCCTCCCAACATTGGAAGTAGTCCATAACCCAGTCCTTGAAGTGCATTTCGGTAGACAAATATGAACCCTAACGGTATATAAAAGCCTGCTGCCGCATAAAAGTATTGTTGCGCTTTATCCACTACCAAGTCGCTGTTTCCGGGTACAAATAATTTTACAAGCTGCTCTCCAAATACCAGTACCGCAGTCATAGAGATTACTCCGCAGATTATGGTCAGAATAATATTCGCCTTTACCCCTTCTTTTACACGATCCATTCTCTGTGCACCGGTATTCTGACCTACAAACGTCGCCAGACTTGCTCCAAGAGAAGGGAACGCCTGTACAATGATATTTTGAATCTTTCCGGCTGCTGTAAATGCGGCAATATATACAGTTCCAAGTCCATTCAAAGCCACTTGAACCATCATCGTTCCGATGGCTGTAATAGAGAACTGAAGCCCCATGGGAGCTCCCATTCCAATCAATCTCACCATACTTTTCCTAGAAAAGTAGCTGTCTTCTTTGGTAATTCTAAGATCCGGATATTTTCGTAGCATATAGACTAGGCACAATACGGAAGCAAATGCCTGTGATATCACTGTCGCATAACCGGCACCTTCCACACCCATGGAAAGACCAAGAATAAATACTAGATCAAGAATAATGTTAACAATCGAGGAAATCACCAAAAAGATAAGTGGTGTAATACTATCCCCTAATGCTCTTAAGATTGAAGCAAATATATTATAAGCGATGGTAGCCGTTAATCCCATATAAATAATTGAAATAAAGGTGGAAGTATCCTCAAAGATATCAGCTGGAGTATTCATCACTGTCAGT
Organism: Bacillota bacterium; assembly: GCA_023435895.1. Lineage (GTDB taxonomy): Bacteria > Bacillota > Clostridia > Lachnospirales > Lachnospiraceae > Mobilitalea. Next base: position 22,673 of record JAEZLH010000028.1, read on the forward strand.
ATCCAGTGATTGGCAAGAAGTAATCCAACTGTCATAATCACAGCCATAATAATGCAAAGGTAAAAGGACATTGCTACATTATGTTTTACTCCCTTCGTATCATTTGCCCCGAATCTCTGGGCGATTATGATAGAAAATCCTCCTGTGATTCCCATAATCCATCCAATTACAAGGAAGGTCAGTGATCCGGTAGAGCCTACTGCAGCAAGTTCCTTTACCCCTAAATACTTTCCTACTATAATTGAATCGATTACATAATATAATTGTTGAACGATATTCCCAATAAATATGGGTATCGTGAAGTTCAACAGTAGTTTCATTGGTTTCCCGGTTGTCAAATCATTCGGCATGAAAATTGCCCCTTTCGTCATTACGTACTCAATCTATTATAGAGAGCTTTTTTGCTGCTGTCTATAAGGATTAATTCTTGAATTGGGGTAACTACCAAATAAAATACTAGTCTTTCTACCCTCTAATCCTATAAATAAATACTTTATAATAATTCCCCTAAAATATCAATATTGCCATTTGTCTTTTCTGATGTACTATCCTATAAAATATGATTCTTTTAAAATAATATCCACAGCTTATTCAATATAAATTGTTTTCGTCGCATATCAAGTTAAGGATGAAGAAGAAGATAACTATAAATACATAACAAATAAGGATGATACGGATACGTTTTCTACAAATCGTACCAGATATCATCCTTATTATTTTGGCAGTTCTTAATGGGGAGTTTCTAATCTCCTTGTACCCAAACACACTCTCTTAGATCACCCAGAAATTACTATGGAATGCAATGCTTCTATACCTGTCAAGTCGAATCCATTGATTCGTAAATCCAATCTCATTCTTATCATCAATTCGATTATATTCTGCTAAAAATATCTCCAACTCTGCCTCAGAAGATACATTCACTCCAAAGCCTCTTCCGTTAGTAATGGGATGTCCGGTGAATTTATAGTCCCTGATTGATAAAATATCATCGATTTTACTATTCCTCACTTGAATTGCCACACTGTCACGGAGTACCAGAATGTCAAAATTCTCGGGATAATGATAGCTGTCCCCTTTTACTATAATTTCATCTCCAACCGAATAACGCTTCTCTTCTGGCTTTTGCTTTGAGATGGATTGGCTTTCCAAATTATAATAGAACTCCTCGAAGATATCTCCTCTTGCACTTAATTCTTTATAATAGAAAGTATCTTCCTTTTTCAAATCGTTGGAACCATCATCGAATTCCTCTACCACACCACAGGCTGAGGTCATATTGGTAATTCGGTTAATTAGGATTAGCTCTCCAAGGGTCTTATTTACCTTAAATCGATCAACCGGAATTTTCTCCGCCAATACGATGGTACAGGATGCAATCTCGTTCTTAACTAACTGATTGGTTACTTGGTGTTCTCCGGTATTCACATCAATCTTATATTCAATCCCAGTTACAACACCCGGAATCAGCTTTGTACCAAGCTTAACAAAAAAGTTCTGATTTACCTGAAGAGTTGAATCATCCATCCAAAGAATAGTTGCACTGAATTGCTTGGAAGTCGTAAGTTCAGAATTCTTTGTGAGTACACAACCTCTGGATACATCCACTTCCTTATTCAGCTGAATCGTAACCGGTTGACCCTGAAAAGCACTTTGTACCTCACGATCGGTTACATGAATGCTTTTTACCAAAGCTCTTTCATTGCTGGGTAACGTAATAACTTCATCTCCAACCGAGATGGTTCCCTCCTCAATCTGACCTTGAAAGCCTCGAAAGGTATGATTTGGTCTGCACACTCTTTGAACCGGCATATAAAATTCTTTGTCCTCTTCGGTGCCATTAATCTCTACATTTTCCAGATGAGTCATTAAAGACTGCCCTGTGTACCAAGGAATATTGAGGGATTTGTTTGTAAGATTATCCCCTTCTGTAGCCGAAATGGGAATAATGATTACATCCTGCAAAGACAATTCTTCTCTCAGTTCATCAATTTCCGCTCTGATTTGATCAAAACGTTCTTCACTGTAACCCACCAAATCCATCTTATTTACTGCAAACACAAAATGTTTAATTCCCATCAAGGAACAAATTCTTGCATGTCTTCTAGTCTGCACCAGTACGCCCTGTTTTGCATCCACAAGGATAATGGAAAGGTCAGCGAAAGATGCTCCTACCGCCATATTTCTTGTATATTCTTCATGCCCCGGAGTATCCGCAACAATGAAGCTTCTATGATCTGTTGTAAAGTAGCGATATGCCACGTCGATTGTAATGCCCTGTTCCCGTTCTGCCATTAATCCATCCAGTAATAGGGAATAATCAATTGCTCCTTCTCTGCTTCCCACTTTACTGTCCAGTTCCAGTGCGCGCTCCTGATCTGCATATAAGAGCTTGGAATCATATAATAAATGTCCGATCAGAGTGGATTTTCCGTCATCAACACTTCCGCAGGTTATAAACTTTAATAAGCCCTTCATCTAGAAATATCCCTCCCTCTTTCTTCTCTCCATGCTGCCTGCCGCTTCATTATCGATTACTCTGCTGGTTCTCTCTGAGGATACAGCACTCAACGTCTCTTCTATAATTTCATCCAGTGTGGTCGCCTCGGATTCACACCCTCCGGTTAATGGATAACAACCAAGAGTTCTAAAGCGTACCATTTTGTTCTCAATCGTTTCACCCGGTAATAATTTCAATCTATCATCATCCACCATAATAATGTTTCCATCACGGTAGATTACTGGTCGTTCCTTTGCATAATAAAGGGATACAATATCAATGTTCTCACGCTGAATGTATTGCCAGATATCCTTCTCTGTCCAGTTGGATATGGGGAATACCCTCATGCTCTCTCCCTTATTAATCTTTGTATTATATAGCTTCCACATCTCCGGTCTCTGATTCTTTGGGTCCCAGGCCTGGGCTTCATTACGAAAGGAAAAAATTCTTTCTTTGGCACGGGATTTCTCTTCATCCCTTCGCCCACCACCAAAGGCAGCAGTAAAACCATACTTTTGAAGTCCTTGCTTCAAGGCTTGTGTCTTCATAATATCGGTGTATGCGGAACCGTGATCAAAAGGATTAATCCCCTGTTCGATTCCCTCCTGATTGCTATGTACAAGCATTTCTATTCCAAGTTCCTTCGCCTTTCTGTCACGAAACTCTACCATTTCTCTAAACTTCCAGGTTGTATCGATATGCATGAATGGAAATGGGGGTTTTTCAGGATAAAAAGCCTTCATTGCAAGATGCAGCATAACAGAACTGTCCTTACCGATGGAATATAGCATTACCGGTTTTTCACACTCTGCTGCCACTTCTCGAATGACATAGATTGCTTCGGCTTCTAATTCATCAAGATGGGTTAAATTGCTCATTCGTATGTCCTCCTGTTCAATTATTTACATATTATCGTTTAAATGTCTTAGCATATTATCTTTGAATCTCTTAACATATTATCTTTGAATCTCTTATTACATAATCTTTAAATCTCTTAGCTTGTTATCTTAAATCTCTTACATATTATCTATTAATCTCTTGGCACATAATCTTTAAATCTCTTACTAACCTCTATTACGTCATTTAACCTAACGATACCTCTAATACTGATTAGAATCCTTGCGATTCACCTCAATCACTTCACTATCCCCATTACTTTTTTGGATTTTCCAATGAACTATATCTCCATCTGTGTCAACAGTAAGTTTGCTTCCCATTCCACCAATATCTGCTCCCAGATATAAGGAAATTGCCCCTGTGGGACATTCCTTAATACAGGAGGAACAACCCCAACAGTCCTTGGGATATTTAATATAAGCCTTACCTTCTTCTATTTTGATCAGGCTTCCGGGACATACATTCACACATTTTTTACAGCCGATACAATTATTTTTATTAATGGCTATGCTCATATTGCTCCCCCTGTTCTACCAAATCTCTATATATCATCTTTAATTCTCCATCTTCCAATCTGGAGTTTACATATTTTAACCAAGCATCGCTCTTATTCGGATAATCCAGATTTTCTGCAAAGCTATGCCATCTGGTTTCTTTTCTTGCCCTTAAGTGAGCAATTACGGATTTACAAAGAACCAATCGTTCTTTCAATTCATATATAAACATTAACTCATGCATATCCTTCGCATATAGATGTTTACTTAGTTCGGTAATCTGATTGATCTTCTCCTGCGCGATAGTAAGCTGCTTTTCATTAAATTGATAGCTGCTTCCGATACCGCCCGCATAACTGTCCATGACCTTTTGCATGGCTTCCTCTAACTGAGCGGATGTATAGATTGGACTTTCAAAGTTAAGAATTCCTTCTATTTCATCCACTACTGCTTTCGTTAACAGCTCCCTTTCCAGCTTTGAGGTATAATCAGAAGCATTGCTGGTTTTTAAATCTTCTATCACCGCCAGTGCTGCTATTTCACCTTCCACCAATGCGCCGGTTACATACTTTTGGGGACATCCTCCTGCCACGTCACCTGCTGCATAAAGTCCTTCAATGGTGGTGCGTCTACGGGTATCCACCCAATAGCCGCTGGCGGTGTGACCACCTACAATATAAGGTTCCGTACCCTCTATCTCAACATTTTGCTCACTTGGATTTTTACCCGCTTCCATCCATTTTAAAGTCTGGCTGGGTGCCATATTAAGGTAAGCCTTCTTAAGCTCCTCATCCTGTAAAGGTGTGATTCCTTCCGTCCGAAGATAGCAGGGACCTCTTCCCTCCTGATTCTCTTTAACTGTACCATATACTCGCTCAGAGGTAGTCAGACCATATTTACTCTCGTATACCTCACCCAGTGAATTCACCTGTTTTGCCCCAACTCCCTGTGCAATAGTTCCGGTGGGTGCAATGGTATCCTTACATCTTAGTGCGATAAATCTCATCTCAAAGGTAGTCATCTCCGCTCCGGAACGAATCCCCATAGCATAGCCGGCTCCCGTATTAAAAGGTGGATACCACATCTTATGTCTTGAAAAGCCAGGATTATTTGGTTTATAAAGCCCTGCCGCTCCTCCTGTTGCACAGATAACTTTCTTCGCCCTGATTTCGTATAAAATTTCTTCTTCTATACTAATGGCATAGGCACCAAGAATGCGATTATCCTTTACGATATAATCAATTACATTTACATGATTTAATACATCCACATTTTCCAGATTATATACTGCATCCGCTAAAATCGGTTTAATGTTCTCACCATTGATCTTGATATTACGATTTCCTCTGGCTACATATTCCCCATTTTCATCCTTCAGGATAACCAGACCCAAATCTTCCAGCTTTTTTGTTACGCGATTCAGCCCCTCGCTCATGGTCAGCAATAAATCCTCCCTGACAATCTGATCCGCATCCTTCTTTGCGTAATCCACATAATCCTGGGGTGTTCTTCCTTTCACAATATAAGCATTAATTGCATTGACACCGGCTGCCAGACAGCCGCTGCGTTTTATATTGGCTTTCTCCGCAATAATAATAGAGGCCTTAGAATGCTCCCTGATGGTAAGAGCAGCATAACAACCTGCAGTGCCTCCGCCAATGATTAGGATATCTGTTTCCAATTGTTTTATCTGAACTCTCTTCTTCATATTACCTCCGTGCTGATATACTGTGAACACTGAACGAATTGCTTCAATCACAGACTCTATAAGAAAATAGGATTCTTATCTTCGATTGATTTATTCTCCAATATATAATGTTGCTGTACACCATAAGCAAAAAGACGATATATCAGTACATCTACCTCCTCACCAATTTCCACAGGTGCCTCCTCCAGCGATCTGGTAGCGATGAGTATCAAATCCTTAACCTTGACTTTCACTTCGGTATAACTACCGCGAAAGGATAGATTGATGACCGTTCCCTCTTCTACAGAATAGGGATACTGTAAGGTTTCCCCCTTCTTGGTTACCTTAATGAATTCCGGTCTTATCACTGCCTTTGAGATATTCTCTACTCTCTCAAAGCCCTTTAGCCTTTCATACCCTTCGAGTATCGTAGACTGACCTACAAATTGAGCAACAAATAACGTAGAGGGATTGCGATATATCTCTACCGGTGAACCAATTTGCTCCACTTCCCCTTGATTGGTAATGATAATCTCATCTGCAACCTCAATGGCTTCATCCTGGTCATGGGTCACAAAGATGCTGGTAATACCAACCTTATTGATGGTGTCCTTAAGCCAACTCCTGAGTTCCTGCCTTACCTTTGCATCAATGGCGGCAAAGGGTTCATCCAGTAATAAAAGCTGTGGGTTTGGTGCAAGTGCTCTTGCAAAGGCTACTCTCTGCTTTTGTCCTCCTGATAGTTGATGGGGATAACGATGTCCCATTCCTTCTAACCCGATTAACTGTAACAGCTCATTTACCCTGTTTTTAATTTCCTTCTTACTCATCTTTTGAAGTTCCAGACCGAAGGCAATATTGTCAAATACATTCATATATCGAAATAATGCATAATTTTGAAACACAAAGCCAATTCCTCGCTTGCTGGGTGCCAAATCATTGACTCGTTCTCCGTTGATATAAATATCACCGGAATCAGGGCTCTCAAGACCTGCCAGCATTCGAAGAATGGTTGTTTTACCACTTCCGCTGGGTCCCAGTAATGCGATTAGTTTTCCTTTTTCAATCTGAAAGTTGATATTGTTGGAGGCTTTGAAATTGCCAAAGGATTTATTAATATTTTTCAATTCTACATACATTACCTGACACCTGCCTTCTTCATTTTGTATTCCAATATATTACGAATGATTAGAATGATAATTGCCAAAACCACTAATATAGAAGATACCGCAAATGCAGCGGTAAAATTAAATTCGCTGAATAATATCTCCACCTGTAACGGAAGAGTTATGGTCTTCCCCCTTAAATGACCGGATAGAACGGATACTGCTCCGAATTCACCCATGGCTCTGGCTGTACAAAGGACAATGCCATATAGAAAAGCCCATTTAATCTGAGGAAAGGTTATCTTTCTAAAAATACGGAAGGCACCCGCTCCCATAATCGCTGCTGCCTCTTCCTGATCGCTTCCTTGAGCGTGTAATACCGGAATGATTTCTCTTGAAATGAATGGGAAGGTAACAAAGATTGTTCCAAGTATGATGCCCGGTACCGCGAATACAATCTTAAGATCCAAGGCTTTTAATATTCCATGGGTCCATCCGATTCTTCCAAAGGTAAGAATAAAAATCAAACCAGCTATAATGGGTGAGATTGCAAATGGAATATCAATTAAGGTTGTTAATAATTTTTTTCTCTTAAACTGGTACTTGGTAATCGTCCATGCAGCGAAAAGTCCGAAAAAGGTATTGATCAGAGTTGCCGCAACGGTGGCCTGAATGGTAAGCATCAACGCCTTAAAGGTATATTCGTCCGTCACTGCTTTTTTATATACTTCAAAACCCTTGCCCAGTGACTCCGTAATAATTACTACCAATGGCATCACCAGCATGATAAAAAGAAATAATGTACTTATTATAATTAAGATTACAGGAACAAGCTTTGACTCCTTGTATTGATTCCTAGCCATACTTTACCTCATTTCTATCTTTCATTTTGATATGTAACAACATTAATCTCACAGCACCTTACCCTCCTATTCCTTCGTGAACCGATTGGCATATACCTGCACCGAGTTAATTGCAAATAGTATGATAAACGATACCGCTAACATAACCAGTGCAATGGCATTGGCGCCGTTGTAATTAAATTGTTCCAGCTTTCCCATAATCAAAAGCGGTGCGATTTCTGTTTTAAAGGGTATATTTCCTGCAATAAATACCACACTTCCGTATTCTCCTACCGCACGGGCAAAGGCTAAACCGAAGCCGGTTAACAAAGCTGGCCTGATTTCAGGAAAAACAATTTTAAAGAAGATATGTATTTTACTTGCCCCAAGCACATTCCCCGCCTCCTCATACTGGGGATCTAAATCCTCCAGTACCGGCTGAATGGTTCTAACAATAAAGGGAATTCCAATAAATATCATCGCCACAATAATACCAAGTCTTGTATAGGATACCTTAATACCAAGTTCACCCAGAAGCTTTCCAAAAATACCTTTATCAGAATAAAGAGTGGTCAGTGCAATACCCGCTACCGCCGTAGGAATTGCAAAGGGTATCTCAATTAATCCATCGACAAATCGTTTCATAGGAAATTCATAACGCACCAGTACCCATGCCAGTATAACTCCGAACACTGCATTCACCAGTGCTGCAATCAATGCACAGGAAAAACTGACAAGGTAGCCGGCAACCACTCTTTTATCCGTAACAGTATCAAAAAAGGTTTGTGCTCCCATGGTGGAAGCATTGACAACCAATGAGGCCATGGGAATCAGTACAATCAAACTGAGTAATGTAATCGTAACTCCCATTGATATTCCAAAACCGGGTATTACCTGTTTCCTCTTATTCCGCTTCATACGTTCCATGCCTCCACCATAGTGATTTCAGGATAATCCCTGATTCATTTCATACCTTTACTTAACTTATTGCCTAACTTCTTATTGTGCACCTTCATATATCTGATCAAATACTCCGCCGTCATTGAAATGCTTCTCCTGAGCCTTATCCCATCCGCCGAAGATATCATCACGGATTGTTACCAGCTCAAGCTTCGTATCAAAGGAATCCTTAAACTCCTCTAAAATCTTAGGATTACTTGGTCTATAATAATTTTCTCCCGCAATTTTCTGACCCACATCACTGTACAGGTACTTCAAATATTCGGTAGCCACTTCTCTGGTTCCTCTGTCATCTACGACCTTATCAACCACTGCCACGGGAGGCTCTGCTAATATACTGAGGCTTGGAGTTATAATTTCATATTTATCGGGATTTTCTTTAATGGATAAGTACGCCTCATTCTCCCATGCGAGTAAAACATCGCCCTGTCCGTTTTCCACAAAAGTAGTTGTTGCTCCTCTGGCACCAGAGTCCAATACCAATACATTCTGATATAATTTTTTAACAAAGTCCTTTGTTTTAGCTTCGTCATGATTATAAAGTTTATCTGCATATGCCCAAGCCGCAAGATAATTCCATCTTGCACCACCGGAGGTCTTCGGATTCGGTGTGATGATTTGCACTCCGTCCTTCACTAAATCGCCCCAATCTTTAATCTGTTTAGGATTTCCTTTACGAACCAGAAAAACTATAGTTGAGGTATAGGGTGCGCTATTGTGCTCGAATTCACTTTGCCAGTCCTTTTCAATAAGCCCTGCCTGTTCAATGGCTGTAATATCATATCCCAGAGCCAGAGTAACTACATCTGCTTCGTTTCCTTCAATAACGGAACGAGCCTGTTTACCTGACCCACCGTGAGACTGTGTTATAGTAACTTTTTGACCGCTCTTTTCTTCCCAGTATTTTGCGAATTCTTTATTATATGCTTCATATAATTCTCTTGTGGGATCGTAGGAGACATTGGTGATTTCCACTGATTTTTTATCTGCTGTGGTTTCCTCATTCTTACCGCAGCCTGCCAATATTCCTCCAAGTAAAACTGCCGTGAGAGCTAACACTATTATTTTATTTATTCTCATATTATCAATTATCCTTTCCCTCTTTCATTTCTGAGATAGCTGCAAACTATATGTGACGCTGTTTATGCTCTAATATATTGCTTTTAATGAATTTTGATCTTGACTCATAAAAGCATTGCTTTCCTACGGAATCCTGTTCCTTATCACTAGAACTTAATCTGAATATTATGTATTCTATCCTCTTATCTACGCAATGGCTCTTCTACCTGAGCAACATCGTATTCCATTCTTTATATAAAATATCGATAGGATATCGTGATATCTTTCCATAGGCTCCCCTTTCATATCATACAATTCATATTAACATTGTATGGATTACGATGAATTATAAATGTTATAGCATACTTTGTCAACTGGTTTAGTATGAAATATAAAAGTATTTATAAAATAATTGAAAAGGGTTATAATTAGTAGATTAATTACAACAATTAACTCGTCCGCCAAAATAAGCTTTTCCCTAACAAATAGTTCTTTGCAACTTCTTAATATTTCTTAATATTTCTTAATTATTACATTTTTCATTGTTTTTCCATTTTCAAATGGTATAATTATAGCGTCTGATGTTATATAAACGAAAGGTTGGTTCTTCATGAATCTAAATCAACAGATTTTAGTAGTTGATGATGATGCGAGTATTCGAGAAGTTCTCCGTATTCAACTTGAAAATAAAGGTTATTCGGTATTAGAAGCAGTAAACGGCAAATTAGCAATTGAGGCCGTTATGAAATATCCTGATATAGATCTAATTATTTTAGATATTATGATGCCTGTATTATCTGGATTTGATGCCTGTACAGAAATTCGTAAGATCACCTCTGCTCCAATTTTATTCTTAACTGCCAAATCCAAAGTAATTGATAAAGCTGCTGCATATGACAATGGTGGTGATGATTATTTGGTCAAACCGTTCTCACAAGCGGAAATGATTATGAAAATACAATCTTTATTAAGACGGTATCTTATCTACAAAGGAAAAGCAGAAAGTAAAGCACCAAGTTCCGAAATTGTTTTACAGGATATTATCATAGATTCCTCAAATCGTACGGTACTACGTGAAGATCAGAAAATCGAACTGACTGATACTGAATTTCAGGTACTGATGTACCTTGTAAATAATAGTGGAAAGGCCAATGATGCACAAACAATCTATGAAGGCGTATGGAATGAGAAATTTCTTCCTACCTCCACTAACACCATTATGGTTCATATCTTAAACTTGCGCAAAAAACTTGAACTGGATTATAACAATCCAACGATTATCAGAACTATATGGGGTAAAGGATATCAAATTGATGAAGTATAAGAAAATGTTTTCCTTACGGTACAAGCAGCTATTAGTAATGATAGCTGGAACTTTAGTTAGTTTTGGAATGTACTTATTTGTACAATCCCTAGGTGATTTACTTATCACGAAAAATTATCTAAATGAATCAAGTCAAACAAAGAGAATATCAGACTATCAGAACTCTTTTCAACGATATGTTACCAGGCGTAAACTAACCGTTGAAGATATAAAAGAAATATCAAAATGGATAAAAGCTCAGAACTACGTTTATGTAATGATTTACGATGGAGATGACATTGTTTATGAATCCGGTTATTGGGATGACGCTTATTCTGTTTATGACTTTTCTGAATCTATTATCCAAGGCAAGCCAGGTCATTGTGAGTTTAGTTCAAAAAACAACAATAACGAAGGTATCCCTAACCTTAACGAATACCTCTGTAAAATCAAATTTAAAAACAAGGAGTACCTTGTATCCTTTATCGATTCCTCTGTTTCAAGGTGGTATTCCTTATTAACTACGATTTCCTTTGTAGTTTTCTTTCTTTGCTTATTTTTATTTTTAATGCTATACAACCGCTATGTAATTATCCGCATTGTTCACTTATCCCATGAGGTATCCTTAATTGAAAATGGGAATTTAGATCATCCAATTACTTATACCGGCAAGGATGAAATTTCCCTGCTTGCCAGAAACGCGGATAATATGAGAAATTCCATCGTGGCAAGACATAAAAGCGAAAAAGAAGCGTGGGATGCCAATAGTGAACTAATCACTTCCATGTCACATGATATTCGAACACCGTTAACTTCCATCATCGGCTATCTTGAGATACTCGATTCAAAAAGTTATCAATCTCAGGAACAGCTTGAAAAATACATCAGAAGTTGTAAAGATAAGTCAATTCAGCTAAAGGATTTATCCGATAAATTATTTCAGTATTTTCTGGTGTTCGGTAAGGATGGTATCATCCTGGATTTAAATACCTTTGACGTCCAAATATTGTTTCGCCAATTGCTTTACGAACATATTTTTGAACTTAGTAATTTAGGATTTAAGGTGGAGTCCTCGTTTGATGAGCAATCCTGCATTATAACTGCGGATATTCTATATTTAAATCGACTATTTGATAATCTATTTTCAAATATAGTGAAATACGCAGAACCCCAAGGACAGATTAATGTCGTTGGCATAGTCAGCGGTAATGATTTAATCATCACCCTCGAAAATAAAATCAGGAATGATAGTGTCCTAGTAGACAGCACCAGCATCGGATTAAAAACCTGCAAAAAGATCGTGGAGCAAATGAATGGTGCTTTTGAGATCGAACAAGATGAAGCTCAATTTAAAGTCAGGATTGCTTTTCCTGTTACAAAACAAAAGGAGTACTAACCTATGAAGAATGTACTGGAATATCTTGAATATTCTGCACTGAACAATGCGAACAAAATTGCCGTAATAGATTCAGAAAACAGCTGTACTTATCAAGAATTATTAATTAATGCAAAACGAATTGGAAGCTCTCTTACTTCATATGTCACCCCTGGAAAGCCTGTTGTGGTATTTATGGACAAAAGTGTAAAAGCACTAACTTCCTTTATGGGTATTCTTTATTCTGGTTGTTTTTATATTTTAATTAACCCCGAGCAACCCGTAGCACGCATCAATCAGATTTTAAGTGTTGCACAACCCAGTTGTATCCTTACGCTAGAGGACCATGTTGATCAGATTAATAAAATTGAATATAACGGTGAAGTAGTAATTTATTCCAATTTAATAAATCATGAAATACTACACGATAAACTTCAGACCATTCGTGATTTATCCCTTGATATTCATCCTCTCTATTGCAATTTTACTTCCGGCTCTACCGGAGTTCCTAAAGGAGTTTTAGTAAGTCATCGCTCGGTTATTGATTTTATGGAATATTTCCCTTCCCTGTTTAATATCACACAAAATGATATTATCGGAAATCAAGCACCCTTTGACTTTGATGTATCCGTTAAAGATATTTACTCCACATTAAAAATGGGAGCAACCATGGTTATTATACCAAAAAAGCTCTTTTCTATTCCCATGCAGCTGCTTGACTATATCTGCGACCATAATATTACAACCCTGATATGGGCAGTTTCTGCATTGTGTATGATTACTCAATTAAAGGGATTTACCTATAAAGTCCCGACCTTGGTGAATAAAGTTTTATTCAGTGGAGAGGCAATGCCAATCAAGCATCTTAAGCTTTGGCAAAAATATCTTCCCGATGTAGCCTATGTTAACCTGTACGGTCCTACCGAAATCACTTGCAATTGCACCTACTACAGGGTAAACAGAGAATTTGAATTAAATGAAATCCTGCCTATCGGAAAGGCATTTCCCAATGAAAAAGTATTTTTGCTTGATGAAAATGACCAATTAATTCTAGATTCTGAAACCTCCGGTGAACTTTGCGTATCCGGTACAGCGTTGGCGTTAGGTTATTATAATAACCCGGAACAAACACAAAAAGCATTTATGCAAAACCCCTTGAATTCGTATTACCTAGAACCCATTTACCGTACCGGTGATTTGGCGTTTTACAACGAAGAAGGTGAGCTTTGTTTTGCAGGGCGTAAGGATTTCCAGATAAAGCATATGGGTCATCGTATTGAATTAGAGGAAATTGAACTGATTATTAACAGTTATGATAGTATATTAAGAGCTTGCTGTATCTTTGATCAGACAAAAAACCGAATTATTGCCTTTTATATAGGTGGTCTGGATGGAACTCAAATACAGAGCAAGATGCAGGAATCCTTACCTGTCTATATGATTCCATCACAATTTAGGGCTATGGAGGAATTACCTCTTACACCAAACGGTAAAATTGATAGAAAAAAATTATTAGAAATATATGGAGGAAAATAACATGTTAAAGCATGAAATCGGATCCGTTATCAAGGAATATAAGACACCGTTTTACATCTTTGATACCGATTTACTATCCGATCAAATCAAAAAACTTAGGACTTCCTTGGGTTCTGATGTAGAACTTTGTTACGCAATGAAAGCAAATCCATTCATTATCAAGGAATTAGAGGATCAGGTCGAATTCTTTGAAGTATGTTCCCCCGGTGAATTTCATATCTGTGAAAGAGCCAAAATCAATATGAACAAAATTGTCATGTCAGGTGTATATAAGAACCCTGCTGACATCGAATATGCTCTTAATCAATACGGTAATACCATCACTTATACCATTGAGTCTTTTACACAATGGCAGCTGATTAAAGCTTACTCCTCTGATCATCAATTAAATATTAATGTTCTTCTTCGATTGACCTCAGGAACCCAATTTGGTATGGATGAAGACATTGTTAGACAGATTATTGAGCAGCGTGACCAGCATCCTTTTATCACAATTGAGGGAATTCAGTTTTTCTCTGGTACCCAGAAGAAAGCTCCGAAAAAACATGCTAACGAGCTTCAAATGCTTGATCAGTTTTGCATGGATTTAAAAGAACAATATGATTTTACTGTAAAGAAATTAGAATATGGTTCCGGTCTGCCCATCTATTATTTTGATGAGGAAGTAGACGAAGAGCAGTTAATTTTAGATGCACTTTCCGAACAAATAAAGAAACTTAAGTTCGGTGGAAAGATTTCCTTGGAATTAGGTAGATTTATTGCTGCTTCCTGTGGAATATATGTAACAAGTATCGTAGATATGAAAACCAACAAAAATCAGTCTTATTGTCTGATTGACGGTGGTATTCATCATATGAATTATTTTGGTCAAATGATGGCTATGAAAAGGCCTCCGATTGACCATTGGAATGCAGGAGAAGGAGAAACAAAGGAATGGACTGTATGTGGTTCCCTCTGTTCCCTAAACGATGTCCTTGTAAAACAATACCCTTTTGTGAACCTGCAGCTAGGGGATAAATTGATTTTTAACAAGGTTGGAGCTTATTCCGTTACCGAGGGTATTTCCTTATTTTTGAGCCGTGATTTACCTCAAGTATTCTTATATTCACAAAAAGATAAGCTACGTATAGCAAGAACCAATGTACCAACAGATATTTTAAACTATTTTAATAACGAATCTAAAGGAGAATAATAACATGGAACAATTATTAACAATTTTAAAGAATATCAATTCAACATTGAATTATGAAACAGAAACCCGCTTAATCGATGACGGTCTTTTGGATTCCTTCTCAATTTTATCCCTTGTTTCTGAATTGGAAGACGAATTTGTAATTGAAATTACCCCGGTTGATTTAGTACCTGTGAACTTTAATTCTGCCGAAGCTATGTGGAATATGATCCAACGTTTACAAGAGGATTAATCCCATGACTTATACATCGCCCATCTATATATTTGTATTACTGCCTATTACGGTGCTTCTTTATCAACTGGTTCCACAACGTCATCGATGGAAATTATTATTATTGATTAGTTATCTCTTTTTCTATTTAATTAGCGGTAAGTTATTGGGATATTTACTCCTCTCTACAATTTCCATGTATTATTTTGGTCTTTGGTTAGGAAAATGTAAAAAGGATTACACCGAAAAGAAACGAACTTCTGAGAATAAAAAAGAATTAAAAGCGTGGTACGATAAAAAGAAATTCAGAATCTTGTGGACAGGAATGCTTATGCAGATTCTTATCTTGGTGATATTAAAATACTCACAGTTTTTCTGTGGCAATATCAATCAAATATTAAAAGCATTCTCTTCTCCTGTTCTTGTCCCTAATTTAAAATTTATCGTACCGATTGGTATCTCTTTTTATACCTTACAAGTACTCTCTTACTTACTTGATATTTACTACCAGAAAATCGAACCGGATACTAACCTTGGAAGACTGGCGTTATATCTTTCCTTTTTTCCTACCATATTGGAAGGTCCAATCTGTCGATATTCACAAACTGCGGTGGATTTGTATCAGGGAAATTCCGTTACATATAGAAATTTCACCTTTGGTTTGCAACGTATATTATGGGGATTATTTAAGAATTTTATTATTGCAGATCGTCTCAATATGCTGGTTGAAAGGGTCTTTGATAAGCCCCAGACTCATTATGGGGGAGTTATTATTATCGTAGCTTCCATTCTGTACACCTTTCAATTGTATGCTAACTTCTCAGGTAGCATTGACATTACAATTGGTATCGGTGAGATGTTCGGCGTAAAGATTCCAGAGAATTTCCGCCAACCCTTCTTTTCAAGAAGTGCTTCCGAGTTTTGGAGAAGATGGCACATTACTCTTGGTACTTGGTTGAAGGATTATATATTTTATCCTATATCCTTAACAAAATTTGTGAAGAATCTAGGAAAAGATGCAAAAGCCAAATTCGGTAAACATATGGGTCAAATAATTCCTTCTTCCATTGCTTTGTTCGGTGTTTGGACTTGTAACGGTTTATGGCACGGAACCGGCTGGCATTATATATTTTATGGTATGTATTATTTCGTTTTAATCCTTCTGGGTAATACCTTTGAGCCCTGGATACAAAGCTTAATGACATATCTTAAGATTAGCAGAGAAAGTATCCCTTATCGTACGATGCAAAGTGTAAAAATGCTTACCATCATCTTTATAGGAGAGTTGTTTTTTAGAGCAAACAGCATGTCAATTGGCCTTAAGATGTTCAAATCTATCTTTACTGAGTTCCACTGGTCTGCCTTTACCGATGGCTCCCTGTTTCTCTTGGGATTAAACAAACATGATTTTGTTGCAGTTGTGTTTGGGTTAATTGCTATGTTATTTGTAAGCATTTTACACGAAAAAGGGGTATCTATTCGGGAAAAAATTGCAGGTTGGAATATTTTCTATCGATGGGGCTTTTTTTACGCCGCTATTATGCTAATCATCATTTTAGGTGCTTATGGTGATGCGTATATACCGCCCAAATTAATCTATGCGGGCTTTTAAAACTGATTAAGGAGTCAAACGACCTTTTGATACTCATGGCAATTTGCATCGGCGCATTTATTTTTTGTTTTATGCAAATGCTAATGAACTCTATTGAAAGGTCGTTTGGCACATCAATCAAATTAAATTTAAGAGGTAAAATTGATGCGCTACAAAAATTTTATAAAACCTATCCTATTTATAATGGGACTGTTCCTTATTTTAATATTAAGCTCCGCTTTTACAAGTCGTTATGGCTTCTTACAAGGTCCCTATGGTAAAATGACAGGTCTTCTAAAAGCACCAGATGACTCCTTTGATTATTTGGTAATTGGAGACAGTGAATCCAGAACGAGTATCTCTCCAATGATTATTTGGAAGGATTACGGTTATTCCGGCTTTAATTGTGGCATTCCGGGACAACGATTGCAAGATACTTATTACTGGTTGGAGAAATCTCTTAAGAACCAGTCTCCAAAAGTTATCATGCTTGAAACAAATGCATTCTACCGCAAAATTACATATATGAAAGAAATGGAAACAACGGTAGAATTGAAAATGCAGACTATGTTCTCGATTTTTCAATATCATAATGACTGGCTTCATATTAATCCTCACGATTTAAAGAATAATCGTGCAGTTAAGGCCTACGAATCAACACTTATTGCGGGAGCAGGCTACAGAAACTCCAAAACGGTAAAGCCTTACAAAAAAGGTGATTATATTCATGAGACAGAGGAAAAAGAAGAAATACAAGAAAGACCTTTGTACTATTTAAATAAGATTGTAGAATTGTGCAAGAAAAAGGACATTCAATTAATCTTATATAGTTCTCCTTCTCCTATATGTTGGACGTATAAGAAGTATAATGCCGCTGCTGCTTTTGCAGAGAAAAACAATCTACAATATATTGATTTAAATATTCGTATCTCGGATGTAGGTATCGATTGGTCTAAAGATACCCGTGACAAAGGGAATCATATTAATTATTATGGTTCTCAAAAAGTAACCAAATTTATCGGACAGTACTTATATAATCATACTAAGATGACAGATCATCGTAAAGACGAGAAATACCAGTCTTGGAATGACGCACTTGGAAAGTATATGAAACAGGCCGAAAAAAAGCAAAGTGCTAAAAGTATAGCAGACGATTATCTTTAGTTTCTTAGGTCTTTCTTATGAAACAGGTTTCAAGAAACCTGTTTCATAAGATAACAACAATTTTACAATAATCATGAAGAAATCGAATAACAGCTAAAACAGCTCGTTCATCGTAATAGAATTTCAAATTACGGTGAACGAGCTGCTTTAGTTGTTAAGTAAATTATCATTGAAGCATATGGCTTTTTGTTTTTGTTTTTAGCTTTTAGCTTTTAGCTTTTGTTTTTAGCTTTTGTTTTTAGCTTTTTGTTTTTAGCTTTTTGTTTTTTTCTAATTTTTTGCTATTTGTT
Source organism: Bacillota bacterium (assembly GCA_023435895.1). Lineage (GTDB taxonomy): Bacteria > Bacillota > Clostridia > Lachnospirales > Lachnospiraceae > Mobilitalea. The sequence continues at coordinate 40,877 of JAEZLH010000028.1, forward strand.
TTTTGCTTTTTGCTTTGCAAATTGTCATTGCCACAGTATAAACAGGGCAGGGCTTATGACTCCCTATTTATTATTGCATCACCATTAAATTGGCTTCACGGGAGATTAATTCTCCTGCCTCACGATCTACGATAACCGTTACATCAGAATGAACTTGTAGTAAGGATGCCGGAATCAGTGTGTTGATAGTTCCTTCTGCCAGTTTTTCAATAATCTGAGCCTTGGAAGAACCACTTGCCAATAGAATAATTTTTCTTGCCTTCATGATGGTTGCAATACCCATTGTCACTGCCTGCACCGGAACTTCCTCCGGTGTATTAAAAAATCTGGAGTTAGCCTTTATAGTATCTTCGGTTAAATCAGTAATGTGAGTACCAACCTGTAATTGCTCTGCGGGTTCATTAAAACCGATATGTCCGTTATTACCAATCCCAAGAATTTGTACATCAATACCACCCGCCTTCTCGATACTCTTATCATAACGGGAACATGCACTTTCCATATCCTTAGCGATACCGGAAGGAACATGTGTGTTTTCCTTTGGAATATTCACAAAATCGAAAAGATTCTTATCCATAAAATACTGATAGCTTTGAGGGTGGGAACCCGGCAGACCTACATATTCGTCCAAGTTAAAGGTCTCTACCTGTGAAAAATCAACCTCACCGTTATTGTATGCCTCCACTATCTTCTGATACATTCCCTGGGGGGTGCTTCCCGTTGCCAGTCCAAGTACACTCTTAGGATTTGATTGAACTGTTTCTATTAATAGATTTGCTGCGATCTCGCTCATCTCACTATAGTCTTTTGCTATTATTATTTTCATTTTATTTTATCCTTTCTTCTTGTAATATTGATTTCTAATGAATATTTATCACTACGATAGACAGAATCTTCAAGGAATAGAAGCTTACCGTCCGCATCATAATTTTTACTTGAGGTTTTAAGTAACGGCACCTCCTCCGTTAATCGAAAAAGTCCCTTATAGTAGTCATTTAACAGAATTGCATGTATGGATGCCTCTGAATAATCAAGATGTAGATTATTCTTATCTAATAATGCATAAAAAGAACCCTTTAGTTGTTTGGCATTCAAATCAGGTATGAAATCACAGGGAAGATAAATAATCTCCTCGGCAATAATTACTTCCTTTACAATTCTTAATCGATGAATCTTATAGAGTTCGTCAGCTTTCATTAGCTCAAACATACTCTCATTTGCTTCGATTCTCTCAAAAGCAATTACCTCTGTACTGAACTTTGTTCCTGATGCTTCCATCATCTCCGTAAAGCTCATAATACCTCTCTGATTAATCCTGGGTTCGCAGACAAAGGTTCCTTTCCCTTTAATCTTCGTTAAAATACCCGATTGCACCAATTCATTCAGTGCCTGCCTGACCGTCATCCTGCTTAAATTATATTCCTCTGCAATAATACGCTCACTGTCAATGCAATGGCCGGGCTGCCAAATCCCATCATCAATCTTCTTCCTGATTTCTGCTGCTAATTGATAATAAATCGGAATGGGGCTGTTCTTATCCATGAATTTATATCCTCCCAACCGGTAAAATTCTAATAATATCTATGGACTTTTTCCTAATACTATTATATGATATATATATCTAGTTGTCTAGACCAGTTTATGAAAAAAGGAGTAAAAATTTATGGTAATAAAAAATTGTAAAATTATTTATGAAGACCGGATAGAAGAAGGCTCGGTATTAATTAAAAATGGCAAACTATGTTCCTTTCATCAAGCTGAAGAAAATGACGATACAATTATTGATGCCCAGGGACGATATCTAGCTCCTGGCTTTATTGATATTCATATCCACGGCGCCGGAGGCTGTGATACCATGGATGCAACTTTTGAAGCTTTGAATACCATATCCAAAACCATTGCCACAAATGGAACTACTTCCTTTCTTCCCACCACAATGACCTGTGACGCAGAAGATATTCAAAAGGCAGTTAAAACCATTGATGAGGCAATGAAACGCGGCACAGAAGGCGCAACTATTTTGGGAACTCATTTGGAGGGTCCCTTTATCAGCCCTGATATGATTGGTGCACAAAATCCCAAGTACATCCAAGCTCCTTCAAAGGAAAACTTTCAACATATGGTAGATGGCAAGCTCTGTGCTGTTACTTCCGTAACTCTCGCTCCGGAACGAGAAGGAGCTCTTGATTTGATTGATCATTTGGTAGAAAATCAAATTAAAGTCTCTGCTGGACATTCCGCGGCAACTTATGATGAGATGATGGTTGCAATCAATCACGGCTTATCCCACACCACCCATCTCTTTAATGCAATGAAAGGACTGCATCACAGAGAGCCCGGGATTGTCGGCGCTGCCTTTGACAGTGATATTACCTCCGAAGTAATCAGTGATGGAATTCATATCTCCTATCCTACTCTCCGAGTAGCTATAAACCAAAAAGGTACGGATAAAATGATATTAGTCACGGATGCCATGAGAGCCTGCTGCATGCCCGACGGTAACTATAATCTGGGAGGGCAGGAGGTCTATGTAGCGAACGGAAGAGCACAATTGGAAAATGGAGCTTTAGCTGGCTCCGTCCTTACCTTGAATAACGCGGTAAAGAACATATACAATAATAGCAAGCTCCCACTCCATGAAGTTGTAAAGATGGCAACCCTCAACCCAGCAAAGTATTGCGGTGTAGATGATCATAAGGGTTTGATTAGAGAAGGGTATGATGCAGACTTAATCCTTTTTGATGATGAAATCACAATTACACACACCATCGTTGGTGGTAAATTAGTTTACACAAAATAAGCAAGACCCTGGCATGAGCAATTCTCTTATTCCTTGCTTAGTTTAAGTTTTACCCACAAAAAATGTTATATCACTGTACACCTAGCCTATTCTTATTTCACTCCTTAATAGGGGTGCAATAAGAATTAACCAGTGTTCATGATATAACATTTTTAAATTGAATGGTTAATTGACTATATACACTGTGGTAATGACAATATGAAAGTTATTGCATTAAATTCAGGTTACTTCACTTCCATTCTAATACAGTCATTTTCCAGCTTGTTATTTTGTACTATCATTTTTTCAGAATACTTTATCCTATATTGTCATTTTTATTCCGCTAACTCTATCCTGCACTGTCGTTTTTTTACAGCTTACTTCATCCTGTATTGTCACTTTTATTCAGCCTACTTTATCCTGTACTGTCTCTTTTACAACTTGCTATCTCCTGTATTGTCACTTTTATTCAGCCTACTTTATCCTATACTGTCTCTTTTTTCAGCTTATTATATCCTGTACTATATTCCGTACCGCCTCTTTCTACTTTGCTGCAATCTACTCTGACTAATTTCTAATCAGGTAGTCAAAGGCACTTAAAGCTGCATTTGCACCGGAACCCATGGAAATGATAATCTGCTTATAAGGACTATCCGTACAATCTCCTGCTGCAAATACTCCTGGAATACTGGTATTGCCTCGGTTATCCACAACGATTTCACCCATTCGGTTTCGCTCGACACTATCACCCAACCACTGGGTATTCGCAACCAATCCAATCTGAACAAATACTCCCTGCAACTCTATATGTTTTACTTCTCGGCTTTCTCTATCCATAAAAGTAATGCCATCGACTTTATCCGTTCCAGTGATTTCCTTGGTCTGAACATTCTTAAATACCGTAACATTGGGAAGGCTATAAAGCCTCTTTTGTAATATGGTATCTGCCTTTAAATCCGGCATAAACTCAAGTACAGTTACATGATTTACAATGCCAGCGAGATCAATGGCTGCTTCTATACCGGAATTACCTCCTCCGATTACAGCAACATCCTTGCCCTTAAAGAGTGGACCATCACAGTGAGGACAATAAGCAACGCCTTTGTTCTTAAACTCTGCCTCACCCGGCACACCGGTATTCCTCCATTTGGCACCGGTGGATAGGATCACTGTTTTGCTCTTAATCACAGCGCCGTTCTCAAGCTCTACTTCGATTAACTCCTTCTTATTGATGTTCTTTGCACGAATCGGAGTCATAATGTCCACATCATATTCCTTGACATGTTCCTCTAATCCCTGTGCCAGCTTGGTTCCTTCGGTATATTTCACGCTGATGAAATTTTCAATTCCTACCGTATCCCTTACCTGACCGCCAAAACGTTCCGCAACGATACCGGTACGAATCCCTTTACGAGCCGCATAGATTGCAGCACTGGCACCAGCAGGTCCTCCTCCAATTACTAACACATCAAAGGGTTCCTTATTCTCAAACTCTGATACGCTTTGCTCACTTCCCAGCTTAGCCAAGATCTCTTCCAGCGTCATACGGCCAACTCCGAATAATTCGCCATTCAGATAGATGCAGGGCACAGCCATAATATCCTTGCTTTTTATTTCATCTTTGAAAACTGCACCATCAATCATGGTATGGGAGATGTTAGGGTTTTGAACCGCCATAACATTAAGTGCCTGCACAACCTCAGGACAATTATGACAGCTTAGGCTGATATAGGTTTCAAATCGATATTCGCCCTTTAAGTTTCTTACCTGTTGCAAAAGCTTCTCCTCCACCTTTGGAGCTCTTCCGCTTACTTGTAACAGAGCAAGTACCAAGGAAGTAAATTCATGTCCCAGCGGGACACCCGCAAAGGTTATCCCGCTAATATCTCCGACACGATTAATCTGAAAGCTTGGGGTTCTTGGTAACTCACCATACTCTATATGAATTCCGGATGCCATCGATGCAAGCTCATCGATCAACCCGGACATTTCAGTTGATACTTTGTCAGCACCAACGGATGCCTTTATCACAATCTCACTTTCTAAAAGCTGTAGATAACCCGCCAGTTGTTCCTTAATCTCTGCATCCAAAGCCATAATCACCATCTCCTTTCATTCATTGCTATTATTAGGTGATTACGAAACACGATTCGTACTGGTATTCTAGGCACAATAGATATAAATTCTTCACCCCAAAGCTCCTTCGGGCATATGTTCCGTTCTGGGATTATATCAGCTGTACATAGAATAATTATAATTATTGAGTTTCGTACTGCAGTTATTATTTTTATAATACGATTTACTTTTTATGGTTATTCTTAAATCTTACCTACCAAATCAAGGCTGGGCTTCAAGGTTGCTCCTCCTTCTTTCCATTTTGCAGGGCAAACCTCACCGGGGTTATTTCTAACATACTGTGCTGCTTTTATCTTGTTGACCAAAATGCTGGCATCACGTCCGATATTACCTGCATTGATCTCAGCGGACTGAATTACACCATCTGGATCAATAATAAAGGTGCCACGGTCTGCAAGACCGGAGGCCTCAATCAATACATCAAAGTTTCTAGAAATTGTATGGGAAGGATCACCAATCATAACGTAGGTAATCTTTTTAATTGCTTCTGAACTGTCATGCCATGCTTTATGAGTAAAATGAGTATCAGTTGAGACCGAATATACCTCTACTCCAAGAGCTTTCAATGAATCATAATGGCTCTGTAAATCTTCTAATTCTGTAGGGCAAACGAATGTAAAATCTGCTGGATAAAAGCAAACGACACTCCATTTTCCCTTAAAATTCTCTTCTGTAACATCCAGAAACTTTCCGTTCTGAAAAGCCTGTGCTTTAAATGGTTTTACCTCTGTTCCGATTAATGACATATGAAATACCTCCTGTTTCTAATTTAATAATAGTAATTATTACTGTTATTAGTATAATCTATAAAATTAACTATGTCAAGTTGGGAAAATAAATTTTTTCAATTATTTTCCTCGCTGGCATAGCTAAGTATTTGAAGGTAAGTATTATTTTATGCTGAGCTGAAATATGTAATTGATAATTCCATACTAAAAAAGGAACATTGTGAGATAGAAGAACTAAATTGCAGCTATAGTTACCTGTTGGCAATATTCTAAAAAATCCACATCACATCGACTGAAAGTCAATTATAATGTGGATTTTATCCATTACCCAATATTTATGAATGTTTCTCATAACCTATAAATTACCTATAAATTACCTATAAATTGAAATAGCTAACCTAATGGCACCTAGCTTCTTCTCTTGGGTGCAGCATGAATTGCTCCATCTGCCAGATCTTCCAAAGCTTCTCCGATTGCTTCATTATAGGTAGGATGTGCTTTCATAGCCTTCATTAATTGTTCAACTGTAAGTTGATTTGCGATTGCAGACGCCAGTTCTCCAATCATATCTGTTGCGTGGGCACACATCAACTGTGCACCAAGGATCACCCTGCTCTGTGCATGTGCATGAATTTTTACAAAGCCTCGTTCATCGCCGGAGATTAAGGATTTCCCCATGGAAGAGGTGATGTATTTTCCGGTGACAGTCGGAATTTCTCTTTGTTTTGCTTCCTCTGCAGTAATCCCTACTGAAGCAATCTCCGGTTCGCAATATACGCAAGAAGGAATAACGGATAGATCAATATGAGGGTTATGTCCCGCCAGTTTCTCTACAACATAAATCCCCTGTGCGCTAGCAACATGTGCCAACTGAATTTTAGACGTCACGTCACCAATTGCAAATACCCCAGGTATGGTAGTTTGGAAGGAAGCATCTGTGACAATCCTTCCATTTTCTATCTCCGGCATAAGTGAGGAATCAAATACATCCTCTACATTGGCTTTTCTTCCAATTGCGACCAGAACAGCCTGTGCTTCCACCTGATTCATTTCATTTTTGCGATTAAATAAAATACGTAGCTTTTCGTCCTTTTGAATTTCTTCTACTCTTGCACCAGTAATAACTTTAATTCCTCTCTTCTTTAAAATCATTGTAAGATTCTGAGAAAAATCCCTGTCCATCATAGGAAGTAAATTGTCCATTGCTTCAAGGATTGTCACCTCACATCCAAACGCTTGATAAATGGACGCAAATTCAACCCCAATAACCCCTCCACCTATAATGACAATTGATTGAAACTCCTTACTCTTTTCACCAAGTAAATCATCACTGGTAAAGACATTATCCTGATCAATCCCTTTGATATTTGGAACAAATGGCTTTGATCCGGTGGCGATTAGAATATTTTTTCCATAATAGACCGTTTCACTACCTTCTGAGTCGGTTACACTAACAGCATTGGGTGCACTAACCTTACCCCTGCCACGGATACAGCTCACTTTATTTGCTCTAAGTAACTGCTCCACTCCGGTGCGCAGCTTAACTACTACACCATTCTTATACTCATACAACTGATTCCAATCTACCTCAGGATCAGAACTCTTGATTCCAAAACCTGCTGCATCCTTTATCTGTTTCATGGTTTGAGCCGCATGCAAAAATGCCTTCGTAGGGATACATCCTCTATTCAGACAGGTACCTCCAAATACATCCGCTTCTACAATGGCTGTCTTAATCCCAAGCTGTGCTGCTCGGATGGCTGCTACATATCCTCCGGGTCCTGCTCCAAGAACAATTAATTCAAAATCCTTCTCCATTCGAATATTCCTTTCTAAAATTCCTGAGATGCAATCAATTCCATGATATCCTTCATCATTTCCTGCTCACTAGAGCCTTCATATTGAAGAGTTTCTATCGCGCCAATCATACTCCTCTTATTAAAGTCAAGACCAATCAAGATAGATGGAATTTCTTCAATGGGGGTCTGAACCATTGCATCGGAATAAATAAGGATGTCCTTAATTTTTCCGCTGTCCACATGGACTTTCATATTCACATCACCCCAAAGAAATCTCTTTGCAATCTCATATTCAAAGGGTATCTTTCGACCAAAAATAAAATCCCAAGATGAAAAGCGCTGCTCTCTAACCTTGATTTCATCTAGAGGCAGCTGCTCCCACAGTTTACTCTCTGGTTTAATACCATAAACCTCTGAAAATGCCTCTAGTAATTTCTCTTTTAATAAAGTAATGGAAAGTCCCGGATAGAATTCCGAAAGATTTGCCACTCTTGCCCGAACGGAATCCACAGATTTGGACTTTAGCTTCTCCTGATCCACATTGAGATATCTCTGAAGATCCTCCATCACCACATTTACCATCAGTGTTCCATGGTGATAGCACTTTCCTCCCCGCTCAAAGAACGCATTTCCAGAAAATTTTTTGCCATCAATCGTTATATCATTACGACCTGATTTTAAAGCATCCAGCCCTAACTTTCGTGCTGCAACCAAAATCACTTCCATCTGCTTTTCCAAATCATAATCTTCTTTGGATACCAAAAATGTAAAGTTCAAATTCCCAAGATCATGGTATACAGCACCACCGCCGGACAATCTCCTTACCAGATGACCTCCGTCTCTTTCCAGCTCTCCTGTCTTACATTCCTTCCAGGCATTCTGATTTTTACCGATTACAATCGTATTTTTATTCTGCCATAAATACAAAATAACCTGACCCTTTTCCACATGATCCAAAAGAAACTCTTCCACTGCCAGATTCTTATACGGATATGTCTGATTACTCTCAATATATGCCGCCTTTGTTATCATTCCTACCCCTTTCAAACTCACGTGTACTTGGTTAATTGAAGCCCACTGTCTATGTTCTATGTTCCAGACCTATTAACTATCTTACCGTAGTAAAACCCATGGTCTATCACTTAGATTAAACCATTAATACAATTTTGCTCTGACTCTTAATGGCTAGGGTAACGAAATCAGTAAAATTCGTATCCATGGATTAATATATTCATCACCTAAAGCATTTTGCAATCTCTATTCACTACCTTGCCATTGCGAAACCCACTATCTTTCGCATAGATTAAGCCTTGAATACAATTTTGACACTGACTCTTGACCGTAGGGCAAGGTCAGTGTCAAATTTTACATTCATGGATTAATTTATTAATGACCTACAGCACTTCGCAACCGCACTTCACTACCTTGCCATTGCGAAACCCACTATCTTTCGCATAGATCGAGCCTTGAATACAATTTTAACACTGACTATTGACCGTCAGGGCAACGGAAGCGTTAAAATTCGTATTCATGGATTGATCTATTCACTACCTACAGCGTTTCGCAATCCCACTCCATTACCTTTCCATTGCGAAACCCACTGTCTTTCGCATAGATCGAGCCTTGAATACAATTTTAACACTGACTATTGACCGTCAGGGCAACGGAAGTGTTAAAATTCGTATTCATGGATCGATCTATCCAATACCTATAGCGTTTCGCAATCCCACAATAGTGTATTTACTCACTGCATTTGCAATACTTCAGCACCGGCTTTCTTGCCGCGGTCACCTCATCCAATCGGCGAACCGGTGTATGATAAGGTGCATTCTTTAAGGATTCACCATCTTCATGAGCTTTTTTATACAGCTCTCTGAACACTTCAATGGCCTGGTCAAGAGCTTCCTTAGATTCTGTCTCCGTAGGTTCAATCATTAATGCCTCGTGCACGATAAGCGGGAAGTACATTGTCGGTGGATGCATACCAAAATCCAAAAGACTCTTTGCAATATCCATAGCAGCAACTCCGGTCTCCTTCTTCAGTCCTTCAAGGCTCATAACAAACTCATGCATACAAGGTCCTTCATAAGGCATATCATAAAGATCCTTCAGGCTTTCCATCATATAGTTCGCATTCAGAACCGCATATTTGCTAACCATTGGAATTCCTTCTTTACCAAGGGTCAGAATATAGGTCAACGCTCTGACAATTACTAAGAAGTTCCCATAAAAGCCTTTTACTCTGCCAATGCTATTAGAAGGTACTTCCAGTGTCAAAGAATCTTCTCCTACAACCATGGGCCCTGGTAAATATTTAGATAAAAATGCTTTGCAACCCACCGGACCGCTTCCTGGACCACCACCGCCGTGAGGGGTGGAAAAGGTCTTATGAAGATTGGTATGAATAATATCAAAGCCCATATCTCCAGGACGAGCCACACCCATAATTGCATTCAGATTTGCACCGTCATAATAGTTCAGGCCGCCACACTCATGAATAATCTTTGTTATCTCTAAAATATTTTTATCAAATAATCCCACTGTATTCGGGTTGGTTAGCATTAAGCCCGCAGTATCTTCCCCAACCACTGCTCTTAATTTATCAAGGTCTACAAGTCCATCCTCACCGGAAGGAATTGTGATTACCTCATAGCCCACCATGGTGGCACTTGCAGGATTAGTACCATGAGCAGAATCGGGAACAATTATTTTCTTTCTCTTATGATCTCCTCTTTCTTCATGATATGCTTTCATAAGGAGAAGACCTGAGAATTCACCATGTGCTCCTGCTGCTGGTTGCAAAGACATACTGTCCATTCCAGTGATTTCACAAATATATTTCTCTGCAAGACGAATTACCTTCAAGCATCCCTGAACCGTATCCACCGGCTGAAGGGGATGGATGTCAGTAAAACCTTCCAGACCTGCCATTTCATCATTCACCTTGGGATTGTATTTCATCGTACAGGAACCAAGGGGATAGAAACCATCATTTACCCCATGGGTTCTCTTCATCAATTGAGTATAATGTCTTGAGATATCATTTTCACTCAGTTCCGGGAGGTTTGGTTCTGTAACCCTAGAATTAGCTAGTGTGGGCTGATAGATGGGAACATCACATTCCGGTAACAGGGAAGAGCCCCTTCCGGTTATACTTTTTTCAAATAAAAGCTCCATGCTACAGCACCTCCTTTATGGAATCAATTAATCGGTCAATTTCCTGCTTTGTGTTCATTTCCGTACAGCACCATAAAATACTGCCACTGTCTTTACCCTCCAGAGCTAATCCACCGAGGATACCCTTTTGCTCCAAGGCATGAAGCAGGGTTTCAGGCTCAACCGGAGATTTAGTTACAAACTCATGAAAATATTCCTTCCCGTATACAGAAGTAAATCCAAGCTTTGCAAGCTCTGCTTCCAGATATCTCGCCTTAGACATACAATGAATGCCCACATTTTTGATTCCTTCCTTACCCATAGCAGCCATATATACTGATGCGGTAAGTGCACAAAGTGCCTGATTGGAGCAGATATTACTGGAAGCTTTTTCTCTTCTGATATGCTGCTCTCTTGCTTGTAAGGTCAATACAAATGCCCTCTTACCGTCCACATCCGTGGTCTGCCCAACAATTCTGCCGGGCAACTTTCTGGTCATCTGGGAGGTACAGGTCATAAATCCAAGATAGGGACCTCCGAAGGCAAGGGGTAATCCAAGAGGCTGCCCCTCTCCCACAGCAATGTCTGCACCATACTCGCCGGGTGCCTTCAAGGCTCCAAGGGAAATGGGGTTAACTCCTGCAATATATTTTCCGCCTACGGAATGAATCAGTTCTCCTAATACCTCCACTTCCTCAATAATCCCATAGAAGTTTGGATTTTGAATATAAAGTGCGGCAACGCTTTTATCAAGCTTTTCTTTTAAATGTTCCAAATCGGTGGTTCCGTCTTTAACCGGAATTGTGATGACCTCTATACCATTGCCATAGCAATAGGTTTTTATCGTCTCCAGAACCTGTGGTGGTGTACTCTCCGATACCAGTACCTTATTCCTGTTTCGCTCCCTGCACATTGCAACCGCTTCTGCAGCAGCACTTGGACCATCATATACCGATGCATTGGCGCCATCCATTCCGGTCAATTCTGAAATCATTGTTTGAAATTCAAAAATGGACTGAAGCAAACCCTGGCTAATCTCAGCCTGGTAAGGTGTATATGCAGTAATGAATTCCTCCTTAGAGGTAACACTCTTTACAATGGAAGGGATATAATGACGATATGCCCCTGCACCACGAAAAATAGTGGGGAATACTTTGTTCTCTCCCGCAATCTGCTTCACCTGTCTTTTCACTTCCAGTTCGGATAAACCGCTGGAAAGATTCAGTTCCTTATGAAGCCTTGCCTCCTTTGGGATGGAATCGAATAAATCATCGATTTTCTCACATCCGATTACGGACAGCATCTGTTTTGTTTTCTCTTCTCCTACTGAGAAATAGCCTCCCATAATGAAAGTCCTCCCTTATTATTGTTCTTCTTCCTCGCGGATAAATGCCTCATATTCATCTGCATCCAATAATTCTTCCTTATCCGTAACATTGCTTGCCTTAATTAACCAAGCTTCATAGGGGCTTTCATTTAACAACTCCGGTGAATCTAAAAGTTCTTCATTTACTTCCGTCACATCGCCGGTTACCGGTGAATAGATTTCGGATACCGCTTTGATGGACTCCACATCAGAGAATACACTTCCTGCTTCCAAGGAATCACCCTCCTGTGGCAACCCTACAAATACGATTCCTCCTAATTTTTGCTGAGCGTAATCAGTCAAGCCGATTGTAACTACCTCTCCATCAAATTTCACCCACTCATGAGTTTTTGTATAACGTAAATCGTTCGGTAATAACATATTTTTTCCTCCTAATATTCACGGTTTATGTCAAAGCTTTGACGATACCTGTAATTTTTATTTCTTTCAACTATTCTTCTTTATTATTATCTTACTATCTATGCAGAAAAAATGGTATTAATTAAATGCTTTTTACTATTAACTGAGTGCTAAATATTCTATCAATCATTATACCGATTGATTTCTCTACTCTTTCACATCTTAAAAAATATAATAGCCGATTTTTAGCATCTACGATAATTTGATTGCTCTCCTGTTGACTCTACCTCAACATGAATAATTCTGCCCTTATTAATTATTTCTGTCCCTTTTTATAGAAAGGTAGCGGAATCACCTCTGCCTTAATCCTTCTTCCACGAACCAAAGCTTCTACTTCTGTTCCAATTTCGCTATGGTTAATATCTACTAAAGCCATAGCAATGGGATAACCAAGATAAGGGCAGTGAGTACCAGAGGTAGAATGACCAATTAATTTATCACCGAAATAAATTTCCTCATGTTCACGAACAATTCCTCTACCGGTAATCTTTAATCCCACTCTCTTTCTGGTCAGTGCTCCTTTTTCCTCAATCGCTTTCTTGCCGATAAAATCTTCCTTCTGGAGCTTAACTGCAAAGCTTAAGCCTGTTTCCACGGGATTAATAGAGTCATCCATTTCATGACCGTACAAGGGCATTGCTGCTTCTAGTCTTAAAGTGTCCCTTGCGCCTAGTCCACAGGGTAGAATTCCAAATTCTTCTCCCTCTTTCATTAGGATTTCCCATAACTTTGGCGCATCCTCATTCTTAAGATAGATTTCATAACCATCTTCCCCTGTGTAACCGGTCTGGGAGAGAATACAATCAATTCCCGCCACCTTGGCATTAAATACCGCATGATAATATTTCTTTGGAATCAATGCTTCTTCGGTTAGTTTCTTAATTATATCAATGGATTTCGGTCCCTGAAGGGCAATCTGAGATAATTCGCCAGAGATGTCCGTAAAGGTAACTTCCCCAAATTGATGATTAACCATCCACTGATAATCCTTATCCTTATTGGAAGCATTCACTACAATGAAATAATCCTCTTCTCCTCTTTTATAAACAATAAGGTCATCCACCGTACCGCCTTCTTCATTACACATAGGGCTATATCTTGCCTGACCCTCCACCATATTGGTAAAATCGTTGGTCATTAGCATCTGGAGATTCTTAAGGGCATCTTTACCTCTGCAAGTGATTTCGCCCATGTGGGAAACATCAAATAGCCCCACGGAGGTTCTCACCGCCATATGCTCTTCCTTCAAACCCTTTTCATATTGTACCGGCAGCAGATAACCGGCGAAAGGAACCATTTGTCCCTTATACTTCAAATGCGTTTCATAAAGTGATGTCTTTAATTCCATTCATCCGCCTCTTTTCAGAATTATTATGTACTTATTATAGATAACAACGAATATTTTACTCATGATTTCCATAGTGATAAGCCTATGAGCCCGAATATCGCATGTTCGGTTACTCTGATGTTCAATTCCTTTTCCGTTGAGATTCTCGTTGTTATAAATTACAAGGGAAGATTACACCTCCTTCTTTTGTATTAATAGGATTTTGTTCAATACTAGTAGGTAAATATCAAAATTCAAATCATCAACAATTCATGTTTTGATATCTCCTTTTGAATTCGAATGTCCAAGGTTTCACTAAAAGTTTGTAGTTACCTAACTTTAAAGTTAAGGAACATAGTCCCCTTTTAACACTCACTTCATTTTAAAACTATAACTGATATGGCATTTCTCCCACTAAAGCACGAAAAAAGAGGCACAAACAGAAAGCAGATTTTATCTGCCCTATTTGTGCCTCTGTCCTTTAACCTGAAAGATCCCCTTGCGGGTTACTTCTTCGGTACGTCTTCGTTCTCCAGAGTTTCGTCGGGATTTGATCCTTTTGCCTGAGAGTTTTCGCTTACCCCTTCGGCGATGCTTTTCACATTCTCTCGCAAATCCGTCATTCGAAATATATGGTTTTATTCTATAGTATAATTATATGTTCGTCAAGGGATTTGGGTAACAATTCTGTAACAATTCTTATTCAGTTACAAGAATAATCCCTCTGTTTGGCTCTAACGTTAATTTAAACCTCCTAGCTTCCAGGACAATGGATTGAATTTCTCCGGTAAATGGATTCCACAATTGTGCATTCTCCTGCATATCATAAGAGAGCTCTATTTCTAACTTTTCTTCTCTATCTGAATAATTCATTATGAAGGTATTCCTTTTGCCATCCTTAAGATAACGGTAAAATGAAATTCCTGTAATGTCTTCTCCTGTATGAATATAGGGGTCAATAATCGCAGGTTCATAGAAATGCTTCCTAATAACATTGTCTGCGGTTCCTTCCAAAATCCTTATGGGTGACGGTGCCAACTGATTGAGCTTATCTATCAATTCCTCCAAATACAGGGTTTCGTCCGTCGTTCTGATTTTCTGCACAACGATATCATTTGATATTCTCTTCAGCGGAAGAAGCTTTATAGAACCACTCTGTACTAATTCATTAAATATTGTTCTAAGTTCTGTATCTGCCTCCTGTGGCATTGTATAGTTAGGAATACAATCAAGGGCAATCACTGTCCCTCCCTGTTTTGCAAATTCTTTTGCCAACCTTGCAGCTTCAATGGATAATACTTCGCAATAAGGAAGAATCAGAACCTTAAACTCCTGCTGTGTTAGAGCGTTAATAATCTTCTTATCCTTTGTACGAAAATTTTTGATTGCTTCCTTGTGTAATAGATCATAGCTGATATTCTTCTCGGCTAATCCTGTAAGCAAAACTTGGATTTCACGGTCAATCAAGGCTGCCCGTTTATCCTTTACAAAAGCACCTCTCATATAACCGTGGGTAAAATTTTCATCCGCCAGGTAGTGAAGCCAATAGGTTTCTGTAGGAACATAAATAAGAACTTCACTTTCTGGTATCCCTTCGGACAGAGAATAGGCTAACCTCCGAATCAGTTCATTCCCTTCCTTCATTTTATCCCAATGCTTCCATTGAAAGAATTGACTGGGAGGCCAGTCCTTGGCACGTTCCCCTTCTATGGAATAGAAAAACGCATGATTTATAATCGTCTGGATTCCCTGCTGAAACATCCAGCAAATCATTTTTGTATATTCTTCATAACTCAAGTCCCAACCACATCCGGCAAACATCTCTACTGTCACATTCTGCCTGCCATAGCTGTGAGCAGCTCCTGTCCCGAATTTGGCGTTCAGGCTACCGATTCCTTTCCCAAGATGGTCAACCCCAGGCAAAGTCAGCTTCTCAAACTGTCTCATAAAATCTCCGTTAAAGCGCACCTGTCCGGCCAAGGTTTCCTCACCCAGCAGATGTGCTGCCAAGGATACGTTATGCTGAAAGCACCACTCACTAATTCTTCCAATGTAATTTTCTGAATAGAGAGCAGCTACCACATCAAAATAATCACACCGGGTTCTACCCGCTTCGTCACCTGGGATAATAATATCTGTTATCTTTGGAAGAAGGTCATATCCCTTTCTTTTTTGAAATTCCTCAGGGAAATCATCACTCCATACAAAGGCATTTGCCATACGTGTCTCATCATTAAAGAACGCCTTGATGACTCCTCCAAATTGTTCAGGAAATTTTTCATAATATTTTTCATAGGTGGATTCTAAAAATTGATCCGTAACTCTTTTGTCCAGATAATTAATCCAATTGCTTCCCATGCCTTTATAAGGTTCAATATTAACCTTTACCAAATATACCACCGCATCCTTTTCCGGCCGAAACAAAAGACTAAGCAATGGTGTTTTATCCATATATAATGTATTAAGCCAGGGTTTTAGCTCTAATTTATGACCTGATTGTTGATCAAACAGGAACACATTTAATGTCTTTCCGCCCAGATTTTCAGCAGTCATTCCAAAGGTAGCCTCGCCGGTAACTGTGAAAAGCTGACAGCTGAATTCTTCTCCTCCCTTTACCTCAACTCTATGAAAGGTAAGAAATTGTTCTCGGTTTCCTTCTTCTTTGGTAAGAGATTTATTACAGGTTCCTGCCGGCCAGTCCATCTCATCATAAATCCAGGCACTCTCCCCTTCTTTTTCTTTATAGTCCAGAACGGTTTTCATATGCTCCATCCAGCCATCATCCAGATAACCGCCAATATAATTACCCAAGGACATACCGCGTCCATGGGGCATATTGCTTCGAATTCCCTTCTCTGTCATCAATTTGAGCTGACGTAATATTTCATCTTTTTCTAATTTATTATTCCAAAACCAAAACGGAACTTCACTTTGATCTAAGCTTCTTTCCTCAATCGGCTTTTTCCATATCTTCTGATCCATATCCCTGTCATCCTCTCTTGCTATCTTATTAGCAGGTAATTGCGAAACTTAGTAATTATATTTATTGTATATGCAACAGATACAATTCCAGCGCGGGAGCTAAGCCCGAAGGAGCGTTGAAGCGGAGGAATTCGTATCTGTTGTATATACAATATCTACACGAATAGAGTTTCGCTATTACCTAGTATATTAATAGAATAAGGTATCAAAGTCTCTTGATACCTTACCTGATAAATCTGATTTATCCTTTTACTGCACCTGCTGCGATTCCATTAACGAACTGCTTTTGCAACACGGTAAACAATATAACTAATGGCAAAGCACATAAAACGCAGGATGCAAACAGAACATTCCATTGTGCCGGGTTTTCCTTGTCCCCAAGAAATTGAATCATTCCAACGGGTAGAGTAAACTGATTGCTTTTTGATACGAATACCATTGGATAGAAATAATCATTCCAAATCCATAATCCCTGTGTGATTACTACAGATACCGTTGCTGGTTTCAGTAAAGGAAATACAATACTGGAATATCTCTTCCATAGACCTGTTCCGTCAATATATGCCGCTTCTTCTACTTCAACCGGTACGCTCTTTAAAAATCCAGTGAACAAAAAGATTGAAAAGGGAAGAGAACAAGTAATAAACATAATCATTGGTGTAAATCTGGAATTTGCAATTCCCAATCTTCCGAACATTTGTGCAATCGGAACAATTACCATTTGTGACGGAACAATTAATCCACCAATAAATAGATAATATAGCATCCTGCTTCGTTTTGATTTTATTCTGCTGATTGGATATGCCGCCATCGTGGAGATTACTACAATAATTAACACGGAACCCCCGGTAGTGATGATGCTATTAAATAGCTCCATGGGATAATTCATATTATGAAAGGCCTGCTTATAGCTTTCTAACGAAAACTGTGTAAACAAAGACAAAGGATTTGTCTGATTGGCAGGTATCCTTAAGGAACTGGAAAATACAATTACCAAAGGAGATATGATTATGATGCTGAATGCGACCAGAACAATATAGATAAGAATTGTTTTCCAGGAAAGCTTATCATATGTATCAATATCTTTGTTCTGCACTTTCTTTCTTGCTGCCATTATACCTCAACCTCCCTCTTATTCATGTAAATTAGCATAAAGATTGTAATCCCTATAATGATGAAAAATGATACCACCGATAATGCACTGGATCGACCCATCTTCTGATCTGTAAAAGCCAGCTCATATATCTGGAACATTAAAGTCTTTGTCGATTTACCAGGTCCTCCATTGGTCATAATAAATGCATAATCATATGCTTTTAATCCGGCAATTACATTTAAAACAACATTGATTGTTATGGTCGCCGAGATGAGCGGGATTTTTATCTTTGAAATCATCTTCCATTCATTACATCCATCCACACGTGCAGCCTCAAGAAGTGCCGTATCAACTGTTTGCAGTCCTGCCAGATAAATGATCATTGTTGTACCAAAGCCCTTCCATATTTCCACGGCCGCAATACCATAAAGAGCTTGATTAAAGTTTCCTAATATATTCAAATTACTTGCATCAATGCCAAGTTTAGTCAATATACTTGCTAACATACCCGAATCCGGCATAAATACATAGGACCAGATAAACCCAACCACGATAGCACTAAAAAGTGCTGGCATATAGCTACAAGTTCTAAAAAAGGATTTCCCTCTTAATTTCATATTCAATAGAAGCGCCATACCCAGTCCCAGCAAATTGCCGAAAACAACCATCAGCACGGCATATATCAAGGTATTCTTCAAGGAATTTGTTAAAGTATTATCCTGAATGATACGAACATAATTCTTAAATCCAATAAAGTCATAATTATAATTAACACCATTAAAGTTGGTGATACTGTAATAAAATAGCTGTATAATGGGAACAATCCAAAAAACTATAAATAGCACCAGTGCCGGTATAATAAAATAATACATCTTCACCGGGAAAGCCGGCAAGGTAAGCCCTGGTTTTCTTTTCTTTTTATTCATAAACTTCCTACCTTTCAAAGGGCATCCTAACAAGAGGATGCCCCTCATAATTCCGTCACTCTCTACAGATAAGCTTGATTAATCCTCCACTAAATCTTTGAATTTATCCTGCATACCCTTGGTTATATCATTTATCTTGGTTCCCTGTCCTCCTACCATCTCATAGAACAGGTCTTCCATTTCTTCAGCAACACCTGCAGGCCAAGCCTGGTTGCTCCAATAGAATGCCTGATTGTTATTTAAGGATTCTACAAAAGGCTGGAATAAAGGATTTACCTTATCTGCTCCGTAGCCATATGTAACAACGAATCTTCCTGTTTCAACATAAGCCTTCCAAACATCAGATTTTCCATCATACCAATAGTCAAGAATTTCTTTGCATTCATCAATATATTTACTCTTCGCATAGATTGCAGGACCAGCTGAGGTACAAACAGCGGTATAAACTTTCCCGTCTTTATTGTCACCAGGAATGGGGAAATAACCTCTGTCAAATCTTACCGCTCCTTTTGCTGTTAATGCAGACGCATTAAAGGAACCATCAAAAGTCATTGCTGCTTCACCATCATTGAATTTCTGAATTGCCTGGCTTGCACTAAGACCTAAGGATTTTGATGCATCAATATAACCCTTGTCATATAAGGTTTTATACATCTCAAGCACCTTATCCCAGGTTCCTGCATCGGTAAAGGAAGTGTCACCGCTATATAATCCATCGTCATATTTTGCGTTGGATGCATAGATTTCTGAGCAGACAAGCTGATATAAACCGAACTGAAGTACATAAGCATCCTTATCACCCATTACAATCGGCTGTACACCTTTACCCTTTAATGTTTCACACGCTTTTAAGAATTGCTCCCATGTAGTGGGAACTTCAATACCATACTTTGCAAACATATCTTTATTATAGAATGCACCTAAAATCGCTACACCATTAGGAACAGCATAGGTCACACCATCTAAAGTCATGTTATCTTTTAACCCGCCAATTGTAGAAAGACTTGTTAAGTCATTAAGATTTGCTAAGTAACCAGCCTTTGCAAGAGAATAACATGCATTGGAACCAGCATATTTGGGCTGAACCAGTATAATATCAGGGCATTCTCCAGAAGCCAATTTAGTCTTTAATGAGGTATAGTAGTTGTCATCTGGCAACTTTGTAACTTCTAAAGTAACATTAGGCCATTTTTGCTTGATTAGCTTAGGCAATACTATGGTTTCAAAATCATTATCCGTAGCTGTACCAGACATCATCATCGTGATAGTGATGTTACCTGCCTTCTCGATAGCCTGCTTGTTGTAACCGGAATCAGTAGCTCCACCTGTTACCGCTTTTGTGGGTGCCGGGGTATTTTCATTTGAATCTTTCGGTGTGGATTTACCGCATCCCATGAGTATACTGCCTACTAAGGTAGCTACTAATAAAATTGATAGTAACTTTCTGAATTTCATTTTTTTCATTCCTCCTACTATTATTTGTTTGACATTCATTGACTTCTCCTTACTAACAAGTATTTCATTCCATAATGAAATATATTGTTATAATAAATGTCCGGCGAAGATATTACTTTTGCCATGACTGAATCATATCATATCCCTAGTTACCTTTTGTCGCATAATATAGTATACAAATGTTAGGTTAGTGATTTAGTATATACAATACTGGGCGAGTGTTGTATAATATGCTCAAATTAATGCTGGGACAGAGGTGAAATATGAAACTCCAATACAAATTTTTCTTAACTTTCTTTCTAACCGCTTTTATTCCATTAGTAATTATTACCTCCATATTCTATAATAATTATCAAAATACCATATTAAAGCAAATGGATAGCTACTCCTCCAATGTCTTTCATAATGCAACGAATGAAGCTAATAAGATTTTAGATCGTGTATCCCAAGCTGCCAGTCAATTTTCGTTTTATACTTCACGAAGCAGCGAATATTCTATTGTTGATAGTCTATCAATCTTTTCTGACCCTAATGCAAAGTATACAAGCTATGACATCTATAAGGCTACCAGGAATCTTGATTATATTAACCAGAATGTGCTTTATTCGGATACTTTTATATACGGTATTTATATTTTTACTCCCAGCGGTGTTATATTAAGCAGTACCACAAATAGCAATGGAGATATAGTTGTTAATTATAAGCCTCAGAATGAAGCCTGGTATACAAAGGTTAAAACTATGGATAATAAAGAAATTTATGTGAGCCAGGTATCCAGGCATAATATGTTTACCGGAAAAAAACCCAGTCTCTTCTTTGCAAAGAAGTTGAACTCTGTCTATGAGCATAAGGATTTGGGCATTTTGTTAATTGATTGCAACCCCAAAATGTTTAACTTTAACAGCGTCACTGCCTATTCCGATATTACAAAATTCACAATCCAAAATAATTATACGAATACCTTAATTTATTCCGATAATAATGAGGAGGCCGCATTATTAGGAAAGGGCTCGAAATCTATGTCTTCCCCGCTTAAGTTTCCAAGCTTGACCTTTACCTCAACGGTCAATTATACTAAGTTGGCGGACAAGCTGAATTTAACAGGCATTATAGTATTAAGCGTTGCATTAATCTGTGCAGTCGGTATACTAATCGTCTCTTATATCCTTTCCCGTGGATTAACAAAACCAATTGCATCTTTGAGTCAGATCATGGCTGCCCAAAATCATCATAATCTGAATCTTTCGGATGCCTATATGTCCAGAAATGACGAAGTTGGAATGCTGTATAATGAATACAACAATATGATTGATAAGCTAAACACCTCCATAAAGCATGAATACCAAAACAAATTAATTATACTGGATGCTCAGATGAAATCCCTTGAAGCACAAATCAATTCTCATTTTTTGTTCAATACGCTGGAATCTATTAATAGTATGGCAGAAATAGAAGGGTGCGAAACCATTTCTACCATGGCACTTTCCTTAGGCAATATGTTCCGATACGCCATTAAGACGCAAAGTGAACTTGTTACCATTGGGGAGGAATTAAATCAGGTAAATGACTATATTGCCATCCAAATGATTCGATACGAAGGACGTTTTCAATGTGAAATTACTATTCCGCCTGAGATTAAACGATTAAAGGTATTAAAATTAATCCTTCAGCCGATAGTAGAAAACTCTTTAAAGCATGGTATCCTTTCCAATAATATCACCGGATTAATTCGAATTGATGCTTGTCTTTTGGATAATTGCATTTATATTAAAATAATCGATAATGGCTGTGGTATTACCGATTCTCAACTAGAAATACTGCAAAAATCACTCAATGAAGAGGCAACCTTTACAGAACTCGGTCATAATACCAGCCCTCATATCGGATTAAAGAATATCCATTCAAGAATAGAGTTGTATTATGGCATCGGCTACGGCCTTACCATTAACAGTGATATGAAGGAAGGCACCACTGTTACAATAAAATTACCGATCATTGAAAGAGGGTGTTAACATGTATACTTTTATAATTGTTGATGATGAGGCAATTACCAGAAAAGGTACCATAAAAAAAGCAGAAAGCCTTTCCGATACCCTTCAATGTATTGGAGAAGCTGCAGATGGAAAAGCAGCCATTGAGTTAATTAAAACAACTAATCCCGATATCATTGTAACCGATATGCAAATGCCCGTTATGGATGGTATCACTCTTTTGCCCTACCTGTCAGAGCACTATCCTGATAAACCTTTGATTGTCATTAGTGGTTACAAGGATTTTGAGTATGTGAAAGGTGCCATATCGGCAAATGCAGTAGACTATATTGTCAAACCCTTTAGTAAACAGGTGTTCATCGAAACCTTATTAAAATCTATCTCCAGAATTGAAAATTCCATTCATACCAATAAGCAGCTACAAATCCATGAAGACCAAAAGGAACATGCCTATTATGAGCATGATATACAACTACTGCAGAATTTAATATTGGGAATTCATGTCCCAAATATTGAAATCAATTCAAAGCAGCTTAGCTTTATCAGTAGCACTCATAATATGATCTTAATTACCATGTTTTCACGAGAGGTAATTGACCTAAATCCGATCAGAGATTTTTTATCCAGAAATGGGTTTGGGGATCTTGCTTTACTGCTGCCGCATATTAGTTATAATCATATGAGCTTCCTGGTTCTATTTGTGCCTGAAAATTATGCAATAGAGCCTAAAAAGCTATGTTATCAGATTATTACTAATTTGCAAATCACAGATGAAAACCTTTATAACAATCTTTTATTTGGAGTGAGCAATACCCATAAGAACCTTTTTGAATTACATGATGCCTTCAATGAATGCTCAGAAGCCTTAAATCAGACTAAGATAATAGAAGAAAAGTCTTCATACTTTTTTTACGAAAAAAATGTTCCCCCCATTACATTTTTGTGGGAGCAGGAAGATGAGTTCCTATTTCGAATTGAGGCGGGAATGGTTGAAAAAGTTGAGCGAATGATCGATGAATTGTTTGAATTATATAAAGGTACACCGCAAATTACCATCAGCGATATCAAATACCATTTTCATCAGCTTACAGACCGATTGCGATCTGTCATGAATAACTACTTCCTTCAGACAAATAATAAATCCTCAAATTTTAAGAATATATTTACTTCAATGTTTAGCTTGGAGGATCTGTATGAATATTATCAGCAGTTTTTTAAACAGATTGCTGTTTTATTAAAGCCAAAAAGCATCTATAATAATGGCGATCTGATTGAAAAGGTAAAGACCTATATCAACAGCAACTACTATAAGAACCTGACCGTGGAGTATCTGGCATCCTTGTTTTATGTAAATCGAAGCTATTTAAGCCATTTATTTAAAGTAACCACCGGTAAAAACTATGTTGATTATCTCAATGAAATCCGCATTGCAAAAGCACAGGATCTCTTGCTTACCAGCTCAAGAAAATTGTCACAGATATCAAAATCAGTTGGCTATGATAATGTAAAATACTTTTTTCGCGTATTTAAGAAATTGGTTGGAGTCACCCCAGAGCAATATAGAAATAACAGAAAATGACGGGTAAATACACTAAATATTACATCAAAAGGGATTTAACAATATTGTTAAATCCCTTTTGAAAAAAACTAAAGTGGATCAGACTTCTATTTTAAATAAGCTTACCGTCTCCCGAAGGTTCTGAGCCTCTTTTGTAAGCTTTAAAGCTGCACTATCCAGCGATTTGACCGATAATAATTGGTTCTCAGCCGTTGCATTCACCTCCGTGGTTGCCGCAACTGTCTCTTCCAACGTGGAGGAAATGCTTTCAACAGCATTTAAGGTATCCTCCTTTGCTTTTCCAATTGTCTCAATTCCAATGGATATGTTCTCTAAATTCTTTGTCAAGCGTGCCACATGATGATTAATCTGATCAAAATCATGCATTGTTGTCTTTAGCGTAACCTCTTGGGTTGTAACAATACTTTCTGCCTTCTTTGCCGTAGTTGAGGTTTGCTTCGTCATATAATGAATTCGATCAATAATGTTTTTAATATTCTTTGTGCCACCGGCGGATTTCTCTGCAAGCTTTCTAATCTCATCTGCCACTACTGCAAATCCTTTTCCATTCTCACCGGCTCTCGATGCTTCAATCATGGCGTTTAGAGAAAGAAGATTTGTCTGCTCTGTAATTTCATTCATGGTCAGAATGATATCCATAATCACTCTTGATTCCTGCTCTAAATTCTCGATATCACCAATAATGGATTTTGTAATATTGACTGTATCAGCATGGTTCAAGCTTAAATTTTCCATGGATTGCAACCCTTGAATTACAATTATTTTTGTATCCTCCGCTATCGTATTAATCTCTCTGGTACTATCCTGGACAACCTCAATTTGCTTGGCGAGCTCTGACATACGTATAAGGCAATTCTCAGCATCACCTGCCTGCTGCTGTACTCCAAGCTCAATATCTTGAATGGCTCCTACTATCTTTTGTGAAGTAGCCAGTAAGGTACGGGATACATCTGCTATCTCCGCCGCTGATTCCGCCGTATTGTTCCCAACTCCCAGCATTCTTTCCACCAAGGTCTTTATACTGCCAACCATGTGATTGATGCTGTCCCCAAGAATTCGAAATTCATCCTTTCTTCTGACCGAAGCCCTTACGGACAAATCTCCTGAAGCCACTCTTGTAAGCACCTTATTGCTTCTTTGAATCGTAGTTCCTATCCCGCTAGAGATTCCAAATCCGATAACAAGAGCAATAACACTAGCAATTAGTACAAGAACTAAGGTTAACTTCTTTAATCTTTCTGCATCACGTATTACCTCTTGATTGGGTATCAACGCATAAACCATCGCATTGCCGGTATTCAATTTAGAATAGATATATAAATAACGCTTACCTGATAACGTAACATAGGTAGATGCCGTAATTGATTCATTATTCTTCAGTGAACTTTGATAGAATGATTCCTTTGTTATGTCGAAACTTTTCTCCTCTGTATTTATGACTCCCTTTCCATCCCTGGTTACAAAGCCTGTTATGCTATTTTTTCCAAACTCCGTTTTCTTCAACAATTCGGTTATAAACTTCTCATCGATATCCACAGCGATATAACCAATCTGTTGAAATGCAGAATTATTCAGCTTTTTAACAAAACTTAAGGCATAATCTGAGGATTTGGCTGGAAAGACCACATCAATCGCCGAATGACTCCCTATCCAAATATCCGCTTTTTTACTAGCATCCAGCTCTTTACTTTCCTTGGAATCCATAAAACTATTATAAAAGTTTTTTGGCAACTTTCCAGGAGATGCCACCGGATAACCATAGCCCGCAAACGCATAGATATTACAAATAAACTCATCGGCTGCATCAATTGCAAGTATCTTCTTTTGCACCTCATTCATACGACTAGCTTCCTCAGTGGGATTATCGGAGTAATACTGCGCATAATATTTTTGTATTGTATCGTCCGAAACTAGCTGGATTACTTTCTCACTGATATTATCAAGACCCAGATCATAGTATTCACTCATCATCTCAAGACTGGTTTCGGCATTTGACTCATAATTTTTAATTAAACCTTTTGAAGCCAGTTGATAACTCATAGCACCCAATACAATCAGGAAGGCTACAGGTATCAAAAATGCAATAATTAACTTTAA
The DNA here is from genome assembly GCA_023435895.1 of Bacillota bacterium. Lineage (GTDB taxonomy): Bacteria > Bacillota > Clostridia > Lachnospirales > Lachnospiraceae > Mobilitalea. The sequence goes on from JAEZLH010000028.1 coordinate 66,714, forward strand.
CCGAATACTATAGACATTCAACCGTAATTTACCATGGAATCTTGATACCCTTTTGTCCGTTATCATTTGCTTCAAGTCCTTCCTGCTTTCATTTTAATTGCTGTACACTTCAAATTCCGCGATTTGGCCACCTTCTGCACCTGAATTCTCTGTAATCACAATTTGTACATATTGAGCTTCAATTTCATCAAAGGGAACTTGAACTTCATTGCCTGTGATAGGATCAAAAGTATATTGCTTTGATGGTGACAGTTCCGTAAAATCTTTTCCGTCTGAACTGATATTCACTGCAATAGTCTGGGTTCGCTTCCCCCAAAGTTCTGATGGATTGATCAACAATCTTACGGTATGTATCTTTACTGGCTTTTTCAAATCCACCGTCAGTGTATTGGGATAATCCGACTTTCCTTCCCAGTACGAAGGACCGTCAGTCTTTCCATCCACCGCCCTGGGTGCTGTATAGGTCTGATTAAAACTGCTGGCTTTAATATTCATACCAAGTGCCACGTTCTTTCCTTTTGGCATCTCCGGTTTCACTATTTCTTTCACAAAAGCCGGATTATCCTGTGCCTCTGTCTGGTCAATCGCCTTCACTACTGTAACATTAGAAGAAGAGATTGTCTGAGGAGGTTCTTTAATAAAGAGTTGTCTATATAAAAACATGGCTATAATAGCGATAAGTAAAATGACGATTGCTATTCTTCTTATATTTTTCATTATCCTCCGATCCGCCGCATTTGCAGCTTCCTTACTCAATCACTAAATTCTTGGTTGATGTTTCGTCTATTTCAAATTTGCCCTGCTCAAAACTTGTAATTTTCTTGCCTAGAACCGTTAGATTCCGAATGGTTACCCCTTCAATGGTATGGCTATCATCGTATCCTTTTATCCGAGAGGGACTATCTTTGCCAGAAAGTACATTCACTCCATCAATTAATACATTCCTGATCTGACCTCTCTCCAATGTGGTTGACCAATTGGAACTCCTGGCAATGTTGCAGTCGATCAAATAGGGCATCTCATCACCATCTCCTGAACCCATCTGAGCATTTTCCACCGTAATATTCTTAAACGAAATATCTGATAAGGTAGCATCATCCGCATTATGAACGGAGATAACCGGTTTGTGGAAATTATTCAACACAGTGATATTCTCAAAGGAAATATCTCGCATAATCGCATTTTCCTTCTTACCCTTGTTGGTCTCGTACCCCACTTCCATGGATTGCGCCAGGTCCGTCCATAGCTGATTATTCTTAAAGACGATTTTTTGAGAATCACCCACATAGTTTTTAACAACCAGGGAATCATCCCAGCTTCTTACAAAACAGTTTTGAACCAGATAATTTTCACAAGACTGCAATGTAATTCCATCTCCGTTTGGTCTTGAGGAAATGATTTTTAATCCGTCAATTACGCCATTCTTAGAAGAATTAGCGGAGCAAACCCAAGCATTCGGATTTAATACTAGAATATCCCTTAGCTCAACCGTATCACAATTGTCAAACTTCAACGGAACCAAGGCTGCTTTACCCATCCAGCCTCCAAATCTTGAACCGTCAAGGATACCTCTACCCATTACTTTTACGTTAGTTGCATTATTCGCCTGGACAATGCCATGTACCACCGCTCCTCCAGCCAGATATAAGGTCTGATTATCCTCAAGAATAATCGTATCGATATTCCATTCTCCAGGACCTACATACAATACATCCTTATCCCCTTCCTTAGGCGGATTTTTTTCAAGCGGATTTGCAAAGATGTGAACCGCCCTTAAGGGAGAATCGTTGAACGTTAAAGTATAGCTATCCGGCTGGTTTATCACAAATGTTACCGAATGCTTATCCTTATCAACCACTGGCTTAATTCCAGCACTAACGGGGCTAATCTTTACCGTTTCAAGCTCTATATCCGGCACGGTTACTTCAATTTTAGCTGATCCCTCAAAGTCAAAATAGGTAACCGGGGTTCGGGATTGAGGTGGCAAATAATCCGCTGACCAACTGCGATTGTGGTTAACATTGGTATCATATACATAACAGTCATAACCATTCACCTTAATCTTTGTATCTGTACTATGCATCAGGGAAAAATCCCTCTGCTTCTCACCTGCCGCCTTAAGATCCTCCGCGGTAGCATCCTTTAATGATTTCGGTCCTTCGTATAGCACTAATTTTGAGTCACTCATATTTACCATTTCTTTTACGGCTTCCTTTCGTTCCTTGGTTGCAAGGGAAAGTAAAATTAATACCCCCACTAATACAATCAGGATAATCCATTCCGTAATTATGTAACCTATCCTTTTCTTCATAAGATTCCTCCTATCTTAGAGTTGTAAAATACTATCCCAATCCACCTCACCATGAAGTGAATAAGATTCATAATCCGCTCCCAACAGTCGATATTCGGGTCCCACTGCTAGGGTTTTCATACTTGCCGCTTTCGCAGCGATAACACCTGCCTCAGAATCTTCCACAACAAGGCAATCTTCCTTCGAAAGTTTTAATTTATCCGCCGCGATTAAAAACACCTCCGGATCAGGCTTTGACTTCACGGTATCCAAACCACAGCTCACCTCATCAATATAAGCCTCTAATCCTGTCTTTTTCAAAATCAACGGTGTATTCTTGCTGGCAGAACCAACCCCAATCTTAATTCCCTTGCCCCTCAACTTATTCAACGTTTCTACAACGCCTTCCAAAACCGCATCCTCTTTCAGCTCCTGAAGGTAATCCACATAATACCCGTTCTTACGATCCGCAAGAATTACCTTTTCCTCCTCCGAATAACTCCTGCTTCCCTTCTCCAATACCACTTCCAGCGACTCCATCCTGCTTACGCCCTTCTGCCTCATATTATCCTCTTTGGTGAAATCATGAATTCCCTCCTCCTCAGCAAGCTTCTTCCATGCTCTAAAATGCAGTTCATCCGTGGATACCAAAACCCCATCCAAATCAAAAATTACTCCTTTAATCATCATAAACATCTCCTTTAAGTAAAATTATTTCTTTTATCGTAACAAAAACTTTTCTTAACTTATCTCCGTATGATTACAAGCATGATTACAACATCTTCTCGCTAATCCACGTATTAAAAACTAATATTCAAGGCTAGATAAGTCCGATAATCGATCGCTTCGCAATTTTATTTCATTACCTTGGCTAATTGCGAAACTTAACAACCTATCCATTTATCGAGCTAATGCGAAACTCTACACCCCTCCCATTTATCGAGACTTGTGTGCTATTCTTATGCTGACTCTTGACCGTAGGGCAAGGTCAGCTTAAAAATTCGTATACAGGTTTCAATAAATTCAATACCTTGATCGTTCCTCAATTTCACTTCACAACCTTGGCTAATTGCGAAACTCTACACCCTATCCATTTATCGAGACTTGTGTACAATTTTTATGCTGACTCTTGACCGCAGGGCAAGGTCAGCTTAAATTCGTACACAGGTTTCGACAAATTCACTACCTTGATTGTTTCGCAATTTCACTTCACAACCTTGGCTAATTGCGAAACTCTACACCCTATCCATTTATCGAGATTTGTGTACAATTTTTATGCTGACTCTTGACCGCAGGGCAAGGTCAGTATAAAAATTCGTACACAAGTTTCGATGAATTCACTACCTTGATTGTTTTGCAATTTCACTTCACAACCTTGGCTAATTGCGAAACTCTACACCCTATCCATTTATCGAGACTTGTGTACAATTTTTATGCTGACTCTTGACCGCAGGGCAAGGTCAGCTTAAAAATTCGTACACAAGTCTCGATAAATTCACTACCTCCATCGTTTCGCAATTCCCACTACCTACCCCCGCGAAACAATTCACATCTCTATCTATACAATTTTGCCCCTTTATGATACTATTAGTTAAAATGGTTTAACATTAAACCTTGTAGAAAGGATCAAAAATATGTCGACTATAAAAGATATTGCAAATATTGTCGGTGTAAGCTGTACCACTGTATCGAACGTAATTCATGGCAGAGCCGGTCGTGTATCTGCCGAAACCATAAAGCGTATTAATGAAGCAATCGACGAACTTGGCTATGTTCCTAATATGTCTGCCCGCTCCTTAGTTTCCAGTTCCTCCAAGGTGATCGGAATGATTAGCCATTTAACAGCGAATACGAGAGAAACGATCATCGAAGATCCCTTCCACTCCGCCTTTATCGGTTCCATTGAAAAGACGTTACGGGAAAACGGTTATTATTTAATGCTTAGAACCGTGGAATCAACCGCTGACTTAGTTTCCTTCCTGCGTAACTGGAATGTGGATGGTTTGTTCTTCACCGGTGTATTTGAAGATGAGTTCTATGAAGCATTAAACGGCTTAAACATTCCAATCGTATTAATTGATAGCTATGTTCCTCCCTCAAAAATGTGCAATGTAGGTTTAGAGGATTATCGAGGTGGATACGAGGCAACCCGTTATCTCATCAATAAGGGACATCGCAATATTGCATTTGCCTCTCCTACCATTAAGACCCGAGGCGTTGTATCCGAACGTTTCCTTGGTTATAAGAATGCACTGGAGGAAGCGAACTTGCCCTTCCGACCTGAATATCTCTTCGAGCAGGAATTAGATACCGAAACCACAATCGCTCTTGGACGAACACTGGCTAACCTTGATGAAGTCACTGCCGTGTTTGCAACCGCAGATATTCTGGCTGCCGGAATTATCGCTGGAATTCAACAGTCGGGCAAATCAGTGCCGGAGGATATCTCTGTAATCGGTTTCGATGATATTAATCTATGCAGACTTATTTCCCCAACACTGACTACAATCCATCAGGATGCTCCTTATAAAGGTAAAATTGCAGTTGATTTTCTGTTTGATCTCTTGGATAAAAGTCCATTAGAAAAGCGGGAAGTAATCCTGCCTATCCAGCTGATAGAACGAGATAGCGTTAAAGCATTATCTTAAATACAAACAAAAAATCCTATATGAAAAGGCTGTTGTTATTTTGGTAGCAACAGCCTTTTTTCGTAAGGGTAAAGCGAAGGATTTCAAGCTTTGCCTGATTTATGATATAAAGCGAAGGAGTTTCAAGCTTTGCTTCATTTATAATAAGTTCATCTCATATACCCACAATAATTCATAGTATGCTTTTACGGGTTTATCCTCCCTTATTAACGGTATGATCCGATCTTTTGAACATCTTCTCCAGCCTGAGTGATCGTAATTTGATAACGCTCTCCTCTGTATACCAAATGAAACTGCAATTTTCTCCAGCCAGAGGGTAATTCAGGATATGCTTCCACCGACCCGTCATGGAACCTTATACCTCCAAATCCTTCAATGGCAGTCATATATGCCCCACCGGAAGCAGCTGGGTGCGTCCCTCCGATATAGATTAATCCGGCCCATTCTTTACCCTTTTGGGTTAGATCGGACTGCGCCGATTTCATAAAGAATGGATAAGCTTTTTCCGGCATATTACATCTACATGCCAGCATGGCGTACATACATGCACTTAGGGAGGAACCATGCTCGGTTCTTGGCTCATAGTAATTCCAATTCTTTAATAACTGTTCCTCCGAGTAATCCTCAGGGAATAGATTTAACATTGTAATGACATCTGCCTGTTTAATCACCTTGGTATGAGTTGCTACACCGTAAGCCCCTCCCCAATATTCCTTTTCGTGAAGTAAACGGCTTCGTACTTCCTCTATGCTGACCTCCTCCAACTGGGAATAACCATCGAATTGTTCGACTACACCACTCTCCTCCTCCGGTTGAGGAATATACAGCTTATCCGAGGCATCCTGAAAGTTCTGTAACAAAGTAGAGAGATCAAACAGCTTGTTAAGTCGTTGTACCTCCTCAGCTTCCAGCTCCTGTAGATTCCTTATGACATAAACCGCGCTGTCAAAGGTATACTTCGCCATTCGATTGGTGTAAGCATTATTATTCACCCGTTCATGGTATTCATCCGGTCCGATTACATCATGAAGCTCATAGTAACTGCCATTCACTTTCCTAATCAGAAGATCATAATAAAAGTTGGCACATTCGAGAATCACTTCTGCACCACCCTCAGCAAAAAGTCTCCGATCTCCGGTGATTTCCATATATCTTCTCAGCCCGTATACAATAGCGGACGAGATATGTATCTGTTTATCCCTAAAATAAGTTCTCATCTCTCTGCCGGTGAAAACATCCGTCACATTGTAATCGGAGCAGGCATCATAACCGCCTTCCTGACTTTCCCAAGCATAGAAGGCACCTTGATAGCCATAGCCTTTTGCCTTGTTCTTAGCACCCTCTAACGTATCAATTCTGTATTTTAATAAGGTCTTTGCAACCTCCGGCTCCGTAAAGAGAAAGAAATCTAACATAAACATCTCAGTATCCCAAAATACTGCACCCTTATAGGTTTGACCGGACAACCCTCTGGCAGCAATGGATAACTGGTCAGTATGTCTTGGAGCAATGCAATGAAGATGGTAAATGGAGTAATTAAGTGCCTCCATTGCTTCGTCATCCCCTTCAATGATTACCTCGGAATACTTCCACTTCTCTTCCCATTCTTCCCTATGTGCGCTGCAAAGTTCATTATATCCGCTTGTCTTAGCTTGCTTTATCAACTGAAGAGTATGGTTTTTATAGTCTTTTGTATCCTTACTTGTATATACAGTAATATATTTTATAAGGGTATAAATTCGTCCTGGCTGTATAGCGAAACGAAGAACTCTAAGAAACTTTCCTTCTAATTCTACTACTTCCTCACTTACATCAAAGTCCACATTGTAATCTTCAGCCACGCATACCTTATCCTGGTTCTCGTGGGTGATTCCGATTGCTGTTAGGATTCCGTCATTTGATACAAATTCCATACTATCATAATGCGGACCGTTAATATCCCATACCTGACCATCAATCCCAGTGAAAAGCTTCACTTCGCCTTCTGCCTCACTAGTAATGCAATATTTCATCACTATCAAATGCTTCTCTCCTAATGATGCGAAGCGCTCCGATTGAACTGTCAACTTCCCGTTCGATATATCCCAGACCGTTGTCCTTTCAAATATCCCATGTCGATAGTTCAATGAGACCTTGTGACTCTCGGGAACATCCTCCGGAAGACGAAGAGATTTATCGTTAAACGTAATATAGGTATACAATCCGTTGGGCGCATTCAGCGGCTCCCTCCAGGCGTTCCCCACCCTGTCATAAATTCCGGCCATATTAATTGCAGGATACTGTTCCCTTGTATATTCCTGCAAGGTACCACGAATCCCCATATAACCGTTACCGGTTAGAAATTTATTGCCCAATTTTGAGATACGGTCTGGATCAAAGCCAGATTCCTCAATCTTCCAATGAATCATCTTATCCCTCCAAACTTTATCTTCACTCATCAGCCTTTTCGGTCATCAGGAAGTTCTATTCTAGTAACCTCTTTGCCCAGAGTATATTTGTTATCGTAAATCAGCACTTCAACTTCACTGCCATGAACCGTATGGAATAAAGCTTGCTCCTTATTGATTTCCACCTGGACAATGTCCTTTTTATAATGAATGCAGAAGGAATAGCTGTTCCAGTCTTTTGGAATAGAAGGGGAAAAGCTCAGCTTTTGCTGATCGGATCTCATTCCACCAAAGCCGTATACAATGTTCATCCAAGCCGCTGCAATCGAGGTAGTATGCAGCCCTTCCGAGGTATTTCTGTTATAGTTATCCAAATCCATTCTGGTAGCAAAGCCAAAGAATTTGTAGGCTTCCTCATGCTTTTGTAATTGGAGAGCCAAAATAGAATGTACCGAAGGGGACAGTGAACTTTCATGAATACATCTTGGTTCATAGTATTCATAGTTTGCTTTCAGCTGTTCCTGCGTAAAGCTTCCGTTGTACAGAAGCATCATCATGAGAACATCCGGCTGCTTAATCATATTATTCCGATAAATTCGGTCATAGCTCCAATGATGATATAAAGGAAAATCCTCAATCGGAATTGAATCCACATCCACATTAGGAAGATTAAAATAACCCTCATGCTGTTCAAATAGCTTTGTATCTTCGCTATATGGAATGAACATGTGCTCCGCAAGTATCTTCCACTGTGATAGTTCTTGATCCCCAAGTAAGTAGCTTTGCACCAAAGCCTCATAGGCTGCTAAATCTTTGATTTTAAAGCGGTTCAGTGCTTCTAAGGTATATTCCAGAGATACTTTACCCATATAATTCGTATAACAGTTATTGTTAACCATCATTTGGAATTCATCCGGTCCCATTACTCCATAATAGCCGTAAAAAGTGTGGTCTGCATTCCATGCTCCTCTTGATGCCAGCATTCTGCTGATCTCAATCAATATGGGCAAGCCCTTCTCATAGACAAATTCTTCATCGCCCGTAATCTTTTCATAGTGCCATAATCCATAGGATACCGCTGTGGATGCTTGAAGCTGCAGGCTTGCGTGTTGCCATAGATTACAGCATTCCCTTCCGCTTATGGTTGCAATCGGATAGAAAGCTCCTTCACAATCCAATGCTTTCGCTCTTTCCTTAGCCTCGGGAAGTGTTTGATATCTGAAATCCAGGAGATTCTTTGCTGCCTCCAGGTTATTAAATATGTAAAACGGCAGGCAATAGGTTTCGGTATCCCAAAATGTATTACCGCTATAAGCCTCTCCGGTAAGACCCTTAGCGCCGATTATGGTGCCACTATCTGCTCCATGATAGGTCTGATGCATCTGGAAGATACAAAAGCGTATTCCTTGTTGATTCAGCTCATCGCCTTCAATTATAATGTCAGAATCCTTCCACATTTGTTCCCACCAGATAACGTTCTCTTGCTTCATATTATCATAATCAAGAGTTTGAATCTTTTGCTGAGACTCTTTCTTTGCTTTATCAAAGTCATAAAAGCTCTCCGGAGTGGCGCTCTTTCTTGTGATATTAATCACTAATTTGGTAAAGGATGCTTCCTTTCCCTGTTCCAGCTTTAATGTGAATTCCTTCAAGATCTTTTTATCCGCTCTTTCTTCCTTCTCAGAAGCATCTGTTATAAAGCGGCTGATCGAGTAAACGGATTGATTCGTATGTATGGTATCTGCCTGTATGGAACACCATTTCTCTCCAGACTCGCATTGGTCAGATTGCCATAAGTTCTTATCGAACATTCGGTGAACGGTTGTAAAATCCAGACCTGATGTAATTCTGATTTCTCCCGAGAAATTCAGCGCGGTCAAGCGTACTCTCTGTCCGGCTTGTTGTGCATCCGTCATGGATAAAAAGCGCTCAAATTCCAGTTGTAATTCCCGGCCATCATCAAATGCATAGGTATAGGCTCTGGTCAGAACACCGGTTTTCAGATTTAGCCTGCGACTGAAATCTTTTATCTTTGAAGGTTCCACGCTAACTGCTTCCTTTTCGCCCTCAATTCGAAGATACAACCAGTCCACAGAATTAACCATGAATTCCGTCTGATCTACAATACCCTTGTACGCAGAACCCTCAGTCTTTACTATTTCATAAATTCCATTAAAATAACTACCAATAAGACTCTCCCCTTGATAGCCTTCCTCAAAATATCCCCGAACTCCCATATACTCATTCCCCAAGGAGAAGATGGACTCGGACACCTGCGCATATGAGGGGTTAAAACCCTCCTCAATGATATTCCAAGGATCTGTTATATAATATTTATCTGCTATTTTTGCCATAATAAATCCTCCAAGTTATTAAAACGCCCTTATGTTATGCATAAAAGCAATCTTCGGTAGATGATCAACCTTTCAAAGCACCGGTTGTAGTACCCGCCGTAATTTGTTTTTGAAAAATCATAAATAAAATGATTGGAGGTATAATTGAGAATGCTACCGCTCTTAATACCTCAACGTTGGTAGCATTGGAGGTACGGAACATAAAGAGGCGTACCATAACCGTTTCATGACCTGATCCGTTTAATACCAGGAATGGTAATAAGAAATCTGACCATGCAGCATTGATTGTAAAGATAGTGATTACCATAACAATCGGTTTGGAAAGAGGTAAGATGATACTCAGGAAGGTTTTTAACACACCACAACCATCCAGTTTCGCAGCCTCAATTAATTCCTTCGGCAATCCCTCAAAAAATTGCTTAAAGAGTACCACAAAGAACGCATTTGCTCCCATACATAACCAGAGCGGTACAAAAGATTTGTTTAACCCTACACGATTGATATTGACGAATAATGCTACAACGCTGGTGGTTGCGGGAATTAACAAACCCCACATTACCAAAGTATAGACTGCTTTATAACCCTTGGGTCTTAAAATACCAAGACCATATGCTAAAAGCCCGTTAAATATTACGGAGCTGATGACGCTTCCTATCACTACTGCGAAGGAGTTAACATAATATCTTACAAACTTTAAATCATTCCAAGTTTTAATATAATTTTCAAAATTAAATACCTTTGGTAAAATTGTGGCATCCTTACGAAATTCAGCATTTTCTTTAAAACTCGCCAGGAATACCCATACTGCAGGGAACACAGATACTACCACCATTCCAATACAAACAGCAAAAATTATGATTGCAAGTATTTTGTGACGCATGGAATGAAGATCATAATATCGTAGAGTTCCTTCATCTTTCTTTCTATATTTATCGAAAAACATCGCTACCTCCTAATCTGCCCCTTTATTACGGGCTTACACTAAGCAGAATTTTTATTCTTATCTTTTCAGACCTCTTTTGACTTTGTAAGCTTAAAGTAAAGACCGCTTAAAACGACCAGGACGATGCACATCATTACCGATAATGCAGCTGCCGCAGGATAATTGTAATCTCTAAACGCGTAATTATAGACCAATTGCATAATGGAGATACTTGCATTGTTCGGTCCGCCGTTGGTCAATACAAGGGGCTCATATAAAATCTGGAATACCGCTATAATCTGTAGAATGAGCAATGTTTTTCCAAGTGTAAAAATATTTGGTAAAGTAATAAAACGAATTCTATGACGGATTCCTGCTCCGTCCAGTGCTGCTGCTTCATATAGTTCCGGATTTATTCCATTAATACCTGCCATATAAATCAGTGCGGTGGCTCCCGCACCCTTCCAGGTCATTGTTGCCACTATTAAGGGTATCGTTAATTTGGGATTAGATAACCATACCATAGGATCTACTCCTAGTTTTCCTAATAAAATATTTAAAACACCTGTAGCGCCCGGTCGAAAGAAAAATCCCCACATTAAAACCATTGCCATACCGGGCATAATGTTCGGAAAATAAACACCAATCTTAAATAAACCTTTCAAATGAGCTGTTTCGGTAATGAAAATCGCAATTATGATGGGTATGAAAAACCCAATAATTAAGGACCAAAAAATATACTTAAAGGTATTGCCAAAAGCCGCCCAAAAATCCGGATGATTTAGAACTAATTTATAATTATCCAGCCCAATGAAGTCCTGTACTCTGATTCCTTTGGCTGAATACAAGGAGAGACGAACGCTTTCTCCTAGCGGCTCCCAAACAAAAAAAGCAAATAATATGAGGGTCGGCAACATAATCAGCCATCCTGCTATGTCCCGTTTATTTATTTTCTTCTTTTTATCATTTATCGCCTTAACCACTAACTTCCCCTCCTCTTTCTTGTATCGCACGAGTCATTTCATAGATGATGGGGTAATCCTTAATAGGAAACCCCATCATCCCAGACATCAAACTATATTAATTTAATATCGCAGTCATTATTTATTTACAGTACTATCCAGTATCTTCTGATAGTTTTCATCTGCTTTCTTCATAAGAGCTGGAACATCTGCCTTCTTATCTGTAACAACAGCCTGAAGAACCTTTGTCAACTCTGCATATAAATCCTGGGCAGATCCGGGCTCTTCTGTACGAAGGTTGCCAGGTGTCTTAATTGCGTTAAAATAAGAATCATAGAACTTCATATCAACATTGCCGAACTCTTTCACAATATTAGACTCAGCTGATAAAACATCGTCCGCAATCCAAGCAGGGAAACGAGGAATAACCGGTACACCACTTGCTACCTTGTTCTGAGCATCTGCCTTCATACCTGCAGTAGAAGCATCTGTAACAACAGGAGCTTTACCCATAACTTCAAGATAATCAAGCGCTGCATTGATCTGTTCCGGTGTTGCATCCTTGGAGAACATATAAGGGGTACCACCTGATAAGGAGAATTGCTTTCCATCAGGACCTGCAGGAAGAGCACATAGAGCTAAGTCTTCAACAGGAAGCCCATTAACCTGGGTAGGCTGATTTACTGCATCGTTTGCTGCAATATACATTGCTGCTGCACCGGTTCCTAATTCTGCAAAACCAGTAGTCCAATCTTCGTTAGTAGGATCGGGAGTAAGAACATCATAATCCCATTTTAAAGATTTTACATATTCCATTGCTGCAATTGCTTCAGGGCTGTCAACATTTGCTTCGAATTTACCATCTTTTTCTAAGGTTAAGGTTGCACCAAATGCCCATGCAATATTACTAAAATGCCATCCGCCAGCATTATCTTTAGCTAACAAGCATAATCCTGCCTGACCAGTTTTGTCTTTAATCTTCTTTGCTGATTCAGCTAACTCTTTCCAGGTCTTAGGATAGATCGGGGTTCCATCTGCATTAACAAGACCAGCTTCCTTAAATAGTGCTACGTTTAACATTAAACCTAACGCATAACCGTCACGAGGAATACCATAGATCTTACCATCTTTAGAAAGTAAGTCTTTTATAGAAGGATTAATCTTATCAATCCATCCTCTTGCCTTTAACTCCTCTGTGATATCAGCAACATATCCACCATTGATCAGCTTCTGAGGCTCTGTGAACCAAGACTCAAAGATGGTCGGTAAATTACCGGATTCTGCCAACGGAACAAATGTATCTGTTGCGTATTTATAATATGCAGGAACAACCTCCACATTAGGATGAGTTTCGTTAAATGTCTTAACGTAACCTTTATGTAACTCAATATCTGCTGTTAATGTATCTTCCGGCCAGATACCTAATTTTAATTCGATTTTTTTTGCCGGAGTAGTAGGTGTTGCTTTGTCCGGTGCTTTCGTAGGATCTGTGGTAGCTGGGCTGTCGCTCTTACCGCAGCCTGCGATCATACCAACTGCAAATACCATGCATAGTACGAGACTGATGATTTTCTTCATTTTTTTCATGTCTTTCTCCTTCCATTTTCCATCAAACTGATTATAAGTGGATAATACTATTTTAATTTGTGTTTTACCATTAGTACAGTAATTTATTCGAACAATCTGCATTCATTCTACTTATTTAGCAAATTAAATGAATGTTCTTAAAAATTACACGAAGTAAGGAAATCTGTCCCCGGCAACTTCCAGGCCTTAGAAGTACCGGCAAAAATTATGCCCAAGTCCCCCTCCGCTCTGTACTATTTATGGCATACATCTCATAAAATAGGTTTTACGTTAAACGTATCACACTTTAATTTGAAACCCCAAATTGCATTGTATATTTCGTATACGTTTTACGTTCAACTTAATAATATCATTTGTATTTTATTCTGTCAATAGGATTTTATATTATAATTCCAAACAAAATATTTTGAACATTTTGTACAATTTGTATTAGTACGTTCTAATGTTCTTAGAACAATCCTCTAATAAATTAGTTATGACTTGGAATTTGTACTTATAACTTATGGTTAAGGTTTCAAAAGATCTGTTTATACTGTGGTAATGGCAATTTGCATATAGTCAAAAGATTCATGCATTGACGCTTTCCACAAATAGCCTTCCCTTAACAAAATAAAAAGCCAAAGCAAGATTAGTTCGAAATCCTCTCTTACTCTAGCTTTTGATAATTCAAACCATGGCGTTCTCCGTTAACCCTATGATTTATAGTAGGCTTGAACTGCTATCATATTTTTAAATTCATCCTCAGGCTTCTCTCACCTGTGTCCGAACACCTTGATATTATACTTTCATATCTTTGATTTTATTAAATAATCGTTCTGATAACTCTTGCAGTTTATTTGTTTGTTTTGAATTATCAATTACTGCTGCAGATAATTCCTCTGCAGAAGCCGCAATTTCTTCTGTAACGGATGCTGATTCCACAATCGTGTTTGATACCTCATTCGTTATATCCAGTAGGCTATTAACATCCTCTCTCAGCTGTCGAAACTTACTTTCCATGCTTTTCGCTTCTGCTTCTGTATTCTGAACGTTTTCCACAATATTTCGGAGTGCTCCTCCTGCCTGATATACCAATTCCACATGTTTTGAAATAGTCTCATTATTACTTTCCATGGCATTGACGGTTGCTCTAGTCTCAACCTGAATATTATTAATAAGCTCTATTATTTGCTTTGACTGAATATTGGTTTGCTCGGAAAGTTTTTTAATCTCCTCCGCAACTACGGAAAATCCTACTCCCTGTTCTCCTGCACGAGCGGATTCTATCGATGCATTTAATGCAAGCAACTTGGTACTATGTGAGATTTTACTAATCACATAGATTATCTTTAGTACTTCTTCTGATCGTTTGTTTAGTTTCTGTATTGAATCCGTTGCGTAATTAATTGTTCTGGTAATATTGTCAAGATGTTCAATCGATTCACTAACGGATTTACTTCCTTCCTGTGACCATAACGTTGCCTTTGATGCATTTTTTACCGTAAGAGCCGCTTGGTTAACTCCTTCATCCAGCTGATGAATGGACAACTCCATAAGTTCTAACATTTTGCCAGCTTTTTGTGCAAGCATGGCACTGTTTTCCGCAATTTGATTGACCGCTTTTGCAATTTGTTCTCCCATCTCTCCGGTATGTACTGTATTTTCATTTAAACTTGTTACAGCAGATACGATATCATTACTACTATAATGGATTTCATGTACCATTTCCTGAAGTTCTGTGATTAAATGATTGAAGGAATCGGACAAGTTCCCTATTTCATCATCGCTCTGATATTCCAATTTTTTTGTAAAATCGCCATAGCGAACTTCATTCACTGTAACCGTCAACTCTTTTAATGGTTTGATTAGTTTCTTTGAAATCATAAACGTAAATAAAAGACTAATAATTAGTGTAATGGTTGTAAATATAATAATACGAATTTTGGTTTGATTCATTAAATCATATATTCTTTGAGCATCACAGTCTGCTCCTAAAATACCAATTATTTTTCCTTCTTTATCTTTGAGGGGAATATAAGCGGAAATGGTAGCTCCATACTTATCAAGAGTGATTTCACCCACCTGTATTTTGCCAGTTTCAAACACTTTTCCAATTTTGGGATAATAATTCTCTTCTATTTCACCAATTGGGGTAGCTTCATCCTCTCCAACTTTTACTCCATCTACAACATAGTAATATTCATAGGAATCATCTTTTTGTCTTCTTCCCATGGTATAAAGATATTTTATCCCGTTATCCTCCCTCATTTGAGCTAATTCATTTCTCAACGTTATGTAGTAATCAGTTTCACCTGTTTCAGGACTGATCTGCTTATATTCCTCCACATTAATCTTTTTCACTGCTCGCTCTGCTACTGATTTTGCCTGCTCACTCATGGAATCTTCCACCAGTTTTATTGCAGAATTATAAACCATAAAGCTTATTATCAAACTAGTCAATAATATTATGGCACCAATACGAATTGATATCTTTGTCTGAATACTTTTCATAATAGTTCCCTTCTGATCAATAATCCTTCCGCAAATAATATGATATCACCACAACCTTAGTTTTATATTCCTAGAGGTATATTTTACTCGCACATGTCATCTTCAGGATATAATCTTCATTTTATGCAAAAAGGAATTTTGTTGTTTCATTGCCTTTGTATTATATCATAAATAAGCTTTATATTAAACATATCTTCACATTTCATTTCTTAAAACACCTGTACAATTATCTTATCATTTCTTCTACACGAAAGCTTTGCTACTACCATACAGCTATCACTTTCATATCCCCCACTTATCCATAAAACACTTCATTACATCTTGCCATCTTCCCCATCCTCTTCCGGTTTGATGGGTCGAACAGCAATATAAAGATAGACCATTGTAATCAGAATGAACAACACTCCCAGCAAATTCGTCCACTGCTGCGCATAGATTAATCGGCCACCGATGGATAAACGATGCCTTTGCAGATAATCCAGTAAGATTCCTCCTACAATTGATATAACAAAGCCGTACAAGCCTGAAATACCTGATAGGATGGTGTACTGTTGTAATCTTCTTACCCTGTCCATACACATAAGTTGTATATTGAATAGGCCAATACCGATAAAGCTCCATCCAATGGCAGAAAAGAAAGATGCCAACAGGAAGAATAATTTGCCATTCTCCGGCACAGTGAATACCATGATCAAAAGGTTAACCCCCATGGATGCCATGGTCCACAAAAGCATCTGTGGTGATCCGCTATGATCTGCTCGTCTTCCAATTCTGGGAGTTATGGCAACACGAAAGAAAGTTGTAACAAGTATAATCAGCATAATATATGTATAGGATAAGTTAAGTTCTTTTACTTGATAGCTGTTATTAAAAGGCATAGAAATAAAAAATGCGGTTGTCCACAAAAGATTCAAAATTAATGCCTTACGAAAATGATTAGAAGAAAAAGCAACTTTAATCTCTTCTTTCACCCCCTGCTTTTGCCCTGGGTTATTCATCTTTTCTTTTTTTGCCAAACTTCCATGCATTTCTTTGCCATAGGAATTTAATATGGAAGTTCTTGGCTCCTTCATCTTTATAAATGAAATGAAGTTAATTAATGCCAGTATAATCAGTATTAAACCGATCAACAAAAATCCAAGCTTTAAATAGTTATTCTTCGATACGTCCAGTAATACTCCCATTAAAAACATACCGAATACCGTAAAGAATACTGCGAATGCATCCTTTCTGGCAAAATATTTCCCTCTTTCACCCGCGGGAACTAAACTTGCAATCCAGTCCATGGAGGCTGGAACTCCAATCTGCGATGCAATTTGTGCAAACAGAAATACTGCGCAGACCAAAATCTGCATAGGCTTTTCTTTTAATGCAAATAACGGAATAAGAAAGATCACTCCGAGCCAAAGTTTTTGGAGTACCGTCGCAGCAACAAAAAGCTTTCTCTTCTTTAGCTTCTGTACACGATTCATAACAATTAACTGAAACACCGCTCCAAGTGTTCCTAGTGATATCACCGTTCCTATGATGCCATCGGATAATCCGGTATAGCTTAACAGGGACATTAGAAAGGTGCCTCCTGCTAATTGGGCTATCAATTGATTTGCGGAATCCGCCGCTATATAATAATTCCTGCTCTTATGAAAGTCTCCTTCATCTTCGGGAAGTGCCATAAAAAATTGTCTGCGTAACCTTCCCCCAAAATACAATAATAGTAGCTTAATTCTTTCCATGTTTTCATCCTGTCCCAAAGTAGATTTTCTCACATTATTGTATATTAAAATCGCCACTGCATATAGTGGCGATTTTAACGAAGATTTTCTATGTTTTGTTGAATTCACTTTAATTTAGTGCTTATTCCTTATGAAACGAATTATAAACTTATCTAGGTTGAATATATTCAATATTTAAACATGTATGAAAAGAATAAAGGAATTATTTCACGTACTTAGCACGATACTCCGTAACAGTCATTCCCACATATTTTTTAAAGGTTTTACTAAAGTACTGAGAATCATTAAAGCCCACCTCATAAACCACATCATTGATGGTCGTCTGAGGATTTTTCAATAACTGTTTAGCCTTTTCAATACGAACGGTATTTAAGTAATTCGAGAATGTAATATTCTTCTCCTTTTTAAAGAGAACAGAAAAATAATACTTCGAGATACCTACATATCCAGCAATGTCCTCCAATGATATCTTCTTGTCATAATAATCATCAATATATTGCACTGCTTTTTTTATTAATAACTCTGAGTTATCAACACGGTTGGAGGCACTCTCATCAATGAGATTCTTAACAAATTCTCTTATGATATCCATGACTTCCTTTAATTCTTCTGCATTGATTACTTTCTTTTGGAACACAAAGACATCGTTATCCTCCTGAAAATACACATCAAAGCGTTTAAGTATATCATTAATCATATGGGATAGTTCCAATTTCACTTCCAAAGAGTTTCCCCTTTGATGATCCAGCTGTTTTTCCAGTTCATCTATCTTCTGAAAGATTCCTTCATTATTACCTTCCTCTATCAGCCCACTGAACTCCTTCACCATGGCTCCATCATAGATAAACTGTCCATCTGATTGTTTCTTCATGTTGTCCTTAGTTAAGTGTTCCCCGTCTGAGATATAGAACAAATAATCAGACACTTCAAAGATCCATTCCAGATAATCTCTGGTTCCTTCAATGGTATCCGTGATGGGTGAATTGGCACTCTTAAAGCCAATATTAAAATACTGCTTAATAGAACTTTGCAGATTATCAATGCATTTTTGAATTTTGATTTCATTCAGGTTCTGTGCCATGAGAAAGCAGGTCACTGATTTACCGAATTGCTTTGAGAATATTTCCACATCCTCGTCCTGAAATTTATTTACAATCAATTCCATACAAGCCGAGATAATATTAGCGGTTTGGTAATCCGTATTCTTGTCATTCTTTAGACCGGTGCGAAAATCAAATTGTACAAATGAATATCGTTTGGTATTCCACTCTACATTTGCCTTCTTAAACTCTTCCCGTATTAAATCAATACCTCGGTTATTACTGAGCAGTAACCCAAGTAAATACTCCTGTTGCCTGCGAAGCAACAGCTTGTTGTTCTCATTAGCTACGGACAACCCTACCAAGGAGTCCAGCTTCTTTTTCTTTTCTAATAGAATCTTCTTAAGTTCTTCCTCTTCCATCTCCGCTTTAACAATGTAATTGGATACCCTTAACTTGATTGCTTCTTTTGCATAAGAAAAGTCATCGTAACAGGTAAGAAATATAATTTCAGTATTCGGATCATCCTCTTTAATTTTCTTTGCAAGCCACAAGCCATCCTGCTTTGGCATCTTGATATCGGTAATTACAATATCCGGCTTCAAAGCCACATATTTTTCATAAGCTGACTGCCCATTACCTGCCTCTGCCACAATTTCAAACCCCAACTCCTGCCAGTTAATCAACGACTTTACCCCAATTCGAACCAGCATTTCGTCATCTACAATCATAATTTTATACATACGCATCTCCTCTATGAAGCGTTATTCGGCGCACTGATAATGACCGTTGTTCCTACGCCCACCATAGAAACAATCCTTAATCCATATTCCTCACCCAGATACAGCTTCAAACGCTGATTGACATTATTTAAACCAACCTTGCTAAAGCGGTTAATGTTTTGGTCCTGCTTAAAGATATTCGCAAGTACCTCCTTCTCAATACCGCTGCCGTTATCCTCCACAACAATTTCGATATGATCGTTCTTCTCCCTTGTATAAATATGAATAATGATCGGTTCCTCCCTTTTCTCCGCCTCATCTATTCCATAAATCAAGGAATTCTCAACGATTGGCTGTAATATAAGCTTCGGTATATTCAGCCTTTTATGCTCCTCTTTGATATCAAAACGTATTTCAAACAACTGATTAAATCGCAACCTTTGAATTAAAATATAATTTTCGATATAGGCTATCTCTTCCTCTAACATAATCATGTTGTTACCAAAGCTGATACTTACTCTTAATAGCTTTACTAGCGCCACTAAGGCATCTGAGATGCTGTCTTCTCCCTTGATTTTTGCCATCCACCGAATAGTATTCAGCGTGTTATAAAGAAAATGAGGATTAATCTGTGCATGAAGCACTTCCAATTCCAACTCATTTTTGTTATGCTCCACCGCTACAATATCATCCATCAAGCGTTTAATCTGATTTACCATCTGATTAAAGGATTCACTGAGATCATCCAGCTCGTTATAAACATTTGACTCCACCCGTACATCCAGATTACCTGCTTCCACCTTTTTCATTTGATGCATCATAACCTCGATGGGTTGCGTAATCTTCTTTGTATACATTATGGTTGCATTAATCATTATAATCAGTGTAACCAACACAATTAATATAGTGTAAAATTGTATTCTGTTTAAATCGGAATATAAAACAGCCTCAGGAACAGTCTTCACAATATACCATTTTCCATAATTAAAGGAAGTGTAAATAGCTACATACTTTTTGCCATGATCCATATAACTGATATAATTGGGACCATCCTCATGAATCATTGTATTAAAATAACCGGAGCTATTCTTGTCTATAGTTGTAAAGTCGTCCTCTGAGCTGGCAATAATATTCCCTGTTGTATCGCAGATAAATATTTTGCTGCTTTCCTCCTGAAGATCTGTAAATGCTCCTGTCAAAACATTATCATCTACTTCAATATTGATATAACCCAACTCTTTTAAAGAATAAACATCAATGATCTTTCTTCCCATGGAGAAAAACCGTTTCTTCATAGTTCCGGAGAGTATTTTCACGTTCTTTTCTGTAGTAGGAAGCCATACAATTTCTCCCGTGGTCTGATCCAGCTCGTATCTTGGGAAGCTCTTAATACCATCCTTTAATTCGGCACCTACCTGCTGATAACCGCTTGGAGTAATTACATAAATTCCTTCAATGTTTTTGCTGGAGATATAAAAACTATATAACTTATCATATAAATGTTCCTTCTCTCCCTTTTTAATACTATCCAAAAGTTCTTGATTGGAAATGATTGAATTGGATAAATTCTCAACCTCATTTAACAGGTAATCCACGTTATAGCCGATTAATTCAACTGACTGCATTTCGGATTCTCCGTATTGCCTGTGAAGGGTATGTCTGAAGTTTTGGAACATAACGATGAATATGATAAAAAATATGATAATCAGTAAAGTAGCTGCTTTCAGGAACTGTTTTCTAAAACTATGCTTTTCTTTAATGCTCCTCATGTCTTCTCTCCAATCCCAGATGTTTGCTTTAGTTACGTGCCGTCCACTGGCTTTTTATATTGATGGATGCCTTTCTCTCATCAATCTTCCCTCTGACCATCTCATAAAGATTGGAGATCATAATATCCTCAAACTCATATCCTTTTTTCATCTTCGGCCGATAATAGGCATATTCCGGCATTTGAGAGCGAACCATTGCCCTTACCTGTGGGAATTCTTTCGAATACTGTTGATCAATTGCTTTGACTAAAGCAGTTCTGGTGGGAAGTGTGCCTCCATCCTTTTCTAAAAAGGTCTTCATTTGCACCTGCGGAGATGTGGCCCATACGATGAATAACCATGCCGCCAATTTTTTCTTACTGCTTGCATAACTGTTCACTCCAATGCCCGAACCCCCATATAGATTGGAGCTTCTTACGGAACCCTTTGGCAAAATACTATAGCCCACTTTTCCTGCCACCTGAGAATTTTCAACTGCTGAGATATTTTCATCCCAGTTAATCATCATCGCTGCCTCTCCCTCACTAAACGAATTCGCCACTTCATCCCAGGTATATCCTTCATTCATGTCTGGATTTAAATTAACAATTTCTTTAAACTTCTTTAATGCCTTAGTAAATTCGGTTGATCTTGATAATATCTCATAGCTTGTACTTGTACCAAGACTCACCACCCTGCTATTTCTAAAATAATCACCGCCATAAGAACTTAATACTGATGAAAATGCAGTATAGATGGAGTTATGCTTTGCTGACATGGTCAAACTTCCATACTTTAATTCCTTAAGCTCTCCGCTTTTCACATGATCATTAATCCACTTTGACACCCCGATAAATCGATCCCAAGTAAAATCCGTGCTTTCCGGGTCTGGATCATAACCTAGATCCTGTATCATCTGATCCCTATACTGTTGAAAAACATCCTTACGGTAGAATAAGATCATTGTAGTAGAATCGAACGGAATGCTATATACCTTATCTGTATTTTCAAAATAGGAGCAAACCCGAAGCTGCTCCGTGGAAAAGCTATCTAACCCTCCCACAATATGTGGCAGGGTGTCATCTTTTTCATATTTATTCAAATCCTCCAAACCGTTGTAAAAACGGTTCAATGTTTTATAGGGGTCAACATAAATCAAATCGTATTGTGCGGTTTTTGAAATAAACTCCATATTAATCTTTTCTTCCAAAGTATTAAAATCCATTCGTTTCACATTGACTTTGATTCCCGTGACCTTCGTAAATTTCTCGACTTCTTTTGATAATATGTTTGCATTGATATTGTCTTCACATATAAAATTCAGCTTAATACCCTCACATTGCCTCCAATCAAATTCATTCGGTGCTTCTATGTTGCCAAATTCATTTTTAGGCTCGCCAAAAAATTCAATGCGATCCTCTGATTGGGTTTTGGGTTTTGAGCATCCTGTTACGATTAACGTTAAGACGATAATCAAAGCCAGCATACGATTAATAACTTTGTAATTATGAATTTGCATGAAAGTCTCCTTCAAATTTCCGTCGATTGCAGAATATCCATCTTATCACATCAAATAGTACTATGTATTATGTTCCAACCAATATTAGATATACCATTTGCGATACATGCATACTTGAGCAAAATTACTGATTTTTCCGCTGATTTATAGACAAGTTTTATTACTTTTATCTTAAAGCAACTGACGGAATTTTTCAATTAGTTTTTATTTTTACTAATTTTTATGATAATTTTACTTTATTTTGGATAACTAATCCAAATCACTTATCTTGTGAAGCTTATTAAATTAACCGGAAAACTTTAATCACAAATATAATTACACGCCAGAAAAGCGCTCCTTGCGGAACGTTTTCTGGCATATTGTAACTTATATGGGGAAATACAAATGAATAGAAATTAGCTGAGGGGGTGATGTTACTCTATAATCTCGTTAAATAATTCTTTTACTGTGGGATATATCTGAGCAAACTGACGATATTTCTTCTCATACTTTGCTGCTATTTCCGGATTAGGCTCTATGGTATCCACGATCTTAACAATCTTTTGTGCAGCTTCCTCAACAGAAGCAAATTCACCGCAAGCAACTGCTGCAAGGATTGCACCACCTAGGCTTGGTCCTTCTTCGCTTTCCAGAATATCGACTTTAATATTTAGTACATTTGCAAATATCTCTCTCCAAAGAGGGCTTTTCGCTCCTCCCCCAGAGATTTTTGTTCTTTCAATCTTGACACCCAGTGCTTTTACCACTTCAAAGCAATCTCTGATTGCAAACGCTACGCCTTCTAACACCGCCTGTGTCATATCTGCCCTTGTAGTATCCATCGTCATTCCGATAAAGGTTCCTCTTGCATTCGGATTGTTATGAGGAGATCTTTCTCCCATCAGATAAGGTAGGAAGAACACTTTATTCTCACCAAGCTTTGTGATTTTGCTTTGTTCTTCTTTATATTCCTTTGTTCCAATAATCTCATCCATCCACCATTTGTTACAGGAGGCAGCACTTAACATACATCCTAACAAATGATAACTTCCATCCGCATGTGCAAAAGCATGTAAAGAATTATATTTATCTACTCCAAATTTCTCGCTGGAAACAAAGATTGTTCCTGAGGTTCCAAGAGACACATTGCACATGCCATCTCCTACCGTTCCAGTGCCTACTGCTGCCGCTGCATTATCTGCCGCACCAGCCACTATCTTTACCTCGTTACTCAGTCCAAGTAAATCAGCTAGCTCCGGCTTTAAGTTTCCTACGATATCATAGCTTTCAAAAATACGAGGAACTTGTTGCTCTGTAATACTACAGATATCTAACATTTCTTTTGACCAGCATTTGTTCTTTACATCAAACAATAACATTCCGGAAGCATCCGATACATCCGTACAAAAGGTACCGGACAGCTTATATGCGATATAATCCTTGGGAAGCATAATCTTGCCTATTCTAGCGAAGTTCTCCGGTTCTTTCTCCTTTACCCATAGGATCTTGGGAGCAGTAAATCCGGCAAAGGCGATATTAGCAGTATATTCGGTTAAGTTCTCTTTCCCGATGACGGAATTAAGATATTCTGTTTCTTCGGTGCTTCTGCCATCATTCCAAAGGATAGCGGGACGAATAACCTGATCCTGATCATCCAGGATAACCAGTCCATGCATCTGTCCACCAAAGCTGATGCCTGCTACCTTACTTTTATCAATATCTTTAACTAAATCTTTGATTCCCTCACACACTGCTTTCCACCAGTCACCGGGGTGTTGTTCTGACCACCCCGGGCGTGGAAAATAGAGAGGGTACTCTTTTGAAACACTATTTTGAATGGTTCCGTCCCCTTCCATTAGAAGGAGCTTTACCGCTGATGTACCTAAGTCTATTCCGATATAATACATACCAACCTCCATGATATATTATCCGATTTTGATTACTGCCTTAACAACATCATTTTTATTATTGATTACAAAATCAAAAGCCTTTGCGGTATCGGTAAAGTCAAATTCATGGGTTACAATACCGGATACATCAATAATGCCCTTAGCGATTGCGCTGATTGCTTTCGGATAAATGTTTCTATAACGGAATACGGAGGTGATTGTAGCCTCTTTTCCTAATATTTTAGCAAAGTTATATTCAATGGTATCTTCCGGAGCCATACCTACCAATACGATAGTACCGCCACGTTTTACAAGATAAGCAGTCTGCTTTACTGTGATTGAGCTACCAGCAGTTTCGATTACAACATCTACGCCTTTGCCACCAGTTATCTCATCGATCTTAGCAACTGTATCTACTTCTCTTGCGTTGATTACTCTGGTTGCACCTAACTTCATAGCATATTCCAGTCTCTTAGGCATTACATCCACTACTGTGATATCCGTTGCGCCATATGCCTTACAAGCCAATAAGGTTACAAGACCGATACAACCGGAACCAAGAATTACTACGGAGTCACCTAATTTTACATTACCCTGTGCTGCTGCATGCATACCTACTGCAAGAGGCTCTACTAATGCACCTTCTTTGGTGGTAATGTTGTCTGGTAACTTGAAGCACATATTTGCAGGGAACGCGATATAGTTCTCAAGACATCCATGGTAAGGAGGTGTTGCAAGGAATTCTACATCCGGGCAAAGGTTGTACTTACCGGATTTACAGAATTCACACTGTCCGCAGGTAGCGCCTGGCTCTAAAGCAACCTTATCACCAACCACCAAATCAGTTACCTTGCTTCCGATTTCAACAACTTCACCAGCACACTCATGTCCCAGTATAAAATCGCCATTTACGATGAAATCACCGATTGAACCATGCTCCAGATAATGTACGTCAGAACCGCAAATTCCTACGTATTCCAGTTTAATTAATACCTGATCTTCTTTAATCTTTGGTACTTCTACATCTCTCATTTCCATTTTGTTCAGTCCGGTCATATACACTGCTTTATTTGTCATATTATCTTCTCCTTTAAACTTTTATTTGTATTGTCAATTGTGAAATTATCATTATTTAATTGTCATGTAATAAGTTCAACCTTTCCTGTCTATATATGGCTGAGAGTATATTTCGGTAAGGACGAAACCTATTATCACTGCTATCTTGAAATGATTGAATTACACAATTGACTTATATAAAATCCTTCTCCTGACTCTTACTAAAACCAAAATCCTATTTTGACAAGAACATATTATCTTTGATTATTTATCAACTATATAGTAATCACATTACTTAGCGGGTTTTTCCTCTACTAGGATAACCTTTCTTGTTTTCTTTGATTTGGAGCGAATATCCCAGATAACTGCTGCTGCTATGATTGCACCCTTTACGATCTGCTGGATGTAAGAGTCTACACCAACTAAGTTCATGATATTATTAAGCATACCGATAATGAATGCACCGGCTAGGGTACCCATTGTGGTTCCTACACCACCGGAGAAGCTTGTTCCACCGACGATTGCTGCTGTTAAACCTTCCATTTCGTAGCCAACCGCACCATTGGGTAAACCTGCATTAACACGGGACATAAATAAGATACCTGCAATACCTACTAAAACACCATTAATGATAAATACGATGTATTTGTTCTTCTTTACGTTGATACCTGCTGCTACAGAAGCTTCTTCGTTACCACCGATTGCATAGAGGGAACGGCCAAGTTTTGTATGACGCAATATGTACCAAACGATAATTGTAATAAATATTGTAATTATGATAGAAATCGGTACGGGTCCAATGGTTCCCTGACCAAAGATAACGTATTTCTTTAACTGGTTGATATTCTGACCTTTTGTAAACAATAGGGCGATACCTCTTGCCACCTGCATCATAGCCAAGGTTGCAATAAAAGGAGGTGCGTTCAAATGGGTAATCATAACCGCATTTACAAGGTTACAAGCTACTGCTACACCAATTCCGACTAATACTGCAATTGCTAAGGAACCGGTAGATTGGTATGCACTGATGGAAAGTACACCGGATAAAGCAAGTACCGCACCGGAGGATAAGTCAAGCATACCACTGATGATTAATAGCATTTCACCATATGCCAATATTGTGCTTACCGCCAGCTGTTTCATGATATTTGATAAGTTGTTTGCTGATAAAAAGTTCTTATTCATTATGCTGCATAGAAAAATCATCACTAACAACACAATAAATATCGAGTATTTCTCCTTCGCCGGAGTGTTTTTAATTTTGGTTAACATTACATTCTCCTCCTATACACTAGTTGCATGTTTCATAATGGCTTCCTGGCTGAATTCTTCACGGCAAAGTTCACCGGTAATCTTGCCCTGGTTCATAACATAAATTCGATCGCACATACCGATTAATTCCGGTAATTCTGAGGAAACCATAATTACTGCTCTCCCCTGCTTTGCCATTTCTACAGTCAGTTTATATATTTCAAACTTCGCTCCTACGTCAATTCCTCTGGTGGGCTCATCAAGAATTAGAATTTCCGGCTCTCTGAGCATCCACTTTGCGAATAATACCTTTTGCTGGTTACCACCACTTAACGCTTGAATTGGAGTATCTAAAGACGGTGTTTTTACATTCATCTTCTTAAAATATTCTCCTACAATCTTGCGTTCTTCCTTCTCATGGGCATATCCCTTATAGATAACCTTTTCCAGGCTTGATATACTGGCATTCTCCATTACGCTTCGTATGGGAATAATACCGTATCTTCTACGGTCCTCGGAAAGCATAACCATCTTGTGGTTGATACTGTCGGATACTCGTTTAATATTAACTTTCTTATTGTTAATGAATATTTCACCGCTGGTAAGAGAATCAAGACCAAATAATGCTCTCATTACTTCTGTTCTTCCGGCACCTACAAGACCTGCAAAACCAACGATTTCGCCTTTTCTTGCATTGAAGTTTATGTTTTTGAAGATTCCATCACTGTTTAGGTTTTTAACCTCCAATAACTTTTCTCCCAGCTTCACGCTTTCCTTCGGATAGATGTTCTCCATTTTACGACCAACCATTAATGAGATTACCTGATCCATGGTCATTTCGCTGGCAGGATGACTTTCTACCACTGCTCCGTCACGGAAAATTGTAATATCATCTGCAATTTGGAATACCTCATCAAGCTTATGGGAGATGTATACAATACTTACCCCCTGCTTCTTTAGTTCATTGATCTTCTTAAAAAGCATTTCAACTTCTCGTTGTGTGATGGAGGAGGTAGGCTCATCCATTACGATAATTTCAGCATTGTTGGAGATCGCTTTGATAATTTCTAACATCTGAATATCGGAAACTGTCAATGTCTTCATCTTCTGAGAAGGCTTATAAGGAAGTTTCTCTTCCTTTAAAAACTCCAAAGTCTTTTTCCTGAGCTGCTTCCAGTCCACATTACCGAGTTTTTTAACCGGCAATCTTCCGAGGAAAAGATTTTCCTCAATTGACATCTCCGGCACATAATTTAATTCCTGCGCAATCATTGCAATACCATGCTGTCTTGCGTGAATGGGATTTTGTATTTTTACGGGCTTCTCATCGATGAATATCTGTCCGGCATCCGGTTTATAAATACCGTTGATTATTTTCATCAGAGTAGATTTTCCTGCACCATTCTCCCCACATAATGCATGTACCGTGCCTCGCCTAACTTTAAAGTCAATTTTGTCCAAGGCTTTTACACCGGGAAATGATTTTTCGATCTGCGAGACCCTTAGTTTGATATCTTGTTCCATTTTTGTCCTCCCAATCTTTTTTATATCTATTAGGGCTTCCTCTTGTTTCTGTATAAACTATATCATCCTTGCAAATTTTTCAGAAGAAACAGAATTTCTGTGTTGAGGTGTTTTATTAACAAATAAATTGTTAAATTATTAACCGATGTATTATATTGCTATTGGGATGCAATATATTGTGAAAGGGTAAATTCAAGCTCTAAAAGTGTGGGCAATTATGGGGGTGGGGGTACTGAGATTTGTGGATGTGATATCCATAACTTACTGAAAGAGAATCGTTACCTTTATCTGAAAGTATTTTAGGTTATTGGGAACAAGCTTATTGATGGCATTGAATTTATAACAATAAATAAAGGACATATTAAGAACCTGTATTTCAACTCGGGATGGAATTAACCCGACTTGAAACACAACTCCCTAATATGTCCTGTAGTATTTGTTTGTCTGCTTGTCTGCTTGTCTGCTTGTCTGCCTGCCTTGTATGTAGAAATCTATCTGTTAAGTGACACAGCTCCAGATTCCTTTCTTCTAACAGATATAATATCCTTATCTCTATTGCTCATCTCATTCACGTCACAACCTTTCATCCTCTTCCTTCGTATCAGAGTTCTCCGGTGCTACTTCCCTTCCTTCCACAGTGTTGCCCTCCTCGTGAATTACAAAGCGTTTTACCTGCTCCTGCATATCCCCGGTTCCAAGATTTAAGACCTGTGCAGAGGATGCAATATCTTCCATGGACGCACTCATTTCCTGCGCAGCGGCTGCGATCTCCTGGGAGGAAGCAGATACTTCTTCTGCTATGGAAGCTACCCCTTCGATTTTCTCAATAATCTGATTTTTCTCCTCCTCTAATTCATAAACCGAAGTATTAACCACATCGATTTCCGGGGCAATTCGTTGAAAGGCTTCTATCATACTCTCGAAAGAACGAATGGTATCATTTAAAACTTTGATCTGCTGATTTAATTCTTTTCCTAAGGTATGGGTTGTACTCACCATCTGCTCCGTCTCTTTACCTACTCCACTGATAATAGAATTGATATTTACAGATAATGTTCTATTCTGCTCTGCAAAATTTCTAATATGGTCAGCAACCACTGCAAAACCCCGACCTGCTTCCCCTGCTCTTGCTGCTTCAATTGTTGCATTTAACGAAAGCAGATTAGTCTGTTCGGCTATGGAATTAATAAAGCTGGCAATTTCATTGACCTTCTTCACACTTTCCCCAAGGCTCATAGTTTTACTCTTAAAGTCCTCAAAGGAACCAACAATAACGCCGGAGGAATTCACAAGAGACTTCATATTATGACTGCTGTCCTCTGCCAAGTCACTTATCATATTGGTTTTCTGTCCGATGTTGTCCAGTAATTGTACCACCTCACCAAGCTCCACTGAAAAATGATCCAGACTGCCTAACATTACGCTCAATTCTTCCGCCTGTTCTCCTGCTCCTTTGGCTATATCCTGTATAGCAGAAGTTACATGATCTGCAGCCACGGTCATAGATTTTGAAACAGCAAGCAGATTCTCAGACTGGTTATCTATGGAGGTGGAACTATTCTTTATGCTAT
Source organism: Bacillota bacterium (assembly GCA_023435895.1). Taxonomy (GTDB): domain Bacteria; phylum Bacillota; class Clostridia; order Lachnospirales; family Lachnospiraceae; genus Mobilitalea. Next base: position 96,386 of record JAEZLH010000028.1, read on the forward strand.
AAATCATCTCTCCGGTAAAGGTCTGCATTTGGGATAAAGATTCCGCCAACACTCCAATTTCATCTTTCTTGCTAGATACCTTTTGCGGAATTTGGTGTGTTAAATCTCCTTTTGCCATGGATGTAATATGATTCACTATTACCTTTAATCCATTTGTCATGCTTCTTGTTACAAAAAAGACTGCAAATATTCCGATATTAACGAATAATAACGTAAATATGATTGCGCTGGTTGATAGCTTCTTTAACCCTGAAAGCATATCACTGCTTTCTCCTGATAGAGCTATTGACCATCCAGTCGTTCCCACCGGTGCATATCCTGCATTCTTCTTCACTCCATAATAACTGTATTCACCTGAGCCGCTCTTTCCGCTCTTCATTAATTCAAGCATCTTAGCCAGTTGTTTAAAGGATTTATCATGATTTGCTTCATTGATATAATTGACTTTATCATTTACTAACGATAGATTTTCGTGGGCAATCATGGCTCCATCTTCATTCACCATAAATGCCTTACCTGTTTTGCCAAAGGATATGTTATTCACCAAATTACTGAATTCATTCCCGGAGCGTACTGCAATCAATATGCTTTCCACCTTACCGCCAACCTTAATTGGCATTGCATAGGTAACAACCAAGGTATCCTTTGAAATTCCTGAGATTCCAATCATATCCTGACTTGGCTCACTTACGGATTGCTCCCCGCTTAGTGCCTTTTGATAAACCGTCAAATCTTTTATATTTATCGTTTTATCATCTGATAGCACAAGATTCCCTGATTTATCCGCAATTCCAAGCAGCAAATAATTTCCCTTGGTTTTCTGAAGCTTCAGCTTAGCTAGTTTCTGCTCCTGTGTCAAATTCTTATCTTTTAGGTTATAAGCAAGTGCATCTAATAAATCAAAATTGCTTTTCATATTACCTTCAATCAATAAGGCAGATTCCTTCGCCATCTCGGGCAATATCTGATTTAAGTTCCCTATTAATGCATTTGATGAAATATAATACGACATCCATCCCATGCCAACATTAACCACTAATATGATTATACTTAATAAAAGAATCATTTTTGTTTTAATACTACGGATATTGGTAAGTATCTTCATATAACTTGCCCCCATTGACATTATTTCCTTAGTAAAATCAAAGCTCCCTAATGTAATTTATCCGACAGGTGATTACACTTCCTGCCGGATAAATTAAAATCATATATCATTTTGTAATTAATTATTCTTTAATTAATCCTCTTTCTTTGTACATTGATACGAATTCGCCAGCATTATCCTTTGTGATTAAAACTTCGTTAATATCAGTATCAATCTGTTTCTGCTCGCCAGTTAATAATTTGTGTACAGTTTCAAGATTTAATGCAGCTAAATCAATTGCGGACTGTAAACAAGTTGATGTCATTTTGCCTTCTTGAATTAATAAGCAAGCTTCTGCTGTACCATCTACACCATAGGATAAAATCTTAGTAGGATCAGAAACAACTTCTAATGCACCAGCTGCCATATTATCGTTCATAGAGATGATTGCATCAATTTTGCCGTTAGCTGTCTGCCAGTCTTCCATGAATGCCATTGCTTCGTCTTTGTTCCAGTTAGCAATATCTTCTGCAATAATTTTTACATCTGTTCTCTTATCAAAGAATTCTGCTTTCCAAGCTTTTCTTCTCTCATCAGCGTGGAAGTTACCGGAAGGACCGTTTAATACAACAACTTTACCGTTCTGAGGAACTTCTTTCACTGCAAGTGCTGCATTAACTGCTGCTTGCTTGTAAGGATCAGCATCCACAGAAGATGCTCCTTCAATACCTGCGATACGAGCGTTTGTTGTAATAGCAATGATGCCTGCCTTAACAATCTTCTCAACATAAGGTCTTTGTGCTTCACCGTTGTTTGGCTGTACGATGATTGCATCATAACCATTGGTGATTGCATTTTCTATTGCTGCATTTTCTTTCTCATCATCTGCCTGACCGTCAAATACGTCAAGTGTGATATCACTGTATTCTTTTGCTGCTGCTTTCATCTCATTTGCAAGCCATGCTGCAAAGGAGTCAGATTGAGTTCTTGCAATGTATGCAACACGGAATTGCTTTTTGTCAGTGCCTGCACTCTTTGTCGGCTCATTGGTTCCTGTTGGTGCAGTAGTACCTTCGCTCTTGGATGCACATCCCACCATTAATGTTACTACTAATACCAAACTCATCATTAATCCAATAAATCTTCTCTTCATAAACCCTCTACCTTCCTTTTTTGTTTTAATAATACTGTTATGTATTACCTGGTTAACAAAGTAACCTTTCTCCTTTATAAACATCGTCCTCTTCCCATCTAATTTCTTCCCTTCTCATCTGGTAAGTGGATGTCTTGTTTATGGATAAACTATAACATTTCAGGAGGGTTTTCAGAAGAAACGGAATTTCTTTGTTTGTGTATTTTATTGTTATAAACATTGTTAATTACTTAACCATGTAATATATTGTGATTCATGTGTAAACTATTGTAGTGCAATCTCATAACTAAGGGACTTGCACCAATCACTTACCCCCAATAATTGATAAGTTATCTATTATTGCAAAAAAAGAGCTGTTACAACTTCACCCTTTCAGAACATAATCGATTGATCTCTGATAAGGTTTCATTTTGCAACAGCTCCTACACAATATATTATCCGGCAAAGCATATTTTTTCTAGAATTCCATTTAAGGCATTACCACTGCTGGTATGGCACCGAATCAGTTCGGTATCATTTTTTTCCGCTTCTGCAACAGCACGGTATACCATTTGATGGGACACTGTATTCGTAAATATGATAATAAGGTCAGGAGAACCGATTTGATTGCCTAGCTTAGGTGCCATCTGGGTAAATACTTTTGCTTTGCAATTGTATTGCTTACAAATTCTCTTATACTGACAGATCATACGATCATTTCCTCCAATAATCACAATACTCATAGTTTCTCCTTCCTTAATTCAATCATAGATTAGTAATTTGCAACATTAATCCATCGTTTTACAGTGACACAATTTTATTCTATCTGTATATCCTATAACAATCCAACCTTTTCAAAAGCCTGGTTTATATCCTCTATAATATCCTCTGCATCTTCAAGTCCAACGCTGAACCGAAGAAATCCGTTATGAAATTCTTCCGGATATAAATACTGTCTTTCATCATTCTCCCCTAAGAATACAATCAAACTTTCATCATGACCCAACGAAACAGCAGAAGTGATTACTTTTAGATGGCTGACAAATTGATTATAGGTATCATGATTTGCCTTTAACCCAAAGGACAGTACTCCTCCGTAACCTCCAACCATCTGTTTTTTTGCAACTTCATGTCCTGGGTGGCTTACCAGTCCTGGATAGGATACAAAGCTGACTCCTTTTACTCCTTCCAAATAGGAAGCCACTTTCAGTGCATTTTCATTGTGCTGTCTGACTCTTAGCGGTAAAGTAACGGCTCCTCTCATAATAAGCCAGGCATTAAACGGACTAATTACTCCTCCCAAATTAATTTGAGATTGTGCCCTGATTAAGTCCAAATATTCCTTTCGACCAATAATTGCACCTCCCATGGCATCCCCATGCCCATTAATATATTTTGTCAAACTCTCTATTGAAAAGTCTGCTCCCAAATCTATAGGTCTCTGATTATAGGGTGAGGCGAAGGTATTATCAACAGAAAGTAATATATTATGTTCGTGGGCTAGCCTTGCCAATTCCTCGATATCGGAGATCGAGATTGTGGGGTTCCCAGGTGTTTCAATATGAATTAGTTTTGTGTTAGGTTTAATTGCTGCCCTCACTGCTTCTATATCTGTTGTATCAACAATGGTTGTTTCTACGCCGTATTTATCATTCAACAGTTCATGAAGAAGACGATATACAGCAACATAGGTAATATTAGAGTAAATGACATGATCTCCCCGGTTAAGTAGTGCAAAAAACAAACTGGATAATGCGGCTACCCCAGATGCCAGCACAACACAATCCTCACCGTTCTCTAAAGAGGCCAGTTTTTCCTGAAGATACTGTTGATTGGAACCACCATTTCTTGTGTATAGATTTTTTCCTGCACTGCTCCAATTTAAATCAGAGGGATCATAGGGAAGTTCATAGCTATTCGCCATAGTGATCGGTCGTTTGATGGCACCTGTTTCACTATCAACATCATTGCCGGTATGTACTGCTCTTGTTTGAAAACCATATCTTTGATCAAAGATTCTTTTACTCATATTAACCATCCTCCGTTTTGTACTTTTTTCTCCCAGTATCAGTAGGGGCTATCTTGTTAATCCATTATAGAAAATGATTGTTTTATAAATCAGCTTGTTGTAAAACTGATTTTATATTATTATATATATCATACTTATTTTATATGTATAATATGCATTATAAATTATACAGCTTATTTGTCAACCTCTTTTTCCCTTTTTAATTGAATATTCCGTTTTTACCGTTGGTTAAATGCCGCAATCTATGATAAATCGGCCCTTAGTGTGAGGAGCGTCGTATTCCCCTCGGGCTTCGTTTTGTTTATCTTGAACAACATTTTTCTCTATGTTATAATTCTTTCGTACGGAGGTATAGCTCAGTTGGGAGAGCACCTGCTCGACAAGCAGGGGGTCGCTGGTTCGAGTCCAGTTGTCTCCATTATTCTATGAGTGAATATGACCCTTAAATTATAACGTGCTTTAGGTTACAAAACACTTTCAGGCAGAGTTCATCGAAGGATGAGATTTTCGCATTGTTCAATAGATGATGCCATGGTATAAACGGGGGTTTATCACAGAATTAAGGATGCAAGTAATAAAAAAGGACGATAACTATAATGTAGGTTATCGCCCTTTTTTGAATTTTGATCTTCCCAAATACAAACCGTGGAATGAATAATTAAAACTGATGAGTTTTTGACTTCGTTTAGGTATCTTCTGTACATTTGCTTTTATTCTATTCCGTAATATAAAGATCAAGCTGTCTACCCAGATTATCCATACAGCTATCTAATTCCTTCTCTCCTTTAAAATAAGGCTCCATACATTTTGTAAATAAATTATCCAAAGGTTTGCATCTCAGAGTGCTGCCGGAAAATCCATTTAATACTGTTTGAAACTCCTCAATATCCTTGTCAGTAAGAAACGTTAAATCCACCAGCTCACTCTCCTCGCCATCATTCGTAATTCCACTCTTATCTAGTTTCTTATACTTCTGTAAATGCGACTTTATCCCCTCTCTATTAACCGGATAACCAAAACCGTCACTGTTTACGTCCATTCCCTGTATAGGTGCTGACAATAGTATTTTGATGAAATTCCATGCGTTTAATTGATTGGTTGAGCCTGAGCGAATCGCCACACCATTGGTTATGGTAGCGCATAAGCCTCCATTTACTGACTTTGGAGCTAGAATGACTGGATTGCCTCCTTTTGATTTAATATATCCCCAATAAATAATCCAAAGTGAATTTGCATTTGTATAACCAAATGGTAAAATTCCCTGTGAATACATGTCATAAATAGTTCCGGAATAAGGCTTATCTTTATTGTTATCTGTTTTATAAAATGGCTGATAAGCCTCGCAAAAAGCTCGGAATTCTTCCTTATCCGGTAGGATTTTCTTATTGTTCTCATCTACAAGCGATATTCCCGATGAATAGAATGAGGAGGTAAGGATAGGTTTATCCGTCATTCTTGAGAAGTATTGATTTTCTTCCGCCTTTGGCACGCATTTTGAAATCTCACGAAATAGCGATGTACTATCCGTAACCTTGGTCTTGTCAAATCCAATGCTATCCAGTCCGGATTGGTCTGTCACCAAAATCTGTGCAGAGTAGCCGAGAGGCATAATATATTGACCACCTTTATAATTCCCCCCATCCATAATCGAAGTATTATAATCCTCCATATTAAAATCCTTGTCACCCTTAATAATGGAAGATAGATCAAGAAAGCTCCCTGTATCCATGGTTTTATACAGGTCACTCATAAAATAATCTATTAAAACAACGTCAGGACCGGAGCCCGCCATAAGTTCGTTTGTTAAAGCCGTTTGATACTGATCCGTGGGATAATTCTCTTTGTCACCCAATCGGTTAATTGTTAGCTTAACGTTTGGATATTGCTTTCTAAACTCATCCATTGCTTTTTTATAAATTTCAGGAAACCACCTGTAGCCTGGGATATCCAGTACAAGTTCATTGGTCGGAGTTAAATCCACCTTACCGCTCGAAATAGCATTCTCTCCCCTATCACTACATCCCGTCAGCTTTCCAATTATTACAATAATAAGTATCAGCAATACGACGGAACCAAGAATTACCCATCGCTTATTTTTCTGATTAATAATATTTGATTTTGGCATACCTTCCCCTCCTGATTACGTAACATTAGTAATTACTTGTAATTCCGACAACTGACTACGGAACCTTCAACGATTGGTTTGGATGGCTTACTTGCAATCTTCTGGCCGACGTCAATTTCTCCGTTGATCAAAGCTGATTTACCATTTTCAGCCACAACATTCACCGTCTGGGCTGTCAGGTAATTCTCCTGACCAAATAAGCCCTTGCGCTCTTCAATGACAAATACACACTTTCCTCCCTCTCCATTATTAAACAAGCTACTGATTGGGATAACATATTGGTTGTCGCCTGATTTCTCGCTGGATACTTTTAAGGGTACCTTCTGTCCTGCTACCGGCTCTCCCTTAAATTTCCCCAATTCAACCTCATACTCCCATACTTCACCTCCAAGAATACTCTTTGTAACAAAACCCGTGACATTCTCTTGCTGATATATTACTTTTTTATCCTTATCCATATCTCTGGTTTCCATCTTGGCATCCACTCTTGCTCCAACGCCATAAGTACCTCCCTTATCTGAAGGCAGTTGGAATTTCAAGCTGGGATGTTCCCCACTTGGAACAATGGTCATTATGACTACACCTGACTGTATGGTATCCTCTTTCTTAATGGATACACCGTATACAATGCCATCAATCGGTGCAATCATTCCACCCGCCGGCGGTGCCTGAGCCATTGCCAAATCAAGCTGTGCCTGGGCAATCTTCAGTTGTGTCTGCGCAACAACCTGCTGATAGGTTTTATCATTTAACTTCTTATTTAATGCCTCTTCTATGGTAAGAGCCATACCCTTCTTATTCGTACCATTATATTTTTTAAGTTTCTCTAAGGCATCCTTCTGCATAAGAACATTAAGTGCTAAGGTTTGTATATTAATTTCAGCTGCTCTTGTATCGAAGCTACATAAGAGATCCCCTTTAGCTACCATATCCCCATCCTTCACCTTCACGTTGTTAACAGTCCAGGTACCAGCGGAGTATAACTTCTGCGCATTTGGATATTCAATTGTGCCAACCGAGTCCTCACTTAATACAATGCTACCTGGTTTAGGGCTGACCGTGGTTACCACAGGAAGACTATTATGGTAAATGCTCTTTGATACAAACGTAAAGATAACCAGAATGATTAGCAGAACCACCGCAAAAATTGTAACACTATTTTTTACCTTCATTATTTCACCCCCGTATACTCAATGCCTTGAATCATTTCATCTTTAAAACGAAGAAACAATAGCAATAGCGGCAACACCGACAATACTCCACACACAAATCCAAGTGCAGGGTTTGATGTATTAACGTTCATCAAAAACAAAGACATTGGATATTTATAAAAATCCTTAAGAAACACAAGGGGTTGCTCCATCATATTCCAACTATCGGCAAAGCTCAGGATCATTAATGCTACCAAACCTGGCTTGCAGTTTGGCACACAAATTCTCCAAAGTGAACTCCATGCTCCTGCCCCATCAATCTTGGCCGCATCAAACATAGAGTCCGGCAAAAACACCATAACCTGACGCATCAAAAATACTCCAAATGCCGAGAACACACCGGGTAAAATCAACGAAGCATAGTGATCAATCAATCCCATTTTATCCAGTACAATAAAATTAGGCACCAGGGTTACTTGATAAGGCAGCATCATTAACAGAACAATAATAAAAAACAAAATATCCCTGCCCGGGAAACGAAAGCGGGAAAATGCATAGCCGCCAAAAATTGCAACAATTAACTGACCTATCATAATTATTACACTTAAAAATAGCGAGACCCAAAATTTCATTAAATAATCCGGCCTTGACAAGAATACCTCCCAGTAACCCGATAATGAAATCCAGTCCGGAATCAGATGAAAGGGATTGTATTTTGACACCTCTTCTGACAGATGCCCATAATAGTGTGCATATTCTTCCCCACCGATAAATGAATTTGTAATGGTATATAAAAGAGGGTAAAGTGAAATTACAGCAAGCAGCGCAAGTACTATGTAAATAGCGATTCTATAACTAACCCTTCGAGATTTCAATTAACATCTGCCCCCTCCCTGAACTTACGCCAAAACAGCACCCATACAATTGCAACAATGACCAAAAATGTCATTACTGCCCCCACGGACAATCGTGTATAATTCAGACGTGCAAAATTATTGCTCATGAAATGCTGTAGCATATATATGCTATTATCGGGATAATCTCCTGACAGGGCATATGCCTCTCGAAACGCCTTGAATGCGAACATAATTGCAAACAAAGTTACAAACATCAACGTAGGTGACAGCAGAGGAAGAGTGATTTTTCGCAACCTGCAAAACGCTCCTGCACCATCCACTTTTGCTGCCTCATAGTAATCACGGGGAATTTGTGTCAAACCACTGACCATAAGAATAATTCCATACCCTATATTCTTCCACAGATATAATAATAGAAGCACCCAAAACGCATTGCCACTATATAGGAAGTTAATCGTATGTAAGCCAAGACCATTTAACAGATAATTGATAATTCCACCACTATCAAACAAAAACCGAAATACCATGATGACAGAAGCGGTCGGCAGCACTATGGGAAGAACATATGCTGCTCGAAAACCATCCCTTCCCTTTGGATTCTGATTCAACATCAGAGCTATAGCCAGTGAAAGTACCAGCAGGCACAGAACACCCAAACTTATAAATTTAAACGTATTGAAAACCGCCAATTGAAATGCGCTACTGCCAAACACATTGATGTAATTATTTAAGCCGACAAAGTGAGTACCCCCGTAATCAGATACTGTTCTCCATATGGTAATACCAAACGGGACAACATAAAACACACCAAACCCTAATAATGGTAAAGCAGCAAAACCCAGTCCTGTGAGAGCTTCCCTGCGGCGTAGGGTCAGTTTAGTTCTTAATACAGACAATACAACCCCCCCTTAGAAACATTTGTATATTTACTAAATCTTACTTCTGATACAAGTATTTGTCAAGTTTTGGGATGCATTAAAAAACCACCTTTTGCTTGATAAGGTGGTTTTTTAGATACTTATTTTCTAATAATTTTATTACTATGATTTTTGCGTATTCACTGTATATTTTTTAATATCTTCCCTTTATAAGCTCTTACTCTATTTGTATTAATTGTACCACCAATGTGGCTATGCTTACTGTTAATTAAAACATATGGGATTATAGGATTTCTATAAAACCTTCTGTACCATTAACACGAATTCGCTGACCGTCTTTAATCAGCTTAGTCGCATTCTCTACTCCTACAACTGCCGGTAGACCATATTCCCTGGCAATTACGGCTCCATGGGTCATCTGCCCACCAATTTCAGTGACTAGGCCTTTTAAGGATACAAATAATGGTGTCCAACTGGGGTCAGTAAAGGATGTGACCAAGATATCTCCTTCTTCTAAACTTGCGTCTTCAAGGTTTAAGATAACACGCGCTCTACCCTCTATTATTCCTGAAGAAACAGGCAGACCTACCATGGCGCCAGCAGGAATATTCTCCCTCGAGTACTGACCTGTGATAATTTCACCCTCTGAGGTGATAACACGTGGAGGAGTTAGTTTATCATATAATTTGTACTCTTCTTCACGTTTGAGGATCATTTCGTGGTTCAGCTTGTTTGTAGCTATGACTTCACGAAGTTCTTCAAAAGTGAGGTAATAGATATCTTCTTTTTTATGAATGACTTTAGTCTGTACCAGACGATTGGCTTCTTTCATTAACGCCTGTTTATATACAAAGTATCGGCTTACCATTCCGTATTTGGGATATTCACGATAACCAATGAAATTTCGGATTTGATCAATCATTTTCTTTGTTTCTTTGGCTTTTTCTTCACCATCCGCCAGCGTAACCAATCTCGCTAATAACTCTTTTTCCTTTTCTAGCGCTTCCTTTCTGCCTCGCTCAAATTTCTGTTTGCTAGCACTCGGCTCAAAGTTTTTGATATTACCCAAAATCATGGGGATTAGTATCGTTGGTTTTTCACTCCAACGGGTACTGGTAAGATCGATTTCTCCGGCGCATCTCATTCCGTATTTGTTAAGAAAAGATAAGATTGAGTCCCTGGTTTCCTGTCCCCCTTCAAATTTAACCAGCTCCTCTAAAAAATCATCTTTTGCATGCTGTAAATAATCAATTATTTCAGGATATGGGCGAATTACATCTGCCACATCCATTAACGCCAGACCCATTTCCGAAGTAATATTGTTCGGTACTGACCCGGAGAGTACGTCCGCTCCGTTCTTTTCCCCCAGCCACTCGCTCATTTTTTCATTGATCCAAAGGGAAGCGTTTATACCAGCCATAAACACAGCTGTGCTCTGTGGATCATATAAAATTCTCTTTAACTCCTGAATATCATCCAGTATAAAATCGATTAAATTCGTTCCTGATTTTTCTAGAATGTTTTGTTTCAATTGTTCTATTGAGGTCTGAGTTTTTTGAATCAATTCAGAAACGATGGACGGATCGTCTTCCATTCGTACTTGAGGTTGTGCAGCTGGCTTCACCTTATTGCTATTATCTGAAGCCTGTTCTTCCTTATCACTTGGTATACATTTTATAAAATCTCGCTCTATAATGGTCATAATTGCATCTTTTGTAAGCGGCTCAAGTTGCCTCATGTTATTTAATAACAATTTTCTACCGTCTGTTGAAGCCAACATTGGGGCCACATCAAAAAACAACCTCCCACCCGCTTTACACCAATTCCCTGAAGATATAATCTGCATTAAAGACATTCCCAATGGTTTTATTGGGTTGGTCATCATTTGTTGATGTCCAACTGATAAATAAACATGGTTCTCTTTATCATCCCTCTCAGGAACCGGGTATAACGTAGTGATAGGACGACTTTGAACGATGTAAAATGAATTATCCGCATAACACCACTCAATATCCTGTGGGCATCCAAAATGTTCTTCAATTCTTCTGCCCAGATGATTAAGCTCTAAAATCTGTTCCTCCGTCAGCGCTTGCTTATTCTGGTTTTCAGGCTCAATCTCCACTTCTTTAGTACCCATACCAGGAACGGCATGAATCGCTAACTTCTTGGTGGATACCTTCTTCTGGACAAGCTTACCGTTTTGCACTTTATAATTATCAGCATTCACCAGTCCTGAGACCAATGCCTCTCCAAGTCCGAAGCTGGCGTCAATGGATAATACCGCTCTATTCGAAGTTACAGGATCTGCAGTGAACAAAATTCCTGACACCTCCGGGAACACCATCTTCTGCACAACAACGGATAAGTGGACTTTACGGTGGTCGAAGCCATTTTGAATACGGTAGGTTACAGCCCTCTCCGTAAATAGCGATGCCCAGCACTTAGCGATGTGCTTTAGAATCGCCTCTTTGCCAATTATGTTCAGATACGTATCCTGCTGCCCTGCAAAAGAAGCAGTTGGCAAATCCTCAGCAGTTGCGCTGGAGCGTACTGCATAGGCATCATTTTCTCCATATTTCATGAGGAAGTGTGTGATCTCTTCCACCATATCCTGAGGAATAACTGTTTCTTCAATGGCTCTACGAATTTCTCCACATAGTTCACTTATTTTTCTTCTGTTATCCACATTAAGATGACACAACTGATCAAGAAGTTCATTCATCGACGAGGTTTCACCAAGCATTCTCTGAAATGCCTCTGTAGTAATACAAAAACCATCCGGTACTTGTATATCAGGTATACTGAAAAGTTCTCCCAGGTTCGCACCTTTTCCCCCAACAATCTCGATATTCGTTTTATCCAGGTTCTGAAAACCAAGCACATAAGAACTCATATTGTTACCTCCTTCATTTACCTTCTTTGTGATTTTTGATTACAACTCTTCTGAAAAGGGGTATTATAGCAGCGGGCTACCCTCTCCCACACAGAACAGATTGAGTCTGTGAAGAGCTCTGGTACAAGCAATATACAATAGTTTTTTATCATCTTCACTGTGATAATTCTCTTTATCCGTGTCACATATTAAAACAGCATCAAATTCCAGTCCCTTTGACATATATACCGGTATGATAAAAACTCCTTTTAAATCTGACGTACTCTCATTCTTTATTAATTGAACATCCACTTTATCTTTTAACGACTCATATAAAGATATGACATTTTTTTCAGTTTTGCAGATTAGTCCGATTGACTGATATCCCTTTTCCAAACACAAATTGATTTCTGATTGAATCCTCTCATTCAGCTTCTCCCTGTCAGCTGCTACAATGACGCTAGGCTCATCACCCTTGCGGTTAAAGCTCTTAATTTCGAAGCTTTGCTCGATGAATTTGGAACTATACATCAAAATTTCATTGGTACAGCGAAAGCTCTTATCCATGGTAGCCAAAGAAGATTTTTTCTTGTTTAGGATTTTCCTTATTTGATCATAGAGGGATAAATCTTCACTTTTTTCAAGTGTTTGATTAATATCTCCTACAATTGTATATTTAGCATTCTCAAACAATAAATTAAATATTTCATAATGAAGGGGATAGTAATCCTGTGCTTCATCAATTAATACTTGTTTTATATTTTTATAGTCCTTTGTTCCATTCAATTTTATATTCAAATAGGCAAGAGCAGCTGCATCATCATAATATAAAAGATCGGTATCTAAATTCTCCTGTGTATAGATCAACAAATCTCCTATACAATCTGGAAGCTCTAACTCTTTGGCTAAACTATAAAAATACTCCTTATCGTTAAATAAACTTTTATATATCATTAAAGTATCAAGTTCAGAGTATTTCATCATTTCTTTTATCATTGATTTTCTTAAGTGAATTCTTTTCGCATCATAGATTAATTCTTCAATAAAATCCTCTAATAGTCTTAATCTTATCCATAAGGGCGTTTGGGTGTTTCCTACTATTCTCTCCTTTAGCACTTCTTTGGTTACAATCAGCTCACCCTCATAATAGATATCCTCAAACAGGATCCATCGATTCGGTAAATCAGAAATAAGTCGGTTCAGCATTTCTATAAATTGGTGTGAAGTTTTAAATTCTATGCTGCTTTTTATGATGTCTCTATACCCTAAGCTTAAGATTAAATTTTCTAAAAATTGATTTCTAGACTGTATCCGTTCCTTTTGCAATAGGGTGGCCAGCATATCTTCAAATACTACTGAAGTCACATTATCTTCACCAAGTTCAGGTATTACATTGGAAATGTACTGTTCAAACAAGGTGTTCGGAGAAATAATTATGATATTATGAGCGGACAACTTCGATGCTTGACCTTGATACATTAGGTATGCAGCTCTATGAAGGGCTATGGAAGTTTTACCACTTCCTGCTACCCCTTGCACCATTAGTAAATCATTTTCCATATCCCTTATAACAATATCCTGTTCCTTCTGTATGGATTCTACAATTGTTTTCATCTTGGAAGAAGTATTATGGGACAGGAGTTTTCTTAAGAACTCATCCACAATTTGAACATCTGCATCAAAATAATATTCCAGTATTCCATTGGTAATTTCATACTGACGCTTTAAATGAACCTCACCCGTAATCCTCCCAGCGGGTGCATCATAGTATGCCTGCCCGGTTACAAAACGGTAAAATACACTTGCTATGGGGGATCTCCAGTCATAAACAAAAGACTCGTAGGAGTTATCTTTCTTTAAGGAAGTCCGCCCGATATATATTTGTTCTGGAAAGTCTTCATCATCATATTTAAAATCAATTCGAGCAAAATAAGGGGATTTAATTAATCTTTCTAATTGTTGGATTTTATTCTCCACTGCTTCATAATCTAATATTTTCTCTGTTACGGGATTCGCATATTGACTTAACTCAGCCAGGGCTTCAAAGGCATCGGAAGAGTATAGGTTTGCAATAGCATGTGATGTGTTTTCTCTCAGTTCCTTTTTGGCTTCAAGAATTTCCGATTTGTTCTCCTCATTTCTCTCTCGCGCTTGTTTCAGCTGCTTGTTTGCTAACGATATGGTTTCTTCTAATCTTTTTACTTCATATTCTAATTCAGACTGATTATTCTCCATAGCAGAACCCCCATATTTTAATTCGGTTGGAAATCAATCTCCAAAAACCGTAAAACAACTCTATCATAACTCCCTTCGGAATAACAGTCTTGTTTTTGCAGGGTATTTATGATATTATTATAGTGGGAAGAAAGGTATTGTCGTTTATATGCAATTACCTTTCTTTTATATTGTGCCAATTTAATTAGTTTCATTACCTCCGTGCTTACTTTTGCAGGCGGTTGTATTCTATTAGCAGTCTAAGTAACGTATTATTGCAGGCGCGCCAAACAATTAGATTTGGAATATGAATTACTCGAATTTTCAAAAGACTTATCCAACATGCTTATATCTGCTTAGATCTGCTTAGATTGCTTCTATTGCTTAAAAGCATAAAAATTAGATTTAAAAACTCTGTTATATTATAATAAAAAAGGCTGTTACACTAACGGTCCAATCTCCGTAGTATAACAGCTTTTTCATGCTATTTTATTTTATGTATACCCTCTTGGCTAATTCAAAGCATCCAAGTATCGCTTGATTATCATTTAAACTAAAGGGTACGATATAATCATCCATATCCCTCATTTCCTTTGTTTTAATATAACCGCCTAAAAGCTTGGTTACATTGCTTCGAATCAACTGCATCATCTGTTGTTGATGCATTACGCCGCCACCTAATATAATTTTTTCAGGCATGATAGTCAGTATAAAATTCACTAAAGCCTGTGCAATATAATAGGCCTCCAGTTCCCAAACTTTCGCCTCTTCTGTCAGTTCATAAGCAGGTTTACCCCATCTTTCCTCAAGAGCCGGACCGGAAGCAAGCCCTTCCAAGCAATTCTCATGATAGGGACATTTTCCTTTATAATCATCCTCAGAATGTCTGGATAAAAGGATATGCCCTGCCTCAGGATGGAGCATGCCATGATGAAGTTTGTTATTAATACTGATTCCTACTCCAACTCCTGTTCCGATTGTGATATATATCACCGTATCCAGTCCTTTGGCACACCCAAAGGTTACTTCTCCCAAACAAGCGCAATTCACATCGGTATCCAATCCTATGGGTATGTTGAGTTCTTTTTGTATACTTCCCACTAAGTCAAACCCTTTCCAGGACAACTTTGGTGTGTCCAAAATATACCCATAAGTTTCTGACCCCTCTTTCACATCAACCGGACCAAATGCTCCTATCCCCAATGCCATTATTGATTTCTCTCGAAAGAATTCTAAAATAGCTGGTATCGTCTCCTCAGGAGTTTTGGTAGGAATGCTGATTCGCTCAAGGATTGTTCCTGTTTCATCCCCTACTGCGCATACCATTTTTGTTCCGCCTGCTTCTAATGCTCCAAATAACATTGTATCCCCCTAATCTTGCTTGGATATCCTCACGGATTCCCGCTCTATCAATTCTATTCCAATTACCGTATTTTCTGATAGACTATTGCGATGTCCTATTTTATATATAATTCTCTGTACTGCACGTTTGCCCATAATTTCTTTATTAACATTCACTGTAGTCAATTTTGGTCTAACCTTTTCACACATATCAATATTATCAAAGCCTACCAGTGAAATATCTTCGGGAACCTTGTAACCCAGTGTTTGAAGTGCATTCATGAGTGCAATGGCAGCTTTATCATTGGAGCAGACAAACACTTCTGGTAATTCCGTCTGTCTTCGCACCACTTCAACAATCTTTTTATTATCATTTGCCAATACGGCTTCTTCGATATTTTCGGTAATGGAATATCTGGTGATATACTCATCAATCCAGTTCTTCTCATGACTTCCTTTTAGATTTTTCATGGCTTCTTTAAAGCCCCAGAATCGTTCTTTTATGCTTAGCGAATAATCCAGCTCTCCAAAAAATCCTATCTTTTGAAATCCCTTCTTCAAAAGATATTCTGTCAGCACAAAACCACCCATTTTATTATCGGTTAGTATACTGTCAATGCTTCTGATCAGTGAGGCATGGTCAGCTAATACAATGGGTATTCTGTATTTTTGAAGTGCTTCAATATTTTGGTCACTGATTTTTCCGATAATAATAATTCCTGAGATACGATGCTCTTCCACCATTTTCGGAATCTCCATATCCTTGTCATCAAAAAAGTGCATGAGTGCATCGAAACCATTTTTCTTTGCCTCTTCTACCACTGCATACAATACCCTTCCATAGAAATTCAAATCCTCAGAATACATTTTTTGCATCATAACGCATAAATTTGTGCGTGAAAAAGTTCTCACGAATTTATCTTTTTTCTCCAAATATCCTAATTCTTCTGCTGTATGTAGAATTTTAATACGCATATCATCGCTGACACCCGGCTTATTATTGAGTGCCAGCGAAACAGCATTGATTGATACTCCATGTATTTTGGCTATTTCTTTCATCGATGGTTTCATGTTGTACTCACTTCCTTAGTTCCAATTCTATTGTATTCCTGTGAAAAACTGCTCTTTTTATCACTTTCAATCATGTTCTCTTATGATTCAATTAACTCGCATTTACTAAACTCCCAGATGCCCATATAAGTCCTCTAAGGTGATTTCACAAAGACAAATGCTATCATCTGCTGCTCCATAATAAATCTTGATTTTATCCTGTTCAAGGATACAACCACAGGTAAAAACCACATTCCCGAAAAATCCATTTGTCTCATAATTCATTTCAGGCTCTAATAGAGGTTTTGTGGATTTTGCCAGTATTTTAGAAGGGTCCTCTAAATCCAGCAAAAAGGCACCGAGGCAATAACGATGATTTCTATCCGCAGCATGATAGATTTTTACCCATCCTCTGTCCGTCTTAATCGGTGGAGCGCCTCCTCCTATTCTGCCATTTTCCCAACTCTCATCGGATACCCCGTAAAAATGACGATGTTTTCCCCAATGAATCAGATCCAGGGATTCCGAAATCCAAATATCCGGTGTACCAATTGCCTTCGGCACGGGTCTGTTGAAAGCATAATACCTTCCATTGATTAATTCAGGAAAGATGGCAACATCCTTATTTTCCGGCAAAAAGATGATTCCTAGTCGATGAAACTCCCTAAAATCTTCTGTTGTAATTAACGCTGTTGCAGCACCGTCACTTGATACGGCTGTATAATTGATATAATAAGTCTGACCGATTTTAGTAATTCTGGGATCTTCCATTCCCCAGCACTCTTGCTTAACGTCAGGCATGATGGCAGGCTTCTCATCCAGAATAAAATTCACACCATCCTTAGAACGAGCTAATCGCAGATGGGAGAAGGTTGTAAGGTATACCACATTGCTGTTCCCATCCGTTCCTTTTGTAATTGTTCTTGCATCACTAAAATTAAGCTCTGGATGCTCTGATTTTCTAACAACCAATACATCAAATTCGCTTTCCCCATTTTTATCTGTAATTACAGGAATTGCTATCACATCTTCCTCGTTAGAATCAACTGCCTCTGCAACTCTGCAAAGCAAGATATATTCCTCTTGGTATTTTGTAACGCCACAGTTAAAAATACCTTTTACCACAAAATTATCAAGGGTTGGTTTCACATTTTCAATTGTAAGTAAAGGATTTTTTTCGGATCTATATACTCCGGCTCTATTTTTTAGTAAATTATTTTCATTCATCATGTAACCACCTATTTTAATAAGAAATTTATGCCTTCCTTGAAATGTTTGGAGAAGCACAGAAATAATATAATAACCGGCAATGTTAGCACAACAGCTGCTGAATACATCGGTCCTGGAATTGTAGAGTTTTGATTAAATTGTGTAGAAATCATTACATTCAAGGTTTGCATCTTAATATTGGGTGCAACCAGCATATCCCACATTAATTCATTCCATCTTGTCATAAAGATTGATAAAAATACAATGATGCTGATTGACTTCGTAGAAGGAAGTGCTATTTTTATTAATATCTTAAATGCTCCCGCTCCGTCAATCTTTGCTGCCTCAAATAAAGCCGCGGGTACCGTTTTAAAGTAATTGATGTACATAAAGATTCCCCAGATAGAAATGATTAAGGGAAGTATCATACCCAAATAATTATTCGCCAAGGGACTAATCAACATATATCTTGGTACCAACAGTATGATAACCGGGAAAAACATCTGGAATAGTAAGGTAGAATAAATAAACCCTTTTCCCTTGTACTGCATATGTGTGGTTGCATAACCTGTCATTAAGCCAACCAATACGGATATTGCTGCAGTGGGTATTGATACGATAAAGGAATTTAACAATGCTCTAATCCATTGAAATGCGTCGGAGGAACCGGACCCTTTACCACCTAATAGATATAAATAACTATCCATTGATATTTTCTTTGGAACTAATACTTTATCTACCATATCCCAGGGTAAAAAGGATTGCAGAACCATATAGTAGTATGGAAAAAGAGAAAGCACCAAAAGTACTATTGTCACGATACATATAATAATTGTGGACATCGACATTTTATTTCGTTTTGTTATCATCATGCTCCTCCTCTTACCAGCCATATTTTCTGTTAAATTTATTCATCACCCAGGAAATAAATCGAATTACGATGAATATCTGTATTGCATTGATGATTGCCATCGCTGCACCGTATCCGGAGCGAAAACTTACAAAGGACGTATTATAGATTTCTAACTGCCAGGTTGTAGTTGACATCATAGGTCCTCCTCCCGTCAGTAAGAACGGTTCTGAAAAAATCTGAAAGGAAAGTCCAGCCGCCAAAACCACAACCGAGGTAAGTGTGGGGGTTATCATGGGAAGTGTTATATAAAACACTTTTCTAAATCCAGTGCATCCATCCATCATTGCCGCTTCATAAACATCCTCTGATACGGATTCAATTCCGGATAGAACAAAGAGAGCGTAATATCCTCCCATTTTCCATACAATCATTACAATGATGACCCAAAACGCCGCCTTGCTTTGCAGCCAGTTAATATTAACATTAAAATTGTCTCTTAGAAATACACTCAATATTGAATTGTAACTAAACAGGTACTTAACCATAACTGCGGTTGATACCCCTGAGGTCAGATATGGTATAAAAAACAGGACGGATGCTAATCCTTTTAGCTTATCCGGTAATTTGGATACCAATAATGCAATCCCAACTCCAACCAGAAAGCATAACACAACAATCGGAACCAGATAACGGAGTGAGTTCCAAAATGCAGCATGAACCTTTTCATCCGAAAGCAACTGTATAAAATTATCAAATTTCACAAAATTATAATCAGGCGACATTAGATTCCAGTCTGTTACCGATAACCATAACGCCCATCCTAAAGGTAAAAATAAGAAAATAGCAGAATATAGAATATATGGTGTATTAAATACCCATGGAATAAAAACACCGGTTTTTCTATTTTTTATTTTTGTATAAACTGTACTTATTGTGCTTTTCATGTGTTTCCCCCTTCCAGCTGATAACGTACTATGCCTGCATTCCTAAATGGAATGCAGGCATCCAGCCTATTCTAATCCCCCGACTGCTTTCATTGCTTTCATTGCATCATCCACATATTGAGAAACATCCGGATTTTCATTGATACCAGCTTTCGAAATCTTATTCACAAATGGTATTACTGCCTTTTCTCCTAGTGCAGTCATAATATCTGATACCTTACCATTAGCCATTACCGGAATTCCGCCGGCTACAAAAGTACTGACATCTTTTAATGCAGGGTTTTTACTAAAATAAGAAGAAAGTGCTTCGTTTGTATTCAAATCACCTCTTACCGGTAACATACTGGTTGCATTCAACCAATCAACATCCACGGTATCTTTTCCTGCTCCGGTAAACACATATTTCAAAAATTCAATCGCACCGTTATGCTCATCCTCAGAGATAGAAGCATTTTTATATAATACGATACCCTTTGAATCTGCATAATTGTAATGAACATCTCCTGCCTTCTCAACAAGAGTCGGTCCAAATACATAATCTCCATCTAATCCATAGACCTTGCCGGCTGCATTATTTGCAGAAATATCCCAAGGCATTCCGATTCCCATCACTGCTGGTACTGTACTCTGTTGCCAGATTCCATCAATTGATCCTGTTAATAGAGAACTTCCCATATTGGCATACAGTTTAAATACTTTTGACAACGCGTCTTTATCAGCAGTAAGTTTATTCCCATCTACTAATGGTGTACCCTGTGCATATGCATCATACTGAGATTCTATATCAAACCATCTTTCCCACCAGTTAGCGGAATTAAGAAACTCTGCACGATACATAAAATGTGTGATTCCCTGTCCTTTTAAATCATCTTTCTTATTGTTATAAGCACTAAGTAATGCATTGAAATCATCCATTGTTTCCGGAACCTTATTGATACCCAAAGCCTTCAACGCTTTACTATTATAGCAATAAGAAATTGGATTCATATATAACGGAATAACATATTGAGCATCCTTGATTGCCCAACCTTTCATTACTTCTTCAATTTTACGTTCCTTAACAATACTACCAAACCATTCTTCCTTGCTTATGTCATAAACTGCCTGAGAGTCTGCAAGTGTATTTGCAAAACCTCTATTTATGTTCTCGGATAATGTGGGTACTGTACTTGTGGCGATTGCATTTTGAATGCCTGCTTCTGAAGAAGGCTGTGCCGGCATCATCTGAACTTTCACCTTAATGGTTTTGCCATTCAACTGTGTTTTGCTATCATTGAATTTATCGGCATAGGAAGACCAAAAATCCAGATTATACTGCTCCGGTGCCGTCCAGAAATCAACTGTAATCGTTCCGCCTGTGCTACCACCCTTTGTTATGTCAGGGGAATCTTTCGAACCTTCTTTTCCGGAACATCCCGTCATCATAGAAGTAATCATGACTAATGTTAAAATTCCGACAACAAATTTTTTCATAAAATTTTTTTTCATACATATCCTCCCTAATACTTTATATAGTTTACAGACTCAATTCGTTTTCTTGTCTGTGTATTAATTACATCATTTTGCAACTTTAATTTCAACACGTATCAACTTTAAAACTTATAATACTGAACGAAATCCATTCGTATATTTACGATTTCATATAATATTTTCACAATAATTCACATTCATTTTCAACATTTTATTATTATTTACTTTAATTTAACTTGAATAATTTCATTTACGAAAACCACTCCAAATAATAGGCTCAACAGTTCCCTCATTATATACAGGGCTTTTATACTCGTTTCCATAAAATTTACCCATAAAAAAAGAACCAAAGCTCTATCTTATTGAACCGCTTCAGCTCTTTTTTCTATACTATTCTATATTATTGCTCATTATCGTTTTTATCTTCCAGCTCTTCGGACTTAAATTCTTCCGTTGATTCCATCTGCTGTTCCTTCTGTTGTTCCATCTTCATTTCGTTTAGCTGTTTTCTGTAATTTTTAATCACATAGTAAAATATAGCTGAGCCACACAAAACAAATAGAGCTGAAAAAATATAAAAGATCAAATTTTTTGAAAACGGATCCCCATTTTTTATAACGGAACTAAACAATGTGATTCCCTGATAAAAAATATATCCTCCCGCAATGGTATATAATACTAATCTTTGCTTATCTTTAACGTTTTGCCATTTATTCACTTTATTTCGTGCTCCTTTCAACAATCATTTTCATCCAAGCTCGCAACATGTCCATGCTTTGTACATCAAATATGTTACCCTTACTTCCACATCCTAACACAGAAGTTGTCTTCATGCAAATTGTATGTGAATGAATTGATTGGATGTGCTGTTTTACTTGTTTTTATTGGCAGAATGCCTAGTTATCATTATCTCCTGAGTATATTTGCTGTCCTTCCTTATCGCATTATAAGTTAATAACTTTCTTAATTTCGTATCTTCAAAGTGTTGCAAGGTAGTTACGGCGCTTGCTGATCGCATTCCCACACTCTCAAAGAGAAAATGTAAACCTTTCTCATTTTCTCCTAATCCAAGCGTGATTTCAAAACAACTACTTTCAGCCATAATAATAGCTGATTTTATGCACTCTTCAAGTACTGAATACAACTCCATTTCATAAGGACATTCCCATGTAATTTCATTGTAGACCGTTATGTTCAGATTAATTTGCATATTCTGGGTGGTTTGATACAGCTGATATAAACCTTGAAGTACACTCTCAGATTTAATCTTTCCCAACTGAAGCATACTATTACTACTTAGCAGATGTACTTTTTTAAGTAATGTACTCTTATAACCTATTAGTTCTTCCATTTCTTCCGCTTCTATAAGATTAACTACTGTTTGAAATAGATTGTTATATTCATGCCTTGTTTTGGACTCTTCCTGTATAATCTTTTCTCTTAATCGGTTACTCTCTTCAAGTTTATATTTTGCTTTTATGAAGCCATATTCTTTAAAGATAATATATATGATGCATGCAAAGAGTATTGTAGTGATTAAAACCAAAAATTGAAACTCTAACTGTGGTTGCATAGCAATCTTAATCCCTTCTTATTCCTCTTAGAAACCATACACTTTTCTCCGTTTTTCAAGAAGATAATATTATTTTGATAATCAATATGAGAAATAAAAGCGATATTCACGATATAAGATTTATGGCAACGGAAGAAGTTATCCATATCCAGTTTCTGTTCCATTTTATCCAGTGACTCGCTTCCTTCAATTCGGCTCGTTATTGTATGTACCACTAAGAGATGACCGTATTTCTCCATATACACAATTTCTTCCAGTGGAATATGATATAGCTCAAATCCTGATTTAATACTAAGTTTGGGTAGCTCTCTTTTTTTACTGGTTTGAATAAAATCATTTATGATTGCTCCAATACAGTTTTCAAGGGTTTCTATAGAAACCGGTTTAATTAAATAATCAAATATTTTAGTTTTTAAACACGGCATAACGTATTCCGGATGAGCAGATATAAATACGATATACGCATTTGCTTCTTGACTGCGTATCCTTGCAGCCACATCAATTCCAGTTAAGCTATCTTTAACATCTACGTCAAGCAAATAGATATTTTTTCTAACCTTATTCCTAGCACTATAGTGCAAAACCTCATTGGGATTCGTGGTATAGAGAACCACCTTAGCCTCTTGCTTTAAATTTTGAATTATATGATTTAATTTTTTTACTACAAACTCATTATGTGAATGATCATCATCTAGTATTATGAAATAGTGCATATAACAAGCCTCCATCTATCTTGATTCGGCAATTTATTATTATTAGCCCTTAACTAGTTTCTCAATAATTCTAATATAATCATCAATCGAAACAGGCTTAATCAAGTATTCCATATTATTATGCTGTTGAAGCTGTTTTTGTCCGGAGCATATAATAGCAGGTAATTCCGGTTTAATCTTTCGTAATTCTATCAATAATTCATCCCCCGTTAGCTTTGGCATAGATTGATCAGTCAATACGATGTCATAAGCTTCCGGCTCTTTTATAAATTGATTTAATGCCTCCTGTGGATCACTAACTCCTGTTACAATGTATCCTCTACTAGTTAATAGTTTCTTTATAGAGGATACAATTGGCTCTTCATTATCAACCAGCAAGATTTTTACTTTACTGTTCGCTGATCGAAGGGTTAAATACGGTTTGTGCAATTCAGATTCTCCATACTTTGGCAGAAGAATTGTGAATGTACTACCTTTCCCAATTTCACTATGGACTTTAATCGATCCTTCCATTTTATGAACAATTGCTTGAACTAATGAGAGCCCTAACCCGGTACCTCCATTACTTCCCCTTTTAGTAAAAAACGGTTCAAAGATTCGTTTCTTTACTTCCTCGTTCATGCCACAACCATTATCACTTACTATAATTTGAATATATTGCTCATTTTCCTTACTATTAAGTCGCTCCGCTGTTTTTATAGCACACTCAACCTCAGATAAACGAATCCATACGGTACCGCTGACAGAATCAATAGCCAGAATGGCATTCTTACACAAATTCATAATGAGTTGATGCATTTCACCAGCATCGGCGTATACATAGCAGGGTAGTTTCGGCTGATTATAACGAATTTTTACACTTGCAGGAATTGTTACCTCCAGCATTTTTATTACCTCTATTACAATTAAGCCAATATCCACTTTCTCTTTCTTAAGTAGTGAATTTACATTGAAGGTTAAAATCTGTGCTATAATATTCTTGGCTCGATCCCCAAGTTTTAATATTTCTCTAAGATTTTGAGCTTGTACACTATCTCCTTCCAGATCTTCAAGTGTCAATTGGGTATACCCTAAGATACTCGATAATATATTGTTAAAATCGTGAGCAATTCCACCGGAGAGCAGACCAAGTGACTCTAGTTTTGCGATCTGTTGCTTTTGTTCCATTATCATAAACTGATATTTTGTCATAGCATGATAAATTCCAAAGATGGAAATTGAAAATATAAGGATATCTAATGGAAATACATTTATTGTGAACTCAGGTAGTATAAATTTAATCAGTATGCCCACTCCTAAGTTTATCACCGTAGCAATTATAATGGTATCTGCCTGTTTCTTCTCCCTACTCAATCGTGATTTCTTTCTCCAACAATAAACGAAAACAATACCACCAATAATGTAACTCATATAATATATGTTATATAAAACTTCAAAAAGATTCAAAGGATATGTATCTCTCCAGATGTATGCAAATCTAGTAATAACATCCTCTGACCGATATCTTAAATCACCAAAAAAGAAAAAGAAGGAAGGAAGATAGATTAATAATCTTCTAATGTCCGTCATCCATTTCTTTCTTTCATTATTATATAGTAAAATCGTATAATCCAGCCACAAACTATAAATAAAACACCACCCTAAGGATGCAATTTCCCTTCCTATGTTCGCTTTTTCACAGGTAGAAGCACAACTCATAAGAGCGTAACCAAGGGACCATATGCTCAAATGGAGGCATATAGAAAAAAAGATTCTATTCTTTAGGGAACTAGGTATTTTTATAAGTATATAGATACCGAAGGATAGGTACAAAACAAAAAATAGAAATAATATGACAGTAATAAGAGGCATCCTCTATACCTTCCTTTTAGCTCATAATTTACACAATTCGACATTGTTTTCATATTATAATTCATTTTAAATATGGTGTCTATACTGAATTACGTAAAGATTATAGGTGTATAAATAACAAAAATTAATAGCTGCCCAAAAAAATAAGACTATGTACTTTTACAAATACATAATCTTATTATAAGATGTTGGGGGTAAATAACCTATTATACTGTGGCAATGAATTCCGTTGAAAGGAACTGACTCCAACTTCATGTTAAAAAGCTCTAGCATTTTAACATCCATAATCCTTAAGTAATCTACGTTTACAATTTATACATTCTGTATCACACTTCTCAGTTTTTGGCTGGATTCTGTTATGTCCGCTATATAATGAAAAATATTATTTATATTTTGATTTTGGTTTTCCATAGTTGAGAGCATTTCTTCCGTTGTCGCAGCATGTTCTTCCGATATACTTGCCATACTTTCCGATTCATTTCTGATTTCACTGAAAATTTCTGTGGTTTTCTCAACCATTTCCAGAACTTTAATGATGTATTCATCAATTTCCTCAAACGAAAGTTTAATCGTATCAAAGCTCTCATCGACCTCTTGTACAACGCTCTCTCCTAGTTGTACTGCTTTGGTTCCATTGTTCGCCTTTTCTAGTACTGACTTCGTTTTATTGTTCAATAAACTCATAACACTACTAATCTGCTTAACCGTATCCGAACTTTGTTCTGCCAGTTTTCTTATCTCCTCTGCCACGACTGTGAAACCTTTTCCCGCCTCGCCAGCTCTCGCCGCTTCAATAGAAGCATTAAGTGACAAAAGATTTGTCTGGCTGGCAATGCTGACAATACCGGTTAGAAAATGATTGATTTCTCCCATGTTTTTCTCAAGCTCATTCATCGTAGTTGTTGTTTCCGTTACTGCATTACTAATGATTTTCATGTGGTCATTCATTTGCTTAATCTTAATTGACCCTGTTACAACCAGTTTACCTGCATTGGAGGATATCTCTCCCAGTTGTTTGGAGGTTTTCTGTGTCATATTAGCCTTCTCATCCACTGAGTTAATCATATTATAGATTTGGTCAATGGAATCCGCTTGACTCGTAACACCCATAACTACTTCATTCACTGCTGTCATCATGGAGTTACTGATTTCTTTTGTCGATTCCAGGCTTGCATAACAGTTATTAATGTCTTCGTTCAGAGCTAATGTGTTCGAATCAACAATATACATTGTTGCATTCAGTTCCTCAAGAGATTGACTTGCTTTCTTGCTGACCTCGGTCACAGATAAGATTAATGCTTTCCCCGAAACAATTGAAAATAACAGGATTAGCATGATGAAATCAACGATAATTAATGTCATTATAAAGCTAGAAATCGCATGACCACTCATCAACATTTTGCCAATCAACAAGGCATTGGCCAGCACTGCTCCGGTATAAAACAACTTGGAATTTAAGTATAAAGCTGAAATGCTAATTGGAATTAAAACTATGTAGAAGCTTTGCTTGTCCTTAATTACAATTGATACGGATAAGATTAATGACACGAGTATGAAGTATGAAGTTTGCCATTCATATTTTCTCTTCTTATTACTAAAAAATACAAGACCACAGCTTACTGCATATACGACTGCTCCAAATAAAACGAAAGATTGTTTGTAAATTATGCCTGTTATCAACGATAATAAAGTTAGTGCAACTAAGATGAATATAATTCTTTTATTAATTTTTCTAGTGTGTCCTGTTAATGCATCCTGCTCCATTTTATCCCTCCTGTAAGCCGTGCCAAAATGTCGCCTTGGGGAAGTAACGTCATTGACTAGCTATTATTATGAATTTGATGTCATCATAACATTGACATCAAATCCGTACAATAACGCTGACCTATAAGGTGCATTTTTTAACCTAAACGGGTTTTATAACTCATGAAAATAAGCCCCTTAGCGAAAGTATAAATCGGCAAGGGGCTTATTAGGGTATACATAAAGGTATTAAAACAACGTTATTCGTTCTGTTCTTCTTCATCCAACTTTTTTTGAATTCTCTTCTGACTTCTCTCGTTAAGAATGTTAATGCAAAACAATACAATCCAAGCCAGGAGTGTTGCGCTAATAAAAGTAACCACCAGTACAGCAATAAAGTAACCGATTCCATCTTCTTTATACTTATCTGCGTATTGTTTATAGTTCAGTACTCCGTTAATCGCAGTTACTACACTTCCAGCTACGATGCTATTCACAAAGGAAATGGTTTTGGCTCTTCTTCCTTCTCCGTATAGGTTAAATCCCGATGTCAAGTAACGTATTATCATATAAGCAGACATTCCGAAAAAGCATATAAACTCAACGGCATACTGCTCAAATGATGCGTTCAGTAGAAACTGCTGTACTAGTATTGACCCTAGGAGTATAATCATTAAAATTCCGTATGCATCGCTGTTTATCTTACGACGTTGTGCTACAATTCTTTCGTCTTGCAAATCTTGATTTTTCATTTTGATTCCTCCCAAAATAAATCATTTAATGTTTTGCCTAATTCTTTACAAATAGCTATACAAAGGTTTAGCGTGGGGTTATAATCCCCTGATTCGATCAGCCCAATCGTTTGTCGTGTAACACCTACGGCTTTTGCCAAGTCCTCTTGTTTCATGTCAAGTTCCATTCGGGCGATTTTCATCCTCTTGTTTTTCATGGAATTCCCCCTTTCATGGCTTAGTATACATTATACATTACAAAATGTCTAGTATATATTGCATTTATCCGAAAAAAATATTTAATCAAGTATAGATCAAGTATAGCCCTAACCGTATAGCGCTATCTTACATGTAGCACGAAATGCCACTTTGTATAGTTAGATGCAATCTTTATAACTAAAATTGAATATTTATAAACGAAACGTAACTTTTGTAATCCAAATGCATGGTTTGTAATCAAGATGCATGTTTTTATAAATGAAAAGCCATCTTTGTAACCCAAATGCAGTTTGATATTTAAATTTTCTATTGTTAACGGAAAGAAAGGTGATTGCCATTATGACAATCACCTTTCTTCTTTCCATATAATCTATCGCAGGATATGTGAACTAACATATTCCGAATAACTGATGCCCGTATACTTTTTGAAACAACGTCCAAAATAGTTCGGGTCAGGGATACCAACATCAATGGCAGTACAGAACATCTTCTTGCCTATTCCGGCAAACTCTATGGCTCGTTCCATCCGGCACTTGATTAGGAATTCAACAAAGCTCTTTCCTGTGTCTTGCTTAAATTTCCGACTGAGATAGCACGCGTTAAACCCAAAATGCTGTGCAACAGAGGTTAGATTGATGCTGGAATCGGTAAAATTATCACGTAAATACTGGGTGATTAACTCAATCGCTGAGAGAGGAATTTCCTGTCCAATCTCAGGTGTATGAATCTTGTGTTCATCCAAATTTTCTTTTATTTTGGTTAGCACCTCAACCACTTCTTGCCGAACAATCGGTTTGAGCATATACTCTACCACCGGCAGACGAACACACTGACGTGCATACTCAAATTCATCAAAGCCTGTAAAGATGATAATAACCAAATCTTTATACCGCTCCGATGCAACCTGGGTAAATTCTATCCCATTCATAAACGGCATACAAATGTCCACAAATACAATGTCGGGTCGCAGGTCATCAATGATGTTAATCGCTTCTATACCACTCTCCGCCTCGCCCACCAATTCCATATCGAGCGATTGCCAGTCAATGGATGCCTGTAGTAGCCTACGAGCAGACATCTCATCGTCAATGATCATAACTCGGTACATGATTCTCCCCCCTCTGTTACCGTCTCCCTCATCTTGGGAATGTTAATCTCGACTTCTGTATATTCGCCAGGCTCACTGCGTATTTGTACAATATTATCACAGTCATAGTAATAGCGTATTCGATTAATGGTGCCCCGTAGGCCAAAACCTGATAGTATTCCTGCGTCCTCCTCCTTTGCTTCCAGTACATTCTTTATCTGATCCTCACTCATACCAACACCTGAATCGTACACTATGATTCGCAAACAATCCACTTCCATCCGAGTTGTAATGCGAATAACACACTTTTCCCCCTTGAGACGCACTCCATGGTAGATGCTGTTTTCAACCAGAGGCTGAAGGATCAGTTTCGGTATCATATAATCCAGTGTGTTATCGTCAAGAATATATTCGTCTTCAAATATATCTCCATACCGCATTTTTTGCAGGGTGAGATAATCTTTCGTAATACGCACCTCACGCTTTAGTTGAATCTCGCGATCCCCTTTGCTTAGAAAATTGCGGTAAAAGCTACCCAAAATCTCCAGAGCATTATGCGCATTGCTTGCATTCTCCTGCATCGCCATATAGCTAATCGTCTCCAGGGAATTATATAGAAAATGAGGCTTTATCTGTTCTTGGAGCACGCGCATCTCGGCTCTTTGCACGTGCTTTTCATTCTCCAGCAGACGATTGAACAGCTCATTAAGGTACTCTATCATGCTATTGTAGCTTTCCGCCAATCTGCCAACTTCATTGTTTGGCATTTCTGTATCAATCTTCATTAGCCAACCAGATGATTTCGTGCGTGTCATTGCTTCACTGAGATTTCTGATCGGCCGGGCAATATTAACGGTAATAAACCAGGCACAAACAGCAATGGATAGAATAAAAGCTGCCAGGGTTAATAACAGCGCATAGATTGTATCACGAGGCAATGCCTTTGCACCCTTACCGCTGGCACATAAAACCACCAGTGGCTCTATTGCCTGTTTACCAGTCAGAGTCTTTCTCTCACCACCTGTGCGAATATTTTTATATATCATGTTTTCACTATAGTAATCACAGTCATATAATGCGCCGATTTCTTCATTCCCACCGAGCAGTGTACCTTCCTTATCAAGGATACATATTCCACCAGTATTTTGCAGTGCAAGGGTATCATCAAATACATTGCTTGTAATGTTCATGATAAGAATACCCACCAGCTTTTGCGAATTAATATCATAAATTGCTCGCGACATAGTAAGTAGCGGCTTCCCGCTGTTTTTTCTAATCATGCCGTTGCCATTAATTGAAATAATACTGGCTCCCCGAGCTTTCAATATATTAAAACGCTCTGCATTCTTTATATCAATTATATATTCGCCATGTTTTGTACTTACATACTGCTCATCATTGCGAAAGATATATACCGAATCAATATAGCTATACAAGCTTTGAATTTCATAGATCCCACTTCGTGCTTCATAAATTATATCATTATCTATTTTCTTTGCATTGAGATATCTCGTTACTTTGGGATTAATCATAATCAGACGGGTTAAATAATTATAATTCACCAAGCTCGCTTTCACGGAGGATACCACATTGTTAACCGCGGTTTCCGATGTTCTCTTTTTGAAATCATCTTCCGTTTTCTTACTGATCATTGAGGTTGTTTTCATAAACATCGTACAAAAAAACAACAACAGAATAGCAAATATCAACAGGGTCGTTTGTTGCAACGACATCCTAAAATCGCGTTTTAATCTATTGCCGCAATGCCTCATATCTACACCCCAGTATTTTTATTTGATGTATAATTACCAATACTATCCATAAATTATCGTAACATATCTGATCCTTATTTTCAACAAAACCCTTCCAGAAATAGGTTAATATCACTTTATCATTAGCCCTTGATTGCTCCCGCAATAAAGCTCTTTTGTATCTTCTTACTAAAGAACAAATAAAATAAAAGTGCTGGAAAGGTTGCTAATACCAACGCCGCACCAACTGGTCCCCAATCCGTCATATACTGTCCGGAAAGTGCCTGCACACCAACAGGCAGTGTCTTATGGGCGGAATCACTAATAAAGATATTAGCAAACATCAACTCGTTCCAACACTGAAGGAATGTGTAAATTGACACTGTAGCCACCGCCGGTTTCATCAGAGGAACGATAATTCGAAAGAAAATTCCCCAAGTCCCACAACCGTCGATACAAGCTGCTTCATCAAGATCTAGGGGCAACTCCTGCATGAAGCCTGTGCAGACCAGAATCCCCATGGCCAAAGAAAAAGCCGCATAGGGAACGATAAGTGCTAAATAAGTATTGAGCAAATGCAACCTTGATAGAGTAACATAGATAGGCACAATGGATGCGTGAATTGGTATTGTTAAGCCAAGCATAAAGAATTGGTTCATTCTCTTCCTCCCCTTCCAGATAAACCTAGTAAGAGCGAAGGTTGCCATAAGTGAAACGAGCATAACGATCCCAATGGTCACAACGGCTACAATGACACTGTTAGAAAAATATTTTCCGATATTGCCTACGCTTAATGCTCTTTTATAATTTGACCACATCCATACATGGGGAAGGCCGGCAACATTTTGACCAAATATTTCAGCGTTAGTCTTAAATGAGAAGGTGAACATCCAGTAAACTGGGAACAGGTTAATGATCGCCCAAGTAACTAATAGTATATAGATCCAAACCTCTTTGACCTTATTGCCATTCTTAAGGAAGGACTCACCCATGGGTCTAGATTTCTTATTACGACTTCGAAATATATTACCAAGCTTCATGTTGTTAATCCTCCTTATTCCTGAATATGGCACTAATAATCAAAGCGAACGTAAAGCACAAAATGATGAGAAGAAAAGCAATCGTACTTCCCATACCATACCGATTACGCAAGAACAGCATACTGATCATCAGTGTACTTGGCACCTCTGTTGAATGCAGTGGTGCACCATTGGTTAAAACATAAATTAAGTCAAAGGCCTTAAGAGAGCCTGTAACAGCAAAGATTGTGCTTATCTTCAAAATCGGCTTGATATAAGGTAATATAATATAACGGTTGATCTGCCCCTCTCTTGCTCCATCAATCATTGCCGCCTCGCAATACTCGGTAGGAACGCTCTTAATTCCTGCGTACATGAGTAGCATATGATATCCCACATACTGCCATATAATAGGTACGAAAACCGCTCCCAGTGCGGTAGTTGTTTTTCCAAGCCAAATCTGTGCCAAACTATCCAGACCAAGGGATCTAAGCGCTACATTAAGTATGCCATAGGAGGGGTTGTAAATCTTTAACCATAACTGTCCGATTACCACAGTTGAAATAAGAACAGGCATAAAATAGATAGAAAGAAAAGATCGTTCCCCCTTTCTCCCCCTAGCTAGAAGAAGTGCAAGACCCAGTGCAAGAGGCAACTGAACTACAACCGAAAGCAAAGCTAAAAGCATTGAATTGCCCATTGCTTTCATAAAGCCGATTGAATTACTGGTAAACAGTTCCTTATAATTTTCTAATCCAATGAAATTCTTCTTTCCAAAGCCGTTCCAATCAAACAAACTGTAATAGCCCGACACAAAGATCGGAGAAACAAGAATGACAAGAAAAAGAAGCAGCGCAGGAAGAAGAAACAAAAAAATTGTTAGTTTATTGCTATATAGTTTTCTCATCTTGATCCCTTCTCTATTAGATAAAGCGGTTCCTAGATGACTCTAATCCAGACAATCTTCTAAGAACCGCTTTCTTAATCAAATCAGAACCAAACCATTTTATGGCTCTCATTCATGTTTAGTAAATATCATTGTAACCAAAATTACTTCACGTCTTTTGCAAGACCTTCAACAAACTTCTTACCATCAATTGTGGAAGAATAAATCTGACCCACATAGTCAAGATAAATGTTTGCAGTGTCCGCAGACATTGCAGTGTCGCCGAACAGAACCATCTGGCTTGACTTACCAACAATGTCAGCAACCGATTTTGTCAAAGAGTTGAGGGAGGATGTATCATAATTAGGTGTCCATGCCGGAAGTCCATTGCCATCCAGGTATCCATAATGACAAATACCTTTCGCTATTTCAAATGCGCTCTCTGCAGCTACTTTTGCATTCTTTGAACTAGCTGCAACAGCCAGAGTATCAGCCGGTCCACCTATGAGCTCGCCAAGCTTAGACTTTGAATTATCAATAACCGGGAATTCCGCAACCTGAATCTTATCGGATAGACCAGCCTTATCAAAATCTGCACAGTTCCAAGTACCATTCACATAGAACGCATACTTTCCTGCTATGAAGTTTGCTTTCACTTCGTCATTTGAAAGTGCGATTCCTTCCGGATCAAAATATTTCTTATTAATCATCTCTTGGAAGGTTCCAACTGCCTTGGCAACATCATCATTTTTCCAGGTAGCTTTGCCAGAAAAAATGTCATTCAGCGCAGCAGCACCCGCTGTCTTCTCAATTATTGATTCAAGATACTCGGTAACACACCAGGTTTCTTTACCGGAGCAACCAAAAGGAATAATTCCTTTTGCAACAAGCTTATCACAGCAAGCAATCAAATCTTCATAGGTAGCAGGAACTTTATCATATCCAACTTGTTTTAGAAGCTCCATGTTGGAGAACATACCAACAATATTCATATTCGTCGGTACACCATAATACTTGCCATCAAACTTCACGTTGCTCATCATAACTTCCGGCAATTCAGAAGCATACTTCGCATATACATCATCTACACTATAAACACGTCCGGCATTTACAAACTCCCCAAGGAAGGCACATCCCCAGGTAAAGAAGATATCCGGCATTTCATTTGCAGCAACAGCAGCCTTAATCTTTGTTTTGTATTCCTGGTTTTGGGTGGCTTCCCAAGTTAAATTAATCTCTGGATGCGCTTTCTTAAAATCCTCGATGGAAGCTTCATAAGCATGTCGATTAGAATCGCTCTCTGTAGCGATACACCACATGGTGAGGTCGATTGGCTTAGTTGCATTAGCAGTAGGTTTCCCTCCTGCCGTAGGTGTTCCTTTCGTAGTGGTATCTTCCGTGCCAGACTTTCCACAACCAACAAGAGATACAACAAGGAACACCATAACCAGCAGTAATACAGTTACTTTTTTCATAATTCTCCTCCTTATTAATTATTATTTTAGTTCATTGCAAAACTCGATTACTTAATTAGTGTATTATTTCGCAATTACCTAAATTATTTATGTCAATGTGACATCTTAGACTTCCATGCAGCATCCGGCTGGCTTTGTACCGTATGTTGGTAGGGTCTAAATCACATTTCCATCCTCATTACTTGGTGCTAACTCTTACCATTTGCCACGGATATTCAACGGACAACTGATTTCCTGATATCCGAAAATAACACACGGTATCCTCAAACTGATCTTTATAAACAAGCTTAAAGGTAGAATTCTTGTCATCTACTGTATAGTTCCCGGGAAAATAGCCGTCCTCCAGAAATGTGCCTGTCTCAGTGAAGGTATAGGACCAGTTTTTATCTGCGCAGACCCATTTGCCTACCAGGCTGGTTGGCTCACCTTTATCAGAAAAGGTATATGTATTGTTGCTATATAGATACATCCCTTTGTCATCAAGTTTATAACGAAGCTGTTTTGTCCCACCTTCTTTATCCTTTAACTTAATGAACTGACTATCATATTCAAAGGTATATTCTTTGCCTTCATACTTTGCGGTATTATCTTTTTGAAATACTGCGACTGCTTTATCCTTATCGTGTATATATGCCCAGCTTCCACATATCCCCTGAGCTTCCTTTGAACTAGCGAAGGTATTCTTATCATGACCACATGCTGTCATGAACAAAAGCATAAACAGAATCATAAAACAAATTGAAATTTTTTTTATTTTTTTCATATATTTACCTCTTTCTGTTTTCATTATATAATTAACCAACTGGAACATAAAGGTAATATCTTTACATGTATAAGCATTGTTTTTACCTATTTGGTATAATTTTTATTGTTTTTTGTGGATATGGTTGTTGATAATATACAATGAAATCATACACAAATATGAAAAAGATGTATATTCCCTTAAAAGCATATAAACGCCTTACTTTGTTGGTATAATTACACTAATTAATCTTAGCTAGACTATGGAAAGTAGTTTATATGAAAACAGAATAGATGAATAACAATATAAAATAAAACAACCGGCAAGAGATTCAATAATCTGAACCTCTAAACCGGTTGCATTTATTATAATGATATTATAGCCGTTACTGTAAAATCATCTAATATATAAATACCCTCTACTTTTCATATTCCTGAGGTATTAATATTGATTCTCCCTATGATACAGAAAAAATGCTTGTTTATATTATCACTAAAATTAAGAAGCAGTCACAAGGGCTGCTTCTTAATCATTTCTTATTCATTTTCTTTCCAATACTCATCCTCCTCTTCGGTATTAATACCAAATAATTGCATCATATAATCCTGCCGTTCATTTAGTATTCGTACCACTCGTATCTTATCAAATCCCAAACGATAAAATACATAATTTTTCTCAGTGAATAAGTATCTATAATCGGTTGGCACTTCAATGACCTTAGCTAAATTTACTCCAGCCTTTGGATTTTCTTCTAATACTCTAATTTCTGTCATAATTTTCTTCAGTATTCTCTTAGATATCTTTTCATCCCAGTATGTGGTGATATAATGCCTAATCTCCTGAAGATCCTCCAGTGCTAATGGCGAAAATTCCACTTTGGGCATATTATATTCCTAATGTAGCTTCAGCCTCATCAGCAGATAGCCACCCTTTCTCTCTTGCAGATTTCTCTCCCTCTTCAAGTTGAGCCAGTAATCGGATTGTAGATTTCAGTCTATCTAACTCATTAATTTTAATGATAGCATATTCACCTCTACCATTTCTGGTTAAGTAAACCGGATTGTCTTCTGTTACCTCTTTTAATACCTCTGTATAATTTCTTAAATCAGATATTGGTTTTATGTTTGGCATATTATTATCATCTCCTTATACTAACATTATAAACAATACTCAACAATATATCAACGCAAATTAACATGTTAATTTGCAGCTAACATAAGCCATACATTTTGTCAAATGTTGTATCTGCATATCATATCATGACCACATTCTGACATGAACAAAAGCTTAAACAGTATTATAAAGCAAATTGGGAATTTTTTATTAAGGTTGGATGGATTCATGCCTATACAGAAATAAAACAACCGGCGAGGGATTCAATAATCTGAACCTCTATACCGGTTGCATTTATTATAACGACATTATAAGTACTACTTCTAAGACTATGATATTTTAGGATGTTTACCTTTTATTACTATCATTATTGCTTTGTGATGCTCCTGAAGTCGGAGTAGGCGTGCCCGTTGCATTATTTCCATTGGAATTACTATCTGTATCGGTATTACTACTTCCATTGGAATTGTTGTTATTACCACCATTTGTATTACTACCAGAACTGCTTGTTGCTACTTGTGAAGTTTTACTTCCGTTACTTACTACAATTTTAATTGTTTCACTCATGGAGAGATATTCACAATATTTCGAAGTAGATATAATCGTTCCCTTCGCTACAGCAGAATCGATATAAGTTACTTTATAGGATATCTTCGCTCCCTTTGCCGTAAAATCACCAAAATATGATGGGAGATTTTTTTCTGATGTTCCAGCCAAATTATCCAAATAGGGCTTTCCTAGTGAATAGGTTACCTCAATGTTGTTATTTGTTGCAAGTACATAGCTACCACTTGAAACGGATTGAGAGATATATTTGCCATAGGCAACTGATTTAGAATAGCGTTGCTTAACTGTAACCTTAAAATCAGAATATTTGTTTTGTGCATCACTCATGGCTACGGCTGCGAAACTAGGAACTTTTATACCCGTTCCTCCTGAAAGAACGAGATTTATTGTTCCGCCTGATTTTACAGTATCACCAGTAGCCACATCTTGGGATATTACATTATCAGCAGCTACCGTTTTGGACGTAACTATAGTAGTAACTAAATTCACACCATTAGTGGAAGCCCATGATTCCGCTTCACTCTTGGTTTGACCTACCAAATTAGACATTGTGATATCACCAGAAGCCACAGTAGGACCTTTCGATACGCTTATTGTTAGATAATCTTTCCGTTTAAAATTATCCTGATCCGTGGATATATCACGATAGGTTGCCTTTATAAAACCACCCGAATCGATTGTATCGCTATTTTCCTCTGATATCGTAGTGTTGGTCAGCTTATTATCATCAATCCAAGCCTGTATCTTTGACGCTGTCATGGTGGTAAAATCGGGAACATCTATTTTCTCGTCCGGGTTAGCGCCGCTGCTTACAGTAAGTTTTAGTAGATTGTGTTTTGATATTTTTTTATCTGCTTGAACTGATTGAGTAATAACAATGTCAGCATTTACTTTCATATCATATTTATAGCTTGTATCAAGTTCCACTGAATTTTTTGTTGCCCAGGCCTGTGCCTCAGCTAATGTTTTGTCCTTAAAATTGGGAACAACTACTTTGTTTAAAGCGCTAAAGGTTATGAGCCCTACTGTCATAAGCACTAATACAATACCGCAATAAACTAAAATTCGTATTAGTTTATTCCTGCTGTAGTTTTTGTCAAACACAACTTGATGATCGGTTACCTTAACACCTGTTTTTTCTGGTTTCGTTGGTTGTTCCATCTGTTTTTTGGAAGTGGAGTCATTCTTATATGTATTACTATCAAAATTCTCAAGAAAATTAGGCATAATTTTCGAATACTCCCTTCCTTAGCTTGATTACACCATCTGCCTGTTCCGCGATTTTTGCAGAATGTGTAACAATAATAACGCATTTATTATGGTGATGTGCCAAATTCTTAAATACCTCGATAATTTCCTCTTCACGCTCTTCATCCAAATTACCGGTAGGCTCATCAGCCATAATTAAATCCACATTGGTTGCCAGAGAGCGAGCTATTGCAACACGCTGCTGTTCACCTCCTGAGAGCCGATTAACCGTGCGACCTGCTTTCGTACTGTCAATTCCCACAAAATCCAAAAGATTAGCGGCTACACTGCGTTGGTCTTTGGGTATATCGTTATCTGTTATGGACATCGCTACTTGAACATTTTCAATCGCCGTCATAAATGGTATAAGGTTATAGCTTTGAAAAACAATGCCAATTTTATTACGACGATAATTTTCATATCCTATGGAACGTATATCATTTCCATCATATAATACCACTCCTGTTTTTGGTTCCTCTAGCGCACATATTAGTGATAAAAATGTGGTTTTGCCCGAGCCTGATTCACCTACAATCGTATAAAATTTACCTTTTTCAAAGGAATAGGTCACATTATTTAGAATATAACGTTTGGAATCGCCGTCCTGATAGAAGTAGCTTAATCCCTGTGCTTCCAAAATAGCCATAATTATCATCCTTTCAATCTACATTAATATTTTTTTAGGTTTTAATCGCAATGTATAAACAATTGGTGTAAGAGTCGATATGATAACGGTGCCAAGTCCAACAACATAAATTAGAAGAATTACATTCATGTCAAGAGTTACTGCATAGGTATTCTTCATCTCTTCAGTGGTTCCCAGAATGTCACTTTGACTGTTCTGATTATTGCCTCCCATCATACCTCCAAAGGACATTCCGTTTGGTCCACGATTATTTTGTGCACTCTCGCTTGCCTTTTGTTGTTCTTGAACAATCTGGTTTTGAAGCATGCCACCGGAAATGTTCTTCGCTAATAGATTGCCTGAGAAAATCGAAAGTGTAACAGAGATTATGGCAATGCATAGAACTTCCATCAGTATTTGACTCGCAATTTTAAATTTACGCTCTCCCAAAGAAAGATAAATACCCATCTCATGACGGCGGTCACGAAGGAAAAGAGTAATTAATAGGCTTAATATTAAAACAGTTGCCCCAATTGCTACATATAAAATAATACCGGCAATCCATCCAAGGTTGGTCATAGGAGCAGTTGCATCATTATATGTACTTGAGTTATCGCTAAATTTATAGTTTGTAGGTAGCTTGCTTTTTTCTATTGATGTGAAAAGAGCAAGATCATCTGGATTTTTAAGCACATAGGTAGGCGTATATTGATTAAAGGTGGTTCTCACATTTTCGCCATTAATTGCTTTTTCTTCTTTTGTAATTTCGTCGTTTATTTTATTTACGGCTGCATTTGAAGTATATATGGTATTAACTAGTGAACTTTGTGATTCTTGTAGTGTACCATCGGAGGTGGTTGTCAACTCTGCAGGTGCATCAAAGATGCCCACTATTGTAAAGTCAAAGGAAAGGGTTTTTGCCGGGGTTGCATTACGATCAATTCGCTGTCTACCCGAGCCATTATCACCTGCTGTTATTTTATAAAGTGAACGTGTCATGGTTATCGTATCCCCAACCGAAAGATTGTTCGCTTCTGCTAAATCCTTTGAAATTAATACAACATTCTCTCCGTTATTTATCTGGTCATCGGAAAATGTCTTTCCTTGATATAAAGATGCATCGCCATTTTCGATATCGGTAACCTTGGGATTTTCACCGCCTTTAACAGCAAAACCTCCGTTACTACCACCCATGAAATCACCAAAACCTCCTCGACCGGAGCCTTGATTACCGCTTTGATTACTACTTTGACTGCTGCTGGAATCTGATTCAACAAGATCTACCGTATCACTGGTTAGTGATAGGTTCGTGTAATAATCATAGCTCTTTACATATTCCGAGCTTCCGATTGATTTTATGATATCTGGGGTGAGTGATGCAATATTAGTGATATCTCCACTAGCTCCATTATTGTTTTGCCTAATAGCATCTATATCCAAGGAAGCACTTACTTCAATGCTTAACTTATCCTGCATGGCCTGATGTGTATTATTGATTGCATTCTTTACTGATATAGCACCAGCGATGATATTACACAACACAAATATCAGCACCATCAATATGGCTGTTTTCCCTGGCTTTCGGGTAATACTTGCAAAACCTCTTTTAAAAAGATTCATTTAAATCCCTCCATAAAAATTTAGTGTGATTGAATATTTGTAACGCATTTCTTTTTATCTTAATTATTTCCTTTCATGTTGGTATGTTCTGATTATAACAAAGATAATTTCAAGAAATCCCCGTAAACCTACCGCAAAATTGCGGTAAAATTGCGGTAATGATAATACAAGATGAATCGTATAGCCAATTTCACCTGTGATGAAGAAATAAAAAGTCAACCTGTGCCATGTTATCGACACAGGTTGACTTTTTATTCCTTATATATGCTCCTTGAAGCATGAATCATTTGAATTTTATGATTAATTGCATTACCATAGTATAACAATAGTATAACAGTCCTTCGACTACTTAATCACTCCTATAACATGATCCTACTTCCGTGGTACTCTTTCCATAGTATTAGTAATGCTTTTTTGTTCAAAGCATAGCATTAATGCTGTGCCTGTTTCGCAGCTCTTCACGTGAATTCTCCCACCATGCTGCTCTGCAACTGCTTTTACAATCGATAACCCAATTCCATGATTTCCGTTATGTCCCTTGTAAAACCGTTCAAAAATATGTGGTAGGTCTTCTTGTGAAATACCACAACCATCATCTTGCACAGTAATGTAAATATATTTCTGATCTTTTTTGCAAATCATTTTTACTTCGCTTTTTGCATAACGTAGTGCATTGGATATAAGGTTAGAGAATGCGCAGGATAAGTTTTTTTCGTTGCCCATCAATAACACCGGAGATTGATCAAAATCAAATAGAAAGTTTATTTTTCGCTTTTGAGCGATACTTCGTTGCTCATCAGCAGAAGCTTCCAATAATTCACGCAAATCGCACTCTACCGGTATGGAATCCTTTGTTATATTATCTATACGGGAAATTGTTAATAAATTATCAACCATTTCACTAAGGCGATCTGTCTCTGCCAAAATAGTGGAACTTGCACTTGCAGCATCCATAATTTCGTAATTGATACCCTCTGCATAACATTTTATTGACATAAGCGGGGTTCTCAGTTCATGAGAAGCATTTTGGAAAAATAATTTCTGCTCTTTATCGTATTTGTCTAGCTGTTTTGCAGTTTGATTCATACTTGCAGCAAGGATAGAAAGCTCTCTATCATGAACCTTTTTATAAAATGGTGTAAAATCGCCACGACCAATCTGCTGCGAAAAGGCTGTCAAATCAGTAAGAGGCTGAGTCATACGTCTTGTAATGGCTAAAACAATCAATACCGATATTATAATCATTACTGCCATAATAATAAATAGATATAGATTTATGCTATCAGCAAAATTCTGTATTCCTGTTACATCCACGTAGAATATCAAATATCCATTTAAACTTCTTGTATTAGCCACACTACTGATATAGTAATCTCCATTGTTCGTATTTAATCTCAAATCATTTATTTGTTCAAGATTTAACTGTTTGGATTTGAGGGTATTAGTAATCGCATGAGCTGTTTGATTATCTATGTCGGACATTTCCCCACGAGTAACTACGGTGTAATTATCGCTTATCATAAAAACTTGAGCCTTTGTACCGATTCGACCGCGTGGCATGTTGCTTAAATCTGGCCAGTTATTTTCGTTATGATCAACTTTAGGAATAAACTTGGTTGCATCTGCCAACTGATTTTTCGATGTATTGCTTATATAATTATTAACCAAGACATTAAATACAAGTGCTATGATTACGACCACTGAAATTAAAATTGAAAGAATTAATGCTAGAAGCCTTGTTCTAGTACTGAGGAGCTTTTGTCTTTTAAACATTATCATCATCTACTTTCATGCGAAATCCAAAACCCCAAACGGTATCGATAGAAACATTACTGATTGCTAATTTTTTTCGAAGACGGCGCACGGTATCATCTGCTGCTCTAGTTTCAACATCAGAGCTAATACCCCAAAGATTTTCAAGGAGCTCATCCCGTGACACTGCTTTATCATAATTTTTTATCAAATAGCTTAATAAGCTAAACTCATTGGGAGTCAGATCAATTTTTTTGTCACCACAGGTTACTTCTTTAGAGCTTTGGTTGACTATAATGTTACCTAGTATTAAATTTTCTAGTTCATGTGTTTTGACTAAGTTTGCTTTGTCAAATTCTATTCGTCTAAAAATGGCCTTAACACGCATAACAAGGGACATTGCACTAAATGGTTTTGTGAAATAATCATCACTACCAAGACTTAATCCAGTTGCATAATCAAGATCGCTATCCCTAGCTGTTAGCATAATGATAGGTACCGTACTGATTTCACGTAATGCTTTGCAAATGGTAAAGCCACTAGAACCTGGCATCATCACATCTAAAATGATCAAATCGCAGGAATTTATTTTAAAGGCTGTGAGAAGAGCATCTCCCGTCTCAAATGCAGTCACCGCATATCCATCATTCTCAAGGAAAGTTTTAATCGCTTCACGGATATTTGTTTCATCATCAGCGATATATATATGCTTCGAATTTTCATTCATGAAAACTCCTCCTAAATCGTTATATAGCATCGAAAATAATCTATCGTTCTACTATGCTCTAGGCATTTAATCTACGATATTTAATCAAAACATTATTATATAGAAGCGTATGTGTAAAATTTATTATAATAAGTGTTTATATTTCTTTTATGAACATTTTTCTTAAAAGAATTAATCTCATATATAAGTAAATACGTTTCACTATTTTAAACATTTCTTGCTAACCAATATTATAACAGTATTATTTAAAAAAATCTCCGTAAACATACCGCAAAATTGCGGTAAAACTGCTGTAATTGCCTTAGTCCCTATACCCACCATTATTCTACATCATTTTTCTATATATTGCTAGTTCTGAATAAAATGTGTTAATAGCGAAACTGTTCTTTCCACTGTACGTTCATTAATGAAGTTTAAGATAACATATCCAGATCAATTTCCCCATTTTGATTCACTCTCTACAATCCTTGTTTTACAGAAGAAGCAACATGTACCTGTTCGTAATTTATCTTACTACTAGGACAGGTTTTGATACAATTACCACATTGAATACAATTATAGGAACTAAGCTTTTTACCCTGATATTTTGAAGGGGCTATTCCCATGGGACAACTATCCTCACATTTTTTACACCTGGAACAGTTCTTCGATACACTTAACACTTTTTTTCTATTACTCAAAAATGTGATAAGCGCTCCTGTATTACCCATCGGGCAAAAATGGCACCATGCTCTATGATGATAGATAACTGATAAGAATGTTCCAATGATAACCGCTTCTAATATCATTTCGTAAAATACCATTCCCATCATCATCGGTTTCCCAAATGCAAGACGTATCTCTAATACGAACATCGTCATCATTAATGTTGTAAATAGAATTCTTACCCACTTTGACTTAAAAAACTCCGGTGCTCTCTTATGATTACTTATTTTAATAAGTAGGTTATCAAAAAACATTCCGATTGGACATAAATTACCACACCAGAATCTTCCTGTAAAATAGCCCGTTACAAAAGGGCCTGCCATACATATAACAAAGATCAACATTACCATTGGATATTTTAAACCAATCACCATTACCAATAGCATAATTATATAAGAATAATTCTTCCACCAATTTAGCAGCTTCATAAATAAGTTTTTCTCCTAACCAGTCGCCTTTAACTTGTATCCTTCTAGATACAAAAACTCCTGTCAAATCATATGACAGAAGTTTTTGTAGTCAGTTATTCTACAAATTATTGGATGTTTGCTCGTTGCTTGTGTTTTGATTTTTCTCATCGCAGCAGTTGTGCTTATTACCACGCAGCATCAGTATAAACATTCCTCCCATCATAACCGGACATATAAACGGAGCAATTACGCCAAGGACCCCTGCAGTAACCGGGCTAATTCCTGCTATGAATGGTAAAGAAAATATAATTAATATTGGTAGCCCACAACACAGTACCATATGGAGCATATGCTTTATTGCTCCGTGATTTTTATTACCTATTTCTTTTTTACTTTTTAATATATTCATATTGATTACCTCCTAAGATAGTGTCATTGTTATAACTGTATCTTAAAGCAACCATATGAAGACTAAATGAAGATTTCAAAAACTGTTCCTTTTCCCACTTTACTTTTTACATTAATAATGCCCTCATGGTCTTCAATAATCCTATAAATAATAGGTAAACCCAGACCAGTTCCTTCATTCTTTGTTGTAAAAAATGGATCGAATATCTTTTCTAAATTCGATTCCTCAATTCCCTGACCGCCATCCT
The DNA here is from genome assembly GCA_023435895.1 of Bacillota bacterium. GTDB lineage: Bacteria > Bacillota > Clostridia > Lachnospirales > Lachnospiraceae > Mobilitalea. Next base: position 140,808 of record JAEZLH010000028.1, read on the forward strand.
CAAATAGGATGCATATTTTTTTACTGCTGCCATCTTTTGTGGTAATTGATATATTTCCGCCATCCGGCATTGCGTCCACCGCATTAAAAATCAGGTTTACAAATACTTGTATTATCTGCTCCCGATCATAATAACCATCTTGTACATCATTTTTCTTAAAACAAACATCAATTTTATGTTGTGATAAATATTTATTGGTTATCGTAAGCACATCTTCAATAATGCTATTAATTGAGTACTTACCCTTTTCCTTCAAACTTGGTTTGCTAAATTCCATTAAGGACTTAATTACCTTATTGGCACGTTCCACTTCCTCATCGATGATCATTAATTCCTGCTGCAAATCTTTCTGATTTGCTGTTAACTCTTTGCTCATGGACTGCTCTATCATTTTAATTATTGCTAAAGGATTACGAATTTCATGGGCAATTCCCGTTGCCAGATGTCCAACAGATGCCAATCTGTCGTTTCTATGCATTTGAACTTTTAGTTTATTGATTTCTGTAATGTCCTCTATTATGATAACCAATCCCTTATTCTTATTCTCAAGATTTAACGGAAAGATATCCATTTTTATATTAACTTCATTATTGTTTTTCAGAAAGTTTCTTTCAATATTAATTTGCGGAATATTGTTATTATAGGATTTATTGATTATGCCTTCGATATCTGTACAGCATGTAAAATTTTCAATAAAATTTAAGCCAAGTGAATCATACTTTATATCAAGAATTTTTTTCGCCCCCTCATTCATAGAGGTAATCAAAAAATCATTATTAACTGCTATGATACCAAGATGAATACTTTCCAAAACTGAATTGGTATAGTTCTCTAGTAAAATATATTTATTTAATTGGTTATCCAAAGACTTTAATGCCATATTCTTCCGTTCGACAATTATCCCTGTAACAATTCCTATTGTTACAAATAAAAAAACATCTAGGAGCTCATGTATTGCATTGCCTTGCGGCCCAATAGACAACAGTTTTTGGGGAGAATAAATGATACTGATTATAATTGATGTTCCCGCACCGCCCTTAAATCCGAATTGAACCGCGGCTAATATAATTGGGACAAAATATAGCAGTTTATATAACACGTGAAGAGGTTCCTCTTTTGTTTTAGTCACAAAATGTAAAACCGTAATTACAGCTATTAAAATTAATACTATAATTTTATAAGCTAGCTTATTCTTCATTCGGTGCCGCCTTTTCTTAATGTCATTTTACAATAAGGGCAGTACTTCCAATTAACATCTACCATTTTACTGCAATCCGGGCATTTCTTTTTTAATGTTTCTTTACAAATGGGGCATACATTGTAGTTTGCTTCTATGGGATTCCCACAGTTGGGACATTTCTTACCTTTATTCTTATTAAAAATAGAGCGATATGCTTCTTTATAAATAAAGAAATAGTATAAAATCAATATAAGTAATACCAGAAATAATAAGGTCATCTTCTATTTCACGCTCCCATCGTCAAGTGGGTTGCCACATCTGGGGCAAATTTTCCAATCGTCATTTTCTATTGTGATTCCGCATTTTCCGCATCGTTTGGCTCCTGAATTAGAGAAAAGTTTAAGAATTGTTATGATTGCTACTAATACAATCAAAACCATAATGAATAGACTAATCATATCTCTATAGTAAATGTACGAATTATTGTAATAATTATAATTCATATGCATTCCCATTCCTGTATTGTATTGGATTGCAAGAAAAGGCAGGCCAAAATTATAAACAACTATTAATACAAGAACACTAACTAACAGATATAGAATTGTTTTTTTATAATTCATATTGACCTCCGTGCTACCAGATTTATTTATGTTCTATGAATTGGCGAATAGGATATTCGCCTTCTGTTTTAATTTAAAATGATAGTAATACATACAGAAAAGAAACGCATCTTTTCTGTATGTATTATGTATTAACAAGACTATATCAATTACATCTTAGATGCTGGCATTAAACCATACATATAAACTAAGTAACCAACAACTAAAAGAACAACAATACCTGCTGCTACCCCTAAAATCGTTAATGTCTTCTTGCTCATGATATCACTCCTTTACTTTCGTTATATCTATTAATATAGCAAATAGCATGCCAAACAATATGGCACTAATTTTGCTTTTATCATTACATGATTTTTCTTAATGTGTTGAATTATTTACACTATAATGTTCAATTTTGAACAGTAGCTATTTCTCGTAGTCGTTTGTAACAAATATCCTTCTCTTACTTGATGCTCTAATCTCTAAAGACTCTCTATACTTAGCTACCGTTCTTCTTGATATATTTATATTTGACTGCTTCAGCAGGACAGCTATTTCTTGATCTGATAGCGGATGTTCCTTATCTTCTGATTTAATGATCTGTTCTATCTCTTTTTTAATAATATTAGTAGAAACATCCTCGTCACCATCTGAAATAATTCCATTCGTAAAAAGATCTTTTAACCGAATCGTACCACTCGGAACACTGATATATTTATCCTTAATCGCTCTGCTTATTGTGGACTCATTCAAATTCAAATCCATTGCCACATCTTTGAGAATCATTGGTTTGAGATAATTATTTCCTTTATCGAAATATACTTTTTGGTATTCTACAATCTTCTCAATAATCCGATATATCGTATGTCTTCTTTGTTCAATTCCTTTGATCAAATACACTGCACTACTGACTTTATCTCTCATAAACTCTACCACTTCCGAATTATTGTTTGTTTGAAGCATTTGCTGATAGTAGTGATTCACGTTTAGCCTTGGCACTACGGAATCATTCATGATAATATAAAAATCGTTATTTACCTTCTTTAAGAAAGCTTCCGGAATAATATAACCTGTTTCCTCTCCGGTATAGAACCCTCTCGCCGGCTTTGGCTCAAGAGATTTAATCAAGTCAATGTATTGCTGTAACTTACCAAGGGTAATTCCAAGGATTTTACATAATTCCTTCATTTTATTATCTGCAACTAGTTCTAAATAGTTATAAATGATTTCAATAATTGTTTTATCGTAATGCTTTTTCTTTTTTAGTTGTATCATTAGGCTCTCTCTAAAATCTCTTGCACCAATGCCACAAGGCTGCAAATCCTGAATAATCAATAGTGCGGAACGTACTATTTCAACCGGCTTCTTCAATTCACAGGCAATGTTTATGATATCTTCTTTAATAAAACCATCATCATCTATTAGTGCAATTAAGTACTCACAGGTATGTCTTACTTCCTCGTTAATACTTAAATCAATTATCTGATTTAATAAATAATCTTTTAATGTTTCTTTCTTACTTATATAATTCAAAGGATTATTGTCGTTATCATCATCAGATATAATGTCAGATGATATACTGCTAGCATTTTCATCGTTATTTATTTTAATCAATTTGTCATAGTCAAACGCTTCAACCTTATTACTTTCACTGGCTATTTGGTCTTCTCCATCATTTAACTTATCATAGTCAATTTCAAGAATCGGATTTTCCTCCAAGGATGCTTCGATAAATTCCTGTAGTTCTAGGATTGGCATCTGAAGAAGCTGCAAAGACAATTTCATCTCATTGGTCAGAATCAGTTTTTGCTCCTGGCGCATTTTTTGAACTAAATTCATATCCATCAACTTTACCTCCGCCTATACTTAACTAATAGTTATTATAAAAACTCCATATGAAGTTTAAATGAAGATTATGTATACCGAGCACAACATCCTATCAAATGAAATAAGAGTTACCCCTGACTTTATATACAAGGATAACTCTTAATCATATACTATAAATGAGTATTATTTCGATTTTTACTAACGTTACATGCCCATCATACTCATCATATCATCCATCATACCCATACTACTGCTCGAACTACCTTGCATATTCGTTCCTGAATTTGAGCTTCCATTCATATTGGAATTCATATTATCCTGCATATTCATGCCTGAATTCATATTATCCTGCATGTTCATTCCTGAATTCATATTACCTTGCATATTCATTCCTGAATTCATACTATTTTGCATCGAACCATTTATCATAGGATTGGAATTCATGCTATTTTGATACATTCCGCTCATATTGCTTTGATTATAATATTGGTTGTTAGAGAACTGTTGAAGCCCCCAAAGTACCACAAAGCTGATTATGATTCCTGCAAAGGAAACTGCCGCCAATTTCAACCAAGGATTGTTATTCATAATATTACCTCCATTTAATTTTCTTTTACTTCAGAAGCACAGTATGGGCACACCTTCCATCCCTCTTCTAAGGTTTTTCCACAAATGTCACATGTTTTTTTTGTGCTTCTCGAATGACTAAAACTATTCTTAAATGCTGCGTAATCTTGTGGAGTAAAAATGTAATTCTTCACTGTTATGACCAATCCTATTATAAGGGCTATCACAAATATAACAATGAATAACTTAATCAAGAACGCCAATAAAACCGAAAATGTTCCAACACCAAATCCATAATTACCATACATATTCATATGAGCACCACCATACCTTCCTGTTATATTAAGACCAAAATAATTTGAAGGGAATAAAATCTCCTTCGCAATCCACAAAGCAATGATACCGATAAAAGTAATAAGTATCACCTTTAAAATGGAATTTCTCTGCATTTTTTGCACCTCCTTTCTATAATTCTGTACTCATTATTAAAGCAATTCTTGTGCCAAAATACAGATAACTCTTCGAAATTTCATTGATTATCCGTATTAACTTGCGCCCATGCTGGAAGCATATAAAAAAGTACATAAACATCTGCGTTTACGTACTTTAATAATCTTTCTATATAATAGAATTCACAACCAAGCTACTTAATTAGTTTTATATTACTTACCAGTTGTTCAAAACCTAGCACTACACCGTGCATTATTGAACAATTATTTTAATTTAAATTTATCCATTCGATAAATCAGCGCATGCCTTGACAATCCTAATAGCTTAGCCGCATTTGTTTGATTTCCCTTTGCCATATCAAGTGCTTGTCTTACAAAACTCTCCTCTACCCTTTCCAGATTAATTCCTTTCTCGGGTAATACAAATTCTTCCTTTTTACTTGCAAATGCACCTTTTAATATTTCCTTCGGTAACAGGGATGGTACGATTCTTCCACCGGAAGATAGTATAATTAATCGTTCGATCAGATTTTCCAGTTCACGGATATTGCCTGGAAAATCATAACTTTTAATTAGATCCAATGTAATCGGATCAATTTCTAATTTTTCTTTGTTAATTTCCTTGCAGTATTTATCGATAAAATACTCGACTAATAAAGAGATATCCTCTTTTCGTTCCCTGAGTGGAGGCAAACAAACCGGAATGACTTTCAATCTATATAAGAGATCTTCTCTGAATTCTCCCTTTGCAACCATTTTATCAAGATCCTTATTAGTGGCTGCAATGATTCTGACATCCGCTTTAATCACCTCAGAACCACCGACTCGTTCAAATTCTTTTTCTTGTAATACTCTAAGTATCTTAACCTGGAGTGGCAGGCTCAGTTCCCCTATCTCATCTAAGAATAGCGTACCACCTTGTGCCCTATCAAACCTTCCGGGCTTTCTTGAATTTGCTCCAGTAAATGCACCTTTCTCATAACCGAATAGTTCACTTTCAATGAGTGTTTCCGGTATTGCACCACAATTAACCGTAATAAACGGTTTATGATTTCTGCCACTTTTATTATGAATGGAAGCAGCTATGCCTTCTTTTCCTGTACCACTTTCTCCAATAATAAGGATGGATGCATTGGTGTCTGCAACTTTATTGACAAGTTCAAAGACCTCCAGCATTTTTTTACTGCTGCCGATTATCTTACCATTAAAAATTTCATTTGCACTCTCTTTTAAATATTCAATTTCTTTATTCAGCCGGTCAATATTCAGTGCCTTAAAAAGGGACAACTTTAAATCATCGATATCGAACGGTTTTGATACATAATCCACTGCCCCTAATTTCATTGCCTCAACGGCAGCATCTGTACTACCATGTGCGGTTATCATAATAACGGGGATTTTTGGTCTTAACGTTTTTATTCTTTTTAACACTTCCATTCCGTCAATCTTTGGCATTCGATAATCCAAAATCACGAAATCAGGCTCCTCGTCTAAGAATTTATGATAAGCTTCTTCCCCATCACTGGCTTCCACAACATTGAACTTATCCTCCTCTAATGTTTTACCCAATATCCATCTCATATTTTTCTCATCATCAGCAATTAGAATTTTCATATTTGATTCTCCGGTTCTTTCTTTACACCATTATCGATTAAAGGTTACCATAACAGTAGTTCCAACGCCTTCTTTACTGTCAACTTCAATTGTTGCAGAATGTTGTATTAATATTTGCTTTGAAATTGTCAACCCTATACCACTTCCTTCAATCTTATTCCTGCTCTTGTCACCCCGATACAATCTCTCAAAAATAAAGGGTAAGTCTTTTTTACTTATTCCAATACCGGTATCCTTTACAGACATACGTATATGATTTTTATCTCCTTCCATACGTATCGATATCTTGCCCTCTGCTTCACTAAACTTCACTGCATTTGATAAAATATTAAACATAACCTGGCTTAACTTATCGCTATCTCCGATAATCATAAAATCCAGTTTTGGCTGAAAGTATAAATCAAGAATAATATTTTTTCGATTTGCAAGTATTGAAAAAGTATCATAAATCTTGGATATCAGCTCCCTTAAATCCACCTTTTCCATCTGGTAGGTGGCTGCATGTTCTTCCAATTCCTTCAAAGTATCCAAATTATTCAATAACTTACCAAATCGAATCACCTCATTATTTAAATTGATTAGTCTATCCTCTGTAACCGGATAAACCCCATCTATCATTGCTTCCAAATTATTCTGAAAAATATTTAATGGGGTGCGAATCTCATGAGAGATATCAGATACCAAACGTTTACGTAGATCGTCCTGGTACTGTAGCTTTTCCCCTAATATATTAACGCTGCGAATTAAATTATTAATTTCTACCACGCTGCTTTTTTTATTTGTTTTTGAGCTGTATTTCCCTTCCGTTAGATCAACGCTCGTCTCTGATACTGACTTTATCGGGTTTGAGAATTGTTTTGAAAAATAGATACTAATCAGTATAGCTAGGGCAATTGATATAACAACACTGATTGCAATATTGCTATAGACCGAAACCTTAAAATTAATATCTTGTTCCGATATCAAAACCGGATCATATTGTCCTATAATTACATATCCAACAGTATTCCCTTGGTTATTTATAGAAAAGGTAGTTGTTTTGAATTCACTTCCGGCATGATTCCCATTCATTTTTAATATTTCTTCCGGATCCATTGCCCAGATGACCTTTTTGTCCTTATCAAGAAGTGTGATGCAATAATTACTCATATAACCTTCATGCTGTATCTCTTTCCCTGAATCACTTGTCCAGTTCTTATCTCTTTTATATACCTCTTCAAAATATCCAACAATTCGATCATTTCTTTTCTGCTGGTTATCCGAAATGTACTTATCAAATGTACTGTTAATCGCCAAATTAACTAGCAAAGCAGAAAAGAGCAAAGACAGTATCGTACAGGAAATAAGTATAAATGCTAATCTTTTTCTAATTGTATGCATTATTCTGCACCCCCAAATTTATATCCTGCCTTTTTTACAGTTATAATATATTTGGGTTGTCTACTATCCTCTTCGATTTTTTTTCTTATATTCTTGATATGGACATCAATGGTTCTGTCTGAGCCTTCATAACTAATATCAAATGCCTGTTCAATTAATTGTTCTCTGGTTACTACACGCCCTTTATTTTTTGCTATATTATATAAAATATCAAATTCATTTGGGGTTAGTGATATTACTCTATCCTCATATTTTACAATCCTTTTATCATAATCTATGGTTAATAAACCATCAGCTGAAGTATAAATTGTGGATTGTGTTGTTTCTATTCTACGAAATAGTGAATTAACACGTGCAGTTAATTCTCTGGGACTACAGGGCTTCGTTATATATTCATCTGCCCCGGAATTTAATCCCTCTATTTTATCATTAAGCGAAACTTTGGCGGTTAGCATAAATATATGGACATCTGAAATTCTCCTGAGAATTCTGCATACTTCTTCTCCTTCAATATCAGGTAAAAGTAAGTCCAGTATTACAAGCTTGAAATTTCTTTTTTGAAATAATTCAATTCCTTCCAACCCTTTTGTAGTACAAAACACTTGAAAGCCTTCCATTTCTAAATAAGCCTTGATCACATCAGATACTTTTATCTCATCCTCTATTACTAAAATTTCATTTGCCATCTAATTAACCATACCTTTCTTCAGAACCTGCAAAAGTATCGCCATGTATGTGGGTACCACGGCGATACTTATATAATAATTTAATAGCATTTATCCATTACATCATCGGCATACTGCTCATGCTGCTACTATTACTGTTGGAATTGTTATTGTTCATATTATTATTCATGTTGTTATTGTTCATATTGTTATTGGAGTTATTTTGCATACTATTCATGGAATTACTCATCTGATTTTGCATATTATTAATTTGTTGCTGCATCTGATTTAACTGCTGCTGTATTGAGTTTAAACCAGAATTGTCGTTCATACTTGGTTGCATGGAATATCCAGGCATTCCTTGCATACTCATTGAGGTTACACCATACTGTGTATTCATATTATTCATTGGATTGCCAGTATATTTCGGCAGTGCAGTAAGGATTGCTGCACTTATGATGATTCCAATAAAAGAGAATACCGCCAACTTAATAAAACCACTATTTTTCATTTTTATTCCTCCTAGAATGTTATTATTTTTTACAGTTTGAAGACCTGTAGTTAAGTTTGTCCTTATTTTATCTGTGCTTACTTTTAGCTTATCCTTATTATTCATTGCAGTATTGATTGCAGCCCATACTGCTAAACCAGAACCAAGAAAAAGAACTACCAACAAAATAAACGTATATAATTTTCCAATGGATCCTAATATGTCCATGTAACTCCTCCATACTACTGAATAATGCGTGTTCCGGTATGCTGCTTACTTAATCCAAACAATGGCTAAAATAATGGTTCCAAAGATAATCAATGGTATGAAAGCAAATATGATAACTGTTGTTATGATACTTAGTGTTTTAATTCCGGAACTTTCTTTGTCATGATGCTGTGAGCTAACATTTGATTGACTTAATGATGACTTACCGGAATTTGTTTTGTTTGAACTTGCATCCGAAGAACCCACCAAATCATAGATCGTAGTATTCTTTAAATGCATACTTGCCATATTGGCCATGCTTTCATTCATCATTGTGGCTAATTTTTCCTGTGGAGCCAGCCAAAGTGATATTAGTGTGATACCGGTAAAGCCCATGTATAGAATTGCCAATCTCCAAAAGTTTAATTTCTTTTTACCGAACATTTTTATCCTCACTATTTCGCATTCTTAAAACAAGTCCGGCTATGATGCTCAATAAAACTAAGAAAGGAAAGGTTATCATGGTAAATGTCAGAATAATTTGTAAGGTTCTATTACTTTCTATATTCATCATAACTCCCATAATAGAAGTTTCCATTGCACCCATCATGCCTGACATATATCTCATAACTTCATTATCTGACGGTCCTGGCTTTAATAGAGATATCATCGTCGCAGAGGCTAAGAAAAAGAAAAAACTAGCAAGAAACCAAACAAACACTTTAAACCATGGCTTTTGTAACATTTTCATTCACCCCTTTCCTATCTTACTTCCTTCCTGTTTCTTCTTAGGCCACAACAGAATGTGTGTTTTCTTGTATATATGCCATATCACACTAACAAGCGCCAAGTATGATATATACTCATGTATCATTAAAGCAAATGCAACTGCCTTCATATTAAATTCCATGCAGATCCAGATTAAGGCACCACTTAGAATGAGAAGTAAGGTTACTATGAAATTAAATAATTGGTATCCGCCTCTACCGATGATGAACCACGGGAGAGGCCTATTATCCTTTTTTATTTTACGAATCACTTCATATGCAACTGAAATAAATGTGATCAATACAAAGAGCGCTGCATTAATCCTATGAATTTTGTCTGCTAATATAAAGTTAAAATTCAAAATCCAGCCAAAATCTGCACTTATCATGGCGAAACCACTGATCGCAAGTAATGCCCATATAATTGCATATATCCAATGTATTACTAAATCAAATCTCACATTTTTCATTATTTTACCTCTTATTCATTCATATTAGAAACCTTATCACTTCCACAGTACGGGCAGCATTTCCAGCCTTCCTTCACTTTTGCTTTACAATCCGGACACTCTTTTGACTCAGCTTGTAACATATCATTTTCTTTTGGAGATGGAACATTTGTGTAATTCTCTTTGAAATACATGATTATCACATATCCCAAGACGATAATAAATATGATAATTAACACTTTCAACAGAAAGGACGCTAGTGAAGTGAAGCCAAATGAAGCTCCCAGAAACATATTAGAAGAACTTGAATCCATACCCTCTCCACCTAAACCCGTCAGTATTCTTTTTAAAAAATTAAATGCTAATAATAACACAACTACTGATCCGCTTATAATAAGTGTATTTTTAATAAAAGAGTCTTCTTTTATCAATGAAAAACGCTCTTTCTGTCCCCTTTCAGAGGGTTTCGCTATCGCTCTGAAGAGCCATACAATAACTCCAATCAGTAATGCTATAATTACTAATTTGATCAATAACTCAATCACATTTCCCAACATATTATTTAACGAATAACCGGAACCCATCATTGAACCTTCTTCCATGGAAGAACTTCCTGAACCAAACATGATATTGAACGCAAATCCAAAGGCTAATACTCCTAACACTATTACAACAACCGTTTTGATTAAGGGATCACTTTTCACCTTTTCCCACACCTTCATCACTCCTTCCATACTTTATCACAGCGATTTATTGTTGGATGGTTTTATTACTAGGCTTAAATAGACCTAATATCGCACCGATAAATCCAATAATAAATATAACAACAAATGCTCCCAATGCAATGGTCACAATATTATTAACACTGAAACCATTCCCAGCCGACATATTCATATTGCCCATGCCATTGGTATTCTGGTTTTGCTGTGATTGGGCGTATGCATTTTGAGCTAATGTTCCCAGTTTAACTGATTGTGAAAGTAGATTATTATTTAGTTCATTAAGATCAACGACGCCTCGTGCTATTGTATAAATACTGTCATGTAAGTTTTTCATTCGCGCTGTATCATACACCACGCCGTTTGCATCCACATACGGGTTAACATTAATTAGTTCCACTGCCTCATTGATATAAGTAAATGCATTACTTAATTTGTTCTTTATTTCAATAGTTTTGTAATACTGGCTCATATAGTATTCCGTCTCATTACTCGTATCAATACTAGCTTCTTCTATCTGTTTCGCCACATCCTCCTGAAGTTGCTTTAATAGCTGCATTCCAACGGAAACTTTATACAAACCTGAATGCAACTGTTGCATCTTATCAGCATTATAGGTTTTTCCCATGCTCATGCTTTGGTTCTGTGTAGATTGATCTGTTACAGCTCCATTGTAGACATTCACTGTTGTACCAGACTTTGTGTCACCTGTGGTGTCGGTTTGGTTATTACTTTGTTGCGCTCCCGTTGACTGATTTGTCATCTGATCCCTCATGGAAGAACTTGTATCAGAATCAGAAGCATAAGGGTCTAGAGTCATTTTATCCAAGGCAGAATTTATTGTTTCATAAGCTTTATCAAGTGCTGCTTTATTTAGCATCACCTGATTTATCTGGCTAACTTTATAGCCATTATCTACCTCCGACCTCTTATCCCCTCCTTTGTCATTTGCATCGCTTGTGTTATCTGCTTGCTCATTACTTGATTTGTCTGTGTTGTTTGTTTCTTTTGTACCATTAGAAGCATTATTCATTCCGGCCATTCCATTTGAATTATTAATAATATTAAATCCCAGATATCCAACCCCACCAAGAATAATAATAATTAATATAAAAACTACCAGACCGCTTAAAAAGCTTCCTTTTTTCTTCATTTTAAAGCCTCCTTATGTTGTGTCTTCGACATTATATTAAGGTTTTAATATGAAGATTAGATAAAGAAATGCTCTTTTTTATATATTTTTGAATTTTTATGTCGATTAAACAAATTATCAATCAGTTAAAAAGTGCTGTTGCAAACAATGTTAGTTTTGCAACAGCACTTTGGTTTAGGTCTATATACGATTTAGGAAACGACTATTTTAATACTCTAATGTTTTTCAACCTTTTTTAGAACATAGTAATTTGGCTCCATGCCTCTTACCATTACATCTCCCGACATCCATTCCCAAAACATATACTTAGATCCGTTGATCTTTTTAATAATATATTTTCCAATTGTCTTATCGTTGTGATGAATAATATATCCTTTCGTCCAGGTTAGCCAATCAACCGGAGTTGTTTCATCCGATGATGTATCAACGCCAACTGGCTGTGTCATCTGACCATTAGGAAGTAGCGTCATACTCAGAAGGGTAAAACTTTCCTCACATGATGTTACATTAGGCCTAAAATCTTCAATATGTTTTACAAAATCAACTGTATCCCAAGTTCCAATCGCTTTTGGGTCATCGATAAAGGTATAGTTATCTCCGTCAATGATTAACGGTGTTGCTGTATCTTCCTTTGTGTCTGCTTTTGTTCTGTTCGCCCCTGTCAGAAAAGCTACTCCGATTATAATTAATACAGCAATTGCAATTATCGATAGCCGATACGAACCTTTTTTGAATATTTTAATCATTGTAATCCTCCTTTTAATTTTCGATTTATTATTTATGATACCTGCTACTGCTGGCAGGTATGGCACCTTTAATGAAATTTCCGCTAATTTAATAATGGTATAACCATAGCTTATTACTTCTTCCTCTCTTAAAACAGATAATGCAAGTGAATCACTGCATATTTCCCTATCTTCTCTCATTTTATGAAATCCATACCAGATCAGAGGGTTAAACCAGTAGATGATACTTAAAAAGCTTACCAGATAATTAACAAAGATATCTTTCCTCTTTATATGTGCTAATTCATGCAGAAGAACGTACTTAAGGTTTATTAAATTACACTCCTCCAAAAATTTTTCAGGTATGATTATGAATGGTTTGGTAAACTTAAACACGCATGGAGTATGAACAAAGTCAGCTTCTACCAAATTAATATCCTTAGGTAGATTCATAAGCTTTTTACAATCGTCCATAATAGATAAAACATGTTGGTCTTTAATACGGGGGCACTTTCTGATACGTCTCAAAAATAACATGTTGTTAATGAACATAATCAAACCAATACTACATACCCCTAATATCCATATAAACGGAATAATATTTCTGACTAATATTATATTATCAAGTGATTTGTGCTCTGTTTTCTCTAATGATATTGAGGACACTTCACCGGTATTTTCCCTACCCCCTTCATCAATTTGTGGGGATGCAGATGGAATACTCATCAAACTACCTTCCTCAGTAGATACATTAGAAGGTACATAATTATAAACACTTAAATTACTTGATGGTGTAAATGGCAGCAATAAGCGCAAAATCAATATAAACCAAATTGCATATTGGAATTTGACACCTATCCTGTCTTTTACTATTATCTTGCTTAGAAGAATACAAACAACTATAATGCTGCCCATGAATGATAACTGAACTATCTTCTCAAATAGTATTAAAAGTAACGTCATAGCTTGGGTTTCCTTTCATTGAGGATGGACTTTAGTTCCTCAATATCTTCTTTGGATAGGTTTTCTTCCTCAATAAAGTTAAGAAACATAGATTTTACAGAACCATTATAAACTCTATGCAAAAATGAGTTACTTTCTGTTTTTCTACACTCTTCTTCATTTAGTAAGGAATAATACTTATATTCCCTTCCGAATTGTTCAAATCCAATTATATTTTTATCAATCAACCGGCTAATTAAAGTCTTTACTGTTTTGGGTTTCCACTTCTGTCTATCTTTTAACTGTTCAATGACTTCTTGTGCAGTACAATTAGGATTCTTCCATATAATCTTCATTATTTCCCATTCAGAATCTGATATTTTTGATGCATTGCCCATTTTATAGCCCTCCTTGTCATAGATTACATATGTAATCTATGTAAATATCTTACTGCTCATGGATATCTTTGTCAACCCTTAGTTATAAAATCTTCTTAAAAGGTATTATTGCTTATTGACATCAAAAAGGGAAGCGCTGCTACGCTTCCCTTTAAAATACAATAATGATAATTATCCATGCACACCATTGAGCCTCTCGCTTGGGACATAGACGTATTATTCTCTCAACCTATACTGCAGGTAATTCCTTAACCACTCCTATCAATGATATAGTTGCTGCAATACTTTTTTGTTTTTCTCCAAATCAATATCAAGAACATGCATATTATTCTTCACCGTTTCTGTATAAGTGTTATTTGCAGGAATTGATAAAGAAACCGTCCCCATACTTTCCATTAACGCTGCATTTAGGTAACTAAGCAACTGCTGCGAATTTATATCCGTAACAATATTAGGGAGAATATAAATCAACTCGCTTGCCAACACATCAACACTCTTTTTATTGCTCTCTTGAATCACACAGGAAAGTAAATTCCTTAAGCGTGCAGTCCTTCCCAAATCCCCTTCTTCTCCCTGTAATGTTGGAACTTTACGCACCCGAACATAACCAAGCGCTTGATTTCCATTGAGTATTTGTTTTCCTGCTATTACATTTCGGTTTTTCTTCACACTAATGTAGTTTGTGCTATTAAGATAATCCGCTTCCTGCTTTGACAATTCTATTTCTACACCACCGTTATAATCTATAACATGCTCAAATGCATCCATATTAACTGTAACAGTATGATCAATCATAAGCCCAAAATTGGCTTCAATGGTATCCTTCATCAGGTTGACTCCTCCCTGCTCATAGGACCGAATTAATCTATTGTAGCCGTGATTAGGGATTTTTAAATACATATCCCTAAGGAAGGATAGTAATACTATTTTCTTCTTCTCCGGTATAATGCTAACTACTAATATACTGTCTGAATGGGAATTACCAATCTTCTTTGATCCATCTAATCCTACCACCAGAATATTTGTCGCTTTTTCTAATTGTTCTGGTGCATTACCAACACTTTCTGTTACTGGACCAGGTGGATTGGATTGTTTATTAGTGACCTCCGCTCCACTGATTTTTGGGGGTAAGAGGTATGCAATCAAATTACCGACAACAATAATAAGGCATATGAAACCAATGACAAAACATGTCCCTCTTTTAGTCGGCTTAGAATTCATGATCTGATAAAAGCGATTCTTTAATTGCTTCTTCTCATTACCAAACCCTGTTGACAGTAGAATGTTGTTATTCCTCATGACCTCCTTCATGATATAAATCATCATATTACTATAATTTTCTCGATAACTTATATTATTCTTACCAACTAATTTTTCATCACAGTACAATTCAATATCATTATTCGCCAAATACACCATATAGTGTACGAGCGGATTAAACCAGTGCAATGCGGTTGTACACAATAAAATCAATTTATAAACCAAATCATGGTTTTTGTAATGTATTAATTCATGCTTTAGAATAAAATGATATTGTTCCTTGGTAAATTCTTTAGATGGTAGTACAATACAGGGTTTTATAAAACCCAATAACATTGGTGAAGAAACTTGATTACAGCTCACTATCTTAATGTTATTTTTTATATTCATCTCACTGCATATATGATGAAATTCCTCTAAAATAGCTTGATTTTTAATGAGTATACTCCATCTATTAATCTTTATACGGAAGCTTAAATACATAAGTGAATGATATAATAGAAATAGGATTGTACCAATCAACCATACTATGGATATGACGTCTAATACGTATTTTGTAATAATAGTGCTGATTGTATTACTTTGATTTTTATGGGATGTATTCTGAAGTATTGAATTTGAAGCGTTCAAAGATGTGTTTTGACTAGTCTTATCTGTTGTTTTGTTCTCGTTCTTAACCGGTGTATTGCTGCCTTGTTGCGAATCATTGTAGTTATAATCCCCGCTAGGCGTTTGCAGTGAATGAGCTGCAACGCCCTCCGATTTGAGAAAATCAGAGACATTGATTACATTAATTTGAACCGGTATGATCAGCCGGATTGCAATCACTGCCCATACAATATAGATCCATTGTCTTGAATAATTTTTTCTGAATATTTTACTCAGCAATATGACAAATAAAATTGCAATGGAACCAATCAAGGACAAACTTAATATTGTAAGAAAGAGATTACTCATCCTTATGACCTCCCTTCGCTTCTTTGATAATCTGGAAGATGTCATCCATATCTTTGTCTGTAATCGTTTGATTTTGGACTACGGAGGCAATTAAGTTTTTATATGAATTACGATAAAATTGCTCTAAGAATGTTTTTGTTTCCTTTTTTAAATATTCCTCTTCTTTTATTAGAGGAGCATAAAACTTTAATCTACCCTTTTTCTTAATTTCAATAAAGCCTCTCTCCTCAAGACGAGTTAATAAGACTTGTACAGTGGATCTTGACCAATTCTTTTGTTCACACACCAGTTCAACAACCCTTCCCGTCCCGATTAATTCGCCGGACTGCCAGATGATTTGCATTACTAACAACTCCGAGTCGGGTAATCTCTCATAATTATCTTTTTGACTCATTATTTCACTCCTTTTTTGATAAGATTTTAGAACGATATATCATGTATTTTTTACCATAGATTTACTATAAAACTTTTGCTGACAAATGTCAATATAAAAGTTGACATTTGTCAGCGAAAGTTTTATTGCTTCTTTTACTTATAGTTCTATTTCTCCCACAGTGATAATTTCCGCTGTATCTTTGGATGGAATTAATTATTTCTCAGGAGCATTTTCTGCATACAGAATTGCATAATGAGTATATAAATGGCGTGTCACCTTTAACCGGTGATACGCCATTTATTTAATACTAAGATTTATCTCACACTGCTTCTTGATAATACTATCCTATCCACCAGCGCTATATACGAATTAGTTCCAATCTTTTTTATATGGAAAATAAATATTATTCTTAAGAACCGAATAGGGATATGGCGTTTTACCTTGTTCTAATATTTTTTCTTCCATATAGTCTCGTAACTTCCATACCATTGTCGGGTTCGCCATATCACCAATATTTAATGTATTCATCAGCTCTTTTGAACTTATGCTCAGGTCATTTTGTATTGTTTTAGGTTCATACCCAAGCACTTTAAAGTTCTCAAACAGTTCAAAACTGCATATTTTCTTTTCTGATACTGTTAAACTCATATTTTCCCTTCTTTCTATTTTAAATAAGGTTAATGGGGAAAGCTCTTTCCGGCTATTTCATATGCCGGAATTGCCGCTTCAATTCGTGCCACGTCATGCGTAGTAAGAACTAAGTCTCTTGCCAAAATAGAACTCTCAAATTGCGAGGCTTTACTAACCCCAATTAGCGGAATGATATCTTGTCCCTTCGTCATGGACCAAGCATAAACCAGCGCTGGTAAGGACACCTGTTTTTCTTTTGCGATGTCAAGCAACCTTTCTACCAGTATGATATTTTTTTCAATATTACCCCTTTGAAATAGCCCAATCCACTGACTACTGGGAAGCTCACCACGATCGACCCGCTCCTTTGTCCATGCTCCGCCCAAAAGGCCATGTGCAAGGATACCAAACGCAACTGTACCTATCCCTAACTCTCTTGCTGTTGGAAGTATATCCTGTTCCATCTTACGGTTGAAAAGTGAATACTCCATCTCTACATATGAAATAGGATGAACCCTATGTGCTTTTCGCAAAGTATCTGCGTCTACTTGACTTATGCCAATCTCCTTCACATAACCCTCTTTAACTAGGTCAGCAATCGCTCCTATGGTTTCTTCCACAGGTATCAAAGGATCAATCCTCGCCGGTTGATATAAATCAATGTAATCCACCTTCATACGCTTGAGTGAATGAGTTAAGTAATTCTTAACGCGTTTGGGATGAACATCCATCCCATAAAACATTCCATTTGGCGCCATCAACATTCCAAACTTAAGTGATATATAGACCTTCTCCCTATTACCCCCTGACAATAGTCCGCTCTTCATCATCCCTTGACCGATTCCAAGCTCACTCTCACCTGCGCCATAAAAGTCAGCTGTGTTGAACATTGTAACATCATGCTTTATAGCGGAATGAATAATTGCTTTACTTTCTTTTTCTAATACCTCATTTGCGGTTGAAATACTTCCACATCCGAGACCAAAGCCCTTATACATCATCGTTTCTCCTTTCGATATCCATGCATTTAATTATGTGCTTCCCACATTTTAAGATAGGAATCTGATTAAATATGTTTTACTAGTCATCTCGTATATTAGTTGCAATTGCCACTATCTTCACTTTACTACTCCCTTTTGCCCTTGTCAAGAATTTGTTGCAATTGCCACTAAATAATGTTATAGTTTCATTAATAATCAAAGTAAAGGATTGATCAAATCAAATGAATGATAATAATTCCCTTCCTGTCTCAGTGGCAGCCTCAATAATTTATCGAAAAACTCAAATATGGAAAGATGTTCACTATCTAAAAACAGATTTAACATCAGCGCAAATTCCAGTATTATTGACAGTCTGCCGCAAAGATGGTATTACCCAAAATGAGCTCGTTGAACAACTTATAATGGATAAAAGTACCGTTGCCAAACTTGTTGGAAAATTAGTTGAAAGTGGCTATTTGCTAAGATCAGCTAATGCAAGGGATAAACGTGCTTATGACCTACTACCTAGCTCAAAAGCAATAACTATGTACCCGCGTCTATTAGAAATTGGAGTTGCTTGGGATAACACTCTGATAAAAGGTATGTCTGCAGAAGAAGTTGAAATCTTCAAACGGCTTTTAACGCTGGCAACACAAAATGCTATCGAGTATTCGAAAGAGAATTAAATATTTATCTCCATCTGATAAATCATTTTTTAAAGAGACAAAACGATTTTGTTAGCGCTCCCTCACTGGTGTATCAGTAATATCTTAATAAAAATAAGAATTAGTACAATGCTCAATACTGTTTTTTCCATATATGCCTCCTTTTAAGCATAAAAAAAGTAGAAAATCCCAGAAAGGATTTTCTACCCTAAAAGTCTAATTCTTAAATCAAATAAATTTTGTTCAACAGAAAATGTTATCTTATGCAATTAATTAGATGGTATCATATTTTATTTCATTCTACAACTAATAAGAAACCTCTTTGAAGGTTTTACTAAAAAACCTCTTTTAGATCGTTTATGTTAATTATTATGTTCGTTTTCTCCATGTTAATAATAAGGCGGAATTCATTATTACAACCACAGAACCTGCGTTATGTACCAGTGCTCCTGCGACCGGATTCAAAATACCGGTTATTGCAAGTACAATCGCAATAAAATTTAATCCCAGAGACAATGACAGGTTACATTTAATTGTAAACATCATCTTCTTTGACAGAGCGATAAGATGTGGCAATTCTTTTACTTCATCATCTACGAGGGCGATATCAGCGGCATCTACCGCAATATCACTTCCTATCCCTCCCATCGCTATACCAACATCTGCTTTCTTTAATGCTGGAGCGTCATTAATACCATCCCCGATCATACATACTTTTTCTTTTTTCTTTTGATAATTATCTATATAATTTAACTTATCATCCGGTAGACAATGAGCATACACTTCGTTAATACCCAACTCAGAAGCGATGGATCCGGCTGCGTTTTCATGATCTCCGGTCAGTAATACCGGCTGAACGCCAAGAGCAGACAATTGTTTTATCATCTGTTCACTTTCTTTTCTTACTGTATCTGATAATACGAGATAGCCAACGTATTTGTTTTCTATTGATATGTAAATGATTGTACATCCTTTCTGTACATATTTCCACGATTCCTCCAAATAGTTTTGAGGAATTAGGACATTTCTATCTTGAAAGAGTTTTTCATTTCCGGCAAATATCATTATATCTTGAATCTCCGCTAAAACTCCTTTACCGGGTATCATCTGAAAGTTTTTAGTATTCACCAAACTTTGCTTTTTGTTTTTTTGATAGCAACTTGTAATTGCTTTTCCAAGAGGATGCTCTGAAAACTGTTCCACAGATGCAACCATTCTATATAATTCTTCTTCCGTAAACCGCTCCGAAGCGCTCGTTACTTTTATAACTTTTGGTATTCCATAGGTAAGAGTTCCTGTTTTATCAAAGGTAAACTTCGTCACTGACGCTAATCTTTCCAGGGCATCGCCCTCTCTTACCAGGAAGCCATGCCTCGTTGCATTACCAATCGCAGCCATAATTGCAGTTGGGGTTGCAAGAACTAAAGCACAGGGACAGAAAACTACCAATATTGTAACTGCCCTAATTATCTCTCCGGTAATGAGCCAAGTTAGGGCTGCAGAAGTCAATGCCACAACTACAATCCAAGTTGCCCATCTATCCGCAAGTCCAACAATTTTAGCCTTTCCAGCATCTGTGGACTGCACCAGACGAATCATTCTCTGAATAGAGCTGTCATCACCGACTTTTGTCGCCTTCATTTCAAAAACTCCATATTGATTTACGGTTCCACTGGACACCTCATCACCTGATGTTTTATCGACCGGCAATGATTCGCCAGTCATAACTGCCTGATTGATAGACGACTGTCCCGATATAATAATTCCATCTACCGGAACTGTTTCTCCAGGCAGTACTCTAAGAATATCGTTGACTTTAACTTGTTCTGCTGGAATCTGCTTTTCCTCAGTCTCCCAAATGATACGTGCCGTTTGCGGTGTCAGATGAATGAGTTTCTCAATTCCTGCTCTAGCTTTAGCGACCGTTAAATCTTCTAATAGAGCTCCAAGTTGCATAATAAATGCAACCTCACCGGCTGCAAAATTCTCTCCGATGCAAATGGATGCAATCAATGCAAGCGATACCAAAACATCAGCTTTAATGTCGAATTCCGTAATCAAGCTAATAATTGCTTCAATAATGATAGGAATACCACAAAGTATTATGGCTATCCATGCAATATCAAATAAAAAAGGGTTAACATCAAAAATACTGATTAACAAAGCTAGGCCGGAAATCACCAGGAGAGTGATATCTTTTTTTGTACCACCCCATTCTAAAATCCCTTCCAGCCTTTTTAATAATTTATTCATAAGAACCTCCATTGTATTAAAACCCGGGAATCCGGATTTATGTATAATTTACCCGTGAGGGAAATCTTGTATTCTCACTCAATTTCCTTTATACCTTTACAGGTATAATACCCCCATGGGTATATGAGCATTATACCCATAGGGGTATGGGCTGTCAAGAAGTCCAAAAAAGAAAGGTGACCATTGTTAATAATAGTCACCTTTCTTTTTAATTAATCTATGACATATTTGCAAAACGCTCAACTGCCTTAGTGAAGCTATCGATTGTCTTATCAGCATCGCCATGCTCAATACCATCCTTAACACAGTGTTTAATATGCCCTTCTAGAACCACTTGTCCTGCTTTATGCAGTGCTGACTTTGCTGCATTAATCTGTGATAATACATCTTCGCAAGGCACATCTTCTTCTACCATTTTATCAATTGCCTGAACCTGCCCTATAATTTTCTTTAATCTGCGATGTAAGTTATCAGCGTCCATACATTGTTTCATTCTAACACCTCCGATACCTTTAGGGGTATATGTACATGTTAACAGAAACCTTAGTAATGTCAATAGAGAGAAGATCTATATATGTTTTTATAAGTTGTTCCTAAAGTCTTTCTTATGCCTCTCCATTTAATTTTGCGGTCTATAGGTACGTCAAAGAGGGCGACTCTTGCAGACTGTTTTCTTATCATATCATTTGATATTGTACAAAATGGTTTATATTAACTTAATAATATACAAATCTATTTCAATTTGGTAGCCATTTTATTAATCACTTTAGCACACCCTTATATAGATAATAATTATACGAGATCAATGGAAGCCCATCACACTTCACATGATAGGCTTCCATTGACCTCGTAGTTTTATTTAATGTACCATAACCAAAGTCATACCACTAAAAACGCTGTTGTCCCAACACTGGTTATTATTTAATACTACCTGTGCTCAACAATTCGGCTTAATATTCGATTGTGCTGCTAATGCTCCTCGAATAATTGCTTTTTCAAGTACTACTGCTGCAGCTGTCCCTATTACCGTTATCGCTGCATCGCCTTTATAATAAGTGGTATCGGTACCTGTTGCAAGGCAAAAGATTGTGTCACCATCCCATTGTGTATGAATCGGAGAGATAGCCCGAGCCATTCCATCTTGAGCTAACGTTGCCACTCTACTAGTTTCAGCTTTATTAAGCTGTGCTGTAGTTGCGATAACTGCTATTGTGGTATTCATTTCAATAAATAAAGGGGAAGGTACCCCTTCAAGCATCAATTTTGTCTGATTAACAAAATTACCCTCAGGACCAAGGGCTCCTACTATAATACGACCATGATTCCATACATCTCCAAGGGGATTGACTATTGCTAAAGCTGCAACCACCGGACCTCCTGGAATCTTAATTGAAGCGGATCCCTGTCCACCCTTCATTGGCTTACCATAAAATTTTCCTATAGTTGCCCCTGCACCAGCACCAATATTTCCTTCTTTTACAGGCCCTGAATTAGCATTCTGACATGCAGCATATCCTAACATTGCGTCAGGCGGATTAGATCCTTTGGCATAAAGAAGGTCAAAAATAACCGCTGCCGGTACATGAGGTACCTCTGCGATTTCTTGTTCATAAAGCCAACGCATCACTCCGCTTGCTGCAGCTAACCCAAATCGACTTCCACCTGTAAGAAGTACAGCCTGTACCGGATCCTCCTTGGTTCCAGGTCGGATACTATCTGTCTCCATCGTACCTGGATTCCCACCAACCACGGATACACCAGGTACCGCTCCATTTGGGCATATAATTACTGTACATCCAGTACGACCACTCTCATCCTCAGCTGTTCCAACGAGAATACCGCACACATCTGTAAGCCCTCCAATTGTATTGCTCATAATATCAACTCATCTTTCTTCATTTTAATTATCATATAACTCATATATTGATAGCTATGTCAAATAGAAAACCAATGGCTATTATCTATAAGTATCATATTCCAACCACTAACGATTTGTGTCGATTCGTGTTATATTATACGTTCATAATGTCTATTTCGTTTCTGTATATAAATATTACCTACAATGCCTTTATTGTATATTTTGATTTGTTATCCATTAATGAGTTAGATATCAACACTACCCATGTAGTAATGGTTCAGTGGTGAGTAATTCCTTTTATATTTTTCCATCAATCCCTCTATGACGATTGCTTAATGATAAAAAATAGTTTAATATAATACGATACAGATACTTTCCAAGTAATGGTAATAATTAAATAACGAGTAAAAACTTTACGATGATATTCGTATAGTAAGCGTCATTCCTTTGAGCAGAATATGGTTCATTTTTAAGACGCAAAAAGACATACTGATGACGGGTAAAAATGCAACAGAAAGGAGTTGGGTAATTTTGAAAAATATATTAATTATTGATGATGATATCCATATAGGGAATGTACTTAATGAGATGCTTGCGAGAGAAGGGTATCGTGTTTCCCGTGCATATTCCGGAACGGAGGCAATCTTTGTATTATCAAGCTCAAAGCCAGATCTCATACTGCTTGATTTAATGCTGCCGGGGCTTAATGGAGAAGAGGTACTTCCCCAAATAAAAGGAATTCCTGTAATTATAGTAAGTGCCAAAGTTGATATTGACAGTAAAGTGGATTTACTGCTTGGTGGTGCTTCCGATTATATTACAAAGCCTTTTAACACAAAAGAACTGTTAGCTCGAATTGCCGTACAACTCCGTAATTCTACTCACTCCAGTGCAGCTTCAATATTATCCTTTGATGATATATCACTTGATATTAATACACATATAGTAACCGTGAAAGATAGCGAGATAAAACTGACGAGGACAGAACATGCTATCTTAAAGCTATTAATGCAAAATCCCTCACAGGTAATTGCCAAATCACTGCTTTTAGACCGTATTAGCGAGGATACCCCCGATTGTACGGAAAGTTCACTAAAAATGCACATAAGCAATTTACGTAAAAAACTCCGAGAACCGAACGACAAGGATTATATTGAAGCAGTTTGGGGAATCGGCTTTAAGCTGAGAACTGAATAAATATTTACTATCTCTTTACTATTTTCTTTACCACTTTCTTTACGATTAGCAGGTAGAATGTCAGCATCAAATAAAGGAGGTTCACTTTATGGATTATGTTCTTAAAACAAATGCTTTAAATAAATACTATGGACATTTCAAAGCATTAAACGGACTCTCTATGAATATTCCGAAAGGTGCAATATACGGCTTTGTCGGTAAAAATGGTGCTGGAAAAACGACGCTGATTCGATTGATTTGTGGACTACAACAGCCTACATCCGGTGATTATACCCTGTATGGCAGAAAGAATACCTCTAAGGAGGTGGTTAAATCCCGCCGAAGAATGGGTGCTGTAGTGGAGGTTCCGTCGATCTACCTTGATATGACTGCAGACGAAAACCTCAAACATCAATACCGAGTCCTGGGTCTCCCATCCTATGATGGATTAAGTGAAACACTAAAATTGGTTGGTCTTGGCGATACGGGGAAAAAGAAAGCTAAAAACTTTTCTCTCGGAATGCGCCAAAGATTAGGGATTGCCATAGCACTTATAGGTGAACCGGATTTCTTGGTTTTGGACGAGCCTGCAAACGGTCTTGATCCTCAAGGTATTATTGAAATACGCGAATTGATTTTAAAACTCAACCGAGAGCAGCAAATAACATTTTTAATTTCAAGC
Organism: Bacillota bacterium; assembly: GCA_023435895.1. Classification (GTDB taxonomy): domain Bacteria; phylum Bacillota; class Clostridia; order Lachnospirales; family Lachnospiraceae; genus Mobilitalea. The sequence goes on from JAEZLH010000028.1 coordinate 165,776, forward strand.
CACATCCTTGATGAGCTTTCTAAATTCGCAACACATTATGGGTTTATTGACAACGGACGTATTGTAAAAGAAATGAGTGTGGAAGAATTAGTAGCAGTTTGTAAAAAATGTTCACGTATGGAAGTAAGTGATACAAGAGCTCTTGCCCACGTGCTTGACGATATGAAAATTGAATATCAAATACTTTCTGAAAAATGGGCTGATGTATATGCCAAAATCAATGTATCTAAATTAACCTCCGCATTGGCAAACATGAATTGCGAAGTAATCTCGATTCAAGATTGCGATGAAAGTTTGGAAAGTTACTATGTCAGTCTTGTTGGAGGTGATAGAAATGAATAAGTTGTTATCTGCTAATTTTTTACGTCTTTTTAAGGAGAAAGTTTTTTGGCTTAGTGTAATAACTATGTTTATTGTCGCTGTCTTTATGATGTTTAGCGGGTGCAGGCAGGCTTCTCTTATGAAGCATCTGGGACATGAGATAACCCTGGATCACTACTATTTTAATCTTGCTCCTGCGATCGGACTGTTTTATGCAATCATGATAGCGTTATTCTTAGGTACAGATTATAGTGATGGCACAATTCGAAATAAACTTGTTGTGGGTCATACTCGCACTCACATCTATCTAGCAAATTTAGTTATATGCTTTGTTGCGACCCTATTCATTATGGTAGCATGGCTGATCGGTGGTCTTGTCGGTATTCCTTTTCTGGGCTCATGGCATATGGGAATAAATGGTTATGTCTTATTTGTGCTTATAATCACCTTCCAAAACATGGCATTCACAGCAATCTTCACATTAATAAGTACTTTGTCAACGAACAAAGCAATCACCATTGTTATTGCCGTTCTTCTTTGCTTGGTATTAATTATTGCTGCAAGTATGACCTATAATCGGCTAAATGAGCCAGAATTCAGCAACAATATAATCTATACATCGAATGGGATGCAGTTTGGAGACCCAACCCCCAACCCTAACTATATCTCTGGCTCTATTCGTATCTTTTTTGAAATGATTATAGATTTTCTTCCCACGGGACAGGAGATTTTGATGGCAAATATAGAAATTGCTCATCCTTTCCGACAGATTATCTTTTCAACATTAATTACGTTTTGTACTGTTATCGGTGGTGTATTTGCGTTCAGAAGGAAAGATTTGAATTAAAGGAGTTTATTATGGAAAAGTGGTTATGGGTCGTAATCGGTATTTTAATATTGATTATCGTTGCTCTACTAATAAAAATATATCTTTTACAAAAAGCAGCAAAGGAAATAGAAGAAGCATTTGCCGATAGACTCATAACCGATACTAATACCTTGATTGATATTTCCTCCCGTGACAGATCTATGCGAAAATTGGCAAGCAGCGTCAATATTCAGCTTCGTAAGCTTCGTGCGGAACGTCATCGCTTTCAGCAGGGTGATTTAGAGCTAAAATATGCTATTACTAATATTTCTCACGATTTGCGCACCCCCTTAACAGCTATTTGCGGATATTTGGATTTGCTAGAGCAAGAGGAAAAACCCGCTATCGTTGAACGTTATATTGATATTATCAAAAACAGATCAGAAATGCTAAAGCAGTTGACAGAGGAACTTTTCCGATACTCTGTCATATTAACAGCAGAGGCCGGTGCCGTAAGAGAACCTGTTAATATTAATCTTGTGTTAGAGGAATGCGTTGCTGCGTTTTATTCCTCTTTCAAAGAGCGTAGAATTATTCCGCATATTCAAATGCCAGAAAATAAGGTGATCCGTAACCTTGACAGTTCCGCATTAAAACGCATATTCTCTAACCTTTTGAGTAATGCAATTAAATATAGTGATGGCGATTTGGATATTACGCTATCGCAAACAGGAGAAATCACCTTTAGCAATACAGCATCCGGTTTGAATGAAATACAAGTTGGTAAACTATTTGACCGTTTTTACACCGTTGAGGCTGCAAGAAAATCAACCGGTTTAGGCCTGGCGATAGCACGAACGCTGGTTGAGCAGATGAATGGCACCATATCTGCCAACTACGATAACAATCGATTGAGTATCTTCATTGTGCTTGGAGATGTAGATAGCTAAATGCAACCGTTGATACCAGTAGATCTGTCCGTTCACTCGAACATATCTACTGGCGTTGGGGCCATTTTACGAATATGATGCTATATTTATTGCAATACATCTATCTTGCCATTCTTCTTATCGAAGTAATCTGCCCGCAGCATTCCGTATATTTTTACATCGATATATTCCTGATTGTAAATAAATTCTTCTCTTTTAATGCCCTCTAGTTTAAATCCTACCTTTTGATACACCCTTTCCGCTCTAGGATTAAAGCTATAAACCTCCAAATGTATTTTATGTAGCTCTAATTCTTCCATACCGTATTGAATAAACATAGATATTGCCTCTGTTCCTACTCCTTTGTTACAACTAGCTTCACTTAGTAAAACTCGAAAACTTACATTATTACACTCTTCATCATATTCATTAAATACTACTTCCCCCATAACCTGATCACTCTCTCCGTACACGATAGCCAGATCCAACCGATTGTTTTGTTCATTGCGTGTCATATACCATTGGAGGATTTTTTCTCTTTCTTCCGGCAGTGGGGCTGCATTTGCTTCTTCATCACTTGTAACAGATCCCGTTAATTTTTTCAAATCAGGTTCGTTGAGAATTTCATACATAATCTCGTAATCCTTCTCCTCAAAAGGTCTTAAGGTAACCTTCTTTCCTATCAGCACCGGCTTAATTAAAAATTTGTTTTCTTTCATCATTTTTCTCGCTTTCCATTATCTTTTCTTTGTGTAATACTTGCTTCTGATATTTCACAAAATATAAAGTGATACTTTATTTAATATTTTATATCCCCAAATGCATCCTTTCAACAACATAAACACATCTGTAACAAACTCGACTGTTCCCCCTATAAAAAAACAGTACTTCGGGAGTAAATTTATAGACCGAAGTACTGTTTATTATTTTTTAGCTTTTATTTCTTTTATTATTCTTCTAATTGTATGCTCTGTGAGGAACCAGCTCTCAGCAATAGAATGAATTGAAGTTCCAGCCATGAATTCATTATAAATTCTGCTATTTCTATCAATTAATTCTTGCTTAATGCCACTAGTTTCTCCCCAAGGCTTCTTATTTTCAACTTTTCGAGGAATATATAGATAGACCCCGTCAATATGTTGTTGAATCGCTTCAACCAATTTTTCGTCTAAAATATTCTGTGCTTTTAAATATCTCATCATATTTGCTCCAATCTAACATTTTTTACAAATGACGAAGCAAAGTGAGCACAAAAATATGTTGGAGTAATTATTTTTAATTAGGCCCCGAACAAAATATGTTCCATATCTTCATGCAATCTTTGCACGGAGCCGTTACTAGCAGTAGATAACCTTTTATTAATCATGAGTTTTCCTCCAAAATTCTTATAGTTTTCTGAAATTATATCATTTTTTCTGATGAATTTCAACACTTGCTGTGCTGGTGTTGTACCAACTGATACGTAGAAAACTGAATCTGATAAATCTCAACTATTTGTTGTAGCATTTCGTTACGTTTCTAGCGTAAAAGAAAGTAAGCTGGCATTACCTCCGCCGGCATACGTAAAATAAATAGAATGAACACCATCTTCTAACTCTATACCAGAAGTATATTCTTCCCAGACATTGGTATAGTTTACAGGGAGTTGGGCTAATACAGGCCCATCCCATGCTGTTTTTACCTCAAATACTCCATTTGCATATCCACGGACTTTAATTTTTATTCTCTTCACACTATAACAATCAAAATACTTAAAGCCAATGGTCGTTGAATCGGTTATATTCCCAATATATCCTGGTTCTTCATCACCATCTCGCCCATCCTGCATAATCTTAGGAAAGTAACCTCCACCTACATAGATTGACTCCTCCTTTGTAAACAGATTACATGCAAGATATCCAAAATATTCTCCTTCTCCTCTAAGCGGACCATGATTTAGACCGCAGGATGTTAACTCAACCTGTGGAATCGTTCCATCCGACAAGATCGTCAGCAGCTCTGCGCATCCTTGTCTGGAATACCACGTACCATTGGTATGTCTATGATAAAATATATACCATTCCCCATTTATTTCAACAATGCTTCCATGATTGTTGGCGCCATATGCCATCGGCTTTGTCGCTGGTTTATAGCTATCAATATGTAAATCACAATTACTTATAATCACTCCACCATAAACAAAATCTTTTGTCGGGCTTTTACTTGTAGCATAGCATAATTCGTGCATTGCAATTGAGGAATAAATAAAATAATAAGTATCTCCTCTTTTACGAATGGAGGATGCTTCAAAAAACTCATGTCCTTCAAATCCGCTTCCATCACTATAATGTACACTTGGTACTACAAAAACTGGAGCTTCCATTATGGTTAGCATATCCGTTCCAAGTATCGTTACCATTGCTCCCTTTCTTGAAGTGTCCTCCTTCGGGCAGAATCCAGTATATAGATAAATCTTATCTCTCTCAAGCAGTACAGCCGGATCAAACTGATGCTGATCACCCTGCCTTTCTCCCAACCGGGTACCATCCTCATAATGCACATACCCATAAAATTCAAATCTACCATTTGGTCTATCACAAACAGCAACTGAAACAACAGACACCTTATCTAACACATAATATAAATAATATTTCCCGTCCGATCCCCTAACTAAATCAGGAGCATATAGGCACATCTTTCCTTCCTTATTTAATGGATCAGCGGTCTTTGGGTAGATTACACCTTCATATCTCCAGTCAGCCAGATCATCCACCGCCGCTGACCAACATACGTAATCTCCTAGGCAGAATACATGCCCATTATATAGATCATGAGATCCATACACATAAACTCTGCCATCATATACATGAGGCTCTCCATCCGGTACATATTCCCAGGATGGTAAATAAGGATTAAATGCTTGCTTTTTCATAATCTTCTACCTCCACAATTCACTGTCAGTGTATAATTAATAGCATTTGCTTACAAGGTTACTTAAGTGCCCATTTTATCGAAGCCTCCACATGCCTTTTCCAATAATTCCAGTCATGAACCCCTTCACCCTCTTCATAATAATGTTCAACATCATTCGTTCTCATAAAGTTATGGAGCTTCCTGTTTGGTTTAATGAGAAAATCATCTTTACCGCATACAAAATAGATATCAGGGAACTTTTTCATAGAGTTTTTTAGAAGTTCCATGCAATGTCTAGGGTCTTTCGTGGTAAATCTAAGCGCCTTGGGATCACGAAATATTCTTCTCTGATATTTCGTATCCGATATCATATCCGGAACAAAATCACCCTTATCGGCAATATTTATCTCAATATAAGCACCTGATAAGCTAATTATTTTAGAGAATGTATCATAGTATCGTAATCCATTAATCATTGCTCCATATCCACCCATGGAGATACCCCCAATAAAGGTGTCTTCTCTACTACTTGATAATCGAAACATCCTTCTTGTTACCTCTACAAGCTCTTTGCCTATAAAAGCACTAAAATTCTCACCCTTATCAATATCCTCAAGATAGAAGGAATTTTCACCACTTGGAAAAATGCAAGCTAAATTATACTTAACTGATAATTCCTGCATTTCTGATCCACTGAGATAGTCATTACAATCACCACTATACCCATGGAGCATATACAAGGTTTTAAAACCACTGCTTTGTAAAGCAGTATCTTCCATGGCATCCTCCATCTTAATCGTTGGGATGATGGCGCTAAAACTCACACTACGCTTCAAGTAAGACGATTGAAATCTCACTTTAATAATAGCCACTGAATCGTCCTCCTTTATTATAATTTAATAGATTGTTAGCTATCCCTGTTTACAATTATCTTTATTTCACTTAAATTATTGATTTAGAATATCTTATATCTTCCACCTAACATGAGTAGACAGAAAAAATACAAGCAATTATCATAATATCTTCGCTCTCCTGTACGAAGAGGTGTATTCCAAAATTCCTTTACCCACTCCAGACGATATTTACCTGTAGCAGCCAGCGACCCTGCTGCGTTCGTTGCAATAACTGCCACAGGGTGCAATGCTGGCTGGTCTAGTGCTCTTCCATCAATTAGATAGTTAGCATATTCACCAAATCTTGTATTTTCACTGAAAAACAATTGTAATTTATCTATAATATCACCTAAAGCTGCATCTACATGAAACCAAGATGCATCAAGACCTATATTCATAGCAACACGATAGGCGTCAGAATAGAACTGCCCGTCATGGAACAAACGCTTTGGTGTACCATCAAATTCAGCATACTCAGAGGCCATACCCGTAATCGGATGACAGGAAATCTGCAGATACTTACGGCTTTCTTCTGCTGCCTTCTTCCAAAAATCTCTGTCCTCTTCGTTCGCCCTTAAGGCAAAAAGTTCATAAAAATGCGGCAGATGATAGGATGGATCCGAAAAAGGCGTTTCCGGAACAAATTTTATATAATGATTCTCGGGGTCCCACATAGGACTTCCCTCTTTTACTAATTCTGATTGGTGGATGCAGTGCTTCAATATATCTCTCGCCTGTACACTATAGTCAAAAGGTGCAACACCGTCACCCCAGCGTTCACTTGCAAAAAAGAGTGCCATAGCGAAATATTCTTCCCCATCCGGAGCCGGACCTTCCGCATTCTTTTTCCCATCCGTAGCTACTGACCAGGCAAAATATCCTTCGTATTTTCCACTGCTCTGATACATAAAGGTCTTAGAAAATAACCACAGACGGTCAAAGATATCTTTTCTATTCATCTGAACTGCCATCATCATTCCGTAGCTCATTCCCTCGGATCTGGCATCAATATTGCCAGTGTCAAGCATATATCCTTTGTCTTCTCCCAGTTCAAAATATATCTTTTCCTCTGGATCGAAAAATAATGTTTCAAAGACCTGTGCTATTCTTTGATCAATTTGTTCCTCTGTTATTCCTATTTCTGATAATAAATTCTGATATACTCCAGTATAAAAAGCACCGTTCTTCATTCTTCTCAATCTCCTTTTTGAGTTAGTATGTGGGGCATTTTTTCTATATTTGTCATGTACTTTTATGTTATACAAAAGAAAGAACAGGGCATATTTTTATACTCTGTCCTTCTTGATATTTAGGTATTTTGTCTTAACTTATTGACATGACTAGGTTTTGCAATATCAATTATATTATAGAAATTTTGCCTTATTATTAACAAATTACTCTTTTACTCCGCCAATCGTCAGACCACTAACAAAGTACCGTTGCAAAAATGGATAAACACTTAAAATTGGTACCGCTGCTACAATGGTAATCGCCGCACGTAAAGCCAGTGGTGTTGTTACCTGACCGCCTTGTCCGGCTACTGCGGCTGCGCCTGCCATACCGCCTTGATTCGTTCCTGCACTCATTGCGCTTGCCAGTAGTCTCTGCAACTCGTATTGAAGCGTGGACAGCTTCTGGTCTCCCGAGTTATATAAAAGTGTATCCATCCAACCATTCCAGCTACCAACCGCTACAAAAAGTGCGATAACAGCAAGCGTTGGCTTGCACAGTGGCATAACAATACTCCACCATATACGGAAATGCCCCGCACCATCAATTTTTGCAGACTCCATAAGGGAATCAGGGATAGACTTCATATAGGTTCGAATAACTATGAGGTTGAAAGCACTGATGATATTCGGTACCCAGTAAGCCTGAAATGTATTCAACATATGTAAATCCTTTATCAATAAATAGTTCGGGATTAGACCAGCGTTAAAGTACATTGTTAATACGAATATAATCGTAATTGGTTTTCTTAAGGCAAACTCACTCCGGCTAATTGCATACGCCAGCATAGAAGTGAAAAAAATATTTGTGACTACAATGACAATTGTCTTTGTCACGCTAATAACAAATGCATCATAAATTGTGTACATATGAAAGACAACTTGATAATTCTTTAGCGTGAACATTCTAGGCCATATATGAATTCCACCTTTTACTGCATCCATTCCATCATTAAAAGAGATCGCCAGTGTGTTCAGTAGTGGATAAACCATAAACGCAGACAGCAATAATAAGATACCTGTGTTACATATTGTGAAAATAATGTCCCCTAATTTCCATCTCTTACTCTTCACTCGTTCGCCTCCTTATACCAGGGTTTCTTCGCCAAGCCGACCGGCAATATAATTGACCAAACCAACGACACAGATGGCTACAATCGTCTTAAACATACCTGCCACAACTGCCAAACTGTAATTGCCCATCTGATATCCATATCGCATAACAAATACGTCGATTGTTTCTGATTTTGCCACTACCATGCCATTTCCTAAGAAATATGGAATTTCAAACCCTGCCTCTAAAATGTAACCCGTAGACATAATTAACAGGATGACGATGGTTGGACGAATGCCCGGAAGTGTAATGTTCCATATCTTTCTAAAGCGACCTGCACCATCCATCTCTGCAGCTTCATAAAGTGTCGGGTCTATAGCCGTCATAGCTGCCATATACAAAATAGTATTCCAACCTAATTCCTTCCATAGATTACTACCTGCAGCGATGCCCCAAAAATATCCAGGTTTTGCAAGGAACTGTATCGGCTGGTCAATAATATGTAACGACATGAGTATTGAGTTGATAAATCCGCCAGCTTCAGGCGCAGAGAGTGCAATCGAAACAATACCTGCCACAATAATCCAACTAAGAAAGTGCGGCATATAAGTAATATTTTGAAGAACCCTCTTAAACGCCACGTTTCTAACCTCGTTCAACATCAGTGATAGCAAAATCGCAAATATAGTCCCAAGAAGCAATGTCAGTAAGCTCTGACCTAATGTGTTTATGATATCCTGAGTGAATCTCTCACCCATAACGCCTGTAAACAACTTCTTAAAGTTGTCAAATCCAACCCATTTCTGCTCCCACAGACCGCGTCCGGGCTTAAAGTTCTGGAATGCAATAGACCAACCGTATATCGGTACATACTTGAACAGAATTTGATACAAAAGTAACGGTATACTCATGATGAGCAAGGCTTTCTGGGAACACATGGTAGCCCACACACTTTTTTTTCTTTTATGATTCAATCTGGCACCTCCCACAAAATGGGGGGCATTGAAGCACCCCCCCATAATCTAGCAAAAATTCAATAATTATTTCCAGTCTTTAATACGTTGCTGAATGCCTTGGTTTATGGCATCTTCATATACCTTTACATCCAATTTATGAATGGTATCAACATATTTGGTCCAGTTGCCTTCGAATGCATCTACAGATCCTGTAATTGCTTTTGGTAAATACTGCACTCCCGCATCAGTAATTTGTTGGTTAACCTCATTCGCTGCGTCACTCAGTCCGATATTCCAACATGGATAATACACTGGATTATCAGGAGGGCTATTAACGAACTGAACCCATGTCTGCTTGTTATAAGCTTTCATGAAAGCCTTATCATAATCAGATAATGTTTCGTAGAATTCTTTCGGTTGGTCATCTGGGCTGTATGCATTACCATCGGTGAACTGACCATTGTGCTTCGGCAATAAATCGAGTAATGCAGTCAATTTGTTACTGGAACGCCATGTTAAATCCTTGGAGTTAACACGTTGTTGCTCTGTACGATAAAATACGCCATCACTACCAACTAGATAGTCTTCTCCTTCAACACCCCATGACAGAACTTTCTGCCAAGGCTCGCTCAACATCAAATCTACGAATGTAAGTGCAGCTTCAGGTTGTTTGCTGGATTTTGAAACACCAAATCCCTGGTTGGTATTCATAACAGGACGATCTGCATAATATGGCTTTGCACCAGAATATACTGGCATAACCGGAACATAAGTACGTTCATCCATTTTTGAACCTTGTAAAGCCTGTGTAGCAGTTTGGAAGTTCCAATACTGGTCATGCATACCAAGTACGACACCTGTTGCAATTTTTGCTGTGTATTGGTCAAAATTCTCAGTAAAGGAAGTAGGGTCTACTACACCCTTTGCATACTCTGCATTTAAAATCTTAAAGAAGTCATGAGCAATCTGCTTGTCAGCATAAATTGATGCAACATTATTGCTATCAACTACAACGCCACCGTTGTTTGGATTACCAGCAAGGAAGTTCGGAGGGTTAGTCATACCCCACTCACGACCAGTGGAAGCAAGAACTTCAAAGCCTACAGTCTTCTGACCGTTAATCTCAGGATATTTTGCCTTGTAATCTTCAATCAATTTGAAATATTGTTCAAGCGTAATGTTGGTAAGGTCGGGATAACCGGCATCCGCAAGAACAGCCTTCTGAATCCAGAATGCTGAACCCCAATGTATACCGCCGGTAACCTCACCATAATAACGATTATAGTTCGGGATTATGTATAGTCCTGGATCAATCGCTTCGCCGCTATAACTCATCTTTTTCATATAGGGATCCACATGTGTTTTAAGATTCGGATATTTTCCAGAAGCAATCATGTCATCCAGTTTAATGAGTGCGCCACCTTCTAGAAGACGCATCTTTAAGTCTGTTGTGCCAACCAGGTCAGGATATTGACCACCTGCTAGCATTACACCGATTTTTTGATCAGCGTTGTCAGGAGTAACTATTTCGTATTTAAGAGTTACACCCAATTTGTCTTTGAGCAATTTGCTAAGCTTGTTGTCAGGTGCAGGTGCCTGTTCAGCTGTCATCAGCCACACAGTCAATGTTGTGTCCTTGTCTGGTGTAAGTAAGCCAGACGGATCGGCAAGCGGATCTGTTGATGCAGACTTGCTTGGTGTTCCCGTTGTAGAACTCGGAGCTTTTGTCGGATCTGTCATGGTACTTTCACTTTTGCATGCTACGGCGGTAAACATTACTACAAGAACCATAGCTACGGCTAAAATCTTCTTGATTTTCATAAAATTCCCTCCACTAAATTTTTTGTAAACCCTTCCTTTAGTCTTAAACCAGTAAATATGTACATAGCTTACACAAATACTTTAGCTTTTTTATGCAAAACTGTCAAACATCAGAAATATGTACCCATGTACACACCATAAATATCATAAATATTCTCTAAACTGCACTTAGCAACATTAAATTCCATTTTTGCACTTTAAAGTAATTTTTTCCCACTAAAAGAGAATTGATTTCCCCCTTTTTTACTGGAATAGTTTCAATTCATTGATCTATCCTCCCAGACGCATCCCATGTCAATCGCCCTACAAAAGCGATAATTATGACTCCCTTCTTCACTCACAAATTACCCCATAATGTAATTTATAGAATGAGATTAAATCTCAATGTGCAACAATAGATTTAACTGTATCTCCTTCCAGTATTCTTGGCGAAGTCCAATTCATATACTTTGGATTTTTGTTCTCCAAAATATCGATCAGAACATCAGTGACAAGAGTGCCAAGGTTTTCTGGATCAATCGATACTGTTGTTACCTTTTTTTCAAGCCAATCTCGTAAATAAATACCGTCTATACCCATAATTGAAATATCTTCAGGTACACGCAGATTACTCTTTTCCACACCACGAATAAAGCCATATGCCATGTCATCGTTAAAACACAATAACGCGGTTGCTGGATTTTTGCTTTCCAAGTATTTCTTCGCCGCTCTTTTACCAATATTGAAGGACGAATAATTTGCAAAATTATCATCAGATGGTTGTATTATCAGTGGTGGGTCAGGGTGATTAATATTCATATTGTCACAATCATCAATTTCCGCTCGTACAACAAGTTCTTCTAAGTTCATGTTTAATCCGAATTCTCGCTTGATTTGTTTCATTCTAGCTTTCCATAACAGATGCCTAACTTCGCTTTGCTTTCCCCTCTCCGGTATAACCATCCCTATTCTTCGATGCCCCTTTTCCATGAGATAGTCAATTGCAATATTGACTACCTTATGATTATCAATAATGACCTTGTGAACAGGGTGTGAAAATGTGAAGTTCACATTATCCGAGGCTACTACTATTGGCAAAAGATAATTAACCCCAACTGTATTAATATAATTTTCAGCAATAACATCTAGCGAAAACATAACACCATCAACCAAATGTCTCTTTATCTTATCGAAATCGCAATTAATATCAAGAAATATTGAATAGCCACGTTTATAAGCAGCCCTTGTTGCCCCATTGAAAAATTGAAGGTTGTATGAAGCAGTTATTTCATTTTGATAAAGAATAAGTTGCTTTGTCTTTTGGGCATGTAACGACAATGCGATTGGATTAGGATTATAACCCAAATTTCTTGCCACTTCCAAGATTTGCTCCTTAACTTCTTTTTTGACGTAACCTGAATTATTTACAGCACGGCTTACCGAAGCAACCGAAACCCCCGCCGCTCTTGCAACATCTGCCCTTGTAACTGCCCTATTCATCTTGATTACCCCCCACATGTTTTAAAGTCCAACGTCACAATTTACTTTCTTTATTTCATTACTATCTCTGCAACCGAACAAGGTGGTAATGTGAATATTACTTCCTCGTTCTCTATCTTGACATCAAGATTTTCAATAATAACATTATTCGGTGTATCAAATGTATTGAATGCATTCGCTTTATTTGTAAGTATTCTTCCTCTTGTGGTATGAATATTCGCATCCTTAATTAAAGTGTTGATATCCACATTATCTGTGAGTGATATATTGGAAATCGTAATTGTAACCTCGCCCTCCTCATTACAAGAAACAGTGGATGAAAGTTGTGGTAGTCCTCTAACAAGTCCATTTTCTATCGTATGAGCAACACACATAGCGTCTTGATGACGCTTGTACAAATCATAAACATGATATGTTGGTGTTAGAATCATTTTTTTATCTTCTGTAAGAATGATTGACTGAAGTACATTAATAATCTGAGCAATATTCGTCATAGTAATACGTGTACAGCGAGCATTAAATATGTCGAGTGACAATGCTGCGACCAATGCATCCCTCATTGTGTTTTGTTGATATAAAAATCCGGGGTTTGTGCCTTCTTCAACATCAAACCATGTTCCCCACTCATCTATGATCAAGTCTACTTTATGTTCGGGGTCATACTTGTCCATAATCGCTAGGTGAGTATCAATTATGCCTTCGATTTTACGTGCCTTTTCTAATGTTAAATAGTATGTATCATTATCAAAAACCGTAGCACTTCCTTTTTCTTCCCAACACCCAGGAATAGTATAGTAATGTATGGACATCGCATCCATGAACGGAGTACAATGCTTCATAAGTGTTTCTGTCCAGTTATAGTCCTCCGTTCCAGAGCCGCATGCAATCTTATAGAGTTTATTGTCACCGAAATTCCGGCAATATGTCTGATAACGACGGTATTCATCAGAGTAATATTCCGCCCTCATATTTCCGCCGCCACCCCAGTTTTCATTCCCGATTCCAAAATACTTGAGCTTCCAAGGCTCTTCCCTGCCATTTTTTAGTCTCAACTCTGCCAATGGCGAAACACCATTAAAGGTCATATATTCAATCCATTCGGACATTTCTTGAACAGTCCCACTACCGAGATTACCCGCAACATATGGTTCACATTCCAGCTGTTCACACAATTCAAAAAACTCGTGAGTTCCAAAACTATTATCCTCAACAACGCCACCCCAGTGCGTGTTTATCATTTTCTTACGAGTGTTACCAATTCCGTCTTTCCAATGGTATTCGTCAGCAAAGCAACCACCAGGCCAGCGAAGAACAGGAATTTTGATATTCCTCAATGCATCCGCAACATCGTTGCGCACTCCGTTTGTGTTAGGAATTTTGGAATCTTTGCCCACATACAAACCGCCGTAGATGCAACGCCCGAGATGCTCTGAAAAATGACCGTATATATTGCGGTTAATCTTCCCAATAACTGCATTTGTATCAATAATCAATTTAGCCATATTATCCTCCCGTAAAGTAAAAGTTATCATTATAATTATCACTTATTAAAAAAAATTTATCAATATTCAATAATGTGTACACGGGTACACATTTTATTTTTTGTTAAAGATGTAAATATCCAGAACAACAAAAAAAAGAGCCAAAATACAATTTTGACTCTTTCCATTTTTGGTACTATCCTATAATATATTTCTCATTATCATGACCAAAAATTACTTCCATTGGTCGGGTCCATTCTTGCGAACGTGACATTTTGAAAACGCTTTGATAAGTTTGCAAATATACTTATTCTTACTTTGAATCTGTAGGTAACGCAATTTTAATTCCAACCGTAGCAGCCATTTGTGCGATTGCTTTCGGATCAGAATTTCTTACATTCACATCAATTCGAGGAGTATATGCGGATTCTAATTGGTTAACCTCTTCATATGTTAACTTAATCTCTATCGCCTTAAGAGCATCGTCTATGTGACTGGTCTTTAATGCCCCTATAATTGGTGCACCAACAACCGGATTACGATATAACCATGCAAGCGAGATAACAGCTCGGCTTACACCACGTTCTTCTGCAACTTGACCTATGGCATTAATAATTTTTTCATCCGCCTCAGCAGTTGCCATAAAGTATTTTTTAGCACCGGCCTCGGATTCAGAACGCGCTGTTTCTTCACCCCATGAACGAGCCAGAATACCACGTGCCAGCGGGCTATAGATCATAGTCTGGATTCCCTCGTCAGCACAAAGCGGAATCATTTCATTCTCTTCCTCACGAGCGACTAAATTGTAATTATGTTGCATTGAGATAAAGCGTGTCCAGCCATGCGTTTTCTGAATATGAAGTGCCTTAGCAAACTGCCAGGCTCTCATTGTAGATGCCCCCAAATATCGAACTTTCCCCATCTTTACAAGATCGTGGAGTGCTTCCAAAGTCTCTTCCCATGGTGTGAATGGATCAGCGCGATGAATTTGGTATAAGTCAATGTAGTCAGTTCCCAGTCGTTTCAGACTATTATCAACCTCCGTCATGATTGCTTTGCGTGAAAGCCCAAATGCGTTGGGACCTGAGCGTGTAGGCGCACCTAATTTTGTAGCAATAACAACCTCATCTCTTTTGGCATATTCCTTAAGAAGTTTGCCGATTACAACCTCACTTGTTCCTTGTGAATACAAATTTGCAGTATCAAAGAAGTTTATTCCTGCATCAAGTGCATGTTTGACAATCGGCTTACTTCCTTCCTCACCAAGTGCCCAGGTAGGATGTCCAAGAGACGGATCTCCAAATCCCATACATCCAATACAAATCGGTGATACATCAAGTCCGGAATTGCCAAGTTTAATATATTGCATATTCTACCTCCTATTTTCTTTCATGTTTAATTTTTCAAGTGACAGCCTCAAAATCTTTTCTCCTGAAGCTAAGATTATTTTAAAACAGATATAGGAATATACGGTAGCACGATTACCTCAATAAATTGCCTAATCCTATCAATTAATGATTCCAAGTACCAGAACTATTATCTTCATTTAAATAGCTAAGAACCAGTCTACATAAAACCGAACTAGGTGTCCATTTTCATTGAATTACGCAAACATGAAATGCAAAAGAGCGCAATGATCAACATCCTCATTACGCCCTCTGTTTTTCCAGTATTAGGTTTTACACTATTTATGTTTCCCTGATTTGATCCAATCTCTTACACTTGATCCAATCCCTTAATACGCTTAACATCTTTTCTTGGAGAAAAACCAAACATACGAGAATATTCACGTATAAATTGGGTTGGACTCTCATATCCAACACGTGAAGCAACTTCACCTACATCTAGGGGCTCATCAATTAATAGTCGTCGAGCCTCTTGAAGTCGTAACTGTTTCTGAAACTGAATTGGACTCATTGCAGTAATTTCTTTGAAATGTCTATACAATGAAGGAACACTCATTTTAGCAACATCGGCGATTAGTTCCACACTAAATGCATCCTTATAATGCTCCACGATATATTGAACTGCTTTTTGGATATAAACCGCGGGGCTTCCGTCTGTTACTATTTGTCTTAACGCTTCTCCATGTTCTCCATGAAGAACTTTATATAGAATTTCTTTAGTATATATTTGAGAGAGAATAGGAATGTCCTTTGGTTTATCCAGTAGTCGAACTAACCGCGCTAGTGCATCTAACATTGATTCATCTAATTTGGCAACATTCAAGCTACGTTGTGATTTTTTCTTTACCTTCATCATGAGTTCATCACCGCTTAATAATTCCAATATACTACTATGCGCAAACTCAAGTTTTATAGATAAGTTTGGCTTTAATCTGGATGCTTCATGAACTTCTGCAATAATTGGTAAATCCATTGATGCTACCATATAATATGGTGAACCATATCCAAAATGTTCTTCACCAACAGTAACCTCCTTGATACCCTGCACCACAATATAAATGGAGGGCTTACTTATTTTATAAGGTTCTATGATTCCATTCGAATAATGTGGCTTAGTATGACAAGAAATACTTAGGGAAGGAATTTTGGTAGTCTGGGTTCCTTCGAAATCAGCATTTCGAGCAACCAGTTTGGCAAGTTCTTCTTGTAATTGTTGAATATTATTACTCATTGATCCTCCGGTATTTAAAAACTGATAAATTGAGTGTGTATGTTATTATATCAGAGTATAGTTCCGAAAATGGCTGTGTATAATTTTCATTATACCAATTTAACTTGATGTGGTATAACCAAAAAGAAAACTCATGGTGTCATTTATTATATATAATATCAAAAAGAAACCCTCATATCAACCTTCCAGTCAATATAAGGATCTCTACCTAGTTGTTTTGTGCCATTACACCAACCAGGTTGTGCGGTACATATGCTTCTTCAAGATAGTTCATTTCAGAATCAGTCAATGTGATACTAACAGCCTTCACCGCCCCTTCAATATGATGGAACTTTGTTGCACCTACAACTGGAGATGTTACTTTACGAAGCAACCATGCGAGCGAGATTTCAGTCATTGATACGTTGTATTTTGAAGCTATCTCTGCTACCCTTGTTATTATAATACTGTCTTGTTCCTCAGTATTACCGTATTTTGATTTTGCAAACTTATCCTCTTGAAGACGTTTTGAAGCCTCTCCAGGAAGTTTAGCAAGTCGCCCACCTGCTAGTGCACTATATGGTGTCAAAGCTATATTGTCCTCATGACAAAATGGAACCATCTCACGCTCTTCTTCCCGAAAAATAAGATTATAATGTCCTTGAACGGATACAAATTTTTCAAAGCCTTCCTTCTCTGCAAAGGCATTGGCTTTCGCAATTTGCCATGCATAGCAATTAGAAATTCCTAATGCTCTGGCTTTTCCTGCTTTCACTACACGATTAAGACCCTCCATTATTTCACTCAGCGGTGTTTGGTAATCCCACATATGATAGATATACAAATCAACATAATCCATTCCAAGATTTTCAAGACTTTTATTAATCATTGATTCAATATGTTCTTGTCCACTAATCCCATTTTGAATTTCCTCTAAGGTTCTCGGTATAAATTTTGTCGCAACCACAACTTCATCACGTTTAACGAAGTCATTTAAAGCCTTGCCTATATATTTTTCTGATGTTCCATTCTGATATGCAATTGCTGTATCAAAGAAATTGACACCAAGCTCTAAACCGCGCTTTATTATCTCGCGAGAGTGTTCCTCGTCTATCGTCCATGAATGCTGCCCTTTCGCTGCATCTCCAAATCCCATACACCCCATACAGATTTTAGATACCATTAAATCTGAATTACCAAGTTTCGTATATTCCATATCCAAATCACCTTTCTTTATATACTTCCTATTTTTGGTTTTCTAAAGCTGAAAGCTGTGCTTCATGCTCAGTAAATGCTCGGGCGTAGATAGCAATTTTTCTAAGCCATCAACCACCAGTTCAACTAAGCATAGCTGGGTATTCGTATTTTCATCCAGCCCTCAACTTAGGCCTAATTATTGAAGCGATATCCAGCCCCCCATACTGTTTCTAGTATTTGGGGGTTCTTACTGTCATCTTCAATTTTTTCACGAATTCGGTTAATATGCACCATAACTGTGGCACTATCACTAAAATAATCATAACCCCATATTTTTTCAAATAATTGCTCTTTTGAGAAAACAATATTGGGGTTTTCAGCCATAAATTTTAATAGTTCAAATTCTCGATTTGGAAAACGAATTTCTTGTTCACCTTTATATACTTTCCATCCTTTCAAAAAAATTCGTATATTGCCTACGCACACCTCATCCTTCTTTTGCTCTTGCTCTATCTGATTTACTTTTGCAACTCTAGTATACTGCCTAATATTTGCATTAACCCTTGCCACAAGCTCAGCAGGATCAAACGGCTTAGCAATATAATCATCCGCTCCTAATGAAAGCCCACGGATTTTATCAACTGAATCTGTCCTGGCTGTAACCATTAGAATGGGGATATCTAGCTCCGCTCTTATTTCTTTACATATTTCATAACCACTTTTACCCGGAAGCATGAGATCAAGTAATATCAAATCATATTTCTCCGTTGTCAAAGTTGATATTGCTTTATTTCCATCACTCACAATAAGTGTTTCAAACCCACTAGCTTCCAAATATGCTTGTTCAATCATACTAATATCTTCATCATCTTCAATAATGAGTACTTTATACTTTTCATTCATTTTACTCATCTCCCTGCGCTATAATTGGTAAACTTAACTGTACGGTAAGTCCATCTCTGTTTTCTGCGGTAACTGAACCACCCATTGCTTCTATAAGATATTTTACAATATAGAGCCCTAAGCCATTGCCATCTTTCTTATTCCTTGATTCATCACCTCGAAAGAACTGTTCAAAAATATGATTCAACTTATCTTTTGCAACTCCATAACCATTATCTGAAATTTCTAAGACAAAGTATGATTCTTTCAAGTACGTACGAATAATAACATTAATCGTTTCTACCTCAGCATATTTTTTACTATTCTCCAGCAGGTTGTCAAGTATACGATTCATTTGTTCACGATCGATATTCGAATATATACCCGGTTGTACATCTTCTAATTTCAGATTAAGACTATTCTTTTCTAAGATTACGCCATGTTTTCCACAGAAGTTCTCCAAATATCCTTTCCATTCAATTCTTTCGAAAAATAGTGGCATGTTTCCTGTTTCAAGTTTTGAAAAATAAAATAACCTTTCTAAAAGTTGATCCATATCTAATGTTCTTCTATATGCCGTATCAAGAAACTTAGCTTTTAGCTCAGGTGTTTGAGCAACTCCATCTTGAAGTCCTTTTATCGTTCCTCGTATTGCTGTCAACGGCGTTTTTAAATCATGAGAAATACCTGAGACCATATCAATTCTTGCTCTTTCATATGCTTCTTTTTCAGCATTAACCTCAATGATATGCTCTTGCATCTGATTAAAAGCATCGCAGACTTCTTCAAATTCAATATCACCAATGTATTCAACCTTCACTGAAAAATTCTCTTCTTTCATTCTCTGCACTCCATCTGATAATGCAACTAATGGAATGGTTATATGTTTTATTAATCTCTTTGTAAAAATCTGACTTATCAATAATAAAGCACCTATGCAAATAATTCCATCGATTAATATTAATATAAACATTACTGTAAAATTATTTTCTTGATTCCAAAAATCCCGAAATTCACCTGTTAATGCATATACATTTATTTGATTATTCTGATCACTTTTAGCTAAAACTGTCATATTGTTTTGTACATATATATGTACTTTGCCATCCTGCTTAATATACTGGCCAATTTCATCAGTTAAATCATCCATTGAAACGCCTGTATTTGAGTAAATTATCTTACCGGCTTCTTCTACGCACAGTTTAAACTCATACATCTTTAGCTGTTCTGAAACACTTCTTATTGAATCTTCATCATCGTATGATTCCCAATTTGCAAGTATACTTTTTATCTGATCTGAATTATCTGCTACCTCTGATGAATTTATCTCGTTTCCTTCATAAGATTTCTCAAACAACCTAATTACAAACAAATTCACAAATAGAAATAGACTGAGAGTAACAAGTACCATACAAGTATTTGATATAAAAATTCTTCGCTTAACGCTTTGACTTTCCTTATTCACTGTCTTCCTCCTCGAAATATACGTAACAGAGAAGGGCGACATGCTCCTTCTCTGTTACGGTTGATCTTTCGCTAATTGCATTTCCTCTTGTTTATGCAACACATTTCTGACTGTGATGAATCTGGCATTAAAATGATTATACAACAAGATTCCTGATATAACACTAAAAATCATTCCAGCTATCAAAACTCCACAGACAATTTATTAGGTTCATCCGTAAAACCTATTCTTCATTTTTCTAGCATAATTACCTCCGTTTGTTTATGTAATTGCTTTATTGATAGTCCTAATCATAACTCCCGAGGATAAATAATTACTGTAAAACTGTTAAACAAATCCTAAATTGTTATGTTGATTTGAACCGCTTTTCCCAACCTGTATCTTATAAAAATAAAGCTATTTTCACTTCATGGCCCTTTAAACAAACTCTAAACGAAAATTTAATACCTATTTATTTCTTATAATCAAGGAGTTTAGAACTTCAATTTATACTAAAAAAGTAGAAATGACTACAGGAATGGTAACAAAATCAAATTCAGTACCAACCAAAGAAAGGTAATTTTACTATGACTTCTATTATTATGGAAATTGATTCTATAGCAGCAAATCTTGCAATGCTAACATTATTTATAGTTTTGGCAAAATTTATTACCAAACGAACTGGGCCTAAAAAACTCGACACAAAATTAATGAAAATACACAAACCTTCAACCTATGTCTTATTAATTACAGGAATAATACATATGTTTACTTCTTTTGTTTATCTAGATCGTTTAGGAATTTCCCCTTATATATTAGGTTTTGTATGTCTCTTTTCTATTATTGGTGCTGCTTTAACTTTTATCAAAAGAAAAAAGATCGGTAAAAAATGGTTGTTCTGGCATAGAACTTGCTCCATAATTGCATTAGTTACTCTTTTTGTTCATCCCATCTTGAAATAATGAAAGTATATTCAAGTTTCTTTCAATGTGTATAACCCAGACCAAAATCCTTCACCTGTCCGGTCTATGGAAATCATAGTTCTGTTCTAGTGGAAATCATGATTCCTAAAACATGCAGAGCAATTAGCAATAAGCAAATGCCTGACGTTGCTCATATTCGCAAGTCTTCTTGTGCTTTCTTTTCTACTCCCCATCTCATTGGAGTGTTCTTTTGACAAATAGCCCAAAAAGGGCAGCCCTTACGGACCGCCCTTCTCTATATCATCGATATTACTACTATATTTAGCTTTAGAATATATATGTTCCCCCATTTGATCCAATGCCTTAAATGGTTGAACAACAACTTTATTTCATTGTGTAAGGTCACACTATAAAGCTTTTTCGTAATTTTTTCAGCATTGTTCTTCATTAAAATCGGCAACATAAAAGAACTGTTATTCAATCAAAAATCTACTCCTTAATAGTTCAACCAATTCATCCACAAATAAATACGTACTGTCCTGATTTATGATATCCATATATTCTACACTTAACAATTGGTACAGCAGAAGCCTATAGTATTCCTTAATGGCTGTAGGAATCGAAATATTATCATCCGAATCCTTAACCTCTATAATACCCGGCAACATCATTTTTAGCTGTGCGCAAATAAGGTGGATGGAAACCTGTTTACAGTAACCTTTTTGAACGGCACTATCGAAAAAGCACTCAAACCGTTTTTGTGTGTAGTCAAGTGCTATCCTATAATCTGATAGAATATTTGGAAATTTACACTCTAAATGCACTAAAAATTTGGAACTAGAATATGCACCTGTAATAACTCCCTCAAAATATATATTCGATAAGCATTCAACAATCCCATTGATACCCTGATCTGTTGTAAATTGTACTGCATTCAAATGATTGATTCGTTCATTTATAATCTCACGTATAATATCTTCTTTGCTCTTTAAATACTTATAAATAGTTGCTTTACTGATTTTAACCTGCTTCGCAACCTCGTCCATTGAGATTCCTTCAATGCCGTGCTTTACATAGAGAGAAAAAACATGGTGTATCAAACAGCTTTTCTCGTCACAAGTAATTGACAATGGCATACACTATTCCTCCATATCTTCGTTTTAAATTTGGAAAATAATATTCTATCATCAGTTTAAACTAAATAATTGATATCAGTTTAAACTAAATTGTTGACATTAGTTTAAACTGATGTTATCATTGCAATACTTATTTGTCAAGGAATTCATGTATATAAGTATAAATAAGTTCACACACTCACAAACTTAAAGGAGGTTTTAGTAAACAATATTTCAGGATCTAAAAACAGGCTAACATACAATAATCTCTAGGAGTGCAATAAAGGCGCTATATTAGGTAACAATCTTATTATTCAAAGGTTCGTAATGAGAGAATAAATACATGTTAAGCTAACCATCACTATATCAACTTAAAAACGGAGAAAACATTTGATGAATACACAAGAATTTTCTATGAAGAAAGCATTTTTACAACTAACAGCTGTGATATTTGGCATGTTCATGGTTATTTTGGATAGTACTGTCGTGAATGTCGCTATGAATACCTTAACAAAAGATTTACACGCTTCCATTTCAACTATGCAATGGACAATTACTGGCTACACATTGGCGGTAGCAGCGGTAATACCCTTAGCAGGGTGGATGATGGATCATTTTGGAGCTAAAAAAATCTTTATCATCTCCATTATATTCTTCACCTTAGGCTCACTTCTTTGCTCCTTTGCAAGTACCCCAGAGCAATTAATCATATTTCGCGTAATTCAAGGCTTGGGTGGCGGTATGGTTGCGCCAATTGGCTTTGCAATGGTTTTCCGTATTGCACCACCTGATAAAGTTGGTGCCTTAATGGGCATGATTGGTATTCCTATGCTACTTGGACCAGCTCTTGGCCCTTTACTTGCTGGTTATTTTGTTGAATATCAAACTTGGCATTGGATTTTCTTAGTAAATGTTCCAGTGGGAATAGTTGCTGTATTATTTGCAGTTAAATTCTTGCCACATTTCGATCGCAAACCAGCACCAAAACTCGATATTTTAGGCATGATTCTAGCTCCGATTGCTTTTTCCATGCTTGCTTATGGAGTGAGTGAAAGTTCGAAAGGTTGGAGTGAAAAAAGCACCTTATTAGGCCTTATCGTCGGTGGGCTTGCTTTGATTTTATTTGTGATTGTCGAACTGAGTCATACTAATCCAATTTTGGAATTAAGGGTATTTAAGTCCCCTAGTTTTGCACTCGGAGCTGTCACAACCTGGCTAATGCAAATTGCCCTTTTTGGAATGTTTTTAATTATTCCATTGTTTTTACAGACGATTAAAGGCTTTACTCCACTAGAAACCGGACTTGTTATCTTCCCACAAGCAATTGCTTCTGGGCTAATGATGCCGATTAGTGGAAAGCTATATGACAAATTTGGAGCTCGACCTTTGGCAATTGTAGGTCTTGCCATTGTTACCGGAACGCTTTTTACGCTTTCACACTTAAGTATTGATAGTAGCAAAACTTTCTTTATCTTATGTCAAATTTCAATGGGTCTTGGCATGGGAACTACAATGATGGCATTAAACACACATGTATTACAGTCAGCACCTCGTGAACTTGTAAATCGTGTAACACCACTTACATCAGCGATGCAACAGATAATGGTTTCATTTGCAGTAGCAGGTATGATAAGTTTCTTAACCTCTAGATCAACTCATTACATGAGTACAATAAAAGACCCAGCAGATATCAATGCTAAATTGAATGCAATGGTAAGTTCATTTGGAGATACTTTTCTACTTGCATCAGGAATTGCTATAATCGGCTGGTTAATCGCTTGGACTTTGAAGAGACCGAAAATGCAAAAAACTGGCGAAGGAAATCAGCCAAATGCTGCAATGATGTCAGGTCACTAATCGATGATTCTTAAGTACTGGCACCGCTAGGTACGCATCCATAGCGGAGCGTTTTTGTGAACAAGAACGCAATCTCCTCATTCATTAAAAGATCGAATGGCGCTCGTCACCATTCGATCTTTTTTGGGCTCTTTGTCAAGGCTTGGGGTACCCCAATCTAAAGTTTAGAACCTTTTTTTGTTTTAGTCTTTGATAAGCACTGAGTATGTCGCTAAATAATCAAAATAGTTTATTTCTCTTTCTTATGAACCATTTCATTAATCTTAATATCTGGATGGTGGTAACGTTCAACGCCAAGTGTTCTCTTTTTAAATTGTATCGCAGTTTTTGGGCACCATTGGATACAAGCAAAACACTGAGACCGTTCAGTCTCTTCATCCTGTTTAAGGTCCTTAAGTTCTAATGGATTATTGCATTTGTTCTTTACCCCATTCAAAAAGCATTTATTACAGATATTTTTTAAAGAGCAACGAAGCATTATGTCCGCCAAACCCAAAGCCGTTTGATATCGCATAATTTGTTTCATACTTGATTGCCTTATTAGGGACATAATCTAAATCGCAGTATTCATCCGGAACAGTTAAGTTGATGGTAGGTGGTATAAGTCCTTCCTCCATAACTTTCAATGATATGATAGCTTCAATTCCACCAGCCGCACCAAATAAATGACCCGTCATTGACTTTGTAGCATTAACTTTTAGACGATAAGCATCTTCCTTGAATACAGCCTTAATCGCATTTGTTTCGGATTTATCACCTTCCGGAGTTCCTGTTGCATGTGCATTAATATAATCGACTTGTTCGGGTGATATCCCCGCCATATCAAGAGCTGATTTCATAGATCTTTCTGCTCCGTGATAGTCTGGACTTGTAATATGGCAAGCGTCAGTACTCGCACCGTATCCTATAATTTCACCAAGTATGTTGGCTCCGCGATTTTTGGCATGCTCCAGTTCCTCAAGGAATAAAATACCCGAACCTTCCGACATTACAAACCCATCCCTCAGTTTATCAAAAGGGCGGCACGCTTCTTCTGGATTTTCATTGTTTGTGGACATTGCATGCATATTAGTAAAACCTGAAAACGAAAAAGGATTAATTGCAGCTTCTGTCCCACCGGCAATCACCGCATCTGTATAGCCGTGTCTGATATTTAAAAAAGCTTCTCCAATGGCTTGATTGGATGTCGCACAAGCCGACACCGGAGAAAAACTAGGTCCTGTAAAGCCTGTTTTGATGGCTATAATACCCGCTGCCATATTGGTAATCATCATTGGAACTGTGAAAGGGGAGACCCGCTTATTCCCCCTGGTTAAGAATTCCTCATGATTTTTAATAGTTGTTTTTAAGCCACCAATACCTGAACCTACATAAATACCTACTCTGCTTTTATCAAAATCTGTTTCCTGAACATTTGCCATTTCAATTGCTTGTTTTGCTGCTGCATAAGCATATTGAATGAACAAATCATATCGATTGATTTCTTTCCCATCAAAATAATCCTTATTAGAGAAATTTTCAATATATCCGGCGATACGCGAAGGTATTTCCGAAAAAGCCGAATCAGAAATCCTCTTTATCCCACTCCTTCCATTAAGAACATTGTCCCAAAAAGTGTTAACATTGTTACCTAATGGAGAAATCACTCCATATCCTGTAACTACGACTCGTTTCATATAATATTTTCTCCTATTCGTCAATACTGGCGTAAAATTGGTTCTTTATATTCATCATCACATTGGTAAAATTTTCTTCACCAAGAATTCTACGATATTGCAGCACACCCTTAACACTCATTAGAGCAGATATAGCAACTTCATTCGATTTAGTAGCGCTGGCATACTTTTTAACTAACAGTTCCAACAAGTCAATTTCAACCATACATAATTTTTTTATCATTTCTCTGAGTTTATCTGACAAATTTTCACAATCAGACTGCAGACTTAAAATAGGGCAGATTTCATCCGATGCGATAGTATTTACTCTGCTTTCAATAAATGACCCAATTATATCTTTAAAACATTTTCCTGATTTGTAAGCAAAATTAATACAAAATTCATATTATGTTCCGTTCTCCACAAATCATCTTAGCCATCTCTCGGATTTTCATATTTTCATTTTGACAAGCGCTTATAATATATGGCTTGTAACGATCATCATAGTTATTACGCATAAAATTCAATGCATTTACTTTCCATTTCCACAATTTATCAGAATTAATAT
The DNA here is from genome assembly GCA_023435895.1 of Bacillota bacterium. Classification (GTDB taxonomy): domain Bacteria; phylum Bacillota; class Clostridia; order Lachnospirales; family Lachnospiraceae; genus Mobilitalea. Next base: position 191,896 of record JAEZLH010000028.1, read on the forward strand.
AAAAAAACTTAGGCTGGACATTCTTACGATAAAATTCCTCATCCATCTCCATAATTTTTTCTGGTGTAAGATATGGAGCCAGTCCAGATAAACCAGGGAAGTTATCTACTTCCTCATATTTGCCTTTATTCATCGGGCATACTTCCTGGCATATATCACAACCGTAGAGGCTTTGGCCAAAGGTTTTACTTAATGACTCGTTAGGTAAATCATCGCCACCAATATTGGTAAGGTATGAGATACATTTCGTTGGAGACATTGTATATGGTGACGAAAGTGAGCCCGATGGGCAAGCCTTGATACATCGATTACAAGAATCCGAACAATTCATATGATCAGCCTTACCTATTAGCTCCAGCTTTTGATCAATAAGCCATCCCTGTAATGACACCCATGAGCCTGATGACTTTGTATAAAAGAAATTATTCCTTCGAATTGTCCCAAGCCCCGCTTTCATCGCCGCCCATCGTAAACCAACAAGACCAAATTTTCGTTCATTGGCAAACCTTAGTCCCAAATCTTCCATATGTTTTTCCATTTTAAGACCTGCCTGAAATTCGTGTGAGTTTTCATCAATGCGACTGTCAAATAAATAGTGTTTTCCTATGCTGTTTTGTACTTCCCCTGGTACAACATATTTACCGTACCGCTCGATGACAATGACGACTGATTGTGCCCAGGGGAATAATTTTTGAGGCTCTATCAGGCGGTATTGCCTTTGATAAAATGTTTCAGACTGTGGTACTTTCTGTATACGTTCTTGCATTCTCAAGCCGTATTCACTCAGCTTTTCTAGTGGTACAATGCCACAATCTTCATAACCTAATTCAAGTGCTTTCTCACGAATCGCAAGGCTTAAAAAATCCATCTTTCATTTCTCCTTTTAATTGCTACTTTCTGACTCCTACTATTCACTAATTTCTATCACCACATTTTGTGCAAGAGCGAGTCCGCAGGCAACTTCAATTGCTTTAATAACACCACAAGGGACAGGACATGCACCATGAGGACAGCATTCTTGGAAGGAACTATAAACCGATCCTTCACCAATTTTTCCAAAACATTCTCTGTATGCATCCACTACCTTAGGTTTCATTTTTAAAGCAGTGAAATTGGGGCATTCCGAATCAATTAGAAGTTTGGCATATCGATTATCGTCAGACAATGCATTTACTGTTGTGCTAAATCCACAGATTCCAGCATGAATATTTACTTGAGACATATAGAAATTCCTTTCACAACTGTGTACATACACACATTATACAAAATAAAATACTGACTTACTATCAGCAACCGCCTTTAATCGCGTGTGAAACTTACTGAAAACTATGTTATTTTCACGAATCCAACGACTCTAACTTTTGAAGAATAGAATCAAGCATGTTTATTTCCTCATCTGAAAGAAGCTTACTAATTGCAATTTGTGCCTCTTTCCAATATGGATAAGCATCCTCTAAAAATTTTAAACCTTTCGTAGTCAGTGTGATTGTGTATGCTTTTGAGTGCTGCTCGTTAATACTATTGACAAACTCCCTATCTTCAAGCAACTTTATATTTCTAATAAGAGTTGTGCGTTCTAATCGACATACCTTTGACAACTCTACCATTGTAATGGATCCTGCTCTTTTAATATTCGCCAATAGAGCATATTGAGTTGCTTTAAGCCCACTAGGTTCTAAAAATTTATCATACAAGTGAGTTACAGTTCGGGAAGCGCGTCTTATTTTGTTACACTGGCACTCCTTAGCCTCTAAATATTTCTCGTCAACCATTGTAATTCCTCCTTCAAAAAATTTAATCCTATGAGCTTACGTGTATATACACATATAATATCAATGATTTTTATATTTGTCAAATACTGATCGTTAATTTTTCATTTAATTCTCTTAATATATCCTATACTAATATCTTCAAAATAGATTTTATAGCTTTATAGAAATGAATCGCTTCGATTAAATTGATACCCCGTTAAATAACATCGCAGCAGACAGGTTTCCAATATAAATGATTTACTATATTGCATCAAGAGCCTTTAATAACTGACCTACCCTCTGGTTCAATACAGGATGCATCTTATAAGGGGCGATATCATTCAAAGGCATTAATACAAAAGCTCTTTCCTGCATTCTTGGATGGGGTACAATAATTTCTTCATCAGAAGTGATTAAATCATCATAAAGGAGTACATCTAAATCAATGGTTCTAGGTCCCCAGTGAATTGTTCGTTCTCTTTTTAGTTGCTTTTCGATACCTAATAAAAATTGGATGAGCTCCTTAGGTGTTAATAATGTATTAATTTCAATTGCGCCATTCACAAAAATATCTTGGTCAAGATAGCCTACAGGCTCTGTTTCATACCATTTTGACTTTTGAACGAGTTGGCAGTAAGGGGATTCTTGAATCTTTTCTATCGCTTTATTGATGTTTAAATACTTATCCCCTAGATTGGAACCTAATGCAATGTAAGCGGTATGCCATCCTCTTTCTAGTTCTACTGCTGCATAATCTACCATTCTGCCAATAGGTGCCCATGGTTTTTTTAGGGTCAGCTTAACACCCTGAACTTTTTCATAGTTTATTAATATATACTCGCAAAGCTTTTCAGCGGCACGTTCAATTAAGTCATACTTTTCTTTTAAAAATTCTTTTTCAAGATTGACACAAAGCTGCGCATAATTAACTGTAGCCATTAAGTCATCATTTTTACCCGCATCTTTTAGGTCTAGTTGTAGCTCCACAGATATCAGAAACTTTTGCCCCAGTTTTTTTTCCTCTGCATTAACACCATGATAGGCGTAAACTTCTAAGTCTTTCACAATTATTTTATCCAATTTTAGTCACTCCTCTTCTAACGATTGCATCTGTCATCATAGCTACACGCTTGTTTTCTTTAATATCATGTACTCGAATAAAATCATAGCCCTTCATGATACCTATGACAGTTGTTGCTAAAGTTCCTTCCACTCTTTCTGTTACGGGTAAGTTAAGTGTTAGGCCAATCATAGATTTTCTAGAAGTTCCAAGTAAAAGAGGATAACCTAGTACTTTTAGTGCTTCTAATCGATTCATTGCTTCCAAGTTTTGATCTACTGTCTTTGCAAAGCCAATGCCTGGATCTAAAATGATGTTTTCCTCTTTGATTCCAGCAGACTTTGCAATGAATAGGCTTTCCTTCAAATCTGATATCATATCTTCAAGAAAATTAACATAATCTCTATTTTCTCTATTATGCATAATGCAACAGGGCACTTCATATTTAGCGATTACTTTTGCGATGTAAGGATCTTTTTTTAATCCCCAAACATCATTAACGAGGCTTGCACCGGCTTTTACTGCGGCTTCTGCTACGGAAGCTTTTGAAGTATCAATGGAGATCGGAATATTTGTAGCTTTTACAAGTGCTTCAATGACTGGAACTGTTCGTCTTATCTCTTCCTCTTCCGATATAATCTCATGTCCAGGTCTAGTTGATTCCCCACCAATGTCTATGATATCCGCCCCATCCTCTATCATACGCATTGCCTGCTTTATTGCGGATTCTATATTATTAAACATTCCACCGTCTGAAAAAGAATCAGGCGTCACATTTAATATGCCCATGATATATGTTCTTTCGCCTAGTACAAATTCTTGATGACCAATTTTCATATTTCATAATCCTCTCTATCGCGATGATAAGTCTTGAAACAAAAAGCACAACGAATAGCTACCTAATTGTCCTCATTCCCAATGCTAATAGGTTATAACAAGGTTCTTTTTCCTATTGGGCCAATCACATTCTATTTCCTTCTGACATTCGAAGCAACTCCTAGATTTCTTGTCAGCTTCATATAGTAATTTTGAAAGACAATCATCCTCTTCTTTTGGTACTGTGCTATGATTAGAAATCGCTGTCTTAATCTTCGTAATTTCATCTTCATAATATTCACAATCACGAAGAATTTCCTCACATAATTCAGCACTGGCTATATCATGTTTTCTAATACCTTGGTACTGTTGCCACCTACCGATATCATGAAGTAAAGCCGCACCATAAATGACGTCTTTTTTCAAGTTCAGATGACGTTCTAGATTCATAATATACCCAATTCTAGCTGTATCCAGAAGATGACTCAGATCATGACCACAAAAAGGGCGATCTATTTCATAATGCTTTATTTTTTCTATATGCTTGTTATAGCTTGGATGCATCAAAATCTTATTAATTCTCTCGTTCTCCATAATGAACCTCCAAAAACCAGACATACTTTTTTGTAAAATTCTATCACATAAAGATTCTTTTACTTTTTATCATTATCAAAAACAAGGGCAATTGCTTGTGTTTCAAACAAATGCCCACTATGAGTTTTTTGTAAATTTATTAAGCCTTAAGTTTTTCTTCAAATGCGGCAAGGCCTTTATTTCTTAGCTTGCAAGCAGGACAATCCCCACAACCTCGTCCAATGACACCATTGTAACAGGTTAAAGTTTCTTCTTTTATAATATCTAAAACACCTAAATCATTGGCAAGTTCCCATGTCTCCGCTTTGTCGATCCACATAAGTGGCGTATGAATAACGAAGGGATATTCCATTGATAATTCTAATGTAACATTCAGAGATTTTATAAAGACATCTCTACAATCCGGGTACCCACTAAAATCACTCTGTGAAACACCAGTAACAATGTGATTGATATTTCTTTGTTTTGCAAAAATTGCACCGAAGGTTAGGAATAAAAGATTTCTACCGTCTACAAATGTATTCGGTGTACCAACTACTGGCGCATCTTTATCTACAGCAATATCTGCTCTGGTTAAAGAATTAGGTGCTAATTGATTCAATAAACTCATATCCAATATATGGTGTTCTACACCATGTTTTTTACATATATTTTTTGCACATTCTAACTCAAGCTTATGTTTTTGCCCATAATCAAAAGAAACGGCGATTACCTCTTTATATCTTTTCATTGCCCAAAATAGGCAAGTTGTACTGTCTTGTCCACCACTAAAAATAATTACTGCACTCTCTTTATTCATTATGTTAGTCTCCTTAATATTTTAGTTTTTCTATCTGTATAAGTTAAATAATTTGTTATATAAATCTATATCCGTTTGAAACTTACCTCTTAATGTTGTGGTAACCGTCTTAGCATTTACTTTCTTTATACCCCTTACGGTCATACAGCCATGCTCGCCTTCAATGATTACAGCTACATCCGTAGACTGTGTGATTTTTTGAATGATCTCAGCAATATCAGTACCAATACGCTCTTGCAATTGTAGTCTTCGACCGACCATATCAACAATTCTTGCAATTTTACTAAGACCAATAATCTTCTTATTCGGAAGATAGGCGACTGCTACTTTCATGTTATACATTAGGGCAATATGATGTTCGCAATGACTGAAAATATCAATATCCTTCATCATAACCATATCTTTTGATTCTTCTTGTAAAACCAAATCTTCTTCAAAGGTTTTGTTGAACATCTCAGCAATTTCATCATTTGTATAATTCATACCTTCAAAAACTTCTGCATACATATTGGCAACACGTTTTGGCGTTTCTTTTAACCCTTCACGATCAGGATTTTCACCTAATGCAATTAAAATACCTCGGATATGTTCTTCTATTTTAATTAAATCAATTGCCATGTTTATACCCCCTTTGTATCCATACCCCAAATGACCTTATGTAATTGGAGTTGTAATGTGACGCGGTTCATACTATTGTCTTTCATCCACTCTACTATTGTATCTGGGTTTATTTTTCCAAAAACAGGACTTATATGAACGTTGGTACGTTGTATAAGATTATACTGATTAATTAAAGATTTTGCCAACTCTAAATCTTCTAAACTTCCAGCTACAAACTTAATGGTATCTTTTTTGCCTAATAATATTAGGTTATTGATACACATATGTCTTTCCATATCACTCGATAACAACTTATAATCCATCGTTAACTTCAGATTTTCACTTGTTATCAGCTTAATAGTTGCAAGATCTACACTTCCATTGGTTTCAATTTCAATTGTAAGTGCATCGTTTTCTAGTAAATATTCAATGAGATCCTTGATGTACTCCTGAAGTAAGGGTTCCCCACCGGTCAAGGTTACATTATATATGCCGGTACTTTTGATATATTCGGCTATTTCTTCCTTAGTCATTTCTATAAAATCACAATTTGTTTCATTTGCCCAAGCTGTATCACAATAGGAACAGTTTAAATTACATCCTTGAAAACGAATAAAGACAGCTAATTGGCCAGCTAAAGTACCTTCACCATTAATACTTACGAAATTTTCAACAACTTTGTATTTTTTCACTTTGTACCTCAGTTCTTCTCATATATAGCACAATTATTTGGTGTTTCATGTACAGAAACTCTTTTAACATGATAGCCTTTTTCTTCAATACAACCATAAAAATATTCAGAAAAGTTTTCGGCAGTCGGTCTAAAGTTAACCGCCTTAATATCAAATCCATCTTCAAGTAGGCAGTTGAGGGTTTTTTCTCTCATGGTTCCTTCTTGGAGGATTAAGCAATGGTCAAATCGATCGACTAATTCTTTTACATCCTCTTTGAGGTTTGAAAAATCATCAACCATGCCTTCCAATTGACCAGCAGCCTTTAGCTTCTCAGCTTGTACTTCTATTATAACACGCCATCTGTGCCCATGAATATTACTACATTTTCCCTCATAACCTGCTAGAAAATGAGCACTGTCAAAACTATGCTCTGTGCTTATGATAAACATATTTATTTCTCCTCTTTATAATAATTTAATCCGTAGTAGCAGCAACCTATTGCGCCATTATACTCAGGTTGATTTACGGTTCGTACTTCATCATAATGTGCTTTCAAATAGTAGCGAAGCCCTGCATTATTCGCTACACCTCCTGAAAGAATGAGACAGTTCCCTTTAAACTTAGCCAGCATTGGCATAAGTCTTTTATATAAGGAATAATTAACACTGGCGCATAATTGTTCGAGTGAAAAACCTTCTGCTATCTTTCCAATCAACTCGGACTCAGAAAATACTGCGCAAGTAGCGTTCAGTTCCACTTGGTTTTCGTAATACCCACTCATTTTTTCAAGTGGAATTTCTAAGACCTGAGCCATGTTTTCTAAATATCTGCCACAGGATGAGGCACACTTTTCATTTAGTTCTAAATCCGTGAGAATACCTTTTTCAACTTTCGTGACCTTCACATCCTGACCACCAACATCTAATAATATAAAATCCGTGAGACCAGTTTGATACAAGCCACCATAAACATGAGCTTTGATTTCATTGATCGCTTTAAATTTGCTTAAGTCAGTATTATTTCGACCATAACCCGTTGATATTGCTAAATCTATGTCCGTAATATTTAACTTGGCCAAATTGACTACCAGCTTATCCTCATAATTACAATAGTCCCTATAAAAAGACATGGTACTGATGGCTTGCCGCTTAATGACTATTCCATCTTCCATGATCACTATTTTTACTGCCCTACTCCCAAGATCAATTCCTAATACCCTCATTTACTTGTTCCCCTTTCTATCAGACAGCATATCTAAAAAGGCTTCCAGTCTAAGCTTGGTTCGAGCATCAAGGACATTCGCTTGATCACCTTCTATATTAAGAATTGGGATGTGAAGCGCTTCTTTTATAATAATATCATCAATAGCTCTATGGCAGAAAGCTTGGGTATAATGGATTAGTCCATCCAGGCTACGTTCTTTCATTTGTTTCTTAATTTCTTCAATTCTAAAAGTGCTATCATAAGGATACGTATAATCTGCGTATTGTTCGTAGATATCATGAGCCTCCTTGGCTCTTGGAAACGTAAACTCTCTCTGCACTTCATTATAAATAATGCTTGCATCAAATTCCTCTACAAATGCGTATAAATCGGCTGTCATAGGCGGAACCCCTATATAACCCAATCTTAAGTTTTTCTTTTGTGGCTTTCTAATCTTCATCTCTTCAATTGTAGATTTTAGCTGTTCCCGAAACTGACTGACATCTCCATTAAAATCACTGCAGCTTACTTGATATAAATGATTTTCAAACCCGGTAGCTCTTGATTCTTGATAGGTCAACCGATCAATTTCGTGTGCTAATTCTCTGATTTGATTTAATTCTTGTCTTACCTTTTCTACCTGATGGATATCAACATTCATCAGATCCATAAGTTGATTAATTTCTAATTCAATCTCTTCCTTTTTACGAGATTGAGGAAAGGAGAAGGGATAAATTGTTGCCCCCTTACTAGCCCATAAGTCAACTAGAGCCTTAGAATTCGAACAATCCCCTTCTATTACGCCTAGGATTTCACTGATCTGATGCTGCATGCAGACGCCATACAAACCTTTTATCCACGCACACATACTTTTAGGAAACCCATCTCTTTCAGCAAGCTCTATATATTTTAAATGATTGTCGGATGTGACAAAAACATTATTTAAATCCATGGGGCTATAGCCTGCGCTAATCAGAACTTCGATTGGTACAGTTGTTGTTAAACCTATATTTTTCATTTCTTCACCTTTATAATTTTGATTTGATGAATAAGTCTTAATCACCATATAAATTTTGTATAAAAGCTTCTAAAGTAAAAGGAAGTAAAAGAATCATGCTTCAAGCACGTGTTTGGAATCAGACACCTAAAGATAAATATAGAACATAACAAGAACAAAACGCCGTTAAGCTTTAACAGACTTATATTAATTGACGCTTTGTTCTTTCGACATAGAAAAGTAATGCTTTTCTACCAAACAAAAAAAAGGACTTAAAAAGTCCTTTCATAAAAGCCTCAAATAATTATATAATTTGTGGTTGAAGTCCTAGTTTTATTTTACGACAGGATGGATTACGAACTGTCCTATTTAATTTTAAAGCAGTGTCAGTATATCATACCCTGTCTGTATCGTCAACAGTTTGATGTACTTACTCCATTTCTTTATAATCACCAAATATTTTATTTATATAATACATCGAAAAACAAATTGCTATGAAATCTCACAGAACTATAGCAGAACTGTGGGCTTTTTCAAGTTAATTTACCCCTTGAGATTAGATACTTGTAAATAAAGATGGTTGTCAATCTAAATTACATTGTTTTAAGTGACATTTCTGCAAATGGACCAGCAATAGGATTCAATCCAAAGGATTTTCCAAAATAATCCTCGCTAAATATAATGGATGTTCCATCTGGATTTTCATATTTTTGCTCTGGTTCAAAAGCCATTCCTAATGTTTCAGTTGAAATTAATGTAGTAGCCTTCAACTTTTGCATATAATCACCCAGATTTGTTTTGATAGAATATTTTCCATTTCTTTCTTCCACTGAAACTGTAATTGTATGCTCATTATCAATTACTGCATTTTCCTTAGACATAGCTTTTGCACCATTAAAATAAACATTACCTTCTGCCCATACTGGAAGCGGATTATAGTAACGATCACTAGGTTCTGAACCCATACCACAATATCCTTCAAACTGCTTCTCGTATTCTTCCCATGTTGGATAATTCTCATATGGAGAAGTACCAGTAAACAGATTATTATCATCCCATTCATTTTCACCCATAGAATCTAAGTACTTTTGTAATTCTGTTCGAATTTTTTGCTGTATGAAAATATTATTATAGAATCTCATGTCACCATGCAAAAATGTCATAAAGCCCGCGATCTCTGTTTGATGTGGAACATGATAAGGCGTATAACGTGGTGAGATTTTAGTCAATGCTCCATTATTAACACCTCTTCCAATTGCTACCATCGAACCTGCAATCAGATTATGCACAAATGCTACCCCTTGTGTTGGAAGCTTTAAAGCTCGATCTGATAAGAAAATATTATTATCTACTAATGTAGGTCCATGAGATACTTCGATAAAGAGATCTTCTGCTACTCCCATAATACCTACATCTGCAAGATTTTCATTTTTAGGTGTACAATTATCATGAAATAAATTCCCGGATACTCGAGTGCCTTGCGCTTGCCAATCAAGCCATAACCCTCTTGTGCAATGATGGAAATGGTTTCGCCTAATGATTACATCGATAGCCGCGTGCATTTTGATTCCACCAATTTCAGCTCCAGCGAGATTTTGTTTATTATTGATATGATGAATTTCATTATCCTCTATAATAGAGAAAACGCCACCCAAATGTCCTACAATACCCGTCTGTCCACAATCATGAATGTCACATCTTCTTACAATATGTGAGCCAATTTTATCCTTTGACCATCCTTCTCTTTGTGCTTGACAGATGTTGTCACGCTCTGTTTGAGTACCATCCTTAAATTTTAATTTGGACCATTTATTATCATTTTCCGGTTGCAAATATTTACCAAGGGAAATACCAGAGCATTTTGCCTCATAAACTTCAAGGTCCTCAATGATCCATCCTTTTGACCAATGCGGTCCTATCATACCCTCCTGCAATGCTGTTGGTGGTGCCCATTGAGTTGCAGCTTGTCTTACTGTAAACCCAGAAAAAGTGATATATCCAATCCCTTCTTCTTTTGGGTAGAAACAATTTTTTCTAACACTGATTTCTACATTTTCCTCGTTAGGATTTTTGTCTTGAAAGTTAGCATATAAAATAGTTTCATTTTTCTCAGTGTCCTGAGTCGTATACCATGTGAAAACTGTAAACTCAGAATCCCATGAACGCATATTTAGCTCGGGATTAAAAACTTTATCCATCTCAGTCACTTCATACATGGACTTATTATTCAAAAAGACATCTCCGGTATGAGCAATTATTGTAGCAACATACCAGTCCCCATAAACAAGAGTTGTATATGGATTATAATCTCCAAATAAAGCATTGGGAATTTTTGCTTTCCATACATTTCCCTCATGAAGTTCCCAATTCTTAACTTCCTCGGCTCCAGTAATAATTGCAGCTTTTTTCTCCTCGGAACGATAAATAATTCTGTTGTCTACAGTTCCACTATTGATAGGATTAATATTTTCTCTGTAAATACCTGGTGCCACGATAACCTCATCTCCAGGTAATGCAATATTTGCTGCATCCTGTATTTTTCCAAAAGGATGCTCTTTACTTCCATCTCCACCTTTAAGTGATTTTGAGTCTACATAATACTTCATAATAATGATTCAGTCCTTTCATTTCGCAAGATTCTGTTTCTAACTTATATTTTATTATTTCACATTACAGCCATTATGATTGGTTTAACAAGCTTCCCATTATTCGCCATATGTTATATAAATAATAACACTGCAACAATAAACTATCAAGACTTTGAGAGTAAATCCAAATTGACGCGTAGTCGAAATAAATAAAAATTCTTGATGACGTAATCATTAATTATTGGTTGCCACTATTAGTTTATAGTTTTTATATTTTTTTGATAACGACCGTATATTGAAACATATCGAGGTTATATATCAATTTTTCCAGTATAGAGTAGCATAATTCATTTTTATATGTTTATTAGGCCGATGACAATTTATCTTTTTGTCTTGTGATAATAAACCAAAACCACTTACTACTGGCAGCAAAGGTGGTAAACAAGTTCTTTTAACCGTTTTTAATGAAGTATCAAATCTATTACCTATAACCTCAAATACAGTGTCTTCTTCTGTTTTATCTAGTAAGTTTCCTATTTCTGATAATTCAACATCATATTTTTGTAAAACTGCAAAAAATGGCAGCCCTTTAAACTCACATAATGCAATATTATGAGTAGAGGGCTGCCATTCTTATTTAAGGACTATTGGATTTAACTTAAAACTATTGTACTGTTATATAATCGAGATTTGCACACGCTGTACTAGCAGTTTCTGCCTTATATGCAATTGTATTTGAGCCGCTGTTCAATGTAACTGTTTCAGTCTCATTAGCCCATGTATTCCAGTTTGTTGTTGCACTACAGGTTATATTCTTTATTTTTGTACCATTAACGTAAAGACCTAAATTGGTACTTGTACCGCCACCAGCGCAATATCTTAACGTTAAAGTCTTGGAACCTGCGGAAGCTGCATTAACCGTAAAGGTAGTTATTGCAGTAGTGCTGTTGTAGTAACCGTCTACAAAGCCAGTACCGGAATAGCCGGTATGATCGGTATTTACCTTTGCTCCTCCAGACATAGTTGCACTCTCAGCTTCGTATTTTGAAGAAGATCCGCCGGTGAAATTGAACCAGTTAACGTTAAATAAGTATCCGCTTCCGCCTTTATATACCAGGTACAGGTTATGTGTACCGCTTGCTCCGCTGATTGTGCAAGAAACAGTAGTATATGTCTGCCATGCGCCAGTTCCCGGAACTGTACAAGTTCCTAACAATGTTCCTGTTGCGCTGTCTTCCCTTACTTCAATCGTTCCTCCGCTGTTAGCACTTGCTACTCTTGCCTGGAAGGTTGTAGGTGCTCCGGTTAAATTGAAGCTATTGTAAACAGTATAATCCCCATTTTCAATATTGCAAACATCAAGTCCGCCTTCACCGCAGCTTTCAGTTGCTATTCCCGACTGTGAGGAGTAGCTCTCAGCTTCAACCTGTGAAGATGAACCGCCTCCGGTAACTCTTAACAGCGAGGTTGATTCACCAATCTTAACACCGGATGAATTCACTACAAACATCTTATATGTTCCGGCTGTAGCAGGAGCAGCAATCGTTGTAGCAGTTCCGCCTGCTTTGGTCATGGTAGCTCCTTCTGCAAAAGTGGTTGTTCCTGAAGGAGCAAACCATACAGAATTTGAAGAATTTCCGCTGCTTCTTATGGTTATGTTAGCTCCTGCAGATGCTGCACAGCTTGCAGGGAATACATAATCCTGTGTAGAAAGTAAACTGCTCGGTATAATGTTTCTGTATGCTTCCTCTACTCCGGAATTCACACAAATAGTATACTGCGCCAGCGGCCATACATTGTCAGAAACTACAACAGGTGTGTCAATCGTGCTGTTTGGAGGGTTAACACCCATTTTATTTACTGTTGCATAAGTTCTTCGAATTGTCAAATCATGCTTTTGTCCATAATCCTCACAGTTAATGGTATACTTAACATTTGGATCGATATCAAGCACATTGTCATTTTCAGTTATATATGCGCTGCCTTCATCGTTATGCAGACCATAAGTAGGGCCTCCAGATTGTGAAGGAATTCCTTTGACATAATTCTCATTTATCGTTGTCCCCGGCTGTTGTCCCAATGTATACAGTGCCCCGCTATCATGAGTGCGATTCAAATTATCGATCAACCTGTTATTATCCAGCTTATTATTTTTACAGGTAGTAGAATCATTAAAATTACACCAACCCCATCCCAGGGAGACTGCAGCGGAAGCAGTTTTCATTAACGTATTATGGGTTACCTGAACTGTATCACCATAGAATATGCAAACTGCATTAATACCACCAAATCCCGGTGCGGTACATATGTTATAAAACATATTATTATTTACCGTAATATTCTTGCATACACCTTCGATACCGGGGGCGTATTTTTCGTGGGTACCTCCGTCACCAATATAGACATGCTGCGGATGCCCTATGGTAAGTGAACTGGAAGCGGTATTGGTAAAGTAGTTGCCTATAAGTTTACAGTTAACTACATCATTCACCATTGAAATTCCATCACATCCACTATTTTTAATAATATTACTATAAAAATTAATGGATTCACTACTGGTAACTCCGATCATACTTTGCAGTGTATCTATAATTCGGTAGGTGCTGTTATGCCAGTTGCCGTCGCCAAAAGCGATAAATGCAGTAGCTGTCTGTACGGTTGCCCTTCCATGTGAGCCTGCAACATCAACTAAGTTATAATCTGAATTGGCAAAGGTAATGCCCTGGAAGTTAATGTTCTTAACCCTGTTCGTGGTAGATGTTCCGGAGATATTAATCAGCTGCTCCAGCGTTGGAGCCTCCACATCGACATTCGCCATATCTTCACCTGTACGGGGATAATAATAAAGTGTTTTCGAACTCTTATCAAAATAGAATTCACCGGGTGAATCCAGCCATTCAAACACGTTATATACCTTATGGGAGCCAGAGGTAGTAAAAGCAGTTCCCCAGCCCGGGGTCTGTGCTATTGCTCCGTAAGGTTGTTGCAAAAGAAGCACTCTGTTCGTAGATGTGGTATAAAGATCTCTGGCACATACTATGTTTTCATTCCAGGTAGTGCCGTTCATAATCTCAATGTCATCCTCATTAATCGTTGCTGACGGTAAATCCGCCAGATTATATTTCACACCGTCGCTTTTACTTCCACTTGACCAAGCCCAGGATGCCTGTCCTGCTGTTACAGTATAAGTATTGTAACCGCCCTGTGCTGTGATTGTCTTCATGGTCATGTCAGCCGGCTTATCATTTACTATCAGGCTCCTCAACTTTTTGCTGCGATTTAAAGTGGCTTTATAAATACCGTTCTGATATTGGGTCCAACCCGTCACCTTTGTAGCACCGTTGATGACCGGTACTTCATTATTATAAGCCTCATAATATATCTGCTTTCCATTTGTTCCGGAATCCTGAGGTCCGAAATTAATCGTATCTGTAATACGATACTCACCTCCACGTAAATAGACATGAATATCCCCAGTCATGTTACTATTTACCCCACGAACAGCGTCCCTTGCCTTCGTGATTGTTTGAAATGGTTGAGCAAGTGTTCCTGGGTTATTATCATTACCCGTCGGAGACACATAAAAGGATGTTTGTACTTCTGCAGCTTTTACAACCTGAGTGTTAACATTGTTAACACCAAATGGTATGTTACTAACAGAAAGTAAAACAGTGAGAAGTATTGATATACTTCTTTTAACAGTTTTGACCTTGCTAAACATAATTTTCCTCCCTAATTCAATTTTTTTCACAATAAATACCTTCTCAATAGTATTGTGTTGGAACTTTCATTCCCAAAATCAATATAGCATATTAGGGGGTAACATCAAATGTATATTATATGATACTTAAATGTATATTTTTTACCTTATAATGGATTCCAAACGGTCAAAAAGCAATTTGATATAAAGCCAAAAAAATGCTGGCAGCTCGAGATGAGCTGCCAGCACAATAAATTATCCAAGGTATAAGTCGACCATCCTACTTCACTTAATCTCATTTGCTAACTATCATTGTCCATATAATGTAACGTCGATAAACCAACTTATACTTCGCATACTACGCGATAATCTTTTTTATGGCTTATATATAAAGGATAGTTTGTAATCTGTTCTATCCATATGAAAAAATGGAGGCAAAATATGCTTGTAATCAGCATCGTTTGTATATAGCGTATAACCTTCCGCTCCAATGAAATAGCCTAAACAATATATTTTGTTGCCTTTAATGACCAAATCAACACCTTGACCACATCCATCTAAAAAACCACTATAATCAAGATTATTATCCTCATAACGTTCACCATCTTGTATTACGTCAAGAGCTTCTTTGTATGCTTCCTCTCCAAGAAGATTTCTCATACTTTTTCTGATTTCTTTATTATGCAAAATCTCATTAATTATAGTTTCATTTGTGTATTTTGGCATAGATTTGATGTATTCGCCATCTATAAATACCTTGTTTCCAAAGCCAAGTGCATCATTAAAACCATCTATAACCTTTACTTTAAGAATATCATTTTCAATCTGAAACTCCACTTTTGCATATACTTCTTTATCATGTTCTGATATGTATTCAAATACCGCTGTGTTATTATTTATGATGATTGCAGTTCCGTCTACACTACCACTATTCCCTCCATGCAATCCCCAAAAAGAAAAATCAAAAGATTTTGTTGTTTGATTTTTAATTCTAATTTCAGCTGCACACCCAGTAACTACGTTTGTTCTGTTCCAATCTCCAATGAAATTTTTATGTGTGGTATTTGCATTTATTTGCTGACTGTCCGTTACTCTTTTCATTGTTGCAGGGTCAATAGTTGGTTTTTGACTTGGGGCAACTGTTAATGTAACTTGTTTTGAAGTGACATCAGAATCAATTTTTTCAGAACAACTTGAAAGAAATAAAAGTATAATGCAAAAACTTATCAATAAAGATCTTCTCATATTAATCCCCCCACAAATTCAAACTCGTTATTTATAATTTTTTATCAACTTTCAACTTTTTCAGTCTGCCTTGCATTCTAGCTATTCTATTCTTCATTTCTGTCACTACTCTTGAATTTTGTCAATATGAAAAGACCCCCGTAATTCTTTCGCTAATAATCCGACTAAAAGTTTTACTAGTTTGTTTTTGTGAAATTGTAATTGTTTAAGGTAACCGGATTGTCTACATGTTGCAGCCAACCGCTATATAAAGAGCGCGTCGCATTCAAACTTAATAAGTTATTCTGCGACGCGCCCTTTTTTTATATATTTCGTATCAATTATTTATTATTCAACACTGCCTGTGCTGCTGCTAATCTTGCGATCGGCACACGGAAAGGTGAACAGGATACATAGTTCAAACCTACCTTGTGGCAGAACTCAACTGTGGAAGGATCTCCACCGTGCTCACCACAGATACCAAGCTTAATGTTAGGTCTTGTAGCACGACCTTTTTCGGAAGCTAATTTAACTAACTGGCCAACGCCGTCCTGATCAAGTCTTGCGAAAGGATCGGACTCAAAGATCTTGGTCTTGTAGTATGCATCTAAGAACTTACCAGCGTCATCACGGGAGAAACCGAATGTCATCTGTGTTAAGTCGTTTGTACCGAAGGAGAAGAATTCTGCTTCTTCAGCGATCTCATCAGCAAGTAATGCTGCACGAGGGATTTCGATCATAGTACCAACATGGTACTCGATGTCGCTTCCAAGTTCCTTCTTAACTGCTTCTGCAGTCTCAACAACGATATCTTTAACGAACTTAAGTTCTCTCTTCTCGCCTACTAACGGAATCATGATCTCAGGAACGATATCAAAGCCTTTTTCTTTCTTAACTTCGATTGCTGCTTCCATAACTGCTCTGGTCTGCATCTTAGCGATCTCAGGGTAAGTTACAGCAAGACGGCAACCTCTGTGACCCATCATAGGGTTGAATTCGTGTAAGGAATCACAAACAGCCTTAACTTCAGCTACAGTAAGACCCATATCAGCTGCTAATGCTGCGATATCATCTTCTTCTGTAGGAACGAATTCATGCAACGGAGGATCGAGGAAACGGATGGTAACCGGTCTTCCTTCCATTACTTCGTAAAGACCCTTGAAGTCACCCTTCTGGAAAGGAATTAACTCGCTAAGAGCTTCTTCTCTAGCTTCAACAGTCTTAGAAAGGATCATCTTTCTAATCTTGTGGATTCTCTCACCTTCAAAGAACATATGCTCTGTACGGCAAAGGCCGATACCTTCAGCACCAAACTTAACAGCGTTAGCTGCATCAGCAGGTGTATCAGCATTGGTTCTTACTTTTAATGTTCTGATTTCATCAGCCCATGTCATAATTCTATCAAAGTTACCACTGATGGAAGCTTCTACAGTAGGGATATCTCCGATGTAGATCTTACCTGTGGAACCATCTAAAGAGATATAATCTCCTTCTTTCACTGTGTTACCAGCGATTGTGAAGAATTTCTCTTCTTCGTTGATATTGATTTCACCACAACCGGATACACAAGCAGTACCCATACCACGAGCAACAACTGCTGCATGAGATGTCATACCACCACGTACGGTTAAGATACCTTCAGCTGCATGCATACCTTCGATATCTTCCGGTGAAGTCTCAAGACGAACAAGGATAACTCTCTCGCCTTTTTCATGATTGTTCTTAGCATCTTCAGCGGTGAAGTATACTTTACCAGCTGCTGCACCAGGGGATGCAGGTAATGCGCCACCAACAGGAACAGCTGCCTTTAATGCTGCTACATCAAATTGAGGATGTAATAACTGATCTAAGGATTTTGCTTCAATTCTCTTGATTGCATCTTCCTTTGTAATCTTTCCTTCATCAACTAAATCACAAGCGATCTGAAGAGCAGCAGGAGCTGTTCTCTTACCGTTACGTGTCTGTAAGAAGTAAAGAGTCTTATCTTCGATTGTGAATTCCATGTCCTGCATATCTTTGTAGTGATTCTCAAGAAGAGTAGCAATTCTCATGAATTCAGCGTATGCTTCAGGCATATCTTCTTCTAATCTGGAGATCGGAAGTGGAGTTCTGATACCAGCAACAACGTCTTCACCCTGAGCATTGATTAAGTATTCACCATAGATCTTAGCTTCACCTGTGGAAGGATTACGTGTAAACGCAACACCTGTACCGGAAGTATCACCCATATTACCAAATACCATTGCCTGAATGTTAACTGCAGTACCCCAATCGCCAGGGATATCGTTCATTCTTCTGTAGTAAATAGCACGAGGATTGTCCCAAGAACGGAATACAGCTGTGATAGCTTCGATTAACTGATCAGCAGGATTCTGAGGGAAATCTTCGCCCTTTTCTGTCTTATATAAAGCTTTGAAGCCAGCGATAACTTCTTTTAAATCCTCTGCAGAAAGCTCTGTGTCATAATGAACACCCTTAGCTTCTTTGATTTCATCCAATACTCTTTCGAATTTGGACTTAGGAATTTCCATAACAACGTCAGAAAACATCTGGATAAATCTTCTGTAAGAGTCATATGCAAATCTTGCATTACCAGTTTTCTTTACGAAGCCTTCAACAGCAACATCTGTTAAGCCTAAGTTAAGAATTGTATCCATCATACCAGGCATGGAAGCTCTAGCACCGGAACGTACAGATACAAGTAAAGGATTCTCTGTATCACCGAATTTTTTACCCTGCTCTTCTTCAAGAAGTTTTAAAGCATCAAAAATCTGAGTTTTAATCTCATCTGTGATTTTCTTGCCACTGTTGTAATAATCAGTACAAGCTTCTGTAGTTACTATGAAACCTTGAGGAATCGGAAGACCTAAATTAGTCATTTCTGCTAAGTTAGCGCCTTTACCACCAAGAAGGTTTTTCATATCAGCTTTGCCTTCTTTAAACAAATATACCCATTTTGCCATTTGTAAGTGCCCTCCTAAAAATATTATATATTATAATTTGTTATAGCAATATCACTGATTAGGATGTCTAAAGTACCTTTAAAATATTATCTTGACGAAAAAGTACCTTAGATACCCTAACCATCAAATAGGTGGCAAAAGTACTAAGCAAGCACAACGCGTAATGAACGTCATTATGTTTGCGTAATACTTTTATCACCCATAGGATATTTGCATATAACAAACTACAATTCGCTTCGGTAAACTAAGTACCACCATGGATTATATCATATTAGATAATGGTTAGGAAAGTCTTTTTTTCTAAAATTTAAACTTATTCTCAAAATATGCCTTGAGATCTTCAATTTTAATTCTTTCCTGTTGCATGGTGTCTCTGTCTCGAACGGTTACCGCACCGTCTGTTTCAGAATCAAAATCATAGGTAATACAGAATGGTGTACCAATCTCATCTTGTCGGCGATATCTCTTACCGATATTACCTCTGTCGTCAAATTCACAATTATAAGTCTTGCAAAGTTCAAAGAATATCTTCTCCGCGGGCTCACCAAGTTTCTTGGATAAAGGAAGCACACCAATCTTAACCGGTGCTAATGCAGGATGGAAATGAAGCACAGTACGAACATCACCTTCTGCTATTTCTTCTTCATCATAAGCAGCGCATAAGAAGGCTAGTGTTACACGATCCGCACCAAGGGACGGCTCAATTACATATGGAATATATCGTTCCTTCTTCTCATCATCAAAAAAGCTTAAATCTTCTTTGGATACATTCTGATGCTGAGTTAAATCATAATCGGTACGGTCTGCAATACCCCATAACTCACCCCAGCCAAAGGGGAATAGGAATTCAATATCCGTAGTTGCTTTACTATAGAAAGATAATTCCTCCGCATCATGATCACGAACTCTCATCTCATCATCTCTCATACCAAGGGTCTTTAACCAATCAATACAGAATTGTCTCCAGTAGTTGAACCATTCAAGATCAGTTCCGGGTTCACAGAAGAATTCTAATTCCATCTGCTCGAATTCTCTGGTACGGAAAGTAAAATTACCAGGAGTAATCTCGTTACGGAAGGACTTACCAACCTGTCCGATACCGAACGGAATCTTCTTACGGGAGGTTCTTTGAACATTCTTAAAGTTAACGAAGATACCCTGAGCTGTCTCAGGTCTTAAGTAAACCACGTTCTTTGCATCCTCTGTAACACCTTGGAAGGTTTTGAACATCAGATTGAACTGACGGATATCCGTAAAATTATGTTTGCCACAAGTAGGGCAAGGGATATTATGTTCATCAATATATGCTTTCATCGCATCATGAGACCAAGCATCCACGGAGCCTTCCACGGTAATACCCTTCTCCATGTTATAATCTTCAATGATTTTATCCGCACGGAAACGCTCATGACATTCCTTACAGTCCATTAAAGGATCGGAGAAACCTCCCAAATGTCCGGAAGCCACCCAGGTCTGGGGATTCATCAGAATCGCACAGTCAACACCTACATTATAGGGGTTTTCCTGAATGAATTTTGACCACCAGGCTTTTTTCACATTGTTCTTTAATTCCACACCAAGATTACCATAATCCCAAGTATTTGCAAGACCACCGTAAATCTCAGAGCCCGGATATACAAAGCCTCTTGCCTTTGCTAATGCTACAATTTTCTCCATTGTCTTTTCCATGAAAATCAACCTCACACTTATCTGTTATATTTTGGTATTTATGAAACTCCCTGCTATATTCTTTGATGGTATCGTGAGCACACTTTTACTATTCTTCTTGACCATATGGTCAACCGGAACTTGAAAATTTGCCTTAACGATACCATCAATATCATAATTGAAGTTACTTCACAATTGTCTATTCTGTTATCTTATCATACCAATTCTTTATGGCTTATATACGATTATTGTTGTACCCTCACCGGAGGCTTCAATCTCATTACTATCAATTTTCTTAGCGTTCTGGGAATAGAATTTTACTTTACCATCTACAACCACGTGAAGCGGTTCGGATACTGCCAGAATTCGAAACCCTTTGTCTTTGACAATGTCATCGGAATCAATGAGTACACCGCCTTTTGCATTGATCAGCTGATCCGGAATTTCAAATGTTACTTCCTTTACACCACCATGAAAAAATGCTGCCATCACCTTATTAAAGTCTGCATAATCCTTCATGGATGTATAACTGAGAAGTACAACAGCACATTTCGATCCATCTATATCTCTAACATCAATTTTATCAACTTTAATATTTTCGGTTTTTACTTGGTCATTATATTGAACAACTTGTTTCCCAATGAAATCATTTAACTCACTCAAGTTATAATAATTTTTATCAAATTTTTCTACGGTAGCGACTTGAAGACTGCCGTCTGCTCTGGCTAACATCGTACTTTTTGTAACATCCCCCGCATCGATATATTTTATCTTATTTGAGCAACCTGTCAGTCCGAGTAGCATCACAAAAACAAGTGTAAAAGAAATCAACCTCTTCATATATCCTCCATTCCGTCGAAAATGCCTTTACAATTTCAACATCAAATTTAATGTGTAACTTCACTTTTTATGATTTACACTCCCATATTTTATAATTCGGGCTCTTACCATTTTAACCTTAATATGCAAGAATTTCAACCATAATTTATAAATTTATCTTGCACAAATCGATAGATTTCCCGCTTTTCTATAACTAGAATATTAAATGTGAGCGAAATAAATCTCATAGTTAACAACAGATTTCTTTCATATTAGGATTCTTACTAAAGCGTTTAAAACAAATAATATTAGGAATCTGGACGCCTTATTAAGGTAATAATCCCATGCTTTTATTCATCATGGATGGCTAACTTGCAGCATATCAAGGGACTTAAATTCATGATCCACATAGCTATTTAAATATTTCCTCATGCAATGCTTCAATTCACTTAAAATCTCATCCGACACCCGAAACGTATAGAGTTTTTCGATTTCTTTTGATATTATGTATTGAAGGGTATATAAGGTTGAGGTTTGAATCGGAATCGCATTCTTGTCAAAGGCTTTACAGTTATCGCATAATAATCCTCCGCTTCCCACGCTGAAGTAATATTTTTTTGATTGTTTCAAGTTTTCCACGGAACTATCCTTTTGGTTCTTCTCACATTTCGCACAACCGAATACATTGGGCGCTTCTCCATTGAGCGCCATGATTTTAAGCTCAAAGATTACCCTAATCAGTTCTGGATTCATGTTATCCTTTGATAATGCTCTAAGTGTTTGGTATAACAACTTTAGTATATTCGTCTCATCATTATTTTCTTTCGTAATATAGTCTGCAAATTCACAAAAATAGAAGCCATAGCATAAGCGATTAAAATCCTCCCGCAATTCACCGAAATAATTGGATATCTCCACATTCATTATATTATAAGAAGTTCTTCCTCCATATAAAGTGAATTTTCCAAAGGAAAAGGGTTGACTGCACGCCAAAAAGGCGCTGTTAGGTCTACGGGCGCCTTTGGCAAATGCTGATATTTTTCCGGATTCTTTTGTTAAAATTACAAGCCGCTTGTCATAATCACCAACCGGCATGGCTGAAAGAACCATCCCCGTCACTGTAGTTGATACCGGCAATCAATCCACCTTCTTTGTTTTTCCCCACGCTCTTCATGGGAATATCTTCTGCCTGTACTCCTTCTTCACCAAATTCTTCTTGGGTACAAGCAATATAGTTTAAGTAATCGTTAATCTTTCCTGTGGTCGCAAAACTTTTCCAGTGATCATAATTCTTCATAAATGAGCCCCCTAACCATGACTTATGTTTTAACATCATCTGTTATAGTATTAGGTTTCCCATTTTGTGACTTGTTAAACTAGTCAGAAGCTACCATTTTAAAATTTTATTATTCGTTTGTGCATCAAAAGCTCTTTCAAAGATAATTTCTTTGGCAATTTTAATAATAAAAAATGAATGCGTTCATAAGAATGTATTCGATGCACTTTTATCTTATAATTTGTGTTATATCATAAAACAGAGATTCGACATCCGATTCATCATTCGTCTCTATTATAACCGAAATTCTTCATCAGAAAATCACTGTCTCTCCAGTCCTTCTTTACCTTTACCCAAAGCTGGAGATTTACTTTACAATCCAAAAGATTCTCTATTTCTCTGCGTGCCTGCGTGCCAATCAGCTTTAATTTGCTTCCGCCCTTACCGATTATGATTCCCTTGTGAGAATCTCTTTCGCATACAATAGTGGCATCAATGTCAATCATTCCGCCATTAACACCGCCTGTTCTTTCCTTCATTCGTTCTATACTCACTGCAATTCCGTGGGGAATTTCATCATCCAATAATCGAAGCGCTTTTTCTCTGACCAGTTCCGCAACAATCTGACGTTCCGGCTGATCAGTAACGGTATCTTCATCATAGTACATAGGACCGTTTGGCATGTATTGAAACAGCTCCTTAAGAAGTACCTCTGTATTCTCGCCCTTTAAAGCAGATACCGGAATGATGGCGGAAAAATTAGCGATGTCTTTATATGCTGCAATGAATGTAAGGATTTCTTCCTTTTTTACAGTATCAATCTTATTGATTACTAAGATTACCGGTGTCTTCACTTTCTTAAGCTGCTCGGCAATCAATTGCTCCCCGGCACCGATAAAGGTAGAGGGTTCTACCAACCAAAGCACCAAATCCACTTCACTCATGGTACGCTGTGCAACACTGACCATATATTCACCCAGCTTGTTCTTTGCTTTGTGTATACCCGGTGTATCTAAGAAGATGAGCTGCCCCCTCTCATCCGTGTATACAGTCTGAATACGGTTCCTGGTTGTCTGTGGCTTATCCGATGTGATTGCAATCTTTTGTCCAATCAATCGATTCATCAGAGTTGACTTTCCTACATTGGGTCTTCCGATTAAAGTTATAAACCCTGATTTGTACTTATTATCCTTCATCCTTCTTTTTTACCTCTCAAAATTAATCTTCTATCTAACTGCGAAATCATATAATTATTTGTATTGTATGCACAGCTGATACGATATCTTCTCTTTGGCATTTCAACAAGCTTAGCTTCCTTAAGAAGAATTATATCTGTTGTGCATACAATGATAATTATCTAGTTTCACTTTTCCTTTTTGTCTGATTATTTAATCAAACTCTTTATTTCTTTGAACATATCCTGATTCTCTGTGATTTTGCTCTCATTACCGATTACACAGATATTGTCCGCATCCAAAAATGCCTGAATGATGGGATGCAGTGCTCTGATATCCTCAATGGTAACACCGAGTACTTCCTCGCGTTCTTTTTGTAATTCTTCCTCTGATATGCCTGCAATATACATACTCAGGGATCGTTTGCCCTGTGATTGGGGTGTCAGCGGGGTATCAAGAGTGCTAAAGGTTCCAATGATGTATTTCGTGATATCTCTTTCATCCGCAGTAAAGTTCTTCACATATTCCGGAGCTTTTTCATAGATGTTATTGGTATCTCTTAGGTTGGGGTCACGGTAGGAAGTAAAGTATGCGTCTCCATCCACTCCCGAGAAACCACACATACACCCATAAGCGCCTCCCTTGACACGCACATTGTTCCATAAATAGTCGTAGCTTAATATGGTCTTCAATACCTTTAAGGCTCCTGTATATTTCAAACCTGCCTTCATAAAATTACCTGCTCTTGCAACATATTGAACCTGCATTGCAGTTTTAAAGCCTTCATTTAGGCAAACCGGTTTCAGTGCAGAAGTATCATAGGACTGATAAAGCTTACTGTCAGCCTTTTCGGCTAGCTTGCCGCTTAAAGCGGGGAGCTTTTCGGAAAATCTTGCAAAGCCTTCTTCGTCTGCTGTAATGCTAATCGTCAGATTTTCCTTATTAAAAATCATCTGCATCAGCTCTTTTAATTTAGCAATTACCTGTGGTGCTTTGTTTAAGAAATCTGCTGCCAATTCCTCAATAAATTGATAGAACGTGATTCCTGCAGTTGTCTCTTTGAACAAACCATGCTCCGAGTAATAGGACATGGCGCGGTCAACCGCTACGGAATGACCGGCAGAATTAAAATGCATCTGCAGTTTTGATTTTGCTTCATCTACAATTTCCTTTAAACGCTTTGTATCCTCAAGTTTTGTTTGATAGATCATTTCATCAATCAACCGGAAAGCTTCTGTAATCTTATCATATAAAACCTTGGTCGAAAATTCAAATACTGGATAGTATTTCTGTGAGCTTCCTTTTACAGAAAAACTGATTACATTGGTATTAATACCGCCTGTATGAATATTCACTTCATTGGATAAATCCAGATAGTTATGGTTTGTGGTATCCACATAACCCAGTACAAAGGACAAAAGTGATGCATAGGGAAGTAATTCCTTTGGCACTTCCTTCACATTGAATAACAGTCGAAGATAGGCGATTTTGTTGGTATATACCTTGTGATGAACTACTTTAATGCCATCAACTACATGTTCTTCATTAAAGATAGGACGAACTTTCTTCTCTATATCATCCCTGTTCAGCAAAGGAATGCTCTCTAATTCTTCCTTTGTAGATGGAATTTCTTGATATTCTTTAAGAGCCTTTGTTTCTTCAATAATTGTTTGAATCTGGGCGGGTGTTAAGCTCGCTTTATATTCTGCCAACTTTTGCTTAATTTGCTCATCCTTCTGAGTGCTTAATCCCATCTTGGGTTTTAAGATAACCATAGAACTATGAGAGTTGTCAAGTAAATAATCCTTGATGCATTTTTCATAATACCCCGTTCCAATCTTATCCTTAAGGAAGGCATAGCCCGAAGAATCCTTCAAATGAAGAAATGGTTTGCGATCATCATGCAACCATCCACTCATGGCACGAAGACCATAGAGCAAGCCCTTTGGAAACTGACCGAAATCCGCTTCACGGTATTTGAACTCATAGAAATTAATGGCGGCACGAAGAGATTTTTCATCAATTCCCTCATCTACCAATCTTGATAGAACATCCTTAACCAGACCGACCATCTGATTCTTTTTCTCTTCACTTGAGTTTTTAGCAATAATATTAAAGGTAGTTTGAAGAATTTCATCCTCATAGCCCCCCAAAATATCCTTACCAATCTCCGCATCCAAAAGTGCCTGTTTGATTGGTGCTCCCGGCGCTTGAAGAAGAACATAATCAAGAATCTGGAAGGTTAAGCTCAGCTCCTTATCTAAGGAACTTCCCACAACAGCATTCAAACTCAGATACGTATTATCGTTTGTACTCTCCCCTTCTCCCAGGGAATAATATAATTCTGTCTCTCTGATTGCATCAAAGCTCTTTTGCAGCTTTACTTCTGAGTCTACCGGATGGCGATCATATTGGTTCAAGTACTCTTTATCCAACCAATCAAGTCTCTCTTCAAAATCCATATCTCCATACAGATAGATGTAACTATTAGAAGGATGGTAATAGGTTTTATGAAACTCAATGAATTCCTCATAGGTAAGCTCCGGAATATGATCCGGGTCACCACCTGATTCCACACCATAAGAGGTGTCCGGAAAGAGAGAATTCTGTATTAATCGGAATAATTGGGATTCGGGTGATGAGAACGCACCCTTCATCTCGTTATATACAACACCATTATATTTTAATTCTCCATCTTCTTTCTCCAGCTCATAATGCCAGCCCTCTTGCCAAAAGATTTCTTTTCTCTGATAAATATTGGGATACAGTACAGCATCCATATAAACATGCATCAAATTCTTAAAGTCTTGATCATTCATACTTGCAACCGGATATACGGTCTTATCAGGGTAGGTCATAGCGTTCAGAAAGGTATTCAATGAGCCCTTCGCCAACTCCACAAAGGGATCTTTTGCCGGAAAGTTCTTTGAACCGCACAGTACAGAGTGCTCAATTATATGGGCTACACCCGTACTATTCTTGGGCGGTGTACGAAAACCGATAGAAAACACCTTATTGTTATCATCATTTGCAATGAGTGCAATTCTTGCACCTGTTTTTTTATGTTCCAGCACCGTTCCGATACCGTTCACATCTTCGAGTTTTTCTTCAAATAAGTATTCATAAGCGGAAGGAATTCCACATTTCATAACGTTACCTCCATTATTTATCTAATTATATAAGCAGCTAAAGCTACACATCTTCTACTCCTAAGTATGGTAATTTGTACTATATGCTTATTCATAATAACATAAAAATATCTAATTGTCATTTGATACCTGCATAATTTCCATCCATAATGTCCCAGGTTCCTGTTCACTCCAGGTTCAGAACTCGGCATAATGATTACGATAAATGATTTCCGAAAAGGGGTATTTGCATTCGTCGGTACTTAAGCTCATCTTCCTGTATCAAAAGTCCTACTATTTTGCTTTACATCATATCATGTCATAAAAAACGAGGATTCATTCTCAATATGGTCTTTCATTGTTTAATTAAACCAATACCACACTAATTATATTTTGATTTTATAACAAATTCCCACAAAAAAGTTTGACATTTTTATGTTTTTATGTTAAATTTATACCAACGTTACTAACTAATGTAATGCAATTCAAACATGCTTTAGGAGGATTTTATGAAAACCGGAACAGTAAAATGGTTTAATGCAAAAAAGGGATTTGGATTTATTTCAGATGAAGCCGGCAATGATGTATTCGTACATTTTTCAGCACTTAAGATGGATGGCTTCAAGGTTCTTGAAGAGGGAGAAAAAGTTGAATTTGATGTAGTTGATGGCGAAAAGGGACCTCAGGCTGCTAATGTATATAGGCTGTAATCTGAACGGTGATAGGTAAGCTTTACAACAGCTTGCGTATATAGTTGAACCGATACAACTTAATAAACTAAATAATAGCCGCATATTATAAAAGGCTGTTTCAGAGCGAATTCCTCACGGAATCACTTGAAACAGCCTTTTATTTACGTTAAGAATAATAATTTATATAGCAATCAACTGCCAAAAGCCCAGCCTATACTATGGCAATAGTAAGAGTTATTGGGTAGGCAAATTCATTCTTTTGCTTTACACAAATTGACAATGAGCTTTGTTCAAAGGGCTATTTGACTCATCATTCATAAGCATTTATGAATCAATGCGCTTAATATTAGTGTTTAAAATGTCTCATTCCGGTAAATATCATGGCAATACCATATTCGTTGCATTTCTTAATGGAATCCTCATCCCTGCCTGCACCACCTGGCTGAATGATTGCGGTAACTCCTGCCTGATGCGCTGCCTCTACACAATCATCAAAGGGGAAGAACGCATCGGATGCAAGTACTGCACCCTTGGTTGCACCTTCACCGATTAACTCCTCAGCATGCTCAATGGACTGCTTGGTTGCCCAGATACGGTTCACCTGTCCAGGTCCGATTCCCACGGACTGTTTGTCCTTTGCAATTGCAATACCGTTGGACTTTACAAACTTCACAACCTTCCATGCAAATAAAAGGTCATCCATCTCTTTTTCAGAAGGTGCACGGTCGGTAACCACCTTAATTTCATCTTCATTTAACAGTTTGCTATCGATTGTCTGAACGATCAGACCGCCATTTACTTTCTTTAAATCATATGCATTCTCATCTTGTGGCACATCAATGTCTGGAAGCTGCAATACCCTGATGTTTTTCTTTATTGTAAGAATTTCAAGTGCTTCCTTCTCATAGGAAGGAGCAACGACAACCTCCAGAAAGATATTCTTCATTTCCTCTGCCATCTGTACAGTAACTTCACGATTTATTACGACAATACCACCAAAGATAGAGGTTTTATCTGCGTCATAAGCCTTCTTCCAAGCATCTGTTATATGATCCGCACTTCCTACACCGCAGGGATTGCCATGCTTACAAGCTACTACGGTAGGTTCCGTAAATTCTTTTAACAACTCCAAAGCACCATTGGTATCATTAATATTATTAAAGGATAATTCCTTGCCATTTAACTGAATTGCATCGGTTAAAGAACCTTTCTTCTTACCGATTTCACGATAGAAGGCAGCGGATTGATGAGGATTCTCGCCATATCTCATATCCTGAACCTTCTCATAGGTAAGTGTAAGAGTTTCAGGTAATTCCTTGTCCCCTCTTTGATTCTTCAAGTAATCTGCTATCATGGTATCGTAAGAGGAAGTGTGCATAAACACCTTTTGCATTAAGTAGAACTTTGTATCAAGGGATACTTCACCGCTCTCCTTAAGCTCCTCTAATACTTTTTCATAATCTCTAGGATCAACTACAACAGCAACATCCTGGTAGTTCTTTGCAGCGGAACGTAGCATGGTGGGTCCACCGATGTCAATGTTTTCTACTGCTTCGTGTCGTTCCACGTTATCCTTTAAAATGGTTGCTTTGAACGGATATAAATTAACGAATACGAAATCGATTGTTTCTATATTGAGGTTAGCAAGCTGCTCCATATGAGAAGGATTGCTTCTCATAGCAAGAAGACCTGCATGTACAGTAGGATGAAGTGTCTTAACACGTCCGTCCAAACATTCCGGGAATCCAGTTAGCTCCGATATCTCAATGGCAGGAACTCCGGCTTCCTTTAGTTTGCTATAGGTACCTCCGGTCGAAATAATTTCAATTTGTAAGGACACCAATTCCTTAGCAAGTTCGATAATTCCTGTTTTGTCCGATACGCTAATTAATGCTCTCATGCACAATCTCCTTTTTTTCCTTAAATTCTGATAGTTAATTGCGAAAACACGATTAGTTCTATCATCGTAATTATTTAAGCTTCGCAATTACCCATTAAACTCTGATTATATAAAAATTCTACACCATGGTTATTATGATTTCAATTCATTATTACTTATGTATCTTATTGTTATTTCTAATATATAATATTAACGCCGATTATTATTGCATTCCTTTTCAAAAAGTAATATAATTCGTAAGGTACGCCATTTTGTAAGCCGCAAGATAGGAGGTAGTATGAAACGTTTTAAGGTATCCGATTTATTGATTGGGTTAATCTTTACCCTATTATTTATTTCTATAGCTGTTGTGATAACAATTAACTTCAGACCCTTATATTATTTAGATCTTCGTTTTCTAAATATTGAAGGTATTTCCGGTCTGTCCAGGAATGAAATTTTACAAAACTATAATGCATTGATTGACTATTCCTCTCCGTTCTTTTCAGGCAAGTTGGTATTCCCTACTTTACCTGCCTCAGAAAGTGGCCTTGGTCATTTTAAAGATGTAAAGAATATTTTCACTTTCTTTTATATTCTTGGGGGAATCACTTTAGTGCCATCAATCATTATTTTTATCCGTAAAGCAAAAAATAAAGATTATAGCTTTTTGTTTGTTTCCTCTGTTATGGCAATTGTTTTGCCCACAATCCTTGGCGTATTTATGGCAATCAATTTTGATGAAGCTTTTATTGTTTTTCACAAAATTGCATTCCGCAACAATGATTGGTTGTTTGACCCTTCCACAGATCCTGTAATCAATATATTACCGGACACTTTCTTTCTTCATTGCGCTGTAATGATAATTTTGATTGTTTTATTGTTTAGCATATTAGCTGCTTGCATTTATTTCTCTCAAAATAAGCATTTTAGCATAAATGACAGCGAAAACAAGGGGTAAAATTGTAATTTTCCAACATTGATTTATCCTTGCTATACGATATAATAAGCTTAGTTAAAGGTATTTTTAAGATTTGAAATATTATCGATTTCAAATCATTCAATAAATCACTCACCCATCAAATACAAAATAGATACCAGTATGGTATCATGGAGGTAAAACATGAGAAAAACTAAAATTATTTGCACCTTGGGACCGTCAGCAGAAACTGAAGAAGTTTTAAGAGAGCTAATTCTTGCCGGTATGGATGTTGCGCGTTTCAACTTTTCCCATGCAGATCACGAAGAGCATCTGGGAAGATTAAAAACCATTGAAAAATTACGTGAGGAACTGGGTATTCCGGTAGCTACTCTACTTGATACCAAAGGACCTGAAATCCGTATTGGTACGTTTAAGGATGACAAAAAGATACAGTTATCTGAAGGCCAGACCTTTACTTTAACCATTAGAGAAATTGAAGGCGATGAAACAACTGTATCCATCTCTTACAAAGATCTTGTTAACGATGTCAAAGTTGGCGACACTATTCTCATAGATGATGGTTTAATTGAATTAACAATCAAAGAACTGACTGAAACTGATATTATTTGTGTAGTAAAAAATAGTGGAATGATTTCAAACCGCAAAGGTGTTAACGTTCCTGGCGTCGAATTGTCCATGCCCTACATTAGTGAAAAAGATCGCTCTGATATCCTGTTCGGTATTGAGAAAAACTATGATTTTATTGCAGCTTCCTTTGTAAGAACCGCAAAAGATGTCATGGATATTCGTGCAATCCTAGACGAACATAATTCAAAAGTAAAGATTATTGCAAAGATTGAGAATCTCCAGGGTGTAGAAAACATTGATGAGATTATCAAGGCTGCTGATGGAATTATGATTGCACGTGGTGATATGGGTGTTGAAATCCCTTACGAAGAAGTTCCTGTTATTCAGAAAATGATTATCAAAAAGGTATACAACAGCTCCAAGCAGGTTATCACTGCAACACAGATGTTGGATTCCATGATGAAGAACCCCAGACCAACCAGAGCTGAGACCACTGACGTTGCAAATGCTATCTATGATGGCACTAGTGCAATCATGTTATCTGGTGAAACTGCTGCCGGAAAATATCCGATTGAAGCGTTAAAGACAATGGTAAAAATCGCAATGCGTGCAGAGGCTGACATCGATTATAAGAAGCGTTTCAGAATGCAGGATGTAAGCCAGAACCCGGATATCACAGATGCTATTTCCCGTGCAACAGTAACTACCGCACACGACTTAAATGCAAAGATGATTATTACGGTAACTACCTCCGGCAGAACCGCTCGTATCATCTCCCGCTTCCGTCCTCAATGCCAGATTCTTGGCTGTACAACTGATCCGGTTGTATGCCGTCAGTTAAGCATGGCATGGGGTGTAACTCCTTTGTTAATGAATGTAGAGCATGATACCTTTGAATTATTTGACCATGCAATTCAAACCGTTGAAACTGCAGGATACTTAGAAAACGGCGAAATTGCAGTATTAACCGCAGGTGTTCCCCTCGGTATTTCCGGAACTACTAACTTAATTAAAGTACAGGTTGCCGGAGAACACAACTAATTGAACTCACGAAAACTCTAATATTATAACAAACAGGTCTTTTATGATATAATTAAATCATAGAAGACCTGTTTTTGTCTTACACACAAAGAACAGGCAGAAACTCTTCATCCTGTGAATCATTTCTGCCTGCATATACTGTCGCTATTCTAAATTACTATTGATTAAGGTTCCAAAATCTTTGTTATACTGTTTCGATGGCTATTTGCATCAAATCAATAGCTTCATGCAAATTTCTAATGTACACGCTGAAAGACCTTTTCACTCCTAATCCAAAAATCAATTACTCTACACTATAGTTTGGAGCTTCTTTCGTGATATGAATATCATGTGGATGGCTTTCTTTCAAGGATGCTGCGGAAATCTTAACGAACTTTCCGGTATCTTGCAAGGTCTGAATATCCTTTGCACCACAATAACCCATACCAGATCTCAAACCACCGATTAACTGGAATACAGTATCTTCTACGGTACCCTTATAAGCCACACGACCTTCTACACCTTCCGGAACAAGCTTCTTTGCATCCGTCTGGAAATAACGATCCTTGCTGCCATTCTCCATTGCAGCGATGGAACCCATACCGCGGTAAACTTTATACTTTCTTCCCTGGAATAGTTCAAAGGTTCCGGGACTCTCATCGCAGCCTGCGAAGATACTACCCATCATACATACATTAGCACCTGCTGCCAAAGCCTTTGTTACATCACCGGAATACTTAATACCACCATCACCGATAATCGGGATACCATGTTCTTTTGCTACTGCATAGGAATCCATAATTGCTGTTATCTGAGGAACACCAATACCTGCAACTACACGGGTTGTACAGATGGAGCCGGGGCCGATTCCAACCTTTACAGCATTCACACCTGCTTCTATCAGTGCTAAGGTTCCTTCTCCTGTTGCTACATTACCGGCAATAATCTGAAGATCCGGATATGCCTCTCTAATTGTTTTAACCGCATTAACAATATTCAGGGAATGTCCATGTGCAGAATCTAGTACAATCACATCCACCTTCGCCTTAACTAAAGCATCCACACGCTCAAGAATATTCTTTGTAATACCTACTGCTGCACCACATAGAAGGCGTCCCTGGTCATCTTTTGCGGATAAGGGGTATTTGATCTGCTTTTCGATATCCTTAATTGTAATGAGTCCCTTTAGATTCCCTTCCTCATCAATTAACGGAAGCTTTTCCTTTCTTGCAGTTGCAAGTATCTTCTTTGCCTCTTCCAGTGTAATGCCTTCCTTAGCTGTAATCAAACCTTCGGAAGTCATGGATTCTTTGATCTTCTTTGAAAAATCTGTTTCAAACTTCAAATCACGATTGGTGATAATACCAACCAATTTCTTTCCATTTTCTACAATCGGAACACCGGATATTCTATATTTTGCCATAACCTCATTAGCGTCTTGAAGGGTATGGTCAGGGGATAAATAAAAGGGATCGGTGATTACTCCGTTCTCTGAACGCTTAACCTTATCTACCTCTTCTGCCTGCTGTTCAATGGACATGTTTTTATGAATAATTCCGATACCTCCCTGTCTGGCCATAGCAATCGCCATACGGTTTTCAGTAACCGTATCCATTCCGGCACTCATTAACGGGATGTTCAGCTTGATTTTCTTTGTAAGGTTCGTTGTCAGATCTACAAGATTTTGTGTTACCTCCGAGTACGCGGGTACTAATAAAACGTCATCAAAGGTAATTCCTTCACCGATAATTCTACCCATTTTGATAATCTCCTCACTTTCAAATTGTAATTAGTCAAATGCGAAACGATTTCTTCCTTGAATGTTTCGCAGTGATCTAAAATAGTATGTTTTTATAGATTTTTAAAAGTATAACCAATAACCATTCGCTTGTCAACCATGAAAAAATAGAAATACACAGATTTTTCGACTCATAAATAGCAGTTCACTTCTTCTTGTCTCAGGTAGATTAACCCCTATTCTCCATGGTGGAGGTGTTCTATCTTAATTTCTTTTATAAATCGTTATCTATGGCCTAAAACAGAGACATTATGGCTGCTACTTCAAATAATCAATTCAAAAATTGCTTACTGTTCTTATGCGACTGACAGAACAACCAATCTAAACTTCAACATAAAAAAAAGATGCAGAAATGAGTTTGAGGCTCACACTGCATCTTTATAACGTTTCATTATACTAAAGAAATTTTTCTGGGATTCTTTTGCTTCATCATAGAGAGCATCTTTTCACTGGGTTCAAAAATGATACGATATTTTCTCTCACCCACACTTGCAATGATTACAAAAGGCTTATTCTGTATATTCCCGCTGGAAAAGTCCTTTGTCTCCAATTGCATATTCTTATAGGAATCTAGTGCATGTGATCCAAGCGGTGCAATAATTTCCATTTGCTCCATATCAACACGTAAAATTGTTTTGCGCTTCGCTTTACCGGCGATACGATCAAAATCAATTTGACCATCCACAAATACATATTCAAATTCCACATTCAATCTGGGGAAGAAAAATATCACTGCTGCTATAATCGCTACACCAATTACCATATAAAAGCCCTGTAGGGTAAATAAAAACAACCCTACCAAAACACCAAACCCCATTAACACTCTTAATGCAATGGAATTTGCGTCCATTTTCTTTTTCGCTCCCGCTTCCGCGTACAACTGATTCATCTCATACCTCCTATTAGACTTCTATCGTCCAACTATGCTCATCCTTTAGTTTACCTAACTGAATACCGGTTATTGTATCATATAATCTCTGGCTGATCTCACCAATCCCGCCATCTTTTACTTGCATAATATTCTCTTCCCAACGAAGCTCTCCGACCGGTGAAATTACTGCTGCAGTTCCGGTACCCCATACTTCTTCCAGAGTTCCAGCCTGTGCAGCCTCATATATTTCATCAATGGATATCTTACGTTCCTGCGTAGGTAATCCCCATTCCCTACATAATGCCAACACAGAATCCCTTGTAACACCTGGAAGAATGCTTCCATTTAACTCAGGAGTAACTACTGTTCCGTCAATCTTAAAGAAAATGTTCATAGCACCCACTTCTTCAATGTATTTACGGTGAACACCATCCAACCATAATACCTGAGAATAACCTTCCTCATGTGCTTTCACTTGAGATTTTAAGGACGCCACATAATTTGCTCCAACCTTTGCTTCGCCGATTCCGCCTTTAACTGCTCTTACATATTCGTCTTCAATCCATATTTTAACCGGATTTAATCCTTCCGGATAATATGCTCCAACGGGTGAAAGAATGATCATAAATAAATAATGATCCGAAGGACGAACTCCTAAGAATGGATCAGTTGCTATAATAAATGGTCTGATATAGAGGGATGTTCCTTCCTTGGTCGGTATCCATGCCTCGTCCATTTTTACAACTGCTTTTATTGCTTGAAGAAAGTCCTCTTCCGGAATTTCAGGAATACATATTCTTCGATTGGTGCGGTTAGCTCGTTCAATATTCTTGTCAGGACGGAATAAAAGTACCTTTCCTTCCTCTGTTTTATATGCCTTTAAGCCTTCGAACATCTCTTGTCCATAATGAAAAACCATGGCTGAGGGTTCTAAATTAAGCGGCTGATAAGGTATAATGCGAGGATTATTCCAACCGTGACCCGATTCATAACTCATAATAAACATATGGTCGGTAAATATCGTACCGAATTTTAACGGATTATCCGCCCCTGGCAATACCTTTGGATTTTTTGTCTTTTCAATCTTAATCTCTAACATCTTCTCATCCTTCCTTTTTTAACCCCTCATCCCACCATGACCGTTCAATCAAGATATAAATCTTGTATGGCAATAGGTTGTACTACCATTTTTTCTAATATTTATAGTAGACGCACTGACAAAAATTTTCAAGTGTTTTTTCATCGATTTTTCTTTATTAGCCTTTTCTTTCATATCTACAAAAGGTGTAGGTCAAATCATAATAAGTCTGCTCGTCGGATTCTTCTGCCAGAACCCAATCCTCCATTTGATCTAAATTGGGAAAATAGGTATCCGCTGCATAAGCATAATCTATCTTCGTGATATGTGCAGTATTGCAATAAGGCAGCATCTGTTTATATATGCTTGCACCACCGATCACATAAATATCCTCCGAGCGGTATTGTTTTGCCAACTCCAATATCTCTTCAATTGAATGGACAACGATTCCATCCTTTACTTTATAATCTGGCTTTGTCGTTATTACAATATTGGTACGATTCTTTAAAGGCTGTCCGCCCGGAAAGCTCTCCAGTGTATTCTTACCCATAATAACTAGCTTATTCGTGGTCTCATCCCGGAAGAAACGCATATCCGCCGGTATACTCACTAATAGTTTGTTCTGAAAGCCGATTGCCCACTTACT
The DNA here is from genome assembly GCA_023435895.1 of Bacillota bacterium. GTDB lineage: Bacteria > Bacillota > Clostridia > Lachnospirales > Lachnospiraceae > Mobilitalea. The sequence continues at coordinate 228,425 of JAEZLH010000028.1, forward strand.
ATCCACTGCTGCGATTAAATTCATTTATTTCACCCTTCATTACTGATAAGAATTACGTAATTTCCAAATATTTCATGCTGGTATGTAAGTACAACTGATATGAACTCCTTCATTCCAACACTCCTACTGGCTTAGCTTCCGTTCCGTAATTGTATCTATTGTACTTTTAATAGCTAAATTCTAGCGTCTTACAATTACTACTCATAAGAGTAGGTATTTCTGAATCTCTACTCTTCGTTATAGGAATATTCGCCCTCTTATATTGCTACCGGAATATTCTCCACCTTGGGTCCGAATTGATAATCCATCAGTTTAAAATCATCTACGGTGAACTGATAAAAGTCTTTTATCTCAGGGTTCATCCAAAAGGTAGGTGCGTTATAGGTAGGGCGCTCAATCAACTCCTTGATTACAGGAATATGTCTGTCATAGATATGTGCATCTGCAATCACATGAACCAGTTCACCCACCTCAAAGTCACATACTTGCGCCAACATATGCACTAATACTGCATATTGACACACATTCCAGCTATTAGCCGCCAGTATGTCATTTGACCTTTGATTCAATATTGCATTCAGCGTTAATTTCTCGCTTCCTGCCTTCTTGGTTACATTAAAGGTTACGCTGTATGCACAGGGATAGAGTTTCATCTCACTCAAATCCTGATGTACATAGATATTCGTCATAATTCTTCTGCTGTAAGGGTTATTCTTCAGATCAAAGATCACTCGATCCACCTGATCCATTTCACCTTCCTTATATTTATGCTTCACTGACAGCTGATAACCATATGCCTTCCCAATGGAGCCCGTTTCATCCGCCCAACTATCCCATATATTACTGCTTAACTCATTCACATTATTGGATTTTTTCTGCCATATCCATAGCAGTTCATCGATGCAGCTTTTAATCGCCGTCCTCCTCAGCGTGAGTGCAGGGAATTCCTTGGATAAATCATATCGATTCACAACACCAAATTTCTTTATGGTATAGGCAAAAGATCCATCCTCCCACTTGGGTCTGACCTTCTCCCCCTCTGTACTGCAACCGCTATCCAATATATCCTTGCACATGGATATAAATATATTATCCGCTAAGCTCATATTATCCTCCATTCTGAAATCTTGCTATACGCTTTATTCTACCCTAAAACCACCTACAAGGCAATATGAATCCTTGATTCATATACTAAGTGTACTAAGTTGGAAAGCCAGTGTTCCCGCTCACTCCCTATTCAGAACCTGGCATAATGCTTTCAATAAATGATCCGAAAAGGAGTATTTGCATTTGTCGAAATCTTATCTACAACTTTGACTGATTTTGAAACAACAAAATATTCGTACCAGATAAGCTTTCACCAATCCGGTACGAACATTTTATGTCAGTTATCCTTATAAACTTTTTAATGGGTTTCACCCTCTTTATAGGCGAACCACCTGTTCCTCAACAAAGCGCTTTATGTTAGAGGCATTCACATATTTTGTAACTGTTCCGTCTTTAATTGCAATCAAAGTAGGAGCTTGCATGATCGCAAATTCATTTGTCAAATCGGGATTCTCCTCTGCATCTACTACTGCGTAGGATAATCCTTTCAAAAATTCTTTCGCCATTTGGCAATTGGGACAAGTCTTTGTGGTGAACAAATATAATCCATCCACTACCGATACAGAATTATCCGTACATGCACATTCCTCTTCTGCATGGGATAAAGGCATCTCTCGAAAATGTTCCGGTCTATAAATCTTACGATTTTTATACTCCTGTGACTTACCTTCATTCCAGTTTTGCACTGGACGATAATAACCGGTTATACGACTGTATACTTCCGCCTTTTCCCCACAATGAGGACAGGTATATTGTTCACCGGATAAATATCCATGGCTCTTGCATACGGAATAGGTGGGTGACATGGTATAATAGGGTAATTTATAATTGGTTGCAATGGTACGAACCAGCTTCGCAGCTGCCTCCCAGTCCTGAAGCTTCTCTCCAAGGAAAGCATGGAATACGGTTCCTGAGGTATACAGTGTCTGAAGTTCATCCTGGATATCCAGAGCCTCAAATACATCCTCCGTATATCCAACCGGCAAGTGTGAGCTATTGGTATAATATGGTACATCTCCTTCTTTTCCTGCTGTTTTAATATCAGGCCAACGCTTTCTGTCATGCTTTGCCAGACGATAGGTGGTCGATTCTGCAGGTGTTGCCTCTAGGTTATAAAGGTCACCATACAGTTCCTGATAATCAGAAAGACGTTCTCTCATATGGTTTAAGGTCTTCATGGTAAAGTCTTGGGTCTGTTTATCCGTCATATCCTTGCCAAGCCAAACCGTATTTAATCCCACTTCATTCATACCAATTAAACCAATGGTTGAAAAATGGTTATCGAAAGAACCCAAATAGCGCTTGGTATAAGGATAAAGACCTTCCTTCAACAGCTTTGAGATTACCTCTCTCTTCACTCTTAAGGAACGTGCCGATATATCCATCATACGATTCAGGCGTTCAAAAAATTCTTCCTCGGTTGTAGATTGGTATGCAATACGCGGCATATTGATGGTTACAACACCCACCGAACCGGTGCTTTCACCGGAACCAAAGAAGCCGCCAGTTTTTTTGCGAAGCTCCCTAAGGTCAAGGCGAAGTCTGCAACACATGGAACGAACATCACTGGGTTCCATATCACTGTTAATATAGTTCGAGAAATAGGGTGTGCCATATTTCGCCGTCATTTCAAATAATAAACGGTTGTTCTCATTATCCGACCAATCAAAATCCTTCGTAATGGAGTAGGTAGGAATCGGATACTGGAATCCTCTTCCGTTGGCATCTCCCTCTATCATAATCTCGATAAAGGCTTTGTTAACCATATCCATCTCACGCTTGCAATCCTTATATTTAAAATCAACCTCTTTCCCTCCAACGATACATGGAAGTTCTGCCAGGTCACCAGGAACCGTCCAGTCAAGTGTTATGTTGGAAAAGGGTGCCTGAGTCCCCCAACGGCTCGGTGTGTTCACTCCATATACAAAGGATTGAATGCATTGTTTTACTTCTTTATAAGTCAGATTATCAATCTTTACAAAGGGTGCCAGATAAGTATCAAAGGAGGAGAATGCCTGAGCCCCTGCCCATTCATTCTGCATAATTCCAAGGAAATTAACCATCTGATTGCAGAGTGTGGATAAATGACCTGCTGGGGAAGATGTAATCTTGCCCGGGATTCCACCCAACCCTTCCTTAATCAACTGCTTCAAAGACCAGCCAGCACAATATCCTGTTAACATGGACAAATCATGCAGATGGATGTCTGCATTGCGGTGTGCATTGGCAATCTCTTGGTCATAAATTTCTGACAGCCAGTAATTAGCAGTCACAGAACCAGAATTATGTAATATTAATCCGCCTACAGAATAGGTAACGGTAGAATTTTCTTTTACTCTCCAGTCCTCTTCCTGTACATAACTGTTAACGATTTCTTTGTAATCAAGAATCGTAGATTTCATATTGCGAATCTTTTCTCTATTTTTACGGTAAAGAATATATGCTTTGGCAACATCGGTATAACCTGTTTGCTCCAACACATTCTCCACACTATCTTGTACATCTTCAACGTGAATTGTCTCATCTTTTACTTTCTTTTGGAAGTCTGATGTAACTCGCAGCGCTAACAAGCTGATTATCTCTTCAGTATAAAACTTCTCAGTCGCTTTAAAAGCCTTTGTAATCGCCTCACTAATCTTCTTCAGGTTAAATTCCGCTACCTGACCATCTCTTTTTATTACATTAATCATAAGTAACAATCTCCCTTCCATTCGTAAACCTTCCAGTAAATATTAACAGAAAATGTATATTACGTCAATATAAAAATACTAGATATATGTGCCTATTTTTTAATCGACACTATATCTAGTATTTTTTAGTAGTATTATCCTATTTACATAAAATCGCGAAGAAGCCGATAAAACAAGCACTTGCAAGGCTTTTATTACAAACTTTGGTAGATATCTTTCGGTACATATGCTTTCACATAAATGCCGTCTTGTCGATATTCTTCCTCCATTAATTGACCGTACTTTCTTATGGTCTGAATCTTTCCCGCATCCTGATAAGAAAACTCTCGCTCCAAAAGAATCTTTCTTTCATTTAATACTTTCTCTATTACTTCCAGGAGCTTGTCCACATCCTGTCCTGTCTTCGCCGATATCCGAACGGTGTAATCCGCTTTAAAATCTTTGATCATATGATCTGAAGTTACCCTATCCTGTTTATTGAACGCAGTAATAATTTCTTTGTCCTGTATTCCCAGTTTGTTCAGCGTATCATATACAATATGCATTTGACGGTCTACGTCTGAGTTTGAGCTATCAACCACATGAAGAATAATATCCGAATACTTGGCTTCTTCCAAAGTACTTCGAAAAGCATCTATCAAATGATGAGGAAGCTTACGTATAAAACCAACCGTATCTGTAATTAATATCTGCTGTCCGCTTTCCAGTTCAAGGTTCCTTGTGGTGGGGTCAAGTGTGGCAAAGAGCTTATCCTCCTCTAATACCCCTGCATTGGTCAGATAATTTAATAGGGTGGACTTTCCAGCATTGGTATATCCCACAATTGCCACAACCGGAATGCGGTTTTTGCTTCTTAAGCTTCTAGCCGTCTCCCTGTTTTGCTTCACATCCTCCAGTTCATGCCGAAGTAGAGTGATACGATCTTTAATCAAACGACGATCTACCTCCAGCTTCTTCTCACCTGGTCCTCTGGTACCAATCCCTCCACCTAATCTTGACAAAGAATTACGAAGTCCGATTAACCTGGAAGAACGGTAGCGAAGCTGTGCCAGCTCAACCTGGATTTTTCCTTCTCTGGTGGAAGCTCGTTTTGCAAATATATCTAGTATAATAACGGTTCGATCAAGAACCTTCATCTGAAGCGCATCCTCTAGATTTTTAAGTTGTACGGGAGAAAGCTCGTCATCACAAACCACCCCTGTAGCTTCCAAACTCAATGCCAACTCCCTTACCTCATCGATTTTACCTTTCCCGATATAGGTACCGGGATGTACGTTCTCCCTATTTTGAATAATCTTAGCTACGGTAATCGCCCCTGCTGTAGACGCAAGCTCCTCCAGTTCGTCTAAGGACTCCTGTGTGTCATCACTGTCTGATGAGCTTACACCCACCAGAACAAAACGCTCTTCTACCTCTTTTATATCAAATAATTGTGCCATTTTTTCTCCTATCTGCTGTGTCTTTGTTTCTTGCCACCTTCGATTGCTTCTTCGTGATGTTTGATTTTTATTGCCACCATTCCAAATACTCACGATTTTCACTGATTATAACAATTCTTCTAAGATCTATACTGTTTTTTATTATTTCTTATATATTTTCCTATATCATCTTCATATTTTATTTTCCCATTTCTTTTTCTTATACCAATTTTATTATTATTCCAAGATTTAAGGTTCCACCCTTGTTTGAATGAATTCGGCTTCTCTTACTGCCTCCTTATCCTTCGGATAATCCTTTAAATATTTAGTTGCCAGTTTATTTGCCTCATCATAATTTCCCATATGTTCATAAGCGATAATCTGATTTCTTTTCAATACTTTCATGACAGTACTATCTGAAAATGAAATCCCCTGGTTCAATAATTCAAGTGCTTTCCCATAATCCTCTTCTTTCATCCGACATACCGCCGCCTGATTATAGACTTCCGGTGAGGATACCTTTCCTGAATTAATATATTTCTCATAATACTCAATCGCTTTATTATAATTCTCCTGCGTACGATAAATTTCACCGATATAATAATTAGCTTCATCGAAACCGTCCGTTATACTTTCGTTTAACCCATCAAGTGCCATATCCGTATTCCCTTGGTAATAGTGAATTTTGGCCAGATTAAAGCTGTCCTCTTCTGATTTGCCCTGTATTTTTGAAGCCTTTGTTAAAACCTTGTTTGCCTCTTCTTCCTTTTTAATTCCTATCAGCAAATTATATTTTCCAAAGTAATAATCATAATTTTTTTCATCTAAAGAGATGGCTTTATCAAAGTCGGAAAGACTCTTATCACTTTCCCCCAATAATTGATAGCAATAAGCTCTTGAACCATATGCTCTCGCCTCTTTCTTATCCTTTTTGATTAACTTGGAATAAGAATCCACAGCCTTCTTATAATCACCAATATAGCGATACGTACTTCCCATATAATAGTATATGTCCACATTAAGGTCTGACAATTCATTGATCTCAAGGGCTTTTTGGAATTCTTCTAATGCTTTCTCATAATCTCTCATCATATAGTAGGCTATTCCGCGACCTCTGTGTATTCTCTTGTTATTTGATTTGACCACGGATAAGCTGCTCTTTTGGTAAACAGCATCAAATTCCTCCATTGCATCTTCATATTTCCCCTGTGCAATTAAGGTAAGCCCGTATTCAATATAATAATCCGCCCGATTTGGATTTTTGTCTATGGCTTGTTTAAAATCCTTTACAGCTTCCTCATAGTTTCCTTCCCGAAACTTCTTTTTCCCCGAGTTTGATAAGGATGTGGCGTTATTGCAGGCACCCAGTGATATAATTAAGATAATACTTATTATAATCATAAGAAATCTTTTCATATTCACTCCCATCCTTTCCGCTTTTTTATTATCAAGCAAAACATCTGTCGATATTATTGTATATACAATAGATACTATTTATCAGTATAATGAAACCTAAAATTCACATGGCTATTATAACTCATTCTCTTCTGAAAGACAATCCAATCATAACCAATTTATCGTAAACTTGTCCATAAAGTTTCCGTTTTCGATTGACATAATTAGCAAAAATACGATACAATAGAAACAATTTCATATAATATTATCACGAAAAAACTACACTATGGTTGGTTTATTCTAGGATAAAATCTCAATACTTTAATCATAGCGTGTTTTCTTTGTATGTATTAATTATGCTAAGGAGGCAATTTCATGGATTTCTCATTCTTATTAAACGGACTTATGGCAATTACCTGGCAGCAATTGGTCATGATTGTTGTAGGTGGATTACTGATCTATTTAGCAATTGTACACGAATTTGAACCTTCATTGCTACTTCCAATGGGCTTTGGAGCGATACTTGTTAACATTCCTTTAACCGGTGTTTTAAATCAAACACTGGAAGGCATTGGACAGACCGAAGGTATTATACAGTGGCTTTTCCATAATACCATTGAAACCTCAGAAGCACTTCCGATTCTTCTTTTCATCGGTATCGGTGCCATGATTGATTTCGGTCCTCTTTTATCAAACCCGAGGATGTTCCTGTTCGGCGGTGCGGCACAGTTCGGTATCTTCTTAACCATTGTTCTTGCAGCTATCATGGGATTTCACATTGAGGATGCAGCTTCCATTGGTATTATTGGTGCAGCGGATGGTCCTACTTCCATCCTGGTATCTCAAATCTTACACTCGCAATACATGGGACCCATTGCGGTCGCCGCCTATTCCTATATGGCTCTAGTTCCAATTATTCAACCACTTGCGATTAAAGCAGTTACTACGAAGAAGGAACGTATGATCCGTATGGAGTACAACCCTAATTCCGTTACAAAAGCAACTAAGCTTCTGTTCCCTATTATCGTAACGATTATTGCTGGATTAATTGCTCCCATGTCTATTTCATTGGTTGGGTTTTTGATGTTCGGTAATTTAATAAGAGAATGTGGGGTTCTGACAAGCTTATCCGATACCGCTCAGAATGTATTCGCCAATATTATTACACTTCTTCTTGGTATCACAATTTCTTTTACCATGCAAGCGGAAGCTTTTGTTAACTGGAAGACTTTAATGATTATGGGTCTTGGTTTATTCGCTTTTGTATTTGATACCATTGGCGGTGTGTTATTCGCCAAGTTACTAAATTTATTTACTAAGAAGAAAATCAATCCAATGGTTGGTGCAGCCGGAATTTCTGCATTCCCTATGTCAGCTCGTGTTATTCAGAAGATGGGTCTGAAAGAAGATCCTTCAAACCATTTATTGATGCATGCAATCAGTGCTAACGTAGCTGGACAGATTGGTTCTGTTGTAGCCGGTGGTGTAGTTCTTAATATTGTTTTAGAAATTATTAAAAACATGGCGAAGTAAAGAAAGGGAGAATTTTATGAGACAAGAAGTTATCTATGCTTTAGAAATTATGGGTAAAGGTATGTTATCCATCTTTGTTGTAATATTAATATTGACCTTAATTGTTCGTCTGCTTACTTGGGCTACTAACCTTAGATCTTTCAAAAAATTCCGTAGATAATAGGATTATGAAATCACCGATGTGTGATGATTAATGCAGTATCCTTGTTTGTAATTCAATCCAGTTGCAAATTGATACTTTATAAAACAGTTTAACAAAACCATAATTTATGCTTGTCATGCAATACGTAGTAAAAGGGTGTTACAAGCTCCTATTCCCATAAACAATTTGATGCTTACTGGTTTATGAAATAGGAGTTTGCAACACCCTTATTTTGTACTATTAATTAAGGTGGGTCTTTCCACTGTATTCATTCACAATTTGTTTTAAGCAAATTGTCATTGCCACAGTATAAACAGACCCACCTTATTCATTATTTATTAGTTAATATACCGAACCGCTTTTACTGGTGTTCTGTAATTGTATCTTGCTATTTTAATACCCGTTGAAGGACTGCTTGCACTAACAACCTTGCCATTGCCGATATAGATAGCAACGTGGTTAATTCTTCCGTTCTTCGCGTAAAAGATCAAATCTCCAACCTGAAGCTTGCTGATTGATACACTCCTTGCTCCTGTTGCCTGTGTCCTAGAGGTTCTCGGGATGCTGATACCAAAATGTGCATATACTGACTGCGTAAATCCGGAACAATCTGCTCCATTTGTTAAGCTTGTCCCTCCCCAAACATAGGGATTTCCAACGAACTTTACTGCATAATTAGCAACTGCCTTACCAAGTGATGTACCTGAACTACTTGGAGGTGTATCATTTTTTGAAGGAGTATTGCTAGATGGTTTCGAAGGTGTTGGCTTCTTTGTTGGTGTTGGAGTTGGTTTCTTTGTAGGTGTTTTGGTGCCTTGATTACCTGAGGATTGCTGGTTATCATCATCTTGTTCGTTCGCAGCTTGCTCCTCAGCAATACTTTCCTGCTCTTCTTCAAGAGAAACTGCTTCCTCATATAACGTATCAACCTTAACATAATCTGTTGATACATAACCTACCACATTTCCTCCAAGAGAAATCTTTACCCATCCATCCATTTCATCTAAAACCTTAAAATTGTCGCCTTCGCCAACCAAGTCAACAACTCTGGCATCCTGCGAATTCTTCTCTCTAACTTTAAGGGTTGTGGTCATTACAGTAATTACTCGGTTCCCGACTGCTTTTGCCACCTTGACGGCTTCCTCACCGGTTACCAGATAATCTCCTTTTATGTATCCCTTTACCGACCCCGACTGAATTTTATACCAGCCGTTTTTCTCTTCGATAATTGTTGCTGCACAATTATTGTACAGCTTTCCAAGGATTTCGCTGCTTTCATTGGCATCACTTCGTATATTTACGTAGTTACTAACTTTGGCGAATGCCAGATTAGCGTATTCCGATGGAACATTTTCTTTAAAATACTCTGTTATTTCTTTGTCTGCATCACTGGAGTTAGTAAACAATTCATCCAGTGATAAATTAATGCCCGCAATCGGTTCTTCCGTGACCGACCCCTCTGCGGCATATGCAATTACAGACTTTCCTGCAAATGCAAGTGTTCCTACTAATAAGTATGCTCCCAGCTTATGTATTTTCGTCATTTCAATCTCCATTCTGTCGATACATTCTAAATTTGTGTTAACACAAATTTACTGTATGAAAAATCTTGATTTTCCACACGCTTTGGTATGTAGGTTATTTGTTACGAATTTATTAAATTAATTACATACTTATTATACGATAAAATATTCAAAAATGCTCTATGTATTTTTTGGAAATTTATATTTATTTTTTCCAATACAAGTGAAATCACTTATTTGTATAAGACGTTAAAACAAGAACCTGTTTTTAGGATATCAGCTTTATATGTTATAAAACTATGACTGGTCTTGATTGAATAATAGGGGTACCGCTTTTAAACGGACCCCTGTTTATACTTTATTTTGTATGATTCCTTTTAACCTTTAGACGGGTCATAGCACGATTAAGCGCTGCTACTGTTTGATAATACTCTTTCCTGCTCAATTGCTGGCGCAACCTTTCTTCTGCACGGATTCTTGCTTCCTCCGCACGGTGAAGATCAATTTCATCCGGTTTTTCAATTGTATCCGCGAGTAATATCACATGCTCCGGCGTAATCTCCACAAAGCCTTCACTTACTGCTGCGTATTGCCATTCTCCATCGATAAGGAACTTTACTTCGCCGTTCTTAACACAGGTAACCATGGGTTCATGACTAGCAAGAATACCATGCTGACCGTCAATTCCGGGAAAGACGAGCATCTCACTCTCCCCTTTGTAAAAAGGATGATCACTCGCTATAATTTCCAGCTTAAATAACTTAGCCATAGCTCCTCCTATTCCTTCTTAATTACGAAAGGGTAAAATTATAGTTTCGCATCAATAAGCTTTGCTTTTTCAACTGCTTCATCAATGGTGCCTACATTCAGGAAAGCCTGTTCCGGATATTGATCCATATCACCGTTGATAATTGCTTTAAAGCCTTTAATGGTTTCACTTAAGGGTACATATTTACCTGGAATACCGGTAAAATTCTCAGCTACGTTAAAGGGCTGGGACAAGAATTTTTGAATCTTTCTAGCACGGTAAACTGCTAATTTATCCTGCTCATCAAGTTCCTCCATACCAAGAATTGCGATGATATCCTGTAATTCTTTGTACTTTTGTAAAAGCTCCTGAGTCTTTCTTGCAACTTCATAATGCTCTTCACCCACTACATCAGGCTCCAGAATTCTGGATGTGGATTCCAGTGGGTCTACAGCAGGGTAGATACCTTGCTCAACAATCTTACGGTTTAATACGGTTGTTGCATCAAGATGCGCGAAGGTATTTGCCGGAGCAGGGTCAGTTAAGTCATCCGCAGGTACATATACCGCCTGAACGGAAGTAATGGAACCGTTTTTGGTGGATGTAATTCTTTCCTGTAATTCACCTACTTCATTGGCAAGAGTAGGCTGATAACCAACTGCAGAAGGCATACGTCCAAGAAGCGCTGAAACCTCTGAACCTGCCTGTACAAAACGGAAGATGTTATCAATAAATAATAACACGTCCTGATTTTCTTTATCTCTGAAATATTCCGCCATAGTAAGTCCTGTCTGAGCAACTCTCATACGGGAACCCGGGGGCTCATTCATCTGACCAAACACTAAGGCGGTTTTATTGATAACGCCGGAGTCCTTCATATCTCTCCAAAGGTCATTACCCTCTCTGGAACGCTCACCAACACCGGTGAATATGGAATATCCACCATGCTCAGTAGCGATATTACGAATTAACTCCTGAATTAATACGGTCTTACCAACACCTGCACCACCGAACAGACCGATTTTACCACCCTTTGCGTAGGGAGCTAATAAATCGATAACCTTAATACCTGTTTCCAAAATCTCAACAACAGGACTCTGATCTTCGAAGGACGGAGGATTTCTGTGAATCTTCCATTGTTCCTCTCCTACAACCGGTTCTCCATCATCGATGGTTTCACCAAGTACATTAAACATTCTACCAAGAGTTTGCTTTCCTACCGGAACCTTGATACAGGAACCAGTTGAAGTAACCTCCATTCCTTTTACAAGACCTTCACTGGATGCTAACACGATACAACGAACAATATTATTACCTATGTGGCTGGCAACTTCCATAACAAGCTTTTCGCCTTCTCTTGTTACTTCCAGTGCATCCTTGATATTCGGAAGCTTTCCGCTTTCAAACTCTACATCCACTACAGGACCTAAAACTTGTATAACTTTACCTTTTTCCATATCATTTATCTTATTCTAAGCAATCTGTTTTACGAGCAAATCATCAGATGATTTGCTAATCATGAATAGAATTTTATCTCCTTCCCTTATTTTTTCAGACTTCTCGCACCACTGACAACTTCTGTGATTTCTTGGGTAATCGCTGCCTGTCTTGCTCTATTATATTGTAAGCCCAAGCTTTTCAACATATCCTTGGCACTTTTTGTTGCAGCCTCCATTGCAGTCATTCTTGCATTTTGCTCACTGGAAAAGGCTTCTACCAACACACCGAATAGTAATCCTTTGATACTGTTCGGCACCAATTGTTTCATTACGGCCTCAGGAGAAGGATCAAAGTTCGCTTGCAGATATCCGCTGGTTCTTTGCTCAAATTCCTTTCTCTCAAGTGGCAAAAGCTTATCTAGCTGTACCTCTGATTTCATAGCTGTAATCATTTTGGTATAAACAACATAAACGTCATCCAATTCTCTTGCTTTGTATAAATCAATCAGCTCTCTGGCAATATCCCCTGCGCGATATAAATTCGGATTTTGAGCAGTATATAGAAAATCCTCGTGAATGGAATAGCCTTTGCGGCTAAAATACTGTCTTCCGACTTGACCAATTACAAAAAGCTTATTTTGTCCGCCAAGCTTCTTCATCTCTTCTTCTGCTCTTTTAATCACGTTATGATTATAAGCACCTGCCAAACCCTTATCGGCTGTCACAACTAAGAATCCAATCTTACGGTTTGAGGGTTCAATCTCATCACGAAGGTTAAAGTACTCGGAACTAATCTGAGGTACACGAACCAAAATATCAGAAATAGTAGCCTGAAGAGCTTCAAAATATGGTTTTGTTGCTGCAAGACTTTTCTTCGCCTTTTTTAACTTAGAAGAGGAGATCAGATACATGGCATTTGTGATTTTCATGATATCCTGAATACTCTTTATTCTTGAGCGGATTTCTCTTGTATTCGCCATAGTTACCTCCATCATGCCGATAAACGGCATTTCATTATTACAGTGAAGAGCCATCCTTTCTACATAAATTTTCTACTAGAAACGATGTTCTTCACCTTGCAAGCTACTTACTTAATTATCTCTTGAATTCCTTGGCTGCATTAACGATCTGTACAATCAGTTCATCGGTTAAGGCCTTCTTTGTTTCAATTTCTTCTATGATATTGCTGTATTTTGCTGCGAAGAAGTCCATCAAATCACTCTTGAAGTTCTTCATATCTTTAAGCGGAACATCGTTGAATAATTTATTATTCGCCACTACCAAAAGAATAACCTGTTCATGCAATGCTAGCGGTCTGGACAAAGGTTGTTTTAATAACTCAATCAAATGTTTACCATGATCTAATAAGTCCTTGGTAGCTTTATCAAGATCGGAGCTAAACTGTGTGAATACTTCCATTTCTCTATACTGTGCAAGATCAATACGAAGACTTCCCGCAGCTTTCTTCATTGCCTTAGTCTGAGCAGCACCACCTACACGGGATACACTAAGACCTACATTAACAGCTGGTCTGATACCGGCGAAGAATAATTCACTTTCAAGGAAAATCTGACCATCTGTGATAGAGATTACATTAGTAGGAATATAAGCTGCAACATCGCCTGCTAAAGTTTCAATAATCGGTAATGCAGTAATGGAACCGCCTCCGAATTCATCCTCTAAACGGCAGGAGCGCTCTAACAATCTGGAATGTAAATAGAATACATCACCAGGGTATGCTTCACGACCCGGGGATCTCTCAAGCAACAGGGACATAGTACGATAAGCAACCGCATGCTTTGATAAATCATCATACACGATTAATACATCTTTACCTTGACTCATGAAATATTCCGCCATAGCAGTACCTGCGTAAGGAGCAATATATTGTAACGGTGCAAGATCACTTGCAGAAGAGGATACAACAATAGAGTATTCCATCGCATTATGCTTTGACAAAGTATTAACAATCTTAGCTACTGTCGAAGCCTTTTGACCAATCGCTACATAGATACAGATAACATCCTGTCCCTTTTGATTGAGTATTGTATCAATTGCAATTGCAGTTTTACCTGTCTGACGGTCACCAATGATCAACTCACGCTGACCTCTACCGATAGGGAACATGGAGTCAATTGATAAGATACCTGTTTGAAGCGGAACAGTTACCGGCTTTCTTGTACATACACCGGGTGCAACATTTTCAATGGGATAAAAATCTGTAGCTTCAATTACACCTTTACCATCGATTGGAGCACCAAGTGCATTGACTACTCTGCCTATTAATTGGTCGGATACCGGTACACCAGCCTTTTTACCCGTTCTTACAACCTTTGATCCCTCTGTAAGTCCGTAGTCTGAGCCTAATAAAACGCACCCAATTGTTTTCATTGACAAGTTCTGTACAATACCACGAACGCCTGTCTCAAATTCAACCAGCTCACCGTACATTGCATTATCAAGTCCGTAGACATTAGCGATACCATCACCAATGCTAATTACGGTTCCAGTCTCATTTACAGTAGTCTTTATATCATAATTTTCGATTTCACTTTTTAAAACGGAAATTATATCATTTTGTTTAATGTTACTCAAACACTTCACCTCCTAATAAGAGCTTTTTGCATATCTGATAGGGCTCCCTTAATACTTTTGTTATATTCCATATTGCCAACTGTCAAAACATAACCACCGATTAAGGAGTCATCCTGTTCCATATCAAGAAGTACTCCTGATTTCTTATATTTCGCGCATATCATTGTTTTAATATGCTCAATTTCTTCATCGCTGGGCTTAAATGCATAAGCAAACTTTGCTCTTATTATATTTTTCTGATCTAATACCAAACCATCAAAAGCTTCCATGATTTGTGCAAACAAGCTTACCACGTTATTTTCGCAGATTACTTTGAGAAAGCTAGTAACCTCAGCATCAAACAATGCATCAATTACAGCTGCCTTTTCCTGTTGTTTTACCGCGGGATTACTTAAAGCGTCTATCAGTTCATGACTTCCTGTCATCAGTTGTTTCATCTGATGAATGGAATCCTCACTCAAATTCATAGAAAATAAAATCTTTGCATATGTTAATGATCGCTGTGAAATCATTTTGCCGCACCTACTTCATTCAAGAAGTCACCAAGAAGTTGCTGATTGGTTTCATTATCCACATTCTTTCCAATCACTTTTGCAGCTGCCAGCATAGCAATACCAGCAATTTCTGCCTGGGCACTTTCCATGGCCTTCTTTTTCTCTAATTCGATTAATTTGTTTGCTTCAGCCATCACCTGGGCAGCATCTGCCTTGGAAAGCTCCAGCTTTTTATTGTATTCCAATTCTCCTCGTTCACGAGCCTCCTTGATGATGGAAGCTGCTTCAACACCGGCATTTTTTAATTCAATTTCATACTCATTTTTTAACTGAGCTGCTTCTGCCTTAATATTATTAGCGTCTTCTATGGAAGCTGTGATTGTGGCTTCTCTTTTTTCAATAATACCCATTACAGGCTTGAACAAAAACTTCCCAAGGAAAAGGAACAAAACTACGATATTTACTACTGACCAAATAATGCCAGAATCTAAATTAATCAATATAATCCCTCCTAAAGGTTATTTTACTAAAAAGATTACTAGGAACGCGATAACCAAACCATAGATAGCAGTTGCCTCCGCAAGTGCACAGCCTAAGATTAATGTTCTGTTGATATCACCTTTGGCTTCCGGCTGTCTTGCAATCGCTTCAGATGCACCTGCTGTTGCAATACCAATACCGATACCTGCTCCAATACCTGTTAAAACTGCTATACCTGCTCCAATTCCAATTAATGCTGACATACTTTTCTCTCCTTATCCTATTATTTTACTAAAAAGATTACTAAAAACGCGATTACCAAACCATAAATAGCAGTAGCCTCTGCTAACGCACATCCTAAGATCAAAGTTCTGTTAATATCACCCTTTGCTTCCGGCTGTCTAGCGATTGCCTGTGATGCTCCGGCTGTTGCAATACCAATACCAATACCTGCGCCGATACCTGTAAGTACTGCGATACCTGCTCCAATTCCTATTAATGCTGACATATAAAATCTCTCCTATCTGAATTAATCTTACTGTAACTTTAGTGTTCTAATTTTTCCTGCATAAATAATGAAGTTAAAAATACGAAAATGTACGCTTGTAGTAATCCATCGAAAATATCGAAATAGAAACTAAATGGTACGGGTACAACTCCTTGGAAAAGCATAATTTTTATTAACTCCATTACGATGAAGCCTCCAAAGATATTACCAAAGAGACGCATACATAATGCTAAAGGTCGTATTGCAATCTCTAGAATATTAAAAGGTAACATGATTGGAGTTGGATGCAGAAAGCTTTTTAAGTATCCTGAAACCTTTTTTTCGTGAATACCGGAATATTCGATTAGTATAATACTCATTAAAGCCAGCCCCGCAGTAACATTCAAATCTTTTGTTGGCGGCTTGAAACCAAATAACCCAACTGTATTTGAAATAGCTAGATAGATTAAAACCGTACCAAGATATGGGATATATCTCTTTCCTTCTTTTCCCACTAAGTCATATATAAAATCATGAATAAATTTCACTAATGATTCAATAACAACCTGTCTCTTTGTGGGAACCAACTTCAAATTACGTACGAAGATTAGCGTAAGTATCATGATAACTGCCATGATGCCCCAAGTAACTATAGTTGAATTTCTAACCGGAATTACACCAAAAGCGTAAAACTCTATTTTGCTTTGCAACTCCTCCGTTAACTTTTCTGCCATTTTTATTTTCCACCTCCTTGTCTCAAAATTTCATTCAATCCCACCAAGGAATGAATATTTAATTGGTGGTGTTATGGATTGACAAATAGAATTTTTTAGTAATCCATGCATTTATTTTTTTATAATATACCTCATTCTATATTATGTCCATAACCAAAATTATAAAAAAAACAAACTCATGATTATCGTTAAAAATATCAATGAATTATTTATATATTATACATTATCAACAAATAAAATACTATAAAAAGCAAAAAGCTTCTCGCGATATTAACGCTATCTTTATACTATCTTAACGTACATAAGAACACCTTATCACACTATAAGAATTAATATGGTATAATTTACTAATTTAATTTTGCTAAAAAAAAGGAGCCTCTGTAAGTTAACCCTATGGCTATACAAAAACTCCTTCAATTTGGATCTCAAATTATGTTGTTACACTTATTATTAGTTGGTCATCCTATCGATTATGCTTTACCAACTGATCCGAATAATTCTATTTTCTCTTTTACTGTTGCCTTAATAGCCTCTGTACCAGGTGCTAATAATTTACGAGGGTCAAAGCCTTTTCCTGATAAGTCCTTGCCTTCCTCGATATACTTACGAGTAGCTTCCTGGAATGCTAACTGGCATTCTGTGTTAACATTGATTTTAGCAACACCAAGGGAGATTGCTTTCTTAATCATTTCCTCAGGAATACCGGTACCACCGTGAAGAACTAAAGGCATTTCACCAGTTTTCTGCTGAACTGCATCCAAGGTTTCAAAGCTAAGTCCAGGCCAGTTTTCAGGATATTTACCGTGAATATTGCCGATACCTGCTGCAAGCATTGTTACACCAAGATCTGCGATTGCCTTACATTCATTCGGATCAGCACACTCACCTGCACCTACAACACCATCTTCTTCACCACCAATGGAACCAACTTCTGCTTCAATAGAAAGACCTTTGCTTTCACAGATAGCTACTAATTCAGTTGTTTTAGCAATGTTCTCTTCAATCGGGTAATGGGAACCATCAAACATTACAGATGAAAAACCTGCTTCGATACAAGCTAAAGAACCTTCATAGCTACCATGATCTAAGTGAAGAGCTACCGGTACAGTAATTTTAAGTCCTTCTAACAAACCATTTACCATACCAACAACGGTCTTATAACCGCCCATATATTTTCCTGCGCCTTCTGAAACACCAAGAATTACGGGTGCCTTCATCTCTTCTGCTGCGGATAAAACTGCTTTTGTCCATTCTAGGTTGTTAATATTAAACTGTCCAACTGCATATTTTCCTTGTTTTGCCTTTGTAAGCATTTCTTTTGCTGATACTAATGCCATTTTCATATCCTCCGTTAAAAATATTTATTTGAATACATACTCAAATCATAGTGACTACACTTACCCATCATTATAAATGCTTCTGAAGTATTTGTCAAAACTTAAGTGAATCCCTCGAAAAATAATATTCGTGGAGGCACACGATCACCGTAAATCAGAAGCAATTCATTCCATAATTCAGTCCCCTTATAGTTTCGTTACAAAGATTCAACATTCAAAGAATAAATCACTATATTTCGATTCAATACCTCCGTTTATACATGCCACATATTTACTGATATTATTCATCATCCACAAATTTCTTACGATATATTTTTTAATATCAATTTTCTGGTTCAAATATCGTTTACTATTTGTAAACTTCTTCTCTTATCATTATATTTACTTACTAAAAATCACAAAGAATAAAGAAGTATTAAAAAAGTCATCTCTTTAATACTTCTTTGCAAATCAATCCTTATTTTGTTAAACAAATCTCTATACTACTCTTCCCAGTAAGTTGACAGGTTCTATCATCAGGCTGCCCAAATCCAACAAATAATTTGTAATTGGTACCATCCTTGACAAATTCACCTTCTTCATTAACTGCAAGGAAAGCTTCTTCAGGTATTGATAACACAACCTGCTTTTCTTCCTTCTTTTTCAAATTCACTCTAAGAAATGCACATAGACTGTGGTTTCTCACTGAATATAAGGAATCTTCATTCTTTATATATACTTGAAGCACATCGTCCGTATCAATATCACCATCGTTAACAAGGTCAGCAATAACCATACCATCCTTATAAATAGCACTTTGAACGTTACAGTTACCATAAGTTAACCCATATCCAAAAGGATATAAAGCATCACTCTCCATATATCGATAGGTTCTTCCCTTCATGGTGTAATCCGTGAAGAGAGGAAGTTCATTAATATCCTTATAGAATGTAATTGGCAATTTACCGGAGGGAGAACTTTCACCAAATAATGCCTTAGCAATTTGAGCTCCTCCTCTTGCCCCTGGATACCAGGTTAAAAGAATTGCATCATTATGCTCCTGGGCATAATTTAAATCCATAGCACTACCCACACTAACACATAGAACAACTGGTTTACCGGTACTTACTACCGCCTCTAATAAAGTTCTCTGAACTTTTGGAAGTTGAAGATCATTCTTGTCACCGGAAGCATAATTATTACCCTGGTCACCCTCTTCTCCTTCTAAAGTTTCGTCAAGACCTAGACATAGAACAACTACATCACTGTGTTCGGCAACAATAATAGCTTCACTGATTCTATCATTATCCCACGCCAAATGTTCTGTTTTTTCCTTATATAAATGACAGCCGTCTGAATAGAGAATTCTTATCTCTTCTCCAGCTTCTTTTTTTATACCTTCAAGAATAGTAATGTACTCCGAGGAAGTTCCATAATAGTTACCGACTAAAGCAGCTCTGCTATTTGCATTTGGTCCGATAACACCGATAGTTTTAATTTTATCTTTCTGTAATGGAAGAATTCCATTATTTTTTAATAATACTAAGCTCTTTTCGGTAGCCTGATCAGCAAGTTTCAAATGTTCCTTACATTCAATCACTTCATAAGGAATCTTATCATACTCTGTTTCTTCAAAGCAACCTAACAAAAAGCGTGTGGTGAACAAACGCTCTGCAGCTCTTGTGATATCTTCTTCTGTAATCAAGCCATCCTGGCATGCCTTCAGTAGGTACAGATAGACATTACCACAATTCAAGTCACAGCCTGCCTTTATGGCCATTGCAGCAGATTCTTCTGCTGTACTCGTCACTCCATGGTGCATATGAAAATCTTTCAATGCCCAGCAATCGGATACAAAGTGACCGTCAAATTTCCAATCTCCACGTAAAATGTCCTGAATAAGAGTTGTACTACCACAGCAAGGCTCTCCATTTGTGCGATTGTATGCTCCCATTACTGATTCCACCTTAGCATCCTCCACAAGTGTTTTAAATGCAGGAAGGTAGGTTTCATACATATCTTTTTTGGTCGCAATAGCATTAAAGGAGTGGCGATCAGCCTCCGGACCGGAATGTACTGCAAAATGTTTTGCACATGCCGCTGTCTTAAGGTATTCGCCATCTCCTTGTAAGCCTTTTACAAAAGCAAATCCCAAACGGCTAGTTAGAAAAGGATCTTCACCATAGGTTTCATGTCCTCTTCCCCATCTGGGATCACGGAATATATTAACATTGGGAGACCAAAAGGTAAGTCCTTTGTATATATCCCGGTCATTATGCTTGCTGTATTCATTATATTTTGCTCTGCCCTCCGTAGCAATGGCATCAGCGATTTCTTTCAATAACGAATCATCGAAAGTAGCCGCCATGCCTATTGCCTGTGGAAAGCTTATAGCAACTCCTGCTCGGGCAACACCGTGAAGCGCTTCGCTCCACCAATTATAATCAGGAATTCCTAATCGTTTAATGGACGGAGCATCATACTTTAGCTGAGAAGCTTTTTCCTCCAATGTCATTTTCGAAACTAGCTCTCTTGCCTTTTTTTTCGCGTCTTCTCTATTCATGTTGTTTCCCTTGTCAGATATTAATTTTAGTATAATTACAGTAACAATGAAAAGTAAAAATTATTCCTTTACGCCACCTAATGCAACACCGGCGATAATGTACTTGGAAAGTAAGAAGTACACAACAAATAACGGTAATACAGTAAGTGATAAGCCTAAGTATACAGAACCAAGTTCTGTCTTATAAATATCACCACGCAGTAAGCTTACCATGATTGGCATGGTATACTTATCTTTGTCTGATAATAAAATCATCGGCATGAAAAGGTTATTCCAGCTTGATACAAAGGTAAAGATAGCCTGAGTAGCAATAGCCGGTTTCATAATCGGAAGGATAATGCTGTTAAAGGTTCTAAACTCACCTGCACCATCAATTCTTGATGAATTAACAATA
Source organism: Bacillota bacterium (assembly GCA_023435895.1). Lineage (GTDB taxonomy): Bacteria > Bacillota > Clostridia > Lachnospirales > Lachnospiraceae > Mobilitalea. Next base: position 249,483 of record JAEZLH010000028.1, read on the forward strand.
TCAATCTGCAAAGAGGCAAGAAGATACTGTCTCATAAAGAATACTGTTGCTGGCGCTGCGATTGCAGGCAAAATTAATGGAAGGAAATTATCAGTCATGTGAATCTTAAACATAAACTGATAGAAACCAATACTAACTACCTGTGAAGGGATCATCATAACAGCCATAATAAATGTAAAGAAAGGCTGACGTAATCTCCAATCATATACAACAAGTGCATAAGCGGTTAAGGATGAGAAATAAACTGCACATGCGGTTGCACCAGTGGAAATAATCATAGAGTTCACAAAACCAACCATTGGATTAAAACCTTTACCACTGATTACCTTCGCGTTATTAAATAAAAAATGAGAAGGAATCAATGAGATTGATGAATTCTGAATCTCAACTGTGCTACGTGTAGCATTTACAAACATTACCCAAAACGGAAGGATACTTAAAATCGCCAAGAAAATACAAACAACATATACAATTGTCTTAAAGGTATATCTTCCCACTTTATTATTTTGTTTCATTATGCTACCTCCTTCGATGCTTTATTAGCCAATCTTTGCGCTTTTTCAAGCTTCTTGATAGCCTTTTTCTGCTCAGCTGCATATTTATCACGCATTAAGTAGAATATGATACCTGATAACACAGAAATAATTAAGAATAAAATCATACTTGCTGCAGCTGCACGATTATATAAGTAGCTACCCCAGAATGCCTGATTAAAGATAAACACACTGGTAGTGGTTGTCGCATTATCCGGTCCACCCATCAAATATAATTTCGGTATATCAAACATCTGTAAACCACCGATCATACTTGTAATTAATGTAAACAATAAAATTGTTCTAAGATTCGGTAACGTTACAAAGAAAAATGTCTGAATACCGTTCGCACCATCAATATCAGATGCTTCAAACAATTCAGGATTCATACCTAATACACCTGAAATAAGAACGATCATTGTATATCCATACCACATCCAAAATTGGATAAATGCAACTACACCCTGGGATATTCCCTTATCCACGGCGAAATTTATTGGTTCATTGATAAATCCGAACATTTTTAATAAGTCATTCACAGGGCCAATCGGATATCCGAACAAGGAGTTAAATAAAATAGCAATTGTTGCAGCGGTAATAATATTCGGCATATAGAATATAACTTTAAATGCGCCTTGTCCCTTGATTTTGTTTCTGTGGCTTGTAAACCAAGCAGTAAGTAAGAGTGCTAAAACAATCTGAGGAACAAAGTTTACTATCCAAATATATAAGGTATTTGTTAATGAAGTCTTAAATAAAGGATTATTTAAAATCATTCTAAAATTCTTAAGAGGTTCATCAAGAACCTTGAAATCTGTTTTTCCCAGACCCTTTAAATCGGTAAATCCGATAAATGTCGTATAAAACACAGGGTATAACATAAAAAATATAAACGCAAGCACGAAAGGTATGCAAAAGATGTATCCATATTTTGCGTAACTAATTCTTTTACGTCGCATAAGAGCCACCTCCGGAAACTATAAATAATATCTACCTCTTGTAGAGTGATCCATATAAGCCTTTGTATCTTTATAACCAAACCAGTCACATTATATGGATAAAAAATATGCTCAAATGCGATGCATTTGAAGCCCCTTAATAATCATTAAAAAATAAAATCAATGTACATATATTATGGGAGCGGCCGATAAGGCACGCCCGCCCCCATTAAGAAACTTAATTATTCTGCTTCAATATCTAAGGTATCAGCTACAGTCTGCTTAAAGTCTGCAATTGCTTGCTCTTTAGACTTCTTACCAGCTGTGTAAACGTTAACCTGATCACGGAATGCCTTGTTGATAGACTCATCAAGTGGAGTCTTGTTATCTCCTCTTGCGTTCTTACCAGCAGGTACGAATACTTCAAACATATTCTGTCCGTTTAAGAAATCAAGTTTACCATCAGACTTGGACATTACAGTACCGGAAGCTACAGTATCCTTTGTTCCGCCAGGACCGTTAAGTGTTCCGTTAGCCCAGAAGTACTGAAGACCAGTATCGGAAGAATCAAGTGTGATCCAAGAGATGATATCGCCAACTGTTTTCTTAATCTTTGTATCTTTGTTACCAAGAATCCATGTGCCACCCCACATGAAACCGATTGTAGGTTCACAAGCAGCCCAATCGCCGTATGTGCCTTCGCCAATCTTCTTACCGCCGCTATGATCTGCAAGTACATAATTGATTAACCATGCAGGACCAAAGAAACCAAATACCTGAGTTTTAGCTGTTTTAGTCATATCAGCATACCAAGCATCTGTCCAGTCGGTAGTATTGTTGCTGTAACCGTTGTCTTTAAGCTCTTTTGCATAATCTAAGAACTGCTCACGCTTAGGATCGATATGAAGCTTACCATCAACTAACCAACCCTTGTCAGAGCTGTTTTCGAATGCATGCCAGATATCTCCATCACCGGATACAATTGCATAACCCTTAGCTTTTAAATCTTTTGCTGCTGCAAAGAATTTATCCCATCCGGGACCAATCTTATCTTTGATCTGTGTAGGATCGTCTGTACCCCATGTAGCTGTAGCGATAGAACGACGATAGATGAATGCACCACCAGTTGCCTGATATCCAAGACCTACTAATTTACCGTCTGTGTTAGTACCCATATCAATGGTGTACTTAGCGATATCAGCTTCTTTGGTGAGCTTTTCAACATCAATACCAAGATCAACATAAGGAGCTGCGTACTTAGCACCTTCACCCTGAGTATACTTTAATACGAAAGCTGCCTCAGCTGTGTAGATATCAGGAGTAGCGTCTCCACCTGATGAAAGAGCTGTATCCAATGCAGGCTGATATAAACCATCTGTAGTAGATACTATCTGAGTTTTAACTTCATACTTAAAATCACTGTGAAGTTCTTTGTACTTGGTCAACATATCAGGAACTTCTTTTGTAAAGCTCATGATGTTGATTACTTTAACTGCAGGATCATCAGTAACTTGTACGACTGCAGGTTGTGTCGGTGCAGTAGTAGCAGTTGCGCCAGCTGATTGTGTAGGAGCTGGTGTTGTCTTTGTGTCGTCGCCTTTCTTGCCGCAACCTGTAAGTAAAGTAGATACTACAAGAACGGAAGTAAGAAGTAAAGCCATAAATCGTTTCATATATTACCCTCCTCTAATTTTGTATGTTTACCATACAAGTGAATTTTAACAAATTTTTTCATGACAGGCTCCTCATATATTGCTATTCTATTATCAAAAATTGCTATTTTATCATTTCTTTTGTGAAATATATATAAAATATATATATATTAGTAGGTGTGCTATGCATTTATTTGTTACGTTTTTGAATATATTCACTTAAACACGATAAATTTCATTCGTTATTTTTATGAAAAACCCCATATAAATAGCAGGGAAATATAGAAATCATAACGATAGCCTCCTTCTGAATCAATGAAGAAAGCAATGGTTTATCGCATTTCAATCTCCACAGCACAAAAAAATTGCTATGGCTTACTAGTAATATTAACTATTCCGGAATAATATCTATAATAAAATCAGTAACTTTTGTCTTTATCGTTATTAATATGTCCATTTACTATAGAAACATACTTATGTCAAGTATTGATTTTTTTACAGCATTATAATAAGATGTTAAGTAACATCAATTGTAATTTTCCTACAATGTATCCTGTTAACGATTTTGCAAAGGAAGCGGCTTATGATAGAAAATCTTCGTGGAATACAAGAAACTGTTAATTTTAAACCAAATACAAATATACGTCTTTATGAGAATGAAGACTACGAGGAATATCCAGCTCATTGGCATGCACCACTAGAAATCATAATGCCAATCAGTAATACATATCATGTAAATTGCTGCAAAGTAAAGTACGCCTTGCGGGAAGGTGATTTACTGATTATCAATCCTGGTATTGTTCATTCTATGGACGCATCTCCGGGAAGAAGGCTGATTTTTCAAGCTGATTTTACCTTATTACATGGTATAAAAGATCTTGAATCGACTCTTTCCTACATTTCTCCAGCTCTACTTGTCACATCAGAGCAGTCACCTGAAACACATGAGAAGATTTATCAATTGATGATTGAGATTGCGGATGAATATTTTAGCGAAGCACCATTAAGTGAGGCCTCAATTTATGCGAAACTGATCGAAATTTTTGTTCTAGTTGGCAGAAGTTATTCTCCTGACACCCGACTTTTAAACAGTAGTGCTATTAAGCATCAAGAATATACAGAGCGGTTTTTGTCCATCTGTACCTATATTAATGATCATTGTACCGATGATTTAACTTTAGATGATGTTGCTAATCTGTCCGGTTTCAGCAAATATCATTTCAGCCGGCTCTTTAAACAATTCACTAATATCTCTTTCTATAAATATCTGAATATTAAACGAATTGAAACTGCTGAAAAGTTATTGATTGATAAGAATCTCACGATTACTGATGCGGCACTTAGATGTGGATTTAGCAGCTTATCTGCATTTATTCGAATGTTTAAAATTATAAAGGGCTGCACACCTACTGAATTCAAGACAACCTACACTTCTTAATTGATATGACAGAATGACCCCATATCTCTATTGCATACTACAACACATACAAAACGGCAGTTGTAACGCATCCGCACTGAATGCATGTTTACAACCGCCGTTTTTTATGCTACCGTTTGACCATTCCTGTTTTCACAAGTACTAGAAAAACCGTAATATTTTAGTCGCTATTAATATCTTGCTCCCATTTTTACTTCACTAATCGCTTTGGTAGCAGTTTTGGGGTATTTTGGAACATCCCAAATATGCGTATTGCCTGCTTTCTTCGAATACTCCTCCAACTGTTTGCTTGTTACCAAACAGAAGGTTGCCTGTTTGCTTCTTGGTGTGGAATCGAAATGATACCATCCTCCATCCACAAATACCAGATTCCACCAGTGATGACCTTCACCTTTGTATCTAGTTACCATCAGATTAGGGATGCCCGCTCTGGTAAGAAGGACTTTGGATACAGAATAATATGCGAAGCAATCTCCACCATTATACTTCATGCCATACTCTGCTGCTTTTTCCCAGTCTGTCTCATCATAATTATCCACATAGGCAATGTTCTTTCTGATATAGACATAAATTGCTTTCGCTTTTTCTTCATCACTCATGGAGTCATTTACGATTTCACTTAATAGTTCATCCGCCATCTGATCAATTTTCTTCGGGAGTCTAACCTCAACTTTTGCAACTGCCTCAGAGGTATTTCCAGAACTATCTGTCGCGGTAAAGGTTACTTCATATACGCCTTCCTTTGTATAATCAACTTGGTCAGTATTTACATCAAGCTTAACCTCTTCACCACTGTCATCTTTTACTTTTACATATTCAGAAAAATCATATTCCTTATCTGGGTAAACAACCATAAACACGGAATCTCCGAAATAACTGCCTTCCCCAACCATACCGCTTATGACAGGAGGAGTTGTATCGCCTGAGTTTGCGCTCTTCGTAGGTTCACCTTCCTTAGTAGGTTCCGCTTCCTTCGTAGGTTCCTTTGTATTATCTGCATCGCCTGCTTTTGTAGGTTCTACAGTTGCTGTTGGAGAGTTTTCCGGTGATTTCCCATCATTTTTGTCTGTTATTTTGGCAAATGCACCACTAAGATACAATATAACACCTACTATGACTACCAGTGCAAATACCGCCCATTTTCTAATTTTCATAAGTTTTTACTAACGTATAATCAAACGCTTTATACTTTCCTTTCCATGATTTGTTCACATAAACTTTGACATGAAACAATGCTTATTTATGTGCTATAACTCATTTCTACTTTGCCATATACTGAACACTGCTAACTTTATTCGAATCATCCAATTCGATTACCAGCTTTGATTTGCCTTTTGTATAAGTATAAACTCCGAATTTACCCTTTTCATCGCCGTATGCTTTAAATACCTCTTTATCCGAGCTTCCGATTTTTATATCCTCTTTTGTTGCTACACTGGGATCTGTTAATGTAATGCCATTGATGTACTCTTCCCCATCCTTAGTTTTTGAATAGGTTGTAATAGTAACACCCTTGTATACATAAGTTCTGTCATATCCATCATAAGCACAGCTTGCAGTCTTTTTTGTATCATCCGGAGTACCAGCTGCCTCCAACAATTTCTTCGCCTCACTATCGATTGTAACCGTTTCGCCCTTATATTCAAAATCAAAATCTTTCGATCCGGTTGTTGTGCTCTTACCGGAACACGCCACCATTAATGTCATCGCAAGAACGGTAATAGTAATTCCAAACATTCTTTTAAAATTCATATTTTTCTCCTTCCTTTCTTTTACTTACCCTTTTCATCATCGGTGGCTTCTCCACCAAAGCTTTTCAGGTAACCGTACTTTTCTAGTTCATCGTGTTGTGCCTGTTTCATATCGTTATAAAAGTTTACTTTTTTAGTCCAAACTTTATCAAGTTTTTTCTCACCTCTATGATCTGCCAGTTGATAATCCTTCTGTAATACTCCTCCTAAATGCTTTGAGAGTTTCTCCGCTCCGGATAAATTCATATGAAGTCCTTCATCATAGGTATCTTTACTGAAATCAATCGGTATTTCATCTACAAGCTTTAGATAATTAATATATGGTAAATTTTTCTCTGCTGCATAATCAACTATTTGTTTCTCGTATTCATCATACCAAACCGGTGAAAGGCTGGGTGCCTTCACAAGTATCAATTGAATCCCCTTCTCCTTGCACAAATTGACGATTTTGTCCATATACTTCCAGGCATTATCACCAAATTCATAGGACTTTGGAGGAATATCTTCCACATCTCCAGTAACAGGTGCAACATCTACACGCATATAATACCCATTATTGGTAACTTTGCGCTTTTTGAGATAATATTTCATATCACTATCTGTTAACTGGGTAATTCTGCTATGGTATCTTAGAAATGGAAAAACATAATCCAAGAAATTTTCACCCTCTGTCATTGAAGCCTTAATATCATTGACTTTGGCCATAGACCACTGCATTCCATCAATGGTCATACGATTGTACTCTTCCCTCTGGGGTTCATTATATTTTAATGATAACACATTAAATACAACCGCCTTAGGCTTTTCTTTTCTTAACGTATCTTCTAACAGATAATAGGATTGCCATATAAGCTGCTGAGCACTACCTCTGATATAGCTAGTAATACCATAATCCTCCCAAAGGGTAATCGGGCTAAAGTTCTCATAAAGCTCACAATCGCCTATAAAAACCACATCATGGTTTGTTGTTTCTGAATAATATTCCTCGATGAATGATCCTTCCAAAACATCGTCCATGTACTTTGGCATCACCAGTCTTTGAATCAGGAAGAAAGCCAAAACACATAGTGCGACCACGATCAATCTCCGTATAATCTTCTTCATATATAACTCCAATCTTTTGTCTATGCTATGTTAAAATTGATTGTAAATAAACTGCGTTGCGTCATAGCCGATACTATATGCCCCAAACAACAGAACGGCATAAATCAGGCACACATAGATTGCATAGCGAAGAACGTACGGCTTGTTGTTTAATTTAGCCCGAACGCTTCCACTTCTGCCCAACATGCTGACGGTAAACATAACCAGCACTCCAAAAAAGACGATAGCGTAATCAGTCATGGTTAATCCAAGATCCAACAGTTCCTTCTTTGTAATAACAAAGGGATTAAACTGTGTGAACATGGTAAAGAACATATAAAAGGATGTCTTGACATCGCGGTAACAGTCAAACAAACGCAAGGAACCCATCAATAAAAAGGTTCGAAGCACCTGAAAAGCATCATATGGTCTAGACTTTACAAGCTTCGGGAAACGGTTATGGAACTTCTCATAAAGCGGAGAAAACTCCTGTGATACTAAAATTACCACACCGTTCATCAAACCCCATACTATGAAATTCCAGTTGGCTCCATGCCAAATACCCGTTGCAAACCAAGTTATCATGGTTGCAATATAAATGGGAACTCTTTTTGCTGCACCCTTACCAAAACGATTCTTGCTAAAACTAGTTATTTTCTTCATGGTACCGCTGATACTTAGTGGATAAAATACATAATCCTTAAACCAGGTTCCCATAGTAATATGCCATCTTCTCCAGTACTCCGCAATATTCTTAGAGAAGAATGGACGTTCAAAGTTCTCCGCTACTTTTATACCAAGCATCTGGGCAATACCAATTGTAATGTCAATTCCACCGGTAAAGTCAGCATATAATTCAATGCCATAGAAGACGATTAACAATACCACAAAAGCACCGCTATAATAATCCGGAGATTCAATCAAAGATCGAACAGCCGCAACAATACGATCTGCAATAATTAACTTCTTGAAATAACCCCAAAGCACCCTAGTGAGACCGTTTTTAAAATTAGTCCAATCAAAGGAATGCTTTTCATACAAGCTCTTTGATAAATCATTATATCTGCTGATTGGTCCTTGAATTAACTGAGGGAAAAAGGATACAAATAATGCATATCTAAAAAAGTTCTTCTGCGCGGATACCTTTTCCCAATATACATCAATCAAATATGCCATGGACTGGAATGTATAGAATGAAATTCCCATGGGCAGGATGATATCAAGTGTATCAAATTCTTTTGTGGAATTAAGAGTTCCCAATAAGGAATTAATATTATCAATTGCAAAATTGGTATACTTAAGGAACGCCAGAATTCCGAAATTAATCAATAAGCACACAATCATCCAGTTCTTGCGCTTATTTTTCATCTGCTTATTGTATTCTTTTCTTTGGTCGCGTGTTAGTTCGCCGCTATGTGCTGCGATATATTCCTTTTGTTTCTCCTTGATGCCATCCATCTTTCTCGCCACCAAATATGTAGTAAGAGAAGTAAAAAAGAGAAACAAAGGGTAAAAGGCTCCTGCAAAAAAATAAAACAGGTAACTGCCTGCCAAGAGCAAAATCCATTGGTATCTCTTGGGAATGATGTAATAAAGTGTAATAAGGATAATTAAAAACCCGACAAAGTTATATGATGTAAATAACATAGCTCTATTCTTCCATTAATCTTTCTACCATTAAGTGCATGGATTTTACTGAGTTAAAGTTTTCAGGTACAAAGTCTTTCGCGGTAATTTCTATATCAAATGCTTCGCAGAGTTCTGATACCAGAGTTACAAGGTCAAAGGAATCCAACACCTTATGATCAACCAGTTTATCCTCTTTCATAAAATCAATATCAGAATGCAGTTCCTCTAAAATTTCAAGTATCTTATCCATTATTTTTTCTCCTTTTCTTTCTTATAAATGTTCTCCATCTCAATACGGTTCATTTTACCGTTTGGTGTTAATGGCAGCATATCCATCTGAATAATCGTATTAGGCAACATATATCTTGGAAGCTTTTCTTTGAGGAAAATGGAAAGCTCCTTCTTTGTGATATCGCCTACATAAAACAGCGCAATCTTACTGGTTTCCTTAATAAAAATACAGCAGGCTGCTCTTACACGATCCTCCAGTGTAACATTTGCTTCAATTTCACCCAGTTCAATACGATGACCCATATGCTTAATCTGATAATCTTTTCTTGATATAAATATCAGTTGATTCTCATCATTGTATTTTCCTAAATCTCCAGTACGATAGATCAGATCCGGATAAAAAGGATTTAACGGGTTTTGTGTAAATGCTTCCTTTGTTTTTTCTTCATTTGCGTAATATCCATGGGTTAAGCAGGTACCACGAATACAAATTTCCCCCACTTCACCCTTCGGCACTGCCTTTCCATCCTCACTAATCAAAAGAATCTGTGTATTATGGAAAGGTTGTCCAATTGGAATTACCTCATCGGCCTCAAATTCACGATCCAGCTTGTAATAACAGCTCATTCCGGTTGCTTCCGTAGGACCATATAAGTTCGTAAAGGAGGCACTCGGGAGCGTTCTCTTCCATATATTATATTGCTTAATTGGAAATACTTCAGAACCGAATGCTATTGTATGAAGATACTCCGGCTTCACAATATCAAAGGTACCAAAGGTTGATATCATAGTTAAGGCTGAAACCACCCAACATACCGTGTTAATTTGCTTTTCATTCATGAATTCCACTAATTTTACCGGGAACATAAATAATTGCTTTGGAATCAGGTAGGTTGTTGCACCGTATTTCATAGTTGGATAGATTTCTTTCATACAGGCATCAAAATATAATGGTGACTGATTGCCAAAAACCGTATTCTCATTAAATTCCAACACTTCGGAGAGATTCTCTATATAGTCTATTACTCCCCTGTGATGTCCAACCACCCCTTTTGGGATACCCGTAGAACCAGAGGTAAATAATACATAAAGTGGATCCGTATCAATTGACTGCGCCCGAACTACATCAAGCTTTTGCTGTTCTATCTTAGTCTGAATCAACTCTTCAAACAATAATACTTTCCCCTGAAAGCCAAACTGTTCAACCTTTTTGGCTGTATCTGCCGTACAGATAAACACTCTTGCTCTTGTGTTTTCGATAATTAATTCCACTCTTCTTTGTGGCATCTCTTCATCAATGGGAACATAATAATTGCCACCATAGATTGTTCCGAAGAAGGCAACTAATGTATGTGGCGTTTTATCCATGAATATTAAAACCGGCTCTTTGTAAATATTTTCATTCGCAAAATAGCTACCTATTGCCCTGCATCCATCATAAAATTGCTGGAATGTAATTTCTGTCTTATCGTCCGCAAATGCCACTTTGTTTGGAACTCTATTAATTGTATGTTCTAAATACTCTAATACGTTTGTTTGCATATTGTCCTCTCTAGAATTATTTCTATCAATTTATTTGTCTTATCTTAATTTGTCACTTATATAAGTGAGAGATATTCCTTCTTTAACGGTGCACCGCTATATAAAACTGCATTCTTTGCAAGTACATCCAACACATCAATACAATCCTCGCCCACATTGCAATCCCTCTTAATTAACGATAGCTCTGTACAGCCCAGGATTATTTTTTCCGCCCCCTTCTTTTTAAGACCATCCATAATATGATGAAATTGTGCCATATCCGCTTTCTTTCCCGCCTTAATCTGGTTATAAATGATGTCCATTATGGAAGTCTGATCATCATTATCGGGAATTACAGTTTCAATCCCTCCTGCTGCCAATTGATCTTGAAGAATTTTAGACTTTATCGTTCCGTTTGTTGCCAATATTCCTACTTTATGTACCTTATTCTCTTTTATCTCATTCACAAGACCTGTTATCAAGTGAATTACCGGAATATGTAATTGATCTGATAACTCCTGATAAAAGTATTGTGCAGTAACACACGGTATGGTTATAAAGTCTGCTCCTTGAGCCTCAAGGCTCTTTCCAGCACGGACAAAACTTGGCAGCGGGTTCTCTTCACTCTCACCGCATATGTATGCGGTACGATCCGGTGTGTCCGGTATACTTTGGAGATATATCCTAATATGTTCCTGATCCCTCTTAACATCAGTCATTTTTATAATTAACTCCATAAAATATACTGTTGCCATTGGTCCAAGACCACCAATAATCCCAAGGTTTTTCATAAAAACAACCCTGCCTTTCTTAAATTAAAGCCGTAATTTATTTACCTTTTATAACTAAGTTACAGCTACAATAATATTCTAATTAAGGAGTATTATTGTATTTATTCATTATATTACTATTATTTGTAATTATATACTACGCCTATCCTAAAAGCAATCCCTATTACCAAACCGGTATTGTATAAATTCTTGTAATATTATGTTCCGTTCCTTGTCGCCTTCACTTTTGTAAAGTTATAGATAGTTGAGAAGCAGCTTGAATCCATAGCCTCTGCATTCTTCCCAAAATGTAGGGTTTTTATACGCAAAATCCTCAAAACATCCATTTAAAGCCCTACATAAATACGTTCTATAGCACAGCCTACCTACCCAATAATCCAGAATATATAAAGGCATACTAATATATTACTCTTAACTTGCATCATTTTTGTATCATACTTGTACCAATGTTGTAACAATATGATGTTGTATTATTGACTCGTTATATAATCCTTCCAATTTTGTTCCAACTGGGAAAATTTCTTGATATCCTGATTAAAATTCAACCCTTGAATATATATAATTTTCTTACTTTCTTCTTCAAGATACCATTCATATATTAATCCATTTAATTTCACCATACCACTCCAAACCACCATAGTAATTGTTGGATCATCGATATTAATAAACAATACAGGATGAAGGCTATAGTTCTCCAAACTTGGAAAAGCAATCCCATCTACCGGTGTGATCTTTTCAAGTTCTTGTTGGCATATCTCTTTCGCCTGTTCCTCTGTTAGCAAACGACCAGTTTTAAGGTTAAACTGTTCTGTCAAATTCTTATTCCAAGCCATAAGTATTTTATCATCCATGCTTATGTCAGGTTCGTCTGTGTGTGATTTCACAACAATCGGCGTATCACTGATCTGAATTTCTTTATTTAGAATATTGCTGTCTTGAAAGGAGGAAGTCACAAACGGTATAGCAGTTATCAGCAGGATGAGTATTACTACTCCCAAAACCACAAGGATGATTTTAAATATTCTTACCATCACTCCACCTCCTTGACTATCTGAGGAAATAACAAGGTTACCGTTGTCCCCACTTCTAATTCACTTTCAAACAGTATTTCACCTTTATGAATTTGCATAATCCTTGCACAAATTGATAACCCTAACCCCGCTCCTCCTTCATTCCTTGAGCGCGATTTATCTACCATATAGAAAGCTTCCGTTATTTTACTCAAATCCTGCTTTGGAATACCTCTTCCGTTATCACCGATAGAAAGAAATACCCTTCCTCTGCGAATCCCCGAAGAGATCCAAATTGTACCCTCTTCTTTTACCGCCTTTCGAGCATTATCAAGCAAATTTAAGATAACAATCTTGATAAGATCTTTATTCACCGTAATGACTTGCTCTCCCACTTCATTGATTAAGTTAATCTTCTTCTTTTGAAGTTGAGGATTAATGGAATTTAGCACCTCTTCCATGACTACATGGAGAAACATGGTTTTAAGTTCCGGCTCTTGATTGTCCTCCACGAAAAATTCCAATAGCTTTAATGATAGGTTTTCCAACCTTTTTCCCTCGTGGAAGATATAATTGGCAGCCTCAAAGTGAATATTTTCATCCAGATAATGCGATCTTAAAAGATCCGCATATCCGATAATTGAGGTTAAGGGAGTCTTAATTTCATGAGTAAAGCTCCCCACAAAATCTTCCTGTCTTCTGGCTGCATCCTCCAGCTGGTTCATCTTTTCTTCCAACGCATCTGCCATCTTATTAAAATGGGCAGACAGCAATCCAATTTCATCTCTGGAATACGTTTTTACCCTTGCTTTCATATGCCCTTCACTCAAACTTTTTGACGCTTTCGTCAATAGAAATATGGGTCTGGTCAGCCATACTGCCAATCCGGCATTGAGAATTGCGCCAAATCCCCCAATCAAAAACATCACCTTACAGAAGGTATCCGTTTGATCCTTTCTATTTTGAAAAATCTGAGTAATATCATATCTGCTGAGAATCGTCATATGTCCATTATCTGTATTGACCATAGTTGCTGTTTGAATATAGTATTGTTCTTGTGACTTTATAATTGCATAAGTAAAATGCTTATCCGAAATGGCATGTTCAAATACAATTTCTTCCGATATATTCCCACCGATTACCTGATAGTCCGTTGATAAAATCTGATATTCTTTTCCATCCGAAGTCCAGCTATCTCCCAGTATATCAAGTGCTGCCTTCATTGCACTATCCTCGTCCTGATAGGTGTTGTGGCTATTTATCATCATAAGCGATGCAATCTCCATACCCATCATCCGATTTTCTTTGCGCATTCTTAATATCTCATTTTGCAAATTATTTTGAAATGATACAGAGATGATTAACGTTCCACCTGCACTCAAGCTAATCAAAACAATTAACAGGGTGCTCAAAAATATCTTCCATGTAAATTTCATTTATACCTCCAGTCGATATCCGACCTTATGAACCGATGTTATCTCCTTGTCCCAACCCAGCTTCTTTTTTAATCGTTGGACATGAAGATCGACTGTTCGGCTGTCACCACTATATTCACCACCCCACACTCGCTCATAAATCTGCTCGCGAAACAGCGCGATATTTCTATTTTCTATAAATAAGATTAATATATGAAATTCTTTTTGGGTTAAACTTACTTCCTGCTCTCCTCTGTACACTTTATAAGTAAGAGTGTTAACCTTAACATCTCCCACCACATACTCCTCCTCCATTCTATGGAAGCGCCTGAGAACCGTTTCCACTCTAGCTTGCAACTCCAGAATTTCAAAGGGTTTGGTCATGTAATCTTCTGCACCAAGCCTTAAGCCTTTAACCTTTTCTTCTACTTTTCCTTTCGCCGTCAAAAAGATAACCGGTATATTCAAAGGGCGAATGTATTCCATCAGTTCATATCCATTCACCTTTGGCAACATGATATCAAGTAAAACTAAATCATATTGATTCTTTTCCAATAAATCCGCAGCCTCCATTCCATCTAATGCGGTCTCACAGACATATCCCGATGAGGAAAGACTTATCTTCAATAACGATGAAATTGCCTTCTCATCCTCAACTATTAATATTCGGTACTGCATTGCTTTTTCCTCCGTCCCTATCAAATCAAAAGCATAGTATAGAACAGTATATCCTTATTGTACAAGTTAATTGTATCATAAATTCATCTTGACGACAAAAAAAGGTATCAACCAAGAAACTTAGTTAATACCTTTTTATTAATAATTTTATACTATCGTGGATAAGGAGTTCGTTAATATTTGCGATATTGTTAGTGTCTTTTCTGATTAATCAATTCCAATATATAATTTCTCTTTTTATGAAAGACCTCTGTATATCTTATATCATCCGAATTGTCTATTACATAAGACTTTGTAAAATCAGAAGAAATATCCGCTATAATCTTTCCAGGATGCTTTGACATAACCAATATTCTGGTACCAAGCAACAGTGCTTCATCTACATCATGGGTGATGAACAAAATCGTCTTACCGGTATTCCACCATATTTTACGAATCATATCCTGCATTTGCTCTCTTGTTAATGCGTCCAATGCTCCAAAGGGTTCATCCATTAATAGAATCTCAGGGTTATTGATTAGTGCACTTGCAATAGCTGCTCTCTGTTTCATGCCTCCTGACAATTCATAGACCTTCTTATCTGCAAACTCGGTTAAACCAACCTTCTCCAGATAGTCTTCCACATCCTTGCGTATAATTTCCTTCGGTTTCTTTTTCATTCTAGGACCAAAGGCAATATTTTTTCTTACAGAGAACCACTCAAATAGCGGAGGCTGCTGAAATACCACACCACGATCCGAGTCAATACCCTTTATCTCCCTCTGTTTCAATTTAACACTTCCGCTAGTTTGGGTTATAAAGCCGGCCAGGATATTTAAAATTGTGCTTTTTCCACAACCACTTGGTCCCATTACACAAACAAACTCTCCGGGATAGATATTAATATTGATATCCGAAATCGCCGGTACTGCTCCGGGCTTTTTATCATACACCAGTGAAACATTCTCTATTGAAATCAGTTCGTTATTTGTTTCATAAAAATCCTCTATCTTCATGGCAGCTCATCCTTTTAATATTTAAGCTCTCTTCCCTTTTAAGTCTATTTTAAAGCTTCTTCTACAAAGGAAGGATCAATAGCCTCCTGAATTTTAGATAATTCCGGTGATGCGGAAAGATTACCTTGTTCTGCATGAAAATCCGCTATGGTCTTAAGCGTATCCGCCACTTTGCCAATGCTACCGGTGCTTCCTAAATAGTCTGAAGTAAGTTGATCCTTACCAGATACCCAGATATTATCACTTACTTGCCCTTTGGCATTTTCTTCAGTAATTCCTTCCCAAGCCGCTACATCCTTGGTTACCTGATCAGGATTTGACTTCACAAGATCATTTACTTTAATTAAAGCTTTTACATATGCTGTTACAACGGAAGGATACTGTTTTGCGAATTCCGTTCTTGCAACTGCAATTTCAGGAATTGTTACACCCTGCTTTGCAAGATCACCATCATTTGTAATGATTGCTCCATCATTCTTTAAGCATTCATCCAATGCCGGACTCCAGATATATGCTCCATCGATATCACCTCTTGCCCAAGCTGCCGCAATATCCTGGCCACCCATATCCAAAATCTTGACATCTGCCGGTGCCAGACCTCCTAATTTAAGCGCATTTAGCAATGCGTAATGAGAGGTCGTTCCAAAAGGTGCCGCAATTGTTTTTCCCTTTAAATCCGCTACCTTACTTGCACCAAGTGCTTTTTTGGCTACCAACGCCTCTATATTTCCACCTTCCAGATAACTTACAAAAACCGCTTTGTAACCGATTCCATTGGCAATACCAAGTGCAATCGGAGAAGAACCGAAGCATGCCACATCCACATCACCTGATACAATTGCATTATTAATATCTGTGCCTGCATTGTATTGTACGACATTTGCTTTAACGCCCAACTGTTCCAAATATTTTTCTTGTACTAAGATGGCTGATTCCGGTCCACCCGCTATTACACCAATATTTACAACGGAAGGAAGTTCTTCCTTGTTACTATCCGCTGCTTGTGTTGGCTTACTTGTAGGGGTTGCTTTTGTATCTTCTGCATTATTCTTCGTACTGCAAGCTGTTGCAACAAGTCCTAAGGTTAATAAAAGTCCGATTGCAATTAATTTCTTCATAGATTTCATATTTATAATCCTCCTTTTTATGTGTTTGCTCTTTTTCTGACTATTAATTCTTCCCTCTCCAGAACACGATTTTATGTTCCAGAAACAACAACACTTTATCCAATATAATACCGGTAATACCCATAATGATAATTCCTATGAATATCACATCACTGCGAAGGTATTTACTCGCATCTAGTACCATCCAACCTATACCAGAAACCGCTGCTACCATTTCAGCCGCAACTGAGGTCGCATATGCTGTGCTCATGGCATTCCTAAGTCCAACAAAAATGTCAGGCAGGGAAGCGGGTAAGATGACAAAAAAGAATACCTGCAACTTATTTGCCCCTAAGGTTCTTGCCCTATTAATATAATCCGCCTTTACCTTCGTAACTCCTGCCACACAGGATAGATATATTGGAGCAAACGCACCTAGGTATAAAAGTAAAATCTTTGAACTGTCGCCAATTCCCATCCATAAAATAATAATTGTATAGTAACCGAGAGGCGGCAGTGGTCTAATAAATGCTATGATTGGCTCTAGGATAGCTCGAATCTTTTCAGAGTAACCGCTAAACAGTCCAAGTGGTATTGCTGTTATTACTGCAAAGATGAATGCAATGAATAATCTTCTTAAACTTGCTGTCATATGTTCCCACAACGTATAACCCTTATAACCACTGTGCAATAGATTGACAAAACTGCTCCATACCCGTTGTGGAGACGGAAAAACAATAGCAGTTATCCTGTCGTTCCAAGTCAGAACTGTCCATAAAACCAATATAACCAAACCGGTCGTGATACTGATAAATGAGTTTATCTTTTTACCTTTCATGGTTCACCCCTTTCTATTTCATAGTTTGTATGTATGTAAAGTATGATATCATGAAACACACTCTAACTGATTTCTATACAATATGCAACCCTCTTTCGGTACATATGGGGTATTGAATTTATTCATACGAAAGCAAACGCATAGTTTCCTATCTTTCCTTACCGAAGGGTTTTCTTGAAACGATCAATTACTCTGTTCTCTGATTAATTGCTGTACAGAATCTTTAATCACTGATAACACTATTTTATCAACTTTCTTCACCTTGTATTTTTGACTTTCTACATAACCGACCTCAAACTCCAGGTTTTTATCCGATATGGTTATTCTTTTAATATGACCACTTTGAACATACACATCATACTTCGACATTGACTTTGGAAAAAAGGCAACATAGTTATTTTGTGTAATCATGCTCTTGATGGAATCCAAATCATCCGTACGAAAAATAATATTAGGCCGCTGTGAGGTTTCAAAAATCGAGGATAACCCACCGTTATGTTTTTTAAATTCATCCCGGTAAGCGATATAGGGCTGCTGCAAAAATTCCTCATAAGTAATGCTCTCTTTCTCCCAATAAGGCGATTCTTTGCCCACATACAATAAATACTCATCCATAAAAAGAGGTGTATAATTCAAATCCGTATTATGCTCAAGTCCATCATAATGAATTAAAATCCCAAATCCTGATATACCAGAGGATACATTGTGAGCAATTTGAGTACTTTCGGCAGTTGATACGGATAATAAAATATCTGCTGTTTTTTCCTTAAGAACTTGCAGAGTATTCGGTATAATCCAATCACAGATACACGGAATACAGCTTATATTTACTTCTCCAAAAGCACGTTGTTCCTTCGCTATTTCAAATATGTCATCCATCGACTTAAAGATATCTTCCGTCTTTTGAAGAATCAATTCACCAATAGTTGTTGGCGTTACCCCTGCATTATTCCTTCTTAAGAGATCAATCCCTAATTCCTTTTCCAGTTTCAATATTGAATAGCTGACAGATGATTGGGACATGTAATTCTTTTCTGCCGCAACAGATATGGAATGATACTTTACTGCTTCCCGAAAATGATATAACTGCTCAAATTTCATAATTTACTCCCTTTTTATATTCATATATTTCATATATGAATAATATGAATAATACTATACTTATTTTGTCCTCGTCAAGCAGATTCATAAAAATTCTTAGATATTATGTATCGGATTTTTCGATATCCCATACCCTTATTTTACTCTATTCATCGGCGGCGTATAAGTATATTATATAAAACAAATATGTATTGTATGATTTCACATGGAAAGGACGTATGTCATGAATCGAAACTCACGAACAAATAAACTAATCGTTCTCGGCATTGACGGAATGGATCCCGTTATCACAAAACGATTACTAAATGAAGGTAGACTCCCTAACATAAAAAAATATCTGGAACAAGGTTCCTCCCGAGATGATTTAAATATGCTTGGTGCCCATCCTACCATTACTCCTCCCTGCTGGACCACTCTTGCTACTGGTGCATACCCCGGAACTCACGGAATCACCTGCTATTGGCGTCAATCCCCTGATAATTTGGATGCGGTTGTTTATAATATGGACTCAAGAAATTGCTTGGCAGAACAGATATGGAATACAACCGTTGAGAAGGACCTGAAAACATTGGTGTGGCATTGGCCCGGATCAGCGTGGCCTCCAACCTCAAACAGCCCTTTGCTCGATGTAGTAGACGGTACACAGCCCGGATCAGTTAATATGGGAATTGCACAAATGGATTGGGAAAAGATTATTTATGCCTCCTCTGATTTCCGTAAAGAAAAGTTTATTCCCCATACCCAAAAGGCCGCCGGAGTCGGATGTAATATAACAGACATCCAGGAATTATTACAGGAAAGCAATGATTCAGAGGATGAAATGATGGAATTATGGTGGGGTGACGAAGCCCGAAAAGGCGGTGAAATCAGAACCTATATAAAAACTCTGGAAGATACCGAAATGATGATTGGTGCAAAAGTAGCATACGATACCATCTATTCTCCCATACAACCTGCCAGTAATTGGTTGAACGCACCAACAAATTCTCTTGAATTTTCTTTCCTAATCTCAGGTGGAACCGAGAGGCGCTTCGGTCTGATTATAAAGAATGAACTAGGTATATACGACAACATCTACCTATATCGTACCAAGAATGAATCCGAACCCTTTGCAATACTTGAGAAAGGAACTATGGTATCCGGCATCATAGATGAGGCTACTAAAAGAGGAGTATCAAAGCCCTGTTGCCGCTCTTATAAAATACTGGAATTGAGTAACGATGGCAAGAACCTTCGCCTTTGGATTAGTAATGCCCTTGATACCACCAATAATACCCTATGGCACCCCACTTCTCTTCATGAGAAAGTAATTCAAAACGTGGGTCATATTCCCCCCGTTAGTCTTATTGGTGGTGAAGAATCCGATTTAGTTGACCAGGTTTTTGAGCCATCCTGGGATATTTATAGCCAGTGGCAGGCAGATTGTCTTACTTACTTATTCGATAAAGAAGGTTATGATGTCATCTTTAGCCATTTGCACAATGTAGATTGTGCCGGTCATCAGATTTGGCACCTGGGTAAAACCTTGGAACCCTGGAATCATACCGACGAAGCAGTTTATCAAGAGTTGATTGAACGCTTTTATATCCAAACCGATCGATATTTAGGCCGTTTCCTGCATTATCTTGATCAAGGAGTAACCATCTTAATTGTTTCAGACCACGGCTTGCTCGTGGGTGAAAATGTACCGCCCATCTTAGGCGAATACGCAGGTGTTAACACCGGAGTCATGGAGGAGCTTGGTTATACCGTATTAAAGAAAGATGTGGACGGTAACAACATAGACGAAATCGATTGGGAGAAAACAAGAGCAATTCAGATTCGAAGCAACTACATTTATGTTAATCTCAAGGGACGAGATAAGTTTGGTATTGTTGATCCCAAGGATAAATACGCATTAGAGGAGCAAATCATATCTGATTTGTATAATTACAGAGATTCCTCTACAGGAAAACGCGTGGTAGGAATCGCCCTTCGTAACAAGGATGCTGTACTGCTAGGGACAAACGGTCCTGAGTGCGGTGATATTTTCTTCACCATCGAAGAGGGCTTTAATCGTCTGCATGGTGATGGGTTAACAACTGCACAAGGATATTTTAACACCTCAGTTTCACCCATATTTATTGCGGCTGGGCAAGGTATAAAAAAGAATCATTTGACCGAGCGCATCATTCGTCAAGTGGATGTAACACCTACTATATCCGTTCTGCTAGGTACACGTATCCCTTC
Source organism: Bacillota bacterium (assembly GCA_023435895.1). Taxonomy (GTDB): domain Bacteria; phylum Bacillota; class Clostridia; order Lachnospirales; family Lachnospiraceae; genus Mobilitalea. The sequence continues at coordinate 270,422 of JAEZLH010000028.1, forward strand.
ACACTGTGAGGGTGCACCAATTTATCAAATATTGTCCGATGAGTTATAATGCATAATTGCTATGCAGTATGCGTTGATAATCAATCTATCTGTCTGAATAAATGAAAGAGGTATCTCCAAAGACTTAAAGACTTTGGAAATACCTCTTTTTTATTATTTGCTTTTTATAGTTACATTGTAATAGGAGCTGTAAACTTTTGTTTTTCCTATAGTACGATAAGCTCTTACCTTATAGTAATAAATCTTGTTACTCACTAATCCGGTATTAGAATATGTTGTGTTTGTGCTAGTGAGTCTTTTTGAATATTTTCCGTTCTTGGAAGTAGCCCTATATACTTCATAACCGCTTGCTCCACTTACCTTAGCCCATGATAAAGTGATTTTCTTTTTCACAGTGGAAGAACTTTTTACAACTGGTGCTTCCAACTTTGTTTTTGCGGAATATATACTGGTATAATTGCCATATACGGTCAAGATATCCGCAGTACTATATGCCCTAACCTTGTAGTAATAGGTTTTACCGGTGTCAGCAGCTTTATCTGTATATGTATTGCTGCGAGTAGAAGCGATTTCTTTATAGGTACCATACTTTGATGTTGCTCTATAAACCTTATAGCCATACGCATTTACTGCACTTCCCCAGGATATCTGTATCTTGTTATAATCTAGTGCTTTTACTTTTAAAGTATTTGATAGCTTTAGAATTATGGACAGATTTGTTTGATCTGTGTGATAAAAGAATGCAGTAGCATCGGTTAGTTTTGATTTAAAGATTGTTCTGGTATGATATACATAACCACCATATCTATTTGCCTGGTTATCACAAATATTCATGAGTGTCTTTTCTTTATTTGCCCAACTCATGAATATAAAGGTGTGTGTAGAATGTCCCCCTGTCAAATTACCTTTTGCATCCGTGGTAAAACAAATATCTCCAGGTTGCAAAAGCTTTAGGTTCATTTCCCTCTTCCACCCTCTGGCTTTGAGGTTTCTCTCAACCTGTTCGGTTCTGGCTGTTTGTGTAGGGATATCCATACCAATTCTTCGAAAGGCTTCACTTACCGTAATAGCACATGTATTGTTCGGGTCTCCATGATGAAGCTTTACCGCTTTATCAAATACACTATTTCGGTTATTTAAAACAGACATATAAAGAAACAACTTGGATCCGATGGAATTGTCCAAGGTTTTTATTGATATCACAGGAGTATATTCACTGTATACTTTCTTATCTGAAATTATTCTGTAAGAACGTATTTTATAATAATATACTGTTCCAAGTTTCAACTTCTGATCAGTGAATTCCGTCTTTTGAACGGTCGATATCTTTGAATATTTTCCATTCACTGTATTAGAGCGATAAACCTCATATCCGATTGCACTTGATGCATTGCTCCAAAAAACTTTTACTGAATTCGTATTCAATGCATTTGCATACTCACCTGTGGGCACTTGTGGTAATCCTGCTACATTAATGTTACAAGTTGCACTAAAACCACCATCTTCCGACGTAGCTGTAATAATAACATTACCGGCTCCAATCGTTACCACTTTACCAGCCTCATCCACTGTTGCAACCTTTGGATTACTACTTGTCCAAATAACCTTTGGATTTGTCACATCAGCTGGTTTTAAACTAGCTATTAAAGTTAGGGTTCCCCCTACTGGCAGTTCTGCTGTAGTTTTATTAATCTCTATTCCTTTCACCGCTACAATGGATACCGTAGGATATCCATTTAACGTATCCCCAAATCCTGTTTTGTCGGAATAGTAATAAAATTTTAAATCTGCAGCACAGTTTTGGAAATTCTGTTCACTAATCACAGGTGCATTTCCTAAAAATTTTACCTCGGTTAGATATGTACAATCACTGAAAGCATTTTCACCTATAGAAATGACTGTTTCAGGAATTACGACGCTTTTTAGTGTTGTTAATCCACCAAACGCATTTTCATCAATCCCTAATACCGACTCACCATCTATTTGATTCGGTATTACCAAGTCACTTTCCTCGCCTTCATAACTCGTAATTGTAATCCCATCTTGATATGTACTGTAAGTGTATTTTCCTTCATCCGCATACGCTGTATGTGGGAACAGAATCATCAGCAGCAATGCTGCTACAAACAGGACAGTGACCTTAAAACAATCTTTCCACTTCTTCAATTTCAACACTCCCTTAATCAATAATATCTATTATCTCATTTGTCATAATTTTTGTAAATATGCAAAATAGTCCCATTTTTGATTATTTTATAGGTTATTATGTCAAATGCAAACAAGGAGGAAATTTCATGTCTATGTGTATTCATTTATTTGGTGAATAATAACAAAAATATACTGCAGTCGCCGCATTCACGGCAACTACAGTATATTTTATCCCCAATCCAACATAGACGATAAGCGTTATTTAATTGCCAAACCTTTTACTCGTAATGTAAATAATTATGCTTGGCGTTCACATTACGTGCTAATCCCACTGACCAGCTCCAACCCTATTTTCTTAATGCCTCCGGTGCTTCATCCTGATAAAAAATCAAGCTAAAATTACTGGATGCGGCAACTGCAACGATTAGTACTAAAACTGCAAATGAACTACTGAATTTTTTCACTACCCATTTCATAATTTTTACCTCCGTTCATTCTCCGCCTGCCAATTATCAAAAATACGGCTGCTGTATATGCTCCTGCCATAATTCCAAGTGCAAATTTAGGTAGAAAGTCAAAATAAAACATTCCGCATATTAATAATGTCAAGCAACAAACCAACCATCTACTTGTTCTTCTGGCTCTCATTAATTCATGTCCATGCAAGGTTCTATTTTTATGATCTACCGGTGCTAGAAGAAACACCGTGATAGCAATAAAAATACAAATAACAATAGAATAAGGAAGGATTATAATTATATATGTGTTAATGAAATCTATTAAAATCAAATTATTAACAAAGATTAACAAGGATAACTGATTGCATCTTTGAGGTGTGGATGCATGATATCCACCTGCCACTATCCTTAACGGCATAAACCCTACAAAAAAAGAAATCGACTCCACCCACTGATGAAACATCAATGCAATGACAAAAATTACGGTTAACATAATAACATTAATAATAATATGTTTTACTCCATACCGATAGACTTCATACTCTTCCTTCTTAATGATGTTCTTTCGCACCAAGTAAAATGTTATGCTATCCGCAAGTCGATTACTCATTGCAATCACCCCTTGACTTTAACTCAACATTGCCATACTTCAAAAGTTGTCCACCCTAAAACCATCACCAATCCACAGAATATAATAATATTCCATTTCAATCGATCAGATTTCTTTATTAGGACTATTAAGAAATATAAAGCCGATATCGCTACAAAAAATATTGTAAGTAATATCTTGAACCAAAAAATCATCATTTCCTCCTAGCATGTTCCATACTTCTAATGGGAGATAAAACATAAAAAAGATGCTATATGATCCGAAGTAGCTGCGTCTTTTGTACCGCTTAACTCTTCCTTCAATATAGCATCTTATCATATTTTTTCAATAGATATGTAACGAAACACCCTCGAAATGTAACGAAAACCCTCTTAAGAGGTCATATTTTGTTTTAAACTGCCATTGGCACCCGATCCGGAATCATAATATTTAATTCAAAAGATTCCTTCCCAGGCTCAGCTTTCAATATACCATTGTATTTTTCTACCACTGCTTCAATGTTATTCATGCCGATACCATGCATATTTACCTCTTCCTTTGAGGTGGTAAATCTTCCAGAGGTACTCCGAATTGAATCCACATTATATGGATTACTCAACTGAATGAAAAGGGTTCCTTCATCATATTTCATGACTAGCTGTATATCTTTTTGCTGATTTGAATCGATAATTCTATCACAGGCTTCATAAGCATTATCCAAGGCATTCCCTAGTACGATACACAAGTCCATATCATCCAAAATTTCAAAATTCCCGGGTATCTTAATATCTGAACAGAGCTGTATCTGGCGATTTGTATTTTCCTTTTTCCTATGATTTATTAATGCATCTACAACAACATTTCCTGAGATAACTTCTTTAACTGGAGCATTTAAATCTCCATGCAATTGTTCCAAATACCTGGATGCGTCAACATATTTCTGGTTTTCCAAAAAACTTTCTATAATTACCATATGATTTTTCATATCATGTCTTACTTTTTTCACTTGCTCATATCCTGATAGAATGCTTTGGTATTGCCTTTGCTGCATCAGCAATTGCTCTTCGTGGAATTTTCTTTGATTGTTTTCATGAATCTGTTGTACAATTCGATCAAAGAGATAGAAGGCTATCAAGTTAATATATAATATTGCTATTGAGAGAAGTACGGATCGTAGTGAAAACTCATTTGCAATGACCTCCTGATATACACTTCCCACTGCCAGATAGAGACTAATTGCTGGTATTGTGATAATTAAGAGCCAAGAACTTGTTGAAACCATAGATGCCTTCCTGGATATAATTCTTGAAATAATTTCAAATATTAATAAGAGCAATAGCTTAGATATCATTCCGCCAAGGAATAATAAAAGCATATTCTCCCGAATACTTTCTATTTGCACCCCGAAAATCGGTATGAATGCAAGAGCCGTCAATAGTTCCGTTACCATGGAAAAGATAACAACAAAAATACTGGCTATTATTTTAATATGGATTTTTCCTTGATACATTAATAGGGCAATTAAAAAATACAGTATAAATGCAATAAATATACCAATATCAATCGCATTATTTATGATATTCAGTATTGTAAATATTAACAGCACAAATAGCATGGATACGAACTGACGATTTCTAGATATCTTTTGCTTCTTAAAAATTCCTTGGTATAGTCGTATTGTGACATAAATTCCCACTAAATTGTTTATTGTCATAATCAGATTAAATATCATGTCATTCATAGTGCTTCCTCCATGCGGTACTCTAAATATTTTGTCTTAAGCTGTTCTCTGATTTTTTCACCGATTATCAAAGATTCCCCATTCTGTAATATTACATTTTTACTTCCTATTTCTTTTATGTGTCCTAAATTAACCAAATAATAGCGACTAATCCGTGCAAATCCCCTATCTACCAGTTGCTTTTCGGCATCCGTAATATTTATATTGCTTAAATAGGTTTCCTTTTCACATATCACATTCACTTTTCTTTTGCTGCTTTCAAGATACAGTACTTCACTCAACTTAACTGCAATTGTCTTATCCCTTGTCTCAATAATAAAGTTTTGAGTCTGTCCGCTTTTCAACTGTTTCATTGCACGATTAAAAACCTGGTTAATTTTCTCTTTTGTAACTGGTTTCAATACAAAGTCAAAGGCTTTGACCCGATAACCCTCCATTGCATACTCCAGAATTGATGTTACAATAATAATAATACTTTTTTTATCATATGTTTTTATAATTTCGACCGCACGAATACCATTCATTCCTCCAAGCTGCATATCCATAAATATAATCGCAAAATTTTCTTTATTCTTGTAAGCCCTAACTAAGTCTTCTCCAGATGAAAATTTATGAATTTCGTATGCAAAGCCCAAGTTTAATGAATGAATTATCTCTTCAAGTAATTTTTGTTGCTCCTGTTCATCTTCACAAATAGCGATTCTCAAGTTTAACCTCCTAGTTTAAGACTCACCATTTCTTTTTTAGCCAGCCAAAACATTCTATTCTTATAAAAATATTTTAATTCAAATCTGCTCATTTTTCAACATTATTTATCATCCTTAGACCTCAAATAAGCATGTAAATGTTACTATTCTATCTTCTGATTACAAATCTCATTAGCTTAGTACAATTCATGCATATCAACTACTTTTAGTAACTAAAAAAGAATGCATAATTCTATCGCTTTATGCATTCTTCCTCTTTTCAACTAATTAACTTATTACTTTTCTATCTCGTCTCTGCTACCTACAAACATTGACAGGCTTTCCCTCTAAATAAGCATAAACATTATCAAACACAATCTTCGCTCTGCGTAACATCGCTTCATCTGAGATAAATGCGATATGGGGTGTTAATAATGTATTCTTGGCATGAAGCAACGGATAATCCGTTGGAATCGGCGGCTCCATGTCAAATACATCAATACAGGCAAAGCCAAGCCGATCTTCATTCAAAGCCCTCGTCAGAGCTTCGTTATCAACAATCGGTCCTCTTGCACAGTTAATGAATATAGTATCTTTTTTCATTAGTGCAATTTTATCCTCACTTAGGAACCCTCTTGTTTGCGGGTTCAATGGCATATTGAGGGATACAATATCACTTTCAGACAATACCTCCTCCAGTGATTTATATTCAATACCAAGCTTAATTGCTTCCTCCGAAACACTTCGATTATAGGCAATCAGTTTAGCTCCAAACGCTTGAAAGAGCTGCGCGGTCCTTAAACCAATTTTACCAAGTCCAATAATTCCTACGGTTCGCCCAGCGATTTCACGACCACCATTTCCAGCACTGGTGCCTCCTTCACGAACCACTGTATTCGCTTTTGGCATATTTCTCAGTGCGCTGATGGTCATTCCGATAATCAGCTCAGCTACCGTTTCATTGGAATAGCCCGCACTGTTACAGATCATCACATTCTTATCCTTACAAGCATCTACGCCAATATGATCAATGCCGGTAAATGCCACTGACAGCATTTTAAGCGAATCTGCTTCTTCTATTACGGATGCTGGATATGGGTTATTGGCTATCATCACAATATCCTGCTTCTTAGTACGATTCATTAGCTCTTGCACATCTGTGGTTTTACTATCATAATAGGTGAAGCTATGCCCCTGTTCCAAAAGCCCTGCTGCCAATTCTTCTATTACCTCTTTTGAGACACCAATCGGCTCTAGTAAACGAATATTCATAATATTATCATCCTTTTATTATAAAGAGGAAGCATTACGCTTCCCCTTCTTTTATTCCAAGTTCATACTTATAATTTTCAATGGTTCTACGAAAGCCTTCTGCCAGTGATACATCTGCCTTCCAGCCAATACCACGAAGTCTTTCACAGTCAAGCACCCCACTCTTAGATGGGCTAGCCCAAGATACTGAGGACGGATCAGGAATATCAAATACAAGTTCAAGCCCCTTCTCCGGATAGATATTAACAATTGTTTTTGCCAAATCCCTTATGGTAACAAAAGCATCTTCATTAGCAATATTGTAGGCGATGTCTTCACCAACTAGCATGATATAAAATAATGCACTTACCGCATCCTTAATATAAGTATAGGTTCTTACTGTGCTACCATCGCTCTTTAATACGATGTTCCTATTGTTGATAACATCGTTTGCAAAATCTGCCTGAACACGACCATCATTCAAAGCCATACCAGGACCATATGCATGGGATAAACGAGCAATTTTAGTATCCACCCCGTATTGACTCTTATAGGTCACACAGATTGTTTCTGCCGCTCTTTTTCCTTCTGAATAGCAGGATCGAACCTGAGTAGGATCAATATAACCATATTCGTTTTCCTTAAAGGTAGCTTGTCCGGGAGTTGGATCACCATAAATTTCACGGGAGGAGATAAACATATATTTCTTTACGTTCTTCTCCTTTGCCAGTTCCAGCGTATTGAAGGTACCAATTGTGTTTGCTTTAATAGTTCCTACAGGGTCTGCCTGAAAGTATTTTGGGGTTGCCTGACTTGCAGCATGAACAATATAGTCCACTTTCCCATCTACCTTAAGAGGCTCACTAACATCCTGTACAATCAATTCCAGGTCATCCCTGTCAAGTACTGCAGAGAAGATTTTCTTTGCCTTCTCCAAATTTCTGACCAGTGCTAACACTTTAATATTGTAATGAAAGCGGTCATTTAATCCTAGAAGAGTATATAAGAACATACCCGCTACCATTCCGCTTGCTCCGGTGATTAATACGGTGGAATCCTTCAAATCCTCCCAGGGCAATTTCTCATTGATGATTTCATCAATATCATTTAAAATAATTGGACTCAACTTATTCATTTGCTTATCCTTTATCCTTCTTAACTAAAAATTTGATCATTCTCTCTTAAATCATATAACGCTCTAAAGATATAAAAATCATCGGGCGTGGTAATCTTAATATTGCTTCTTGGTCCTTCCAAAAGGTGCATGTCATAACCATGGGATTTCATTAGGCTGCAGGAATCAATCGCATTATTTCTCCCTGCTTTTCTCTCCTCTTCATGAACCTTTATGATATCCTTTAAAAAGAAGCTCTGAGGTGCTTGCGCGGTATATAACACATCTCTCTTTGGAATGTTAACTACTACCTTTTCGGAATGTGCTTCCACAATAGTTTCATAACAAGGGGTTGAAGTAATACAGGAACCAAATTCCTTCACTGTTTCAATATTCTTTGAGATTAAAGCTTCATCAATCAGCGGTCTAACACCGTCATGAATTAGTACCACTGAATCCTCAGGGAAATTATCCGCAGCCACTTTGACCGCATTATAAATTGATTCTTGACCGGTGCTACCTCCAGCAACAACAAATTTTACCTTCGAAATACAGAACTTTGCTACAAGCTTATTTAAGTATCCAATCCAATCAGGAATACATGCAACAATAATTGCATCCACATCCGCACAGTTTTCAAACAATTCTAACGTGTGGATAATAATCGGCTTTCCATGCAACTCTAAAAACTGCTTCGGCTTTCCGTTTGTCTTCATTCTTTGGCCGCTTCCTCCGGCAAATATACATGCTATATTCATGTTACACTCCTTCCGCCCATTGGGCTTACACATCTTTATGTTCGTTATTTTTTTGAACGGTTGATTTGGGTCTGATGCTTTAAACTTTCCTGATAGATTCGCTTGCAATTATCCGTATCCGCATAGGCAAAGAAATCATCCGCTCTCTTTTTGTATTGCTCTTTCATCTGACAATCTCGGTCAAGGTATTCACAGATTATATCTACTAGCTCTTCCATGTCCGTACAAATATCTCCAAAGGCCATTGTATCGTAATTAAAGCTACCTTCCTCATAAAAGGGAGGAATGTCTTTATAATGAGAATACACAATTGGTTTTCTCATATATGCAAAATCAAATTGCACTCCCGAATAGTCGGTTACCATAAGACTGGATTGCGTTAATAATTCTTCGTAGCTGATACCCATGTCTGCTGTTAGAATTTCAGTTGTATCATTTTTATGAAAATCATCTTTTTGAGAGGTAAAGGTGGGATGTATTAAATAAATTAACTTATATCCTTTTTCTTTTGCTTTGGCTATTAACCTCTTATGATTAATCAACTCATTATAAGCTTTAAAATATGTGGTATTTTTAAAGTTTGGATTATAGGGTCTGATTTTCCCACTCCTGGGTTTTGAGGCGATGCTCATTCTCCAAGTGGGTGTAATCAAAATCTGCTTCTTATCATCATTGATCAGCCCATCGTATCTTGGAAGGCCTGTCAATTTCAACTCCGACCTGTCATAACCATACTCCGGCTGCATTAAATTCTCAATTTCATATTTTGAAGCACAATAGTAGTATTTCGTATTATCAAACACCTTATTAGCAGTATGCGCAAGCTGCTGCACGGTTAATCCATGCTGAATGCACACCATTTCATAGCTAAAAATACCACGAAAATAATTCTCTGCAATTCCCGGAAACCCCATATGGGATAGCACTTTTGCATGGGTAGCAAAAACAATATCCGTATTCATCAATATCAAATAAAGCTTTATGGTCTTGGGAGAGAGTAGGTTAAGTCTTTGTTTTTTCAGTCTGTTATAATCCTTCGTATTCTTTTCAATCAGATAATAATTAGTTATCTTATCCTTTTGAGCGGAAGCATATCGAAAGAAATATTCCCCATTGTCCCCACCTTTATAAATTTTGTCAAAGGAGAGCCATATTGATTTATGTTTAAAATAGGGTCGTGTAATCCAGTAAAACATTCTTAGCAGAAATGCTGATTTACCTCTCATACCCTGATGCAGGAGTAATTCCTCTAACACCTTTAACTCCTGGATAAAATATTCCATCCTTGTAACTCTTCGAACCGTTATTGCAGAGGTGGTTGCCTGAAATAGATATCCACTTTTATACCAGTACAGATTTTTCCCTACTGTGGTAAGCTTCGTATGACTCTTTCCAAACCATATTTTAAGAGGAAATTTTTCATTATTGTAGTTCACATATAGTTGTATGCTTGATCTATTTTTTAAATTCTCCACCGGTATTGTTAATTGATAGGTATGCCTTTGATACATCGGTAATCCAAATATCTTTGTGGTCGCATAAAGCTTCGTTTTTAACACAGGAATATTTGAAGCTTCGCCACCAAGATGTACTTCATATCGATCCTGATCTACAGCACAATTTAATTCAAAATGTATCGTAATGAACGAATTGTCAAACTCAAATAAATTAATGTCAGCAATCAGCGTTTTTATGTTCTCTTTATAAGCCTGTTGTAAACTTTGAGGTACTATTTGTAAATCTTGTTCTGTTGTAAAACTATTATAACCATATTTTATCTTAAGCAGGTTTATTAAAAAGACAGGCTCCAGCACAATGAACTTACTTCTACTTTGGTTGAGAATAATTTCATCCTCCAGATTGCTCAATAATTTCTTAGTGAAAGTAAAAAACTGAGTAATCTGCTCTCCTTCTAGCGCCTGCTTATTTGCTTCCTCTAGATTTGCAGCCAATCGGAACTGAAAATCATAGAACAATGCGAGCTGAATATAAGTTGGAACCCTGTGATACCGCTTTGTTATATCCTCTAATAATGGTAGAAAATAATTATTGCAAGAATCCAAGTACCAAGCTGAGTCATTTACCCAAGGCAGTGTGGTAAATCGATCAATCAAAACATCACTTCTGTGATAATACACATCCTTTAATACCCCGTACTTACTCTTTGATGCCAGATATTCCATCACAAAATGATTATCCTCATGATAGGGAAGTTCCTCCTGGAACTGATATTCTCTAAAGCACGCTGTTTTCCATATCGTTCCTATTAAGTCATATTGAAAGTGAAACGGTTCTTCCATTAAGTCAACGATACGATTTTCATTATAACGGGCTTGATTTAACAAATGGTTCCCATCGGAATATAGAATAGCACAGGACACAAAGTCAATCTCTTGGCTATGACTATCAAGAAACTCACACGCCTTCCAAAGAGCTCCTTCCGAAAAGGAATCCTTTGAATCCATAAAGGTAATGAACCCAGAGTTCACCCTCTCTAACGCTTTATTTTTCGCTGCTGCAGTGGAGTAACCCTCTAAATCCATTATCTCAACGGTTACTCCAGGGGTCTGCGAGCACAGGGCTCTAATTTTATCCTCCGAGTGTATGATACAGGTATTCGCAAGAATAACCTGAATCCCTCCTTCTATATCACGCTGACTCAAGATGCCTTCCATTGCCTGTAAAACATAATCTTCCTCTTCGCACAACAATATTACGCTAATCGTGCTTTGCATTGTTTTACTTGCCATTTCTTATCTCCTTTAATTAATACGGGCCAAAATCCAATTCAACAATATCATGCACCGCTTTTCTCTTACTTAGCGGAGCTGGTTTTTGATAATCACCATAGAGAAAATGCAAATACTCTCTATAATTACCGGGCACCGGCAACGAATATCCTTCAAACTCCAGATAATCCGTCTGCATCAACCATTCTTTCGGAAATCTCCCATTATTAACATGTTCCCCCATGCCATCATATAAATAATGCGCATTTTTATGATTTCTATATTTTTTAATTACATTCACCGTTCTTTTGTACCAATATCGAATTGGCACACTCTTAATAATCTTGTCCGCTATACTGCTGATAACTCTAGGACGTTTATTCATGGGGCTATTTGTCCACTTATAAACTAATATCCCACGGAAGATTTTAGTTAATAACAAATGAATTTTATTGAAGAATTCACTGTTAGAGGTGTTGTCATGAACAAAAAGATCAACAAATATCCCCTGATTCATATCCTTAATCCCATAGGTGAAGGCGGTATTATATTTGGTATGATTAATTCTTATTTTAGAAAATGGATAATAGGTTGATGGGTCCGTTTTGTTTGATTGCCAAAAGTAGCTTTGGTCCAGTTCTTTTTCCACTACCGTTTCAAACTTCTCAAACTCTTCTCTTGTCATCATAAGGTCTGCATCATCATCCCAAGGAATAAATCCTTTATGTCTTACTGCTCCAAGCAATGTACCTCCTGCCAGAAAATAACGTATCTCATGTTTCTTGCAGATGCGATCGATTTCCAATATAACAGGAAGAACTAATTTCTGAATCTTTTTAGGTGTTTCATCATACTGCTCATCAAAGTATATTAAATCCTGTTCATTACAGGTAAAACTCTTATAGGTTAAGAACAAATTATCTCGAAACTGTTCACTAGAAAACACTTTCTTTCCCTTGTCCTTCAAGCTGGATTCAAATAATTCTACGATTACATCCTTAATATAGATGTAACGCTCCTGATCTTCTTTCACTCTATTATATAGATCATCAAACTTCTGTCCTTCCCTCATAATTTCTTGAATGAGCTGATATAAGTCTGACTCCTGTGTAAGTGAGGGTCCAAACAAAATTTTGTCGTGTAGTTGTGTCGAATGAAATATTAGAGAAATATCACTTTCTGCCTGATTCTCACTTTCCTCAAAGACAAAACCGTATTCACTTCGTAATACTTGTAATACCTGTCTCACTGTTTTATCCACATAATTGTTCTGAATTGATACATAAATCCTCTTATGCCTTAAGTTGTCCACATAGAAATGCCTACTATGCAGCAACTCATAAACAATATCATCGATAAATACCTTTTGCACCCGTTTTCACCTTCACCCTTGTAAATAATCTCTCTACTGCAGCAAATAAAAACTGCCTTGCATATTCTAATAACATACAACCTACAAATACCAAAAGCATTATTCCATATAATTTAATTACGTATGTCTTATTCGCAAAGATGCCATGATAATTACCATTCAAATCAAACAATTTTCTCCATATAAAATCCCTGACCGGAGGGAATTCGTGAATCATGTAAATTCCAAAGGTGGTACCCGCTATACTGTTAACAATACGGGATTTGAAATTAATCTCCCGAAAGAAAAGAAATAGTGAAACTGCAGCGCAGATTACAAGTGGATTATCAAATCTTCCGAAAATCTTATTGTATTCAAATACGTGTGGCACAGAAATTCGTCTCAAAATGAAGTCTGACATTGCAAAGCCTATAAAAGCAAATAGATAAATCCACTTTTTTTTCTTGTTTTCCAGTAGGAATCTTCTTAAATACCCTCCGATTATATATAAAAATCCCAAGCTGATAAAACTTTTTCCTTCAAAGGTATCTACCACTTTATGCACCGAAAAAACCTGGTCAAAAGGATAGAATGACGATAAATTTGGCCATATGGATAGAAATACTCCCAAAATTCCAATCAACCCAAGATACTGTCTTTTATTTAACTTAGTAAGTGTAATATTAACAAATGGCGCTAGTATCATGATCATCAGATAGATAGAGATAAAATACCAGGTCTTTGAGAAAAATGGTGTGAATATCTTAACAATATTGTATTCATTATGAGTTATTCCAAAGGGATACCACTTCATACAGATTAATCCCAATACTACGGAATAAAAAAATGCTGGGGTGTAGACACGTATAATTCTCTTTCTATAATTTGGGTTACCAAACTGGTTATTTACCATAAAATATCCCGAAATAAGAATAAACACATCTACCGGTGTTCTAAAAAAACTCCACATGAACTGGGCAAGCAGCTGGTGATTGCTGCCCATATCCTTAGCAATATCAGAATAGTTCCCATAATCGTATATATGAAGCATAATAATCTGCAACATCAGTACTATTCTTAGTAACTCTATTCCAGAGTCCCTTGTTTCTCTCTTCTGTTTCATATATTCTCCGTCTAGACCTAGAAGTCAAATGCTTTTCTGTCACCTATCAAGTCATCTGTTCTTTATTCTATCTATCTTAGCTTGATATTTTATCATTTCATTATAAATTCTTTCGCAATTATTATGATCGTTGAACTCAAAGAAATCATCCGCTCTTCTGCGGAATTCTTCTTTCATAACGCAGCCACCCTTCATATAGTCAATCAGCATCATGATTAGTTCATCATTATTATGGCATATTTCACCAAAGGCCATACTGTCATAATGGTAGGTTCCCTCTTCGTAATGTTGTGGGATATCGTCATGATGAAGGTATACTAACGGCTTTCTCATATAAGCAAAGTCAAACTGAATTCCGGAATAATCCGTAACCATTAAGCTTGATTTTCTGAACATTTCTTCATAACTCATGTCACTGGTTGATGGAACGATATCAACATAATCATTTTTATCAAAATCACCTGCTTGAGGACTTACGATTGGATGAAGTACATACTTAATGCGATATCCGTATTCTCTTGCTGCATCAATTAATCTAGGGTCATTGATTAGTGAATTATATACTTTATAGTATTCACTTTCTTTAAACAACGGATTATAATCTCGTTCCACCCCTTCATTTGTACTAACGAGACGTGCAGACTGCATTCTCCAAGTGGGGGAAATCATAATTTGCTTATCCGATTCATCAATTAATCCATCATATCTTGGAACTCCGGTTAATTTTAATGCATCATAGCCAACATAATTGTAGATTGGCTTGGACAAATTCTCAATCTCATACTTCGAAGCACAAAAATACAATCTGGTGTTATCTCTAAGTCTCTTCTGTGCAACTGCGATTTTTTGTACGGACATACCATGTTGAACGCATGCCACATGAAAATCAAATATACCACGAAAGAATGCGGATATTCCCATAGAATAATCATTAAAGGCAAATACCGTTGAATTTGAGACTATGACCATGTCTGCATTAAAGAATACCATTCTGTGCTTCAGTGATCCTCTTCTCAAAGGTATGTAGCCATCCTTTTTCAAACGTTTATAATCGGGACAATTCTTATCTAAAAGATAATACTTTGAAATATTGTCCTCAAATTGCTTTGAATATCGATAAATATATTCAGCGGAATCTCCACCTTTATATATCTTGTCATAGAACATCCAAATACGTTTATTCTTATAAAACGGTCGATAAATCCAATATAATGTTCTAGCAGCAAGTATTTTCAGATGAATCTTTGTTTTCTTTTGCAATAATTCTTTTGCAATTCTTAATTCTTGAATTATTACCTTCTTGTTAGAGGCTTTTCTGATGACGATAGAATTACTATCATAATAAGCCATAAACTGATCGAACTTCCAATAGGACGATTTCAAGCTTCCCGAAAGTCTGCTGGTATGGGATTGATATTCGGGTGCAATCACATAGATTTCACCTTCGTATACCATCTTAAACTGAATTGCCTGTCTTTCATATTTTTCCTTCAGCGGAAGGGACAAATGAAAGGTATATCTTTTATATGCAGAACAACCAAAAAATTTGGTTAAGGAATAATTTTCTTCATAGCGGAAATTATATTTCTTGTCATTGATTGTAGCAAATACCTCAACATCTCTTAAATCAAAATAGTCTGGAAAGGATGCGTCAATTTCTAACATACCATCTACATATTCCATAAATAAAATATTCATTCTAAGACTATTCACGGAATAAAAGGATACATTATTAAACGCTACATTTAACTCTTTTCTTTTAAAGAAGTAATTGAACTTCAAATCAAAATCATTGTATTTAATTTGCAGCAAGAGCTTCATATTGTTGGGAGTCTTGGTGTAAAATCCGACTTCATGCATGTTGAGGATATGCTTGTCCTCAATGAACTCCAGTATTCTTCTAATATACCCCTGATAATCGTAAGCTTCCTCTTTGGATAATACATGTCGGTTCCTGTTATCCATATTCGCTTCCAGTCTACACATAATATAACCCAGCGCGCTGTACTGAATAATCATAGGAATTGAACCATGTTCCTCTTTTGCTTTCTTAAGGAAGGGTACCATAAAGTCATCAACGGTATCAAAATACCATTTGCGATCATACACCCCCCCAAAGACACGGTAATTGTTCTCCAAAGGCTCCTGGCAAAAATACGTCTTTTTACCGATTGCCGCCAGTTTCCTGGATTTTAGAAGCAGGGAATAGAAGAACTGCTTCTCAAAATCATACTCCAGTGTTGTGTCAAATTGGTATCCTTTTATCACTTCGCTATGAACAAATACTCCGTTCATACTAATGGGCAACCATTTGGGGTTTATATCAAGATCCAATATGGTGTCTGTACCAAGTGTTATCAAGGAATATTCATCCCTTGATCGGGATATACTGTTATCTACGTATCTTGCAGTAACAGCAACCTTTGCTTTTACATATCGTTTGGACAAAAAATTAATACAGTGGGCACAATAATCCCTATCAAATTCATCACCTGCATCAACACAAGTAATCCATTCGCCCTCTGCATACTCCAAACCGATATTATACGCTTCTGCTTTCGATAAAGCTGCATGCATTTTTATAATTGTTAGTGAATCCACATATTTTTCTTTTAGAACAGAGTACTCCTGCTCTATTTCTTGCTTACCGGAATTATCGATGATAATAACCTGTAATTCTTTCAGTGTTTTGAATTGACCGAAAACATACTTAACTGTCTTTTTATTTAATGCAATATCCCTTCCCGTGGTGTAGATCAGCGTAGCTCGGTACTTATAATTGCTTTTTTTCTTAGCCATGAATTTTCTCCCATATAATACCTATGTTTATTATAGCCATCCTTAATGTGATATTATATCCATATTCCTACTTACCTAACCCTATAATACAATTGCTTATTATAATACGAATTATTGGATTTGCCAATATTTATACCGGATTTTTCACACTTTCATCATATAAACAGTTACTGTTCACATCAATATAGGATACGATCTACCACTCGTTTTGTGGATTGACCATCCAAATAATCGTAATGCCTGGATAAAAATTTATCTCTTTTTTCCGTATTAATCCCCTCTGAGGATGAACGAATCGCCTGGAGTAATTCCTGATTATTTTTCACAATAGGACCCGGTACCATCTCTTCATAAGAATCATAGAAGCCACGATCATATTGTTCCAAATCATAGGCAAAAAAGATAGATGGTTTATTCAAAAGAGTATATTCCACTACAACGGAGGAATAATCTGTAATCAATACATCCGAAAGAATATAGAGATCTTTTACATCATCATAATCAGTCACATCAATACACCGTTTCGATATATCCCTTGCTTGGGGCTGAATTTGAGGATGCATTCTTATTAAAATGACGTATTCTTCCCCTAGCTCCTTGGACAATTGATTGCTATCAAACTTTTTAAGAATTTCATTATTCTCCTCCATTGTTTTACGGAAGGTGGGAACATAAAGAATCGTCTTTTTGCCTTTCACCCCAGGATAACGATGAGCCACACGTTCCCTGGCTTCCTTATGAAGGTTTTTTTGAAAATAAAAATCTGTGACCGGAATTCCTGTAGCAAAAATATGTTTTTTCTCAACACCCATGGCTTCTTCATAGCATGAAATATTGTTTGCAGATGATACAAAGAGATAATCAACCTGCTTATTTCCCGTTGACACCAGTTTACGTACTACCGGATCTCTCTCCGTGGATAATCCAAATTTCTTAAAAGCTCCTACTCCATGCCAAAGCTGAATGAGCTTTGTATTTTTCTTTAATTTCATATAGGCCAAGGGCAGAAAGTTATCATTAAGTAGAATATATTCTGCGGTTGCAAAATGATAATTTAGAGCAATATAAAAATACATTGTTCCAGAAATTGTTTTTAACAATCTTACAAAACGATTCTTGCTTTTACTATAAAATAATTCCTTTTTAGAAACAATAATGAAGCGATAGGAGGGGTCCCTTCGCTTCATTTCATCATAGACACATTTAAGATTATCCTTAAAATTACTATTGTGTACCATATAAAGAACCACTTTCTTCTTCCTTTGCGGACATATCTTCAATAAATTAAAAAACAATCCGTATATACGATACGTTATTTCTTTCATAATCCCTCTTTCATGATTCGAGGCCGAACATATAGATTCATTCCATCGATTCTTTTCATTATCAATAATATATTTCATTGTTGTATAGTAGAAGTGCTGCTATTTTTCCCACTTCATAATTGTTTTTCCGAATGCCTTTTTCATATCTTCATCAAACGCATCGCAGATATCACTCACACTTCTGACTATCTTTTTATACCCCACGAGGTTTTCTAAGAACTCCGTCAGCTGGGGATAATTCTTATATAGTTCTAAGGTTCTGATAAAATCCTCTCTCCCGCTTCTGCTGCTGCCATAAATTCGAAGTCCTTTTTCTAAAACCATCCTGGTATTAATGGGAACCGGATACTCTGATACCCCAAGAATAGATATGGTTCCCTCCGGTTTTATATAATCAATAATTTGATTAATCGCAACCTGAGATCCATTTCCGCCTACACATTCAAACGCATGATCAATTTGCAAGTCTTCAGGAATTTTTGTGGTCAAATAACATTTATCTGCAAAGGAGAAATAATTCAACTTTTCTGTATCCACTCCAAATACACATAATTTTGTATCAGGATATAGGGTCTTTAATAATAATGCTGTGATGTAGCCCATATTACCGTCTCCCCACACGCCAATGCTATCCTTTCGGGAGTGGCTGAAACGTTCAAATCTAGTAATCGAATGCACACATACACTTACTATTTCCGTAAATGCCGCAACATAGTAGTTCATATTCGAGGGCAAATGCACCAATCGATCGGGGCTGATAGCCACATTCTCCTGCAAAAACCCATCATAGCCACTGGCACGGAATTTGCTGGAACGCAAATAATTCTCCCCAATGATTTCATCGGATTCAACGGGTATATTCGGTATCATGACAACATTATCCCCCGGCTTGAAATTGCCGGTAGGATCATATACCACTTCACCAATTCCTTCATGAATCAATGCCATGGGAAGCTTTTTAGATAAAACTTCGGGATCACGAGTTCCCTGGTAATACCTCTGATCCGCGTTACAGATGGATAGATAGGTGGGTCTTACGATAACCTCATCACCAAATAAGTCGATATCCGAAAATAAAATTTCAATTCTTCTTGGTGCAATTAACTGATAGATCACATTAAGCATTATGCTTCTCCTTTAAGCAAAGACTCCGCCACTTTAATATCATAGGGATAAGTAATCTTAATATTAAACACTTCGCCTTCCACCAGATAAACATCTTCCCCTTTAATTACAAAGATCTTTGCCGCATCGGTCAGAATGTCCTTTTCTTCTTCCGTCAGCCCTTCATATAAATCCTTAAGCTTCTTTGCCTTAAAAGACTGGGGGGTTTGTCCCTGATACATATTCTTGCGTTCCGGTATACTTGAAATCTTTGAGCCATTCACGCTTTCAACAATGGTATCCGAAGCTGAAATTACGGTATCACAGGCTCCGTATTTCATTGCGGATTCGATATTCTCTTCAAGAATACGATGGGTTACGAACGGACGCACCGAATCATGTGTAACAATTATCGTATTCTCATCCAGTCCATAAGCGTCTTCTATATGATGAATGGAATTCATAATGGTTTCATTTCTGGTAGATCCACCTTCAATGACCACAATCTTATCTCGTATCTTTATATATTTGCGTATTATATTCTGTGTATGACCCATCCACTGAGCCGGACAGGGCACAATAATCTTTTCAAATTTATCATTCACAAGAAATTTCTCAATCGTATGAATAAGAATCGGCTTGTCACCAATCAGCAAAAACTGTTTCGGTTTATCGTTATTGCCCATTCTGCTTCCGATTCCGCCCGCTAATATCACTCCAAAAATCATACCTTCACCTCACTATTTATTAGATATTTCCTGTATTCCTTTGAAATTATACATCTACATGCTTTAAATAACAATAGAAAATTGATTGTGGTGCCAAAAGCACTATCAATGTGTTTCTGTTCAAGCTTTAGATAGAAGTATATGATTTTGATGGATAATTCCGAAAAGGAGATTCCTCAAGATAAGTATTTATATCCATCGGTATTTAAGCTGCAATAGGTTCAAAATTCTACTTTCCTTCTTGCGTTGAATCAATCAGTGTAATGTAATGTTATTTTGGGCACATATCATATTCAATAAGAATTCACAGCCTTCATATACTTCTTGATATGTCCGGTCAAAATCACGGGTATACCAAGGGTCTGCAATGTCCCTGGGATTATGGGTATAATCCAGTAAACGCTGTACCTTACTTAAGGAATCTTCACCGATAATCCGGTAAATATTCTTAATATTCCAGCTATCCATTGCCACTATGTAATCATATTCCTCATAGTCCTTCTTTGTCATCTGTATAGCACGCTTTCCTTTGGTGGAGATGGATAGCTTTTCTAAAACAGTTTGGGTGCCGGGATGAACAGTGTTACCAATCTCTTCTGTGCTGGTGGCGGCGGAAGCGATGTAAAACAGCTTCTCCACTCCTTTTTTCTTTACCATATCTTTCAATACGAATTCTGCCATGGGAGAACGGCAGATATTGCCGTGGCAGACGAATAGTATTTTGATCATGTTGATATCTCCTTATCTATGTTGGGATTTTCCTTCTAATTTACTTCATTTCAGTTAATGTGATCTAATTTAATGCCGTTACTAACATTTCTATGAAACAATGCTATTAATTCATAATTCTCCCATTATGGATGTGCACTTAACCTTCTTTGTCAATATGGTAGACTCAACGTATAATTAAATCGAATGATATGCCACTCCTGAGTCTCTTTATCATATTCAAGCTCGGTGATACCACACATATCCACCTTGAATAGATGTCTTCGATAAACAGGAATATCAAGCAAATGACAAACAAGAAGCCTAATGTATCCTTCGTGGGACACCATGAAAACATCCTCATCTCTTCGGATCAGTTCCTCCAACAAACTCTTCTGTCTTGATTTTACCTCTTCTCCACTCTCTCCATCCGGAAATCTTACATCCAGGGCATGGGTATGAAAATCTCTCCAGAATTCAGGATAGCGTTCCATAATTTCTTCTATGTCCATGGATTCAATGATTCCATTGTCAATTTCATTCAGCCGTTCGTCTTTTTCAACTGTTAATCCCTTATACTCGGCTACATACTTTGCCGTCTGGTTTGTTCTTAAATATTCACTTACCAAAATTCTTTTTACTTCTATGCTAGCAAAAAAATCTACCAGTTTTTCCGCCATTATCTCACCCTTTTCTGACAATGGCTCATCTTGATGCCTTAAAGTTTCGTTGTAATGCCCTCCCCGAATCTTATCCCCATGGCGGGATATAAATACTTTCATAATCTTCTCCCTTTCTTAGTAGGAATTTTGCACACCCAAATTTCTCTGAGTACGATGTAGGTTTGAAGCAAATTTATTTCTTTCAACCGTTTATGAAAAAGGTGAATTAAGTATATTTTTTGCTCACCTTCAAATCAAAAAGAGCTCCGTTAATGACATAATATCATATCAGAGCTGCCCTTTCTATTAATTTTTGGTAAGGGAGCTCCAATTCCTTCTTAATCCCACGATTTTTACTATGAATTTTCAAGAACATACTTTATGATATAGATACAAATACTATTACAAAGGAGATGGTCATATGGAATTTTCATTAAAAGCAATTCATGAAGCTCATAAGTTATACACCGGGCCAGACTTTCCAAAACTTATCCGAGAGTTCAAATCCATGGGAATGGTAACAAATATTTTTAATCTAGAAACGGGAATTGTCATCTATATAAACAATTCAGGTTCCCTCCTTGAGGATGGAGGTATCCAAGTAGAATTTGAAATCAAAAGCAGTGCTGACTATAATGAAGCATTATCCGCATTGCAAAGAAATCAAAGGGGAGAAACAGACTTTCCAACCTTTTGTAACGAAATTGCACAAGCAGGTGTTTATAAGTGGATATCCGACTTAGAGATGATGACTTGCAGTTATTATGATAAACAGGAGACTATTGTAATTACAGAGACTATTCCTACCGTTTAGCGGAATAGAAAAAGCGCTGCTCAATATAAGACCCCTCCAATTAAAGTAATTTCTACTTTAATTGGAGGGGTCTTATATCATCCTTCTATCCATTGTGCGGCGGATAGTATACTCGCGAATCTTCCGTTTAATGAAGTCATAAATGTGTTTTGTACAACGGGAGCTTGTATGATACTATCCTTCCAGCTCAAATCCTTGGTAGTGCAAGCATCCTCAATTAATGTTACTTGATATCCGAAATTTTTTGCTGCTCTTACGGTCGTATCAATGCACATATGAGTCATCATACCACATACTACTAACTGATTTACACTATGGCTATCTAGCAGTTCCTTTAAATTAGTTTGAAAGAAGCTATCCGGAAAATGCTTGATAATAATGGGTTCATCTCCTATCGGAAGCACATCATCAAAGATTTTGACTCCTTCTGTCCCAGGAATAAAGAATCCTGCATCGCTTCTTTGACTAATATGCTGTACATGAAATACTGGTAAGTTATTTTCACGAAAATAGGTTAAAAGTCGCTTTGCCTGTTTCGCTGCGGCCTCAGGTTGAAATAACTCACATTTTCCTCCCTTAAAATAATCCTTTTGAATATCAATTAAAACCAATCCTGTTTTCTCCATCGTTCACATATCCTTTCATCTTTTTAGATTTGTTAGATAATTGCGAAACAATATTATTGCTAGTATTGAATGCACAACAAATACAAATTCCTTCGCTCCAACGCTCCTTCAGGCTTAGCTTCTGCTCCAAAATTGTATCTGTTATGCATACAACAATTATAATTTTTGTGTATCTCAATTACCTATAGTTGGATTTATGATTCCGATTATAAACATTTTCATCCATAAGTAAATCACTTACTTTTTTGTGGGTATTCCTTGGTGGAGAATATGGTTTGAAGCTGTTCCAATTGTCCATGCTCTATCATATATTCAATTCCAATCTCCTGCATGATTTCTACTGCCTTTCGCATTTTTTGTCCACGCTCGGTTAAAAAGTATTCTACATGTAGGGGATATCCTTCGCCACTAATCTTATCAACGATACCAAACTCCCTCAGTTCATTCAGATGCTGCAATAGCATCTTTTGAGAAATCCCTTCTATGCTTCTCTCAAGTTCAGATAATTGTAGATTACCCCTTCTTAATTTGAATACTATCAACGTTTTCCACTTTCCTCTTATCATATCATGCACTATTTCTAGCAGACAGGTATATTGGGTGCGTATTTTCATGGTCATCTCCTCTCACAATTACGAAAACCGATTTAGCAACTTGTGAAATACTATTTAGCTTTCATTATATTATCTTTTCTAAACTACTAAACCGACTTATTTCAACATTGATTATTGTCAAAATAACACTCAAAATCCTATATACGTATTGGTCAACCTAAGCTGTCGATATATTTCTTAAAGAAAGCAACAAATCCATCCTCAACCGCAACTCTATCTAACTCCACATCATCAAGATCATAATAATACTTTCCAGTCTTGATATGAACAGAAATGCTATCCAGTGGAAATCCGGGTTTGACCATGAAATGGGGCTTTGATGTTATTATAAACGCTTCCCCTGCCATACTCTCTTCCATCGCTTCATAGATATGTTCTAGATCAGCTACAAAACAGATTGCATTATGATAATGTGCTGTTAAATCACCGTACTTTTTTGCAAGACCTCCATAATATTCAATCATTTCCCCATCGGACATAGATTTACCATTCACCGTTTTAACATGTACCCCTGGCTGAACTTCTTCGGGAACTCCCTCCAAATACAACCCAGAATCACAAGAAAATACAGGAATATGAAAGAGTTCATAGTATGCAAGTGCTTTCTGGCGTGCATTTTCCAACGGCGTTTTCCCGTCCTCAGGTACCTTTGGAATTGACGTACCCAACTCCGTCAATCCAATAATTTCAATATCCAAATCTGCCAGCCTTCTCTTCATAGAATCAATCTTCGCAGGGTTTCCGGTTCCATATAATAATTTCATCTTCATGCTCCTTTGTTAATCTTTTGTAATAGATCACATACTATAATTTATAACTATATTAAATTTCTCTAATCATTCTAAGCTTACACATTCATTTGTATATGCTTATATGATTATTGTTTTATCCATAACTAAATATTTTACACAATTATACCATAATTAGGAATATTCTTTCAAATGTATATCTATAAATTTCCCTGCAAACTATCAATTCTAAAAAGGGCTGCTGCAAACAAAACTCTCATAAAATGTGTTTTATCACGTTTTCTACAAGGATTTCATTACGCAACAGCCCAATCATCTGTCTAGTCATCAACCACCAGTTCAACTGGTGGTTTGTTATTAGCCCTCATAAGGGCTATGTTACTGCTTGCCCCAAAGGGCAGTATCGCAAGCACTTTTACTGGTCCGCTATAAAGCGGTACTTCTTGAATCTTCTTTTCTTGATTCTTCTGCTTGCTCTTTTATATATTTTTGAACTGCTTCATCTGTTATATTACCAATTGTCTCGACATAATATCCTCTTGCCCAAAAGGCTTTATCCCATTTACTCTGCAATTCTGGATGTCTATCATAAACCATTAATGTACTCTTCCCTTTTAAGTATCCCATAAAATCTGAAATCCTTATCTTGGGCGGTATTGCTACGCTTAAATGCACATGGTCTACACATACTGCTCCTGCTATAATATCCACATTTTTGTACTTACATAATGTGCTTATTATTTCTCTAACATCATCTCTGACTTTTCCATACAATACTTTCTTTCTATACTTCGGAATAAATACAATATGGTATTGGCATTTCCATTTCGTATGTGATAAACTTCTATTGTCCATATGGACCACCTCCTGTGATTAAGTTTGGCTTGCGACACCATTCTTAATATATCACAGGAGGTTTTCTATTGAAATCCTTACCGTCTCCGACTATTCCATTCTCCCCAGCATAGCTGGGGGATTAGTATTTTCATTAAGAAATTCTGCCCTTAGTCTGGAGGAGATAAGCAATCGCAAATTTTCTGATCTGGCGGAAGCCCTCCATCACTCCCTTGCAATTGATTTATTCCACAATACCGAAGATTACAGGGCGCACACTCCCTACAGCCAGGAAATAGCCTTATTAAATTGCATTAAGGATGGGGATATCACAAGATTGGAAACAATTTATAGAACTCTTCCGGAAATCAGATACGGAAGTATGTCAAACAACTCTAACCCGGTTCGCCAGCTTTTTTATGGCAGTATTGCCAATACAACCCTGGCAACAAGATTTGCCATAGAAGGCGGACTGGACGAAGAGACCGCTTTTACCTTAAGTGATGTTTATATCAAACGGATGGAAGCTTGTACCACCCTATATGAGCTAAATCTTTTAAACGAAAAGATTGCTCTCGACTTCACTGAACACGTAATGGAAGCCAAGAGCCGAAACAACCCCGAATATTCACAACCGATTAAAAAGAGTATTGATTATATATTCAGTAATCTGCATAACAAAATCAACTTAACTACACTTGCAAAGGCTGCGAATACTACACCAAAATATTTATCCTTCCTCTTTCATAAGGAAACCGGTCAAACAATTAGTTCCTTTATCATCGAGGCGAAAATAAACAGAGCCAAAAATCTGCTAATCTATTCCGAGTTCTCCTACAATGATATTAGTCAATACCTATTATTTAGTTCACAAAGTTATTTTATCTCCAACTTTAGGAAGCTGGTTGGTATGACACTAAAGAAATACCGTAATCTATACTCCAAGTCCAAATGGTAAAGCAGAAAGCATGCATTTACAATACATTCCCCTTACTTTTGAAACAACCTTCTTATCCCTCTAAAATAATGACCATTCAATAGATCAAGGATTCCATGCATCATGCTCTCTGACAGCATTCCCTCTCCTGAGGATACCATTGCATAAAAGGGCATCTCATATATCATCGAAGCCATCATACCTTCCTGCTCTTTCGCTTCCTTTGTTACCTGCTTTGCAATTCTATTTGCATACCATATAATTATCTTCCCGACGAAAGTGTGTTGTACATCCTCTAAAGTAGTTATTTCACTATAGGGTCTGGTGGTCTTGGGATGGTTGATAGGAAGCTTCCTAGCATAGAGGGCTTCAAATTCCTGACTACTAATTTCAAACGAAGCCCTTGGTAAATTAGAGCTTTTAATCACTCGTTCCCCTTGTTCCTTCTGGAGCTTGGGCAAAGTATAGTAGGAAGGTGCCAATTCCCCTTTATCAGGCTGAGACTTTGATAAACTATAATAGGAAGGTGTCAACTCCCCCTTATCCGGCTGTGTCTTGGATAAACTGTAGTAGGAAGGTGCCAGCTCCCTCATATCCGGCTGAGGCTGACTTGGGCTGCTCAGATGAAGCGTTGTATTTAAGACACACTGACTGGAGGCTCCTCCAACCATAATCATATATTCCCCGCTCTCAGCATACCAATCCTTGATCAGTGTATTATAATATCCGAAGGAATACGTATCCAGCTCTACTGATATTTCCTTTGTCTCACCTGGTAAAAGCTCTACCTTAACAAATTCTTTCAGTTCCTTTTTCGGTAAGAAGACCTTTTCATTATCATGGGACACAAATATGAAAGAGGTTTCCTTTGCCGTTCGCTTTCCTTGATTGGTAACCTGAAAGGTCAGTTTAAGCTTTTCACCAAAGCCACATTCCTGGCGGTCTATATATAAATTCGAATATTCAAATTCCGTATAGGAAAGACCATGGCCAAACGGGAACATTACCGGAACTTCCGCCTTTTCATAGTAACGGTATCCGATATAAATGCTCTCCCTATGTTCTACGTTTTGCCTTCCTCCCGGAAAATAATGATAACTTGGTACATCCTCCAGTCGAAACGGCCAGCTTTCGGCAAGCTTTCCGCAGGGAACCGCAGTGCCCAGCAATAAATGAGCATTTGCTTTTCCGCCTCCTTCCCCTCCAAGATAGCCTAATAAAACTGCTCTAACCTTATTAATCCAGGGAATCTCCATGGGTGCACCACCCAAAAGAATTACCACTATATTGGGGTTAATCTCGCAAAGCGCCTCAATGAGACGATTATGTTCTTTGGGCAATGACATGGTTGTACGGTCAAAGCCTTCGGATTCATACCCTTCCGTTAACCCCACAAATACATATACAATATCCTTTCCCTTCGCTGTCTCACAAGCCTGTTTGATTAATTCTTCCCCCTCAGATATTGCTTTACTGCTTCCAGCGGACTTTCCAAGCATGGTTGCTTCATCGTATCCTCTCGCATAAGATGCCTCCAATCCCATGTGAATTAATTCGTCCCATGCGTTATCAACCCGAATGGGATTGAGCCTGGAGCTTCCAGCTCCCTGATATCTGGGCACCTTGGCAAAGGAACCAATGACAGCTGCCTTTTGTGTTACGTTACCGGGCAATAGCTTTCCATCATTCTTAAGCAATACCGCTGATTCCCTTGCTGCCCTGACGGCCAGCTGATGATGCTGTTCCACATCATAATGATAGTTTTCCCGTTTAAAGTCCATTCCTTTTAGGATCAGTTCGGTTACCCTGCAAGCAACTTTATCAAGTGCTCCCATAGAAAGCGTTCCCCTTTTAACAGCCTCCATTACTTTTGAATCGTTATAACCTTCATTGCCGGGCATTTCAAGATCCAGCCCCGCTTCTACACCAAGTGCTCTGTCATGCACGGCGCCCCAATCCGATATCACAGCCCCTTCAAAACCCCATTCCTCTCTTAATATTGTTGTTAATAAATAGTTATTTTCACTGCAGTATTCTCCATTCAGCTTGTTATAAGAACACATTACCGTATCCGGCTTCCCCTTTTTCACAGCAATCTCAAAGGCCTTCAAATACATTTCTCTCAGCGTTCTTTCATCCATCACTGCGTTCACTGTCATCCTGCGCTTCTCCTGATTATTTGCCGCAAAATGCTTTAAGCTGGTTCCGACTCCCGTACTCTGAACACCTTGAATCATACTGGCAGCCAATTCTCCCGAGACGATAGGGTCTTCACTAAAATATTCGAAATTGCGCCCACACAAAGGACTTCTCTTTTGATTTACTCCCGGTCCCAGAACTACTGAAACCCCTTCTTGCAGACATTCTTCCCCGATTGCTTCTCCAATTTCAAACAACAGCTCTCTGTCAAAGCTGCATGCGGTTGCGCTTGCGGTGGGAAAACATACGGAGGGAATACTATCCCCTATTCCAAGATTATCGCCCTCTCCAATCTGCTTTCTTAGCCCATGTGGTCCATCCATCATCACAATGGAGTCCAAAGCTAACCGACTGATTGGCTTTAGAGTCCAACAATCCTTACCTGAGCACAAGCTTGCCTTTTCTTTTAACGTCATATTACGAACCAATTCTTTTGCTCTCTTTTTATAATCAATTTTTATATCACTCATACTCTCTCCTGTCTGTATCTCAACCCTTTTCGGCTACGGATTGCTTAATTTTATCAAAGGCTTCTTTTCCTAAAGGGAGCTTTCTAACAAATACCGCAGATAATACAAAGCACATCGCCGGAACACAGCTAATCAGCAGGCGTATGCCCATTATTGCACCGGCAGACTGTTGGATTATGGTATCTCCTCCACTTTCCACATAACCAAACACGCCCATTAATGCTGTTACAAGGGCAACAAAAACAGCAGAACTGAGCTTATAGAAGAACATAGCAGAGCCATAAATAATTCCTTCACGCCGAACTCCATTCTTTAATTCATCCACCTCCACCACATCGGGTAAAATCGAAAAGGTTAATAGATGCCGATATTCCGGCTCCAATTAAAACCACTACAACTACGATGGGAAGTAGCTTTCCCTCCGGTAGAAAAATACAACTAATCAGTGGTATTAAGAAGTAAATAACAGAGATGATATAGGTTTTTTGTTTGCCGATTTTGTTGCTCAGCTTTACCCATAAGGGTGTAACCACAACCGCAAACACTAGAGGAATCGCCATAAAGATGTAGCTGATATCACTGGATACCTTTAGTGCATATTTCATAAAGAATATGTAGAGTGCCATAATCACATCAAACCCCACCATATTTCCAATGAATATTCCAAGCACCAGCCGATATTCCTTTAACTTAAATAAGGAAAGCAAGTTCCTCCAAAAGCTATCCTTATTATTGGTTATCTTCGGTTCAACTCGCTCTTTTGTACCCATAAAAGCCAGAAGCACTGTAATTGCAATGACTGCGCCGAGTACAAGCCCCATTACCGGATAGCTAAACTGATACATGCTTTTTCCGGGATAAATGGTATCCACAATCAGCGTTACACCCATTGCAGATAATAATGATCCAACAAAGGAAAGTGCCATTTTATATCCTGAGATACTGGTTCTCTCATCATAATCCTGGGACATTTCCGGCAATAGCGAGTTATAGGGAATTGCAACCAGAGAATACATGGTGCTAAAACCTATTCCAGCTATGGTATAGTAAAGAATCATATGATTCATATCTTTAAAAAGCAGCTGCCATAAAAGTGCAAAGCTTATGCTTAATGGTATGGCTCCAAACAATAGATAAGGTCTTCTTCTCCCGTAACGTGTCCTGGTGCGATCCGACAGTATTCCGATAATTAAATCAAAAACAGCGTTCCACATCCTGATTATCATAAAGATATACCCTGCCCATACCGGTGACAGCCCCGCCACATCCGTAAGAAAAAACACCAGATAAAATCCCATGGCACCATAGGCCACATTATTACCCATGTCTCCCAAGCCATAAGCTAATTTTTCTCTTTTCTTTAACCTATCCATCATTATCCCCCTTGAATATTGTATTGTTAATTGCACTATATCATGGAAGAAAAATACATAATATTAATATTTCTATTTTTATATCATGTATTCTTGTTGTAGTTAATATTATTGAATTTAGGCACAAAGTGTCTTCGGCAAAATTTTGTTACTTTCCATTGCGAAAGGCCGCTTCTGTCCATCTTGCGGGAACATGTACATATAAAAAAGTACCTAAACCCTCTAAAATCAAGGTGTTTAAGCACTTTTTAGATGTTAATAATTTTAATGGAGCTAAACCATATACTTTTGTATCCACTTACATCTATAAACAAGCAATAAAT
Organism: Bacillota bacterium; assembly: GCA_023435895.1. GTDB lineage: Bacteria > Bacillota > Clostridia > Lachnospirales > Lachnospiraceae > Mobilitalea. Next base: position 300,635 of record JAEZLH010000028.1, read on the forward strand.
ATGCAACCTGTATATAATAGATTGTCCAGTAAAGTAAATTCTTAATTTCATACTCCACAAATAATACCAACGTAGCCGGTATTTAGGGCTTGAAGCATATCAATTGCTGCCGCATCCTTTTCCTCCCCGACAATAATTCGATCATGTCGCATGATGATAATATAGAGAAGAAGAATATAGCCACCTTAATTAGGGGATGGCAATGTGTCATCCAACAAAGGATCCCATTTCTTTGTTTTGCCTCTAAGAGCATCCTAAATGTCATCTACTGTCCGAATATCATACTCCTTGAGAAGCCGCATTATAATGTTGCGCTTTTCATCTGTCATTTACTTCATGTACTGGTTTCTTTTCTCTTGCCATTATAATAGGTCTTCTATGATAAAATATTTTATCATAGAAGACCTTATAAATGTTAATTTTACAGTAAAACTTTCACATACTCCAATAATTTAATAAATTTTCTGTTATAGTCTTTATGGTTTGTTTAGATTATACCTTAGATTGGATAAGTTTCATTTTAGTCATTTAATTCTTCAATGAACATATAACTCGTATTTATATATTCCAACGCCACTTTCGACATTTCCATACAGGAAATATACATATAGTAATCATAACCGATCTCTATATCTAAATCATCTTCTGGGCTCTTTAATCTGCACCATAAACATTCCCTTAATAGTAATCTTGTAATTGCATTAACATCAGCCAAGAATATCTCCACTCCATTTGTTACGAACTTGAATAGCTCTTTTTCTTTAATGGACAACGACAAGTTATAATCGTTTAAAAACTTGGCAATTTCCGAAACGTTAAAATTTTTTTCTAAATCTTTAAGAATCAATTTCTCGATGTTTTCTTCTTGTAAAATCATCTTCAATATTTGTATATATTTATCTTCAACAGATATATACTCATCTACACTAAACACCTTGTGATTAAACTCTTTTCCGATATCAGAATATGATGTCCAGTCATTTATTTTATAATTCCCAAGATCATCACGATTCATTGGATTATATTTTGAAATACGATATTTTTTCATTTAGTCTCCTATTCTTTTCAACTTGCCATCATAGGTTCCCATCTGCTCTCACAACAACAATTGCTTCTGGGACAGCCAAAACCCTGATTGAGCCGACGTTTTTTAATTTGGTGTAATATCTGACAGATACTGCACTTTGCCATATCGTGCATCTTTCACGTTATTTGCTTTTAATAAAGGGGTTAACTGTTTAGTTTTCAATATACCATTCATACCCTTTTCATTAGTATAATGATATAATGATTTAGTCTTGCTCGCTCTGCTAAAAGTACCTTTAAAACCATTTCTATTGCCTTCTTAATTAATGTCGTTGGTTTTCCTCGAGTAGATTTGGCAATGACCATAAAATCCCTCCAAAGTAGGTTCTTCATTTTCATCTTCTACTCTAGAGAGATTATATTATAGCCTATTCGTCCTTCTTTTTACTATATATTATCTACATACAAACCAGTCATCAAAAATTTCTCCATTAAGATCATATTCAATACTGTAATACCCAACATGCTTATCATTATAATGCATAGGGATATTTATAATGATAGCATTATTATCACATTGTGGCCAATTTCTAAGTTTAAATGAGAATATCAGAAATCTCACAAAATAGATTGTCGCGTTGATAGTTAGGAAAATACTCGCAAAATTCCTCTTCTTCCTTTGCATATGAGTTAGAATTCAACAAAAACGCTTCCATACTTCTTGCTTCCAGATTATACTTACAAACCAGTTCTTTAAGCAAAGTTTCCATTATAAATACATCCTCTCCTGGTGTGTTCCGAAATAATCAAATATGATTTTTCCACTTTTACTATCATAATTTCCAAAAACTCTCTAATCTCCAAAATTTCCTTTGATTTTTATTTCATAATTTATAGACTCTTTTTCATATTATTTTTATATGTCGGAATATTTTCAGAAAACATTTAATATTTTTTCATTGTCTACCAAAATGTCTACCTGTTGTATAGAACATGTTATTTTGCTATATATAATTGTCTTTAAGCGCAAAAATACCACATCCAGTATCAAATGTGGTAAAATTTTGATGGAGCTGAACCGTATACTTTTGTATTCGCTTACATCTATAAACAAGCAATAAATATGCAACCTGTATATAATAGATTGTCCAGTATAGTATATGCATTATTTCCCCTTTTTCTTCTTGCTCTTTGTTAGATGCTCGGATGCTGGGATATGACTTTTCGGTTTTGTAGGTTGCGCCTATGCTGGACGTACATGATTAACCACCAACTCTTATATTTAATTATCTATTATCTTTAATCAGAAAATAGCACGTATTTTATTGCGGGACCTTGTTCTTGCTCAGTTTTAATGACAATTAGGTTTTTAAAAACCATAATAGACGCCATTCCGTATCCAATTATTTCATTTAAGGCTGATTCTTTATCAAGAAATGTGCCGTCAATCTCGGAATTCCATGAGATCAAATAACACATTTTTTCATTTGTGTATTTTTTGATCAAATCATTCAATCCAACATTCGTTATTGAACTATCCGTAAAAACAATTTTTGATTCTTGTATATAATCCAAACTATTATGACAAAATTTACCTATAGCATCTTTTCTCTTTTTGGTATTTGACAATTCAAAAGCAATTCTTGATCTTTTATTTTTTAAGATAAATTTATTAACAAAACTTTCTTCATATTCACTATTCATATACTTTCCACCTTTATCGATAATAATAATGATCATGGAAGCTAGGAGACTTTGGGGTAGTCCGTTGCGAGTTTTTAACATCAGGATGATAATGTGGATCTTGTCCTTGGTCATTTGTATGTTTTATAGGTTCTTTTCCTTTACCTGCTCTCTTTGCCTTTTGATATGCTTCTTTCCTAGATTTAAACCTTTTTCTTCTCTCTGGTGGGTTTTTAATTCTTTGTTTTGTAGTACTTGATACACTTATCACTTTTCGTGATTGATAATATTTAATACTTTCCACAACGATTACTACTAAGCAATATAGCCCCAACTCCAGCTAAAATAGCCATACCTACTGGATTAGTAACAAATAATGGAGCAAGAAAAGCAGAAAACCATAATTTCCCTCCGTCATCAAATCTCATAACAGGATTATTACCACAGTAAGCAAATAAATTCTTATCTGTGAATTTTGTAGGAGTGGTCATTAACGTTTCTGTTTCATCCGCATTTAAGAACCTTCCCCACTCTGGATTATAATACCTACTCTGTAAATAATACAGTCCTGACTCGCTATCATAATAATAACTACGATATCTGATCGGATTAATTAACCCTATATTACCGCTATCCGTTATTGCATTTCCTGAACTATCCTTAACTGATGCAAGAAGATGCTACTGCTAACCATCATTGAATGTTAAGATATCCATATTTATTTTAGGCAACAGATAACTGTTTTGAGGTATATTCCTCTGTACTGTCAATGCCAACTATACCACCCTTTTTCGCTGCTTCATCAAACCGTCACCTGAATTCCTCAGTACTCTTTCTACATCTGCAGAATCGAGCATAGCCTTTTTCTGTTTCAGCAATCCTCGAACCTTGTTTGATACCGATAAAGCCTCAATTAATCCTTCGTCTGATGCTTTTATCATATCTAAAGTGTTGTAGATTGGGTTATTTCCTTCACCTGATACGTCATATGAGTTATAAAACTTTCTCAGAATTACTATTTCCTCAACCCAAAGAGTATATTGCCGCCCTTCGTAGTCTGTGAACTTGACCGCATACCCTCCGCCTTCAACCGGCAGGAATTCGAAATTACTATAGCTTATTGGAATTATTGACTCAGGAATTACCATATTCCCCGATGTAGTCCATGATATGTATGCCAATGCAGTGGTTTTATGCTCCCGTTGTGTTATTAACTTATACTTTAAATCAAATCCGGTCATTAACGCATTCGGCTGCATATTGAGCAACCTTGCATATGGGCTCCTTCGCTTTATTTCCTTTATCCGTCCGTTTTCATCTACAACAACATGCATTGCTTCGGCTTTGGCTGCATGTGTAGCGATACAATCAATAATTGCTCTTACCGTCTCTTGCTCATACAAATCCTTATTCCATGGAGATGATCTCGAATAATAAGAACCAATGCTCAAAAATCTGGTTTTAATTCTTTCAAAAAATTTACTGAATAATCCCACTTTGCTATCACCCCCTTATTTTACATATGGCATATATTCATCGTAATGCTTTACGTAACCAACCCATGCATTTAGCAGAGAAACCATTCCATCAATACGCCTATGCTGTTGTATCTTGACTGGCTGTATTGGCTCAATGCCATCTTTATTTGATGATTTCTTAGCCGTATTATGTAAGCACCATCGTAATATAGGATTGTTTTGGTAGATCACTTTGTGTTCTTCAAATGCAGCTCCCATTTCCTTCATTGACTGGCTCCATGTAAAAGGTCCCTGTGCTGTTTTTTCCATTTCAAATCCCCATTCTTCCATTTCAGGAACCCAATAGCCTGATAACGCTCGGTCATAGCATATCCATAATGGCCTTATGTTAAATTCCTTTACCATCTTTACGAACCATTTGGTTACATCACCGTAATCTACTTGTGCGCCATCACAAATTGTAAGCCATTCCTGTTCCGCCCATAATTTATAAGGCGCTTCTTTCGATGTGGTCATATCTAATTTATCTATCCGGCTTTTGGGAAGAAAATAATGTTGAAGCACATAGATATTATCATCCTTTGGCTTGCGTATCAGTAATGTAGCACAGGTCAAGTCTGTGGTTGCCGACAAATCACACCCACCTATTGCGTATGATTTTTTCAGATACTCTATATCAGTAACTTTTTCATTGACTATCGCTTCAAATGGTAGCCATGTGCTCTTTTCATTTTGTTTCATGTTGAAGTCCTTGGTTAATAATGTTGGAAGATATCCCGGATCAGTCTTAGCCCGCTGAACATCATCCGCAAGTTGAACGTATTTCTTAATTGTTCCAAGTCCAGGGTTCGCCTTGATCCACATTTTTGGATTCGTCCATTCATCCAGAGAATCCAATTTATAAATAATGGGCAACAACCGGTCATCTTGAATATTACCTAAAGCAACGTCACCACCGCGGTCATGCAGCTGGTCATAAATCCCTTCCCGAACAAATCCGCTGGTAGTGATACATCCAAGTAATGGTTGCCGTCTTGCTTTCATTCCTTGCTTAAGGACATCATACATATTTCTGTCGCGCTGCTCATGTACTTCATCTAAGGCAACAAAGTGAATATTTAAACCATCAAGTGTTTTACTTTCACTTGGTAAAGGCTTCATGATTGACCTGGTTATCTTAAACGATAACCCTTCACGTGTTGACTTTATTAATGCTCTTAGTTCACTCGATTGATCTACAATTGCCTTTGCGACATTATAAACAATTTTAGCCTGATCGAGCTTCGTAGCGGCGCTGTATATTTCTGCCCCATCTTCTCCATCTGCTGCCAGCATATAATCCGCTATGCATCCACTTAAGAAAGACTTGCCGTGTTTTCGTGGAACCTCGAAGAAATATTCCCTAAATCGACGGTATCCTGTGTCTTTCTCAAGGAAGCCAAACAATGCTTGAAGGAAAGCTTTTTGAAAAAGTTCAAGCTTAACTAATTGTCCAGCTTTTTCACCCTGGTAATGTCGGCAGAAGGTTTCAATAAACGTGATTATGTGGTTCCCAACATCTTCGTCAAAATAAAAAAGAAATGGATGTTTGACTGGCAACTCCATTTCTTCTACAAGCCTTTTATATACTGTTTTTATTTCTTGGCACGCTTCTATTTTACCGGTTGATATTAACTCATAATACTCTTTGACATAATTCAATTTGTATCACCGCCGGTTTTTGGTTTACCCTGAATAATAAATTGTGCCAAGGCTTCCCCAGCTTGTTACAGTTTATTTTCCTTATCCTCAGGAAGCAAATCTGTTAATTGTTTTATCACACTTGTATAATTTATTATCATTGTATTATAAATTTCAATTTCGCTTGATTTTTTAAATCCCTTTTGATTTGCTCCATTTTGATATTCCTCAATGTATCCTTTAATATTAATAACAGATTGTAAATCTTCAAGCGTAACGGCCATGAAGGCAGCATTGCCAATTAACTTGTCTACTGTCTTTCGCTTATTTTCAGGTAACTCTTTATAGATAGTATTAAGCTTTTTTACTTCTGAGTAAATGCGTTCTTCTTTTCTTAAATCCTGTTCTGTTTTTGGCATCATACCACCTCCTGGCTACACCCCCTTATGCGTGAACCGTCCGGCTATTTAAGAGACTAACTCCAACGGTCTTCCGTGGGTATTTAAGATATTAGACGACGGGGGGTATAGTTTTTATTAAGTATCCATTCTCATCGAAAGAAAAATTATTATCAGTATCAGTTTTCTTATTTTTGTTTTTTATTCCAACAATCTTTTGGTCTCTATGTATTGCAAAGTGACAGTCCTTGCATAAGGAGATAAGGTTGCCCTCATTGCTTGTTATATTGGGATCACTTATGTTCGCTGCTGTTAACCATTCCACATGATGTACTTCCTCTGCCGGCTTACCACATTGAACACATTTATATTTATCTCGTTTAAGTATGTACTCCCGAATATCTCGCCACTGCTTGCTATTATAGAACGGCTTACTGAATCTCTATGCCATTATTTACCTATCCTTATGTTACGTCATACATGTGAGCTTTTTCCATCTGTGGTCATTCTATATAAAATAAATACATTTAATAATTGTATTTTATGTCATTTATTGGTATAATATATCTGCTACTGATTAGGAGCTTTTACATAATATATATTTCATCGGATGGCCATATCCACGCTCTGTATCGGTAGTACTTGATCCATTTCCATAATTATTCCCGTCCCTAAGACATTGGCATTCATATTTATATGATATAAGACCAAACACTTCAGATAAGGAGGAATACATTAGTGGATATGGCGAATGTTTTAAAAGATTTTAGCTTGTTACTATTAGGCGTATATGGTATCCATTTTTTTCAATGGATCCGTAAATTCATAATTAGACATGAAAATATTTTTTACTTTTTCTGTTTAGTGCTTTTCTTTATAATTATTATTTGTATTGTACACAATGTCTAACGTAATAAGCCTTAAAAGAGAGCTACTGGCCAATAGCTCTCTTTTTCGTAACAATAAAAAGCACCCCTAAGGATGCTCTTTTATTATCATTTTTCAGTTCTACCTACAAATTTACCACTGTCATCTGAAATCCTTATATTCTCTTTATTGAGTCCAGTCATCTCTTTGCAAAAGCGACACTCTATTTTATATCCACTCATAGTTATAGCATCAAGGTTGTTCATACTGACAAAATTAATAGTTATCAAATATCTTACCACACGTTTCGCATTTAACTTGATTTTTATTCAATCCCTAGTTAACCTCCTCCTTTTATGCAAATAATACCACCATATTTCAAATAAAGCAGTGTTTAATGCTTTTTCATGTGATATATTGAATATACCAAAGAAGTACAATCATTTATTTAGCAATTCTAATCCTACACCGTTCATCCGGTACCCATTCACTATATACCGAACTTGATGAACCTCTCTCAGTTCTATGTATTCCGCATATGTGCATTGTCCATAATGGGCACGCTCTGCATATGGATGGTTTCTTATCTGCTATTATTCTATATATCTTCACTGGGCATCTCCTAAATTTAAACATAATAAAAACCCGTAACTGAAGTTCGGGCTATCTGCTTGTCTATTTTTTACCTTAGAGGTTATGTATTATGAGGATAAGATTTATGTTTAATATTTTATTTTATTGATTTTTAAATTTATTTATGAAGCATATTAAATTTTATTGTCATTTTCCCATTCACGTATATCTTTTATCACTAACCGTATAACATCTATTAGATAAGCAATGGCAGTAATTAAAGCCGCCATACCGACCATGTCAACCATGAAAATGTTCCTCCATATTCAGTTAATATTAATTACTCTATTATCTGCAACATGGTTGAATATTATTCAAAGTGGGTTTGATGAGGCACCAGCCAAAACTGAATGCCTCATATCTTTTATTTTCTATGATATCATAATATACTAAAAGCATGTCCTTGCGGTGGTCATCTTTTATTCTTATCAAGTAAGAAAAAGAAATATCTTCTGGCAGCATAAAAATCTTTTCTGCAACACGGCATTCCCATCATGTCTTCCAAATACCAACATGGTACTTCCTCCGTTACTGATTTGATTATGTATGGATATAACACTGAATCTGTTTGTATTGCTGTCTGTTCAATTAACTCACATTTTGCTTGTAATTCTGTCCTTCTTATAGCAAGCGCTGCGGTAGCATCTTCCCCGCTTGTTGCTAATGGCATATCGGTAATCTGTTTGCTTTTCACTGTATCCTTTTTGTAAGTGAGTTCATCTCGCCATTCAGGATACTGTTCACAGAACCCACAAAGCTCTTTGTATCGCTTAGATGATATTCCGTAATCATCTAACTTTAGACTCCTCTTATTTGGCATGTAACGTCCTCCTGGAACTAATAATGGTTATTTACCCTGAATTGAGGTCTATATATTGGATTTTGTCTTATCTTTTCAAAATCAGCGGATAAAGGATAATAAAGATTTACCCTTGGATGAATATATTTATTTGAATAACCATAAGGAACATTCCTTAATGCCAGTATGTAAATAATTTGGATATTCAAAACATAATCTTTAATTTCACGCTCGGCAACATGTTTTAACCCGTAACTCGAATGCGTATTATAATTAATGGATTTTCTCGTCATAAAGGGAATAAGTTCGTTATCTATCCATGTTTCTACTTTGTTCCAATGCTCTTCTGTACAATCAATGATAGATTCTTTAAAATTTACTGTTGGACAAATAAATTCAGTTTCATTAACTCTTATATGAGAATGAAAAATTTCTATGCTAGAGAAGGGAATAAGTGCTATATAGATGCATGTGAAGTAAAGACATTAAAAGACGATATTTTAACATTTACTAAATTCAAATTAAGCGAATTAATGGGAAAACATATTAAGCATGAAGAAGCTGATCAGCTTAGTAAATAAAAAACTCCCAGTGATACTAATACTAGAAATCTATATATAAGTTACTTCTAGCAAGATTTCCTAGTAACAATTATTGGAACTTCAAGTGATATCTTTAAGAACCCAAAATCTAAATTGAGGTGAAAATCATGAAATTCGGAATAAGAACACCAAGTCTTAAGAAAAGTCTTAAAGCCAGGACAACCGGAAGAGCCACTAGAACTGTCAAGAAATCCCTGATACCGGGCTATGGTAAGAAAGGGATGGGATGGATTAAAAACCCTAGGAAAGCGGCGTATGGCAAGGTATACAACAAGACATCTATTAGTCTTTTCTCATTATTGAAAAAGTTATTGAAATAACAAAAGCCGCTATGGATTTAACCGGACGGCTTTAAAATATATGTAATTTGAATATTCGATTAGTAATAAAGTAGAATTATATTTTGAATTTCATGGCATAAAATACTGTTTGATCACTTTTCATTATTGAACAATCATCATTACATTTTTTACACTTTTTATTTCGTAATTTCTTCTTAAGTTTTTTAAGATCATCTTGATATGCTTCAAAATCTTTTAGTATTGTAAATTCACTCCTAATTATTTCCGCTATTTGATTATGTGTGCGGCACATGCAGATTTTATCATTTGGCAATATTTTTTTAAGATTATATAACTCTCTCATAAATTCTTTTTGTGGGCATTTGTCCTGGTCTCTATTTTTAGAAATTTTTTGATTAACCCAAATATATTTACTAAAAATATGGCTGCGAGACAATGCAAAATAATTAAGTGTAGTACTTTTAAGTTTTCTTCTTTCATAAAAAAATCCCAAAATATATGTACAAATGCAAAGAACAAGTATAATGAATTTTAGATATTGAGATTTATTAACCCATTCCAAAATTGCTAATAGAATAATAGGTATTGATAAAAAACAAATTAATATTGCTTCTGGGATATTATTATAAAATATTGACAGAATCCTTTTCATTTTCGGTTTCTCCTTTGAAGTTATTTATATTCAATGCATATATTATGCTAGTTTTTATCAAATTAAAATCAATCCTAATCTGCTATTATACAATGGGTAGCACCGACCTATTCTCATAATTACATTTGTTAATTTACCATTAATTAACATAACCTTATTGATAGTAGCTTAACTCAAATTTAATATATTACTGATATAAATAATGGAATTAAAATTGATAATATCGTCGCAACTATTACTCCCCAAAAAATTTGTGTTCTTAATGTTTGTATTTTATCACTTCTTTGTACTTCTGATTCCCAATAAAAAATTATTGGTGGGAAAAAATAATCTCTAATTTTTTTACTTATTATTACAATCATAAATATAATAGTTAAAAATATAGGCAAAATCAGATTAACTGCACTTGTTACATCTGATGATCCTCCATTCGAGCTACGTTTTGTGATTAATGTGTATGCTGCTAATATTACCCATGCAGCAAAAAATGTTGCACCCAAATGATAAGAAGAGGTTTTTGAAAATACTGTATAATACCAAGGTTGTTTATTCTTTTCCATTAATTTCTTAATCTTGCTTTCGAACAATATACAGTTATCAATATTATCCATTTGAAAATTCATATTTACAGTAGAATTATAAGCAACCGTCGCTGACATTTTTGTATTAAATTCTAAATTAAAAGATGAATTTGCAGTTATCCTAAGGTGTTTAATTCTATTATTTTCAAAATTTTCATAAGAAACCACTTCATCTAAAGAGTTAAAATCTATTGAATTTCCATTATCAAGTAACGCATTATATTTAATATTATTGAACTTACTCAATATGATTTCTTCCAATTCTTCTAAAAGTTTTTTTGTTACTACTATTGCCTTTTTGAATTTGAATCCTCCATATATTATCAATTTTTATCCCCCTTTAATGTTATACCAACATAATATAACATTATCTGCCAACTATCAATATTCAAATTGCCAATGTGTTATTAAATTCTCATTGACCGTCGGGAACATACGTTCTATAATATCAATCAGAGGTGAAAATATGATTTTTCAAAGTTCAAAAAAGCAACCAGTCATCCGGCATCCACAAGGACACCCGGTTGTTGTAATTGTATCTTATAATACTGTTGGTGATTTTGTGCCACGGTACTTCTGCATTGAAGACGATAATTCAGAGTTATTCAAATATCAGGTCTCATCCATCAAGGCTACCAAGGATAAGCTCATGGTGAGAGCCTTTTACTGTACCTATGATACTGAGTGCGTCCGGAACGATATAGTACTTATTTTTGATATTACTAAGTGCCGGTGGGTGATTGGTTAGATTATTGTGATGTGGGCATAAAAAATGGCACCGGTTTTCCGATGCCTTGATTGTGAAGTGAATGTGACAATATTGCGCCGCTAGTCACCACCTCTTATCCGTGGTTTTAAGTATAAGAAAACTCATATCTAATTTTAAACATTTTCTTTTAATCGCCTATATGTAATATTTTTTATTAAAATACATAAATAAATTTACAAAGTCATCTAATTGAATTAATAATAACTCTTTATTTCTATCGCTCAAGCCTTCAATAAAATTCACTATATTTCTATCATACTTGGTTTCGTTTGGATCTTCAATTTCGAATTCACTATATAACATAAGTTTTCTAAACAGATATAGTATTCTTTTTTCATCCTCCAAATTGTTTATGTCTAACTCTCTGTATTCTTCGAAGAGATTTATGACATGCCCATCTGTACATTTTTTAAAAATCCAGTGTCCTATATAATAATATTCTCCATCAATTAAATATATGAAACCACGTTTCGTAATAAGATTCTCCAATTTATTCATTTTTAAACTCCTTTCTAATTCATATTGCTGTAATTTAACATTCCCATCAATAAAAAGGTATAAATTTGAATAATACAACTCTTATAGTATACTATACATGCTTTTAAAACATAAAAAAATCTCCGAAGCATGCTACTATCTTATTTTATTATCCCTTTTATACGTCTAATTCATATTCGAGTGTTTCTACTTATTCATTTTCTGCTTTATGCCTTTCATTAAACTCTTAATATTGATATTATTAACTCTTTGTGTCAATATTTCCTTGTTTGTTTTCTAACATCATAGTTTGCTTTTCTTCTAATCTAACAACTTCATTTTGAGTAGGAAACATATCTTTTACCTCAATACTATTATTAATAGAAGTATGTATTTCCATGCCTTTATCTAACATCCAAGCAAACTTCTCTAAGCTTTTTTCAAGCCGCCCTCGTTCATCTCCATCATTAAGTTCTCCTAATTCAGATTCTAAATTCGCAACTACGCTTTGCACTACATCCTTATTAACCTTTTTGTATCCATCAACTACTTCTTTAATTGCATCATTTGATATCTTCATGCTTTTAAGTTGTTCTTCTTGCATTTCAACATTTACAATATGTGATTTTATCTTAACAGCATAGTCAACAATTTTAGCAAGATTACTTAAAATTATAGTAGTTCCACTGGCTGCAATCAAAAAACTTACCCATGTAGAACCTACATCCATGCATCTAAATTTAACAACTTCTTTGTCATTTTTTAAATACGGACATTGAGTAATTATGAAATTTATTTCTTTTATGTATGTTGATAGCTCGTCCAAATCATCAAAAGTTGGTAATTTTATATCGAATCCATCTCCTGTCGATTTGTAACCCATAGATTCATACAGTTCAATAATTGCGACCATTTTATCGCACAAACTACTCTTAGCCAAACCAAAATTTTTTTCAATAGTAGAATTTATCTCAACAGTTTCACTACTCTTTAAAAACGTAGGTATACAATCATAGATTTTAATTACTGAATCTTTTAATGCTACTATACTGGACAACTTTTCTAATTCTTCAACAAAAACTTTCCAGTTATCCAATTTAAATATTTTGTTTGATAAAGATGCGTCTGGGTTAATTAATACAGGGTTATAACTCAGAATAAATTCTAATTTACTTTTACAAATGAAATACATATTATATAACCTCATTTTATTCCTCCCATTGCTATTATTTGTAATGGGATTATTATACATCTTGTGACATAAAACATCAACATAAAAAGGTTTTCCGTGAAGAACGAAAAAACAGCCACCGAGCTATAACACCCGGTAGCCGTTAATTATGCATTAAAAATTCTTCTATAATATGATTATAGCTCGTTCTTTTATGTCTTTTATGCGTTTACATCTATTCACAAAAATCCAGAATACCTTTTTCGTAATCAATCGCTAATTTCGTCGTTGGCTCCATCATCAGAGTAATACTTTTTACCAACATACTCTACCCGTTCAAAAAACTTCTTATGTAATTCATCTTCTTCATTCTCCCCATGGATGCTCCATAGATGTGCATATTTGTTGATGAATTCACGAAATAGCACATTTACATCATCCGTAATATTAATGTCCAATATCTGAGACATAATTTTGATACCGCCTATTTCCAAATAATCTTTAAATCTTTTATTCAGCCCTTTTTCCCTGATTCTATTGATTACTTCTGTTGTGTATGCTCGACTTGGAACAACACTGCATACCGATATGTATTTAGGTTCCCTCTTTCTTCCTCGCTTTTTTACTTCCGGTTCTATAATTATTTGTTCTCCTTGTTCCAAATTAATCATAATCGAATTTATATTAGACATATTCTCTCCAGCAATCGTCATATGTCGGATTTTAATATTGTTGTTTTCAAAAACTTCATGAACCTTGTGAATGACATAATGCAAATATTCATAATATGCCTGTTCATCCTTTGATCCCATTTTTATAACTGGTTCATGTTTAACATACTCATGATAATATTCTTTTAATCTTCTATCATTTAAAAGCTCAACATGAAAAATCACTTCAAGATTATACCTCATATCATCCCGAACATCAAAGAACCCACTCTTAATCTCCTGGTCAATCAAATCATAGAGATTCAAATCATAAATATTAGTATCGGTTATTAATAATTCCATTATTGCGTACCTCCATATTTTTATTTTTCAAATTGGCAATGTAGCATTATCTTTAACCCTAATTTTTACCCAAATTAATACCCAAAAACATTCGATTTGATACGAAATAAAGCGGTCTGAAACGGTTTAAATCCAGTTTTTCAATCTTCTCATAACATACAAAAAAATGCCTAAACCCTTGAAACCAAGGCATTTAAGCACTTTTAAATGTTATTCGACTTGTGTAAATCGCATGGAGCTGAGGGGAGTTGAACCCCTGTCCGAAAGCCCATCCATTGCAGTTTCTCCCATTACAGTCAGTCTTTTATGCATGCCCAAGCATGCTGTTCCCTCCGTCTAACACCGGCAGACAGGTTTTAGATTTCAGTAGCTTCATAAGTCTTTTATCCTCTCAAAGCTTTGAAGATAAAGGTCCCCACTAATTTGATGCCGAGGTCTTAAGTCGTGAGTTGCTTAAGGTCGACAGCTGCCACTAGGCAGCGTACGCTAAATTTTCGTCTGCGTTTAAATTTAATTCTAAGTTGGTGACGCAGTCCTAGGCTGCGAATGGCTTCCACAATTTCCAAACCCCCGTCGAAACCAGTACAACCCCGTTATATAAGATTGTGATTACCTGATAGTATGCTCAGAGATACACCCTGCAGGGACTACCCGTAATGTCCGGTTCACAGACGCATGTATATCATAATATATATTTCTCACTTCGTCAAGCAAGCCTGATCAGATTTTATAAAATGTTAATACCATTATTCCCAATCCGTTCTTAATAAATATAATTATTCCAACAAGATCTTATCAAACTTTACCTATACAGAACAACTTACTATTATAAATACGCTCTCCTGCCGGAAAACATCTCTAATCATCTCAATACCTTCCGGCAGCGCTGACCTTATAAATCAAAGGAAAAAAGTAACGTAATCAAAGCTACAGATTAATAAAGATTCTTCACCTTAAAATCTTTCTCCGCTTCTCTTCTCATATCCTTCTTCGCAATATCCTGGCGTTTATCATAAAGCTTCTTACCACGAGCCAGCCCGATCTCCACTTTTACCAAGCTTCCCTTAAAATACACCTGCAATGGCACCAGGGTGTACCCCTTCGTTGCCAGCTGACCGGAGATCTTATTGATTTCAAACTTATGCAACAGAAGCTTTTTAACCCTCAAGGGGTCTTTGTTAAAGATATTTCCTTTTTCATAAGGGCTGATATGCATACCGTAAACATAAACTTCCCCATTTTCAATTCTTAAAAAGGATTCTTTTATACTGCATTTGCCCATTCGTAAGGATTTCACTTCCGTACCGTGTAATGCGATGCCAGCCTCATACTTATCCTCTATAAAAAAATCAAAATATGCTTTTTTATTATTAGCGACTAACTTAATATTTTCCCCCACTTACTCTTCAACCTCCACAAGTTCAAAATCGATGGTTCTCAGTATCTTATCTGCATTCACAACCTCTACCATCACCTTTTGCCCTAATTTAAATATTTTCTTGGTGTGTTCACCCACCATTTGATAACGTTCTTCATCGTAGATATAATAATCATCCTGCATTTCACTTACCCTGACCATACCCTCAACCGTATTGGGAAGCTCCACATACATTCCCCAAGAGGTAACGCCAGAAATCACGCCTTCGAAGACTTCACCGATATGAGCAGACATATATTCCACCTTTTTGAGCTTTTGTACCTCTCGCTCGGATTCATCGGCTCTGCGCTCCATTCTACTGGAATGATCTGATACTTCAAATAGTATTTTGTCATAATGGGTTCTTCTCTTTTCTCCCATCTTACCATTCAGGTTCTCTTTAATGATACGATGAATCTGAAGATCGGGGTATCGACGGATTGGAGATGTGAAATGGCAATAGTATTTTGCGGATAGCCCAAAGTGACCGGTATTTGCCACTGTATACTTCGCCTGCTTCATAGAGCGAAGAGTCAATCTGCTGATTAACGCTTCCTCCGGTGAATCCTCCACCTTGATTAAAAGCTTTTGCAGCTCCTTGGGATGAATCTCTTCCTGCCCCACTTTAATGCTATAGCCAAAGTTATTAATAAAAATTGCGAGCTTTCGAATCTTCTCTTCATCCGGTGTATCATGGGTACGATACACAAAGGGTATCTCCTGCCAGAAATAATCCTCTGCTATGGTTTCATTGGCAATTAACATGAATTCCTCGATAATTTTGGTTGCTTTATTTCTTTCGTAAGGCTTAATCTCAATGGGTTTTCCCTTTTTATCAACGATTATCTTGCTTTCCGGGAAATCAAAATTAATAGAGCCTCTTTTATGTCTTCTTTCTCTTAAGACCTCCGCAAGCTCCTGCATCAACAGAAACATAGGAACTAGCTCTTCATATTCTTTCTTAACTTCCTCGTCATTCTCTTCTACGATTTTAGAAACATTAGTATAAGTCATACGTCGATCGGATCGAATAATTGTTTCTGCTACCTGATGACCAATTACATTACCCTTCGTATCAATATCCATAAAGCAACTTAAAGCTAAACGATCCACACCTGGATTTAGGGAACAGATGCCGTTGGACAGCTTATGGGGCAGCATAGGGACAACCCTGTCTACCAGATAAACACTGGTTCCTCTCTTGAGTGCCTCCTTATCAAGTGCTGTTCCTTCCCTGACATAATGAGTTACATCTGCGATATGAACTCCAAGGTGATAGATATCTCCTTCTTTCGTTATACTGATGGCATCATCAAGATCCTTGGCATCCTCACCATCTATAGTCACAGTCTGTACTTCCCTGATATCCATTCTTGATTTGATTTCATCCGGATCAATCTCCTCGGGAACCTGATCCAGGGAACGCATTACTTCCTCAGGGAATTCCACCGGCAAATCATATGCCCTAACAACAGACATTATATCCACTCCCGGATCGTTAACATGTCCAAGGATTTCAATCACTCGTCCCTCGGGGCTATGGCTGACATCTCCGTAGTTAGTAATTTTAACAACTACCTTATGTCCACTCACCGCACCTTTGGTATGCTCCTTGGGAATGAAAATATCCTTCCCAAATTTTTGGTTATCAGGAAGCACAAAACCAAAGTTCTTGCTCTTTTCAAAGGTTCCGACAATTTCATTCTTACCACGTTCAATGATATTAATGACTTCGCCTTCTTTTCTGCGTCCGGTCTGTTCATTCTTTATTACAATTAATACCTTATCCCCATGCAGTGCTCCCTTAGTAGCATCGCCTGGAATAAAGATGTCCTCCGCTTCTCCCTCAAGGATGACAAAGCCAAAGCCTCTCTGTGTGCCGGAGAAAGTACCCATTTTCATATCATCGCCAGGTTTTTTATATCTTCCCTGGGAATCTATGATGATTGTCCCTTGGGAGATCAATTGATCCAAAACCATCTTTAATTCATTCTTTGCATCCCGTGGTACCTGCAAGAGTGCCACAAATTCCTTAAAACGCATCGGTTTATAATCTTTGTCGGAAATCAACTGCTCCAACATTGCTTTCTTTTCTTCTAGTCGTTCTTTATCCATTTCTATCTCCATTCTGTCGCTTTAAAAAATATACATTGGTCGTCTATTAATAAGCGTTTCATTTCTATCTTTGATTTATTCCTGACTTTCTTCTTGAATGTAACATGTAAAATTTACTAATAGTATACCATAGTAGCATGGCTTTTAAAACAACAGGTTTAAAAAGCTTGCATCTCTACCGAAGACAGAATAGAACCATAAAGCCGAGTCTTTCCCAATTCCAATATGAAGTATATCTTATCTTCCTTATAATCAATTTTTATTAGATAATAAAGCCAACTATAAACTTAAAAAGAGACTGACACAAACCAATAATCTTTCGTAAGATTATCCTGCTTTGTATCAGCCTCTTCCTCATATGGTAATCAGATTACCAAAATTTTAAATTTAAAATTACAGAAAGAATAATGAACCCTGCTGCTAAGTACTTGGTAGCTTTCTCAAGTGTTCCTTCCATGGAACGACCCTTGTTCTTAGACCAATATGTCTCGCCTGTACCAGTAAGAGAACCGGACAGACCACCTGTCTTGCCTTCCTGTCTCAATACGATAAAAGTTAATGCGATACAAACCAATATATATACTATTTCAACTGCTAACTTTAAAAGACCCATGTCCACACCTCCTCAAAGACTAAGCTTAATTTTACCATACAATGTATATTATTTCAACTTATTTTTTAATCAGTAAGGATTTACCTGTCATTTCAACCGGCTTTACCATACCCATCATCTCAATCATAGTAGGAATGATATCTGCAAGGCATCCATCTTCTGCCAAAGTATAGTCCTTATCATAGTTAACCAGGATAAATGGTACCGGGTTAGTTGTATGAGCGGTGAAAGGCTCATTGGTGTTGTAATCCAATAACTGCTCTGCATTACCGTGATCTGCACAAATGAACATCTGACCATCTACAGAAAGAAGTGCTTCATATGCCATACCTACACATTGATCCACTGTTTCGATAGCTTTTATTGCTGCATTCTCGATTCCGGTGTGACCTACCATATCAGGGTTTGCAAAGTTTACTACGATCACATCATATTTTAATGATTTAATTGCTTCTACTAATTTTTCTGCAACAGTAAATGCACTCATCTCCGGCTGAAGATCATAAGTAGCTACCTTGGGGGAATTAACAAGGATACGCTCTTCACCTTCATTGGGAACTTCTATACCAGCATTAAAGAAGAAAGTAACATGAGCGTACTTTTCTGTTTCCGCAAGGCGAAGCTGCGTCTTATGATTCTCTGCAAGGAATTGACCAAATGTATGGTCAACAGAAATCTTATGGAATGCTACTAATTTATTAGGAATTGTAATATCATACTCGGAGAAGCATACATAAGTCAAATCCAATCTTTTCTCACGCTCAAAGCCTGTGAATTCATCATTGCAGAACGCTCTTGTGATTTCTCTTGCTCTGTCTGGTCTGAAGTTAAAGAAGATTACGGAGTCTTTATCTTGAATGGTTGCAACCGGCTCACCATTTTCAACTACAACGGTCGGTAATACAAATTCATCGTATTTTTCTAAGTCGTAAGAGTTTTGAACAGCAAGTACTCCGCTTTCTGCCTTCTCTCCTTCGCCGTGTACCATTGCCTTATATGCTTTTTCAACACGATCCCAACGGTTATCACGGTCCATTACGTAATAGCGGCCCATAACGGATGCAATCTTGCCTACTCCAATAATCTGCATCTGCTCCCAAAGCTGCTCTACAAAGCCTTTACCAGAAGCCGGAGGAGTATCTCTACCATCCAAGAATGCATGTACATATACATTGGTAAGTCCCTGTTTCTTAGCTAGCTCTAAAAGAGCATATAAGTGGGTATTGTGGCTGTGTACACCACCGTCGGAAAGCAACCCGAACAAATGAAGTGCGGAATTCTGTCTCTTGCAATTATCGATTGCAGCCAATAGTCCTGCATTATTGAAGAAATCCCCATCCTTAATTTCTTTTGTAATTCTGGTTAATTCTTGATATACAATACGTCCTGCACCCATATTAATATGACCAACCTCGGAATTACCCATCTGTCCGTCAGGTAAACCAACTGCCATACCGCTTGCATATCCCTTAACAAAAGGATACTCCGCCATTAATTTATCCATTACCGGCTTTTTAGCCTCTGCGATTGCATTGGCTTCTTTCTTTTCATTTAAACCGTATCCATCTAATATCATTAAAACTGTAGGCTTTTTACTCATTCTTATACTCCTTTACTAACTATCCTGTGTTAAAACGTCCTGCTTACATTTCATCGATCTTTTAACGTGTCTGAAAATGATACGGGTTAATCCACTTAACCCTCCCAGACTTTTCTACATGAATTACTATATTACAAAGTGTATTATATGTAAATGTTATAGTTAACCAACATCCACAAAAACCTCAAATAAGATTATGCACCATATCTAAGGTAAAGTAAATACTCAAACTGTAAAGAAGCTGTTAATTGTTTTATAACTGTTATAGCCTTTTATTAAGTGATACACAAATCAGGAAAACTTAATTATGAGGCGAGAGCCTTTCTTGTTTGTTTATTATTTTATTAATAAATCACTCGGATCAAATTATACTCGCTCTGATCTGTTGCGTACCTTGTTAAGACTTACGTTGTTCTTACATAACCGTATTTAAACGAAATATAGAACAACACCCTCATGCTGCAATTATCACCTATATAACCACGTATTCACTATCTTCATCGCCTCATATATCGCTACGTGTATTACACATAGGATAATTGAATAGCTTAATTGATTACACAATATAAATACGTGGTTATAAATTATAAAGGTTGTACAATTTTATAAAACAGTTCTTGCAATTTATAAGTTTAGATCTTGCATCCCATATTTTAAGCTTGGAAATTAAGTTTTAAGCTTCACTTCCATAACTTTCTATTCGTTTGAAGGATTTAAGATAAAACAAAAATCAAGTTATAAGCTTTTATTTCAAAATTGAAAAATACAAACAAGTATTAGCTTTTTTATTTCAAAGTTGAAAACCGCAAGCAAGTTTTAGTTTTTTATTTTCAAAAACGAAACATATAATAAGTTTCAGATTCAGTTCAAAATTGAAAGTATATAACAAATTTTTGCTTATGCTTTGTTTTAAAGCATTTATCTCAAAGCAAACACTTTCTCAACCCTTCAAGTCTCAATCTACTTATAGTTTACAATCTTTCCGAAATCAGCCTTCAAGCTTGCACCACCAACTAAGCCGCCGTCGATGTTCGCCTGTGAAAATAATTCTGCTGCGCTAGCTGCTGTTACGCTGCCGCCGTACTGGATACGTACTGCTGTTGCAGTTGCTTCATCATAGATTTCTGCCATGCATTCACGGATTGCTTTACATACTTCTTCTGCCTGCTCTGTAGTCGCTACTTTACCAGTACCGATTGCCCAGATTGGCTCGTAAGCGATTACTGCTGTTGCAGCCTGCTCAGGAGTAACATATAAGAAAGCAATTTTAATCTGCTGACGAACAAAGTCAAGTGTAACACCCTGTTCTCTTTGCTTTAAGGTTTCACCACAACATACGATAGGAGTAATGCCATGCTCAAATGCCTTTAATACCTTCTTGTTTACTGTTTCATCTGTCTCTGCAAAATATTCTCTTCTCTCGGAATGTCCGATGATAACGTATTTTACACCGATATCAGTTAACATGTTAGGTGCGATTTCGCCTGTGTAAGCGCCGCTTTCCTCATAGTACATGTTCTGAGCACCAATTGCTATATCGGTTCCCTTTGCTGCTTCTAAAGCAGTTGTTAAGGAAATTGCAGGTACACAGAATACTACATCTGCATCTTCTGTTACTACTAAAGGCTTTAATTCATTGATTAAGGTAACAGTCTCGGAAGGAGTTTTATTCATCTTCCAGTTACCAGCGATAATCTTTTTACGCATGATAATCCTCCAAATTTTTATTATATTTGCTGACCGGATGAAATCTTTATGTAGATTATCCGGTTGCATTTTTATAACGAGTAGAAGTCAAATTCTTTCAAACCATGGAAAGAATTATAAACAGTTCATTTTTATCAAAGTGAACTGTTTATAAATTCGTATATATCATCTGCAATCAATCAGATTGATACTAGAGTATATTCAGCGGAATATACCGCTTATGATTTACTTATCGTTTGCTGCTGCAACACCAGGAAGCTCTTTGCCTTCTAAGAATTCAAGAGAAGCACCGCCACCTGTAGAGATATGAGTCATCTTGTCGCCAAAGCCAAGGATATTAACCGCTGCAGCTGAATCACCACCACCGATGATTGTTGTTGCATCGATTTCAGATAATGCTTTTGCAATTGCGATAGTACCTTGTGCAAAGTTAGACATTTCGAATACACCCATCGGTCCGTTCCAAACTACTGTCTTTGCATCTTTGATTGCATCTGCATATAACTTGCTGGTTTCCGGTCCGATATCAAGACCTAAATATCCTTCCTCGATATCCTGTCCAACTACTTTGAAAGGAGCATCGTTAGAGAATTCAGCTGCTACCACATTATCAACCGGAATTAACATCTTAACGCCCTTTTCGTTGGCTTTATCAAGCATCTTCTTAGCATAGTCAAGATAATCTGCCTCTAATAAGGATTTGCCTGTCTCTTTGCCAATAGCCTTTAAGAAAGTATAAGCCATACCACCACCGATGATTAAGGTATCAACTTTCTCAAGAAGGTTCTCGATTACTGAAATCTTACTGGATACTTTAGAACCACCAAGGATTGCTACGAAAGGTCTGTTCGGATTGTTTACTGCGTTGCCGAGGAATTCAATTTCCTTCTGCATTAAGTAACCAACAACAGCAGTATCAACGAACTTTGTTACTCCAACATTGGAGCAATGTGCTCTATGTGCTGTACCAAATGCATCATTTACAAATATATCTGCAAGAGAAGCTAAATCTTTGCTGAATGCTTCGCCATTCTTAGTCTCTTCTGCTCTGTAACGGGTATTCTCAAGAAGAACTACTTCGCCGTCTTTCAATGCTTCTACAGCAGCTTTTGCATTTTCACCAACTACTACATCATCCTTAGCGAACTTAACTTCTTGTCCTAATAACTCAGTTAATCTTGCTGCTACAGGAGCTAAAGATAATTCAGGCTTCGGCTCACCCTTCGGCTTGCCTAAATGGGAGCAAAGAATAATCTTTCCGCCATCAGCAATTAATTTCTTAATGGTAGGAAGTGCTGCTACAAGACGATTCTCATCTGTAATTCTTCCTTCCTGCAAAGGTACATTGAAATCACATCTAACTAAAACTTTTTTGCCTTTTACGTTGATATCATCAACTGATTTCTTATTTAACATATAGCCTCCATTCTGCCAGTGGCAGTAAAAAATTATATATCTATCGTAAAAATAATAAAACTAAAACTGAATAAATAAAAGCCAAGCTCGCGTACTTCGTCCGCTCGCTCGCATTGCTCGTACTGTATGATACTCATACGATTTGAAAGCAAATACAGCTTTCAATCATATGCCTATCATATAAGTCCTTGGCTCGCGTACTCCGTCCGCTCGCTCGCGTTGCTCGTACTGTATGATACTCATACGATTTGAAATCAAATTCAGCTTTCAATCGTATGCCTATCATACAGTCCTTGGCTTATTCGCGAAAAATGGGTCCGGTCCTGAAAAGACCGGACCCATGATGGATCAATTACTTATAGGGTAGAACCATTAAATTCCTTTGTTGCGTATTAAGCTAATTCAGCGAAGTATTTGATTGTTCTAACCATCTGGCTTGTGTATGAATTTTCGTTATCATACCAAGAAACAACTTTAACTAAAGTCTTGTCACCTAAGTCAGTAACCTTAGTCTGTGTTGCATCAAATAATGAGCCGTATGTGATACCAATGATATCAGAAGATACAAGCTCGTCTTCTGTATAACCGAAGGATGCACTAGCTGCTGCTTTCATTGCTGCGTTGATATCAGCCTTTGTAACTTTGCCATTAACAACTGCAACTAACTCTGTAAGGGAACCTGTAGGAACAGGTACTCTCTGTGCAGCGCCGTCTAATTTACCGCTTAACTCAGGTACAACAAGACCGATTGCTTTAGCAGCACCTGTGGAGTTAGGAACGATATTTGCAGCTGCAGCACGAGCTCTTCTTAAGTCACCCTTAGGATGAGGGCCGTCAAGAGTCATCTGATCACCTGTGTAAGCGTGAATAGTAGTCATGAAGCCTTTTTCTACTGGAGCTAATTTATTTAATGTATCTGCCATAGGAGCTAAGCAGTTTGTTGTACAAGAAGCTGCAGAAATGATTGTATCAGAAGCCTTTAAGATATCCTCATTTACGCTGAATACAACGGTAGGAAGATCATCGCCAGCCGGAGCGGAGATAACAACCTTCTTTGCACCTGCATCGATATGTGCCTGAGATTTAGCCTTAGATACGAAAAAGCCTGTACACTCAAGAACTACGTCAACGCCAAGCTCACCCCAAGGTAAGTCTGCAGGATTTCTCTGAGCGTAGATCTGGATTTCCTTACCGTCAACAACGATAGAATTCTCTTTTGCTACTACTGTATCAGCTTTTGCATATCTACCCTGTGCGGAATCGTATTTTAATAAGTGTGCTAACATTTTAGCATCTGTTAAATCGTTGATTGCTACTACTTCGTAACCTTCTGCACCGAACATCTGTCTGAATGCAAGACGGCCGATACGTCCAAAACCATTAATTGCTACTTTTACTGCCATGATTATTTTTCCTCCTAAAAGTTTAAAATTTATAATATACTGCCAATAGACAGCAATTAATCTAAGAAAATGTACATTGACAAAATTTTCTCAATCCAGATTTATTTTACCTAATTTAAAATAAAATATCAAGTGCTTTATCATTCATTTCATCATTTTATGAATATGTTTATAATTTAGTATAAAAGATAAGTTTTTTTGTGCAAATTTATTTGTTAATTACTTACAAGGTTTTAATGTATTTTCAGCGTTTTTCTATTCATTTGTATGCTTTTATCCTACATTCCTTGTCTTCCCTACCCACAATCGTACTATTTAAAAAGAGGTTTGTCAATGCAGTACTTCCAATTTTATCTTTCTTTTCCTGCATAAAACATAACATAAGATTTTAGTATATTCATAACAGAACTACTGGAAGAATTTTGAAGTATTTCTTTATACTATGAAAGCCTCATATGCCTTTGAGAATTTAACCCTTTTAAAAGCTCATTCATTAATTTCTATGACCACTTCTTTTTAGCATATACGAAACTATTATTTCTTATCCCATAAAAGATATTCACGTTTTGCTCTTAAAATATTATACTAGTATCAAACATCCCTTTAAACAAAGTTCATACCGATTTATAGAATACAAAAGAATCGATGCAACTAAAGTAGCTTGTACCAAAAAATAAGACATACCATATCTTAACCTGCCCGTTAATCAATGGTATGTCCTTATGTAAAATATTATGACTAAGATCTCAATTTGTACTCTAATCGAATCTTGTCTGCTATTAACGCAACAAATTCAGAATTGGTAGGTTTTCCTTTTCCGTTGCTTACAGTGTATCCGAATAATTCATCGATGGTATCCATCTTTCCTCTGCTCCATGCAACTTCGATTGCATGACGGATTGCTCTTTCCACCCTGCTTGGAGTTGTTTTATGGCGCTTCGCGATTGAGGGATATAGCAGCTTTGTAATAGAATTCAGCATCTCAGCATCATTCACTGACATCATAATTGCATCCCTTAAGTATTGATAACCTTTAATATGGGCAGGAACACCGATTTCATGAATAATATTTGTTACATCGGATTCCAGATTCCTTTCCACATAGGAGCTCTTACTTTCAAAAGCACTAACTCTATGGTTGTCAATCAACTTTGAATGGTAATCGCCTTTAATCTGCTTGATTCTGGACAATATCACATTATTATCGAAAGGCTTCATGATGTAATAATTTGCTCCAAGTTCAAAAGCACTTTCGGTTACCCCTTCTTGTCCAATTGCTGTAATAACGATAAATGATGGATTCTTTTTAAACTCAGAATCCCTTCTGACTTTCTCCATAACCCCCAACCCATCCAGCTTAGGCATGATTAAATCTAACAGAACCACATCGGGCTTCTTTTCTTTAATCATATCGAGTGCATCAATACCGTTCTCAGATTTTCCAACTACTTCGATATCTGAATCTTCCTTCAGAATATCTTCTAAAAGATTCACCATCCTCTCATTGTCATCTACAATAGCTACATTAATTTTACCCATTTGCTTTTCCAACCTCCATTACTTTCTTTCTTCATGCATTAATACTGTTTTCCTTTTGTAGTCTCCCCATAGATTAGGTTGTTTGTACTTTCTTTCACATTTCGTGAATTTCTTTATAGCTTTTTGGGTTTCATGTTGTTATGTTAATTATATAACGCGCGTATGGGGGAGTCAATCACATTCGGCATGGCACATTATACAAATAATGGATGCATTTTGGTGACTTTTTTTATTAAATTCTTACATCTTTTGTCACATAACAACATAATAACCGACACATCAACATCATTAGTGAATTTTTGATGCTGTAAATATTTGCCATATACGCATTATAGCTATTAAAAATATAACTATCAATTGTTTCTTGTCGCACCATTCGACACTGAAAAATGAGAATTAATATTGAAAAAATAGGTAACCACAACATTTTGTATGAATGGGAATATTATCCAATTAATATGCTGTTATAATTATTTTAATCCCATCCTATTTTCAGTTTTTTCGTCGATTATTTTTTTTAACAAAAGATTGGCTTATTCTAAATTATTTACCATATTTTCAATGAAAGTCCCGTAACCTTTCGTTGAATCCTGTATAAAAACATGTGTAACAGCACCAATTATCTTATTATTTTGGATAATAGGGCTTCCACTCATTCCTTGTACAATACCACCGGTAAGTTTCAGCAATTTAGGATCCGTTATTTTTAGTACGATTCCCTTACTATTATTCGCACTATTCATATCGATACTAACAATTTGGATTTCATAATCCTCGATTTTATCCTGAACCGTACAGCGAATCGTTGCTTTCCCTTTTTTTACTTCCTGTTTTAATCCAATCTCCAAAGGCTGCATTTTTACACTATCACCAATACTACCTTCCATTTTTCCATATATTCCTTGATAGGTGTTCTCTGCTATATGACCCATCTTATATTTCCCGCTTTGTTTTATCATTCCTATTAATTCGCCAGGTTCTCCGTCTTTTCCCTTTACAATTGACATGATTTGAGCCTTATAGATGGAGCCTTCTTTTACATTCATTAATATTCCTGTATCAATATCCGTTATTCCATGACCCAGTGCGCCAAACTGACCGTCTTTTGTCACAAAAGTCAAGGTACCGATTCCTTGCGTATTATCCCTAATCCAAGCACCTATTTTATAGTTGCCGCCGGAGGTTTTAACCGGAGTAATTTTCACCGTTATATTTTCTTTGTTGCGCCTTACTAATAAAGAAATATCTTTGCCGTCAGATTTTTGTATTTCTTCAATTAATTCGCTTTTTTGGGTCACTGCTTTATCATTAATTTTGGTAATATAGTCCCCTGATTTCAACTTATTGTTTATCGGCTCATAATTCAGACCATCCTCACCGGTAATTCGACCTCCTCCGAGCACTAGAATTCCGTTTGTTTCAACATAAATTCCGATCGGGTTGCCACAGGGAATAATCTCTTTCGGTTCAATAACATCTAATGAAATTTTCTTAAAATTGAAAATTCCAAATAATTTCAAAGCCACATCATAGGATCCTGTCTGCGTAGACTGGATTGTAAATGGTCGATTCAAATCCAAATTGATTTGGTTGGAAGGTACACGTAAATCATTAACACTTAATACTCCCACATCTTCTGTTTCAATGTCTGCTTTAAAAGGCATTTTAAAGTCAAAACGTTCTTGTTCACCTACTAATATTTTGATTTCGTTCGGAATATTTTTCTGCAGATAAGAGTAGAAATAGAACCCCAACAAAAAAACATTTGCCATAAAAAGGCAGATTAATACCCTTCTGTATATCTTTAAACTCCTCATCCTTTCACCTCTTGTCAGTATTCTATCTTTTATAAACCCACTATATCTACATCACAGGCTAGCCAGCCTGTTCCCCTAGCATACCCAAAACCTTTTTTTCAAATACTAAATTTTATTAGATGTAAAAAACCTCTATGAGCCAGCATTTTATAGCCTTTTCACAAGCTTTTTATGCATTGAACAAATTATTGTTACTACCGCATAGTCAGAGATTTTTGACTTTCTCCAATCACATTTAATACTTTAAAAAACAAAAAAGGATATACATAGTATTGTATATCCTTAAAAGTTGTATTCGCTTTTTTTAATTTTTTAAAACATGTATTTTTTAGTAGCTGTTGCCAAATCTTTCATCTCGCGCGCATTCTCTTTCACGCGATCGGTAATCTCCGCTCCGCCAAGAATTCTAGATAATTCCTCGACTGATTCTTCTTCATCCAAAGGTCGGATATCTGTTTGCGTCGATGTTCCGTCCGTGGTTTTTTCAATAATATAGTGAGCATCCGCCATAGCAGCAATTTGTGCAAGGTGTGTAATACAAATAATCTGATGATGCTTTGCAATATTTGTCAGCTGCTCTGAAACCTTTTGAGCCGTCCTTCCACTTATTCCAACATCTATTTCATCAAAAATAAGTGTCTCTATTTCATCTTTCTCTGCTAAGACCGATTTTATTCCAAGCATTATTCTTGATAGCTCACCGCCTGAAGCAATTCTTGAAATCGGCTTCATCTCTTCACCGGGATTAGTTGAAATAATAAACTCTCCATCGTCGAAGCCGTTTGAGGAATAATGTTCTGTCCTTACAAAGCTCATCCCAAATCTGACGTCTAAAAAATTCAAATTAATCAATGCTTCGCTAATCTTCTTCGTCAATTCCTGTGCCTTACGCTGACGTATTTCCGACAGTTTCAAGGATAATTCCTTTACTCTTGCCTCCGAATCTTTTAACGAATTTTCTAACTTTCTCATATATTCATCATAATCTCTATACTTTTCTAACTTTTCCTCACATTCTTTGAGGTGTTTTTGTATTAGTTCAAAGGAATTTCCGTATTTTGATTTTAAATGATTAATTAAATCCAATCGCTTTGTTACCTCATGGAATTCCTCTTCTGTTTGATCCATATTGATCAGGTACTGGGAGAGATCACGATTCAAATCATTCAGTAAGGCATCTAAATCCCTTGCCTGGTTCAGGAAATCATTGATAGCACCATCAAACTCAGCTATCTTCGTCAGTTGACGCAGAGCACGTCCCACCGCATCTCCCGCCGTACCTGCTTCATAACCGGTTAATTGATACACTGTCTTTAAGCCTTCGGATATGGCATTAGCATTGGATAATTTCTTATAACGTAATGCCAACTCCTCATCTTCTCCATCAGCTAGAGAAGCCTTTTTAATTTCATTCGCTTCATATTCCAGGAAAGAAATTTCTCTAAGACGTTTCTCTTCGTCAATTCCCGCATGTTCAAATTCATGTTTTAATCCCGAATATGTTTTATAGCAATTCTCCAGTTCCTGCTTGATTGAGCCGAGTTCATCCTTTGCAAAACGATCCACTATCTCCATATGTTTTTGTTTATTTAAAAGGGATTGATGTTCATGCTGACCGTGAATGTCTATTAACAGCCCAGTTATGGCAGATAACGTTGAAGTAGTTACATTTTCGCCGTTTATCTTACATACGCTTCTGCCGGACATGATTTTTCTAGATATGATGATTTGATCTCCTTCAAGAGGAATATCAAGCTCCCTCATCTTGTCATATAAGGCTTGATCGCTGCTCTCGAACACCAATTCAACCAATGCATATTCCGCACCTGTTCTTACGATATCCTTATTCACCTTCGCTCCTAATGCAGCATTCACAGAGCCGATAATGATAGACTTACCTGCACCGGTTTCGCCTGTCATAATATTAAGATGATCTTTAAAATAAACTTCAACTTCATTGATTATAGCAAAATTTTTCACATGTAAGCTAACTAACATCGTATCCCTCTTTTCTGTAAACATATGTTCTGACCACATTTTAACATACAAAAAAAGCAGTTTCAATCCAAATTTTAAAGCTCGTTAAATTCAACGAAGAAGTCTTGCTTTTCTATCCATATTGTTCAAACCTTCTTATACTTTACACATGCAACAAGAAAGGACAATGCGTTATTACCTACATTGTCCTTTCTTGCTGTACTTACCCTTCTATCATTGTCATTATTTCTTTTTTGCTGTAGTCGTTTTCTTTTTGGCCGTAGCAGTTGTTTTCTTTTTTACAGCTAACTTCTGAACAGTAATTTTACATTTCAGTTTCTTGCCGTTAATCAACGCTGTAACCGTAGTTGTTCCTGGTCCTCTAGTACTAATAGTACCGTCACTATATACCTCTACAATTTTTTGATTCTGTGAACTCCATTTTATCTTCGTTTTTGCTCCTTCAACAGAAAGTGCCTGTTTGTAGGTGGTATATTGCTCGGTTACCAAGCTAGTGACATTTAATCCGATTACCGTTACCGTAATGGTTGCCTTCTTACCAGAATCCGTCATGACGGTGATATTAGCTGAGCCTGAGGATTTTGCGGTAATCATACCTGAACTCTTATCTACGCTTGCAACAGAGGAATTATTTGAACTCCACTTTACCCCATCAGAGGACGTGCTTGGTATTAATGCGATCTGAACAGACTTCTTCTCGCCTTCCACCATGGTAATCTCTGTATCCTGCACCGTAACACCAGTAGCGGGTATCCGGTTATTAACAGTCAAGTAGCATATTGCCTTTTTACCACTGTTATCCTGTGCAGAAGCTGTAATTAATGCTGTTCCTGCTTTAAGCGCTGTAACTACACCGCTTGAATCGACGGTTGCAACACTCGTATTACTTGATTTCCAATTAGGGGTTTTATAAGTAGCATTGGTTGGCTTAATAGTTGCTTTTAGGGTCTGTCTACTTCCAACATATAAGCTCATGGAGCCTTTATTAAGTGAAATACTCGTCACTTCTCTTACCACACGGATATCACAGGTTGCATCCTCCTTACTGCCATCTAAAGCAGTTGCTGTGATGGTTACCGATCCAAGTGCCTTTGCCGTGACTTTACCTTTACTGTCTACCGTAGCAATTTTACTGTTGCTGGAGGTCCATTTTACATTTTTATTTGTGGCGGTTTGATTTGTTACCGTTGCCGTAAGTTTAATCGTTTTCTTCAGTCCCAATTTATAGGAGGAATAGTTCAACTTAACGGAAGTAACTAATTCCTTTACTGTTACCACACATGCATCCACATAATTACCATCCACCGTGGTACAGGTAATAATGGCAACTCCTCCGATAATACCCTTTACCTCACCATTAGAGGTAACCGTTGCCACCTTAGTATTTGAACTCTTCCATGTAATATTTTTATTCGAAGCATTCTTCGGCGCTACTGTGGCTGTTAACTGAAATTTCTGCCCTTTATAAATTGCCTTAGATTCAGGAACTATACTCACCCCAGTAACAGACTGCGTTACTACAACTCGACACATCGCAAACTTACCATTATCTGTTGTAGCTGTAATATAGGTCGTTCCTGCCGACAAAGCTGTCACTCTACCACTAATATCAATTTTAGCTACCTTCTCATCGCTCGACTTCCAATCCAAATTCGTCTCCGTACAATTTGCCGGAGTAAAGGTAGGTTTAATAAAATCAAACTTGCCTACCATAAGGTTTAAAACATTCTTGTCAAACTTCATTGCGGTGGCTGCTTGCTTTACCTGAATAGTACAATAGGTCGACAAACCTCCATCCTCTGCTTTTAACAGAATTACCGAAAATCCTACCCCTTTTGCCGTAATTTTGCCAAGTCCGTCAACAGTAACAGCTGACGGATTCGTAGAAATCCAAGTTACTTTTTTATTACTGGTATCTTCCGGCAATAAATTGTATTTTAACTGGTCTCTGTTCCCGGCATACATAATCTTTGAGGTTTCCAATAGCTCAATGGATGCCGCAGGGACTAAAATTGTAAGATTACAATCAGCATAAACCTTTGCATTATCTTTTGAAGTTGCAATAATTGTTACAGTACCTGGCTTAAGCAAGGTTACAGAGCCATTGGCATCCACCTTTGCTTTTGATGAGTCGGTTGATCTCCAGGTTACCGTCTGATCTGTTGCGTTCTCCGGTGAAATAGTTGCTCTTAACTGAATCCTCTCCATTGCCAAATCAACAACTGCACTAGTTTCTGAAAGAGTTAAGCCTGTTACTGGTTGCTTTACTGTAATATGGGCATAACCCACTACCACATTATCCTGATTAATTGCTGCAACAACTGCATTTCCTCCGGCTTTTGCCTGAATTGTTGCACTTTTATTCGCCTCATCAGGATCGACAATCTCAACTACGGAGGTATCGGATGACTGCCAAGTAAGCTTTACATTCTTCAAATCAGTTGGCTTTATTGTGGCATGAATTGTTAGAAAATCGCCAATCCCAAGATTTCCTTTATTCGGTGTCAGAGTTACTGATATCACCGACTGCTGAACCGTAATCACACAGGTTGCCGTCTTTTTGACACCTTTAATAATCTGTTGCGCTGTGATCCTAACTTCACCTGGCTTCACACCGGTAACCAATCCGTCTTTCACTGTTGCAATCGATGTATTATCAGATAACCAAGTTACTTCAACCGTTGGATCAGTCACGATTGCATCCAGCAGCAGCTTACCGCCAGTAAAAATCTTTGCAATGGTCATATTCAGCCCAATATTATCCACCACCGTAATATTAATATTAAAAGGCGGAATAATCATGGCTGAATCAAAAAGCTTTGTCGCAGGGTTATACTCCAGCTGCAAGGTTACCTCTCCCCGTGACTTTGCTGTAATCACATAATTTGAAGCATCAAATTTTGCAATGTTGGCATTTCCCACCTTATAAATCGGTGTTCCAAACACACCTACGGAGGGTATATTGGTATTATCCAATAAGCTATAGGTATCATTTACATTCAACACAATATTCTTATCGGGTAATCTTAATGGCACCACAAGCTTCATGTAAGCATAGGGGCAATTCGTATTTTCATTATAACTGTCATTTGCAAAAGCAAATACCTCATATGTACCAGCTTTGATATTGCTGACTTGAACATTACCACTGATTTTACTGATACTATAGGTCATTTTTGAAGATTCCCCTTCGGGAATAACCTTTTTCTTCCCTCCTGTACTGTCATAAATAACCCATTTTAAATTCTGTCCAATGGTAGCGTTCGATTCTAAGACAAATTCAGAAGGGACATTATTTACAATCGTAGGAGTACTATTATAATTATCACTGGAGTAATAAACCTCCGTGCCGCCTGTGTCATTGACTAATGATAACGAAAATCTAGGTGCCACCACCACCCTCATCGAAATGGTCATGGGAGTATCCGTAGTTGACATGGTAAAGGTGGATACCGTTATTGTGGCGCTGCCGGCTCCGACCGCAGTCACTTTACCCTTCGCATCAACCTTGATGACTCCCACATCACTACTTTCCCAGTCTACAAAAGATGCATCAATCGCTTCACCGGGGGTATTTGTATCCTGGTCATCTACATATTTTACATAAATCGTTCTTTGCTCTCCTACGTTATCAAATACCATGATACGTTCCTTGGTCGTGGTAGAGGTGATGACACCGGTGGTTTTCTGATAGTCAAACGCCAGGTTGACCTTAATAACACAGTTAACCATAAAACCATCATCAAATACTGCGGTAATTGTAGAATAACCAGGCCTCTCTCTATTCAGCTGTATAAATTTATCTCCATAAGGCGTAGTCTTTAAGGATATAATCTCAGGAGCTGAACTAATCCATTGTACGACTTTTGCCGAGGAGGATGTTTGTGAGGAGACATTAAGCAGTGCCGTCTTCGTCTTTAATTCCGCTTGTTTTCCCACCTGCAGAGACTGATTATTAAAAACAAAATAATAGTCGTTTGCTGCAGAAGCCTGTATTGTATGTGCAAATATTCCAACCATGATTATGGAAAATATTATGCTTATTATGGCAAAATATCGTATTTTTATTTTTTTCATCCTTTGAACCTCCCAAATTAACCTATAAACTTTATCGGCAGAGTAAACTAGATTAATTAGCTTATCTGCAGATATTCTAAATAAAAAATTTGGCAGTATTGTGTCATAATCCGACGAAATTATGAGTCGTAAGGACTATTTGATATACATTGCCCTCATAGCATTGAACAATGCCAGCAATGCTACACCCACATCGGCAAATATTGCAAACCAGATGGAGGTAATTCCCGCAAACGCCAGAACCATAATTAAGGCTTTCACCCCAAGAGCAAATATGATATTCTGCATTACGATTTGATTCGTCTTTTTTGCAATTCGAATTGCTGTTACCACTTTTGTAATATCGTCATTCATCAATACCACATCTGCTGCCTCGATCGCTGCGTCAGAACCAATTCCTCCCATTGCGATACCAATGTCAGCACCTGCCAGAACCGGTGCATCATTAATTCCGTCTCCCACAAACACAATTTTTCCTTTTCCCATAATCTTTCGCTTATATTCATCAAATAAGCTAACCTTATCTTGAGGTAATAATTCTGCTTTGTATTCATCCACACCACAAAGTTCTGCGATTTCTTTTGCAGCATTTTTATGGTCTCCTGTGAGCATTACACTCTTTTTCACACCCATCTGCTTCAATTTGACCATCATCTGATGAACACCATCCTTGATTTCATCGTTAATCAGAATATAGCCAAGATACTCATTATTCTCAGCAATATACACGATGCTTCCATTGATGGCAGGCTCCTCGAATTGAATCCCATATTCCAACATCAATTTCTCATTTCCAGCATAAATCTGACTCCCCTGGTAAACTGCGATTACACCTTTTCCAGAACTCTCCGTGATACTATCTGCGACAGCTATCTCTATATTATTCTTGCTCACATAGGACATAATTGATTTGGCAATAGGGTGGGTTGATGCACTTTCCGCTACTGCTGCTAAACTTATTAATTTGTTATAATTCTCTTCCTTAGCCGGAACAATCTTTGAAACTTCAAACACTCCTTTGGTCAATGTGCCCGTCTTATCAAAAACAATCGTATCCACTTGCTTTAATGCCTCTAAATAATTACCACCTTTAATTAACACACCATGTCTTGCGCCTCCGCCGATACCGCCAAAAAAGCTTAGCGGAATAGAAATCACTAATGCACACGGACAGGAGATAATTAGAAAGCTTAACGCACGATAAAGCCAATCCTCAAAGGGTCCAAAACCAAATAACGGAGGAAGTACCGCAACTGCCAATGCACAAAATACAACGAAAGGTGTGTAATATCTTGCAAATTTTGTAATAAACTTTTCACTCTCAGCTTTTTTACTGCCTGCATTTTGAACTAATTCAAGTATTTTAGAAACGGTTGACTCGCCGAAAGGCTTTGTAACCTCAACCTCAATTACAGAGGTGGTATTAATGGTGCCGGATAGTACACCTTCCCCCTCATTCACTTCTCTCGGAACACTTTCTCCCGTTAATGCCCGTGTATCAATGAAGGAACTTCCCTTGGCAATCACGCCGTCAAGCGGAATTTTCTCACCCGGTTTTACCAAAATCCTCTCTCCAACCAACACCTGTTCCGGAGAAACCACATTTACTGTTCCATCTATCAATTTATTCGCATAATCAGGACGAATATCCATAAGTCCTGCTATATTCTTTTTAGAATTGTTAACTGCCATATCCTGTAACAGTTCACCGATGCCATAGAACACTAGGACTGCAACTGCTTCCGAATGGTCTCCGATTAAAAAGGCACCCAAGGAAGCAATTCCCATCAAAAAGTTTTCATCAAAAACCTGCCCTTTTGAAATATTCTTTGCCGCGGTAAGTAGTACTTCATAGCCGACCAAGACATAAGCTACAATAAAACCAACGAGCGATATTGTTTCGTTAACCTTTACCAAAGAAAAGAATACCGTTAATCCGATTGCCACGAGAATTCTTAACAAATAAGGTTTCAACGAACCCTCTTTTTGCTGATGACTATGTTCATGGGAATGTTCCTGTTCTTCACCATGTTCGTGAGCATGTTCATGGCCTCCCTTAGCAGTCTCCCCATGACTATATGCCACTGCACTCTCCTCTGTAAGATCATGAACTTTAACGGAAGATTCATGTTTTGATACAATTCTCTTTACTTCTGAAGTAATGTCTGCTGTAATCCCATCAAGGACAATACTCAGCTTTCCATTCATCAAATTGATATTTGCCTCTTTTACTCCATTTAATGTGCCTACCTCGCGTTCAATCTTTGAAGCGCAATTGGCACAGCACAAGCCATCCAATAAATATTCTTTCTTATCCATGATATCTCTCCTCTACATGTTTCAATCCAATTTCCAGCAGGCATTTAACGTGGTCATCTTCCAGCGAATAAATCGCATTCTTACCCTCTCTGCGATATTTGACTAACTTCTCCTGACGTAAGGTTTTTAATTGATGAGAAATCGCCGATTTCGTCATATTTAATAATGCAGCCAAATCGCAAACGCACATTTCCTGTTGCTCAAGCGCCCAAAGGATCTTAATTCTGGTACTATCTGCAAACATCTTATAGAAATCTGCAAGATCATATAACTTTTCATCCTCCGGCATATGGAGCTTAACCTCTTCTACTAACTCTTCATGAATGACATCACAATCACAAAATGCTGTTTTGTTCCCTTGATCCATGTGTAATCTCCTTTCATCATTCAATTGATTTAAGTCCTTGCGAAATAAGATTGTTTGATATTGTATTTCGAACTTATTTAGTTCAATTGATCGTTCATCTATAAAACACTATTTGGTTTAATGGTTGTTCAGTTGAGCGATTGTTCAACTGTTTGATATTATTATATACAGAGTATGGTAAATTTGCAACCTGTTTTTTAAATTTTTATTGCGAAATAGGTATAGCATAGTATATAGCTATCTTCACTATTTTACTTTTTTATCATTTTTAGTACATCGTACTAGGTACATTCAATTCTTTACATAGCTAGTAAAGCAATCAATCATAATATCAATATAAGACAGATGATTTTTCTTCTAAAAATCACACTCCTAGCCCTTATAATTAGTTAGTTCTACATTAAACGAAGGCTTTCATAAAAAATCCATAAATCATGATAAGTATTAAACAAAACTACTCAGCAAAATTTATGGATATAAAACCACTAATACTTCAACCCTTATTCTACATCAAAATCAATTATCATCTTCCCCTGGATCCCTTCCTCCGATGTTGCCCAAAACTCAGCCTGATAGTGCCCTTTTTTCATTGAATTTATAACAATATTCTTTTTATATTGATCACCCTTCTTTAATATGATATTGGAATCATCTGTATCTTCCTTTATATAAGCTTTACCACTGATATTATTCGTGATTTTATAGTGAATGATATTTCCTTTCTTAAAGGTTAAACTATTGTTTTCTTCTGCATGATTCTCCACATACCAATCGAAACTTTGGGCTTTTTGCTCATTTTTATTGTGTCGCAAACTAATATACATCCGATTCGAAGATGTATCATTATTTTTAGAACAGCTAATTGAACTAGCTATCATTAATAATACCATAAGAAAGAGAAAGATTCGTTTCATAAATGCACGCTCCTATCATCAGGAATAACTCTATAGCAATTTTATCGCAATAGTTAAAATATGTATATTCCTTCATTCTTTAAGACTCTTCAAAAAGCTTCCTCATTTCTGAATATCCACCTACCTTAACACTCCTTCAAACAGATTGCGTTGGGACAAAAGAAGAGATATAATAGTTCCATTCAGCTGGAACATCATACCGGTTACGACTTAGTTCCAAGTCGTATTTAGATATTAAAATCAATACAAATAAGAGGAGTTTGAATATGAACCCAACTATTAAAAAATGCACAACAACAGAGGTTGCTCTCTTAAGCGAACTATCCTGTTCCTCCTTTCGTGAAGCCTTTGGGGATGTAAATACAGAAGAAAACCTCAATTCCTTTTTAGAAAAAGCTTATAACTATAATAAACTTCAAGCAGAAATGACTCATCCCCATTCTTCCTTTTATCTACTCTTTGATGGGAATACCCCCGCAGGATATTTGAAAGTAAATGACTCCTCTGCCCAGAGTGATATTAATGATCCCAATTCACTTGAAATAGAGCGTATCTATCTACTTCAAATGTTTAAAGGAAAAGGGTATGGCAAACTATTAATAGAAACCGCAATTAATTTGGCAAGGTCTATGGGTAAGTCCTATGTTTGGCTTGGCGTATGGGAGCAAAACCATCATGCAATAGGCTTTTATAAAAAGTTTGGTTTTTATGAATTCAGTAAGCACACCTTCTTTGTGGGTGATGACGAGCAAAAAGATTTGCTGCTTCGCAAAGATTTACTTTAATAACAAAAGAGAGATAGACCGCATTGGAGGATTTTCCGTCCTAAGCAGTTTATCTCTTTTTGCACAAAAGCAAAAGAATAAATCCCATTATCTCTTACCCTTTAAAATGATTATAAAAATCCTTTAAATCATTCTTGCATTCCAGAGAAAGCTCCGTCTTCTTCTTATTCTGCAACGCTCCCTCCAAGGCATATAAACGGTGAATACATGCAGAATCATCAATTTCTTTTATCTTTAGCCAGGCTTGTTTGGTTCCGCACTTCTTTAAATCCTCATAGGTAACAATCCCCACCTCATTCAACTGTCTTTCCACTTCCGCACCGATATTAGGTAACTCCGATAATGCTCCCATGCTTAAATCCCCCCTCTTTCCTTCTTGTTATCTAAATGATAGGATTATACTGTAACTAATGCCATTTACCTTGTAATTACCTAAACCTGCATCTTGTTCTAGTATTAATTAGTTAATTACTTATAGTCTACCAAATACCGGATTATTTGAAAAGAGGGTAACTGAGTGAAGGTGCACTACCTTTCTCACATTGTTACTGCTCGCTCCCATTTCAGAACTTGGCATAAGGTTTTGATAAATTATTTCCGAAGAGGAGTATTTGCATTTGTCGAAATCATATACTGGCCTTTAACTGGGAGTATCATTAACATTACATCTTCATATTAATACTTGGTGAACCTTGCCATCATCCAATAATTCAATACGGTTTCCTTTAATTTTTTCCCCATCAAGAGTGAGCTCCGAGGTTGTCATAACCCCCTTGCTTCTACTCTCTATTTCTATCTCATAGGTTGTATTGCCAAAGCGATACGTAATGGTATACGCACCAAAACATTCCGGTGTAGCCGGATCAATAATCAACTGATTTCCTTCTTTTCGAATTCCTAAAAACCAGCACACAAGCCCCTGATACATCCAACCCGCCGAACCTGTATACCAGCTCCACCCTCCTCTTCCGGTATAGGGAGGACTCAGGGAAATATCTGCTATCATAACATAGGGTTCTTTCTCATAGCGAATGGCATTTCGCTTATTAGAGGTAATATGAATGGGGTTTAACATGGTAAATAGTGTATTTGCCATCTTATAGTCTTTGACCATAGACGTAGCAATGGCCAGCCAAACTGCGGCATGGGTATACTGACCACCATTTTCTCTGATACCCGGAATATAGTTCTTAATATATCCGGGATTATTCTTCGTCTTATCAAAAGGAGGAGAAAGTAATAGGGAAATAGAATCTTCTTCTCTGACCAGATACTTCCAGGCTGATTGCATGGCGGTTTGAGCCCGTTCTTTTTTCCCTCCCCCGGAGATTACACTCCAGGATTGGCTGATAGAGTCAATTCTGCATTCATCATTTTCTTTGGAACCCATCTTGGAGCCGTTGTCATAGAAGGCTCTCAAATACCATTCCCCGTCCCAGGTATATTCTTCTATACTCTTTAATAATTTTTCCCGTTTTTCCTCCAGCTCCTTTGCAAATTCCTCATCTCCTTCTAAATGACAGACAGGGATGAATTCTCCAAGCGTATAATATAGAAACCATGCCAACCAAACACTTTCCCCTTTTCCGTCCTTTCCTACCTCATTCATACCATCGTTCCAGTCTCCTCCGCCCATAAGGGGAAGACCGTGTTCTCCAAAATGGGTAATCTGAATGGTCTTCTTACTGTGCTCATATACACTTCCAACCAGGTTAGACACTTCCGGTGTAATCATTATTTCATGCTGATCTTCTCGAAGTAATGGTCCCTTAATATAGTTCACCATCTCTTTGGTAATCGTGGTATCTCCCGTACTCTTAATATAGGCAGCAACTGCATAGGGTAACCATAGAAGATCATCCGATATTCGGGTACGTACCCCAACCCCCATAGGAGGGTGCCACCAATGTTGCACATCTCCTTCTTCAAATTGACGGCTGCAAGAAATCAGAATCTGATTTCTAAGTGCTTCGGGATTTGTAAATACCAATGACAGGGTATCCTGAAGCTGATCTCGGTATCCGTAAGCACCACCGCATTGATAAAAAGCAGCTCTTGCATTGATTCTGCAGGATATGGTTTGGTACAAAAGCCACTGATTCACCATAATATCAATGGCCTTGTCCTTGGTCTTTACTTGAATCACACCAAGAACCTTATCCCAGTACTCCTTGACCTTATTTAATTCATTATCAAATTGTTGAAGGTCTTTATATTTATGACGGAGCTTTCGTATTTGCGCGGTATCGGTACTCTGCCCCAAACCAAAGATTACATTTCTGCTTTCCCCTGGATTAATTCCTACTGATATTTGTATTGCTCCGCAAGGATCATAACCAACACCGGTGTGATTGGAAAACTTCCGGTCAAGACCCTTAGGGTCATGAACAGAACCCCTTGTTCCAAGAAACTCCTGACGATCTCCCGTGTATCCTTTGATCATCTCACTGGAAAAGAGAAAGGATCTGCTATCAGTAAATTGAAATGCATACAGATTTCTGGCACTGAGGTATTCATGCTCATTATTATAAGAGGTAAGAATATAGGGTGTGGTGTGCTCTCTCTGCGTACCAAGAACCCATTCTACATAATAGGTGATACTTAGATACTTTACTTTGTCAGAATGATTGATAAGTTTTACATTCCATAGTTTCAGAGGTTCCTCCAAAGGAGTGAATACCGTCAGATCTGTCTCCAGCTGATCTTCCTCATGAAGAAATCTGGAATAGCCGATTCCATGCCTTACCCGGTAAGTTCCATGACCCGTTCTTCCAAGAGATACCGGAGTAATGATTTCTCCGGTTATCTCATCAAACAGATAGATTGCTTCGCTGGCCTGATCGCTGACCGGGTCGTTTGACCAGGGAGTGATCTTGTTCTCCCTGCTGTTGGAAGCCCAGGTAAAACCTGCACCCGACTCCGATATATGAAAACCAAAGTTTTTGTTGGCAATCACATTAATCCAGGGGACGGGAGGTTTTTGAGAATCCTCTAGTACAATCTCATATTCCTTCCCTTCCCTGATAAAACCACCAAAACCATTAAAAAATTCATAACTCTGTTCAGGCTCCACCCTTGGTTCACTTAATACATTCACAGCATCCACTAAATCACCTCCTGCTAATCTTCCACCAGTTCTGTAATTTTTTCTTTAATACTTTTAAAATAAATTCCCGTCTTGTCCGAGAATACAACCCTCGCAACGGTATAAAGCAAGTCAATCTCTCCCGGAATCATCTCATAGGCATGGAGCAGGAATAAGCTGGGCTTCTCCTCACTGGCGTCATAGATCTTCAGGGAACTGGACAGGTCATTAATCAAGTTATCCAATTCCTGCATATATCCATGCTTTGCCTCACTGAGCAGAATCAAATCCACCCCAACTCTGTTAATTCTCAAATACTCATAAGCCTTTAAAACGTCCTTGATCATTTCCGCTTCCTCAATCGTTTTTACCGTCATTAGCATGATAGGGTTATCACCGGATATGCCAAATCTCCAAAGAAAGCTTTGATTTTGAAAATTCCTTCTAATATTCTCTTTGGGTCCACGATATAGGGCATTGGGATAATAAATAGGACTGATTAAATCCTGGAATGCATTTAATTGATACTTGGTAATCTCCAGATATTTAAGTTCAATGTCCCTTTGCAGCCGGAATTTTTCATAAATATCATCAATACGGTAAGTGGTGCCGAACTCTTCACTGATATGAATGGCTTCTTCACGGCTTTCACAAACTCCTGTGATAAAAGATACATGAAGCGTTTCACCTGGCGCCAGAGAAATAGTGGCACGAATGCTCATGATTGGATCATTACAAAAGCCGGAAAGATTTGAAAAGCTCCTGTTATTCACCACCCCATCCGGATTCTCCAGCGTATTGTTTCTTCCAATGAATTTTAAACGATCATTCTCATACTCCAGCTTCTTGATTACCTCCCCATTTGCCTTAACCATATGCAGCACATAAGGATTGGAGCCACCCTTGCTTCCCCTTCTCTTTGATAGAAATGCACCGTGTTCTTCAATAAATTCACTTTCAATAAACAGTTTATTAAAGGCCGGATGACTTAACTCCGCCATGTGGCTGTCTCCAACCACCTCAATATAGCTGGTCAGATGCATTTGTTTCGTGTCAGTGCCATGGTTGATGAGAGTCACCTTTCTAACCTCTACATTATGATCCGGGGACAAGCTCACCAGTGTGTGTGTCAGGATGGAGCCGTCCTTTCTCTTAAATTCTGCTTTATGAGGCGCGAATATCACCTGATAGTCATCTGGCATAATCTTGGTAGGATGATACGCCGTACTCCAATAACTTCCCGTTTGGACATCCTTAATATAGATATAATTTCCGGTATTCGCATAGAGATCGGAGCGCCAACGATATAACATCATATGCTTATATTTGCTAAAGCCATCTCCATCGGAGGTAACCATCAGCGAGTATTTATTATTGGAAAGCATATTGGCAATAGGAATTCTTGGAGCAACACTATTGACATAACGGTTGCTGTAATCCTCTTCTCTCAGATGAATCTTTCCAATTCGTATGGTATAACCTCTCTTCGCTAGTGATACCAGATGGGATTGTCTTTTCTCTTCTAACAGTACTTCTGTTGCCTTTACAATGGGCTCCCTATGAAAACGCTTCTTCCAAATACCTTCATTTAAGAAGTTGTTGATACTGACGATAATCATTCCCTGATGATGTGCCATGAAGGATTTTACAATGCTGTAAGGTGTTAATTCCACTGAATTGGGGCTGCTAAAATCAAGGGCTTCATAAAAACCATATTCCCCATAGCCTCCAAGCTCCACCAGCTTTTTAAGGTTTGCAAACCCTTCCGCTCCCGCATAATCAAGTGCAAGCATTGTGGCATAAGGTGTAACTACCAATGAGTTCTGGCGAACCGGCTGTAATCTGAGCTTTGGTACACCAAATGCCTTATATTGATAATTGGAGTTGGTGTCAAAGCGATAAAATTGTGATTCTGAGATGCCCCAGGGTATTCCGGCTTCCTTGGCATAATTCATATGCTGATTTACTGCTGCCATAGAGCTTTCTGCGTATACCGAATCCTCATACTCCCGCATTACCATATTCGGCATCAGATATTCGAACATAGTGCCGCTCCAGGATACAAAGCAGGGAATACCATCCACCATAGTCAGGGGTCGCCCAAGCTTTTGCCAATGTCTTAGCGGCACCTCTCCTCTTGCAATTGCAAGAAAACTAGTCAATGCAGATTCAGAAGCCATCAGATCATAGCAGCCCGCATCCAACGTACCTGAATTCGTATGATAACCGATATGGAACAGGCATCTTCTTTCATTGAACAGAAAATGGAAATCCACATTTGCAAGAATATGATCAATCCGGTTACACAAATCCTTAATTCTTAGAAGCATTGCCTTCGCACTTTTAATCTCCTCCTTCTCCAACTGCCTTAGAGAAGGACATTGGTTAAAATTAACCTCCTTCAGCTTAAAATCTGAGGCTTCCTTTACCAAATGCTCAATGTTTGAAAGTAGCTCCTTACACCATCTGGAGTCTTCAATGGGTAAACACTCTCTACAGCCAAGATCTTCCCAAATATCGGTCAGGTCTTCTACCAGGTCGCCGATTTTCTCATAATTCTCTCTGAGCGTTCCTTCATATTTACTCAGCTTCATGGTCTTCTTAAGTTCGCCAACCATATTCTTTGTGATAATCGGTGCATCCATTAGCTCTATTAATCCATTTTTTAATGCTATAAGATGCCCAATATAATTACCGGAGTCGACCGTAGAAATATAAGCCGGATTTAATACTTCCAGGGTTCGAATCTGATACCAGTTGTATAAATGTCCCCTCCATTTTAATAGCTTTTGAATGGTATTCATTACATTCTCCAGCTGACACACTACCGAACCTGTGGTCTCAAATCCAAAATCTCTGGCAGATAGTATGGCCATTAACTGTAACCCAATATTGGTCGGCGAGGTTTTATCACTTTGCTTTTGCGCTCTTGATAACTGGTAGTTGTCAGGACATAGCCAGTTATTCTCCCTGGTGGACATATCCTTAAAGAACTGCCAGGTTCTTCTTGCGGTATCAAGTAATAATTCCCTGTTATCCTTATCGATTTCCTTCTTCGCAACATCCTTTGGCTGGCTGATGGAGAAGGCACACTGATAGGCAAAAATCCAACCAAGACTTAACGCTCCGTAAAGAAGTACACCAATCAAAGGAGGCTTCGTTAAAATTAACAATATGATGAGTACAACCGCAGGTATCAAGCTACTCCACATTACACGAAAATACCCTTTTCTCGTATTAATAATGGAGGCATCTACACTTTCCGCCGTATTCCAGCGCAATAAGTTCCGCTTGCTAATCAATAGACGATATAAGGTACGAAGCATTGCGTCCCCAGCCAGATAAGCCCGGTAGGGAGTGAGTACCAGTTCCACATAAGCTCTTTGAACCATCATAACCAATTCTTTAAAAAAGCTCTTGGAAACCAGCGCGAGCTTGGGACGAAATAGTTTTTGTGTTGTAACTGCAATAACGAGGACAATAAATTGAAATATATCTACAAATAACACAATTCCAACCCAAACATAATACTGCTTTGGAAAAAGTGCTAAATTCAAAATGATCAGCAATACCTTACTAATGGGAACCAGAC
The DNA here is from genome assembly GCA_023435895.1 of Bacillota bacterium. Classification (GTDB taxonomy): domain Bacteria; phylum Bacillota; class Clostridia; order Lachnospirales; family Lachnospiraceae; genus Mobilitalea. The sequence goes on from JAEZLH010000028.1 coordinate 345,530, forward strand.
TTCTTCTAAGATTATCGAATATCTTCCATCTGGATAAAGCACACAGCCGTTTGTTATTGACTGTATTCTTTCTGAAAAGCCAGGGCAGCAGCTGCCAGTCTCCTCGTATCCAACGATGCTCCCGCTTTGCGTAGGAGATTACACTACTTGGAAAGCTGTCCATAATCTTAGCCGTACTGGAAAATGCGGTTCTGGCATAACAACTCTCTAATAAGTCATGACTCAATACCCTGTTCTCCGGAATCATGTTGGTGAGCAGCTGGTGAAAGGCTTTTACATCATAAATCCCTTTACCGGTATAAATACCTTCATCAAAGATGTCCTGATAGATATCCGAAATAACCGCACTATAATGAGCCAATCCTGACTGCCCTCCGAAGATCTCCGCAAAGCGGCTTCCCTTCTTATCTACAATATGGTTACGCACGGATGGTTGAATAATAACATAACCTTCCTTCACCTTCCTGGTCTGCTCATCCACAATGGGCTGATTCAGAGGATGGTCAATCAAGCCTACCAGCTTGGCTGCATTATCCCGGATCAAATTCGTATCCGCATCCAAGGTAATGACATAACGGTAGCTATCCATATATTCTCTGTCGGTAAGAATTGTTGAAAAGCTTGTATTATCCTGGGCAATTCCATTTAGAAGATTGTTGAATTCCTCTAACTTACCTCTCTTTCGCTCCCAGCCCATATAGCAATTCTCAGATTTATTCCATTTTCGATAACGGATGAACAGCGAAAAACGCTGATGCTCGGAATAATATGTCTCATTTAATTCATTTAACCTTGCAATCAATGCATTTTCAATCACTTCATCCTCTGGGGAATATTGATCCGGAGAATCCTTATAATCAACCAAAAGTGCAAAGAACAGGTTTGGTTGGCGATTGGCCAGATAATGCTTTTGCAAACGATCCATATATTCCATTCCCTGTTCCATTGTAGATACGATAACCGGCATCACTACAAAAGTTCTTGCTTGGTCTGGAATCTCCCGTAGATAGTCCAGAGATGGAATTTTCTTTACCTTTATATGCCTTGTAAAAATAAAATTGTTTAGTTCAAGCCCAATTCCGATAAACACCGGCGTAGCCACAATTAATGTCAATAAGATTAACCCTGTTTGCTCTGTCTCCTGTTGTTTTTTTAACAGAAACCACAGCGGAACGTAAATGCAGATAAGAAGAAAAATTAGGGTCAAAAAATAACCGGTTCCCTTCACACTCTTCTTCCTTGTTGCCTTCTCATCAATGGGATTTTTTGATACCTTTGCCTTAAGAATTGGGTATCCCTTACCAAGTAGATACGTTCCCACATGATCGGCTTGATATAACCCCTCCCAGCTGGTATTAGCCAGTTCGAGAACATCATTCACGATCTTCTGTTCTTCGATTTTATAGCGATGAGCTAATTTTACAATGACTCCCCGATACATTCCCTTGCTTTCTGAGTCCATCTTCGGATAGATGCCTGCCGGGTCTTTTGATAATATCTCTTCCAGATAGGAAAAGGCTTCGTAAAAGCCCTCCAGGTTAAACTCATTAATTTCCCTAAGACTTACAATCAGAGAACGTATCCTTGTCTCCAATAAGGATTCTATTCTTCCCTCCTCCACAAAAACCTGTGCAGGAGACAATCTCTTCCCATCCGTCGGAAAATGATACTCTAGATACTTTTGCACCGAGAGATCATCATAGGACATATTTTTCAACAAATAAATCACATGTGCATGAAAGGAGAAATCATTTTTGCAGTCTTGTTCTATCTCCGTCAGCAGAACCTGAATATCTGCCCTGTTCTTTTCTCCTTCCAGTCTTTCCCGAACAAACAAATCAGCTTTGGATTTTAAATGTATAATATGAAGAATCTCTTCCGCCACATCAATAATATTCTCCAGCAAACAAAATCCAAGCATTTCCGGCAACACCCACAGTTCCTTGTCCGTAAGCGGAATCTTCTTTTGATACGCTGCTAACATAATCGAGATATTCTCTTCATCCAGATGCCCTCTTGAAAGAGCAACCATCTTCTTAGCAATGATATATATTCTTGGATAACCTCGGTACTCCTTCGTCCTTAATATGGGCAATATCTCATAACTTGTACCAGAGGTTCGAACCTTCTTAATCTCCCGGTACATCATCTGGAAGTTATCAAAAAGCCATCTTGCTGCCGGAATCAAAGTTATGATATCTGTTGAAATTGCAGAAATCTTATTTCTGATTCGATTAAGCTTCTTATATGCGATTTGATTATAGTCATCCAGTACAAAATTATATTTCATCAACTTCACAAGTTCATGGTTTTTTGCCAGCTCCTGCATCTGCTGTTCCATCTCTTTGGTAGTTAAAACCCCCGTGTTATTCTCGGTTGCTATATTAAAATAAACTCTCTTTCGAAAATGGCTGAATCGGTAGTATAGGAAAAATAAGATACACCATATAATTGCTACTACAATAATTAAAACCTTAACCCCCGTCGGTATATATATAGTAAATTGGTAACCTTCCAATATCGTAAGCAATGTTACTCCTCCTTAATAATTGCTTGTGTAATAAGATATCATTCTGCACACGGCTTTTTCTAACTATAATCTTGGTAAGCTTTAGAAATCAAAAAACAGCACAAGTATATATTGTGCTGTTTTTTTGATTCTTATTATAGGGATTGTTAATTTATCAATGAATTTCCATTCTGTTTTTTTAATGGCGGCTTTGTAATCCACAACAAAACACTGGGAATAATGAAAATAACTGTTTTTTCGTACAAAAACCCAAGGAGTGCTATCTCTATTTGCGAAAACAAGTTATTCATATAATTATATCCAAATCCTTCAGGATAAAGCTCCGGCTTCTGATGAAATTGTATATCTTTGAATAAGCATAGGAATAAATAGATGAAATATGGAAGCATTATTATAAAGTATAATCCTATCACTCCCCATATTACAGCATGGATTTCTTTTTGATATCTGAAGCGAAGTGGTTTCATCACTCCCATTACTGATAACGCCTGCATCAAAATCCATCCAAATACAATCCAGAATATAGGTACAACCAAAGTCTGAGTTATCATTGATACTTCTGACATAAACTTTTCAACTTTCAGCTTCACCCCATACCGATTCAAAAAATGAACTGCCACTCCAAAAAGCAATAATATAGCAGCGGAAATAAACAATTTCTTTATTTCCTTCTTCTCTGGCTTCGCTCTTTGTACTCCATAAATTAACGTTGTGACGTCCGTACCTAATGTCTCTGAAATTTTAATCAGCATATCAATATCCGGCTGTGTCTTTCCATTTTCCCAGTTGGATACGGTCTGTCTGGTTACAAATAATTTTGATGCAACCTCTTCTTGTGTAAGATTATTTTGAACTCTAATCTTTTTTATACTCTTTGCTACTGTACTCATCCAATCACCTCATGACCACTTTAACTTATTAGGGTAAAAATGTCACGCAAAGAGTCTTTGCAATTGAGAAATCAACAAAACATTAACGTGAATTCTCCACAAATTTCATTACCGCATCATTGAATTCATCCTTTTGATCATAGAAGGTTGCATGACCGGAGAATTCAAAGGGTAGAAGTTTTGACTTTTTCACCATCTGATGCTGAATCTGTCCTAATTCAAAAGGAACCACCTTGTCATGAATTCCATGGATAATCAAAGTTGGTACATTAATCGCTTCCAAGTCGGAAAACAGTACTTCCCTGATCCACGTTTCAGAAACAGAAGCAGTTGCCCAGCCAGCCGCCTGCAAGCCTACTTGGAAGAACCAATCTGCGAAAGGACCCGTAATGTGTTGAAAGAAAAAGATATTACCAAAATCCTGAAGCATCTGAGGACGATCATTAAGTGCTCCATCGATTAATTGCTGAACCGTACTTTCATCAATACCATACGGAAAATCAGGTCGTTTGATTAAGCTTGGCGCCGCAGCTGCCGCAAGTACCAGTTTTGATACACCATACCCCTTATAGCGTCCCATATATCTGACGGCAATTGCCCCACCTGTGGAATGACCCAGCAATGTAAAGTCATTAAGATCCAGTGCCTCTACCACCTGACGGACATCATCGGCTAAGGTATCATAGTCATATCCTGTAAACGGCTTATCCGAGTTACCAAAACCTCTGGTGTCAATTCCGATACAACGATATCCGTATTTCGGAAGTTGATCGAATTGATATTCGAACAATTTGTGGCTACCGGGCCATCCATGAAGAAAGAGAATTGTCTTTTCCCCATCCGGATTCAAGTCCTCAACATAAATATTTACATTATTTTCTACAGTAACATAGTATCCCATAGGAATTCTCCCTAGCGAACTTATTCAAATTATTATATTCAGTAGGGTAATTAAATGACATTCCTAAGCATGAATAGTTTTTATAGTCATATAATTCTATATACGTAGAATATGGGTGTGGAGTTTTTATGGAGATTTATGTAGTTCAACCGGGAGATAGTATAGAGATAATAGCACGAAAATACAACATATCGGTTGCTCGTTTAATCGAAGACAATGGACTGGATAATCCCACTGCTTTAGTTGTCGGTCAGGCTATCCTAATCCTTCACCCTGTTCAGATCTATACGGTAAAAGAAGGCGATAGCTTATATAATATAGCGGAAGCTCATCATATCCCCCTTCTACAACTGCTTCGAAACAATCCATCCCTTTCAAATCGCAATTACATTTATCCGGGAGAAAATCTCGTCATCCAATATAACTCCAGTGGAGAAATTCTTACAAATGGTTATGCCTATTCCTTTATCAACCACGACATTTTAAAGAAAACTTTACCTTATCTTTCTTTTCTTTCTATCTTCAATTACCGAGTAACTGAGGACGGAACTGTAACCAATTACGGCGAGGATAGAGAGCTTATTAAACTGGCAAATGATTATCATACGGTTCCACTGCTTATGGTGTCGGCGCTATCACCCTTGGGAGAATTGCATCCAGAACTGGTCTATGAAATATTATTGAATGAAGAGAAAGGAAATACCTTTGTCGAAAATATACTATCAATTGTTCAACAAAAAGGCTTTGGCGGAGTGAATACCTTAATTAGTTATATCAATACAACAAACCAAAATTTATATATAAAACTACTAACCAAACTATCCACTGCCTTAAAAAATGAAGGCTATCTGTTTATTGTTACTATCAATCCCAATGTTCGATTCGAGAATAATTCCATTCAATTTGAAAAGCTTGATTATGAGAGCATCAGTCAGCTGGTTTACCAGTTGATTTTTATTCAATACGCTTGGAGTGCTAATACACAGCCTCCTTCTCCGGTTAGCTCCCTTCATCTATTACGAACCTTCCTTGATTATATTAAGGACTCCCTCTCCAACCCAAATTCTTCTCTAGGAAAACCGTTGATTGGATATGACTGGACTTTGCCCTATATTCCAGGGAAATCCTCTGCCCATTCCATGACTTTGGACTCCGCCCTTACTCTGGCTCACGACTATAGCAGTGTCATTCAATTTGATGAATATTCGCATACCCCGTACTTTCATTACACTACAACCAATATCGGTATGCCTGTGGATCATATTGTATGGTTTATCGATTCAAGAAGTATCAAATCTCTGGATGATTTAATCGTAGAATATGGTCTTGATGGCTCGGGAATATGGAATATTAACAACTATGACCAACAGCTGTGGTCTATTATCAATGCCAGATTTCACATTACAAGGCTGGTTCCTGAATTTTAATATCAAATTCAATGTCAAAAGTCCTGCTTATACTATTACTTGTGCGAATCGCCATTGCAATAATATAAACAAGACTTTTAATATTTGAACTTTATTTTTATCAAACAGACATGGAATGACCCAAGGGTATGCTTTAATTACATCAACTTAAATACAGGAGCAAAATAATATGCCATTTTTAAACCCCCATAAAAAACCGACTATATGCCACCCGAAAGGTCACCCCATTGCAGTGATTGCAGCCTTCAATACACTTGGAGATATCATGCCCCGTTACTTTTGTATTGAAGACGATTATTCTGAATTATTCAAATATCAAATCTCTTCTGTTAAGCAAATCAAGGATCAGTACATGGTTAAAATCTTCTATTGTACCTATGATGCCTACGGGTATCGCAATGATATCACAATACATTATGATATTACCAAATGTACTTGGGTCATTGGATGATGGATATTTGATTCAAAAATAAATCTTATATCCAGAGAAATATCAATCAGTTGCAGTCCGAATTTTATCATCACCATCTCGAATTACCCACTTAAAATTAATTCATTTTAGAATTCTTTGTACGATAATCATAATATAAGAAAAAGAATGCCGGAAAAATCACAAGAGCGATACAAGTCTCAATAATTAACACGCCAATATAGGTGGGTGTAAAGATATCACCATTCATCAAGGAAGGATAATTAAATATTTGATATGCAACAATTGGCAAATATACAAAAAACAACAATCCCAGTAGCTTTAGATAATTCTTTCTTCCAGCTTTCACCCCACTCTTTAACCCTTGAATAGTTCTCACATTATCAATAAAAATAGCGGGAAGCCAAAGAATGATGAATGGGATTAAGGCAATTATTATTACCGTGATTATAATACTCATCGCCATACTTAATACATAAATATTATCTTCTTGTCCTGAAAACGACTGAAACAGAATAATTGGCACTGTAACAAACGAAAACAAAATGGCTACACCGATAACCATTGCAAACACTAAAAGTGACATCAATAGAATTCTAACAAAATATTTTTTGAGACCTATCATAAAGGACGATGATGCAAGCTTCCCATTCATTACGGCCTCAGCAGTCATATGTCCAAATCCTGACATGAACAGAATTGAAAGAAAAAACATAAGGATTGATGACAACAGCATCTTCATCATAAAGATCATCATTGAAACAAGATCCATTACATCCCCATGGTTATACACCCCCAAATTCTTTGGATAAAGCAAATAAAGAACCAAAAATCCCATGAATTCATAGCCAAGAAAATATACCACTAATAAAGGATTACTTTTAAGTAAGTTAATTGATTTGCGAAGCATTTTAATTACCCCCGTTATTTGTTTATGTGGTTTCTTTTTAGAAATAGATATATTTGTATTATATATCAAATGGGCATGGTTTACTATCACTATATATCTGTCATCCTCCATATTCTCAATACCGTCATTCTCCATAAAAAGTCTTTTTAACATTCCTTTTAATTCGAATATTTCTTTGGACAAGTTAATATATTTAAATATCCTTAGGATATTCATAGCCTTTTATAAAATACAAAGCCACAAATAGATACTGTCTTTAACTCCTGTCAATAAGGTTATATCCCAAATGACATTACATTTTTAATTGGTAAATTCAGTTGAAACAACAAATGGAAAGGATGTGGTAAGTAACATGGATTTATTTGATATCTCAGAAAAAGAATACGGGGATAAGTATAATGATCATCTGCTTCAACAATGGGTGACTTGCGTTGAGATGTCCAACAGTGTTAGTGAACATAGAATTAATGTTAATAATCTATTTATTACATTAAATACTGCGCTTGCAGCATTGACCAATTTCAAAGCAAATCAGGTTGGGGTTTTCTTGTCAGGGATTGGTATCATACTATGTGTTATATGGATTATTAATAATGAATATTATAAAAAGCTAAATAAACAAAAATACAATATCATTCTTGAAATCGAGAAGAAATTACCCGCCACCCCTTTTGGATATGAATGGAATATCTTGGGTAAGGGAAAAGACAAGAAAAAACACACTAGCTTTACACGGATAGAAGAATTCATTTCGGTTATCTTTATAGTTATATACCTTACAATTATATGCCCATTCGTACTGAGCCTTTTATAGATTTGCTACCATCACACACAATTAAATAAATGCATCATACTATATTATTAGTATAAAAAACCGTATGAGTGGCATAATTTAATGAGGTGATGGCATGGCAAAATATACAAAAAGGCAGATTATCGTGGATGCAGAAATCTACCATGTAGGCATGGAAGACGGATTCGATGATATTGAAACTGCTATTAATTCAGGACTTAACATCGACAATTATGAAAAACCGGTTAATATTAATAAGATTCCTTTTATTCAAACCTTGGAAGGAAAGCATTATATCAGTAATGGGGATTATATTATTACTGGAATTGAAGGGGAACGTTACCCCTGTAAAAAAGCTATATTTCATCGGACCTATACAATGGTATCTGATGAATAACTAAGCTTTTGTTAATGATTTTGCTGATATCTTCGGCAATTTTTATGCTTGAATTTTCACTAATTATATTATTATTCTTAAACTCAGGGATTGATGATTGTTCCACTTGTAAATCGAGAATTACGGTCAGATAATCCCCTATTTGGGTGCTCATTTTTGCTGCGTAAATCTCTTTCATCACATTCTCATTCTCTGCCGAATTTTTAGATAAAAACAAAATAAAAATATCCATGGATGGAATTAACTCAAGTACTCCATCCATTGTTAAATCACTATCATAATAGGTTACCTTATAGCACAATATTTTATTGTCATAAAACTCAATCAGTTCATAAATTTCAAGCATTGTCGTAAAATCCTTAGAACTGTAAGCGATAAATATACTCAACATATAATTAATCAACTACTTTTTATTATAAATATATGTACAAGACTTAGAAGAAATGTAAATTAATTATTGGGACTGCCTTATAATATATTTATAATTCTCAACATCACCCTCTTTGGTAAGTGTTTGTAAATCTACAACACGTTCGAAATTAACTCTATTCAAAATTCCAAATACTGTATTTTTCGGTTGTCATATAAGTTCACCGATTATAAGGTAATAATTACCCTTTTATTATTACTCTTCGTTGTATCTAATCTATTTTAATGCCCAATTCACCTAAAAGGTTTAATGCTTCCGGAAATGAAAACTTCGCTTCCTTCAATTTGTTCGTAGTAATACTGATCTGATATCCAGTAGCTTCACGAAAATCTGCCTTTCTCATATCACATCTTGAAAACTGCGTTGACTCCAATCTGCATTTTTTGAACATGTTTTCCACCAAGTTACATTCATCGAATACGGAATCCTGAATTGAGTTGAGCGAGAAGTTAAATTTACGAAGATTCATATGTATAAAGCTATTGTACTTTAAAAAACAATCCTTTAATTGTGAAATAGGATGAGCTATGTTACCCGTTGGAAGTAAATCATGCCAATTAACACCTATTAGATTGCATTGCTCAAATTCAGCATACTTAATTTGTGAAAATACAGCTTTAATACTTACCACCTTACACTTAATAAATCTACATTCTATAAATGAACAGTGAAATAAAACACACTCTTCTATTGTGCAGTTTTTAAAAGTGCAATCATAAAATTCATAGTCTTCTATTCTCTCATTCTCTAATTTCAAATCTTCATAAACTGTATTTTCACAAAATTTATCCACCATTTTTATCCTCTTTTTGTCTTAATATACTCAATCCGCAGAATTGCAATCTTCTTAATGAAATCCGATAGACGCTGGAACAGAATATAATAAGACGCCATAATCGATAAGAAAGCCGAATATCAATTCATAGAAAAAGTAGCGGTTATTGGAAGTCATAATCAGTACAGTGGTTCATTCAATATCACTTATCAAAGAATGCGAAGCAACCTAACAACACCTTGTATTATACTTAGGTATTGAGCCTTTTTAATATTACATCTGACATTGTAAATAACCCGGCACGACGGAACGAAGAACAGTTTGACAGTTCAAATGCCTTTTTAGTTGCTCTCCAATTCTTACCATCAGTCTCAATATATTCAAATGACTGTAGCTTCCTTATAGCGTTGTCGATTTCACTTTCATTAAAAATTGCATGATTAATCATATCACCAGTTGAAATAATCTCTTTTATAGATGACCATTTTTTTAATAAGATTAAAGAAGTCAAAAACCACGCATCACTAAATTCAAACATAAACATATACCCCGCACAAAATTCAAATAATATCAACTTAACAATTGTAAAAAAATGCACTAAATTAATTAATTCATGTTGATTTATTTTGTCTTGCTTTCCGCCTTAAATTCAACATTTAAAACTTGCATTGCGACATATGTATTTCTATCGCTCAAATTATCTAATCTAATACTATAATTATCTGCTTTAACCTCACTATTTGTATTTTTTATTTGTACTGGATAGCCACAATGTACACAACTCTCTGCTTTATCAGATACTTCTCTACTGCATTCTGGACAATTTATTAATGACATGCCCTATCTACCTTATCTGCCTTATCTGCCTTATCCTCCTATAGTGTATTAGGAATATTTTACACCTTTTTCGACAAGAAGTAAATAATGTGTACCCAACTATTGATAACCTAGTATAATAAAATAGCACCCCAACATCTGCTAGAGTGCTATGCCGATATACTATTATTTACAATATTGTCTATTGAATATTTTCCACTTCTTAGTATGCTAATTATTGACGATAGCCATATACGGTAAACACCCCATTATTTTCATTATATGGAATATTGTATTTAATTAAAATATTTAAAAACTGGTCTGTTTCATCGATAATCGTGCATGGTATCAAATTACCTTGATGTTTTAAAATACGAGGTCTAATTTTTATCCACTCAACTGCATAAAATGGGGTAGCATATATATCTCCACCTAAATAGTTATCTAAATAAAGTCCCCAATCACCGCCATAATAAACATCTTTATCGAATTGGTGATATTCAGCTTCTTCTTCATCAACACCTTTAATTACAAATGGTGGAGAAAATGGTAATTCACTTACTCCTTTTTTTAGTTCTGTCCATTTTGTACTATTCATCATTGAACAAAGTCCCCTTTGCTCTATAACAGAAAGTATTTTCCTTCTATATTTTTCATCGCTTTTTATGCTCATAAAAGCAGCTTCACCACCTATCCAAATTTTAAGTTAAATAACATTAAATTATATTTACAATCGCATAATAGCATGCAACCGTATGATTATCAATATTTACGAACCAAAAATGGATTACTGGCACCCCAATATCTATTGAAGTGCCATAGTTCTGCCTATAAAGTCTTTCTTTGCTAATGGATTATAAATTCATTAATGGGCTTGTTTTCACCCCCATTTTAAAGTATCATCATCTTGCATAGATTGTAAATATCGCTTTGTTACATCATTTTTAGAATGCCCAAGTAATCTTGATATAGTGAATAAGTCACACCAATTCTTTAATTGAGTTTGTGCAATTTTCTCATTCAGCAGTCGAATAAAAATTCTTTCAAAACATCTTGTTTAACATATAATAATCCTCCATTCATTATAGTGTCAGTTATGATGAATGGAGGATCAGAAGTATCCTATATTTTTTTACAAACTATCCAGAATAGCGTAACTGGTCAAATTCTTTCAATCCTCAAATTGCAAAAAGCCATATTTCAAGCCACTTTCAGCCTTCCAACTTATTCATCCCAGTTATGATATACTTCCTGTACATCATCATCCTCATCTAGTAAATCAAGGATTCTGTTCATCATCTTAATGTCCTGATCACCCTGTAACTCAACCCAGGTTTGCGGAATCATAGTTACATCTGCCTGAGCCATTGGAATTCCTGCTTTTTCAAGGCTTTCTCTTACTGCGGAGAAATCATCCGGGTTTGTTAACACTTCAAAGCTATCTTCCTCTTCGGCAAAATCTTCAGCACCTGCATCCAGAGCAAGCATCATTAAATCATCGGAGTTCATATCGCACTCTTCTTTATCAATGATAATCTGCCCTCTTTTATCAAACATAAAGGATACACAGCCCTGAGAACCAACATTACCGTTTCCTTTTGTAAATGCATTACGTACATTACCTGCAGTTCTGTTCTTATTATCCGTCAATGCTTCAACGATAATTGCTGTACCATTCGGGCCGTAGCCCTCATAGGTTACTGTTTCATAGTTAACAGCATTGGCATCCCCTGCAGCCTTCTTAATACTTCTGTCAATAGTATCGTTAGGCATATTGTTGGATTTTGCTTTAGCTATAATATCTTTCAAACGGCTGTTTGCATTCGGATCTGCTCCGCCTTCTTTTACGGCAACTGCAATTTCTCTTCCCAATTTAGTGAAGATTTTGCCCTTTGCAGAGTCGTTTCTCTCTTTTTTATGTTTTATGTTCGCGAATTTTGAATGTCCTGACATACGAATTCTCCTTATTGATCTAAATTGCTAATCAGTCAATTGGGAAGGATTGAATTACTGATTTAATACTCTTTTTCTTCTCAATTACATCTGATTGCTTATGTGTTCAAATAGCCGTAAATATTCTAACACCGAAATCAAACTTCTTCAAGTATTTTATTTCCACATTGGTTATCTTGTTTATTGTATATGGATTATCTTACATTTTATTCTGCATTAATTATCTTACTTAACTTCTCCATTACAGATATGGTCTCTTCTGCAGAACGAATTGCACACATAATGGTATCATCTCCTGCGATGCAGCCCACAATACTGCTGAACTGAAGTGCATCAAGCGCTGCTGCTACTGCCATTGCAAGCCCCGGCACTGTCTTAACTACCATAATATTCTGCGCCATATCCATGGATACGAAGCCATCCTTTAGTACTCTGGTATACTTCTCATTGAGATCTGTTTCTGTTTTTTGAAGTACGATATACTTTTGTTTGCCACTGTCTACCGCAACTTTAGTGAGTTTTAATTCTCTGATATCTCTGGATACCGTTGCCTGAGTTACATTATATCCATCACTCATTAATCTTTCGGCTAATTCTTCCTGTGTCTCAATATCATATTTATTGATTAGTTCAATAATCTTACTTTGTCTGCTAATTTTCATCTCTTAACCCGTACCTTTCTATCATCTCTGATTGTCAATCACCGTTATTTCCTAACTTTGACCGCAGAATCTCGTATATTCCGGCGCGGTTAAGTTTTATCAATTTAGTATTGTATCTTGCCTTATTTATTAAAATTGTATCGTCTGTTCCAAGATCGATAACTGTTTTGCCGTCAAAGGTAGCAATTGCTTCCGCTTCCTGTGTCTTTTTGCTCTTTCCTACTACTATCTTGATTGTATCCTCAGCGGATACTACAATGCTCCTCGGGCTTAATGAATGGGGACAGATTGGAGTAATCACCGTAACAAATGCGCTGGGTATAATCAGCGGTCCCCCCGCGGATAAATTATATGCCGTGGAACCGGTTGGCGTAGATATAATTACACCGTCTCCACGAAAATTATCTACCAATTCATCATTTACATAAATTCCGAGGTTTATGATTCTTGAAAATCCTTTTCTGGTAATTACTATATCATTCAGTGCATTACAAGTCACATGTCCAAGACGATCCGGCATTGGGTTATTGTATAGAATCTTTCCCTCTACCATCATTCTCTTTTCAATCTTGAAATCATCACGAAATAAGCGCTCTAACGCACTTTCTACATGGTGTATCTCAACCTCTGCCAAGAACCCTAATGTTCCCAAATTCACACCAAGAATCGGGATATCATAAGCCATCAGTTCATTGGCTGCCTGTATCAAAGTACCGTCGCCTCCCAATATGATTGCACAATCAATCGTGGAAGCCAGATTCCTTGAAATTGCTTCTTCATTACAAGCGGATAAGGTTGATAATGTGACCGTTTTCCCTGCCTTTTCGATATAAGCAATAATTCTTTTTGAAATAAGAAAATCGCTGTCTTTTTCTTTATTCGTAATGATTAAAAACCGTTCCATACGATTGCAACTCTCCTAAACGAACACATTATTGTATACTTTAAAAAGTTTATCATACAATTCCATAAATTTCAAGTCAATCGGCTCTTATTCAGCATATTATCTCAATTTAAAGAATAAATATACGATTTTTATTCTAGTAAATCTTTTCAAATTAACCAACCTTCTAATTGCATTAATTCCATGGTCCAACAACCAAAAAACTTGGTTTACAGCTTTGCAACACCTACATTTTTTGAATTTAGTAATGAAAAAATTTGCCTTATTTCAATTCAATTTCAATTCAACATCAATTCAATTTCTATTCAAAGACTATTCAATTACTATTCACTTCTATCCAGTTTATTTAAAAAGGCTGCACTAAATTATACTTCTGCCAGTGTTCCATGTGCTTCTTCTACAATTTTCGTTATGTTCTCTTGGGGGATTATGCTACCTTGTGGATATTCCTCCGTTCCCTCCAAAGGAAGCTTCTTCTTTAAATATAATAAATATTCAATATTTCCTTCCGGCCCTTTAATGGGAGAATAATTTAAATCCAGACAATCAAATCCAATGCTAGAAGCAAAGCCGGAAACCATCTCAATCACCTCTATATGAACCTTTTTATCCCTAACTACTCCTTTTTTACCCACCTTTTCTCTTCCTGCTTCAAATTGTGGTTTGATTAAGCTCACAATCTCTCCTTCCGGTTCCAGAAGTTCTCGAACCGCCAGTAGGACTTTGGTTAAGGAGATAAAGGATACGTCAATGGAAGCAAATGCGATGAAGTCATTAATCTGATCCCTAGTCAAATAGCGAATATTGGTTTTCTCCATGGACACAACTCGTTCGTCCTGTCTTAGTTTCCATGCCAATTGGTTTGTACCCACATCAACGGAATAAACTTTAACGGCTCCATTTTGCAGCATACAGTCGGTAAAGCCTCCAGTCGAAGAACCAACATCCATGCATACCTTTCCTTCCAGCAAAATATTATACTGGGCCATGGCTTTTTCCAACTTAAGTCCACCACGACTTACATATTTGAGGGGATTTTCTTTCACCTCAATCAGCGCTTCCACAGGAAATGAACTGCCTGCTTTATCCTCACGCTGTCCATTTACAAATACATTACCTGTCATAATGATAGCCTTGGCCTTTTCCCTTGACTCAGCCAGATTTCTATTTACTAATAAAACATCCAAACGTTCCTTCAACTACTTTAACCTCCATTCATGTACTTCATTCTCAACAATAATGTTATTCCTAAATTGTATTACCCAAATCTATACTTAATTATGTTTATATATCATATGCATAGTCAAACAGGGCTCATCAGTGATTATCCACATGACTCAATAATAATCAAGTGTTAATCCACAATCCAAAGGACGTTAACCACCTTATCCACGTGAAATCGTTTAAATGAGATCATCGCTTATAAGCAGAAACCCCAACATGCTCAAGTCTTTTAAATTCCAATTTTTTTATGTTCCAGCCCTTTTATCTGAACAATCAATCTTTTCAAACTCTGGATACTCCACGAAAGAAGTTCTCCTATCATCTTATCTTTTGTATTAGAATCACATAAAACGTTTTTCTGCTGCTATGTCCGGATAAATACATATTTTTACTAGATGGACTTCATGTATCTATGATACCCTCAACAAAAGTTCATCTCTAGGGCGAATTTAGGCTTCATCATCCATACCAGCGGATGATTGAAGCCTATTCACTGTCTTATAATTAATAGCTTAGTTTTCCATAACTTTTTTTATCATTTACTCTACACTTGTTCGTTTTAATAACTTATTAAGCTCCCACATTACTTTCTACCTGTAATGCACCCAAAAGCTCTCCGCCAATACTAACTCTACTTCACTACTACTCTACAGAAAGTTCCCATTTAATCCGGTTTAAGATTCCCTCTGTATCAAGTGCAAAGCGTTGGTGCAATTCACCCACACTTCCGTGTTCAATGAAGATATCAGGTACCGCGATATTTAATAATTTTACATTTTGCTGGTTGGTTTCAAACAAATAATCCGCAACCTTTTGACCGAAGCCTCCGCTTCGTACATTCTCTTCCAAGGTTACAATTAACCCATGATTTTTCACTAATTGATCAATCATGGAACGATCAATTGGGGAAACAAAACGTGCATTGATCAAAGATACTTTTTTTCCTTCCAGCTTTAGGGCTTCCACAACCTCCCAAGCTGTTTTCACCATGCTTCCCACTGCCACCAATGCAATCTCTGACTCTTCCCATACCATCTCTGCCTTGCCATATTCAATAGGTGCGTTCGCTTCCTGTAATCCCAGGTAAGCTTCTCCTTTTGGATAACGAATTGCCACCGGACCGTTATACTTTAGTGCGAAGGCAAGCATTTCCTCAAACTCGGATGCATTCTTCGGCGCCAGCACCAATAAATTCGGTATATGAGATAGGAAGGATAGATCAAAGGTTCCTTGATGGGTCTTACCGTCTCTTCCGGTAATTCCTGCTCTATCAATTGCAAAAACCACAGGAAGGTTATTAATACATACATCATGAATAATCTGGTCGTAGGCTCTTTGAAGAAAGGTGGAATAAATTGCTACAACCGGCTTATATCCGCCCATTGCAAGACCAGCCGCAAAGGTTACCGCATGCTCTTCCGCAATTCCAACATCGAAGAACCGCTTGGGATATTGCCTTTTAAAACCAGAAAGCCCGGTTCCATTGGGCATTGCAGCAGAAATCGCAACGATTTTTTCATCTTCCGCAGCCATACGACTTAGGGTATCTCCAAATAACTTGGTATAAGAGATGGCCTTCTCCTGTTGAATCGGCTTCCCGCTATCGATATCAAAAGGATCTACACCATGATATTTACTGGGGTATTTTTCAGCTGGCTGATAGCCCTTGCCTTTCTTGGTCAACACATGAACAACTACCGCTTTTTTTGCTTTAGAAGCAGCGGCAAAAGCGCTTCTCATCTGATCAATATTATGTCCATCTATCGGTCCGATATAGGTTAACCCCATATCTTCAAAGAACATGCTGGGTAAAACGAAGTATTTGATGGCATCCTTTGAGCGTTTTAATTTATCCACTAAAGTCTTGCCAAGATGTGGCATCTGATTTAGGGTATTCTCCATATTTTCCTTAAAGCCGGTGTATTTGGAGCTGGTTCGAAGCTTGCCCAGGTAATTAGATAACCCACCAACATTTTCAGAAATGGACATATTATTATCATTTAATACAATAATCATATTGGTTCTAAGTCGTCCCGCATTATTTAGCGCTTCAAAGGCCATACCTCCGGTCAGTGCACCATCTCCTAGCACTGCTACAACTTTATGGTTTGCTGCACTCAAATCTCTTGCTTTCACCAAACCTAACGCCGCAGAAATAGCAGTGGAGCTATGTCCGGTATCAAAGGAATCACAACCACTTTCTTCTCTCTTTGGAAATCCGCTAAGTCCATCTAATTGGCGCAAGGTATTGAATAAATCTTTTCTACCTGTTAGAAGTTTATGGGTATAAGCTTGATGCCCCACGTCCCACACTAATTTATCCTGTGGTAAATCCAGCGACAAATGTAACGCCATAGTCAGCTCTACCACTCCAAGATTGGAGGCAAGATGTCCTCCTGTCTTACTTACATTCTGTAATAAAAAGGTACGTATTTCCTCTGCAAGCTTACCATAGTCCTGATCTTTTATTTTCTTAATATCATTTTCCTGATTTATGCCATCCAATAATCTAGGCACCAAATTCACCTCAATCCTGTTTTCGTTATTATTTCTCCCGGCTTACCAACATCATGACCAGTTCACGTAGGAATTCATTCCTAAGCCCTAACTCATCATAGCTGTTTATTGCCTCATTTGATATCCGAAGAACTTCTTCGTTGGCACGCTCCAACTTCATGATTGTCACATAGGTAGTCTTTTCATTCTTCTCATCACTGCCGATGGGTTTTCCAAGAACCTCAGTCGTTCCGGTAACATCCAGGATATCATCCTTTATCTGAAATGCAAGACCGATTAAGCCTGCAATGTTTTCAACTTTTTGCACTTCTTGCGGATTAGCACCTCCAAGGATGGCGCCAATCATCATGGACGCTTCGATTAACGCCCCCGTTTTTAAACCATACATCAAATCCAGGCGTTCTCTGTTGATCTCTCCCTTGTACTCCTCCATATCAATCACCTGGCCGCCAATCATTCCAAAGATTCCCGCCTTACCTGCAAGTACCTGCATGGATTTAAAAATACGTTCGTATAAATCAACACGTAAAGCCGGTTCCTCCTTTACAGAGTCAAAGGACTTTAATGCGCTCTCAAATGCATAGTTAAGTAGACCATCCCCTGCCAGTATGGCCATAGCTTCGCCATATACTACATGTGTTGTTTTTCTTCCCCTTCTGTATTCATCATTATCCATCGCTGGTAAATCATCATGAACCAAGGAATAAGTGTGTATCATCTCAATTGCAGCCATAAATGGCTCCAATATTTCTTTATGCGTACCACCAAACAACTGAAAGGTCTCAGACATTAACATGGGACGAAGCCGTTTTCCTCCTGCTAAAACACTATAGTTCATAGCTTCGGAGATAGTTCTTTGAACAAGATCCTCAGGAGGTAAAAACCTATCGAGTATTTCTTCAATTGCATTAACTCTTTGCGATAGTTCCTCATTAAAGTTCATTGGCTTCTCCACTCTCACTCAGTATTATCAGTTCCTTCTCTACCTTATCAATGGAATCATTACAGGTTTTTAAAAGCTTTATCCCCTCCTGATACAGGGAAAAGGAATCTTCAAGGCTTACATCCGGTTTTTCCAGTGCTTCCACAATATGATTTAATTGATCAAATGCTTCTTCCAACTTCATCGCTTTCTCTGCCATCTTGATATCTCCTTCTTTACTAACGAATACAGTTTATTTATACCTGACATTATTATTGTATACACAATCGTAGTGGTGCTACTACGAAGCCTTTTAAATGTTACATATGGAAATTCAGACTAGTTTAATGCTCAACTAATTTAAAAACACTATACTAGTTACCACGTTTTATCTCGCTAAGTTCTTCTACTCTGGCCTTTATATCACCATCCAACAAAGATATGGTAAGCACCTCATCCTTTGATACCTTTTTAATGCTTTGAACGGGAATATTATCTTTACCTACAATTAAAGCATACCCTTTATTTAGCTTAGTTAACGGGGATAACCCCTCTAATTTCGCTATGTATAACTCAAGCCTGTGTCTTTTTTCCTTCAACTTCTGATTTATACCCAAAGTCAGCTTCTGTTCTATATCCATCAAATGCTGTCTCTTTTGGCGAATCTGGAAGGCTGGGCTAGCATAAATCAAGCGCAGTCTCATATTTTTGACCATATTCTCCGCCATACGTATCTTCTGTTGTACTTCTCTGGTGAGCTTTCGCCTATAATCCCGAAGGGTATTCTGAAATGTGATGTAATCGTTAATTGCCAGTTCCGCCGCGGCTGACGGAGTAGGTGCCCGAAGGTCGGATACAAAGTCAGCGATTGTTACATCCGTCTCATGTCCTACCGCTGAAATAATCGGAGTCTTACATTCATAGATTGCTCTTGCAACAATCTCTTCATTGAACGCCCAAAGATCTTCAATCGACCCTCCTCCTCTGCCAACAATAATGGTATCCACTCCCGCTTTATCAAGCAGTCTGATTCCCTTTGAGACGCTTTCTGCAGAACCTGCGCCCTGCACCAAAGCCGGATAAAGGATTAATTGTACATAGGGGTTACGTCTTTTTGATATATTAATAATATCCTGAATTGCTGCACCGGTAGAAGCTGTAACGATTCCAACCTTCTTCGGATAAGCCGGGATTGCTTTCTTATGCGAAGCTTCGAATAAACCCTCTTTCTCAAGATACTTCTTTAATTGCTCGTACTTTTCATAAAGGATTCCCTGACCATCCAATACAATATCACTGGCATAGAGCTGATATTTGCCGTCCCGCTCATACACATTGATACTGCCAAGAGCAATCACACTCTGCCCTTCCTCCAACCGGAATTTCAGTCCCTTTCTCTGTCCTGCAAACATAACACATGCTAATTGCCCCTGAGCATCCTTTAACGTAAAATAAATGTGCCCAGAGGTGTGATATTTGCAATTAGAGACTTCGCCTTTGATATACAAACGGTTCAGTATCCCGTCTCGAAAAAACATGTTTTTAATATATTGATTTATTTCCGTAACTGAATAAGCCTGTCCCATACGACCTCCTAAGTTACGCTAGTTTAGCAAGCACTCCGTTGATAAAGCTTGGAGATTCATCTCCACCGAAGGTTTTTGCCATTTCTACCGCTTCATTGATGGCTACCTTAACAGGTACTTCTTCATCAAACTTCATCTCATATACAGCCAGACGAAGAATAGTTAAATCTACCTTTCCCATTCGGCTAAGTTTCCAACCAGTGGATGCCCCAGAAAGGATCTCGTCAATTTCTTCCAAATTGTTAATTACTGCTTGAAATCTAGTGGTCAGATAACCATATTCCTCTACGGTCGGCTGCTCCAGCTGTGCCATATACAGTTCTACTTGCTCATTTAATTCACTTGCCTCATGAAAATCCTTACGAAATAACATCAGGAAAATGTGTTCTCTAATCTCTCTTCTTGTCAATGTACGACTCCTCCTACATACGAATAAACAACCCTTAGTATGTTCTAAGGGTTGCTTGGAATAATTTATTGTTTCACAATGTTTACACCGGCAATCCTAATGTTAACTTCCTTCACTTGAAGACCGGTCATATTCTCTATTGCCAACTTCACCTTTTCTTGCACTAATTTTGCGGTTTCGGGAATACCATATCCGTAATCTAAGGTTAACGCCATATCCACCGATACTGCATCCGGATTTACAATTACCTTAACTCCTTTGGATAAGTTTTTCTTTCCCAGCATACCGGTAATTTCGTTCGTCATATTACCTGAGGTAGCGGTCACACCTTTTACTTCTGTAGCTGCCAAGCCAGCAATGGTTGCCACAACTTCGTCTGCAATCTGTACTTCTCCGACTTTACCGTTCTCATGTATTTTATAGGTGTTTCTAACTTCCGGTTCCTTGCTCACTATGAATACCTCCTAAGTTCCTATTGTTCTCCGGGTCAATCTAAAAAATTACTTATATAGTATTATACCATAATTATTAAACATATCAACGTAAAAATATAAATTGGTTCCGACATTGACCCAAATGATGAATAGAAGAACGCTTTCTATCCTTAATTATATTACTTTTACGTGGTATACATACCATTTTTAGACTAAAACAGCTATAACTAAACCTTGCTTATAAAAGTCAATTAAATTATGAAAGAAATTGTACTTTATTAAACAAAGAATAAGAGCACTTTAACAATTGGATAAATGAAGTTGATACTATGTTAATGACAAGTGGAATAACAACAGTGTAGAAATAGTCTATCTATGGTAGTATAATATCAATAAAATACAATCACAATTTTTTCCAACAGTTAATGTGAGATTAAAAAGCAAAGGAGAAATAAATATGAACTGTGTTCCTACAATGCAAGGCGACAGAATTTTGCTAGTAGAAATCATAACAGATAGAGATTCAGAGGAATGGTTTAATATAATGAAAGATCCTGATATTCATCTATGGACTGGAAATTCTGTACCAGAAAGTAAGGAGGATGTAAGAGGTTTATTACAGGGATATAAGGAAAATGAAAATATTATATCATGGGCAGTTATAGATAAAAAAACCAATCTTATAATTGGTACATATTGGATTTGGGTTCCTTCAGTTAAGGATAATGTAAGGGTAATTCAAACTGAAGCACAAAGAATTTCTAAGCAGTATTGGAGAACGGGGTATACGACAGAAGCAAGAAATTTGGTTTATAATTATGCTTTTCAACAACTAGCAGTTGATGAAATACATGCTGGAGCATGGGCAAATAACATTAACTCTTGTAAGTCCATGGAAGATTATGGATTTACGTTATTAGAAGTACAAAAGAGACAATTCAATAAATATAGTAAGGAATATGATGAAAATCATTATGTTTTGTATAGAAAAGTTTGGGAGAAAAAGAAGTTTTAATCCAGTTAATGATCTAACATATAAATTTGCGCTAGGATATATTTTTTCCCAAATTGCGTCACAACAGTTTATGGTAAATATAGAGTGGTATAAATTATCAAATATTTGTCTTCAATTGATAGTTTTTTATTACCCTAGATTATTCACCTAGTTATTTCTAACGGTGCGGAGCACCGCATAATTACTGGATTTTAACTTTTTTTGCTTTTCATTTAAAAAGTGAACGAACTGAATAGAAAAAGAGCCTCATCTTTTGTATA
>JAEZLH010000020.1 GCA_023435895.1 Bacillota bacterium
ACGTTAGCCAATTGTGTGATCGTCGTCAACAAGTTGACATTTCTCACTGGTTAAGCATCCTGTTATCTTTACTGTTTTTGTGGTTGTATCCAATGCTGTTAAGCATCAAATACGGTTCGCGATACAATTTAATGTATCTATTGAAAATCTATTTCTGTATCTGTTACGATACAATTTGAAGCCCATGTGAAGCTTCATTTTTTTTAGAATTTTCAGGGTTGTTTTACTGTTCAATTATCAAGGTTCTGTTTGAGTGTTTCTTGCATTTCGCTGGTCTCTCGCGACTCAGCTTTGATATCTTATCACGCCTTCAACTCTTTGTCAACCACTTTTTTAAATAATTTTTTAATCAATTTTTAATTGATTTTTTATTAATTAAGTGGGACGGAGAAAGAGGGATTTGAACCCTCGCGCCGCTATTAACGACCTACTCCCTTTCCAGGGGAGCCCCTTCAGCCTCTTGGGTATTTCTCCATAAGGATGATATTACTTCTTTTAATTGAGACAACTATCTATATTGTTTGTCCAATTCAGACATACAATATATAGACACGGTGACTCACAACGGAGAGAGTGGGATTCGAACCCACGGTTCCTTGCGGAATCACTGGTTTTCAAGACCAGCCCCTTAAGCCTCTCGGGCATCTCTCCAAACGTCGCTTAGCTAGTATAGCACCTACAAAAGCCCCTGTCAATACTCTTTTCTTATATTTTTTAAAATTGTTTCATTTTTTGATATTATTCGCACAATAAATTCATTAGTAACTGTTCCGCAAGTACTAAATCCTCCGGGGTTGTAAGCTTAATATTATGATAACTTCCTTCCAGCATTTTTACGGGTTGTCCAATAAAAGTCTCGTATACCATGGCATCATCCGTAATTGAGAACTCATTATCCTTTTTTGCATCATAAAAAGTATTATATGCATTTCGAATAGAAGAATATTCAAAAGCTTGTGGTGTTTGTGCCGCCCAAACCAAATTTCGATCCGGTGTATCCACAATATATCCGTCCTGATCTACAATTTTGATTGTTTCTTTGACCGGTGTTCCGATTAAACATGCTTTATGTACTTTAACCTGTTCAATTATTTTCTCAATCTGCTCTATTGACAAAAAGGGCCTAGCACCATCGTGAATCAACACATATCCCGGATCTATACACAAAAGCCCCTGATAAACAGAATCATATCTCTCTTTACCACCTGATATAACTTTTATGACCTTCTTAAATAAATAGCGTTCTACAATTTCCTTTTGGCAGTATTCCACCATATCTTGTCCAGTAACTAGTACAATCTCATCCACGCTGCTTTCATCAAAGGATTTTAAAGAATAATAGATAACCGGCTTATCCCTCAGTATAAGAAACTGCTTTGCCACATGGGAGTTCATTCTTTTACCCTGTCCTGCTGCCAGGACAATTGCACTGATTTTCTCCTTCATAAACACAGGTATGATAGTTCCTTTTTCGGATATCATACTACTCCCCTCATATATTTTTAATATAATTGTAAAACGCCATAACAATCAATACATCATAGGCACACTTCCCAAGTGGAAGATATTCAGAAGTACCCTCGGAACGAAGGAATTTACTTACTAATCTACATATAACATATTAGTTTCTCCAAACAATCGTCTATTTCACTTATTTTTAGCGTTCCCCAATCTTAAGATTTGGAACTGCATTCAAATCAAGCCCTGCTCTAACTCCCTTAATATACTCATAATAAGCAGCAGCACCTATCATTGCTGCATTGTCCGTACAATAGATTGGCGAGGGATGATAAAAGCTCAGACCGTTCTTTTCACATGCGGCTGCCATCGCTTCTCTGAGCGAGGAATTTGATGCAACCCCTCCAGCTAGGGCAACCTTATTCATACCATAATCCTTTGCCGCTAGCATTGTTTTGGTTACCAACACATCAATTACTGCGGCTTGAAAGGATGCCGCAATGTCCGCTCGGTTTATTTCTTCCTTCTTCATCTCACAGATATTAATATGATTAAGCACCGCAGATTTTAAGCCGCTGAAACTAAAATCATAGGGAGCACCTTCAATCTGTGCCCTAGGAAATGCTATCGCCTTCTCATTGCCCTCTTTTGATAGTTTATCAATCTTTGGACCTCCCGGATATCCAAGTCCAATGGCTCTGGCAACTTTGTCAAAAGCTTCTCCTGCAGCATCGTCCCTTGTTCTTCCGATAATTTCATATTTACCATATTCCTTTACAAGGACCAAATGAGTATGTCCTCCTGATACGATCAGACAAAGAAAAGGCGGTTCCAGCTCCTTATTTTCAATATAATTAGCTGATACATGTCCTTCGATATGATGAACCCCCACTAGTGGTTTCTTAGCAGCAAAGCTGATTGCCTTGGCTTCGGCCACCCCCACCAGCAAAGCACCCACAAGTCCGGGTCCGTAAGTAACACCAATTCCGTCAATTTCACCAAGGGTTACGTTTGCTTCTATTAGTGCTTCTTCAATTACCTGATTAATCTTCTCTATATGTTTTCTTGACGCAATTTCCGGTACAACCCCTCCATATAATTTATGAAGTTCAATCTGTGAGGAAATAATATTTGAAAGAACCTCCCTGCCATTCTTTACAACCGCTGCTGCTGTCTCGTCGCAGGAAGTTTCTATCGCCAAAATTAATGTATCCTTATCCATAATACACATACCTTTCTATATATAGGAGCTTAGTTCATCGTTGTCTATTATCCAAAGCAATTGATTAACTATGCCTTTCGATGTACTAACACCCAAAAGACCTCTGTACAGCCCTACTATTTTTAACTATTTGTATATAAAGCACCAAAACCATAGCATTTTACACTATCTTTTGAATTCAGCCTAAAAATCACCGTATACGCCCAGTATTTTCAAACACTTCAATATTGCTTTGTGATACACCCGTATTCCTATTTATTCATCCTTATCAAATTCCAATGTTATGCTCTTCTTATCTTTACCTGCTTTCACATTTTGAAAAATCTTTCTTGCTTCCCCAATAAAATCCTCCGGACGGATAAGGGACGGGCTATAATGAGTCAACCACATTTCCTTTACTTTGGCACTTTTTGCAAGCCTTGCCGCTTCAGTAAATGTCATATGTTTATATTCTTTTGCCTTATTATCCTTATCATTCTCACCATACATCCCTTCACAAACGAATAAGTCGGATTCATATGCATTATCTGAAATCGCACTTACCGGTCTGCTATCTGTGCAATAGGTAACTTTGATTCCTTTTCGCTCCGATCCGATTACCATATCAGGAGTATAGAGAATATCTCCATCCTGAATACTATCCCCTTTTTGTAATCGGTTCCAAAATTTCTGAGGAACATTATTCTCGATTGCTCTTTCCGTATAGAATCTTCCACCTCGTTTGATATGGATGCTATATCCATAACAGATCACATTATGCTTTACCTGGAACGCTTTGATTTGATAGCCATTGATCTCTATCACTTCCTCAGAAGAGGATAGTTCAATAAACTTCAATGAAAAAGGAAGCTCCGGTGCAATTACACGCAGTGAATTCACAACACGTTCCAACCCTTTTGGTCCTATTAGAGTTACCGGTTCCTTACGATCCGCATTTCCCATAGAAAGTAAAAGTCCTGGAAGACCACTGATATGATCACCATGATAATGAGTAAAACAGATTACATCAATCGAGTGGAAACTCCATCCTTTCTCTCTGATTGCTATCTGCGTTCCTTCTCCACAATCTATTAATAAACTGCTGCCATTAAATCTTGTCATAAGCGCAGTCAACCATCTTCCCGGCAGCGGCATCATCCCGCTGGTACCAAGTAAACAAACATCTAACATATTAAACCATGCCTTTCTTGCTTCGTTCTTAACATTTTACCACATTTTATATCTTCATATAAGCATGCCATCAAATATTTTAGCAGTAATTTCTATTACTTGTCTATCTAATTCTATAAAATAATGTTTTCCTTTGATAATTCTGTATTAATTGATATAATACTTGATATTGATTTTATTAATGCAACAACTGTAAGGAGGCATTTTCAACATGTATAGCTTTAAAAATGATTATAGCGAAGGAGCTCATCCAAGTTTATTATCGGCTTTGATAGAATCCAATCTGGAGCAAGCTGCCGGATATGGAGAAGATTATGATACCTTAAAGGCACTCAAGGTAATTAAGAATAAAATCGCCCGCAATGATATTGACATTCATCTGCTTACCGGTGGGACACAAACTAATCTGATTGCGATTTCTGCTTTTTTAAGACCTCATGAAGCGGTCATTGCAGCCAACACAGGTCATGTATTCACTCATGAAACCGGAGCCATCGAGGCAACAGGACATAAAGTTTTAACCGCACAGGTAAGTGATGGAAAAATCTCTCCCAGCCATATCTTACCTATACTGGATGAACATACGGACGAACATATGGTTAAGCCCAAATTAGTTTACATTTCCAACCCCACAGAAGTAGGAACCATCTATTCCAAATGCGAATTGGAGGAGTTATCACTCTTTTGCAAAGAAAGAAATCTACTATTTTATGTGGATGGAGCACGATTAGGTTCCGCACTAATGTCAAGCAGCAACGATTTGGAGCTCTCTGATTTTGCACGTCTTACGGATGCCTTCTATATTGGCGGTACAAAGAATGGTGCTTTGCTTGGAGAAGCACTGGTTATCTGCAATGATACCTTAAAAGAAGATTTCCGTTTCCATATGAAGCAAAAAGGTGCCCTTCTGGCAAAAGGTAAAGTACTTGGAATCCAATTTTATGAGCTTTTTAAGGAAAATCTGTATTTTGATTTAGCAAATCATGCTAATCAGATGGCTGACCGACTAAAGCAGGGTATCCAGGAATTAGGTCTTTCCTTCATAACCAATTCCCCTACCAATCAGCTCTTTCCGATTTTACCGATTCGGGTGATTGAGAAGCTTGAAGAAAAATACTCCTTCCATCGTTGGGAACAAATCGATGCGAATAACTATGCAATCCGTCTGGTTACTTCCTGGGCTACTAAAGGTGATATGGTTGAAGAATTTCTAAAAGATTTGAAAGAGTCATTAACTTCAGCAAATTAAACCGAATCCATTAAGGACTTCCCTTTACATCATTATTAGTAAGGTGGAGCATTTTCTTAGCATTCTCATATCTTAACAAAGCAAACAAAAGGTGGTTCTATCGACAGAGTTCATTCCCACCGTATAGACAGACAAATTCAATAATATTTCATAAAAAGGGGAACCGTTTTGGCGGTTCCCCTTACTTTCTGCTTATACTGTATTCTTCTATTCTCAAATACTACATCGCTTCAATCTTCTTTTTGATCTCCACCGGGATTTTGAACTGTGAAATCAACTTCTCATAACATTCCTCGCATAGATTGAAATGATGCACTTCCAAATCACGCTCGGAAAAGTATCCCCATTCCTTTGTTGCTTCGAATGCATCCTCCATCATAATACCATTTTCAATCTTAAAGCTCTTACCGCAGCTATTGCAATACAGCGGATGTTCTTGATTATAATTTACGCCATTTGTTTTTTTCACAATTTTACCCTCCATTGTGTAAATGCCTCGCTGATAGGACTATTATAATGCAAAACGACGAATTTTGACAATGGGAATTACTGTATTCCATGCAGCCACATAATGACAGCATCCTCCTTGGGCTTTGTATAGAAGTCCTTGCGGATTGCGGTCTGTTCAAACCCTAGGGATTGGTACAAACGGATGGCTGGCTCATTGGATTGTCTGACCTCCAAGGTGAGCGAGGTGATTCCCCTACTTTTTGCAATGGCTAACAACTCGGTAAGTAGCAGATAACCGACTCTTTGACCCCGATGCTCTTCTTTCACTGCCACATTATAGATATCTCCCTCTCCTGCAACGCCCCAATATCCACAATAGCCGATTACTTGCCCTTCTGAACTTGCCACAAGATATTCGTTATTTAGATCCTTAAGCACACTTTGGAAATCTTCCAGACTCCACGGATCGGAAAATGTATTCTGCTCAATTGCATTTACTTCCTCCAAATCGGATTCCAACATCTTACGAATCTCCATCCAACTCTCCTCCTTTCCTCTAGCAAATGTGATTTCTTATTGGTTTCTTTCCGCACGTTCCCGTTCCGCCTGGGAGAGTCTTAAATACACTGGTTCGTGTTCCCCTGCAGTCTGCAACTGATTATTCTGATAATATTTTATTCCTAAAGCACCAATAGCACCCGCTCTTTGTCTGTTCATATGGGGAGGTGCAAACTCGTAACTTACTGTGGTACAATCCTCTATAATTCCCTGATATACCGGCACCCCATCTCCCAGGAATATCACTTCTCTGCCTAACTGGTTGATTTCTTTCAGTATTTCTTCCACGCTAAGTGCTGCCTGTTCCTTGATCACATGAAATTTTGAACCCTTAAACTCATATAAACCGGTATAAACCTGGTTTCTCCTTGCATCCATCATGGGGCAAATCAACTTGTCCGTACCGTATAGATTATAAGCCAGTCCATCCAAAGTCGGTACCGGAATAATCGGTTTATCCAGTGCTAATCCAAGCCCTTTCGCGGTGGCTGATCCAATTCGTAGCCCAGTAAAGGAACCAGGTCCAGCAGCAACTGCAATCCCATCCACCTCTGACAATTCCATTTCCACCATTTTAGTAATTTCATCAAGCATTGGTAAAAGTGTTTGAGAATGTGTCTTTTTATAATTCACTGTATATTCCGCTAACATTGTATCCTCTGATACAATGGCAACCGTTGCAACCAATCCGGAACTATCAATAGCCAATAACTTCATATTCCTGCTTCCTCTCCAACAATCATTCTACCTCTCTTACCGTAATTTCCCGGTAATCAAAGCCTTTCTCCAAGTTTTTCTTAATCGTTATTACTCTTCTTTTACTTGGCAGAATCTCTTCTATTAGCCCTGCCCATTCAATTAAGCATACACCTTCCCCATAGAAATAATCCTCATATCCGATTTCATCCATTTCATCTATATCCGCGATTCGGTATACATCGAAATGGTAAAACGGCATCCTATTCCCCTCATACACTTGAACGATTGTAAAGGTGGGGCTATTTACCGCTTCCTCAATACCTAATCCCTTCGCAAAACCCTGTGTGAACACTGTTTTTCCCACTCCCAAGTCTCCGCTAAGGCAAAAAACTTCTCCAGGCTGTGCTTTTACACCTAATTGAAATCCAATTTCAAAAGTGTCTTTTGCACTAAAACTCTCTATTAACATAACATTCCTCTGTTCTTTCGCTTTCCTAGACCCGATTTATCTCTCTACCCCCTGTACCAATTATTGCAGGAGGATTAATCGCAACCATTATATCAGAAGTACATAAAAAAAGATAGAGCTTCTTTGAGTCGTGTTTCAAAGAAGCTCTATCTTTTATAATCTTTTATAGTCAGCCTGTTCCGTCTTACTTTATCCCATATAATTAGGCAAACTTGTTTTGTGCCAAGAATAGATTTAACTATGTGCCATCTTCTGGTTAATGATGTTGGGGTTAAATAGCTCTTCAACACAGTTCAGAGTCATTATAAATCATTATTTTGTTTTAAATATTCGCATTACTGTTTCGAAGAGGAGCAATGTTACAACGCTATTAACTCCCGCTTTAATAAGATTAAACGGAATAATCGCAGGTATTAACATCTGTACTACAGCTTCTCTCGGGACGTTCATAAAAATTGGAGTAAATATCAAATTCCACAAGCACATGGTAACTGTCATTACTACAACTCCTGCAAACAGCCCTATCACCATCCAGGTTCTATTCTTCTTAACCTTGTAAATCAATCCGGCAACCAGAACAAAAGACCCTGTTGCAAAGATATGCATTAAGATACCAATAATTCCGCTGGCACCACTCACTGTTATTCCTTGAAGAATACACACAATTATAGTGACAATTAATCCGCTAAGTGGCCCAAATAAAAATCCAATTAAATATAGGGGAATATCACCGGGTTCATATTCCAAAAAGGATGCGGCGGGAATAATAGGGAAATGGATCATAAAGATCAAAATAACGGACATTGCAGCCAAAACTCCCATAATAGCTAAGTTTCTTGTTGATTTAAACGCTTTCATAGTCTACCTCCTGTAGTTGTTCATAAGGAAAACTTTGGGTCGCTGCAGAAAAAAATCCCCGATTCTAATTGCTTAAAATCGGGGTATGAAATGCTATCTATCTCTGCTTTCTTCTCTCATCCAGACTTTACTGTCGGTTTTGGAATTTCACCAAATCAATCGCCTATGATAATTACATCAACTGCGAGTCGCGGACTTTACCGCCGGTAGGGAATTACACCCTGCCCCGAAGAATTACCTTTATTCATTTTTACGTTATGATATTACATCAGAAAAACCATATTGTCAAGTAATCAAATTAAAGAATCTGCAAATACCCACTATGATTGCTACCATTCACTCCCAATTCAGAATTTGGCATAATGATTTCGATAAATGATTTCCGATTAGGAGTATTTGAATTGGCTAGGAGTGAACACCAACACCATTTTCATCATATATTCCCAACGATTTTATCTTTTATCACACTAAATGCTTCTCTTGTGTAATAGTTCACCATCATTATCACATCCGTAGGCGCCGCAATTCCATATACCTTTATCAACCCTTGCTTTTTGGCCAGTTGTTTCGCCCTGAAGATATGGAATCCGTTCGTTACAATACCAACGGAACTGCCGCTTTTTATGAACCGCTTACTGTAGAGGATGTTCTCAAAGGTATTACGTGACCGATCTTCCTTGATTATTTGTTTCGGGGTAATCCCCTTGCTGATTAGATAATTTCGCATTGCTTCTGCTTCTGAAATATCCTCTCCTTTTCCCTGTCCTCCAGATACGATAACAAGTGTATCCGGATTATTCGCCAAGTATTCCAACCCCTTATTAAGCCTTTTTTTTAAGGATTTTGTAATTACCAGACCTCTGACCTGTGCTCCGAGAATGATGATGTAATTCAAACCGGATACACCCTTTTCACTAGCATGGGAAACCAAAATCACTTCAAGGGACAATAGAATGGTACCTCCAAGCAAAAAACCTCCCAGGATTATATAATGAAAAACCCAAATAAGTGCAATCTCATGGAGCATCATAAAATAAATCACATCACTTACTGCCAGTCCCAAGAGTCCTGCAATCAGCCAAAACAAGGAAAAAGAAGCTCTTCGCCCAGCATAAGTTATTATAATTATATAATATAACAAACATATTAAACTTAATATCAAGATTATGACAAAAAGAGAATTCATGGATCATTAACCTTTCTATAGAAACAAATCTTTCTTCACTCATATTAAAGACTATGATTTTTCTAAAAATATTTATTTGAGTAAGTTGTTAAATGTCTATTTAAACTGTGGCAATTCTCACAAAGCCAAAAAGTTCATTCTTTTGTTTTAAGTAATTTGCCTATGCACCCCAACAAACTATATGGAATTTCCACCCGTAACTTAATCTAAGAATTAAATGCTTTTTTTCATAAAATATCTCTTATGACCTTGTGGGCAATCCTCTAACACTCCATATATATCATATCCTTGTTTCATATAAAAATCTTTTGCTTGGAAATCGAAGGTATCAAAATGTACCATATGACAACCATACTCTTTTGCAGTTCTTTCTATTTCACTTAACAACCGAGAACCAAGACCTAACTTTCTATATTCCTCTTTAACCCATAAAGCGTCTATATATATACATTTCCAAGCGTAATAGATACAATTTATTCCTGCAACAATATTGCCATATTCGTCTTGTATGTTTCTATTAATTGCAGATGATGGAATGGATTCTTCAAATGGCACATTTAATTCATTATATTCACAGATTTTATCCTCAATAAAATCAATATCTTCTTTTGTACTTTCTACACTCTTATAGTTACTCATCTATTTATCCCTTTTTTAATGTAGTAATTGTCAAGTTATAATTTACTATTGTTCGTTAGATTATAATTTGGGGCATATATAGAAATGCTTCAGAAACTACATTTTAACTTCATGTAGTTTCTGAAGAACATTATCTAAATATACTATTTTATTATGGTATCAGGATCAAAGCCCCTATTTATACTGTGGAAAAACGATTTCGAGAGGACTTTAAAATCAACAACTTTATTATAATCTCATGGTCAATTGAATACGTTTCTTTGACAGATCCACACTCATAACCTTCACTTCAACAATGTCGCCAACACTTACCACATCAAGAGGATGCTTTACAAACTTTTTATCAGACAGTTGGGAGATATGCACCAAACCATCCTGATGTACACCGATATCCACAAATGCACCAAAATCAATTACATTACGAACGGTACCTTTTAAAATCATACCTTCCGTCAAATCTTTCATATCAAGGACGTCCGTACGAAGAATAGGCTTGGGCATCTCATCTCTGGGATCTCTTCCTGGCTTCTCAAGTTCCTTAATAATATCCGTTAAGGTAATCTCTCCGACCCCCAGTTCTGCTGCCAGTTTATTCTTATCCTTAATCTGCTTGCCAATGGTAACAATATCTTCCACTACGGCTTGTTCCGTCTGAGGACGAGTTTGTGAAGTAGGTTGTTCCGTTTGCACAGCAATTCCCTCCTGCCTCACTGCAGCAGCTAGAGCCTTTGCAAATGCAGTATTCTGGTTTTTGACTGTAATCGTTTTCTTATCGGGTTTCTTCGTGGGCTTGGGTTCTGCTTTTTTCACCGGTTCCTGATTCTTTTGATTTTGTGCCTTTGCCTGAATTTCTTTGATATCCTCCAGGGTTAAACCAAGCTTCTGCAAAAGTGCCTGAGTTGCGGGATATGATTCCGGGTGAACACCGGTAGCATCAAGAGGATTATCTCCTCCCTGAATTCTCATAAAGCCTGCACATTGTTCAAAAGCTTTGGGCCCAAGCTTTGCAACTTTCAAAAGTTCGTTACGGGTTCTAAATCTTCCGTTTGCCTCTCTATAAGCAACAATATTCTTTGCAATGACCTTGCTAACACCGGATATATGTTCAAGCAAAGAGACCGAAGCAGTATTTAGATCTACGCCAACTTTATTTACGCAACCTTCAACAACGCCGGAAAGAACTTCTCCCAGCTTCTTCTGATTCATGTCATGCTGATACTGACCAACGCCTATGGATTGTGGATCAATCTTTACAAGCTCTGCAAGAGGGTCCTGCAATCTTCTTGCTATGGATGCTGCACTTCTTTGACCTACGTCAAAGTTAGGGAATTCCTCAGTGGCAAGCTTACTTGCGGAATAAACCGATGCACCCGCTTCATTTACAATAATATATTTAATGGGACGATGGAGCTCCTTTAATAAATCCACGATAACCATTTCGGATTCTCTGGAAGCAGTACCGTTACCCACAGAGATCAATGTAATATTATACTTATCAATCATCTTCCTTAATACTGCCTTCGCCTCTTCCACCTTGTTCTGAGGGGCAGTGGGGTAAATCACAACTGTATCCAGCACTTTACCGGTACTATCAACAACAGCAAGTTTACAACCGGTACGAAAAGCCGGATCCCAGCCCAGAACAACTTGTCCGGCAATAGGAGGCTGCATTAAAAGCTGTACTAAATTCTTACCAAATACCTTAATCGCTCCATCTTCTGCTTTCTCCGTGAGTTCATTTCTGATTTCACGCTCTATGGCAGGTGCGATTAATCTCTTGTAGCTGTCCTCAAGGGTGGATCTAAGAATTGCGGAAGTATACTCATTCTCTTTTACAATCACTTTTTTCTCAAGATAACGAAGAATTCGCTCCTCAGGAGCCACTACCTTAACCGTAAGAATTTTTTCTTTCTCACCTCGGTTAATTGCAAGTATTCTATGTCCTGCAATTTTTTCAATGCTTTCTTCATAGTGATAGTACATCTCATAAACAGATTCCTGCTTATCATCCTTAGCTACGGAAGTAAGTGTTCCCTCTTTCATGGTTGCTTCACGAATATAACTACGGTGTTCCGCTTCATCAGAAATTCCTTCAGCTATAATATCCTTAGCACCTGCAATTGCCTCTTCTACAGAACGTACCTCTTTTTCCTCGGACAAATATGCCTGTGCAGCATTCTCTACCGGTTCATTGATATCCTGAGTAAGAATGATTGTAGCCAAGCCCTCCAAGCCTTTTTCCATAGCGATTGTAGCTCTTGTTCTTCTCTTTGGTCGATATGGTCGATATAAATCTTCCACTACAACCAAGGTTGATGCTGCTAGAATCTGTGCCTTTAATTCCTCTGTTAATTTTCCCTGTTCTTCTATGCTGTTCAATACTTGAGTCTTTTTGTCTTCGAGATTTCTAAGATACTGTAATCTTTCATGCAGATTTCTTAATTGCTCATCATCTAAAGATCCGGTTACTTCCTTTCGGTATCTTGCAATAAACGGAATTGTGTTGCCCTCATCAATCAGCTTTACGGTCGCCTCCACCTGTTCCAGACGAATCCCTAACTCTTCTTTAATCTGCTTTAAAATGTCCATAGTGTTCTCCTTAAATCTTTAATTGCTACAAACAAAACGTTCATAATAGGATATCCTCTCGACACTTACTATAACCATACTCTTATTGATTTTTCACTAAGTATCCATTTATTACCATTTCAAATCAAGAGAATCCTTATCTATCATACCATTCACTTTAATGAAAAGCAACTCGAACATAAGTGGCGTAAATTGAGAGTAAGATTAAGGAAAACACTACTTTAAGACTTCTATTCATATGAGAAAATCATAATATGATACTACAATTGATTATTCGCATTTATGATTTCCTTTAATGAAATATGTTCATTTCTAAATCTAGCTGCACTTCTTTCACTTTTAAGGTGTATTGCATTTTGTGGACATTGATGGACACAACCCAGGCATACTTCGCAACAATCGTAAAATTCCACCTTATCACCTACCTTAATATTGGCTGTTGGACAGACTTTAGAACAAATACCACACTTGGTACAATTCTCATTAACAATATATTTTCGAGCATTTTTTCCATTCATAAACGCCTTTTCCCCTGCTTGGATCATCGCAGTGATTGCTTTTTCGGCTAGTGTTGCAGATGGCTCGTTCTTTGCTCTTACCCTAATATCTTCTACAATCTGTTTTAGGCATTCCTCTGTTTTCTTTTGGGGAAGTTTTGTTAACTGATCCTCCACTTTATATACGGGTAAGTAGTTATCAACCATAAGTAAGGTAGCCAAGTAATCAAAATGTTTTCCATGCTGTGCAGCAAATCGATTCAAGTTATCCAAAACTGCCCCTGTTTTATTCCCGTATGTTGCAATTGCAAAAGAGTAATCTGCTTCCCAGGATACTTGCTCCATAAACCTTTTTACAATATTGGGCATTCCAAAGCCGTAAGTCGGATAAATTAAGCCAATTACATCATCTTTAAAATGAAATGTCTTTGTTTTCATCAATTGAGGAATGGAATAAAGGGTTCCTCCGATTTGTTTTGCCACATACAAACAGTTACCGGTCGATGTAAAATAGAAAATAGTCATAATATTAACCATACCTTTCTGCTACCCGCATATTTTATAATGCAGGAATTATCTATATCTAACATATTGGAATATACGTTCCATTATTCGTATTATATTATTAGTATTATGCCTTGTCAATAATATTTTTAAATATTTTGTGGAATTTATATTCCAACAAATTGACAAACAAGCTTTTATATTGTATTCTTTTTTCATGAAACTCGGGGAGGTAACTATGAGCAAAAGAGATGATATATTGGCAGCAACTCTTGATTTGATTTCAGAAGAGGGATTACAATCTATGACTTTTTCAAAAATATTTAAGCGTGCCAATGTTGGTTCCGGCACTGTATATAATTACTTCAAAAATAAAGAAGAATTGGTAAGCGCCCTTTATAATAAAACAATTGACCTTTTTAGTAACTCCATACTATATAATTATGATAATAATAAAAGCGTTTATGAATGCTTCGAGCATTTATTAACAAATATGGCATGTTTTGCACATGACCATCAAAAAGAACTATGGTTCTTAAACAACTACTCCCATTCCCCTTATATTCCAGTAGAAATCCGAGAACGTGAAATTCCGGCTGTCATGGAATGTATGCTTCTTATACAACGAGGTATAAAACAGGGAATGCTTCGTAAAATAGATCCTCATCTGTGTGTGCAGATGATAAACGGAATGGTAACCGCTGCGATTCAGGGAAGCTTACTTGATAAGTACCCAATGGATGAAGAAGCTTTTGAGAAAGTGATTGAAATCTGCTGGAGAGCATTTGTGATTTAATAAAGATAAATGCAATTAGATTTATACTGAATTTTTATAATTAAGAACTAAGATAAATTCTTACTATATCATCTATATTAAAAAGAAGCACTGATTAATGCCATAATATTAGGCATTGATACCAAGTGCTTCTCTATATAATAAGCTTAAATATTATAACAATGATTAAGTGGTCCGCTACCTTTACCAAGATCAAGTCCATCTCTTAAGGCACCGTTTATATATGTCTTCGCATTCTTAACACTTTGTTCTATAGGAAAGCCGTTGGCAAAATTACAGGCGATTGCGGAAGAAAGCGTACACCCTGTTCCATGGGTGTTAGGATTATCAATTCTCTCCCCCTTCACCCAGTAAGGCTGTCCCTCAGTATATAGTAAATCGTCCGCAGTTTCGGTTAGATGACCACCCTTAATTAGAATTGCACAATCTACCATTTTAGCGATCTGTTCTGCAGCCACAAGCATATCTTCCGTATTATGAATGGCTATGCCAGTCAAAGCCTCTGCTTCCGGAATATTTGGTGTGATAATGTCGGCAAGGGGAAGCAGCTTTGTAATGACTGCATTCATTGCTTCCTCACTCAGCAACTTGCTTCCGCTGGTGGACACCATAACCGGATCTACTACAATATTCTTTGCTTGATAATGAGTCAGTTTATCAACGATCACTTCTATGATTTTGCTATTTGAAACCATTCCAATTTTTATGGCATCAGGAACAATATCACCAAAGATGCAATCTAACTGCTGACCCACAAACTCCGGTGTTGCTTCCAGCACACCATATACACCTGTGGTGTTTTGTGCTGTCAGTGCTGTAATTGCGCTCATAGCATAGATTTTGTGTGCGGTCATTGTCTTAATATCCGCCTGGATTCCGGCTCCTCCGCTGCAATCAGAACCGGCTATGGTTAATACCTTTTTCATAATTATCTCCATTCTTGTGTAAGAATTTTTGTGCATTCATATCTATGCTAAGAATGACGATGGCACAAACTTTTATAACGGAAGTATTTCTTTCAACCTCTCTCCAGCTCTACCTTACCATTTCTTTGGAAAGCTCTAATAATTCCATTGTTGCCTTTCCAAGATCAGGTTTTGCAAAAATCGCAGAAATAACCGCTACTCCATCTACTTTTGTACCTTTTAGCTGAAGAATATTATGCTCGTTTATACCACCGATTGCAACTACCGGAATGGAAACTGCTTCACAGATAGATTTTAAAGTGTCAAAGGATACATCATCTGCATCATTCTTTGTAGAGGTGGAAAATACCGCTCCTACTCCGATATAATCGGCTCCCTGTCTTTCCGCAAGCAATGCCTGTTCCACGGTTTGGGCGGAAACGCCAAGTATCTTATCAGGACCAATCAGTGAACGAACATCCTTTGCATTCATATCACTTTGTCCCACATGGATACCATCTGCATCAATAGCAA
This sequence comes from Bacillota bacterium, assembly GCA_023435895.1. Classification (GTDB taxonomy): domain Bacteria; phylum Bacillota; class Clostridia; order Lachnospirales; family Lachnospiraceae; genus Mobilitalea. Next base: position 15,784 of record JAEZLH010000020.1, read on the forward strand.
GAGCAACTTCAATATTATCATTAATGACAAAGGGTATCTGATAGCGATCCGTAACCCTCTTAATCTTAATCCCTTCCTCTACAAAGCTATCATAATCAAGCTCTTTCTCCCTAAGCTGGACAAAGGTCGCCCCTGCTTTAATGGTTTCTTCCACCTGCTCCTCCAGCTTATGCTCTCCCAACCAGCTTCGGTCTGTTACAACATAGAGCAACATGGTACTTTTATCTAATTTCAACTTTCGCACCTTCCTTTAATAGATCCGCATTCATTTTGCTGATCATATCTATGATGTACATGCGGTAGGAATTTGTACCGCCATCACTCTCTTTTACTTTTTCATAAGCAAGTTCACCGCTTAAGCCCATTGCAGTAACAGCTACAGCAGTTGAATCAAGAATATTATCCGGATTTGCACCGATGTAGCTTCCGATTACCGCAGTGAGCATACAGCCGGTTCCGGTTACACGACTCATCATTTTATTACCGTTATTAATTACATAAGCCTTCTCACTATCTGCCACAATATCAGTAACACCTGTAATTGCTATAACGGCACCGGTGGATTTTGAAAGTGCTTTTGCAAATGTTACTATACTATCTAAATTATCCGGTGTTACCGCATCCGCAGCAGAAGCATCCACACCCTGTGTATTCGCACTTCCGGTTGCTAAGAATTTGATTTCAGATATATTACCGCGAATTACGGAGAACTTTACTTCCTTTAATAAGTTTAGTGCCGTTTCATTTCTTAACGTAGAGGCTCCCGCTCCTACTGGGTCAAGTACAACCGGGTGACCAAGTTCGTTGGCTTTCTTACCTGCAGCGATCATGGAAGCAATGGTTCTTTCATTAAGGGTTCCGATATTTATTACTAAAGAAGAACAAATTGATGTAATTTCTTCCACCTCCGCGATATCATCTGCCATAATCGGAGAACCGCCACTTGCTAGAATGATATTGGCACAATCATTTACAGTTACATAATTGGTGATGGAGTGTACTAAAGGGGTCTTTGTAAATACATTTTCTAAGATTGAACTAAACATTTTTTCTACCTACCTTTTCAAATATAATATGAACTAAAATACTGAGTAAAAATACAATAATTACAACAGGAATTGTGCTTCCAAGCACGGTATCAATCTTTAGAAATGCTCGGTAAGTTATAAAACCAACTACCCAAAGCACCGCATTCTGATACGTCTGCAGCTTTGAATTCTCTCTTCTTTTTAATACAAAGTAATCGGTTATTAATATAGTAGCCATGGGTACAAAGAAGGAACCAATCAAGTATAAAAAGTTACTGTATTGCTCAATTGGTGTAAACATTGCAATGATAGTTCCAATCACACATATCACAATTCCCACTATTTTCTTATCCCACTTTGAATGAATATTATGCATACTCTCACTGGCTGAGAATACATCCAAATAGCTGGTCGTTACTGTTGATAATAATATAATCAGCAATGCAGCCACGCCCAAACCTGCGTTCATCAGAATTTGAACCACATCCGAATTGCCCATATAATATGCTGCACCCAACCCAATTGCATACATAAAGCAACTTCCAATAAAATAGCTTGTTGTGCTTAACAGAGTAAAGCCAACCGGTTTCTTAGTATCCTTAGTATAGTCAGATATCAAAGGTAGCCAGGAGATTGGCATTGCGATAGATAACTCAAGTCCAAGTCCAAAGGTCATTACTTCATCCATCTTCGCCGGTGTACCACCATGAAATACGGTAATTCCAAGTATCGCGGTGAGAACGAAAAGCGCAATTACGGCAAAATTATTTACCTTGCCAATATTATTCAGACCCACTACAATCCAGATAATATTCAAGGCACCAATAAGGATGCACCAAATCAAATTGCCCGATGCTCCTATCTTATCGTTTACCACCGTACCAACTGCATTTGCTCCGCTGATAATCATGACTGCTGTCCATCCGACCAACTGCAATACATTGATTACTGAAAAAAATACCGAGCCGTATCTGCCAAATGATAATCCCACGCTTTCCATGGCTGACAATTTACTTCTTGCACCAATCAAGCCCGCGAAGTAGAAAAGGACACATCCAATCAAATGTCCCACAATAATAGCCAGCATACCCTTACCGAAACCAAGTGGCGCTAATAATGCACCGGTAATAATCTCGGCAATGGAAATGGCAGCTCCGAACCAAAGTAATGATCCGCTCAAAAAAGATAACTTACCTTCCTTCATGTCTTTCCTCCGTTTGTTAAGGTTGTTCTCAAACGCATTTGAGATAAATAAAGTTACCCGCTGAACTATGCTCTTTTGTGTAGCTCTTTATGTAGCTTTTGAAGTCTATAAAAGCATAAAAAACGGGATATGCTCACATAAAGCATATCCCACTTACTCTCAAAAGTGTACATCCCTACGTTGGCATTATCCAAATCAGGTTTTAGGGTCGAACCTTTTGATTCCTCTCAGCCTGCACACACAAGCTCCCCCTGTATATCAACAATTTGAAGTATATATTTTTTCATAATGATTGTCAACTATAACACCATAAAAGTATTATTCCAATCAACGCTATATTACTAGACTTCTCGAAAGAAATTTTTGCCGTTTGTTAATGAACCTCGCCTTAGCATCCATTTATAATAACAAACGTTCTATCACCTTATAACCTTCTTCTATCACATAACCACTTAAAGCCGCTTCCGCTTCATTATAATTCCAATCATTGCATTGCTCTTTGGTACTATCATAAAGCAGATAGGGAACCGGATCACTGGTATGGGTTCTACATCGAATTGGTGTAGGATGATCGGGCATAACTAGCATTCTGTAATCCACTCCTGCCTTCTCCATCTCCTCCATTACGACCTTAATCACTCTCTGATCCAGGTATTCAATGGCCTGCACTTTGTTTTTTATACTTCCCTGATGCCCCATTTCATCCGGAGCCTCCACATGAATATATACAAAGTCATAATCTTCCTTAGTCAATACCTCCACAGCTGCCATAGCCTTTCCTTCATAATTGGTATGAAGAGTACCATTGGCACCGGGAACTTCAATCACCTTCATATCTGCACCGACGGCGATTCCCTTTAATAAATCTACCGCAGATATCATAGCACCTTTAACATGATTTTTCTCTTCAAAAGAAGTTAATGCCGGTCTTGTACCTGCACCCCAAAACCACGCGGAATTAGCCTTATTAAGACCCTTTGCTTTTCTTTCTTCATTCAAAGGATGATGATTTAGAATATCATAACTCTTCTTCATCATTGCCTTAAGCGCTTCCTCCTGGGGTAAATATTCACCAATAACCTTCCCAAGAATGTCGTGAGGTTGTGCTAAATCAACCACCTCTCCCTGATCCCATATGGTTAAGTGACGGTAACTGGTTCCTACGTAAAATTTATAGATGTCATTTTCCAGCTCATTTCGTAACGCTTCCATTAATATAGCAGCATCTTCTGTTGATATTTCACTGGAACTATGATCAATAATGGTTAATTCCTCATAGCTCTTCTCTTCCTCACTCAATGTGACAAGATTACAGCGGAGTGCAATATCAGTTGGTCTCATATCCACGCCAATACTAAGTGCTTCCAGCGGTGATCTGCCTGAATAATAAATCCTTGGATTATAACCAAGTACCGAAAGATTAGCCGTGTCGCTTCCGGGTTTCATCCCTTCGGGAATTGTATGTGCAAGTCCAAGCTCGGAATTTTTTGCCAGTAGATCCATCTGGGGTGTATCGGCTGCCTCAAGTGGTGTTCTGTTATTAAGCTCAACCAGTGGCTCATCCGCCATACCATCTCCAAGAACAACGATGTATTTCATGATATTATGTCCTTTCCACTTCCTATTCCTATGCATATGTCAATGGATTAAATCCTTCTGACCTTCTATCTATTAAAGTCTAATTCTGATTTTATTAAGTACACCGTCCAGCTGTTCTATCTTTTCCTGAAGCTCATGTTCTTCCAGGCTTGATGTTAAGAATGCATATTCTCCCTCAACACCCTCTGCCTTAACTACTTCCACTTCACCGAACAACTGATTAACTTTATCCTTAAATACTTCCTCATTCCCTGCTAATCGGATGAAGAAACGATTTTTAACTCTGCTCACATCGGTTAACTCTAATTTCTTACTGCTCCAGATGGTCCAAATATTTTTACCATTGTGTTTTGCTGCATCCACAATATCAGCAACTACAGCGCTGGCAGTAGGAAGCTTTCCTGCACCGCTTCCGTAGAACATCACCTCACCGATTACATTGCCTTTCACATAAATGCCGTTAAATACATTATTCACACTAAAGAGTGGATGCTGGGAATTAATCATAACCGGAGCTACCATTGCATGCACATGGTCATTTTCGCGAATGCTGGAAGCAAATAATTTAATCTTGGCACCAAGAGTTTTCGCATAACGGATATCTACATCCGTAATCTTTGTAATACCTTCTGTATAAATATCTTCATAATCCACCTGCATACCAAAAGCAAGTGAGGATAATATAGCAATCTTTCTGCAGGCGTCATGTCCTTCCACATCAGCTGCCGGATTACGCTCTGCATAGCCTAGTTGCTGAGCTGTTGACAGTGCTGCGTCAAAAGTAGAACCTTCCTCTCCCATTCGGGATAAGATATAATTGGTTGTACCGTTTAAAATACCGGTAATCTCCACGATTTCATCCGCTGTTAAGGATTGATTGAGTGGACGTATAATTGGGATACCCCCTCCTACACTGGCCTCAAATAAGAAATTCGAGTTCTTATCCTTGGCAAGGTCAAGAAGTTCTGCTCCATGTTTTGCAACCAGCTCTTTATTAGAAGTAACGACGCTTTTTCCTCTTAACAAAGCAGTCTTAACGAAGGTATACGCGGGCTCCACACCACCCATGACTTCACATACTATTTTCACTTCAGGGTCATCCATAACAATGTTAACGTCATGAACCAGCTTCTCCATAATGGGATCACCGGGAAATTCTCTTAAGTCCAGAACGTATTTAATATTTATCTGATCACCCGCTCTTTTCGCTATGCTATCACCATTGGTGTTAAGTACCTCTACCACACCGGAACCAATTGTGCCGTATCCTAAGACTGCAATATTAATCATTACTTCTCCTCCATTCCTGCATTTACCATATCTCATATCCTCTGTAGCTATATCATCATTTATATTGATTTATTATTCTCTGGAAACCACCTTAACATAATGTATTCCGTCCATCGACTCAATAGCATCAAATAAAATTGATGTACTATCCGTCTGAGGCGATATTTCTATACTGATTGTTAACATTGCTATTCCATTTACCGGTATACTTTGGTGAATGGTAAGTATATTGGCTTCACCTTTTGCTACTTGATTCAATACCTTGGATAACAACCCCGGTCTGTCATCCATTTGCAACATAAAAGTAATGGTCTTCCCTCTGGTATTTTCATAAAACGGAAATATATCATCCCGATATTTATAAAAGGAGCTTCTGCTAATTTCAACTGCATCCGTTGCTTCCTGAACAGTCATAACTCGTTCAGAATCCAAAAGTCTCTTTGCCTCCACGACCTTTAGAAGTACTTCCGGAACCGCTTTTTTCTTTACTATAAAATATTGATCATCTTTCATTTTTAAGCACCTCCTGCTATGATATGGCAAGTTTATGCATATTTTTTGACATCTGTATTTATAAGAGATACAATTGTCTTTCTAAGAAAGATATACTAACATATATTTATTCATCCCGCAATAGCTATTTGCCAACTTTAGGGCAAAAAAATAATATTTGTCACATATGCTTGAAAGCCATGTGATAAATATTATTTTTTTTGTATAATAATTAATTTTTCTTAAACGGTGTTCAAAAGCAAACATGCTTATCTTCATCGGTATTTTAAATTAACAATACCTTACTTACAAAATCTTTGATAAAAACTCCTTCAACCTGGGATGGGTTGGATGGTCAAAAAATTCATCCGGAGTATTTTGCTCCATGATTTTACCTTCGTCAATAAAAAGAACTCTTGTGGCAACCTTTCGTGCAAAGCGCATTTCATGTGTTACCACAACCATTGTCATTCCTTCATCCGCAAGCTGTTCCATCAACTCAAGTACTTCTCCTACCATCTCCGGATCAAGAGCGGAAGTCGGTTCATCAAAGAGCATCACATCAGGATTCATCGCCAATGCACGTACTATGGCAATTCGCTGCTTCTGACCACCGGAAAGTTGATTTGGATAGGCTGTGGCTTTTTCTGTAAGTCCGATTCTTTGTAACAGTTCCATAGCTTTTTGTTCCGCCTGCTCCTTTGACATAAGTCCAAGCTTAATCGGGGCAAGTGTGATATTTTCAAGAACGGACAGATGGGGGAATAAATTGAACTGTTGAAATACCATTCCCATCTTCTGACGCAATTTATTAATATTAGTTTTTTTATCCGTTATATTATTACCTTCAAACCATATCTCTCCTCCAGTAGGAACTTCAAGAAGGTTCAAACATCGCAGAAAGGTAGATTTACCGGAACCGGAAGGTCCTATGACTACGACCTTTTCTCCCTTTTGTATTGTTTCATCAATTCCGTTGAGAACCTTGTGATCCCCAAAGGCTTTTTGTAAATTCTTAGTGACGATCACCTCTTGCCAGCCTCCTTTCAAAGATGGATAATACCTTCGTTAATCCAATGGTAACTAAAAGATAGCAAACCGCTGTAATCATTAATGGAGGTAAGATATCATAAGTAACTGAACCGATATTTTGTGCTGCCTGGGTTAGATCAACTACTGCAATTACACCGGCCACTGATGTTTCTTTAATTAATACAATGAATTCATTACCCAGTGCAGGCAAGATATTACGAATTGCCTGGGGCAGGATAATTAAACTCATAGTTTGGATATAATTAAAGCCAAGGGAGCGACCTGCTTCCATCTGACCTTTTTCAATTGATTCAATACCAGCGCGAATTATTTCCGCCACATATGCACCGGAGTTAAGCCCAAAACATACCGCTCCTACCACAATTTCATTGGTGTTTCGAGAAGTAAAAATCAGGTTATAAATAATTAAGAGCTGTACCATAAGCGGTGTGCCACGAATGATGGTAATGTAGATATTACATATCCATTCCAGCCACTTTATTTTTGAATTTGTGGCAGATACTTTTACTACCGCTACGATAATACCAATTACAACGCCTAAAATAATTGCAAAGAACGATATCAACAGCGTAACTTTGATACCTTGCAGATATGCAAGATATCGTTGATCCGGAATGATTGCATTATAATAGGAGTCGTATATATTTTGAAACCAAAGCGTTAATCCTTCCAATTTGCTTCCTCCATAAAATATAGGCTGTTAGTGGAGCTAACAGCCTGTTTGAGATCTTTTTATACGATAAAATTATGCTATTATTTATTGCCGATGTGATTATCAGTAAATTCATCAATTTTACCGTTCTTCTTTAGCTCAGCGATTACCGTATTCACCTTATCCAGTAATTCCTTATTGCCTTTTTTTACAGCAATTGCATATTCATCTTCGTATAAAGTTCCATCAAGCATGGACAATTCCGGATTTGCGGCTACCAGATCTTGCCCAGGAATTTTATCCATAACAATACAATCTATCTTGTTATTCTTTAAATCCTGTGCAGCCTGCGCAAATTTAGAATAACGTTTTACTTCCTTTGTTTCAATGCCAGATACATAGGTGTCTGCTATATTGCCTTGCTGAACACCAACTATTTTTCCTACCAAATCGTCATCTGACGCACCCTTAACAGCCGGGGTTGTCTTGTTTACAATAATAACTTCCATTGATTTTGCGTATTTTTCCGAAAAATCCATGGTTTTCTCACGATCAGGACTTACAGAAACTCCTGCCGCTACTAAATCTACGGTTCCCTTTTGTACCGCCAAAAGTGCTCCTTTAAAGTCCATGTTCTTTATGACAAGTTTCTTACCCATATTATCCGCAATTGCCTGCGCAATATCCATATCTACGCCAACTACTTTATCTCCCACCATATATTCGTATGGTGCAAAAGCAGCTTCAGTTCCTACAATCAAGGTATCATCATTTTTCTTTCCACATCCTGCGAACATTGTTGTAATCATTGCTGTAACAACTACTAAACTAATTAGTCTCTTTTTCACGTTATAATCCTCCTGTAATTAGAATGCTTTTTTATCCTGTTTCCTTTTGAGGATTTCTCCTCCTGATTTCCGCCTGAGCCCACTACTTATCGATAGTAAAAATTGCAATTTTCTATCTTTACTTTCACAGCCCCTTAACTACAGGTTTCCTAATCCTGCAGATATCATGCATGTTACCTATACATATTCTTTATGTAACCAAACGATAAACATATCTTGGTTTTTCATGGGTGTACCTTCAACAATAGCTCAGTTGAAGACACCTATTTTTGAAGTTAATATATGAAAACCGAGTTAAAGTCTTATGTCCAGATTCTTTATAATACGACGTACAAGTTATTAAGAACGTTGTACAAGGTAACTTTGCATATTTTTTGGGAGGTAGCCTCGTTGTTGCCAAGGCTATTCCTCCCATTCCATGAAGAGCATATTTGCTCCTCTAATTATTTGTTTGTAAGCGATGAAACTTAAATCGTCTTATTCATTGCCTCTTTCTACTGATTCACAACTGCCTGAATTTCGCTCTTTTCATCTTCTGATAAGATATTATCTTTATCCAGTAGAATAACCAAACTATTCTCCAGCTTTGTAATGGCATTTACATAGAAAGTGTCTCCACCCTTAAGAAGTGCTGGTGCTTCATGCACCTGTTCCCCTTCTAATTGTACGATTTCTCTCATGCGGTCGACTTCATAAGCAATCAAAAAACCATTTGAAGTGGTGATAATAAATCTTGTGTCCTGATCGGTTTCAATGTCCTCTAGCCCAAACTTTCTTCTTAGGCTAAATACAGGAATTACATCACCTCTCAAATGAATGATACCTTTTAGATTTTTAGAAAAACTCTCAACGGACTCAATTGGAATTACTTTCTCCAAGCTCTTAATATCCATGATATCAAAGCTATATTCTTCCTCTCCAAGCAAAAAAACAGCCTGTTTCGTATCTTGCATAATACCCCTCCTTAAAGGATTCGTGCCATGTTAATTGTTTTGTGCATTCCATTTCAAATATGCATTAATGAACGGATCAAGATTACCATCCAGAACCGTTGCAGCATTGCCAACTTCCTCATTGGTTCTATGATCCTTAACCAAGGTATAAGGCTGCATAACATAAGATCTGATCTGGCTACCCCAGCCGATTTCTTTTGTTTCACCTCTAATACCCGATAACTTGTCCATATTCTCCTGCTGCTTTAAGAGATAAAGCTTAGCTTTCAGCATCTTCATGGCTCTGTCTTTATTTTGCAACTGAGAACGTTCATTTTGACATTGTACAACAATATTAGTCGGTATATGCGTGATTCGGATCGCAGAGGATGTCTTATTGACATGCTGACCACCCGCACCGCTGGAGCGATAGGTATCAACACGAAGATCTTCTTCGTTGATTTCAATGTCTACATCTTCTTCTATATCCGGCATAACATCACAGGAAACAAACGAGGTTTGTCTCTTTCCGGCTGCATTAAACGGTGATATTCTTACCAATCGATGCACACCTTTTTCCGACTTCAAATAGCCATAGGCATTTTCTCCATTAATCTGAAGAGTTACCGATTTGAGTCCGGCTTCTTCTCCATCCAGAAAGTCAATCATTTCTGTTGTAAAGCCCTTTTTATCAGCATAACGCTGGTACATACGGCATAACATACTTGCCCAATCACAGCTTTCCGTTCCACCCGCACCTGCATGAAGTGTTAATATAGCATTATCCTTATCATATTCACCTGATAACAATGTACTCAGTTTTAGCTTCTCAAGATCCTCAATAAATTGGTTTAAAGTCTCTTCAATCTCTGGAAACAGACTATCATCCTCTTCTTCATATCCCATTTGTATCAAGGTCTGAACATCTTCATAAAGACTCTTAATGTGTTGATATTCCTCCAGAGTAGCCTTTAAACCCTTTAATTCTCTCATTACTACCTGGGTTCTGTCAGCATCATCCCAAAAACTGGGTTCTTCCATTGTTTGCTCAAGTTCACTTACTCGATCACTCTTCCTAGCCAGGTCAAAGTGAATCCCCCACTTCAATTAATGGTTTTTCATAAGTACTCAGAGTATACTTGAACTGATCTAATTCTACCACCTAATCACCTCTTTTTGTTATTATATATTACTATTTTTAAAAACACAATACTTTTTATACAATGTTTTTTTATTTTTATGCATTTCTTCCGCAACAGAATTTATACTTCTTACCACTGCCGCATGGACAAGGATCGTTGGGTTGAACTTTACGTCCGGTTCGCTTTACAGGCGCATTCGCAATACTGTCATCACGGTTTGTTCCTGAAATCTTAGCAACCTGTTCTCTTTCTACCTTTTGTTCGATACGAACATGCATTAACGCTTTTACGGTATCTTCACGAATGGCTTCAATCATTGCTTCGAACATATCAAAGCCCTGGAATTTATATTCAACCACCGGCTGACGCTGCCCGTATGCCTGAAGACCGATACCTTGTCGTAACTGATCCATATCATCGATATGATCCATCCACTTATGGTCGATTACCTTTAATAGAATAACACGTTCCACCTCACGAATTTGTTCCGTCTCAGTGAACTCCAGCTCCTTCTCTTCATAGAGCTTAACTGCATCTTCTTTCAGTTGCTGAATCAAACTATTTTTGTTCATGCCTTTAATCTGATCTTTTGACAAATTAAGCTTTGACAAAGGTATGATGGGAAGCAATATATCTTCGAGTTCTTTGGTATTCCATTGCTCCGGAGCCTGATCCTCACTAATGCTAGTATTGACACAATCTTCTACGGTATCCGTAATCATTCTATAAATGGTATCTCTCATGCTCTCGCCTTCAAGAACTCTTCTTCTCTCTGCATAAATAATCTCTCTTTGCTCATTATTTACCTGATCATATTCCAGAAGGTTCTTTCTGATACCATAGTTATTATTCTCAATTCTTTTCTGCGCTTTTTCAATGGCGTTGGTAAGCATTTTATGCTCTATCTGCTCATCCTCTGCGATTCCAAGGGAATTGAAGATTCCAAGCAACCTCTCAGATCCGAACAGACGCATAACATCATCTTCCAAAGAGATGAAGAAACGAGATTCACCAGGATCACCCTGACGGCCTGCACGGCCACGGAGCTGATTGTCGATACGTCTTGATTCATGACGTTCCGTACCAATGATTTTTAGTCCGCCTGCTTCTTTTACACCCTCGCCTAGCTTAATATCAGTACCACGGCCTGCCATATTAGTTGCAATTGTAACTGCAGCGTACTGACCTGCATCCGCTACTATTTCTGCTTCCAACTCATGGAACTTTGCATTCAGTACCTTATGAGGGATGTTTAGCTTCTTCAAAAGGAGACTGATTTCTTCGGAAGATTCAATTGTTATGGTACCAACTAGAACAGGCTGTCCTTTTTTATGGGATTCCACGATTTCTCTGATAATCGCACGTAATTTTTCCTTCTTCGTCTTGTATACTGCGTCTTGTTGATCCACACGCGCTACGGGAAGATTAGTCGGAACCTCTAAAACGTCCATTCCGTAAATTTCACGAAACTCCTTTTCTTCGGTAAGTGCAGTACCGGTCATACCACATTTCTTTTTATATTTATTAAAGAAGTTCTGGAAGGTAATCGTTGCAAGTGTTTTACTCTCTCTCTTTACCTTTACATTTTCTTTTGCTTCAATCGCCTGATGAAGACCGTCACTATAACGTCTACCCGGCATGATACGTCCGGTAAATTCATCTACAATTAATACTTCATCTTCCTTAACCACATAATCCTGATCCCTGAACATCAAATTATGCGCTCTCAGCGCTAATATGGTATTATGCTGAATTTCGAGATTCTCAGGGTCGGATAAATTCTCAAGATTGAAGAAGCGTTCTACCTTCTTAACACCATCTTCTGTCAGATGGATATTTTTCTCCTTCTCGTTAACGATAAAATCTCCCGTCTCTTCAATATCTTCCTTCATTAAGGCAGCCATTTTGGTGAGCTCGCCGCTGGAAGTACCCTTTGTTAACTGTCTGGCAAGAATATCGCATACACGGTACAGTTCGGTTGATTTTCCACTCTGTCCTGAAATAATCAAAGGAGTTCTTGCCTCATCAATTAAAACAGAGTCAACCTCATCGATTATTGCAAAATGCAAATCTCGTTGTACCAACTGTTCTTTATAGATAACCATGTTATCTCTTAAGTAGTCAAAGCCTAATTCATTATTTGTTGCATAAGTAATATCACAGGCATAAGCAGCAGTACGCTCATCCTTATCCATGCTGTTTAAGATTACACCTACGGTAAGTCCAAGAAATTCATGAATTTGTCCCATCCACTCAGAGTCACGCTTAGCAAGATAATCATTTACGGTAACAACATGTACGCCCTTACCTTCCAATGCATTCAGATATGCCGGCAGTGTTGAAGTAAGTGTTTTACCTTCACCGGTTCTCATCTCGGTGATACGTCCCTGGTGTAATATAATACCACCAATTAACTGTACCCTGTAATGTCTTTGACCTAGCACTCTTTTGGCAGCTTCACGTACCGTTGCAAAGGCCTCAACTAAAATATCATCTAAGGTCTCACCGTTTTTTAGTCTATTTTTAAACTCGGTAGTCTTACCTTTTAATTCCTCGTCAGAGAGCTGAATAAATTCAGGTTCCAATGCGTCGATTTTATCAACCAAAGGTATGATTCTTTTCACTTCACGCTCACTATGTGTACCAAATACGCGTTCAACAATTCCCATACTATGTTCACTCCTGTATCATTCCATTTTCACAAAAATCATTCAAATAGTATTGTAACATTTTGCTTGTTACTATTCAACTTAATTTTATACCACCATATACCAACCTTCGCCAAACATCAAGAAACATATCGTGAATAAAACGTAAACGAACTATGAATATGTTAACAATTCATCTTCATATTTAAAATTAAGTATCTCAATTTTTGTCTTTTTCATCCATAATCATAACTACACTTACTCCGTTTACAAACAGTGAAAAGCTGCCCCGAAATATATCCGGGTGCAGCTTTTCGTATCTACTTAATCTCATATAGATTAGAATTCGGGTTCAATTAAGCCGTAAGTATTTCCTTTTCTTTTATAAACCACATTCACCTCATCTGTCTGGGAATTACGGAAAACATAAAAATTATGTCCTAATAACTCCATCTGAACACATGCCTCCTCGGCATCCATAGGCTTTATAGCAAAACGCTTAGTCTTAACAATCTTAACGCTATCATCTTCAAAATAATCATCCTCAATATAAGTCTGATTAAAATTAGAAGCAGCCTGTTTGTGATCTATTAATTTATTCTTATACTTGCGTAACTGACGTTCAATAATCTCTTCCACCAGATCGATTGAAACATACATATCATTGCTTACCTGCTCGGCTCTGATAATATTACCTTTTACCGGGATAGTCACTTCGATTTTTTGTCTTTCCTTCTCAACGCTGAGTGTTACGTGAATTTCAGTGTCAGAAGTAAAGTATCTCTCAAGTTTTCCGATTTTGTCATATACTGCTGTTTTTAAACCCTCTGTCACATCAATATTCTTACCACTGATAATATAACGCATAATGCCCAACTCCTTTTTAGCTTTCTAGTTAGCATCAAGACTTCTTATGCTAATTAAATTATACCACAACGGCTATCTAGTGACAAGCTTCTTTGATTGCATTTGGCAGAAGCTGCATGATTTATCCGTTTATTTTACATTATTTAACATATACCTTCATGAATCCAACTAATTCATCCTTTAATTACCTTATTTGTAATAATTTCATGGTAGTTAACACTCAAATTTAACTTCATTCTAAATATTATCCGACAATAAGAATGTCAAGCAAAAAAATTAATGTTTTTCTTTCCAAATCACGATTTATCATAATCTACAAAACGAACTTTCGATATTTTCCACTTATGGATGTGCGACACATGTAGATAATTATTGTGGATAATGTGGATAACATGGTGTATAACTTTAATTTCTCTGAAATCAAGCCTTTTTAGATGTGGATAACTTTTTGATAACTTATACACAATTACATGCCAACCCCCATTTATTCCCATTTTTTTCTTATCCTTTGTGCATGTTGAACAATTTATTTATTGTCAATAGGTATTTTTGATAGGCCCCCTAAAAAATATTGTATACAAATAACAAATCAAATTTAATCAATTTACCACCTATTTTATCATTTATTTAATAATTTTGAATACTATCTCTCTTTCTTAAAAGTGCCTGATGAATGCACATTATAAAGAAGTTGTGCGACAATTACACATCAAACGCATTAGTTTCCAACCTTCTTTCGGGTTATCCTTCTTCAATATAAAAGGCACAGATTCGCATCAAAACCAATCTGTGCCTTTATTCGCCATTGATACCCTTTATTAGTTAATCATAGTAATTCACTACATATCCTCATTTTATACCTTAACTCCTGATTTATTTACCCACAATTCCATGTTCCATTAAAAACTCTGTCCAAATTTTATAATATGCAGCTTTCAGGTGTATACTATCAAACGTATATTTCTCCGGTACATTTCCATATTGATCCGTTATTGCATCATTTACATCAATATAGAATATTGTTTTATTGTTGGCTAATTTTGATAACCCTATGTTTCTCTTCTTTATATTAACATTATTGTATATTGCATCGGAATCCGATTTCTTTTTTGCCACATTCATGATACCCTCAACAAATATTAATGCATTGGGCTGCTGCTTTCTAATTTGAGTAATTACCTCATTATATTTTACTACAAAAGTTTTTGTGGTACCGGTGCCAAGTTCATTAATGCCTAGCATAATATAAATCTTTTTAAATTGTTTTACTTTTAACGCATCCAGTATAGAAACATTCTTTCCATTTACTTTAGCAATTTTGCGATTAAATACGTCGTAAACTGACATTCCTTCATCTGCATAGAAAGTGGGTTTCTTCCATCCTGAATATTCAGACAGACCAACCGTTCTGGAATCTCCTATAAATAGAGCATCTTCAAAATAACTCTCAGTTACCTTCTGATAATCTGCCGAGGGTTTATCTTCGTTCCCCTTTGTATTATCATTGTTTGTATTATCATTATTCGGGTCATTCGAATTATTATTTGTATCATCGGAGTTATCACTTACTCCATTGCTTGCATCATTATTTTTAGAATCATCATTCGTGGAATCGCCACTTTTCGGATCATCATTCTTAGAATGATCACTCTTTGGCTCATCATTCTTAACATCATCCTTCCCCGTCACATCATTCTTAACATCATCCTTCCCCGTCACATCATTCTTACCATCCTTGTCTGTAGTGGAAGGCTTTGTGGGTTTGGAGTAAGTGTCTTTGTCCCCTGGCTTATTAGGCTCTGAATCTTGATTTTTATCTGGCTCATTGCCTTTTCCCTCATTATTATTCCCGATATTTGAATCTCCCTCATTATTCACTTCACTTGATTTATTTCCACCTGAGCCATGAATTACTTTGTTAATAAATCCAAATGCATTGGTCAAACGGAATGATCCGCCTGCACTTACGGGAACCGCTCCTCCCATTTGATTGGCACCACTCCCAATCATCCATGGGTATTTTCCACTTACTGCACCTTCAAACACCGCTACTAATTGAGGAGTGCTAAGCACCTCTATTTTATATTCTGAATAAATATTATTCTTCCCTGCATATCCAACTATGGTTAGCATAATTGTACTTAAAGTTAACATGATAAGAAATGAGTATTTCTTAATAAATTTCTTAAACGACATCATTTACCCCCCTAAAAATTAAAATATAAAAATGGATTATTTAAGCCATTCGCCAATTGATAAATCGCATACCAAAATATGACGAACAGGATCAATGCACACAAAACTGTCTTCTCGTATTTCTTAAACGCTTTCCATCCAAAGGGCATGCAAAAAAAGATTCCAAGGAGGAAGTAGAGCTTATATGTACTTAAGTATTTTATAAAGTCCTGTGAATTCACAGCAATTCCCTGTGTTATTCCAAACATTCTTCCCAAATATACCCCAATTTCAGGCAGGCTCGGTATTGCAAATAACATCCAGGATACGGGCATTATAAGAAGGATATAAATCCTTGATAATATATTAGATTTATCAAGATATTTTTTAAGAAACATTTTCTCAAAATAAATCAGTAGAAACAACAACAGCCCCCATAATACAAAATTCCAGTTCGCGCCATGCCATATTCCAGTGAACATCCATACTATGAATAAATTCAGCGCCACCCTTGTTTTACTTCTTCGATTACCTCCGAGTGGGATATAAATGTAATTTCGAAACCATCTGCCCAAGGACATATGCCACCTTCTCCAAAACTCAGAGACTGATTTTGATATGTAGGGATGGTCAAAATTATCTGGAAGAGTAAACCCTATCATCTTTCCTACCCCAATTGCCATTAATGAATACCCATAAAAATCAAAATATAACTGCAAACTATAACCAATTGCTCCCAACCAGGCAAGAGGTGTTGATATACTTTCAAACCCTATTGTTTGAACATCATTCCACAATATTCCGATCCGATTAGCTAACAAAACCTTAAAACCCAGCCCTATGGTGAATATTTTAAAACCC
Source organism: Bacillota bacterium (assembly GCA_023435895.1). Classification (GTDB taxonomy): domain Bacteria; phylum Bacillota; class Clostridia; order Lachnospirales; family Lachnospiraceae; genus Mobilitalea. The sequence goes on from JAEZLH010000020.1 coordinate 32,575, forward strand.
TGTTCCAGGTTAGCTAAGGTGTTCTGCCTGTTCGTCAACTGCGGTCTTATCTCAGAGTATTTTACAATCGGGCCCGATATCAACTGAGGAAACATGCAAATATAAAGAGCAAGTCCATAAAGCGAACGTTCTGCCCTTATCTCTTTCTTATAAACATCAAGCAGATAAGAAACAATTTGAAAGGTATAAAAGCTGATTCCAAGGGGCAACCCAACCGCTAGGGGAGAAATAATATGTCCTTCACCCAAGCCCTTGAACATATAATTCAGATTCCCTATCATGAAGTTGATGTATTTAAAAAAGATAAGAAATCCAAAATTATAAGTTAGTCCGATTATCAAGCAAAGCTTTCGAAATTCTTTATTATATGCAAATCGTTCTATAAAATGAGAAATTTTAAAGTTAACAAGAACCGACAACAAGAGTAATATCAGAAATTTGGGTTCGCCATAAGCGTAGAAACATAGGCTACCCAAAAGAAGGACTAAATTCTTTATTCGGTGGGGTACCAAATAATAAATCAACAAGAAAACCGGTAAAAATCGAAAAATAAACACTAAACTACTAAAAACCATAATAATCTGTCCCCCACTTTTGCATAATTTTATTAAAATCTCTAAATAAAATTATACTTTACATACGAGCTATTTTGCCATTAATTAAAGATTAAATAGTTTTACTTTTTCGTTAAAAATAATTACAAAAACTTAATTCTTCGGTAATATTTTCGACATTTTTGATATTAACTTCCACAATAATCCACTTCTTGTTCTGCAATTTTAATAAGATAATCTAAAACCTCTTCAAAAAGACAGGAACCATTTTGTGCAAATTGTAATGTAATCCTAGGCTCAGTATGAGCTGGCCTCTTAAACACACCATCTACTGCCATAAAAAGGCGCAAAAAAAGAAGCTCTTATCAAGGATCCCCTTGGTAAAAGCTTCTTATCTTCCATTAATCAACAATTCTTCTTACACGGTATACATCATGATAATTATACTTTGAAACAATGATACCCTGTCTTTTACTAGCTGCGTGTACAATCTTTCCGTTACCAATGTACATCGCCACATGACCTACAACCCCTCTGCTATTTGCATAGAAGATTAAATCTCCTGGCTGCATGGAACTTTCACTTACGACTCTTCCTGCGCTTGCTGCCTGATCTCTTGAGGTTCTTGGTAATGAATATCCGAAATCTTCATAGATGGATTGAACAAAACCAGAGCAGTCCGCTCCATTCGTTAAACTTGTTCCGCCCCATACATAAGGATTTCCAACAAATTTCAATGCATAACTAGCAATTTCTGAACCTTTTGCTGAAGTATTGCCTGATGGCTTGTCCTCAGTTTTTGTTCCACCCTTATTGTCATTCTTGTTATCATTGTTATTGGTATTCTTATCATCATTCTTTGTATGGTTCTTATCATTATTCTTTGAATTATTATTCTTTGTATGATTCTTCTTATCGTTATCCTTAGCCAGTTGCTCTTTACGTTCCTTCTCAGCTTGTTCCGCCTTCTGCTGCTGCTCAAGAATCTGTTTCTCTTCTTCAATGGATACCGCAAATTTGAATTGTACATCTATATCAACATATTCCTTATTAACATAGCCTGTTTCCTCTTCACCAGTACTATCATCGGTGTTAAAAAGAATCTCAGCCCATTCATCGTTCTGCTTGACTACAATATATTTTTCGCCTTTAGGAACCATGGATAACTTTGGAGAATCAATAGAAGCCTTCTGTCGTACATTCAAGGTTGTTGGTTTAACTATTGCATAAACAGTTGCATACTCATCAACCATCTTTTCAGCCTGTTCCCCGATAGCAAGAAATTGTGAAGCGATATAACCCTCTACCTTACCTGATTTTATCCTAACCCATCCACCGTCAAGTGTCTCAAGAATATCCGCCGCACATCCTTTGTATAACTTTCCTACCACTTCACTCTCAGTAGAAGGGGATTTGCGGACATTGACATAAACATCTGCTGTGGATACACCCAAATTAGCGTAAGGGGATTCCTTCTTCGGCAGGGAAGCCTCATATGCCTCTTTAATCTGCTGATCTGTTTTGTCATCCATGACCACAGATATTCCGGCAACTCCTTGTTCAGCAAGTGTGAAGCTATCGGCTCGTGCAATGGTTGTAGGTACGGATAACAATACTGCTGCTGACAAGCAACCTAAGGTTAACTTTAATGCTCGATTTTTGTTCATTGGCTTTCCCCCCATATAGTATAATATTCATTTATAATCAATTAACTTGTCCCATTAAATTATTACGAAATTATTACATCCAACGAGGTTATTATAACAAACGCGTCACTTCGTGTCAACAGCTTCACATTAAAATTGTAGAATTATTTTACATTACTTGTTAATTCCTCCAGCCCCCTTAAAATGGGCATTATTTAGCTATTTGTTGTCGAATTAAGGTATTTTTCGACGGATGTGATTGCATTGGCTCCATCTGCTGCAGCTGTAATAATCTGTCTCAGCTCCTTTGTTCTCACATCTCCGGCAGCATAAATTCCGTCTACACTAGTCTCACAAGTTTCATTTGCAATAATATAGCCGCCATCATCCGTATCAACTACGGATTTATACATTTCAGAGTTAGGCATATATCCTACTGCAATGAATATTCCAGCCACCTCATAAGTGTTTTGAGCATCACTCTTTACATTTTTAACCTCAATGCTCTCCACTCTATCCTTACCATTAATCTTCTCAACAACGCTATCCCATAATATTGTAACATTTTCAAGAGCTGTAAGTTTCGAAACAATACTCTTTGATGCTCTGAACTGATCCCTGCGATGGATTACATATACCTGCTTACATATTCTCGCTAAGAAGATGGCGTCCTCTACTGCTACATCTCCGCCTCCAACAACTGCCACCGTCTTATTCTTAAAGAATGCCCCGTCACAAGTTGCACAGTAGGAAACTCCCATACCTGACAGCGCATCTTCTCCTTCTACCCCAAGATGTCTGGGGGCACCTCCCGTTGCAATGATTACACTTTTAGCGGTATGCTGCTGTTCCCCATCCACGGTAACTATCTTAAGGTCATTCTCAACCTTAAACTCTGTTACCTCTCCATTCACAAAATCAGCTCCTAATTTATCTACATGCTCTCTGAATTTAATACTTAACTCAAAGCCTCCAACCCCTGGGATTCCGGGATAATTATCCACTTCATAGGTATTGATTATCTGCCCTCCGCTTATTCCTGCTTTCTCAACAACAAGAACACTGAGCTCCGCTCTTTTGGCATAAATGGCTGCGGAAAGACCCGCCGGCCCTGATCCGATTATAATTACATCATAAATCATTATATATCCTCCTATCTGATTCTTAAAGTAAGTGTTACCGTTTGACATAAAGTCTAAACATGTTATAATATAGCTATATTTTATTTGGTTGTTATATATCCTATGAATAATGGATATAAGAAAGGAGCCCGTATGATTATTTCTTCTCTGCCCATAACACCAAATCCTACAATAGATAATGCGGCGGTTGGTATGGCAGTCCTGGCTAAGAGTTTGAACACGGTTCAAATCTCCGGTCAGAATATGATTAAAATGATGGAGCAATCTGTAACTCCAAACCTTGGTGCAAATATTGATATTCGAGTATAATATGAAAGAACATTTATAAAAGGGGCTGTGCATTTTAAGCAACAGCCTCTTTTTCATATCTTATTCTTGTTCTGATTTTCTGGCGAGCACACAAATCCAAGCCTTATCAGAATCGTCTCTATTCTCATCTTCCTTCCAGATTTCAATTAATTCCAGTTCTTTCTGTCTCGCTATCAGTTCTTTTAATGCTTTTGTTCTATAATCTTTATAGTAACGGCTACTGCGCTCCCCTTCAAAATCACCGTAATGGAATGACATAAAGAGTACTCCGTCTCCCTTTAGACTTTTTACAACTTTGTCCATAATGTCATCTATCCTTGATCCTGATACATGCAGTAATGAGGCGCAGGCCCATATTCCGTCAAATACTTCTTCAAAGTCAATTTCATCAAATGTTAAATTTAAAACATCTTGTCCTATATGTATGCTTGCTAAGTCACACATTTCTTCAGATGCATCCATCGCAGTCACATCAAAACCTAAGGATATAAAATGTTCGCTGTCCCTGCCGGATCCGCAGCCCAAATCTAAGATACTGCCTCCCTCCGGTAATAGTTCGGTAAAACGCTCCCAATCTTCCTTCATATCGATATCCACTGTATGTTCGAAATATTCCGATGCATTCTGACTATAATACTCTATCGAGTCCAATTAACTATACCTCCTCTTTTAATCAAGCCTATTATAACAAAAGTATTCGAATAATTCCAGTATTTTTCGGTAAATACGCAAAAACGGTTATAAATATTTGAAATCGTCCAATTATAAAAAATGTTTTTATCTGTAATCAAACTTATTGGAATATCTCCAAAAATCACAAAAAACACTATATAAACCATTGGATAAGTGCTATACTTCCATATATACAATTAGCACGCAAGCTAATATTTATCGAGAATCTTATAAGGACAACCACTCAAATTGACTCCGGGTGATGATATGCTTGCGAGAATGCTTTAAGAAAGGTCTTGAATTATCATGTACAGCTTTAACACAAGAGTCCGGTATAGTGAACTTAACCACCATTTCGGTACGTTATCCTATTCCTCCATTATTAACTACTTCCAGGACTGCAGCACGTTCCAATCAGAGGATTTAAACCTTGGAATCAATTATTTGCAAGAGCATCACCGCGTCTGGCTCCTTAACGGATGGCAGTTAAAGCTTATCAATCCTCCAAAACTGGGAGACATGATAACTGTCGGCACCTGGGCATATGATTTTAAGGGCTTTTATGGTTATCGAAACTTTATTATGAAGAATGCTGCAGGGGAAGTTCTTGCTGTTGCGAATTCTATCTGGGTACACCTCGACACCAATACCGGAAGACCAACCAAGATACCTGCGGATAATGGTTATGAAATTGAGCCCCCTTACCCAATGGAATATGGGGAGCGTAAGATTACGATACCGGATACAATTACTTCTCACCCTGAATTTATTGTTAAAAAATCAAATATCGATTCGTATAACCATGTAAATAATGGGCAATACATTAAATTGGCAGAGGAATTCCTGCCTGATAATTTTTTGGTTCAATCTATGCGTGTGGAGTATAAGTCACAGGCCGTCATAAATGATACTATTTTCCCCTTGGTATCTATAAAAGAAGGCTGTTGCACCATCGTGTTAGGAAATGAATCTCACAAGCCATATGCTATTGTAGAATTCGAAGGACAACTTATTAATTAGTGAACGGAAAGGAATTATATTATGATTCAACTTGGAGTTTATCAAACGCTGGAAGCAATCAAAAAAACCGATTATGGTTTTTATTTCAGCGAACAAAATAGTGATAAAAAGGAAAGCGTGCTTCTCCCAACGCGTGAAGTTCCTGAAGGAACAACTGTGGGCGATTTGCATGAATTATTTATCTATAAAGATTCAGAGGACCGTATTATTGCCACAACTTCTAAAGTTCCTGTAACCATTGGCAAACTGGCGGTTCTTACTGTAAAGGAAGTAAGTACAATTGGTGCATTTTTGGATTGGGGTCTTATGAAAGATCTACTGCTCCCTTATAAGGAGCAAAGCACTCCGGTAAAGGAGGGTGACAAGGTTTTAATCACCTTATATATTGATAAGAGCAAGCGTTTATGTGCTACCATGAAAGTATACGATGTACTGGAGAGTAACTCCGAATACAAAAAAGATGATGTAGTGACCGGTATCGTATATGATCAAATTGATGCATTCGGTGTCTTTGTTGCGGTAGATGGAAAATACTCCGGAATGATTCCGAAAAATGAAATCTTCCCTTCCCTAAAAATCGGGGATAGTATTAAGGCTCGTGTTGTGAATGTACGACCAGACGGAAAGCTTACCCTTAGCCTACGGGAAAAGGCATATCTTCAAATGGATAGTGATACCGAATTGATTTTAGAGAGATTGAAAAATGCAGGAGGTTTCTTACCACTTAATGACAGTTCCGATCCAGACGTAATCAAGAAAGAATTTAAATTAAGTAAGAATGCTTTTAAAAGGGCAATTGGCAGATTATATAAGGCAGGTACCATTACAATCACCGATGATGGAATCCGGATCAAATAATAGCCCTGCCTAGCTTTTATGTCTCTTTTTTATAATCCTTACTAACAAAATTTATTTTAGGACTCATTCTTGGGTCCTTTTCTTTTAACGGAACTTTGGGCTTTGGGTATAAATCGTTAAAACCTTTTGCCAACTTATCCTTGCAGTTTTTACAAAATCGGCCCGTCTTAATGGTAGCTCCACACCCTTCGCATTCTAGTCCGATCATAGAATCTTCTGCAAAAGATAATCGTTCTTCCCTAATCCACTGTTTTATCTGAGCAATCGGAACTTTTATTACCTCAGACACTTCCTGCATTCCTACGCCGGGGTGATCATATACATATTCCTTAACTTCACTAAACTTCATGTCAAGCGCGGCGAGACAACTCTGGCACAATGGCGGACCGGATAGATAATTAAATATCCTGCCGCACCCTTTGCAATTTCTTACTTCCATAATCGTATCCTCCCTAGTATCCTTTACCAATACAAAGTACAACAAAAAATACTTGATTTACATTATGAAGCCTTAACACGTTCGTACAGGCTTCCATCGTGCTCCCGGTAGTATAGATATCATCAACAAGCAATACTTTGGATATTGTTTTATCGTGTTTTTTTGCTGCTGATACATTATAATCAAAGGCTTTTTGCAGATTTCTTAAACGTTCTTTGTCACTCAGTCCTTTTTGTGGAATCGTTCTTCTATTTCGGATCAACAATTCAGAAAGCACTGGTACTCCCAATTGTTTTCCAATACCTCTCGCGAGAATATCTGCTTGATTATATCCACGCTCCGCTAACTTAGCTCGATGAATTGGTATGGGAACAATGACATCGGGGTTCATTCTTATAATCTGCTCTTTGTATTGTTGAACGATTTCATCAACATAAAATTTTGCATACTCTTTTTTACTATGATATTTGAAATTCCCTAATGATTTTTTCATGTCATCATTATAAAGCCATAGTGCAATCCCTTTTTCAAAATGAAAATGTTTTCTGTTGCAATCGCTACAAAACTCATCCTCTTCCCGTTCTATGGGTTTACTACACTTTAAACATCTGTTTCCTTCAATTGTAGGCAGTTTTACTCTGCAGCTCTGACAGATTGCATTTCCTTTCGGCAATACAATCTCACCACAAATGGGACATCTTACAGGATATATCATATCAAGAATTGTTTGAAACAATGCATGCTCCTTTTTCTGTTCGGAAGAGACCCTTCCTGAGTTTCTTAGATTTGCGGCTATCTCAATTACAAAAATCATCCTTTGATAAATCAGTTTACCTCTGCATCGGAATTATGTCAATGGGACTATACGAACAGTTTTGAAGGGTATTCCCCCTTATCAATCAAAGCTTTAATGGAATTCACAACCGCTTCTTTATCTTCTTTGTAGGTTACACCGAACCAACGATCTTCGGTTCTTAGTACGGATACTTCTACTTCATTCGCCTTTACCAAATCTCCAACTATGGTGGGAAGTAAATATTCTTTCTTTAATTCGTTTTCTCCAAGAGAAGAAAGAAAGGATGAAAAACCACTCTCAAGATAATTGAACAGCTCCGGTGTAAAGCCCCACATATTCATGGATGCTGCACTATTCAGATCAATCTTAATCTCATTGCCGTTACCATCTACTGCTTTTGCACTATCCCCATCCTGCTCAATTCCGGATGTCTCATTAATATCAACAAGCTTACCAGCCTCATTCACTTTGCAAATTCCTCGAGTAACTGTTCCGTTCTCACTTAAGGTATTACCAAGAACAAAGCCTGCCATACAAAATTGATCTTTTTTATCAGCGTTATCATTTAAGAAATCATATACAATCTTAAATGCTTCTTTTCCATAATAATCATCTGCATTAATTACTGCAAAAGGTTCTTTTACTACATCCTTGCAACATAATACAGCCTGACCTGTACCCCAAGGTTTGGTACGATCCGCAGGCTTTGTAAAACCTTCCGGTATCCCATCCAATTCCTGAAATACATACTCTACTTTAACTAATTTCTCAATTCGATTTCCAATAATCTCTTTAAAGTCCTTCTCTAAATCTTTACGAATAATAAAAACAACCTTATTAAATCCTGCTTTCATTGCATCATAAATGGAATAATCCATTATAATCTCACCACCAGGTCCAACTGGTTCTAATTGTTTAATGCCTCCGTATCGGCTTCCCATTCCTGCCGCCATAATAACTAAAGACATATCTGACATAATATTACCCTCCAACTCGTTATAATATATTTTTCTATCGAATAGAAAATATTATACCTTATTTCCCATAAGATTGCACTATCTAAAAATCAAATCCACATTTTACACCATTAAATGCCAAAGCAATATAAACAATGTCGAATATTCATACCAATCACTTAATCCATCTGTAAAAAAATATGTCAAAAGTACTTTCAGGATGGTTTTCTTCTTGTCAATACTGATTATATTTTCAGAAAAACCGAACTATTTAATTCGCATTTTACATTTCCCAATATTTTTAGTTAAAAATTCACATCCACCACATATATTTATAATACATAAAGTGTTAGGTGGCGTTACAATGAAAATGATTACTAAGTACATAAAATATATGAATGGGATTTTATTCTTTATTCTTTTTCTGCTACTGGCTCTAACGATCAGAAAGAATTTCTCCTACATTCATGCCTCTTCCGATGTTCCATCTGATATAACGGTTCCAATTATCATGTATCACCAAGTCAAGAACAACAGTCTGGGCAAAGATGTTATCAGTCCTTATGAATTTGAAAGCGATTTAAAATTTTTATCTTCAAATAATTATCACACTGTTACCATGACACAACTGATTGAATTTGTTTATAATGACATTCCTTTACCTAAGAATCCTATTATACTCTCCTTTGACGATGGATATTTGTCAACTTATAAAAATGTCTTCCCGCTATTGCAAAAATACAATATGAAAATTGTACTGTCCATTGTCGGAAAAAGCACTGATGATTTCTCAAAGGTAAATGATACAAATGTGGATTATGCCCATCTGACCTGGGATCACATTAACGAAATGCGTGAATCGGGGCTGGTAGAAATACAGAATCATACCTATAACATGCACAAAATCATCAATGGCAGGTATGGATGCGGTCAAAAGAGCAATGAAGCTCTTTGTGATTATGAGAAAGCTCTGACGGATGATGTGCTTACCTTTCAAGCTCGTTGCACTTCCATGACGGGCTGGTGCCCTTCCACTTTCACATACCCTTATGGAAAATACAACGACAATTCCGAGCAAATTTTAAAAGGGCTTGGTTACAAAGCGACCCTTTCCTGCCGCTATGGAGTAAACCAGATTAATAAAAACCCTGATAAGTTATTCGGTCTGAAAAGAATGTGCAGAGCACATAATCATTCCCTTAACAAGTTGATTAAGGAAGGGTTAGAAACACTTAAATACAGCAAAGATTAAATATAAAATCCTATCAATGGCATCAAGATTCCGCTTGTAAAAAAGCTGACCAAATTTTCTATAACTCTCGAATCCGATCACATAAACCAGTATATCTGCTCTGTTCATTCTTATTGTCAATCATGGATTGGAGCATAAAATCACTACCAACAATTGTTACGCAGCTCTTTGCCCTGGTAACCGCTGTATAGAGCAGATTACGGTTAAACAATAGACGAGGTCCATCCAAAATTGGAAGCACAACCGCCGGATACTCACTCCCTTGGGATTTGTGTATGGTAACCGCATAAGCAAGCTCCAGTTCCTCTAACTGGGTGAACGTATATTCTACAAGACGATTATCATCAAACTCCACCAACACCTGCTCTGCAAAAAGATTGATTTCTTTAATCTTACCTGCATCTCCGTTAAAGACACCGGTGCCATTTTGTATCACGACTCCAAAGCCATTGCGTATCTCCCAGGTGATTTGATAATTATTTTTAATCTGCATTACCTTATCGCCTTCCCGGAATACGGTATCATGGAATATCTTTTCCCTTTTGTCCTTATCCGGTGGATTGAGTGCCTGCTGAAGTACTTGATTTAATCTTTCTACCCCAAGCTCCCCTTTTCTCATAGGCGTCAGTACTTGAATATCAAACGGTGTTGCACCCACGTAGCCCGGAAGCTTATTTTTAATCAAATTAATCATCACTGCAGCGATAACATTAGCATCCTCCCGCTTTAAAAAGAAGAAATCTCTGCTTTTATTATCCAAGGTAATATGCTCACCATCGTTGATTTTATGTGCATTGACGATAATATCACTATCCGCTGCCTGCCTAAAAATCTTTGTGAGCTTTACGATATTAAAACTATGAGAATCTATAATATCTCTTAACACATTGCCGGGTCCCACACTGGGCAGCTGATTTACATCGCCCACAAGAATTAAACGGGTCCCTACCGGGATGGCTTTCAAAAGAGCATTCATCAAACTAATATCCACCATAGACATCTCATCAATAATTAAAACATCAGTTTCAAGTGGGTTGCTTTCATTGCGTTCAAAGGAATACTTATTCTCTTGATCATCGCTTAACTTGGAAAGCTCCAATAATCTGTGGATGGTCTTGGCCTCCACCTTGGTTGTTTCCGTCATTCTTTTGGCTGCCCTTCCGGTAGGTGCAGCTAATAGTATATCTAGTCCCTCTGATTCGAAGAATTTAATAATTGTATTAATTGTAGTTGTCTTGCCAGTGCCGGGTCCTCCGGTAACAACTAAAAGTCCATTTCTTACTGCCTCGGTAACCGCTGTCCTTTGTTGCTCTTCCAGCTCTATTTGAAATTGTTTTTCAATTGCTTCTACGCGCATGCGAATATGATCCGGGTTCATATCATAACGGACACTCAAGTCATGCAGCATTCTTGCAACATTTAATTCCATATAATAATAGACGGACGAATAGACCAGCTTACCCTGCTGCTCCGTTTCGCGCAGCATCACTTTCTTCTCGATACTCAGCGCGGTCAGCTGCCTTTTAATAGTTTCCTCCTCTGCTAACAAAAGAGTCTTTGTTCGGTAAATCAACTCTTCTTCCGGTAAGTATACATGTCCATCCGAACTTGCCTGTAATAATACATATAATATTCCTGCCTTAATACGGTAATCGGAATCACCACTGATACCAATTCTTCTTGCAATTTCATCCGCTGTCTTAAAGCCGACTCCGCTAATATCCTCCGACATTTTATAGGGATTCACTTTCAGAACATCATACATCTTCTGACCATACTCTGAATAAATCTTTACCGCAAGGTTTCCCATAATATTGTATTGCTGCAGGAACAGCATGGCGCTCCTCATGTCACGCTTTTCATCAAATTGTACACTGATTTCTCTTGCAAGCCTTGGGCTAATTCCCTTTATCTCAACTAATCTCTCCGGTTCATGTTCAATGATTCGAAAGGTGTCCTCTTTGAATTTCTTTACCACTCTGGCAGCCAGTGCTGGACCAATCCCTTTGATGGCACCTGATCCCAGGTATCGTTCTACCGAGAATAAATCCTCCGGCTGTTTTAATTCATAGCTTTCGATTAGAAATTGCTGCCCGTATACAGCATGATCCGTATAGCTTCCTCTTGCGCTGATTAACTCACCTTCGCTGATAAAGGGAAAGCTACCCACGCAAGTGATTTCTTCCTGATCCGCTTGAAGATTTAAAACCGTATATCCATTATCATCATTACGAAAAATGATATGCTCTATATACCCTTCCAGTATTTCAGACATTACAACCTCCATAAAGAAAAATGCCATTCGGTCTTATCCTTCAAAACCGGACAACAAAACCAAATGACATTAATTTGTTTTATTCGTTGACGTAATATGTATTAAGAATTACGTTTCATTGACTCGTACAGCATTTGTGCCAAACCAATATTTTGCTTCTCTGTTGCGCTCTTGGCATATTGTTCATATAACATATCTCCAAATTGAGACATATAATCATTGTTCTCTTCTTCCTCGCTCTGGGGAACTGTACTTTTCATACTTTTAAATACCTGCTCCATCATATAAGCTTCAAAGCTCTTGCAAGCATCCATAAGTTCCTCATCGGATGAGCTGGAATTATTTAACGTATTCTTTATATTATCTGCCTTTGTATTGCTATAGTCCGTTATTGGTGAATACATGGAATCACCACCGATTGAAATACCCATCGTCTGCTCCTTTCAGAAAGGTCAATGCTGCATTAAGAATTATCTCAAATTATTGGCCTGCTGCATCATTTCATCCGCTGCTTTTACAATCTTTGAGTTCATTTCATAAGCTCTTTGTGCAACGATGAGATTCACCATCTCATCCACAGCTTGTACATTGGAGCCTTCCAAAAAGCCTTGTTTCACCTTGAATTTTGCTGCGGAACCGTCCGTCACCAACTGTGGGGTACCGGAAGCATCCGTCTCCAGCAATAAACTGTCCGCTGATTTACTTAATCCGGTGGGGTTATTAAACTGAGCAATTCCTATCTTTACTCCCACTTGAGTCATGTTATTGTTGCCATCAGGATAGAGTAGGTTACCACTATCATCAATTACGATATTTGCACTGTTATAGGATTTATCCAGTACAATTGGTTGACCATTGGAATCCAGTACTGGATTACCATCGGAGGTTGCGAGAAGAAGGTCATTCTCTCCTACCGCCATCTGAAAGGAACCATTACGGGTATATGCAACTTTACCATCCGCAGTTTGCACCATGAAAAATCCTTTTCCATCAATGGCCAAGTCAAAGGTATTCTTTGTCTCTGCTATATTTCCTTCCGTATACTGAGATACAATTGCGGAATTCCTAACACCAAGACCCACCTGAATCCCTACAGGCTTTGCGTTCCCATTGTTATCATAGGACTGATCTTGAATTGTTTGATATAATAAGCTCTTAAACTGAGCTGACTCTTTCTTATAACCGGTTGTATTGATATTAGCTAAATTATTAGAAATAATATCAACATTGGTTTGCTGACTTGTCATGCCGGACGCTGCTGTCCAAAGTGATCGCATCATATGCAATTCCTCCTATCGCTTTATACCTTACCAACAGAATTTGCTGCAAGTTCCAATGTTTGATCCACTGATTTCAGAACCTTCTGATTTGCTTCATAGGCTCTGGTCACCGAGATCATCTCTACCATCTCGGATATGATATTAACATTGGATTGTTCCGTGAATCCTTGTTGTATGGTTGCATTGGAGGGTTTCTCAACTGCACCTTCCAAAGCTTGATACTTTGTATCACCTGTCTTGGATAAATAATCGTAATTCTCAAAATCAGTTATCTTAACATTATCTACATAGGTATTATCTGCATAGATTGCACCTGTTTTATCAATTACGATGTCTGTTGCATCCGTAGGAACTACGATTGCCCCACCTTCACCCATCAGGTTGTTTCCATCTTCATCCACGATGTGACCATCCTTTGTCATGGTAAAAGAACCATTTCGTGTGTATTGTGTACTTACATTGCCCGCTTTATCGGTAACAGAGAGATTAAAAAATCCATTTCCTTCAATCGCCATATCATAATTGTTATTGGTTTCTCGTAAGGAACCTTGTCCGTAATTGGTATAAACCTCGCCAAGTTTTACTCCCAAGCTCATGTTTCCAATTGCCCGGTTCGTATTTCCCTCCGAATTATCTCTAATCTTCATTGTCAATAACTGATCAAAAGATTGGGTTGTGGCATTCTCTTCTTTATATCCCACCGTAGCTGCATTTGCAAGATTGTTCGAGATAATATCCAGCCTTTTTTGTTCATTTGCCATTCCTGTATAAGCTGTATATAGTCCTCTTACCATATCTCATCCTCATTTCTAAAAATGTATGTGACTTATCCAACATACCATCCAAGCGGTGTCTTAACTTTGATTAATCTCTTTTTCCTGCAATGAAATCGAAATACTTGCCGGTTCCGATTGCTACTGCTGTCATAGGATCTTCTGCTGTCATGGTTGTAATACCTGTCTTTACTTCAATCAGCTCTTCCAATCCGTATAACAGACAACCGCCACCGGTTAATACAATACCTCTATCAGCAATATCTGCCGCAAGTTCCGGAGGAGTCTTTTCAAGAACACTGTGTACCGCTTCAACGATTTGTGAAGTGGGCTCCTTCAATGCTTCCTCTGTCTCTTCTGAGGTTACTGTAATGGTCTTAGGAAGACCTGTAACCAGGTTACGTCCTCTTACTTGTAAGGAGATAGATTCCGGTCTGCGGTATGCAGAACCAATCTTTACTTTAATCTCTTCTGCGGTTCTTTCACCAATCAAAAGATTATGTTTTTTACGCATATAACGAACAAGTGCATCATCAAAATCATCGCCCGCTATTTTAACCGAAGCACTCACAACCGTTCCTGTCAAAGAAATTACAGCGATATCGGTTGTACCTCCTCCGATATCTACTATCATATTACCGCAGGGTCTTGAAATATCAATACCTGCTCCGATTGCTGCTGCAATGGGCTCTTCCACAAGTTGAACATCTCTTGCGCCTGCTGCATAAGTAGCATCCGTTACTGCTTTCTTTTCAACTTCTGTCACTCCACTGGGTACACATACACTTACTCTAGGCGCTCTGAATCTCTTTTTGCCTATTGCTTTAACAATAAAGTGTTTTAACATCTTCTCAGTAACGGAATAATCGGAGATAACACCCTGTCTCAAAGGACGAATTGCAATAACGTTACCAGGGGTTCTACCTAACATTAGTCTAGCTTCCTCCCCAATTGCCTTAATCCTATTGGTGTCTCTGTCAAAAGCCACTACCGATGGCTCTTTTAACACAACACCCTTTCCCTTTATATAAACTAATACACTAGCCGTACCTAAATCGATTCCAATATCACTGCTAACCATTATTTATCTCCTTTCCATTCACATTCCTGTATGATTTTTGAATTTACGTAGTATTAATACGAAGTTTCCGATTATCCAATCCATATCTGTCTGTCAATGATGCTCTTTCTATTTTCAACCTTGCGTCGGTAACTTAAACATATTCGTTTATATTATATACGCTATTACCGTATTTTTCAAAGGAAATTTTTTAAAATAACTATCTATTCATCAAGATATTTTTTTATTCGCCATCATTTTCCTTTTTATTGTTATAAGAAGCTTTTATTCTTATTATAACATGGTACAGGTAATCCTATCACAACGTTGATTATGTTTTATTCGTGCTGTTTTATAAGAGCAATAAAAATCATTAAAGAATGTGGAAAAGTTCTTGATTCACATGGAATAATTTATTTTATTCGATTTTTGATATGCTGTCTATGGAGAATTGGTTACATAAATTCTATATTTATGTAGATAAAATGGATTTATCTCTCAGTTTGTTGGGTTGGATGATTTCTACTAAAGAAAAACTATATTACTCTTCCAACAGCGTAAGCAAATACCTCTGCGCCTTTTCATTATACATCAGCACCTCATATTCGTTTCCTTTTTCACTCATACGTTTTGAGGTTGAGATGCCGATACTTTCACCTCGCTCTGTAACAGTTATCATATTCCTTCCAAGCAGTGGATTATATTTTTCTTCCGTATAACCCTCCCCCTTTAGATTCGAGACAATTGATGTTGCGGTAAGGCGTTTCATCCGTTGTTCATCCCGAAGCATATTAAGTTGATCTACAAACTCTCCAAGCAGAACGTTTCCTTCAATTTTAACCTGCTGCTTCATCTGCTCAGATAGATGATATTCTTCTTTCTTCATTTTACTCTTTGGAACGCTCTTTATACTGACTTCTTCCACCTCCGAAGCATAGCACAGCGTTTCTTTCGTCCCATTGGTAAACTCTATCACTGCATCAATAAACTGGGAACCATATTTTTCAAATTTATTCTCACCAACACCGGTTACCATTAGCATTTCTTTCTTATCAAAGGGTTGTACCCTGCACATATCGGTTAGTGTTTTATCTGAAAATATAATATAGGGTGGGACACCTTCTTCCCTGGCTAACCCGGTACGCACCGTTCGTAATACCTCAAACAACTCAAAGCCTCTGGAGGTTAATAATTCCGATCTGCGATTTGAGCTCTTTGAACCGGTGGCTTGGTGCGACATCCTATCCTTTGAGTGTTTCATAAGGATGGTACTGTTGCCTTCCAGGATAGCCATGGAGGATCGATTCAATTTTACTATGGAGTATTTATCATTTGTAACATACAAATATTCCTCGATGATGAGTTTATTCATTACATGTTTTAGATAGCTTTCGCTTTCGGAGGCTCTGCTGCCGTAAAACTTATTATTCACCATATTAATTGATGTTAGCTTTGCTATTTTGCGCCCCATTAATGTCCCAATAATTACGTTGATTCCGTATCTTTGACCGCTTTCTTTTATGCAGCCGATAATCGCTTTGCTTGCCTCTGTCACATCTGATTGCTCAAACTCGGTTAAACAATTTGAACAGTTGTCACAGCTGTTAGGGGAAATCTCTCCAAAATATCGCAGGATATATTCTCTCAGACAGTCTTTTGTGAAACAATAATAGGTCATGATTTTCAGACGCTCTTCATCACGTTCCTGAATCAATTCTCTCTGGTCAGAGGTAAGCTCGTCATTTTCATTTCCATTCTCTATCAAGAACTGATTAATGCGAACATCCTTAGCGCTATAGAGCAGAATGCACTCCGACGCTTCCCCATCTCGCCCTGCCCTTCCCGCTTCCTGATAGTAGGCTTCCATGTTTTTCGGCATATTATAATGAATGACATACCTGACATTGGACTTGTCAATCCCCATTCCAAACGCATTGGTAGCAACCATAACAAGCTTCCTGTCATAGATAAAGTCTTCCTGATTATCACTTCTCTCTTTATCGCTCATGCCCGCATGATATTTTGTAGTCTCAATGCCTCTTTTAACCAGAAATTCATATAGTTCTTCCACATTCTTTCTAGTATTGCAGTATAGAATTCCACAATCCGTTCGATGTTTCTCAATATAATCCACAACCTCAGCATTCTTATCCCCGGGATTACGTACTTCAAAATATAAGTTTTTTCTATCATATCCCGTTACCATAATGGATGGCTTGTGAAGTCCAAGGACGCAAGCAATGTCTTCGATAACCTCTTTTGTTGCGGTTGCTGTAAATGCACTAATGACCGGTCTCTTTGGCAAACGCTGAATAAATTTCACTATTTTCAAATAACTTGGTCTGAAATCCTGCCCCCATTGGGAGATGCAGTGGGCTTCATCCACCGTAACCATAGTAATATTCGTATTCAATGCAAAACCAAGAAATTCTTCTGTCTCCAAGCGTTCCGGAGCCACATAGATCAGCTGATATTTTCCTTCCCTAGCGTACTGCAATACCATACTAATCTGTCTGGCAGAAAGAGAACTGTTGATAAAGGCAGCATAAATTCCTGCCTGGTTAAGCGCTAAAACCTGGTCTTTCATTAAAGAAATTAAAGGCGAAACAACAAGCGTTATTCCATTCATGGCTAACGCTGGAATCTGATAACATAGCGATTTGCCCGCACCGGTAGGCATAATTCCCAGTGTATCGGTTCCTGATAAAATGCTCTGAATCAGCTTGTCCTGACCTTCGCGAAAGCTCTCATATCCAAAATATTTCTTTAAAATATGTGTGGCTTTTTCTAATAGGTTCTTTGCGTTATCGAGTTGATTGGTTGTTTTTTCAGTACTTTGCATAAATTATTTTCCTTTCATCGCTTGGGGAGTAAATAGTGTGAATTAATAGATGGAATACAGAAATGTTACTTGAGAAGGTATAACTAATATTGTCCCACCCTGTTCGACCCACATGCTAGGTTTCAGGGGGGACTAAATATTTATAAACTATTGGCAATAATTCTACCATGGATTGAATTAATAATCTCTTTATCCAAGTTATATTCGTTTACCTCAGAAATAACATCGAACCTTTCGTTCATAATTGAAGCAACGATTAAGCCAAAATAATGGTTCTGCGAATTTTTATTAAATAGGGGTTTATACACTAAATAGATTTGAAATCCTAATCTTGATTATTTTGTGCTGCCTTTACATTAACAGCTAATTCCGCAATTATTATTTGTGATAAGTAGTTACTTTTCTTTTTATATATCTCTTGTTCCGATTTGCTCCATACCCCATGGCAAGCATATGACTTGTTATTTTGGGTTATATCTGACTTTTGTCCACTCTTATCACTTCCAATATACTCAAATCCCATTTCATCAGAATTAAAACCTCTCGTAAAATTAAGGCTTTGCAATTTTGTTAAATACTGCGTCCCTAGATACATAAAATCATAGCCTTTACTTTCAACCAAGTCTTTAATTAGTAAAAACTCATCATCAGAAATTTTGCATTGCCCACTTAAATCAGCAACGACAATAGAGGTATATCCATGACTATCATCCGTTGATAATGTATTATCGTTGATTTTATCAATTTTTGTATAGCTTAAATCATCATCCATTTTCACATTATCACCGTATATTTTGATATCAGCATTTATATCGTGAAGGGTAAGAATATTTGAATTTGTATTAGCAGCTTTATGATTAAGTGAGAGTAAGTAATTTTTGGTAGATAATAGTATTGCTCCTACAGTTAAAAGTGTAATAATAGTTAGTATAAAAATATTTTTCTTACTTTTCATATTTGGGTCTCCCTTTTGATTTGGCGCATAGCCAAAAGATAGATGAAGAGTTCCTTCTTTGTTAAAATGATGTTACCGCACTACTATAGACAAAAATGATACGCAAAAATGATACATTTCCATTTTATTATAGTAACATAAAATTATCAATCTATAATTTGCCTTATTTGTAGTTTATCGACATTTAATGACCTATTTTATACAATCATAAAATTGGTTGACTAAGCTTTGCTTATACTGAGTCATTATCATATATGCATAATTTCAAAAGAGTTATGCTTATATGACAATGCATAAGAAATGCTTAACCACCTTTAATCTTTTTATTTGCCTAAAATTCTGTTTTAGGAACCTTTCATAGCTAGATTAATATAATTTAATCAAATAAAGCCTGGGAAGCTTCAATAACTTCAGCACGAGTTTTCTTACCCATATATCTCATCCATAATATTTCATTTCCTTTTCTCACAACCAGTCCAAAGTAATTCTCGGATGAACCTGAAGATATATAATACACATCATCCAACCCCTTGCAATCCAGCTTTTCAACTACATTTCTGCCATCCGGCCATTTTACAAAATAATTCTCTGCATGATGTAATACATCTGATAACACACCTTGTACGGTAAAGGGCAGGTATACCTTATAATAATTCGTATGAAGTGATGGGGTGTAGACGTCTCCTTCCCAAGGGATATCTTCTTGTTTAAATTCCTCGTTAACTTCTTTTTCATTCATTAAAAGAGCATAGGTAACTTCTACATTACTCCGGGCACGCTCATCATATCCGGAATCTTCTTTGCGAAAAACTGGTGCTTCTAGTTTTTCAATATCATTTAGCCGAACAACCGGTAGCTTGGAAGAGAGGGTAAGGGCCGACTTTGACCATCCCGTAATTAATCCGACTGTATTTCCTATACCAAAAGCAAGTGATACAATGACTAAAAAAATGATCAACACCGAACAACCATTTATCACATAGAAGCTTGCCCTGCGTTTTCTCCAGGGTTCATGGTGATTAATATAAAATCCCATCTGTAGTCTTTTTTTATATTGAAAGAGTATTTTAGTGTTTATAACAATATCATATACCATTAGCAACAATGCCAAAAGATTAAAAAGCTGGAGAAAGTTGCTTTCTAGCAAATAAATAAAAGGTGTTCTTCCAATCATAGTCTGAAGAACGACTAATGCAACTATAAATGGAAGCAATACCATCTCTATGCAAATCACTCCTATACTCCTCCTGCATATTGTATTGAGTGTATAGCTTTGTTCTTTTGGATCTGTATGAATTTCCACGAATGCACCCGCGGTAGGTGCCTGAAAAACATGAATTCCCCGGTAGGAGCAGGTATAATTCCACCCGGAACCTTCATATAATTCTCGAATTTCTTCTTTTAGTACTCTCTCGCCAAATTCTATCCGGTATTCTATTTCAGCCGGTTCACTTTTATTAAAGACGTTAAAAAGAATATTTATATCGGTTAAGCAAAGCCCCTCCTTTGCCATGTCCGAAAAATAACTTTCCATTCTACCAATTTCAAAAAGACTGATGGTACGAAGTTTATTTACAGTCATCTTAGATCCTCCCTCAAGAATTCTCCATCCTTTAACATCAATTGCAGCCTATGGTATTCTGCTTTTATCGCTGCTTTCCCTAACACGGTCAGTTCGTAGGTTTTCCTTCGACCATCATCACTTTTTATCTTTAATAAATCTTCCTTTGACATTCGATTAAGCACTCCATACAACGTACCCGGCCCCATTTCGATTCTTCCGCCGGATATCTCCTTAATATCCATCATAAGCTGATAGCCATGGGTTGGTTTACTAAGCGCTAACAAAACATAATACATAGCCTCTGTCATCGGTCCTTCTTGATATGGCATAATTCCTCCCTTTGAATTGTTATTTAGGTAATTGGTAAACAATTTTTTGTTGATATTGTATGAATACTCCTTGTTACTACAATTTACACATTACCCATATTATCTATTATTCATTTGATATACTATTATGTCTCGCGATATATCGTTATACGTAATATAACACCATCTTGCATAATAGTCAATATTTACCTTTCTTGTTGTTTATATAACTTGATTAGGATGTCAAAAGGGTCTTTCAACAGAGTCCACAGGCAAATTGCCATTGCCACAGTATAAACAGATCCTTTTGACCCTAATCATAACTTGAATTCCTGTTAATGTTCACTCCCATTCACAACTTTGCAAAATGATTTTGATAAATGATTTCCGAAAAGAGAATTTGTACTCGTTGGTATTTAGGCTCTCTTTTCGAGCCTTATGTACCGCTACGTAATGGAGCTAAAGGGAAACGACTCCGCTTCGGAAACATTTAGAGAAATCATATCATAAATCTTTTGTCCTGGTACAAACCTCCATTTTTACGATATAAACAGATCCTTTGGCTCCTTATCTAAATCTTTAGTAAGCTTCTCTTTTGTTGCTAATGCTATACTAAAACACTATCCTCACGCCCATATCTTTTTGACTAAACCGTAATATATTAATCACCCCATATTAAAACATATTATGAAATGATTGACTATCACAGACTATTGTGATAGTATAATTGTGTACTATTGTAATAGTCTGAAACTAAGTGACTATTTTTATTATTCATTGCTTTCATGTAACAGAGAAAGAGAAGAATTGAGATTGTAGTCATTTTATTATTACTATTGTTATTTTTATAGTGAAAATTCACTTTAATGGGGGGCTCAATGCAATATACATTACATCTAACTAACGATTGTAATCTTTCCTGTAAATATTGTGGATTGAAGAAAAATCGAGATTATATGAGTAAAGAAACCGCATTTTCGGCGATTGATTTGGCGTTGTCCGAGCCAGATCCATCCGTTGGTATTGGTTTTTACGGAGGTGAACCACTTTTGTGCAAGGAGCTTATATCCGAAGTTACTGCGTATGTAAAACGTAAAAATACGAACAAGAAGGTTTTTTATAAATTAATAACCAATGGATTACAATTAGATCAAGAATTTTTAACATTTGCAAACTCTGAACACATATTAATTTCACTTTCACTCGATGGAAATGAACTGATGCACAATACCAACCGAACTGATAGAAACGGGAACGGAAGCTATCGTCGATTGCTCAATGTGATTCCTCTACTGCTTGCACAGAACCGGTATGCCGCAGCAATGGTAACCATTTCACCAAATACCGTCAAATATTATAGCGATGGCATTAAAAGTATTTTTACACTTGGATTTAGGACTATTATTTGTTCCCTTGATTACAGTGCGAACTGGGATGATATGACCTTGCAGGAATTAAGCAAACAATATAAAAAGCTTGCAGAGCTTTATTATAAAAAAACTGTATCGGAGGATAAATTTTTCTTCAGCCCCTTTGACAGTAAAATCGATAGTCACATTCGCAACAAAGAGTATTGTAAGGAGCGATGTAAGTTGGGTTTTGAACAGATCTCCATCTCCACTTCCGGTGATCTATATCCATGTGTGCAGTTTGTCGGTGACTGCAAATACCGAATCGGTCATGTTCACAACGGAATAGATGAAGCACGTCGAATGGAAATTTATAATGCAAGTCAAACGAAACAAGATGAATGCGAGAGGTGTGCCATCCATCATAGGTGTATGAGTTCGTGTGCATGTATAAACAAATATTCTACCGGTGATATCAATCAGCCATCACCGATTCTCTGCGCCAATGAGCAATTATTAATAAAATCCGCTGATAATTTGGCTGCCAAGCTATATAAGCATCGTAATGGAATGTTTCTTCATAAGCATTATAACGAGAATTATTCGTTGGTTTCGCTTATAGAAGATTCAAATATAAAGATATAGAAGATTTAAAATAAAGATAAGGAGTTGACAAGTATGAAATTATCTCCAGTAAAAAATTACAAGGTTAATTATCCAGACATTTATCAGGTGGATGTGAATCGTCTACTACTTGCACATCGTCCAAACCGCTGGAAAGGCTCCGGAGTGGCAGCATTGCTGCTTTGTACGCTGTCTGCGTCACTCCTCACCGGCTGTAATTCACCGACACATCAAAGCTCTCCCAGAAAAATGAACATGGCTCCAATTTTTGATGGCACCGTTAAGGGCGTGAGCAATTTGCCTGTAGTATCAAAGCTTTCCTTTCACAAACAAAAAGCAGATATTGTTCTTCTTGGTAATTTTCCTGGACCTGGCAGCAGTATGCCTCTAACCGAAGATGCTGCTTTGACTATTATTGAAAATGAACTAAAAAGCAAAGGAATCACCAGCCAAATATCAGGCAAAATTGCAACCATTGAAAGTAATGGGGTAACTTTAAAGTGGTCGTTTGATTTAAATATTAATGGGGCAATAGAACCCATATATGCTGAATTTATACCTTCTGCTGATACGGAAACGGAAAAAGAGCTCTCACAACGGCAAGCTTTAAAACTGTCTTCCACCCCGAAAGAAGCTGCAATAGAACTGCGTGACAAGTTATGTCAAGTCGACGATGAAAGCACTGGTGTCATCTTCTATGCAGATATCAATGCATATATGGGTAGTGATTTAGAACAAAATTTGATGAATCAAGTGGATGAGTTCGTAACATGGCTAAAAACTGCTGGGTTAATATAATGTTAAATTTTCTAATACAGAAATAAACTATTATTTTAAATTCACCGGGTCTGTTTATAGTTTCGTGTAAACTCATTTTACAGCATATCTTATTTGGAGCTTAATTATAATACACAAAAACCCATGAAATGCAGTCAGGCAAGGGTTCCAGCCTTTACCGCATTTCATGGGTTTATTAAAATAATTAAGGCTCCAAAATATCTAAAACACAGAATTTTAAACGGTCGCAATTCACCAAATAACTATGTTAACAACGCTTAACTCTTTAATTAGAGAAGAATCCTTTAACTTTAAAATTTCTTTGGTATCTGCTGAAAGATACATACCAATATATTCGACGCCATTATTCTCAACCTGTTTAATCATATTATCCATATTCATATTTTCAAAGGAACGATTGTACATTACCTGTAGAAGCTTTTTATTGTTCTTAATCAGTCTCAGGTTGCCAATCAAAGACTCCTTATGTGCTTGATTATCCATATTATCATAATCAATTTGCTTCATTCTATTCTTACTCTGTTCATTGTTCTTTAGATCATATGGATAAACCGTAGCACATTGATAAAATGAGGGATTTGCGATAAAAAACTTTGAATCGCAAATCGCAATTGGTGTAATATCGAAAGATTCATTATCTTCGTTATCGAAAGCATTGATAAAATTCTCCTTTATACCCTGTGGAGTTAAAGCTTTATTAAATCCAATCCATACTTTTGCCTTTGTACCTTGAGGCGCATTCTCCAAAATTCTAAAACCTGGTTCAGCGCTTACGTCAGAATCATAAGGATAAATAAAATTATCAAATATTAATAAAGACACTCCCTCTGTTGAAGTTTTTACGGGTTTACCAAAACTAAATTTAACGCTTACTTCTTTTTTTTCAATATTCGTGTTTCCAACCGTATTATCAAGGTAAATACTTTCTTTCTGCTGTGCAAAACCTAGTGTACTCGAGCCACTACCATTGCATTTATATTCCGGTTGTAACATCCGTGAAAATTGAGACATTATTTCTCTGTTAACGAGCTGTTCCTTATAATCCAGCCCAAACCACGAGGTAATACTCTTAGATAATGTAAAATATCCAAAAAGAAAAATCCAAAATACAACAACCACTGTAAGTGCTGTTGTAATGACAATTCTTAAATTTACTCTTCTCTTTAATTTTCTTGAAGTTCTACCTTCATCGTTCTTGCTTGTGGGTATTTGCTGCTTCAGTTCTTCAAAAAACTCCTTTTCGTCGTTATTAAGATACTCGGATATGGCTATGAACTTATCCATTTCAGCCTCTATCTTTGCGATCTCCTCCTGATTTAGTTTACCCTCTTTATATCGTTGCAGTTTTTCCTTAAATTCATTACTCATAATCCTTCCTCCTTAAGATTCTTAGAGTTTTTCTAGCTCTATAAATCAAATTTGTCACTGCTGAGATACTAATCCCTAAAATCTCTCCTGCCTGTTGGTAGGAAAGTTCATTAACCAAGCAAAGCAATACTACCTGACGCTGATTCTCTGGAAGTTTCACGATTAAATCAAAAGCTGATCTTATACTTTCCTTACGAATTATTTCATCTGTAAAGTCTTGCACCTTTATTTGATTCATCCAACTATCCTCTTGCAAATGCAATCTTCTATTTTTCTTAATATAATCAACATAGAGGTTATGGGCAACGGTCAGTAGCCAGGATTTGATGCTTTCATTAGGGAATTGAAGAATACACAAGGCTCTAACGAAGGCTTCCTGCGTCAAATCCTCTGCTGTCTGATGATTATATATAAGACCATAGAGATATCTATAAACATAAGAGTAGTTCTCTTTATAGATTTTTATAAATAGGTCATCCTTCAAAGCATCACCTCCATCTCTCTCTTTTCGTAGTGTTACTATATATACGATTAAGCTGTATAAATATCGCGCGACTCTATAAAGAATTTTTACATAAAATCGGAACTAGATACGAATAGCATAAGGAAGGTGGAATGGAGATTATTAAGATAAGTATAGGTATCGATGAATCTAAAGGTGAACGTACTGTATGTATATTAAAACCATATGAAGAAGTCGTTAAAAGGCCTTAATTATCGATCATACGAAAGAAAGTATTAATGTACTTGCATGTTTTATTCATAATCCGGAGGGAGAAGCGAATTTCTATTGATACAATTGGCATTTACCATATTCCCGTTTATAAAGTATCTTTTAGTAATGAGTTTACAGCAACAACCATTTATAAGTATTTTAACTTAACAATTCGATCAGGAAAAACTGATCGATTAGATGCAGATGGTCTTGATAATTGGTTCTTAACTTTCCTTAACTCATGACTTTCATTAGATAAGCGCTTACTGACAAAGCGCCAAAAAAGATCCGCTTGCTGAAAAGTAAACTTATCGCAAGCGGCTTTATTTTATAGAACTGCACCAAAAAACATAATAGATAGATAAATTAATTAATTTCGTCACGGATTGATTCTATAATATTTAGTTTCAAAACATTTTTCATTGAATAAGCGAAGGTTATTACCAACGCAATAAATACCGAAATAACAGTAATCAGAATAATGTTTAACGGTAGTACAAACTTAATAGTGTAATTAGTTGATAAGCTCAAATAAATCAAATATGACAGCAAGGTCGATATTGCCAGCCCCACAATCGCAGATATGCCGCAATATAACGAACACTCTAGTATCATCATTTTACGAAAATTACGTTTTCCCATACCAATTGATCTCAGAATTGAAAATTCCCTTTTTCGGATAAATATACTTGTGGCTATAGTATTAAAAACATTAAGTAAAGTTATTATAAATATTAATATTGAAAATATCTTTGTAAAAATATTCTCAGCAGCAATCGTATTTCGCTGCGTATCATACCCTTGCGCAAAATCAGTGATACTAATATTTTGATTATTCGTATCTATAGATTTGGACATTTCTTCAAAAACTCCCTTATGGTCAGATGCCACAAATACCATTTGCACAAAATCAAATTCTTTATTAGTGTAATATTTTAACATACTGTATGGAATTATGCCATATATCCCATCAATATCAGTGTAATTCTTAAGTTCTATTGGCATGTCCAACAATGACATCATTTTTAAATTAAGTATTCCTTTTTTATTAGAATTTGAGTTATTGTTGACAAAATTTAAACTAATCTGATTATTGTTAAAAATATTAACCTTTTCTACTTTATCTTTACCATCCTCATTTTTCTTTAACGTATGAATATCTGCAAATGTAACTAATGATAATTCAGAAGGATTGTAAAAGGCATTAAAAGAAACTTTGTTGTTTGATAACCACTTATTAAACCGATTGTCATCAATTACAACCAAGTTTAAATTTACGTTTTGGAGTTGATCCTTTCCATAATAATTCATGGCCGAATCGGTTAAACCAATTTTATCGATATTTACCGTTATTTCATCGTTTAACTCTGCGAACCATGCACCTTCCTTAATCCCTTTTATTCTCGAAAATATATCAAAATAACTTAAAACTTTATCAAAAGGCATTCCATTGACAGAACATCCAATATCATAATTACATAATGAAATATCTTCTTTCAGGCAATCAGATGCATATAAACAAAAAGAACTGGATGTAATCATAAGAACAATACTTAATACTATAGATATAATAGTATAATGATACTTATTTTTAAACCTCTTGTAATTGTTTCGTACAAGTTCTGCTTCTGAACTTGTAATTATTTTGCTTTCTTTATATTTATCTCTTTTAATAAATGATGAATTACTTTGTCGTATAGCATCAATAGCACTCATTTTTGAAGCTTTAAATGCTGGATAAAGAGCTGATATCATTACATTTATAAGACTTAAGCAAGAAATAATAATTATTAACTTCTGGTTGATGATCAATTTAAAAACCATTTCTGCATACATCATATCCGCAATAATCTTAGCAATAGTGTGAAACGAAAAGTATATGCTTATTATTCCTATAATAACTCCAATTGGAATTGATATAATTGACAAAATAAATGCTTCGCAGAAAACCAACAACTTCATTTGTCCTTTTGTCATTCCTAATGACATTAATAGTCCATATGATTTAATTCTTTCACTTAATGATATTAAGAATGAATTAC
This sequence comes from Bacillota bacterium, assembly GCA_023435895.1. Classification (GTDB taxonomy): domain Bacteria; phylum Bacillota; class Clostridia; order Lachnospirales; family Lachnospiraceae; genus Mobilitalea. The sequence goes on from JAEZLH010000020.1 coordinate 60,172, forward strand.
ATATTAAAAGTACAGATGCTCCAACGATTACCAAAATTAGAATTGTTGCCAAGGTAACTAACATTCCCTTTATACTTTCGCCCTCTGATACACCTAACACACTAAGTAAATCCGAATTAAAATACACATTTTCTTCAGCTATAATGCTATTAGCATACTTATATACATCGCTTGGGTTAGCGAGATTAATATACAAATTACGATTCAAGAAATCTTTGGAATCATCATATGTCAACAAAGTATATCCTGGTGAAAAAGTAAATTCTAACGAATTAATCGTATCACATATCCCAGTTATCTTAAAATTAGCAGGGGTTTTTTCAACTATTTCCTCATCCAAACCTAAATATGACGATAATTGGCTTAATTCTTCTCCACTATTTGACTGCCGTTTACCTAATTCGAACCTAATCGAATCACCAATCTCAATATTTAAACCAGTCGATTGAACAAAATTTTTAGTAATTAATATTTCAGAATTATTTTCAGGAAATCTGCCTTCCATTAAATTTACTGGGATAATTTCAAAAAAATCTGCAGAAACAGACGTTAAATTTATGTATGGTTTAAATTTATTAGTACCTTCAATTTTAGCATAACCTCTATTTTCAACACCACCATATTGCTTTATTCCTTGCTTGTCTATTAATTTTTTTAACTGATTTGAATTAGCTTTCAATACTGCCATATGCCAATTACCATTTTTTTGAATAGTGGTTTCTTTAAGAGAGAACAATAAACATGTGACAAGTAATACAACAGATGTTGTCAAGACAGTAGACAAAACAATCCCTAACACTGTAGAAAAAGTTCTTGGTTTGTTCTTTTTTAGTGAACGCACGGATAATTTAATTAATGTTTTCATACAACCGGCTTATCTCCTATGATTTTCCCATCACTTATTGTGATTATTCTCTTCGCTTGCATCGCAATATGCTCATCATGAGTAATTAATATAATCGTTTGACCATACTCTTCATTCAACAATTTGAAATAATCAATGATTTCGCCACTATTCTTCGAATCCAAATTACCAGTAGGCTCATCTGCTAATATAATTGAAGGATTCATTAACAATGCTCTTGCTATTGCTGTCCTTTGCTGTTGTCCCCCTGAAAGCTGATTCGGGAAATGTTTTCTCCGTTCTGCTAATCCAAGCAGTTGTAACATGAATTCAAGTTCTTTTTTATCAACCTTTTTATTATCGAGCTTAATAGGCAATACAATGTTTTCTTCTACATTCAAAATCGGTACTAAATTATAAAACTGATAAATCAGACCAATTTTCTGCCTCCTTAATTCAACCAGCTTTTCCTCTTTCAAAGAAAAAAGATTGACATCGTCTATTAAGACATTTCCGCTATCAGGTTTGTCTATTCCGCCAATAAGATGTATCAAAGTTGATTTTCCCGAACCCGATTGTCCAACTATGGCTACAAACTCACCCCTTTGGACATTAAAAGATATGTTTTCTAATGCAATTACGGTATTCCCTTCCATGCCATACGTTTTGGTAAGATTATGTATCTCTAAAATGGACATATACAGACTCCTCTATCTATTACTTATTTTTAATGTCATATTTTGAAATAAACCTTTTTCTATCCGAAACAACTTCATTCTTATGTGCCTTTAAAATTTGAGAATACTTCTCATCGTTTGTGAAATCTTCTCCTCTTTTAATTTCTATACTAGAGTTTTCACCAGTACACAATATCCCACCGTCAGGTTGTCCATACACCAAAAAAATATAGTATTTACCAATTCGTGGTAATGTATCATTTTCATATACAACGAACGAAGTCCCCCTTTTATTAATACCACCTGATTTACTCAAAGAAATTGTGGATTCTTTGGTCAATTCCCCTTTAATATTGTCCTTTACGTCAATAGCATAAACGGTCTCTATAGATTCTGAATTCTCAGGATCATATTTTGTATCAATATAATCCTTTACGTAGCCAACAAACACGTAATCAGCACTTCCTACAACTTCTCTATAGGATGTTGTATCAATTGCATATTCACCATGAATTGTAGTTGTAGGCAATTTATCTGTTCCTAGAAGTTCTACAATTTCACTTTTTTCAAGTCTACCATCATTCATTCCATGGAATATTATATATACAAAAAATGAAATTGATAGTAAAATAACCGCTAAAATGGGAATGAAAATTTTCAATGATTTCTTCATTTTTTACCTACCTTTTATTTTATTAAAAATCAAGCCATTATAAAATGGCTTGATTACAAAATTATACTTAATAATTCTTATAAGCTGCGTCGTATCCATTTTTATCATCAATATCTAAAGTCGTTTGGCTATACTGACCTTGTCTCATAATGCTTCTTGGATTTACTGTATTATGACCTAGTCCTAAACAATGTCCTAACTCATGAGTAAGTGTTTTTTGAACTTCCTCACTTGAAAAAGAGTCTAGGTTATATGTATTGAGTTCCATTCTTCCCGCTTGGTAAGTTGAAGCGATAGTATCGTTTGCCTTATATATATCTTTTAAATATACATCTTCAATTACCGTAAGTGAATCTGCTCTAATAACGCCTGGTTTATATGAATTCCATGTTTTAATTGCAGCATACCACTCTTTCATGTATGAACAATTTCCATCCCAATCGCAATGTTTGCCACTATCAACCAAATCCCAACTATTTAATGTATATGCATAAGTTGGCACCGGTCGTATCCCAACCTCCAAGAAAAGTACTATAGAGGTGATTAGTATTACAATTTTTTTAATATAACTCTTCATTTTACTCCTCCAAAATATTAGTACTTTTTATATGCTTCGTCATATGATGCCTTATCATTAGCCGATAAATCTGTAACACTATTAACATATTGATACATTACATCCGTCTTAACTGATGTTTTTCCTAATCCCAATGCCATACCTAATGCGAACATACAATCCGCCAAATTTTCATTGTCTGTTTGGCTATCCATATTATACTGGTTAAATCTTATATGCCCATTTGATGTCGTTTTTGTAACTACTGAACTAACTTCATAATAATCGGCAATATCAACGTCCTGTATCACTGATAAGCTATCAGCTCTAATTATCCCTGATTTATAAGCATTATATTTTCTTACAGCTGATTGAAATGAATATTTATAGTTGGAATTTCCATCCCAATCTAAGTGTTTACCACTATCAACCAAGTCAAACGAATTTAGTGTCTCACTGTTCCAGCTGCCAAACACTTTTTAGAAAAAATGTTACTTCCCATTATAATCCCGAAAACTAATAGCATACACAGAAATAAAGATGTGTTCTTTTTCACAGCAAAAAACCTTTTCTTAACTACATAATCTCTCATTTATACTCCATTATTTTTCTATAGTTAACAATCTCCCTCATGAGTAAGTGCACTGGATTGTTAATATCTTCTTACCATATTATATTACCAAATTAGTATTATTTTGTCAATTAATATTGTATATTTTTCCATTTTATCTTATATTTCTCCATTTTATTTTATATTTTCCATTTTTATCATCCTAACTATATACTAGCCTCATATAGAACTTCATATAGAGTATGTAATATCTTTTTTCGAAAATATAACTGAACCTATAATGATCTCCGATTTAAGAGGGACAGCACGTTAATCAAACTAAGATTAACGTTAAGGTAGTGACGATTATTCGAAATATTTTAAATTATCTATCCGAATGGATAGGAAGAAACGAATAATTACCTTCTGGTACATTTACCATAGAGCCAGCAATCATGACCACCAGCTTAGTCGGTGGTTTGTACTGTCCCTAAAAGGGGCTTTTACCCTCTAACTGATGGATTTTCCAACACGACTTCCAAAAAGAGTTTTTTATTGCCTCCTCATACCTGCTGACTCCACGAGTCTTTCATTATAGCTTTGTTTACCGGCTTCCCTTTCAGGGATTACTCCCTTCTTTTTTTACTGGCTCACCTGTGAAGGTGTCTATATATTTATTTAGGTTAATTTGGTCGACTTCCATGTTCATGACGAAGGATAAATAAAGGATATTTATCCCCAAATCAATATGAAAAAGAATATTCAAAATCGCTGAAAAAGCAGGAAGACAGTTGAAACATATACATCCCTATAGTGAAGATATTGGAAAACTTTCCACTTTTAACTTGTACCTTTTCTTAACATAGTACCATCCCACTATCAGGTGGATTAGGAACTTACACCCCTTGAAACGTTGGCACACCGTGCGCACAACATAAGAGGATCGTTTATTGAAAAAATAAACTTTTCGTAAGCGATCCTCTTAAAAAACCTTAAACACTTCTACCAACTTTTTATATCCTGCATGGAAATTATCAATTATTTATTTGTACCCAGAAAAACTTCAATTCCATTAGCGATTCCAGTTGCTAATTTCTTCTGATAATCAGAATTAGTAAGTTTCTTATCTTCCGCCTTATTCGTCATATATCCCATCTCAACAATAGAAACCGGAACAGATGCCCAGTTAATCCCGCTCATTGAATCTGTTTCTACTACTCCGTTATTCTTGGCACCGGTTGCTTTACATAAGGAATTTAACACTGCCTCTGAAAGCTTCTTACTGCTTTTATAGTTTTTCTTGCAATATGGATTGTTCTTAGTCTGACAAAGAGTTTCCGCACCATATACTTTCGTACTCTTAGAACCATTGCAATGGATTCTTACAAATGCATCCGCATGATTTTGATTTGCTATTTTAGCACGCTCTACATTGCTAATGTTCACATCATTTTTGGTTCTGATCATAACAATACGATATCCCTTTTTCTTCAATATAGCTTCTAACTTTTTTGCCACATCCAAATTCACCTGATATTCTGGAACTCTGGTGTATTTACCCTGTGTTCCTGACGATACTTTAGCCTTCTTTTTTTTAGCACCCGGACCTATGGGTTCCAAATTCTTGTTCGCATGAAGTTGATGTCCTGCATCAATTACAATCGTATAATCTCTGTTCTTTTTCTTGCTTTTCTTTGTTTCAGCTGACACAACTTTAGGATTGTCCAAGGAATAAATACTGCTTTCTACTGTAAATATTATCCCTACAAGTATCGCAAATACTATGATAGCTATCTTTTTGTTATTCAAATCTCCATCCTCCACGCCATAGTTTTATTTATGTAACTTTGTGTAAATTTTACCATATAACGCTGTTATGTCAACAAATAACAATAGCATGTATGTTTATATCATATCGTAATCTAAATACTTAATTTTTATCCTTATTGTTATTATTCCTCTACAAAGCGACCATCTTCTATCTTTAGTATATAATCAGCACCACTCGCTACGTGGGCATCATGGGTTACTACAAGACATGTTTTATTATATTTTCTATTCATATAATGTAACAACTCCATTACCTCATCGCTCGTTTTCTGATCTAAATTTCCTGTAGGTTCATCACATAATATGATAGATGGATCATTGGCCAAAGCCCTTGCAATTGCTACACGCTGCTGTTCTCCTCCGCTAAGTTGGGATGGCATATGTTTAGCACGGTCATTGATTCCAAGTTGTACCATCAACTCATTGATATAAGTTTCATTTACTTTTCCTGAAGCCAGTAGAATCGGCAATACTATGTTTTCTTTTACGTTTAATTCCTGAATCAGGCAGAAGTTTTGAAAGACAAACCCGATTTCCTCACGTCTAACTTTAGCCAATTGTTTTTCAGAACAGGTATTAAGGTTAATATCGCGAATGAACACCTCTCCTTCTGATGGAATATCTAATGCACCAAACATATGCATCAATGTTGATTTTCCGCTTCCACTTGTTCCAGTTAAAGCCACAAAACTCCCACTTTTTATTGATATATTCACATTCTTTACAGCCTCAACCGTATATTCACCCATTTTATATATTTTACTTAAATGGTTTGTTCTAAGTGCTATGTTATCCATACTTTAACTCCGTTCCTGCACACAATTTTTGTGCATATAAAGCTTGCGCCGAAGAATACGCAGGCACAAACTTCGTGAGTAAAAGATTTACCATCCACTCTTTACCCCTCCTGATTAAAATGTATCGTTATCAATATTTTCTGCAATCACTTGCTTTCTCATGTAAATAATCTGTGGTATGGTTGCAAGTAACATCAGACATAGGAATGCTATAAAAATACAACAAGTGTTATTACTAGATGATAATCAAATAAACTATACCGATAAGGTATATTATGATACCACTTTTCTCTTGCCTCGGGACCAGCAAAGTAAATTGCTTGCCATTTACCAGAATCTAGACTATGTTTGATATAGTTAAAAAATTGCTGACATATGGTAATAGGAATAATAGCGATAATTGCACCAATCACTGGATATATAAGATTCTGACTAATAATAATTTTTTCTAACTGTCCTAAGGACATCCCCGTTGCACGTAGCCTTGCAATGGTTTGATTTTTCATTTTTATCTTACTATAAAACTTAACTGCAATGGTAATCATACCGACGATAATTAATAACATAATCATTAGGTAATAAACCGCCATAACACTTCCTGCATTCCGTTCTAATTTATCTTTTATTTCTGATGCAGAACTATAGGAAATGCCTGAACACTGTGCCATAATTTCATACCAATCTTTATTAGCGGTGTTGATGCTTGCATTATTTTTTAATTTAAACTCTGCTTCTGTAAAAAGTTTGTCCGGAAGTTCCCAATGACTAAACGTTTCCGGTAAACATACCAGACTAATTGCATAAGACGGTTCCTCTTCCGAATTATTTTCATTAAGTACGGAGTATTTCTGTAGCATGGTATCATCATCAAGAACTACGATAGCACCAATTTTTACGTTAATATTCTTTCTATGTCCAAAAGCATAAGACGTAAGTGGTACTTCATTATCTGTTTCAGGAATAGTAACCATCTGTTTATATAAGGGCACTGAAAAAGTCTATCCATATCAGTTGATAGTATAATTATGCTATAAATAAGCAAGGGTGGGTGGAAAAATGCTAAAGGAAAATGTGCAAATGAAATTATCTCAGTATAGAAATCTATATGACATTCTTGTCCCAAAGGATAACTTGTTGAGAAAAATCAAAGAAAACATAGATTTTAGCTTCGTAAACCCAATGCTGAAAGAGCAATACTGCGAGAGATTTGGTCGCCCAGCAGCCGAGCCAGAAATGATGTTTAAGTTAATGTTCTTAAAGAAACTGTATGATTTGTCTGATGAACAGCTTGTTCAGAATGCATATGTAAACATAGCATACAAATATTTTTTGGATTTGGATCCAGAAGACGGAATAATTGACTCAAGCTTGATGACAAAGTTTCGTAAAACTCGTATTACTCAGGATGTTTTGGAAGAAATGTTGAAAGAAACAATTCGCCAAGCAATAGATAAGGGAATTATTAAGTCAAATGCCATCATCATTGATTCCACGCATACTAGTGCTGCAGCACGACCAAAGTCAGTACCACAGGTGTTGAGAGAATTAAGTAAGCAACTAAGAAAAGAAATATATAAATCTATGTACGATTTGTCAGAGAAATTCCCTGAAAAGCCAGATATAACTGCAGAGCTTGGAGAAGAATTAGAATATACATACAAGCTGCTAGAATGCACCGGAAAAGAGATTTCGGAATGTGAAAACCAAAAAATCAAGAAAATATATCATAGAATAAAGTCGTTGCTGGATACTGACCGAATTCGTGAAATACGATCTAGAAATGATGAAGATGCACGTTTCGGCCATAAAACTTCAGCCAGTACTTTTTATGGCTACAAAAATCATATTGCAATGACAGAGGAAAGAATAATTACAGGAGTTGAAGTTACCAGTGGTGAGGCGTCAGACGGTAAACAACTGGAAACCCTCGTTGAAAAGTCTAAGAAAAATGGAATTAATGTAAAAGAAGTCATTGGAGATATGGCGTATGTCAGCAAAGAAAACTTGGAGTATTGTGGGGACAATATTGAGTTGATTGCCAAGTCAAATCCTGTGATTACAGGACTGATAAAAAATAGAAATGATGGGTTTGAATTCAACAAGGATGCTGGAATGATGCAATGCCCTGCTGGTGAATTAGCAATGCGAGTGGATAAGACAGAACTAGAAAGCGGAAATACTTTTTATAGATATGCTTTTAGTAAAAAGAAATGCAAAAACTGCCCGTGGAAAGAATCCTGTCCAGCTGTTCATAAATCTGAAAACACATATAGTGTTACGGTTTTAAATGAACGAAATAGGGCCCGTTTGGATTTTGAGTCGACAGAAGAATTCAACCAAAGGTTAGGAATCCGATACCGAATAGAAGAAAAAAACGGTGAACTAAAACAGGCTCATGGGCTTAGAAAAGCCGATTCTATGGGTCTTGATGCCATGCGAATCCAGATGTTTTTTACAGCCTTTACGGTGAATGTAAAGAGAATCGTGAAACTAACCGAGAGAAAAGCCGCCTAGATAAGGCTATTTTTTATTGAAGAATAAAAATAATTACCTTATTTCTATTTTAAGTTTCTCAATTGAATAAACTCACATAGAAACCCCAGCTTTTATGAAAAAAGCTGGGGTTTTTCAGTGCCCTTGTTAACAAAGGATTGAGCCATAATTCATACGATATTTAATTATTCAAGTATCTATGTAATTAAAAGACTTATGCAAAGAAACATCATACCACACCCTACTGTTATAAGAAATCCAAAATTAATTAGAAATATAAATATAAATACCCATTTAAAAGCAGATATAATAATAAGCAGAATCCCAATACTGCATCCACCTAAAAATGATATAGCAAGAGGTAACATAGGCGTATCTCTCCTGGTCTCTTTACTTAATAAATGTTATTGATATCAGTATTGGATGTAAGCATCCAGTTTGCTGGCTCAGTCATGCCCATTTTTAATATTTATTGAAAATAAGCTTCTATAATTAATATCAAGTGAAAAATTAAAAGTATCAGTTATATTATATTGATAAGGTAGTACTTAAGAATAGTTTATATTAACACTGTGAAGAGCATAAAATTTATCAGTCTTTGTAAATACTGAGCTTTCCCTCAAATTTACAAATTTGAGTTAGCGTTTCGGTATTACGCATCATATTTCTGCAGCCTCTACATCTTCATTATTATCTTCATCGAGGATTGTAACATTCGCTGCTCTTGGTCCCTTAATTCCATCAAGCATTGTATAGGTAACATCTTTTCCCTTTATATCTTCCCAATCAACGATTTGTCCATTATCCTCTTGATGAAAAAAAATGTTATCTGGAAACCTTGTAATAAACCCAAAATACCTTCCATGCTTATCTCGTTTAGGAGTCATAATCTTTCCTCTAAACACTTTATGCGTTGTTAATTCAGTTTTCTGTTCAGTAGCATAGACTTTAGGATCATTACGGACTTTAGAGAGCATAAATTGAGTGAATTCTGCAGAATCTTTTATAGCGTAATAATAGCTTTTCCCTTTAAACTCTATCCATTGAGCTACAATTTCATCAAATAACTCACAAGCCTTATAAGCGAAACTTTGAATAGAGGTATCATCATCTATGTTTTGCAAAATCCTCTTGCAATATTTGTCAATTTCCTTCTTCGAGTTTAAGTTAGGAGATTCTCCTGAAATTAATTCTTTTGTCAGTAGCATTATTTGCATTTTATATGGATATTTATTGCTTGGTATTTTTTTCATCCTAAATAAGCTCTCCATCTTCATATACAAGTATGATGCCGTAAAGTAAGGATAAAATGACTGGTTATCTACAAAAATTTGATTTTTATATGTTTCTAATAGCTTTGATTCATGTCTATGCCCCTCATGCGTTTTATATAGGAAAAGCGAAACAATACTTTGAATTAATATTTTAAATGTTACTCTCTGGTAAGGTTTAACTAACGGATTATCAAAATATTGTTTGGATCTTCGTTCATAATATATATGATCATATGGTTTACATTTCATTGAAGCAAAAAATTCTTCAAGTAATTTATGGAAATCCCTAGTAATTTCAAATGCCTCGTCAAAAACAATATTTTGACGGTTCGTTCCTTTTACAATCATATTTGCTATTTTTGAACTTTTGGTAGAAATAATTTTGACTATTACGGAGGCATTTTCAACATTAACTCCATCTATAAAACTTTTAAAAAGAACGTTGCAGGTTTGACATCCATTTACTATTTGTGGATTTTTTACAGTAATCTTTCTATTTCCCATTTGTGCTTCATCACATACAATTGTTATTCCATTATTCAAAAGCATAAATCTTTCACAATTTTCTTTTAAAGTTTGTTCCATTTCTGAGTTAATGCTTGTTTCCCCTTGGTAGTCACGAACGTTATCTTCAAATAAGGTCTTTCTTATTAGATTCTCATTTGTTCGTAACATATTCACTAAGTCTGTAGCTTTACATAATATTACGCAAGAATTATCAACCTCTTCAACCTCATTCATTGACATTGAATCAATAAAATTAATTACAGCCGTGTAACAATTTTCATTATTTTTAAGAATATCATTAAAAGCCTGTGAATCTATATAGTGGAAATTTATGTCCTTATAACATCTTGTTTTTTCAAGCTGATCTTTCATTTCATCGGAATATGCAAGTATATGAGGGGTATTTTCCCATTTACCCATTACCACATAATACATTCTAATATTTGGATTATCGTCCCATTTTACCATTATATCATCGGAGAATATATAGTCTCTAATATTATGCCACCTTTCCACATCTTTATTGAAAGGTTGTTTTATAGATTCATTCAGAAAGTCTTTGACTCCGCTAATAAATTTAGCATATTCGCCTAATTCAAACTTTTCTTTATTTTTAGATTGCAAAAATATAAATTCAAACTTACCTTTCTTTCCATCATTCAAAATATCATCGATATCAGAAGTAGAGTTTATGAATTTACCATTGAGACTTATTGCTATACCATCAATACCCATATCATTACTTCCACCAATACAAATATCATCCAGTAATTCATTATCTGTGGTCAATACATATGGCTGATGCATTGATAAAATATTAAAGTTAACAAACCTTTCAAATAATTGATCCTCAGTAACTCCATTAACATTTGTATCTTGTGCGTATTTATTCATTTTCACTCTAATTATTGGTTCAATGGTCATGGTTTCCTCCTTGAATTAAATATTATATAATACACCTTATCCTTCTACATTTCTACAATTAAATGTAAATTATTCCATGCTTTACAGTTTAGTTTTTATACATCGTTTTTATACAAGTTTTTATAAATGTAAAGTCTAGCACAATTTTTTAGGCTACCTTTCATTACCATCACCTCCTCGATTAACTTCACACGTTATTCTGAAGTATTTTATAACATAACTATAACTCCTTATGTTGATCTCACATTTTTATGTTTACACGCTCTTCTATAAGACAAGATAAGATGATTCCGAAAGTTTAAATCGAATAAGAGATATCAGATATTTTAAGAATATTATTATAACCAACCAATCTCTGGCGAAGCGCATTGGGCCAACAAATTTCAAACATAAAATCACCTTAGTACTTTATAGTTATATTGGATCTAGATATTGCGGCAATAATATTGCAGTATATTTACAATGGAAGGATGGAAAATTTAAGCCTGTTAAAATATTAATTGAAACTAACACTCAGCAAATAAACTCCTGAATGAAAATACATACTAAACTCATTTGAGTGCCCTTATACAAATGTATTTACAGAAGGAACCAACAATGCAATTAAAAGAAATGCATTTGGATACCGAAACTTTGAGAACTTTAGAAACAGAATAATGTTAGCCTTAACGTAAAAGTAACCGGAGGAAAAATCCTCCGATTACTAAAAATCATTTTACCCCAACTCTTGACAAAGAGCCGAAAAAAAACCGCAACCCCTCAAAATAAGGGATTGCGGTAAATTTTTTGATACATAATATCAATTATTCAATAATGGTAGCAACTTTACCAGAACCTACAGTTCTACCACCCTCACGGATAGCGAAACCAAGACCCTGCTCCATAGCGATAGGATGAATTAATTCAATTCTCATCTCGATGTTATCGCCAGGCATGCACATTTCAACACCTTCAGGAAGGTTGCAAACACCAGTTACGTCAGTTGTTCTGAAGTAGAACTGAGGTCTGTAGTTGTTGAAGAAAGGAGTATGACGTCCACCTTCTTCTTTAGTTAATACGTAAACCTGAGCTGTGAATTTCTTATGGCATTTGATTGAAGCGGGTTTACAAAGAACCTGTCCTCTTTCGATTTCGTTTCTCTGAACACCACGAAGAAGAGCACCGATGTTATCACCAGCCTGAGCCTCATCAAGAAGTTTACGGAACATTTCGATACCGGTACAAACAACTTTACGAGTCTCTTCTTTGATACCAACGATTTCAACTTCCTCAGATACGTGAAGAACACCACGCTCAACACGGCCAGTAGCAACAGTACCACGACCAGTGATGGAGAATACGTCCTCAACAGGCATTAAGAAAGGTTTATCTGTCTCACGCTTCGGATCAGGAATCCATGTATCAACTGCGTCAAATAACTCAAGAATCTTGTCACCCCAAGCAGATGTAGGATCTTCAAGTGCTTTAAGAGCGGAACCTTGGATGATAGGTGTATCATCGCCAGGGAATTCATACTCGTTTAATAAATCTCTAACTTCCATCTCAACTAACTCAAGAAGTTCCGGATCATCAACCATGTCACACTTGTTCATGAATACTACTACATAAGGCACACCAACCTGACGGGAAAGTAAGATATGCTCTTTAGTCTGAGCCATAACACCGTCTGTAGCAGCAACAACAAGGATAGCGCCGTCCATCTGAGCAGCACCAGTAATCATGTTCTTTACGTAGTCAGCATGTCCAGGGCAGTCAACGTGAGCGTAGTGACGAGCCTTTGACTCATACTCAACGTGAGCTGTGGATATTGTGATTCCTCTTGCCTTCTCTTCGGGAGCTTTATCGATCTGATCGAAAGCGATAACTTCGCCAGTACCTAATCTCTCATGAAGAGTCTTTGTGATAGCAGCTGTAAGAGTTGTCTTACCATGGTCAACGTGACCGATTGTACCAATATTACAATGTGGTTTTGATCTGTTAAATTTAGCCTTAGCCATTTTTTAACGTCCTCCTTTAATAAATTATGCTTATTAGCAAATACTCTGTACTATTTTTTGCCTCATATGCCTAATTATATTTCAACTGAGAAATATTTTCAAGCAGAATCAGCGGATATAACAATTTTTTATTTACTTATGTGATCCAGGTGAATCGGATGACCGATTCACATGCCATCGCTTTCAGTTATTATTTACCTTTGTTCGTTAAAACCTTCTCCTGAACGCTCTTCGGAACTGCTTCGTAGGAAGCAAAGAACATGGAGTAAGCACCACGTCCCTGTGTCTTAGAACGAAGGGTTGTGGAATATCCGAACATTTCGGACAACGGAACGAAACCTCTGATTAACTTGGATCCGCTCATGTCTTCTGTACCCTCGATACGACCACGACGGGAGCTGATATCACCGATAACATCACCCATGTAATCCTCAGGAACAGTAACTTCTACTCTCATGATAGGCTCTAAAAGAACTGCGCCAGCTTTGTGCATCGCATCCTTGAACGCCATGGAACCTGCGATCTTGAACGCCATTTCACTGGAGTCAACTTCATGGTAAGAACCATCATAGCAAGTAGCTTTAACACCGAGTACCGGATAACCACCAAGTACACCGGCTTTGGAAGCCTCTTGAATACCAGCATCTACTGCAGGAACATATTCCTTCGGAATAGCGCCACCAACAACAGCATTAACGAATTCGTAAGTCTTCTCAGCATTTGCATCCATAGGCTCGAAACGAACCTTACAGTGACCGTATTGACCACGACCACCGGACTGCTTAGCGTATTTACTATCAACTTCAACAGTCTTAGTAAATCCTTCTTTGTAAGCAACCTGAGGAGCACCAACATTAGCTTCTACCTTAAACTCACGAAGAAGTCTGTCTACGATAATCTCAAGATGGAGCTCGCCCATACCTGCGATAATTGTCTGACCTGTTTCTTCATCGGTATAAGTTCTGAAAGTAGGATCTTCTTCAGCAAGTTTTGCTAAGGATTCACCCATCTTATCCTGACCAGCTTTTGTCTTAGGCTCAATTGCTACGTTAATAACCGGTTCAGGGAATTCCATGGATTCGAGAATTACAAAAGCTTTCTCATCACAGATTGTATCACCAGTAGTGGTAAGCTTTAAGCCTACAGCTGCTGCGATATCTCCGGAGTAAACCTTTTCAATCTCTTCTCTCTTGTTCGCATGCATCTGAAGGATACGACCAACACGCTCTTTTTTATTCTTTGTAGAGTTTAATACGTAGGAACCTGAATTTAAGGTACCGGAGTAAACTCTGAAGAATGCAAGCTTTCCTACGAAAGGATCAGTCATAATCTTAAATGCTAATGCTGCAAAAGGTTCCTCATCACAAGACTTCTTGTGAATTTCATTACCGTCTTCATCCCAACCTTTGATATCAGGGATATCTGTGGGAGCAGGCATGAATTCAAGTACGGCGTCAAGTAATTTCTGAACACCTTTATTACGATAAGCAGAACCGCAAAGTACTGGGATAACCTGTACAGCGATAACCGCTCTTCTTAATGCTGCTTTTAACTCTTCATTAGTAGGTTCTTCACCTTCTAAAAATTTCTCAAGTAAATCATCATCAGTCTCACAGATAGATTCAACCATTGCAGCTCTGTATAACTCTGCATCGTCCTTTAAATCATCCGGGATTTCTTTGATTTCGATCTGCTCGCCCTTATCATCTACATAATAATAAGCTTTCATCTCGAACAAATCGATAACGCCCTTGAAAGCGTCTTCCTTACCAATCGGTAACTGGATCGGCACGGCATTTTTTCCTAATCTGCTCTTGATCATTCTGACAACGTTGAAGAAGTCAGCACCAGAAATGTCCATCTTATTAACGAAAGCCATTCTAGGTACGTTATATTTGTCAGCCTGACGCCAAACAGTCTCGGACTGAGGCTCAACGCCACCCTTTGCACAGAACACACCAACAGCACTATCAAGTACACGTAAGGAACGCTCAACTTCAACTGTGAAGTCTACGTGTCCAGGTGTATCGATGATGTTGATACGGTGCTCTAAAGCGCCGGGAATCTTTTTATGCTCAAATTCTTGGGTCCAATGACAAGTCGTAGCCGCAGAAGTGATAGTGATACCTCTCTCCTGCTCCTGCTCCATCCAGTCCATAGTAGCAGTACCTTCATGAACCTCACCAATTTTGTAACTAACACCGGTATAGAACAAGATACGCTCGGTAAGTGTTGTCTTACCCGCATCGATGTGAGCCATAATACCGATATTTCTAGTTCTCTCTAACGGATATTCTCTTCCTGCCAAGGATAATTCCTCCTTAAAATATGACAAGTGAATTATCATTATTGATTACGCGAAGCGGCAAGCCGCTTCGCATTCCTCATATTGTATGAAATTCCTCTTGTATGAAAGAATGATAAATCGATTCTCAAGTATCATGTTTCCTTCAAAGTAGAACATGCCGAGGTAATTTATCTTACCATCTGTAATGTGCAAATGCCTTATTCGCATCAGCCATTTTATGCATATCTTCTTTTCTTTTCACGGATGAGCCAGTATTGTTTGCTGCATCCATGATTTCGTTTGCAAGTCTATCCTGCATGGTCTTCTCGCCTCTTTTACGAGAAAACATTGTAATCCAACGAAGTCCAAGTGTTTGTCTTCTCTCCGGTCTAACCTCGATCGGTACCTGGTATGTTGCACCACCGATACGTCTTGCTTTAACTTCGAGAACAGGCATAATGTTATTTAAAGCTTCTTCAAACACCTCAACAGCGTCCTTACCTGTTTTAGCGGCTACCTTATCAAAAGCGCCGTATACGATCTTCTGGGCTGTACCCTTCTTACCGTCTAACATGATGTTGTTAACTAACTTTGTAACAACTTTATTGTTGTATAAAGGATCAACTAACACATCTCTTCTTTGTATATGTCCTTTTCTAGGCACGGTTCTTCCCTCCTTAACAAATCTTAACGAATTGCTTCGTTAGTCATTAATTCTACGGTACTCACAAATGAATAAATAATAATATATCATTTATTCGAATGCTTGTGTTCGTGCTCAGTTTAACTTAATTCTCCATATTGTAATAACAATCGTTTTAACCCATACCCCACAGATAATATAAATCAAACGGATACACTGTCATGAATAAAAAATTAATCCGGCACTTAACAGTTTCGCAAGTGGATCATAAATGATCACTTGTCAATTAGTAAATTATTTCTTTGCTTCCTTAGGTCTCTTAGCACCGTACTTAGAACGTGCCTGTCTTCTCTTCGCTACACCTGCTGTATCAAGTGTACCTCTGATGATATGGTAACGAGTACCAGGTAAATCCTTTACTCTACCACCTCTGATCAGAACAACGCTATGCTCCTGAAGGTTGTGGCCTTCACCGGGGATATAGCTGGTTACTTCGATTCCGTTGGATAGACGAACTCTGGCAATCTTACGAAGCGCTGAATTAGGCTTCTTAGGGGTTGCAGTTCTTACAGCTGTACATACACCTCTCTTCTGAGGAGCGGATACGTCAGTTGCTCTCTTGCTTAAGGAGTTAAAACCTTTCTGTAATGCAGGAGAGGTTGATTTGTATTCTACTGTCTGTCTACCTTTTCTTACTAACTGGTTAAATGTGGGCATTGATTTTTCACCTCCTGAAAATTGTTGGCTACAAGATGAATTGGTTCGCCAATCCGCTTGTTTTTAGTTAGAATTCTGTGGTTTAATTTCACTTTTTCAGATACTATATAAGCATCAACAAAAAGCGCATAAAAAATACATAGCATGCAGAAA
>JAEZLH010000031.1 GCA_023435895.1 Bacillota bacterium
TTGCAGGTTTTTAATTAAAAATTCGACACAAGACAGAACATAAGTTAATTAAATGTAGAAATAGAGCAGAGTATTATAACGGATTTTTAGTATGAAAAAGATTTGCCAACAATTACTTGACTGAAACAAGGAAGGGTTATGGGATTAAAATAAATTGAAAAAAGTAGAAATTATGTTATAATATGCAATAGAAACCATTGTTCACCTATATAATAGATAGGTAATGCTTGCATTAAGACTCATTATGAACTTTGAAATGAACCATAGTAAGGTGCAGGAGTGAAAGGGAAAGTATAATTTAAGGTCTGTTATCGATACAATAAGAGTATAATAATATTTCATAATGAACAACATTCAGACGAAGAATACAGAACATAAAGGAGAATTGCTATGACAAAAACAATTTATTTAGCGGGCGGATGCTTTTGGGGAACAGAACAGTATCTTCAAAATGTAAAGGGAATTCTATTTACGGAAGTTGGGTATGCCAACGGTAATACAGAGAATCCTACCTATGAGGAGGTATGTCATAATAATACAGGACATGCAGAAACCGTTAAGGTGGAGTATGATGATGCGGTGATTGGTTTGCCCTTTGTATTAAAGCTTTACTATGATGTGATTAATCCGGTCAGTGTTAACCGTCAAGGCGGTGACAGCGGTGTTCAATACCGAACAGGGATTTATTTTGTGGACGTTGATGATGAGGAAGTAATTAAAGAGTCCATACAAGAACTTCAGAAAAATTATCAGGAGAAAATAGCAATTGAGGTAAAACCCTTAGTGAATTATTACAGAGCAGAGGAATATCATCAAAAATATCTCGATAAAAATCCCAACGGATATTGCCACATTGGCAAAGATAAATTTGCAAAGGCTAAGACAGCTGTGGATACGAGTAAGCAGTAAGAACTTCTGACCTCTAAACATAGTAAGGAGTATTGAATGGATGAGAAATGCGATTTAGTTCCCAAAAAGGGAGTGAAAGAAAAAAAGTTGGAAGTGATTGATGGCTATACTATAAAATATCATGCCAACGGTAAGACCATGTGGTCGAAAGGTAAAATGGTAAATGACATCCCGGAAGGATATTGGGAATGGTATCGTCCGGATGGTACCTTAAAGCGTTCCGGTCACTTTGAAAATGGAGAGCAGGTAGGGGAATGGATCACTTACGATGAAGCTGGAAAGAAGTATAAAGTGAGTCAAAAGACGAAAAAATAACAGAGTCCACTTCTACTTGCATTATGAAAACAGAACAGCTATAATAATGAATTACGATATGGTGCTTTGCAAAAAGTGAAAAGGGAATGCGGTTAAAGTCCGCAACAGCCCCCCGCTACTGTAAACGGTTTGAACGCTGCATGCATTAGTCATTGGTGAAAGGTATAAATTTTAATCATTGCCGGAAACATTGTTTCGGTTGAAAGGATTGCCTAACGCTGAGAAGACTGCAGCAAGTAAGATAACCGTAAGTCAGGAAACCTGCCATAGATACTTTATCCGCTTATCTTCGGAGGGAAGAGCGTAGAAGGAGATCATTAGGATGATTGTTCACAAATTTATGATAAAGTCATATGTTTTGACTTTATTATTTGGACTTTTCAAGGGTTCCGGCAAATTGGTAGAAACCAGATATAATTATAATAGATTGTATGAGCCGGCTTAAGTCAGAGTAATAAGATTATTCTGATTTAAGCCTTTTTGTGTATCATCCATCAAGGCGTTGGTAGTGCAGGTATAGGAGTTTAGTGCATTCCAAACGATGGACAGTTAATGCACTAATAACTATTAAAGCATAACTATTAAAGCAAAGCATGGAAAGGAGTATGACTGAATGAAAATACCCAGAATTATGATAAGTGCTGCTTCCAGCGGAAGCGGAAAGACTTTAATCACCTGCGGGCTTTTGCAAGCGTTAGTGAATCGAGGGCTGAAGGCAGGAGCCTTTAAATGCGGTCCTGATTACATTGATCCGATGTTTCATTCAAAGATTATAGGAGCAAAATCCAGGAATATGGATAGCTATTTTTCCGATGAGAATACTTTAAAATATTTATTTGAAAGAACTGCCAGGGAATGCGATGTTTCAGTCATTGAAGGAGTAATGGGCTTTTACGACGGGCTGTCGCCTACATCGGATCAAGCCTCCTCCTATGAGATAGCTAAGATTACGGATACACCGGTCATTTTAATAGTTAATTGTAAAGGAATGAGTTTGTCCATATTGCCAACCATATTAGGGTTTCTAAGCTTTCGGTCGGATAGTCATATTCAGGGAGTAATCTTAAATCAGATATCGGAGCGTCTTTATGGAGAAATCAAAAGGCAGATTGAAGAAGAGCTAAAAATAGAGGTGTTCGGTTATGTCCCTTATGTAAAGGATCTAGTAATAGAAAGCAGGCATCTGGGGTTGGTTCGACCGGAGGAAGTGAAAGATTTAAAAAATCGATTAAATGAGCTGGCAGGAATCCTGGAACAGACTCTTGAGATAGATAATATTATAAAGTTATCAGAAACCGCCCAGAAACTAGCCAGTCTACCGCCAAGAATAAATAAAGTAACAGGAAAGCCAAGAATCGCAGTTGCAAAAGATGATGCATTTTGCTTCTATTATGAAGATAATCTTACCTTACTAAAGGATATGGGGGCTGAGCTTGTAGAGTTCTCTCCTCTATATGATAGAGGCCTACCCGAGGATATTCAGGGTTTGATTCTTGGGGGAGGGTACCCGGAATTATGGGCAGAGCAACTTAGCAGGAATCATTCCATGAGAGAGTCCGTTAAATCCTTTATTAATAAGGGCTTACCTTGTATTGCGGAATGTGGTGGGTTTATGTATCTTCACGACTCCATGGAGGATATGAATAATCAGAAACACTCCATGGTTGGTGTGATTCACGGAGAAGTCTATCGAACCAATCGGTTAAACCGATTTGGTTATATTGAACTCACAGCAATGAAGGATCAATTGTTATTAAAGAATGGGGATCAAATCAAAGGACACGAATTCCACTATTTTGATAGTACTTCCCTTGGGGAAGCCCTAACCGCCAAAAAACCAAGCCGTCCAGTTCAGTGGAACTGTGTTCATGGGGAGGAGAATATGGAGGCCGGATTTCCACATTTATATTATTATTCGAATACGGAGGCAGCTTATCACTTTTTGCTAAAGTGTGAGAAATGGCGTAATAAATAGCAGGTTGATATTATTAGATGGTAAAAAATTGTATAATATATAAAAGCCTCAGGTAGGCTAGTAATATAAAGTTATATGATAATTAAAATCTTATATGTATATTCATCAAAATATGGCTCTACCGGATTTGTGAAAATTGCAATAGGTACTAACAAACAAATTATGTTGAACCTGATCTATAGCATATATAATTAAAAGAGCATGGGAAAAAAAACATGGGAAGGAAAGAATTATGCCAATATCGGAAAATAAGACAACCTATGAAGAAGTGTTAAAACAAATCCAGTCACCGGATTCCACTGCAATGGAGATTTGTCGCAGAAGATGGGACAGTATTGCAAAACCTTTACATAGCCTTGGTAAACTGGAGGATGGTTTGATCAAAATTGGTGGCATGGTGGGCTCCTCCAAAATTGAGCTAAATAAGAAAGCACTTGTAATCATGTGCGCGGATAACGGAGTAGTGGAGGAGGGTGTCACTCAAACCGGGAGTGAAGTAACTGCCATTGTATCAGAGAACTTTTTGGAACTGAAATCCTGTGCCTGTGTTATGGCAAAACAAGCCGGAGCGGAGGTCTTTCCCGTAGATATTGGTATAAATCGAGATACCAGATTGCCAAATCATAATAAAATTGCATATGGAACGAAAAATATTGCGAAAGAGCCTGCGATGACAATAGAGCAGGCTATACAGGCAATCGAAGTTGGGATGAAAAAGGTAGTTGAACTGAAAGAAGCAGGTTATAAAATAATTGCAACCGGAGAGATGGGCATAGGGAATACCACAACCAGCAGTGCGGTTGCATCGGTATTACTTGATTTAGAGGTAGAAGAGGTCACAGGGAAAGGAGCCGGCTTAACGAAGGAGGGCTTGCTAAGAAAAATTGAGGTAATAAAGCAAGCAATTCATACCAACACTCCTGATAAAAATGACCCCATTGATGTTCTTTCTAAAATTGGTGGATTAGATATTGCTGGCATGGTAGGCTTGTATCTTGGAGGAGCAGCTGCAAGAATACCAGTTATTATGGATGGATTTATTTCTTCTGTGGCGGCTTTACTTGCAATACGAATAGAATCGAAGGTACGTCATTATATATTGCCCTCCCATTTGTCGAAGGAAAACGCAGGTATGTTGATTTTAGAGGCGCTGGATATGCGACCCTTCCTAAACTGTGATATGTGTCTTGGGGAGGGTACTGGGGCAGTTGCGCTATATCCTCTTCTGGATATGGCTTTGGCTATTTATAATGAAATGAGCACCTTCGAAGAGATTGAAATAGAAGCTTATCAGCCGCTTTGATCAGTTCGCTCTTTTTTGCTTTATGCAAATGCAATGAAATGCTGTTTAAAAGGATAGAATACTCTCGAACATTAATAGAAGGAGGAAATGCTTATGGTAGCGGTGATAATCGGAGGAAGTGGCAGCGGCAAATCAGAATTTGCAGAAAATCTTACGGTACAATTATCCAGTAAAATAAAAAGTCAGAGAGTATATATCGCAACCATGCAACCCTTTGATGAGGAGAGCAGGCTAAGAATAAAGAAACACCAAAACATGAGGGCGAACAAGGCGTTTACAACGGCGGAATGCTTCACAGGCCTAAAAAACCTGGAACTAGAGCTGGGCTCTTCCGTTTTGTTGGAGTGTATGTCAAATCTGGTAGCCAACGAGATATTTTCAGAAAAAGGTGTGGGAGAAGATGTAGTGAAAGAGGTAATGGAAGGCTTTTTTCATCTGACTCAAAGAGCTTGCAATATAGTGATTGTGACAAACAATATTTTTGAAGATGGGTTGGAATATGATTCATCCATGAAGAAATACCTGGAGGCGCTGGGGGAAATTAATCGAAGGATAAGTGATATTGCTGATAAAGTGGTAGAAGTGGTTCATGGGATTCCGGTTGTAGTAAAGTAATCAAAGTCTCTAAAAGAGCCATCAATTACTATAAGTCGGGTGCTCAGATTATTGTATAACAAATTTCACTCCCGAGCAGAAGCTAAGCTCGAAGGAACGGAGGAATTTATATCTGTTATGCAATCAACACAAGGAATAGCACCGTTTCACATAGACTAGAAATATCTCGTTATGAAAGGAAAAAGATGAAGCATTTAATAAAAAGCTTTGTAATTGCATTTGGAATGTACTCTAAAATACCTGTGCCAAGAGTGGATTGGTCAAAGGAAAATATGAGGTATGTTATGTGCTTCTTCCCTATGATTGGTGCGGTAATCGGCGGAAGTTTATTTCTGTGGAAGGATATAGCCAGTTATTTGAACCTTAGCCATGTATTATTTACGGTTATCATCATTTTACTTCCGCTGATTATTACCGGAGGTATCCATATGGATGGATTTATGGACACAACGGATGCACTTAGTTCCTACCAGGATAGTAAACGGAAGCTGGAAATTATGAAAGATCCCAATATCGGAGCATTTGCAGTAATAGCCTGTGTTGCTTATTATCTCTTGACCTTTGGGGTTTGGTATGATGTGAATACAGAATATATACCAATTTTAGCAATTGGTTTTATTCTTTCCAGAGCACTCAGTGGATTATCCGTAGTAACCTTTCCGCTTGCAAAGAACAGCGGACTTGTGACCATGTTCTCCAATGAAGCAAAGAAAAGGGTAACTAAAATAGTAATGTTGGTGTATTTGGTATTATGTGCTTTGTCCATGCTTGTAATCAATATTAAAGTTGGAAGCATCGCACTCGCAAGTGCAGCTCTTTGTTATTTCTATTATTATCATATGTCTAAACGGGAGTTTGGCGGAATAACCGGTGATTTGGCAGGGTTCTTCCTCCAGCTGTGTGAACTTGGAATTGCGATTGGTGTTGTATTAGGAGGAAAAATATGTGGTTAGTCAGCGGTGGAGCTTATCAGGGAAAATTAGATTATGTAATGAAGAAAACAGGGATTTCTTTGGAGGAAGTTGCAGATGGAGCAACTTGCAGCCTGGAGGAGATGTTTCATAAGCCTGTGGTGAATCAGTTTCATATGTGGATTGATCGTATGCTTAAAGAAAATAAGGAAGTTTCAACGATGGTTCAACTGCTTACCGAGAAAAACCCTGAAATCATAATTATTGTTAATGAGTTGGGTTGTGGTGTTGTTCCGGTGGAGCCCTATGACCGGAAATACCGGGAAGTAACCGGAAGAATCTGCTGTGAACTGGCTAGGAACGCTAATCAAGTACACCGGGTTATCTGCGGAATTGGAACGGTGATTAAACATGATTAAGCTAGTATTGATACGACATTTTGCTACCCAGGGTAATCTGGCAAAACGATATATTGGAAGAACCGAGGAACCTCTTTGCGTTGATGGGAGAAAAGCACTGGAATGGTATTGTTATCCTGAAGTGGAAGCTCTTTTTGTAAGTCCAATGCTTCGATGTATTGAAAGTGCGAAATTAATCTATCCAAAGCTTCCTCCCGTGGTAATAGAAGAATTAAGAGAGTGTGACTTTGGGGAGTTTGAGAATAAAAACTATATGGAATTATCGGACAATCCCTCTTATCAAGCATGGATTGACAGCAATGGTACACTGCCTTTTCCAGGTGGGGAAGACCCGGTTGTCTTTAAAGAAAGAAGTATAAAAGGGTTTCAAAAGGCGGTTGAGATGAGCTTGGAGTCAGGCTATGAAAGTATTGGACTGGTTGTTCATGGCGGAACGATAATGAGCATACTGGAACGATACAGCACTTCTAAAAAGGATTATTACTCCTGGCAGGTGGATAATGCACAGGGATATTGCGGTATATTCGATGGGAAGGAAGAGAGGATAAGGGAACTATGCAAAATACAGTGATTGCGTTGATATGCGGCTTTTTATTGGACTTAATCATTGGTGATCCACATTGGTTATGGCATCCGGTAAGAGGAATCGGTAATTTGATTGCTCTGACAGAAAAGGTACTTAGAAGAATCTTCAAAGGAAAAAGAGGAGAATTATTTGCGGGTGTACTTTTGGTGTTGGTAGTTGTTGTAATCAGTGTTCTTCTTCCAATAGCTCTGCTGTTTGTGGTATATCACATAAATTGGTACCTGGGAATTACAGTGGAAAGCATATTATGTGCACAGCTTCTTGCCACCAAATCCTTAAAGGATGAAAGCATGAAGGTACAGGATGCTCTTATGAAACAGGATGTGGAGGGTGCGAGAGCATCGGTATCCATGATTGTTGGAAGGGACACAAAGAGTCTCACGGAAGAAGGGATTATAAAAGCAGCAGTGGAAACCGTGGCAGAGAACACCTCCGATGGTAGTATTGCTCCTATGTTTTACATGGCAATAGGAGGACCGGTAATGGGATTTTTCTATAAAGCGGTAAATACAATGGATTCCATGGTGGGATATAAGAATGATAAGTATCTATATTTTGGAAGAGCTGCGGCAAAGCTGGATGATATACTGAACTATATTCCTGCCAGATTATCCGCATACTTTATGATCCTGGCATCCTGTTTAAGGGGATACCACGGAAGGGATGCCTGGAGAATTTATCACAGGGATCGTTATAGCCATTCCAGCCCAAATTCCGCACATACCGAAGCGGTAACGGCAGGAGCGCTTCACATTATGCTTGGGGGGGACGCTTATTATTTTGGAGAACTCCATCATAAGAAAACAATCGGTGATCCGGTCAGAGAGCCGGAAGCAATGGATATTAAACGAGCAAATGTGTTGTTATACCTTACGGCAGTGATAGGGATACTATGTTTTTGTGGAATTCGACTGCTCATAGGATGGCTTATTTAGGAAAAGGAGAACCGGATGTATAAGCATGGTGGCGACATTTATCACAACTACATAAAATATGATTTTTCTGCTAACACGAATTTGATGGGAATACCGGAGCGTGTTGTTCAAGCAGCTATCAAAGGGGTCAGGGAATCAGCGCAATATCCTGATCCGGAATGCACTGAACTACGGGAAAAGATAGCGGGAGTAATCGGGCATTCTTCTGAGTATATTATCTGTGGAAATGGTGCCGCAGATATAATTTTTAGCTTGGTTTTGGCACTTCGGCCAAAGAAAGCGCTCATTCCTGTACCAACCTTTCATGAATATGAACAGGCATTAAAAACGGTAAACTGCCAGATAGAATACTTTATTATGGAAGAAAAGGACGGATTTTGTTTGCAGGAGGAATTTCTGGAAGCAATAACGGAGGATGTGGATATTATCTTTCTTTGTAATCCTAATAACCCAACTGGTCATTTGCTTGGGAAGGATTTTCTGGAACAAGTGCTGGAGCGATGTGAATGTCATCATGTAATACTGGTAATGGATGAATGCTTTATAGATTTTGTTGAGAATAAAAAGCAATATTCTTTGATTGATCAAATAGAGCAATCCAACCAGCTATTTATTCTAAAGGCCTTTACAAAGCTTTATGCAATGGCAGGGTTGAGACTTGGCTATGGAGTTAGTAAAAATACGAATCTTATCCATGCAATGAAAGAGGTAATGCAGCCCTGGAGCGTGTCAACTCCGGCACAAAAGGCTGGTATTGCGGCGTTAGAGGAAGAAGAATATGTAAAAGCCTCATTGCAGAAGATAGGAGAAGAGAAACAATATCTCAAAGAGGAACTTCACCAATTATCCTGCAAAGTTTATGGTTCACAGGCTAATTACATCTTTTTTAGGTGGTACAAAGGCTTATATGCTTCCTGTTTGAAGAACGGAGTGATGATCAGGGATTGTTCTAATTATCATGGACTTACGGAGGGCTTTTACCGTATCGCCGTCAGAAATCACCAGGAAAATGAATATTTAATTAACCTACTGAAGGAGGAACTGAAATGGCGAAATCAATCATGATCCAGGGAACCATGTCCAATGTGGGAAAGAGCTTGATCACAGCGGGATTTTGCAGAATATTTGCTCAGGATGGCTATAAGGTGGCTCCATTCAAATCTCAGAATATGGCGCTGAATTCGTATATTACGGAGGAGGGGTTAGAAATGGGACGAGCACAGGTTATGCAGGCAGAAGCGGCGGGAATAAAGCCCTCGGTTAATATGAATCCTATTTTATTAAAGCCCACCACGGATACCGGTTCGCAGATTATAGTTAACGGAGAAGTACTTGGGAATATGGGGGCGGTAGATTATTTCAAGTATAAGAAGAAGCTGATTCCGGATATATTAAAGGCATATGCTCAATTGGAGGCGGAATATGATATCATAGTAATTGAAGGAGCCGGAAGCCCGGCAGAAATCAATCTGAAATCCGAAGATATAGTCAATATGGGCATGGCAAAAATGGCGAAAGCGCCGGTTCTATTGGTGGGGGACATTGACCGAGGAGGAGTATTTGCACAGCTGGTTGGAACAGTACAACTGTTAGAACAGGATGAGAAGAAACTTATTAAAGGCTTAATTATTAATAAATTTCGAGGGGACAAAACCATTCTTGATCCGGGAATTATCATGCTTGAGGAACGGGCGAACATACCGGTGGTCGGAGTTCCCCCTTATATGCATGTAGATATTGAGGATGAGGACAGCCTAACGGAACGCTTTCATAAAAAGAAAGAGGTTGGATTAATTGATATCGTGGTGGTTCGCCTCCCAAGAATTTCGAATTTTACGGATTTTAATGTATTGGAGAGAATGAAGGGTGTTTCACTTCGATACGTGGATCGGCTCTCCGATTGGAAGAATCCTGACCTGGTAATTATACCGGGAACCAAGAATACAACGAAGGATATGCTCTGGCTAAGACAAAGTGGATTGGAAGGAGCAATTAAAAAATCTGCAGCTAATAATAAAGTTATCTTTGGAATCTGCGGTGGTTACCAGATGCTTGGAGAAAAGATATCGGATGAGGTCGGTGCGGAAGAGGGAATTACCATACAGGGAATCGGTCTGCTTCCCATGGATACGGTATTTCGTGAAGAGAAGGTCAGGACAAGAGTAAAGGGCAAGTTCCTTTCGGTGGAAGGAGCTCTAAAGGAGCTGACCGGTGCAGAGGTTGAAGGTTATGAGATTCATATGGGAGTATCAACCCTAAGAGAACCCTTGTCTTCATTAACTGCTATCACAAATCATATTGACGGTGAGAAAAAAACAGACGGTACAGGCAGAAATAATATATATGGAACCTATATTCATGGTATCTTTGACCACCATGCAACCGCTGAAAAATTAATAAAGGCATTGGGGGCACAAAAAGGATTGGATCTTGACGAGATATCCTTAAGTGATTACAAGGAATACAAAGAGAAGCAGTATGATATTCTGGCGGATACCTTAAGAAAGCATCTTGATATGGAAGCAATATACAGGATTTTGGATGAGGGGCTTGATAGCTAAAGCATTATACGGATAGATCAGGTGCCAAAAACGCTGTTTATATAGTAGCATTGGCAATTTGTACAAAACCAAAAGAGGGAATTGTTAATTAAGTCTGTTTGAAAGAGTTATGAATGAGGATAGAAAAATTCTGAATCTATATGGATTGCACCGAAAGGAAGGATGTTCATTGTGAAAGGATTAATTCATATTTATACCGGGGATGGAAAAGGAAAGACTACTGCAGCAATTGGTCTTGGAATACGGTTTGTTGGCAATGGTGGTAAAGTTTTATTTACTCAGTTTTTAAAGGACAACAAATCCAGTGAATTGAAAGTCCTTCAAGGTATCAACGGTATTTCTCTTTTGCTCTGTGAGGAGACCTTTGGATTTTATTCCAGGATGAATGAGGACACAAAGAGAAGGGCAAAAGAAGTGTTTAGCCACTATCTTGAGCAAGTAATGGAGCAATCAAAGCAGGATGGAGTAGGGCTACTCATTTTGGATGAAATAATCGGTGCCTACAATTATAAATTAATTGAGTGTGAACAGTTTCTGGATTTCCTTCGTAATAAGCCGGAAGGATTAGAAGTGGTAATGACGGGAAGAAATCCTTCCAATGAGTTAATCGAACTTGCTGACTATGTATCAGAAATCGTAAAGAGAAAGCATCCCTTTGATCAAGGAATTATGGCACGAATGGGTATTGAAAAGTAAGAGAACTATTATGTACACGCTGTTTTCAACGATGACTTCCGAAACTACCATAATTAGTAATGAGTATGATATTGAAAACAGTGTGTTATTAATGAATTATTTTTTCCAGGTTCCAGGGCTAAGAAGTAATAAAAGTGGATATACCTCAAGTCGTCCGGCAAGCATATCGAACATCATTACTAATTTTGAAAAATCTGAAAAAGAGCTGTAATTACCAATGGGACCAACTACTTCCAAACCTGGACCAACATTATTAAGCGTTGCAGCCACCGCAGTAAAAGTAGTAGTAAAATCAAAATTATCAATGGACACTAGCAATACTGATATTGTGAAAATGAACATATAGGATACAAAAAAAACATTGGTGGAACGAATTACTTCATGTTCTATTTTATTGCCATCAAATTTCAGTATTTTTACACTGCGTTTATGGATTAAATAAGATAGCTCCTTTTTTAATGTCTTAAAAAGTATTACAATTCTTGAAACCTTTATACCGCCTCCTGTACTGCCTGCACAGGCGCCTACAAACATAATAAAAACTAAAATTGACTTAGAAAAAGTTGGCCAGCTATTATAATCTACAGTAGCAAAGCCTGTTGTAGTGATGATAGATGCAACTTGGAATGCGGCAACTTGAATTGAGCCAATAAAGTTAGTAAGACCTCCAAGATTGAAGGAGATCAAAATGATTGCTGAAAATACAATTAGGAAGTAAAATCGTAGTTCTTCGCTTTTCACTGCCGCCTTAAATTTGCGAAAAAGAATTAAATAATAGATGTTAAAATTTACACCAAATAATAGCATGAAGATGGTAATAACATTTTGATTAAATATGGAATAATCTGCAATACTGGAGTTCTTAATTGCAAAGCCACCAGTACCTGCTGTACCAAAGGTAACAGTAATCGCATCAAAAAGAGGCATATTACCAATCAATAACAATATTATCTGAAGAACAGTTAGTCCTAAATAGATGGCATATAGCATAAAAGCAGTTGTCTTCATTCTGGGAACTAGTTTCTCAATGGAGGGACCGGGACTTTCCGCACGTAAAATATGAATTCGTTCCCCGCCTGTCATAGGCAAAATTGCGAGGATAAATACTAGTATTCCCATACCTCCAATCCAATGTGTAAAACTTCTCCAAAATAACATACATTGAGAAAGAGCCTCAACGTCACTTAATACACTTGAGCCCGTTGTTGTAAAGCCAGAAATAACTTCAAAAAGTGCATCAACATAACTTGGGATTTCTCCACTGATATAGAACGGAAGTGCCCCAGCTATACTAAGTATGACCCATCCAAGTGCAACGCTGACAAACCCCTCTTTTGAGAAAAAAAGATTATTCTTTTTCTTGGTTTTCATTAAGGGTATACCAATTACTAAACATAGCAAAATCGTTATTACAAAAGAAAATCCGCTCTTTTCCCCATAAAGAATTGCAATAAATGTCGGCAATACCATAAATGCCGCTTCCACAGTTAAAATCCATCCAATAATATGTAGTATTACTGATTTATTCATAATAGAAATCGTGCCCTTCCAAGCTCGCAAATACCTTGCGAGTATTCTTTTGCATAAAATCTCATTCTTGCATTATCTTAAGATATCATTTAGATCATTTAATCCGGTATTCGTTGTAACTACCAAAACAGAATCTCCCTCCTGTAAGGAGACCTGACCGTTTGGTACGATGATTTTGTTATTACGCTTAATACAACCTAGTAATAAGTTTTCCTTAATAGGCAATTTTGATAAGGGTATTCCAATAAGTTTAGAGTTATTCTTAACTCTAAATTCTAGTGCTTCTGCTTTGTTATCTATAATTTTATATAATGTTTCAACATTACTGCCCTTTGGATTTTGCATCGCACGTACATGCTGGACAATACGGTCAGCAGTAATCATCTTGGGTTTTACAATGGTACCTAAAGGCATATCTGCAATAATTTCATCATAGGTAAGTCTTGTAATCTTAGTAAAAACTTTTGCACTTGAATTTTTTTGAGCGTAAAGGGATAAAAGTATATTTTCTTCATCATAATTAGTGAGTGAGACAAAGGCATCCATACTTTCAATCCCTTCCTCTACCAAGACATTATTATCCGATGCATTGGCATGAATAATTAAGGCCTCGGGGACCATTTCACTCAAATGCTCACAACGTTCCCATAACTGCTCGATGATTTTAACTTTTATACCCATTTCATTAAACTTATTTGCTAAATAAACAGAGATATTGCCACCACCGATTAACATAACATTTTTCACATTGTGCGTTGTAATACCCATTTTATGAAAAAAATCAAGAGCATTCTTCGGTGTAGCCACAAACGATATTTTATCATTGGATTTAAGAACAAAATTTCCGCTAGGTATAAAAACATGTTTCTCTCGTTCAACAGCACAAACCAAAATGTTACAATGTAATTGTAAGGGAATATTTTTTATGGGCGAGGAATTTAGTACTGAATTATCTGGTATTTGATATTGAAGTAATTCCACTTTACCCTTAGCAAAGATATCAATTTTAATGGCAGAAGGAAGGCGAATCAATCGTGCAATGTCCATTGCTGTTTCTAGCTCAGGATTAATAATCATGGAGAGACCCATTCCCTCTTTAATAAACTCAATTTCGCTATTGTATTGGGGATTTCGTACTCTAGCGATGGTGTGACAATTTCCAGCCTTTTTGGCAATCAAACAGCATAAAAGATTTAACTCGTCCGAACCTGTGACAGCAATGAGCAAATCGGCACTCTCAATGCCAGCAGAAAGCTGGACGTTATAACTAGCGCCATTTCCGATTACCCCTCGAACATCCAAGGTGTTATTAGTATTATGAATAGCAGATGCTTTGTTGTCAATTAATGTAATTTCATGACCTTCACAATCGAGTTGTTCGGCAAGTGCAGACCCTACTTTGCCACAGCCTAATATAATAATCTTCATGTTGATGAAAACTCCTTTTAGATAATATCTTTATATTATACCATGACATTTTTGAAATTCCATTAAAAATCAAATCAAATTACTAATATATTTTATTGAAAATAGATTATTTTTGGAGCAAACAATGAAAAAACTGTTGAGAATAAAACTATCCGGCTATATTTATACCTATAGCCGTGTAGTTCGTTTCTCAACAGTTTTCTAGAGAAAGGTATCATTACCACACTTTAATATAATTCTTACCTGCTTTTAAGTCTGCGATTGGTCCAAGAGAGGAAGAATCAAGCGTTTTGTGATCCAAATAATCTTGGTCAAGGACTAATTCGCTTCCATCAGGTTGTTCAAAATCCGCATCCACTATACGTACTCGTGGAAGGGTTGCGGTAGAATGTACTTCGCCTGTATGATTGGAAAAGCTATCAGGTAGTTCAATGGAGAGATATACATCATCTCCTTCCACAGTAATTTTAACATTTGGATCAAAGCTTGCATCCACCAATTTGCATTCCTCACGTTCGAAGGCCTTTGCTCCATTGAAATAAGCATTATTGTTGATGTAAACAGGTTGCTCAACGTGTTGAAATACCTCATGGTCACCATGGGTTTTGTGAACATTAGCAATAAATTCTTCAAGGGAAGTGTTATATCCATTATAGTGGGAGGTTCCAGTACCGGATACTCCGGGGGCACCTATAAAAATATTATTATAAAAGCGATCATCTCCACCATAAATACAGGAGAAACCGGCTACTTTTGTGCTATGAGGTAGGTGGTATTGGGTTGCACGGTCTAATACTTTTTCCTGTCGCATTTTACCACAGATTAAATTATTCACATAAGCTCCGCCTTCTGAGAAATTATCTAGGGCATAATCGGAGGTTAAGATATTATGGTCTACTACATAGGGACCATGGCTTACTTCAACGAATAAATCTCTTTGGTTGTTGTAGAACAAATTCTGACTAATGTGGGTGCCCTGTGTCTCCCAATCTGACCAGATACCCAGCGAACAATCATGGATTTTATTGTGATGAATATGAACATCCAAAGCGGCGTGGAATTTAATGCCTGCTATTTCATAGCCGTAAGACTCTCTTTTTAAGTCAATATTATAAATGTGATTATGATGAATTTCGCTGAAGACGCAACCAAGATGTCCCACGATTGCATTTTGCCCGCAGTCAAAGATTGTATTATAGCGAACAATGTGGGAGCCGATCTTTTCTTTACTCCAACCGCTGCGTTCTGCGGTAAAGACTGCTTCTAGCTGATATAAATAACCAGGTTTGTCCTTTCTAATAGAACGATAATTGTGTCCGGTGGAAGCTTCTTTCCCAAGACTAATGGCGCTGCACTTTGCATCGTGTATGATATTATGCTCGATAATCCAACCCTTGCTCCAGTTTGCACCCAGAAGACCTGGCTGGTCGGCAGTGGGAGGTGCCCAGGGGGATGCAGATTGAGCCATTTCAAATCCTTTAACGGTAATATAATCAATTCCAGTTGCTTCAGGATAAAAGCAGGATCTTCGAACATTTATCTCAACTAATTCTTCATTGGGATTTGCTCCCTGAAAATTAGCATAGATTGTAGTGTTGTTCTCATCCACTTCTGCCAACCAGACATATTTCGTCTGCTCGGGATTATGAACTGGCACCATTTCCTGTCTCCAAAAATCCTTAACTTCAGTTCGCATAGGAGGATTCTTTAATTTTTCAAACGCATCAACCTCATAGAAGGACATTCCGTTCAAATATACTTCTCCTAGATGCTTTGGCTCCTCTATGGTTACCACCCAATCACCAAATAAAAGCTCCTTATATGGATTGTATTCACCAAAGAAGGAATTGGGAAGAACTACTTTCCATATATTTCCTTCAACGGTTTCCCATCTCTTGATTTGCTCTGAGCCTTTGATAATAACCCTTTCACCTTCTGCAGCCTGATAAGTTATACGGCGTTTCTCGCTGAGCCCTTTGTATTTTGGTTTAACCCATTCTCGGTAAACTCCCTCGTGTACAATAACCGAATCACCCGCTACTGCTAGGGAAGCAGCTTTATTGATAGTCAGGAATGGCTCCTGTACGGTTCCTAACCCTAAATCAGTACCCTGTTTTGAAACATGATATTCCATTCTTATAGCCCTCCTTATAATAGGTTTTGTCATAATTATATATAATTTATGCTTACAGTTCTATTCATTCTATAGTATAATTTAGGACAATATTCGTGTTGATAAATTATTAAACTGATTGGAAGGGATGATTTTATGGCATTTTTTGAAAGACATGGTGTGGCTGATAAGGAATTTATTTGCTATTATCCGCTTAAAAATTATAATTTTCCGCTTCATTTTCACAGAGCTTATGAATTGATTTATGTGAACGAGGGAACGGTATCCGTAATCATTGATCGGAAGGAATATGAACTTCATAAGCACGACATAGCCTTTGTATTCACCAACCAAATGCATGAATTTAAGACTGTGGGTAGCTCAGAGATTACGATTGTATTATTCTCCCCGGAGTTGGTTGGAGACTTTTACAGAAGTTATAAGGGATTTGTACCCACAAATCATGTAATTCATTATGATGGAATACTGGATTACAAGAAGCTAAATTCGCTATACAGCCAAAAAAGCCTTCTGTATGCAGTTTGTGCAGAGCTGGTAAATCATTCGAAATTCGAACCCATAAAGCAGTCCTCTCAAATGAAGACCCTTTATCGAATTCTTCTCTATGTGGAACAGAATTATTCAGGTGATTGTACCTTGAAAGAGGTTGCAAAGCATCTTCAATATGATTATCCCTATTTATCCAAATTGTTTGTTAAGCGAATGGGGATACCATTTACCGAGTATTTGAATCACTATCGAATTACACAAGCTTGTTATATGCTTGAAAATGATAATCAACCCATAGGGGATATAGCGATTTCCTGCGGCTATAAAAACTTAAGAAGCTTTCATCGAAATTTTAAAAAAATCACAGAAAAGTCTCCTAGAGAATATAGGTCCTATGAATAATTCTTTTATTAAAACAGAAGATAAGAAAGAGTTGCTAGTGAAATGTTTAAGTAGATTAAAGAGTAGCTGTATATTTGAAATATATTATAAGACGGTATGTCAGTTAACAATACGAAAGTAGATCATAAGAATGAGCTGAAGTTTAGAAGGCAGGTTGTATTATAGGAGGAAACGGATCTACAAAAAGAATGATAGAATGTATCCTGAGGTTTAAAAATAAGGGTAAAGAACAAAAAAACCAACTGTATATGGGTATAAAGTACCGATGTGAAAAATTCTGTATATATGCACAAATAAATAGAATAAAAATAATAATAAAAATATAAAAGATGCACATAAAACAGGACATAAAGCAAACTATATATGTAAATTATAATATATTAATGTAAATAAGTGTATATAAAAAGAGAGAAAATTTAAGAATATTCATTTTTAAACATAAATGACATATTCTTTTAATGTGACAATATTAGATAAATATTGACATTATATTTCGACACGATATAATAGGAGTAAGTGATTACTACGGTAGGTGAAAAAATGAAGGAATTCGGTATACATCGAAGAGACAGTTTAATTATTACAACAATAGACATTATTGATGATCTAGGGATTCAGGGGTTATCAACCAGAGAAATTGCGAAAAGAGAAAATATATCGGAGGCTACTTTGTTCCGACATTATAAGAACAAAAACGATTTGTTGATTGCGGTGCTTGATTATTACGCTAAATTTGATGAGGATTTATTTCATTCGGTCAAGCTAATGGAATTAAATGCTTGTGAAGCAATACGATTCTATATTTCGGCAACGATTGAATATTATGAGAATTATCCTGCACTAACTTCCATACTACAACTGTTTGATGCTTTGCGTTATGAAAAAGATTTGGAAGGCAAGGTGCTTGAAATTTTGAGCAGACGTTTCAAGTTTATGATGGAATTAATCACACAGGCGAAAGCAGATGGGTTGTTGTCCCAAGATACCAAAGAAGAGCAATTGGTGGATGTGATTAGTGGTATTTTACTGGGGGTCAGCCTTCACTGGAGATCCACTGGTAGAAAATTTTCTTTAAAGCAATATACAATATCCGCTTTGGATATTGTATTGAAAGCAAATTTTAAGCAAAAAGTATTAATGGTATAGGGGTAATTCTTTTAGAAAATGTATTAATATTTTACAGGAGGATAAATCATGAAAAAAGTACTGATTGTTGATGATGCAGCTTTTATGAGACTGACAATAAAAACAATTCTTGAAAAAGTAGGGGGAATTGAATGCCATGAAGCCGGCAATGGTGCAGAGGCCATAACAAAATTTAAGGAGATTAAGCCTGATTTAGTTACAATGGATATTACTATGGGAGATATGACAGGAATAGAAGCATTAAAGCGCATTAAACAAATTGATAATAAAGCCAAAGTGATAATTGTTTCAGCATTAGGGGATGAAATGATGGTAAAGGAATCGATAATGATGGGTGCATTAAGTTTTATCGTGAAGCCTTTTAAAGATGAATATGTTTATAATACTATGAGAAAAGTACTATCAATCTGATTGATATAACGGGGGGTTGAAAGATGTCGGATTTTTTTACAAATGAACCAATGCTTGATATGTACATTTTTGAGACATCACAATTTATGGAGCAACTAGAGCAGTTAATTCTTAGTAGCGAAAAAGAAAACGCTTATGCCAAAGATGATATTAATGAGATATTTCGAATCATGCATTCCGTGAAAGGTTCATCCGCTATTATGATGTTTCATGATATTTCAACCCTGGCACATACGATGGAAGATGTTTTTTATTTTATTCGTGAGCAGAAACCAGAAATAATTAATTACACTGTCCTATCTGATTATGTTTTAGAATGCATTGATTTTGTGAAAGTGGAGCTGACGAAGATTAAGGCAGGAGATGTTCCGGATGGCAGTGCTACCACTCTAATTGAAGAACTCTCAGAGTTCCTAAGTGAATTAAAGTTATCCAATGGCTTTGTTGAAATTGCAAAGAACAAAAAAAAGGAACAAGATCGACCACAGCAATATTATATTAGTCAGAATAAAACAACAATAAAAGAATATAAAAACACATTTAAAGCAATTATCTTTTTTGATGAAGGCTGTGAGATGGAAAACATTCGAGCCTACACAATTATACATAATATTAAAGATTACACGGATGAGTATTTTTCGGTTCCGGAGCACATTATTGAGAATGATATAGAAAGTCAAGAATTTATTAAACAGCATGGCTTTACATTATTTTTTAAAGCAGATCAAAGCTATGATCATATGAATGAATTCTTTCAGCAGACAATATTTTTAAGAACATTGGAACTGGTTCAACTTTCTGGAGAGGAAGAATATCAGAGAATAAGAAATGAACACGCTTCTGATAAAAAGCCGGATATAACGAATGTCATAAAAACACCAAGTATCAATGATGAACATATGTCTTATAAAGAAGCGGAAAAATCATCAATCCACTCAAATACTGTTCACAGCATGATTAGTGTTAGCGTTACTAAGCTAGACAAACTGATGGATTTGGTTGGTGAAATGGTAATTGCAGAAGCAATGGTAATCCAGAACCCGGATTTAAAGGGACTGGTGTTGGATAATTTTCAAAAATCATCTCAACACTTGAATAAGGTAACCAGTGAATTGCAAGATATTATTATGTCAATAAGAATGGTACCGCTTGCTTCCACCTTTCAGAAGATGAATCGAATTATTAGAGATATGTCAAGACAGCTTAATAAAGAGGTAAAGCTTAGTATTATTGGCGAAGAGACAGAAGTGGATAAAAATATTATTGAGCATATCTCGGATCCATTGATGCATTTGGTTAGAAATGCAATTGATCATGGGATTGAATCTGCAGAGGAACGTGTGAAAGCAGGAAAAGAGCCGACTGGGACAATTACTCTGGAAGCTAAAAATTCAGGCAGCGACGTATTAATTACAATAAGAGATGATGGAAAGGGCTTAGATAAGGACAAAATAATACAAAAAGCCTATGAACAGGGAATCTTGCATAAGAATCCTGATGAAATGACGGAACGTGAAATTTTTAATTTGATTCTTCTGGCCGGATTTTCTACAAATGATAATATCTCTGAGTTTTCAGGACGAGGGGTAGGAATGGATGTTGTATCAAAGAATATTGAAGCAGTAGGTGGTACAGTTTCAGTAAACAGTTCACAGGGAAAGGGTACTACGATTGTTTTAACGATACCGTTAACACTGGCAATTATTGATGGTATGAACATAAAAGTGGGAAATGCCTGCTACACAGTTCCAACCGCTTCCATTATGGAATCCTTAAGAGCTGATATAAAGAATATAATAACGGATCCGGATGGTAATGAAATGTTGCTGATTCGTGGTTGTTGCTATCCGATTTTAAGACTCCATGAAATTTTTAATGCCAAAACAACGGTTACGGAGGTTGGAGACGGAATTATTATTGTTGTGGAGCAGGATAATCAACGAGTTTGCTTGTTTGCTGATGAGCTGTTGGGGCAGCAGCAAGTTGTGGTAAAGGTACTTCCCACTTACTTACTCAAGTACCATAAAGTGAAGGGACTTTCCGGTTGTACACTCTTAGGGGATGGAAGCATTAGCTTAATCCTTGATGTGGCAGGATTAATTCATATGTAAACGAATGTAATGTATGGACGGTTTAGTGGAAAAGAAATGGAGGTGCATGGATGAAATCGATTACAAAAAAGATCGGAACGAGAGAATTAGCTGTGGCTACGTTGTCTTGTATTGGAGATGGAGTAATTTCAACAGATCTGGATGGAACGATCTTATACATGAACCAAATAGCTGAAATGAT
Organism: Bacillota bacterium; assembly: GCA_023435895.1. Classification (GTDB taxonomy): domain Bacteria; phylum Bacillota; class Clostridia; order Lachnospirales; family Lachnospiraceae; genus Mobilitalea. The sequence goes on from JAEZLH010000031.1 coordinate 21,058, forward strand.
TTTGGAAATTGGTTTGAAAGCAGCAATCGCTAAGAAGTTTGACGTAGTGGTGAAATTCTATAATGCCGAAACGAATAATCGTGTAAATGGACCATTAGAAAATGTAATCCGTAACAATACGATCACAGGATTGGAGAATAATACCATAATAAAGATGGAAGATGGCAGAACGAAATATGTATCAGCAACATTCTCCATCATTAAAGATAGTGAGAACAATAGTATTGGCGTCGTAATTATTCTGCGTGATATCAATCGACTAAAAAGACTTGAAATAGACCATATCAATGAAAAGAAAAATTTTAAAACCATATTCGATCATGCTCCGGTGGGAATGGTTACTTTGGATGAAAATCTGAGAATTATTCAGGCAAATGACGCATTTCTTCAATTGATACGAAGGAACATGGAGGAAATAACAGGTAAACATTTTGGGGAATCCTTTGGATGCTCTGGAAGTACTGGTGATAGTAGCGGTTGTGGTCATGGAATAAAATGTGCCAACTGTGAGCTGAATAAGGCGATTAATCAGGCGATTAGGTATGGAAAAGAGAGTACTCAATTCGAAGTAGAAAAACAGTTTTGCAATGGGGGAATATGCAGTGAACATTGGCTTCTTGTCAGTGTAGCCCCTCTTATGGTGAATGGAAAAAGAAACTGTGTTATGACATTAACAGATATCAGGGAATTAAAGGAGGCACAAGCAGACCTTGAGCGATATCGAAAGATTATAAATAATGCCAGAGATATTATATTTTTAATAGACCTTGACGGACAGATTTTGGAGGCCAATCAGTCAGCAGTTGATACCTATGGATACACGATGGAGCAACTGCGTGGTATGAATATAAGGACAATGCGTGAGGATTGGGATTCGACCAGCCTTCAGATGAAGGAAGCGGAGCAAACAGGAATCTTCTTTGAAACAAAGCATAAGAAAAAAGATGGTACAGCCTTTCAAGTTGAAGTTAGTTCCCAAGGAATGCATATTGGAAACAAACGGATTTTATTCAGCATTATTCGAGATATTACAGAGAGAAAAAGAGCGGAAAAGGATATTCGAATTAGCAAAGAGAAGTACTATTATCTCTTTATGAATATGAAAAGCGCATACGCTTACTTCACATTGATATATGATCGAAATAATTATCCTGTGGACATGAAGCTCCTAGATGTAAATAAAGCATTTGAATCCTTATTTGAGACACATAAGGATTTGGAAGCTGGTAATTACTATAAAGAATTATTTCGGAAAATGCTAATTGGTATCATGGAGAATCATTATAATGAGCTAGAAGTTGGAACAAGCTTTGATGTGGAAGAGTTTTATTCTCCAATTTATAATAAGTGGTTTTCTATTTCGATTTACAGCCCATATATGAATGATTTGGTAACGATTATATCGGATATCACAGAAATGAAGCAGTCAGAATTAAAACTGATATCCACAAAGGAAGTTGCCGAAGCCGCCAATCGTGCAAAAAGTGAATTTCTTGCTAATATGAGTCATGAAATCAGGACACCAATCAATGGGATGATGGGGATGGTTGATCTTACGTTATTGACAGAGTTAACAAGTGAACAGCGTGATAATTTAGAAACAGCCAAAAATTGTGCTAATTCTTTATTAAATATAATCAATGACATTCTGGACTTTTCCAAAATGGAGGCAGGAAAATTAACCATTGAAAACATTACTTTTGATTTAAGAGAATTGGTGGAAGATTTAATTAAATCATATTCACCCCGAGTAGAAGAAAAAAACCTGGAATTGATGTATAGCTTTTCTTCCTCCATTCCAAAGTATATTATTGGAGATCCCAATCGTTTAAGACAAATAATCAATAATTTACTGAGTAATGCACTGAAATTTACGGTAAAAGGTATCATCTCATTAATAATAAAAACCATACGGAAATCCGACGAACAGATTACGTTAGAATTTCAAATACAGGATACTGGAATCGGCATATCCATTGAAGATATGGGAAAATTGTTTCAAAGCTTTAATCAAGTGGAACAATCCTTTACAAAAAAATACGGTGGAACCGGTCTGGGTCTTTCCATATCCAAGAATCTGGTAGAACTTATGGGAGGCAATATCAAAGTAGAAAGTAAAAAGGATGTTGGCAGTACCTTCCGCTTTGAATTACCATTTTATATCGGACAAGCACTTGATATCAGCATTAAGAAAATTATTGGAATACCTTTACCCTCCAAAAAGTTATCAATCCTCTTAGCTGAGGATGATGTGACAAATCAGAAGGTAATTGTAAAAATGTTAAATGGTCGGGGTTATCAAGTAGACTTAGCATCGGACGGTCTCCAAGCCCTCGAATTATATATTCAAAAACAGTATGACTTGATTCTTATGGATATCCAAATGCCGGAGATGAGCGGAGCGGATGTAGTAAGAAGAATTCGGGCGTTAGAAACAGGAATAAGACATACGCCTATTATAGCAATTAGTGCTTATGCACTGAAAGGTGACAAGGAACGGTTTTTATCAATTGGAATGGATGCTTATCTTTCAAAGCCAATTGATTTAAATCAATTATATCATACCATTGAGCGTATCACTTCAAATAGTAATCAGTTATTTACCTCAAGTACAAATAGCACATTTGTAAGTAGTAACGGGCAATTGCAGGATACAAATTATGAGAACCTGATACTAAATTCCGATTTAAAACAAATCATTGCCGAAATGAATGAAAAAATTAAATTATTAAATAATGCAATTGAGATGGAAAATTTTATGATGATAGAGGAAATAGCTCATTCAATAAAAAGTATTACAAATAGATATGACTTTATCGAATTAAAAGATTTATCGTTCAAAATTGAGCTAGCTGCAAGAAGAGGTAATCTTGATGCAGCAGCAAATCATATAAAAGCAATGATTTTGGAGTTTAAGACATTACAAAATGAGTTACATGCTATAAAGGAGGAACAGTAATGAGAATTTTAATAGCGGAGGATGATTTAGTCAGCAGGAAGTTTCTTTTTAAATTTCTTAGCAGATACGGAGAATGTGATTTGGTAGTCGATGGTCTAGAAGCACTAGATGCATTTTTGCTATCAATAAAGGAAGAAAAACATTATGATTTAATCTGCCTCGATATTATGATGCCAAAAGTGGATGGAGTAAAAGTATTAAAATCAATTCGTGACATGGAAAATCAAAAAGGTATTCCAGTAGAGCAGCGTTCAAAGGTAATTATGACTACTGCATTGGCAGAAACGAATCTTGTTCAAACAGCTTTTGAAATCGGTTGTGATGCGTATGCTGCGAAACCAATTGATACAGATAAGTTAACTGAGGTAATTGAGAGGTTCGGTTTGACGTTAAAATCATAATGAGTTTTTGATGAGTTGTATCAGGAGTCTTGCAGCAGGAAAGATTATATTATGCTTTTGTTACTCTGACAAATGTTGAGAGGAGAGGGTGAAACATGCCTACAAATGAAAATACTAAGGCGGAAATGTTAGAACAAGAAGAAGACACACTGAAAGGTAGATATTTAACATTTCAAATCGGGAAAGAGGTCTACGGAATTGAAATAAGGTATGTGACAGAAATTGTAGGAATTCAACCAATTACGGAAATACCTGAACTGCCGGATTATATGAAAGGAATTATCAATCTGAGGGGAAAAATAATTCTTGTTATGGATGTTAGACTTCGGTTCAAAAAGACTTGGGAAGATTACAACGATAGAACCTGCATTATTGTAGTTGAGCTGGAAGATATATCAGTGGGTTTAATTGTAGATCATGTCTCAGAGGTGATAACTATTTCAGAAGAGGAGATTGTTCCTCCGCCTGACATTAATTCCACAGGAAATCGATACATTAAGGGAATTGGTAAGGTAAGTGATGAAGTAAAATTACTTTTAGACTGTAGTAGACTGATTAAGGAACAGGATATTGATTTGTCAACGGTACTGTAAACTAAATGTGGAGCAATACTTTTGAAAAATAGTGAAAAGTTAGCTATGAAAACTTGATTTTAAAAGTGTGATTTTGAACGATGGAGGGAAAAAGATGAAATGGTATAAAAATATGAAAATTGGAGCAAAGCTTATCGTGGCTTTTATTCTTGTAGCATTTATAACTGGAATAGTCGGAGGAATTGGAATTTATAATCTGGATCAGACGAATAAGAAATATTCTGATCTTTATGAGGGTTATGGCATTCCACTTGCATATATAGCAAATGCATCCATTAATTATCAACAGATTAGAGTGGAATTGCGTAATATTGTAATTACAGATGATAAAATTAAGAGAGAAGAGATATCTAAAAAAATTGAAGGTTATGAAGATAGCATGTCCAGTGAGTTGGAGAAATTCAAAAAAAGTCTTCAAACAGAACAAGGAAATACTTCCTACAGTAATTTGGAAAAAGCACTGTCTGAGTATAAACCAGTACAGGATTTGATTGTTCAGGATGCATTGGATGGGAAATTAGAGAGTGCGAATCAGTTACTTTTTGCGGATTCCAGTGCACTGCTTGTTACAAATGTAATGAAATATATCAATGAATTATTTGATTTGAAGAATGATATGGGAACCGATTTATCAGAACAATATACCAAGGATTCTCAATCAACAATCATTATGCTCGTAGTAATCGTAGTGATTGGCATATTCTTAGCCATGGTACTGGGAATCACGATTGCAAGAATGATCAGTAAACCGATTGTCGAGATGGTGGAAGCAGCTCAAAAAGTAGCAGATGGCGATTTGTCAGTGGTAATCGAACATGACGCTAGAGATGAAGTCGGAATACTGGCACATTCGCTTCGTAAAATGACTTCGAACCTAAATGAGGTAATGTACAATATTAGTATTGCAGCGGAACAAGTTTCTGCCGGTTCCACTCAATTATCCGATTCTAGTATGGCCTTGTCACAGGGAGCAACGGAACAAGCAAGTTCAGTTAGTGAATTGTCCGCTTCCATAGAAGAAATTGCTGCACAGACAATGGTGAATGCAGACAATGCAAAAGAAGCCAATCGCATTACGGAATTAACCAAAGTAAGTGCTGTTGAAGGTAATGACCAGATGAAGGAAATGTTAAAGGCAATGGCAGAGATTAACGATGCTTCGATGAATATATCTAAAATTATAAAAGTGATTGATGATATAGCATTTCAGACCAATATACTTGCACTGAATGCTGCTGTGGAGGCTGCAAGAGCCGGCCAGCATGGAAAAGGTTTTGCAGTAGTAGCAGAAGAAGTAAGAAACCTGGCAGCGAGATCTTCTAATGCGGCAAAGGAAACAACTGCAATGATTGAAGGATCAATTAAAAAGTCGGAAGGCGGAACGAAGATTGCTAACGATACTGCATCAGCCCTTAATAAAATAGTAGACGGGATAGCCAATGTTGCGGATTTGATTGGTAATATTGCCATTGCATCAAAAGAACAGGCTGTTGGGATTGAACAGATAAATCAAGGTCTCCTTCAAGTGAATTCCGTGGTTCAAACCAATTCTGCGACCTCGGAAGAAAGTGCAGCAGCCAGTGAGGAATTAGCAAGTCAAGCCATGTTACTGGAAGATCAAGTTTCAAAATTCAAGTTAGTTACTGATGATTCCAATACGGTACATAATAAGATGGATGGTAAGTTTGATAAAGAAACAAAGAGAAATAAGAACGACAATAGAATGAATAAGTCAGATAAAAATCATAAGCAGATTATATTAAGCGATAAGGATTTTGGGAAATACTAATCGCAAAGCGTGAATGCACTATTTTTTAGCTAGCAAGGACAAGGACTTTTGTCATTATCTCTCCCCCCTTTTCGATGGCAGAAGCCCTTGTTATTAATTATAATAAAAGAAAAACTGGAATTGATTCAGAGGATAATATGATAGAAATTACGGATAAAGAATTTAGTACATTTTCATTATATATTAAAAAAAACTATGGCATTTACTTAAAGTCTGAAAAGAAATTAATGTTTACAGGTAGACTTCAAAGTGTATTAGCCGACGTAGGATGTGACAATTTTTCCGAATATTATGACTATGTGATTTCTGACCCTACTGGTCAGGCTGCAATACGTTTAATTGATAAAGTAACAACGAATCATACCTTTTTTATGAGAGAAGCAGATCATTTTAAGTTCTTTCAGGAAAAGGTGCTTCCTTATTTACATAAATCTGTGCAGAATAAAGATCTACGGATCTGGTGTGCAGCCAGCTCATCCGGAGAAGAAGCCTATACCTTAGCGATGATAATGGATGAATATTTCGGTAGTGAGAAGATGTTATGGGACAGAAAAGTACTGGCCACCGATATATCAGAGAGTGTATTAGACACAGCGGTAAAAGGGATTTATAGTGATGAAAGAATACAACCACTTCCGTTACATTGGAAGCAAAATTATTTTAAAAAGTTTGATAGTGAAAATTGGATTGTTAACAACGTTATTAAGAGTGAAGTCATCTTTCGTAAATTCAATTTAATGGAAGAAATATTCCCTTTCAAGAAAAAAATGCATGTGATTTTCTGTAGGAATGTAATGATTTATTTTGATAATGATACAAAGGACAGATTGATACAAAAGTTCTATGATTCGTTAGAACGAGGGGGGTACCTATTCCTTGGTCATTCTGAGACAATCAACCGCTTTACTTCGGATTTTGAATATGTCATGCCTTCGGTGTATCGAAAGAATTAAAGATATCAGGGGAAAGAACTCTATAGGTATAGAGGTTGGTATAATAATGGTGAGAAGAAATATCAGAGTGCTGGTTGTGGATGACAGCATTGTCGTTCGAGAAGCGATCATCCGTGGTATCAGTATGGATGATAATATCGAAGTTGTGGCTCGTGCGTCTGATGCTTTTGAGGCTAGAGATAAGATTTTAGAATATGAGCCGGACGTTATGACTTGTGATGTAGAAATGCCGAAGATGAATGGGATCGAGTTTATAAGAAGATTATTACCTCAATATTCCATCCCTGTGATCATGGTGAGTGGGCTTGACAAAAATGTATTTGATGCTATGGATGCAGGAGCGGTAGATTTTGTGGCAAAACCAGTGGAAAAGTCCTCCGCAAGTATGCAGAGTTTTATTGATGAACTAATATCAAAAATTAAAATAGCTGCTTCTTCAAAAGTAAAGACTTCCCAGCCAGCAGTAACAAAGGTTATTCAACATGATAATGGGTTTCATAAGGATAAGATTATTGCAATTGGGGCATCAACTGGAGGAACGGAGGCATTATGTAGTGTTTTAATGCAATTACCGAAAAATATTCCTGGAATATTGGTGGTACAACATATTCCGCCGATGTTTTCAAAAATGTTTGCAGAACGTCTTGATAATCAAACTATCTTGCATGTGAAGGAAGCACAAAGCGGTGATTATCTTGAGAATGGCAAGGTATTGATAGCTCCTGGCAATCAGCACATGAAATTGAAAAAAATTGGCAATCAATATAAGGTGTTAGTTTATAACGATGATAAAGTAAATGGTCATTGCCCATCCGTTGATGTGTTGTTTGACTCGGTAGCAAAGGAAGCTGGTAAAGATGCCATTGGAGTAATATTAACCGGAATGGGTTACGACGGAGCAAGAGGATTATTGTCAATGAGAAGAAGAGGAGCAAGAACCATAGGACAGGATGAAAAATCCTGTGTGGTTTACGGAATGCCCAAGGCAGCCTATGATGTGGGTGCGGTAGAAAGGCAGGTTCCACTCTCTTCCATCCCTCAAGCAATCATTAATTTGTTAAGGACATGATTTGATTCGTAATATGTAAAAGTAATATGTAAAAATTGATTAGATAATATAGATTAGGGTGTCAAAAGGGTCTTGCAACAGAGTCCATAGATAAATTGCATGAATCTTTTAGCTTTATGCAATTCGCCTATGTCAGAGTATAAACAGACCCTTTGACACTCTAATCTATATATTATATACGAAAGCCTCGTTTTCACCTGAAAGCGGGGCTTTTGTATATGTGCATTAAGAATATGGAATTCTGTTTTAAGATATTAATATTGCCATATTGGTATTTATCTTTTATGATTGGATAGGGTGATTAGTCAAAACGAAAATGAAGTAATGAGAAATATAGATAGACTCTTTCAAAGGTTTTAACCATAGAAGAAATGATTCCTGCCACACAAGAGGTTAGGAATTATAAGCTTAGTATGAAAAACTAAAATAATACAAGGAACTAATACATTATGCTGGGTACCTTGGTTAGGAATAATCAGCTTAGTTTGAAAAACTAAAGAAGAATGATTTTAGCACAATAGATAGAACAAGAAGGAAAAACAGGAGATAGGTAATGCGAAAAGTGGTAATTGGAATATTGGCACATGTAGATGCCGGCAAAACAACATTAGCGGAGAGTATGCTTTATATAACTGGAAGTATAAGAAAACTCGGCAGAGTGGATCATAAGGATGCTTTTTTGGATAACTACCATTTGGAGCGGGCAAGAGGGATAACTATATTCTCAAAACAAGCGGAACTTAGTTATGATGATATGAATATAACACTTTTGGATACTCCGGGACATGCAGATTTTTCTGCGGAGATGGAGCGGGCATTGCAGGTACTTGATTATGCGATTCTTGTAATCAATGCTGCGGACGGAGTGCAAGGACATACTAAGACCTTATGGAGATTGCTTCAAAGATACCAGATTCCAACCTTTCTATTTGTTAATAAAATGGATTTAAATAGAGCTAGTCAAGAAGAAGTGATTAAGGATTTAAACATGCAATTGAGTGATGGATGTTTGGAATTTCATGAGGACATTTCAGAGAAAAGCTTTCTGGAGAATCTGGTTGTTTTTGATGAAGCCTTGCTGGATAAATACGTGGAAGGGAAAAAGATTATGGAAGAGGATATCGCGCAGTTGATATCTAGCCGTAAAATTTTCCCTTGCTATTTTGGCTCGGCATTAAAATTGGACGGAGTAGAGGTGTTTTTGCAGGCTTTATCAAGATTTACAGAACCCCCCCAGTATCCTAATAACTTTGGAGCAAAGGTGTACAAGATACTTAGAGATGAACAAGGCAATCGTTTGACCTATATGAAAATTACCGGAGGAAGTTTGGTGGTGAAAAATACGCTTTCTGGCGGTAATAAATCGGGGATGGGAAGTCAAAATATTTGGGAGGAAAAGATAGACCAAATAAGAATTTATTCGGGCGTAAAGTATGAAACTATCGATGAGGTAAAGGCGGGAGAACTCTGTGCTGTGACCGGTTTGACAAAAACATATCCCGGGGAAGGTCTAGGTTTTGAAATGGGTGCAGATACTCCGGTTTTAGAACCGGTGCTTAGCTATCAGATTGTATTACCCCAGGAGTGTGACGCATTTCAAATGTTAGCAAAATTAAGATATTTAGAAGAGGAAGATCCACAAATGAAAATCCTTTGGTTGGAGCAATTAAATGAAATACATGTGAAACTAATGGGGGAAATTCAGGTAGAAATTCTAAAAAGCATTATTTTGGAACGTTTTGGAGTCAATGTTGATTTTAAGCATGGAAGTATTCTATATAAAGAAACAATTTCTGATAGTGTTGTGGGTGTTGGTCATTTTGAACCTCTGCGTCACTATGCTGAAGTTCATTTGCTTCTTGAGCCGAATGAGCCGGGAGGAGGTGTTATCCTTCAGAGTAATTGTAAAGAAGATATATTGGATCGGAATTGGCAGCGACTGATCTTAAGTCATTTGGAGGAAAGAGAACATCCCGGTGTTTTGACCGGTTCACCGGTAACAGATATAAAGATTACATTAGTGAATGGGAAAGCACATCTGAAACATACGGAAGGCGGAGATTTTAGACAGGCAACCTTTCGTGCTGTAAGGCAAGGACTAAAAAAGGCAAAAGGTGTTTTACTGGAGCCATATTATCAATACCAATTGGAACTTCCGTCCGAATGTGTAGGGAGAGCCATATCAGATATACAAAGAATGAGTGGAGAATTTGATATCTCTGAAATGAAGGATGGAATGACTATTATCAACGGAAGTGCACCGGTTGTTAGGATGCAAGGATATCATAAAGAAGTTCTTGCATTTACAAAGGGTTTAGGGAGACTTTACCTTACTCTTAAAGGTTATTCCCCCTGTCATAACGCTGAGGAAATAATCGATACGATAAAATATGACAGTGAAGAAGATGTTCAAAATCCCACCGGTTCCGTGTTCTGTAGTCAGGGTACTGGGTTTTTGGTTAGTTGGGATAAAGTTGAAGATTATATGCATGTGGGTTATGAACAAAGAGTTATCCCCGATAGCACCCTGATTGAGGAAAAAATAGCGATACAAGGAAAAGGTGTTTCCTATAAAGACAGAGTTGCAGAAGATAAGGAACTGGAAGAAATCTTTATACGAACCTTTGGACCAATAAAACAAAGGCTCCCTTATTCCTCGGAAGCTCTAGGATATGAAAAAAAGAAAAATAATATGAGTGAGGTATATCATAACAACAGAAAATCCAAATCACAAACTCAACATAAGGATCAATATCTGCTAGTGGATGGTTATAATATTATATTCGCATGGAATGAGCTAAAGGAACTTGCTGATGAGAATTTGGATGCGGCAAGAAATCAACTTATGGATATTCTGTGTAATTATCAGGGGTTTAAAAAATGTAATTTGATTCTTGTGTTCGATGCCTACAAAGTGAAAGGTAGTATCGGCAGAGTTGAGGAGTTCAATAATATTCATGTTGTTTATACAAAGGAAGCTGAGACAGCGGATCAGTATATCGAGAAGATAACCCAACAAATTGCGGAGGAGCATCATGTTATTGTTGCAACTTCGGACGCGTTGGAACAGATGATAATTTTGGGACAGGGCGCAGTCAGACTGTCTGCAAATGATTTGAAGAAAGAAATAGAGAGAGTTAATTTACAAATCAGAGAGGAATATCTGAATAATATCCCTCAGGGACGGGTGTATTTGAAAGATAAAATTGAAGGTGTTTTACCGGAGGATTCAAAATAATAAGCTACGTGGATTTATATGAGAAAAATGTCGAATAATTGTAGAATATAATACCATTTATGCAAATAATTACAACAAAAACCTCATAATTTTAAAAAATTCGTTTAAATGTCACTAAATTTCTCTGAATATACTTGATTTCAAATATTTCCAATGATAAAATGTTTATGTTAGTAACATTGAAACGGGGGATAGTTATGAGTATAAAAAAAGAGAAAAAGGGTGTTAACAGACCTGATGAAGGTTTGAAACCGAAGGAGTTCTTACCTTCCAAAGAAAGCAAAAAATTTTTGAAGGGAAGTGCGGAAAGTAAGAAAACGCCCTCTAGGGATGAGAGGGTAAAACCTTCGCTATGGCACAAGCTGCATAGCATTAAAGTGAAATTAGCAATTGGATTATTAATTCCGGTAATTTTACTAGGTGTTTACGGATGGTATTCTTACAATACTTCAGAAAAGGCATTAAAGAACACATATGAAAGGAGTGCAAAGGATACCACTAATGCCATCGGTACATATTTGAATTTGGGATTTGTAATGATTGATAAGTCTTCAATGGAAATCTCTCTTGATTTAAACATTAGTAAATTTTTTAAACTAACTTTAGAAGAGAATAATAATGCACCGAAATCAGTGGAGGATATTAGCGCCAGACTTTCGTTGGGGAAGCAAATGAATAGCTTTATTTCAGACATTCATTTGATCGGAAGCAATGGTTACGGAATATCTACAGCAGGACAAATTAACGAAAATCTATATAGAACTATATTAGATTCAGATATTGGAAAGCAATTTAAAGAAAAAAAGAGCCAATTTTATTGGCGTGGCAATCATTCGGAGTTGGATAAAATCTTATTAAGTAATAATCAACCCTATAATACGGATGAGTATGCAACTTCTATCATACGAAAGTTAAACGGCGGAATGGGATATGTTGTTTTTGATATATCATCAAAAAGCATAACAGATATGTTTTCAAAATATAACTTGGGTAAGGGTAGTATATTGGGTTATATAACCGGTGATGGAAGGGAAGTTTTAGTTAATACAGAACGTAAATCCATATTCAATGAATTATCTTTTTATAAAGATACCATAAAAAGTAATCAGTTAAATGGATTTTCTTATGAAACCTATAATGGATCATCCTATGCTTTTGTTTATAGCAAATTAAGTGATTCAGACGGTATGGTCTGTGCGCTGATTCCTAAGAGTACTATCTTAGGAGAAGTTCAAAAAATAAAAGCTTGGAGTATCGGTTTAGTATCTGCATCCTGTCTTGTCGCAATCTTGTTGGTGATCTTTATAGCAGGTGGGATAACAAGAGCCATAACAATGATTAACCGCTCAATCTCATTGTTATCAAAGGGTGATTTGACGGCACAATTTGATACAAAACGGAAAGATGAGTTCAGCATATTGTCATCAGGAATAACAGATATGATGAGTGATATGCGAACACTGATCGGTGAAGTTCAGGAAGTTGGAGGGACAGTAAGCAGTTCCGCTAAGAATTTATCTTCAACAGCCGATGATTTATTGGATACAACAAAGGGCATATCCAGGACAATTGATGAAGTTGGTCAGGGAATTATTCAACAATCAGAAGATACGGAACGCTGTTTGGTTCAGATGTCTCATTTGTCCGGTCAAATTAATCAAGTATATACAAACACCAACGAGATTGAACAAATCGCAAATAATACTCAGAATATTACAGGGGAAGGCATAGAGATTATTAGCGAACTAAGCATTAAATCAAAGGCAACCTCTGAAATTACACAAGATGTCATTCAAAAAATACAGGAGTTTAATGCACAGTCGAAAAAGATTGAGGGATTTGTCAATATTATTGATGAGATAGCATCCCAGACAAATTTACTCTCTCTGAATGCATCCATAGAAGCAGCTAGAGCAGGGGAAGCAGGAAAAGGTTTTGCGGTGGTAGCACAAGAAATCAGAAAGCTTGCAGATCAAACGGTAAATGCTGCAAAACAGATACAGATTACAGTGAAAGATATTAATACACAGAATGATGAAACCGTTCGAACCGCGGAGGAAGCAGAACATATCGTAGCATCCCAAACCAAATCCTTAGACAAGACAGTTCAAGTTTTTGATAATATCAATCATCATGTTAATGATCTGGCTCTGAATTTGAATGATATACTGCAGCGTGTTAAAACAATAGAAACAGCAAAGGATGATATGTTAACGGCGATTCAAAATATTTCAGCAGTTACGGAACAAACTGCGGCCTCTTCGGAGGAAGTAAATGCAACTGCAATTAATCAAGTGGATTCCGTTGAACGTTTGCAAACAGCTGCAAAAGTGCTGGAGAGCGATGCAAGAAAGCTTGAAGCTGCAATTCAATTTTTTAAGATTAGTTAGTACAAGCTGCTAATAAACCCAGTATAGTAAGGTTTATTATTCTACAAATGTCAGTATCCGATTGCTAAGCAATCCTTTTGAACCCATAGACAAAATATGAAAAGCCTTTTGATAATCAACTTAGGATTATCAAAAGGCTTTTCATAAATATGTGGTTGAAATTTCAACCATAACTATATGAAAGAATGCAATTGATTAGAACTATTCTTTGTCATTTAATAAGTTGAATTTTTCAAATAGCCAAAAAAGTAATGATAATAACATACCTACGATACATGCAAGAACCATTCCCTTGAGTGCTACTCCACCTTTACCCACATTAATGGAAATTCCGGATAGACCTACAAGAAATACAACGGAAGTAAGAGTTAAATTACGGCTCTTGCTGAAATCAACCTTGTTGTCAACCATAACACGGATACCGGACGCTGCAATCATACCGTATAACAGGAAGGAGATACCGCCAATTACGGGACCGGGAATAGTCTGAATTAATGCGGATACCGGTCCGATAATGGATGCCAAGATGGAGATTAAAGCAGCACCACCTATTACTCGTACGGAATATACTTTTGTGATTGCCATAACACCAATGTTCTCACCATAAGTTGTAGTAGGTACTGCACCAACGAAACCGGATAAAGTAGTAGAAATACCATCTGCTAATAAAGAGCGGTGTAAACCGGGATCTTTGATTAAGTCTCTTCCAACAATTTTGCTGGTTACAAGCTGATGACCGATATGTTCGGAAGTAAGTACAAGAATAACCGGGAAGATGGTAACGATTGCGGTAATATCAAATTGAGGTAACTGAAAATTAGGAATTCTAATAAAGTCGGTTTTTAGTGCATCTAAAATTGTATTTACTGTCACAATTTTTGTGGCTAATGCCGCAATATATCCGGATACGATTGCGATGAGAATCGGGATAACTGCAAAGAATTTACGGAATAGAACGCTACCAAGTACAGCTACAGACAAAGTGATAAGAAAGACAATTACATTTTTGGCATCTACCACAGGTACATCTTTAGTGGGAACGATTAAACCAGTGGAGGCTGCTGTTCCTGCAAGCTCCAAACCGATTAATGCAACGACAGGTCCCATTGCTGCTGCAGGGAGTACAACATCAATCCATTTTACACCAAATTTATAGATGATGGCGGAAAGGATACAAAGACCAATACCTACAGCGATAAAGCCACCCAATGCATAACGATAACCTAACTTTCCGATTACCACACCTGCGGGCATAAGAAAAGCAAAGCTAGAACCGAGATAAGCGGGAGCTTTGCCCTTAGTAATAAGGATAAATAATAGAGTGCCGATACCGTTCATTAACAGTACGACTGATGGATTGATATGGAAGATCATTGGTACCAATACAGATGCGCCAAACATAGCGAACATGTGCTGAATCGATAACGGAATACCTAAACTCAACGGTACCTTCTCTTCCACTTGAATGATTTTTTTGTTTTCCAAGATTAAAACCCTCCTTAATTGTTATCTCGAAAAGTATAGCATAGAATGTGATTAAATTCTACAAAAAATTTTGCGTTTTTGTAAAAAATTTTACCGAAAAGCGTGATATTAACCATATTATTCCTGTGAATATGTCAGTATTTTGATGAATATAGATAAATTTCCTAATGAGGGGGAGGGTGAGAAATTTTAAAATAAGATGATGTAAAATTGTGGGTTGGTTTTTGATATGTTGAAAAATAAATTTGGAAAAAACTTGACAATTATTTATGATAGTATTATTATGATAATAACAAAAAGATAATAACAAAAAGATAATAACAAAAAGATAATAACAAAAAAGATAATAACAAAAAAGATAATAACAAAAAAGATAATAACAAAAAAGATAGTAAGAAAGAGACAATAAAAAACAAATAATAACATAAGGAATAGAACCATCGAAAGGAATTTTCAAAATGGAAAGTAAAGATATTCTTAACAAACAAACAGAAGAGCAGTTTTTAGCACAATACGATATCAATAAGTACAAACGTCCTTCTGTTACGGTGGATATGCTAATATTCACCGTAACAGAAGAGGATAATGACAACTATAGATTGCTTCCGGATAAGGTATTAAAGCTTCTATTAATTAAGCGAGGGGAACACCCTTTTCAGGGACAATGGGCCTTGCCGGGAGGTTTTGTAGATATCAATGAGAATCTGGATGAAGCTGCATACAGAGAATTAAAAGCGGAAACCAATATCGACCATATTTATATGGAGCAGTTATACACCTACGGAGATGTGGACAGAGATCCTCGTATGAGAGTAATCAGTACAGCGTATTTATCCCTGGTAGATAGCAGCTTGTTAAATATTCAGGCAAATGATGATGCAGTGGATGCAAAGTGGTTTAACGTATCCTATAAGCTGATAGATGAAGTAAGAATAACAAAGGAGAATGGATATATAGTAGAAAGGAGGTTTCAGCTTAACCTGAACCATGATAATTGCAAGCTTTCAGCTATGATTAAACAAAGCAAACAGGTTGAAGGGAGAACAAAGCAGGAGAAAACTGAAATAGTGGAGGTGGAGGGTATCGCATTTGACCATGCTAAAATAATAGCATATTCAATTGGACGTCTAAGAAATAAGATTGAATATACGGACATTGCATTTCATCTGATGCCGGAGCGCTTCACTTTGACCCAACTACAACAAGTATACGAGACAATTTTAGACACTCAACTACTGAAAGCTAACTTTAGAAGAAAGACCTCTGGTATGGTGATTGAAACGCAGGATTATGCGGAGAATGGAGGTCATAGACCTTCGAAGCTATTTCTATTTAACCCAGATTGGGAGAATTAATTAAAAGGAGGATATGTTGTATGTTTGGATTTCGATTTATAAAATTTCAACCGAATGAGTATGTGTTGAGGTACAAAAATGGCAAGGTTATGAAGGAAGGCGCAGGATTATCCTTTCATTATTTGACTTGGAATACCTCTATTGTGGTGATTCCTGTCGGAAGCTTTGATTCTGGATTTATTTTTGAAGAGGTAACAGCTGATTTCCAGACGGTATCCGTGCAAGGCCAAGTAACATTCCGAATCGTGGATCAAAAGAAAATTGCAGGCTTACTTAATTATAGTCTTGATATGAAAGGCAAAAAATACGTATCCGATGACCCTCAGAAGCTTTCACAAAGAGTAATCAATATTGTAAGAGTTCTAACTAAGAAAACCTTGGAGGGATTACAATTAAAAGATGCGATTAAATCAAGTGATAAATTAGCAACAGAGATATTAAATGAGATTAAGGAAAATGAAGAAATAGGAAGGCTAGGCATTGAAATACTGGGCTTGTCCATTCTGGCAATCCTTCCAAATAAAGAAACCTCCAGGGCACTGGAAGCACAGGCAAGAGAAGAACTTCTTAAGAAAGCAGATGAAGCAATTTATGAGAGAAGAAATGCTTCCATTGAACAGGAAAGACTTGTAAAAGAAAATGAGTTTAATACGGAGATAGCCATAGAGAATAAGAAGAAGCAAGTGAGAGAGACTCAGATTGAAGCACAAAGAGCGGTGCAACAAAAGCAAAATCAGCTAAAGGAAGAACAAATGGATTTTGAAACTACACTGGAAGAAAAGAAACAAGGGCTAATTGAACTGACCGTCTTGAACTCGAAAGCGGAGGCCGATGCAAAGGCTTATGAATTATCCTCTGTTATGAATGCGTTGCAAGATATTAATCCGAATGTAATCCAGTCACTTGCAAGCATCGGGATGCAGCCGAATAAACTAATTGCTTTGGCATTCCAGGAATTAGCAGAGAAGGCAGGACAGATTGGCCAATTGAATATTTCTCCTGATTTATTACAAGAATTGATGAAGGAAACTAAGTAGTTATGGAGAGAGAATCGGAAAGAAAGATTATTCTGGTTATAAGAAGAACAAGGTTGGAAGAACTCATTGCCAGATATAATACAGTGGATCAGGCAAAGTTCTATATTGAACATATGGGGAGCGATTTTTCGGATTACTTACAAGAGGATACTCAATATAAAAAGTCAGTGGAAATTGTTTATCAGGAATTAGAAGGTGTCGGGAGGGTTCAAATCCTTCAAAGGGGACATGTTCCAAATTTTATCTTCGGTGAGAATGATATTGTAGTAGTAATCGGTCAGGATGGTTTGGTAGCAAATACTTTAAAATATCTGGATGATCAATTACTAATTGGTGTTAATCCTGATCCAGCCAGATGGGATGGAATTTTACTTCCCTTTACTGCTTCAGATATCAAGTCAATTGTCCGGGATGTATTAAAATCAAGAAGGCAGGTCAAAGAGGTAAGTATGGCCAAAGCTAGTTTAAATGATGGTCAGGTCATCTATGCCGTGAATGACTTATTTATTGGTCAACGTTCTCATATATCCTCAAGATATCATATTCGACTGGGCGATATGGAGGAATATCACTCTTCCAGCGGCATCATAGTTTCTACAGGACTTGGCTCATCTGGCTGGTTAAAGAGTATTCTGGCGGGGGCAAGTGGCATATGGAATGGATATATGGGTAATAGCAATTCGGATATATACGAGCAAAGGATGCCCTGGAATGCAGATTATTTATATTTTTCAGTAAGGGAGCCGTTCCCCAGTAAAAGAACAGGTACAAATCTTATATTCGGCACTGTTAGTAACCGTAATCCACTTAAAATATTATCCCTGATGCCTGAAAATGGAGTTATTTTTAGTGATGGAGTGGAAAGTGATTTCATACAGTTTAACTCAGGAATCGAAGCTACCATACAATTGGCGGAAAAGCGCGGGAGATTAGTGGTTTAGCATGGTGAATTATATGGTTGAGTACAGATTTAATAGACCGCAGAAACGAAGGAAAGAAGTGTTTCTGCGGTTTTAACTTGAATAAAATCAGGGGATATGTTTATATAATAAAGAGAGTTATTAGGATGTACATTAGGATTGTAAAATGAGTGGATATTTAATAAGGTAAGTGAGAGGATTAATTTGTTTTGGATTTTTGACAGCCGGAGATGACATTCAAAAGAGTCAGCTGGAATCCACTAGTGAAAATATTAGGAAGCCTTATATAACTGTTATGCCATTAATTGTTCGATATATGGCATAATAATACTAGGTGAAGTTTAAAGGCATAAGAATGTTAGTGTAGAATGATTAATCTAATTGCGTATAACTGAATTAAAGGAGCATTGATATGGCTGATTTAAACGAAGAAATCATGGATAAAATGACGAAGGTATGTATTTGCAAGGGAATTAGCAGAGCGACTATTAAGAAAGCAATTGAAAATGGAGCGGATACGCTGGAGAAAGTAAGAAAAGCAACCGGAGCCGGTTCTGGTCCCTGCGGTGGTAGAAGGTGTACACCAAGAATTGAAGCATTATTAGCGAACCGAACAGAAGAATAAACCAGGGAGGATAAGTAGAACAAATATATGGAGACGATAATTTATAAAGTTCACCAAATAGACGGGGAATATGCACACCTTCAAAGAATTGATGAGATCGATGGTGAGCTGAAATTGGTGGCAAGAGCATTCCTACCACAGGACATTCTGGAAGGTAGTAGTTTGAAATATGAAATGTTCGAATATACAATGCTGGAATAAAAGTACGAAACATAAAGGAGTTCAAGACATGAAATTTTATTTTGCACCATTGGAGGGTATAGCAGGCTATACGTACAGAAGGGCACATCACGAATATTTTGATCATGTGGATAAATACTTTTCTCCCTTTGTAGTTCCTGGTCAGAATGCAAAGCTAAAGAATAAGGAATTAAGAGATATCCTTCCCGAGAATAATATTGGGCTTAATCTGATTCCACAGATTATGACAAATCGAGCAGAGGATTTTATACATACTTCTAAGGTATTAAAGGAACTGGGATATGAAGAGGTTAATCTAAATCTTGGTTGCCCCTCAGGGACAGTGGTATCCAAATATCGCGGTTCCGGCTTCTTAAGAAAACCTTTTGAACTGAATCAATTTCTGGAAGAAATATTTGAGGCTTCTGTTACAAAGATATCAGTAAAAACCCGGATTGGTTTTCAAGATCCGGAAGAATTTTATGATTTAATTGAAATTTATAACCGTTATTCAATGGAAGAATTAATTATACATCCAAGAACAAGAGAGGACTATTATAAAAATAAACCTAATCTAGAGGTCTTTCGGGATGCCATAAAACTTAGTAAGAATCCCTTGTGCTATAATGGGGATATTGTATCAATTGAAGATTATAATCGGTTTACAAAGGAGTTTCCTCAAATCGATAAGATTATGATTGGAAGAGGACTTCTTGGGAATCCGGCGTTGATCTCTGAAATCAAGAATCATGTTAAAGTGGATTTAAAGTTAGTAAAGGCATTTCATGACAAGCTCTACCAAGATTATAGGGCGGTGCTTTCCGGAGAGCATAATGTACTCTTTAAAATGAAGGAACTATGGATTTTTATGTTACCCACGGTTACAAATGATGAGAAATTTCTCAAAAAGATTAAAAAGGTTGATCACTTATCGGAGTATGATCTTATTATCAATCAGCTCTTTGAGGGTGTTAATTAAAAATAATTTTACCCCTATTCTTGAAAAAGAGCCAAAAAAAGTGCCACAGGTTTAAGCCTGTGGCACTAATATTATTAATAATAATTATTCCTGTTCAGAAATCTTCATTCTATAGAAGGAACGCCATACGAATACAAGTGCTACGACTAAGAAGAATACACCCACATAAGGAGCAATGTTAGTGAACTTATCTGAAATCGCAATTTCCATTGCCAAAGTACCAAACAAAGTAGTGAATTTGATAATAGGGTTCAACGCAACAGAGGAGGTATCCTTAAATGGATCACCTACAGTATCACCAACAACGGTTGCATCGTGAAGTGGTGTACCCTTTTGTTTTAAGTCAACCTCAACGCCTTTTTTCGCATTATCCCAACATCCACCGGCATTTGCCATAAATACTGCCTGGAATAAACCGAAGGTTGCAATTGAAATCAGGTAGGAGATAAAGAAAGCTGCTGTTTTCTCACCGTCAAGTGCAGGTGTAAAGATACATGCAAATGCTAAAGCGAAGGAGAAGATAGCAATAAATATATTCAACATACCTTTCTGAGCGTATTGGGTACAAATCTTAACAACTTCTTTGGAGGATTCGATTGCAGCAGTCTGACTTGCATTTTCATCCAACTTGATATTTTTCTTGATATACTCTACCGCACGGTATGCACCGGTTGAAACTGCCTGAGTTGCTGCACCGGTAAACCAGAAGACAACAGCACCACCACAGAGGAAACCAAGTAAGGTATAAGGATTTAACAGGTTCAATATGCTTTCAATCGTAACACCAGGAGCAAGGGTTTCCTGAATAATCAGGATGAGTGAGAAAATCATGATGGTTGAACCAACAACCGCGGTACCAATCAGAACCGGTTTTGCAGTTGCCTTGAAGGTATTACCAGCACCATCATTTGCCTCAAGATATTCTTTTGCCATTTCAAAATCAGGTTTAAATTTAAATTCTTTTTCAATTTCTGTTCCTACGTTAGGAATCTCTTCTATTAAAGAAAGCTCGTATACAGACTGAGCATTGTCTGTAACCGGACCATAACTGTCTACCGCTATCGTAACCGGTCCTACACTGAGGAAACCGAATGCCACGAGACCAAAGGAAAATACGGAAGGATAAAGCATGATGCTATCCAATCCGAAGGTGCTTGCAAAATAAGAAATTAACATAAGAACAACGAATACCATACCAATCCAGAACGCACTGAAATTACCTGCTACAAAACCGGAAAGTATATTAAGCGATGCGCCGCCTTCTTTAGAAGCATTAATAGTCTCTTTTACATGAGCGGATTTAACACTGGTAAATATTTTAGTAAACTCAGGAATAAGCGCTGCGCCCAAGGTTCCACAACTGATAATAATGGATAAAACAATCCATAGGGAATCTCCATGGGTACCGATACTTGCTACTTCACTGTTGGGTCCGATTAAGAAATAACTTGCAATAAAAGTAATAACGATAGAGAAAATAGAAGCTAACCAAATTAAATTGGACAGAGGACGTTCAAAATCGATATTGTCTTTCTTACCATATAAAGCATTACTAACAGCTTTGTTAATATAGAAGGATACAACAGAGGAGATAACCATCAGAATTCTCATTACGAATATCCATGTTAATAAGTTGGTCTGAAGTAATACCTGTTCGTCTCCGCCTAATTTGCTTCCAACTGCCAAACAGATGAAAGAGATAAGTGCAACACCGGTAACACCGTAGGTTTCAAAACCATCTGCGGTAGGACCAACGCTGTCACCTGCATTATCGCCGGTACAGTCAGCAATAACACCGGGGTTACGAGGGTCGTCCTCTTTAATCTTAAAGAAAATCTTCATTAAGTCGGAACCGATATCAGCAATTTTGGTGAAAATACCACCAGCGATACGTAATGCACTTGCGCCTAGGGATTCACCAATCGCAAAACCGATAAAGCTTGCACCTGCCAATGAACGATCTACAAATACCAAAATAATTAACATCATTAAGAGTTCTACGCTGATTAACAATACGCCGATACTCATACCGGATTGCATAGGAATTTGCATCAATTTCATCGGTTGACGCTTCAACGAATTAAATGCCATTCGGCTATTCGCATATGTATTAATTCTCATACCGAACCATGCAACGCTGTAAGAGCCTAACATACCAAGGACGGTAAAGAAAAGAATAAACAGAGTACCTCCGACTCCTTTGCCACTTAAATAGCCAAAGTAAAAGGCTATACATACGGCGATAAAACAGAAAAGGATAAGCAGGAATTTTCCTTGTTGAATTAAGTAGGTCTTACAAGTTTCATAGATTGTCTTTGATACATCAAGCATAGCTTTGTGTGCAGGAATCTTCTTGATAGATAAAAACTGAATGACTCCAAATAAAATTCCTAATACACAAATTACAATTCCCACGATTAAAATGTTGCTTTGGAGTGTACTGAGATCAGGAATGTGCAGGTCAGCCTCTGACCCGTTTGATGCTAAAACTGTAGTAAACATTTGTAATCTCCTTTCTTATAAAAAACCTTATAAAATAGTTATACTATATTTATAATAATATTACAAATAGAAAGATTAAATTAATTAAAATAAACAAGTGAATATCGAATAATGGTAATAAATGCATCTGTTATTGTGAAAAATGCACAAGGAATGTGTTAAATTTATGTTAATGATGAATTAGGGCTGTTTTAGGGAGCTTTTTGGTCGTAAAAATGTGTTCACTATGCTATATTTAAAATATATGATTGACATTTTGATATAATTATGAAATAAGTATAAACATTATTAAATTATTAGATAGTGTGTTTCGTATTGACATGAACAAGCTTTATCCTTTAGAATAAGATTCGTTATATAAAGGGGAGTAGCTTATAAGCTGTAAAGTCAACAACCGGCAACGATTGCCTGGCTTTATACTCCAAAATGGGAAGCAAGACCTTTAGCATGGCTCTTATTAGAGTTATGCTAAAGGTCTTTTTGTTTTCAGCGGTTACTTCATAGAAGAAACCGCAAGGTAAGAAAAACATAAAATAGTGAAGCAGAAGAATCGGAGGAATTTGTTAATGGCAATGAAAAAAGCACTTTTATGGGTAATATTCTGGATTGGTTTAGCACTATGTTTTAATGTAGGTGTATATATTGTTCAGGGTAAAGAAGCAGCGCTTCAGTTTTTTGGTGGTTATATTATTGAACAAAGTTTGAGTATTGACAACCTGTTTTTATTTATTATGGTGTTTTCGGCTTTTGGAATTAAAGCGGAATATCAACGTAGAGTATTGAATTATGGAATCATTGGTGCAATTATATTAAGACTTATCTTTGTTGTACTAGGTGTGGCTATTGTAGAAAAGTTTCATTGGATCTTATACGTATTCGGTGTGATATTGATTATAAGCGGTATCAGAATGATAATGAAAAAAGAAGGGGAGGAAAATTTCCAAGATAGTAAAGTACTAAAGATTTTAGGGAAAATAATACCCATAACAGACGATTTTCAGGGAGAAAAATTCTTTGTACATAAGAATAAAAAACTTTATGCAACTCCATTGTTTGCAATTCTGATTTTAATTGAATTTACGGATATCCTGTTTGCAATTGATTCCATCCCTGCAATCTTTTCAATTACAACAAATACGTTTATTGTATACACGTCAAATATCTTTGCAATAATGGGACTAAGGAGTATGTACTTTTTGCTTGGAAGTCTTCACGAAAAGTTCGCTTATGTAAAGTATGGAGTAGCAATGATATTAACTTTTACCGGAATAAAACTTTTTGTTCTCTTTTTCCATATAGAAATTCCACTGTTGATTTCTCTTGGAGTTATCTTCACTATTTTGGTTGGAAGCATTCTTCTTTCTGTAATGTTAACAACAAGAAAAAGTGTTACAGAATAATTATATTTTAACAATTATATAATATATTAATTGGTAAATATTACACAAAGAGTTAAAAGCACGGGAAAAATTAAATAAAACACTTGATATTTTAATTATTTATGGTATAATTATTACAAGGTTGTTAACTATTTGTTAAAAACTTAAATAATTTGTTTTAAAAAATTAATAGACTTTGTTACGATTTAAAGTCTACCGTAAGGGAGCATACCATGAAACTTAGAAAAATAATCTTGTGTTTGTTTATCAGTATTCTATTATTTGATTTTACAAATGCAAAAGCATTTGCCAGTACTACACAGGACAAAGCAACTAAGACAACGGTAACAGTTAAGACAACAGCAAAAACTACCATACAGACAACAAAAGCAAAATATTCTGCGGCAGATTTAAGATTAATGTCTGCTATCATATATTGTGAAGCTGGATCGGAAAGCTATAACGGCAAATTAGCAGTAGGTATTGTAATCATGAACCGAGTAAGATCTAATCGTTATCCGAACAGTGTAAAGGGAGTTATTTATCAGAAGTCACAATTCAGCCCAGTAAGAACCGGATCACTGAATAAAGCATTAAAGGATTATGATAAAGGCGGCTTCACTTCAGCAAAAGAAAAAGAGAGTATTAAAGCAGCAAAAGCAGCGTTAAGTGGAGAAAAAAATATAACGGTTAACGGCAAAAAAAAGGATTTTTCAAAATATTTATCCTTCAGTGGTAAGATTAAGGGTTATACCTTTAAGTTAGGACATCATCAGTTTAAATAATGCTGAAAACTTTGAATAAAGTAAAAAGAGCGATATTGAATCTGCAGTTAGTGCAGAAAGCAATATCGCTTTTTTGATATTGTAGTTTGTTTGGCGATGCTACCTAGGCGGTTATTTATTCAAAAGATCATCCAACTGTTTCATATATTTTTTTTGAACTTTAGAAACACTGTTTTCGATTCTATTATTAAGAAGCTGTTCTAAAAAGGAACTCTCTACAGGGAGATAACGGTTGATTTTACGCAGATAACTCTCTGAGAAAAATTCTTTGCTTCCTATTACAGAAGTTAAAATTAACAGATAGCTACTGGATAGTACAAAGTTCATAAAATCCATATTCTCTGGCGCATAAGCTTCCATGATATGATGTAAATAATGAAGAAGCTTGTTGACAATTCGTTCCTCAGAAACAGCGTCGGTATCTATTGTCATAAGTGTACTATGACCTTTTGTATCATCCTCATTAATGTCTTGTAGATCATCTGCCAATTGCAGGACTAAGCCAAATCCAAGATAGAAGAGAATGTCTTTCTCACTGAGTTCCTTATGTACGAAATATCGGTCGATTAATACCGAGATGCCACCTTTATAGATCGAAATATTAAGTCGATCCTCTTTGGAGAGAGGAGTATCTTTTTGTTGTTGTGAAAGACTGCAGGATTGAGCATCCAACATCATAAGCAATAAATCATAAATTTCGGGATGATCATTGCGAGGATATTGAGTTTCTATCGCCTCAATCAATGCGCAGGTCTTTTGTTGATGGGATGTTTGAGCTTTGGGCTTCAACCCTTTGATCTGTTCAAAAATCAAGCGATTATAAGATGCTTTATCACTGGAAGAATGAGTTTTACTATCAATATAGTTATCCGTAAAAGGGTACAGCATACTATAACCAAAGGCAGCTTCACTATATCCTGAAGAATCATTATGAATTTTTTTAAACATGGCAAAAACGATATAGTTTCTGGCAGCTTGACCGATATCATTAAAGTTAAGCTCTGGAGCAAATGATCTTACTTCTGTCAGAAAATATTCTATTTCTTTTTGGAATTCTTGAATTTCAGAGTTACTCATGTGCTGGTGAATCGAGAACACGTTTTCATTCCATAATAAATCCTTAATTAAACTATAAGTTTTTGATTTCCAATGTTTCTTTTGAAATGGCAGTTTATGAAAGCGTTTTAACTGTTTTCCAAGTGTTTGGCTTGAATTTTGAATAAAGAGTTGGTTTTGTTTTTTTGTTTCCGCTCTAAATTCATGTAAGAAATCAGGAAAGGAATCGCTTGATTCCAGCCATTCCTTTTTTATTATATCAAAATAATCATGTTGATTTGAAATTAAATTTAATAGATTCATTGATTTCCATCCTATGCACTTGATAGATTCATTATAACAAAGGAAGTATAAGCTATCAATGGAAAATATGTATAATATGGAAATATTAGTGGACAGACCTCGATTTCTATGATATTATGTTAATATATGGGAATTAATGGGAATATACCAAGAGAAGGATAATGTGCATATGAGGGTAATTTCAAGTAGAGAACATTTTGAAAGATTAAATGTGTTGTACCCGCATTATAAATCAAAGGCGATTCATTGGGTGTTTCTTTGTAGCTGTATAGCACTGTATTTTGTATTGAATTATCAGGCCATGAGATTATCTTTAAGCGATGTGGGGACGGGTACGAAGGTTTTAGGAGAGGCGATTAATAAAAGCACGTTGATCGGTATTATTGCACAAGGTCAGATAATAACGATTGTGTTGTTGACAGTGAACCCAATCAAAAATAGCAGATGGATTGGGGTGTTATTATGTAGCCTGACACTATTCGTAACCATATGTTTTACTGCGGTTTTTAACCGATCAGAAGCACTTCCTGGAGCTATTCTATCCATTACTTGTTTAGGTGTTATTTTCTTAATCGCGCATTATAATGAAAGATTAAATAAGCAGATTAAAAAGGTAGTAGAGTATAGTCGTATCGTTCAAAAAAACGAAGAGCTGCTTCATAATCTGGCCTACTGTGATGATTTGACGGGAATTCCTAATCGCAAGATGATGTTAAATCAAATTAATTTATTGTCGGAAAATTCCAGTGAGAATGGGAGAGGTTTTATTCTTGTATATCTGGATTTAGATAATTTTAAAAAAATCAATGATTCCATGGGTCATGATGTGGGAGATGAGATTTTGAAACAGGTTACACAAAGGTGGAAGAGCTGCTGTCATAAAGAGGACATACTTGGGCGAATTGGCGGAGATGAATTTGTAGTGCTGATTAGAAGAAGCATTCCGGGTAATTCTCTCTTAATGTATTTGGACGAATTTCGTAATATTTTGAGTGAAGCTGTGGTGGTACAGCGTAAAGAATTTTTTATTCGAGCTAGCTTTGGAATCACAAAATTTCCGGAAGACGGAGTCACTGCAGAAGAACTTTTTCGCAATGCAGATATCGCATTATCAAAAGCAAAAAATTCCGGAAAGAATGAATTTCAGTTTTATACAAAGGAAATGCAGGAGGAATTAGTGAAAAGAGTGAGGCTCGAGAATGGGTTAATGACATCAATTCGCAATAATGAGCTTTATATGGTATTCCAGCCGCAATACGTCAGAGGTTCTACGCAGCTTAGAGGATATGAAGCACTGGTTCGGTGGAAACATCCTGAGATGGGGTTAATCAGTCCCAGTGAATTTATCCCAGTAGCCGAGGAAACAGGACTTATTATCGAAATTGGAGAATGGATTCTTGAAACCGTTCTAAATACCTTTGGTGAGATGAATAGAAAGTACCATAGGGCCTCTATTATATCGGTTAATATCTCCGTAATGCAAATAATAGAACCATCCTTTGTATCCATGATTGAAAAAGTATTGCAAAAAACGGGTTTTAACTGTAATTACCTGGAGCTTGAAATAACCGAGTCTGTTTTTATGAATTATCCGGAATATGTTATTGATGTGATTTATCGTCTGAAAGAGTTGGGAATTAGAATTGCTCTGGATGATTTTGGCACCGGATATGCTTCTTTGAACTATTTACAGATTCTACCTATCAATGTACTAAAGATTGATAAAACCTTTATTGATAAGATTGTAACTCCCAATTCCATTAATCAAATCGTTGGACCCAT
The DNA here is from genome assembly GCA_023435895.1 of Bacillota bacterium. GTDB lineage: Bacteria > Bacillota > Clostridia > Lachnospirales > Lachnospiraceae > Mobilitalea. Next base: position 48,838 of record JAEZLH010000031.1, read on the forward strand.
TATCACGTTATCTCATCAACTTGGAATAGAAGTAGTGGCAGAAGGAGTTGAAAAAGAAGAACAGCTAAAGTATTTGACAGAACATGGCTGTGATTATATTCAAGGGTTCCTTATGAGTAAACCCATAGAAGTTAATTATCTAATGAAAGAACTATGCTTTGATTAAGAGATTAGGGAATAAGTTTTTCTATAGTTTGCGATATTTATTCCAGGATTAAATAATTAATCGGTTACAGTTACGGTACAACGAGATTTTATACCGTCTTCCGATGCATAAATATATGCCTTTCCTTTTTTTATTGCTTTAATTTCTCCATTTGAATTAACGGTAACAATATTAGCATTACTGGTTGACCAAGAAGGTGTGTTACCTGAGGATACTGTTGCACTAATCACGGTACTATTCCCTTTTTTGAGAGACAATTCCGATTTGCTTAATGTGATAGTAGGTTGTAACACAGTAATGAGGCATTCTGATGAGACACCATCCACGGTAGCAGTGATAATTGCAGTGCCATGTTTTATGGCTGTTATGGTTCCTGTCTTATTCACTGTCGCTACACTTTTCTTATTTGTCTTCCATACTGGAGGGATTCCGGAGGATACATCGGAGGTTAATTTAAAGGATTGACCCCGGTAGAGAGAGATGGAGGATTTACTTAAAATCACCTTGGGAGAGAGCACTGTGAATTTACAAGATACAACGGTACCGTCAGCAGTTGCGGTAATCTCAGTTTCACCGGGTTTAAGAGAAGTCACTGTTCCATATTCATTTACAGTAGCAATGCTTTTTTTTGAACTTTTCCAGGTGACGGGCGAACCGTTGGAGGTAGTTGCACTTAATCGGTAGGTTCGACCTCGTTCCGTAGAGACGGCGTATTTTGAGATATAAACAGAAGTCTTATTCACCGTAATAGCACAGGATGCCTCCGCATCTTTGATTTTGGCGGTAATTAATGCGGTACCTGCTTTTTTGGCGGTAACCATTCCATAGGTATTTACAGAAGCGACTTTGGAATTACTGCTTTTCCAGGTCGCCTTTTTACCAGTAGAGGTAATAGCCAAAATATAAAGCTCATCACCAATATCCATAGTGGATTTGTAGTTTGATAAGATGACAAAGGAAAAGGGATTTGTAATAGCGGCTGTTGCAGTTTGAGTTGGAATATAAGAACTGATAAGAACGATACTTAATAAAAAGGATATTAGGACTTTAGAGAATTTTAACATAGGTTCCTCCCTTCAATAATGAGAGGAATAAATATCGGCAAAAGCCAGTGCAAACTATAGAAAAACAGAATGGAATGAAGATTCCATAACCAATATAACACAAGTGGGATATTGTGTAAATAGTTAATTGGAATGACTCCCTTTTAATAAGGGAGAAAACATACAATCCATGATAATTGCTCATCATTCTACAATTGAAGCTCCAAGTGCTTCGTACAAAACACTCTCTATGATGAATCCATTAGTTCATGGTATGGACATTTCTCCCCTAGGTTAGGTTTTCAGCTGTTATTTGCTTTCCAGATATTTTACGACATCTTCAAATTTCATTCCGTGTGAGGCTTTAATAAGAACGGTATCCTGTTCCTTCAAAATATGATCTATATTGCTAAGCATATCATCTCTGGTTTCAAAGTAGAAAATATGGTTTAGTGAGGGAGAAGCCTTTGATGCATCGATCGCCCCCTGGTGCATATGAAAGGATAGAGCTCCAACGCAAATAAGAACATCTACTTTCTCTGCTGCATAATTGCCTACTTCATAATGAAGCTCCTTCTCTCGTTCCCCAAGCTCAAACATATCCCCAAGTATTGCAACTTTTCTGGTGTCCGCTTGGGCAAGAAGATCAATCGCGGCTTTCATGGATACGGGATTTGCATTATAGCAATCGTCTATAAGGGTTATTCTTTCCTTCTTAATAATATTACTTCTTCCTCCTACTGGCTTGACAGCGCTAATTCCATCCTTGATTTCATCAAGAGTTAGGTGAAGAAGGATACCGACAGTGGTGGCAGCGAGAGCATTTAATATCATATGTTCACCCGGAAGAGGAACTTCAGCAGGGAGGATGAATTCATGTGAGTCGTTGTAATGATCCTTTGTGTATTCCTGTAACTTCTTATTTATATGAATGTTACAAGAACTGCCGAATAAACCATGTGTGACAAGATCATTGGCAAATGCATCATTACCTTGATGAAGTCCAAAACGAATGGGAGTGATTCCCTTCACTTCCTTTAGGGTGGAAAGCATATCATCATCTCCATTGATACAAATGCTACCGTTTTCATTCATAAAGTCAAAAATTTCACTTTTTGCCTTCAAAATTCCTTCTCTGGAACCAAGGTTCTCTAAATGGCATTGTCCAATATTCGTTATAACACAAATATCCGGCTTTGCAATTTCACTGAGACGATGCATTTCGCCAAAATCACTGATGCCCATCTCAAGAACTGCGATCTCATGATGCTCTTTGATTTTTAATATGGTGAGAGGAAGACCGATCTCGTTATTAAAATTACCCTCTGTTTTCAGTACTTGATATTTCTGTTCCAGTACGCTGCTGATAAATTCCTTGGTACTTGTTTTTCCTACACTGCCGGTGATACCAACTACTTTAATATCAAGCTGGGAGCGATAATAGGAAGCAATTTGTTTAAGGGCAATAAAGCTGTTTTCTACTAGGATACAGGGACCTTTTGCATCTTCAGGAAGCTTTTCGCATAAAGCTGCAAATGCTCCATGTTCAAAAGAAGTATTAATATAATCATGTCCATCTACCCGTTCTCCAACCGTTGCGATGAAAAGGAAGTCCTTTTCAACCTTTCGAGAATCCACTACAGCTCCACGAATCTCTTGGGTGCTATCATAGGTGCCGATGATTTTCCCGTTACAGGCAGCAGCTATTTGGGTTAAATTCATATTTTTCATAATTGAGATCATGCCTTTCTTATCCATAATATATTTATGATGATCTTATACGTATTTTTTTAAGGATATCTCAATGATCTTTTCACATAGAGATAAAAAGTTCATCCCCTCAGCGTTTGCTTCCTGAGGAAGTAAAGAAGTGGGGGTCATGCCGGGTAAAGTGTTAGCTTCCAGACAGAAGATTTCATTCTGCTCACTTAACATGAAATCCATACGTGCATAAGTTTTTAATCGAAGGGCGGCAAATACCTCTTCTGCAATTTTTTGCATCTTCTGGGTAACCTCCTGGCTTAACAGTGCAGGACAGGTTTCAACAGAACTTCCTGCTTGATATTTGTTTTTATAATCATAGAAACCAACCAGTGGTGCGATTTCGATAATAGGAAGAGCTCTTCCGTCAATTACACCCACCGAGAACTCTCTTCCTTTAATATATTGCTCAATGATGACATCATTCCCATAGCGAAACGCTTGGTTAAGGGCGTTGTTCATTTCTTCAAAGGTATGGACAATGGATACCCCAACACTGGATCCGCCATTGCATACTTTTGCTACACAGGGATAGTGATTCCATTCAAACTTATCACCTTTTTTTACGTGGATACCCATGGGAGTCGGTATATGATAGTATTCGAATATTTCTTTAGAGATCGCCTTATCCATGGCAAGTGCGCTACTGGTATAATCAGTACCGGTATATTTAATTCCCATTAGATCAAAAGCTGCCTGAATCTTTCCGTCTTCACCGTTTTCTCCATGAAGTGCCAGGAACACAATGTCTGATTTACTACAAATCTCAATAACCCCTTGCCCAAAGAAATTATTTGAGTTGTCTTTACGCAGAGCTTTGATTTGATTGATATCAGGGTTCTGCTCCTTGACTGCACTAATATTTTCGGACCAATCCTTCTCAAGTTCAAATATATTGGTCAAATCGTCTTCATATCCTAAAAAAACATCCAATAAGATAACCTGATGCTTCGTTTCTTTTAATGCTTTATAAATCATGGTTCCAGTTACTAAGGAAACATCCCTTTCGGAACTGGTTCCGCCTGCTAATACAACTATGTTCATAAATAATTCCTCTCTTTCAACACGCACTTAATCTAGAAAACAATCTATATAATTCGCTTCACTCTAACACAGTATAACCCATACAAAGGTGATAGTAAAGTTAATAAAGTGCTTTGAAATGATGAAATAGTGCCATGAGATGCTGCGTTAAAAGTTGAGATTTGAAAATAGTATATGAAGTTAATTGTAATCGATAGGTAGGCAAATTTGAAAATTGGGTTGGGAAAAATTCACTTTAAGGGAAATATAATTCGACTTAGATATTACATAAAATACCAAATAAATCAATAATTTTACTAATGAAACTAATAAATTTTAAATAGATGAACATTCTAATCTTATACAGATAGTTATTTTACTAATTGTACGGAAAATTTGTGCAATCATCCTTCTATATTTTACTATTTGTATTGATAAAATTCAGAATGATGTTATAATTATTTCTAGCGGACCGGCTTGTCCGTAAAATTATTTTGGGAGGAATTTCAACATGAAGAAAGTTCTGTCACTTGTTTTGACACTTACATTGGCTTGTGCATTATTAGCAGGCTGTGGTGCAAAACAAACCAGTGATATCGTGCTTATTACCGATAAAGGTAATATTGACGACAAATCATTCAACCAAGGTGCTTGGGAAGGCGTAGAGAAATTCGCTAAAGAGAAAAAGGTTTCTCACAAGTATATCAAACCGGAAGAGGCAAATGATGCAGGTTATCTTGCAGCAATCGATTCCGCCGCAACCGCAGGTGCGAAAGTTATCGTAACACCTGGTTTCCTTTTTGAAGTACCGGTATACCAGGCTCAAACAAAGTACCCTAACATTAAGTTCATCCTTCTTGATGGTGCTCCTCATACCGCTGACTATAAGACTTATAAGACTGAGTCTAACGTAGCAAGCGTTATGTATGCAGAAGAGCAATCCGGTTACCTTGCTGGTTATGCAATCGTAAAAGATGGCTATACAAAGCTTGGTTTCATGGGTGGTATGGCTGTTCCTGCTGTACAGGCTTATGGTTACGGCTTCCTTCAGGGTGCTGAAGCAGCAGCAAAAGAGCTTAATCTTGGTGATGGTGCAGTTTCTGTTATTTATCACTATACAGGTGACTTCGCTGAAACAGATACAAACAAAGCATTTGCAAAGACTATGTACCAGGAAGGCACAGAAGTTATCTTTGCTTGTGGTGGTTCTGTAGGTAAGAGCGTTATGTCAGCTGCAAAAGAAGCTGGTGCTAAAGTAATCGGTGTTGACGTTGACCAAAGATATGACAGTGAAACTGTAGTTACTTCTGCTATGAAGGGTCTTGGAGCATCCGTTGTATCTGTTCTTGAGTCCATCTACAAGAACAACAACTGGAATGATTTTGCAGCAAAAACTACTGTATTTAATGCTTCTAACAATGGTGTAGGTCTTCCTACCGAAGTAATCGGTGATTCTAAGGGAAATGCTTTTGACAGATTCAAGAGCTTTGATAAAGCTGCATACGATACTGTTTATGCAACATTGGCAAATGATTCCGTTAAGCCTTTACGTCAAATTGAAATCAAAGATGCAAGTGGTGTTGCTACAGCAGATGAGCTTAAGAACGGTCTTAGCCTTGTTAAGGTAAAAGTTGAGGCAAGATAATAATTTCATAATTGAAATAGCCTTATGTAAGTAAGCGACTAAAGGGGGAAAGGCATAAACCTTCCCCCTTTTATCATATCAATTTAAGTTGAAATTGCGCCATATAGAAGTGTTGTAATTTTGTTACGTAATGCACATAATGTTACTATTCACTCCCAGTCAAAGTTGACGATATGAGTTCGACGCATGCGAATACTCCTTCTCGGAATTATTTATGGAAATCATTATGCCAAGTTCTGAATGAGGAGCGAAAAGTAACCACATAATAGAGATGGTTTCACAAATAACTACAGTTTAAGATAATAGTGAGGTAAACATGGAAAATTATATAATTGAAATGCTTCACATAACCAAAGAATTTGGGGGCTTCAAGGCAAATGATGATATTACCCTTCAATTAAGAAAGGGAGAAATCCATGCACTTCTTGGTGAGAATGGTGCGGGAAAATCAACGCTGATGAGTGTTTTGTTCGGCCTGTATCAGGCGGAACAGGGAGAAATTAAAAAGAACGGCGAAAAGGTAAATATAGATAATCCCAATGATGCAAATCGTTTGGGCATAGGTATGGTTCATCAGCATTTTAAGCTGGTGGAGATATTTACTGTTTTAGAAAATATTATACTTGGTGTAGAACCTAGTAAAATGGGCTTTTTGCAAAAGAAGGAAGCACGAGGTAAAGTAATTGAACTTAGTAAGCAATACGGCTTGCAGGTTGATCCGGATGCAATTATTGAGAATATATCAGTCGGTATGCAACAACGTGTGGAAATCTTAAAAATGCTTTATCGTGAAAATGATATTCTTATATTCGATGAACCTACTGCCGTACTGACTCCACAGGAGATAGATGAATTGATGGAGATTATGCGCGGTTTTGCGAAGGAAGGAAAATCAATTCTATTCATTACACATAAATTAAATGAGATTATGGCAGTTGCTGACCGTTGTACCGTATTAAGAAAGGGAAAAGGTATCGGTACTGTAGACATAAAGAATACTTCAAAGGAAGAACTCTCAAAAATGATGGTTGGCAGGGATGTGAGCTTTAAAGTTGAGAAGGACTTGGCTAGCATTGGAGAAGAAGTGCTTTCCGTGAAAGATATTACGATGGCATCAAAAATTAGTAAGAAAAATGCAGTCAAAGGAGTATCATTCAATGTAAAGGCTGGTGAAATCGTTTGTCTTGCCGGTATTGAAGGAAATGGACAATCGGAATTGATATCTGCAATTACCGGTCTTGAAAAAGTGAAAGAAGGCTCAATAACGCTGGAAGGAAAAGACATAACGAAGCTTCCAATCAGAGAACGCTCTAAGCTTGGATTAAGTCATATTCCGGAGGATCGTCATAAGCATGGACTTGTACTGGATTATTCCTTGGAAGAGAATATGGTGCTGCAAAGATATTGGCAGCCAAAATTCCAACAAGGAGGATTTATCAAGAAGAAAGAGGTTCGTTCTTATGCGATGAACCTAATTGAAGAATATGATGTAAGAAGCGGACATGGTCCCGTGTCGGTTGCCAGAGGCATGTCAGGAGGTAATCAACAAAAAGCGATTATTGCCAGAGAAATCGACAAAGAACATAAATTGTTGATTGCGGTGCAGCCAACCAGAGGGCTTGATGTAGGTGCCATTGAATTTATCCATAAACAGTTGATCAAAACCAGGGATCAAGGCAAGGGAGTATTACTGATGTCCTTTGAACTAGAAGAGGTTATGAATGTTAGTGACAGAATCTTAGTGATGTACGAAGGAGAAATCGTGGGTGAACTTGACCCGAAGGAAACTACAATACAAGAACTTGGACTATATATGTCCGGTGCAAAACGAAATGTAAAGGAGAATGCATATGCGAAATAGTACATTTTCTCCAAAATTAAAAACACAGGCAAGTGTTCTGATGAAAAGTAAGGGAGCTGCAGCTTTGACAGCGGCCTTGCTGGCGATTATTCTAGGCTTGATATTTGGATTTTTTGTAATGTTACTTGCAAGTCCAGCCAACGCCTTTTACGGTTTTTCTACCATGTTGTTCGGTGGTTTCGGACGTTTGGGTGATGTATTCTATTATGCAACCCCAATCTTAATGACCGGTCTTTCTGTGGGCTTCGCATTTAAGATGGGTCTCTTTAATATCGGTGCCTCCGGTCAGTATACCTTCGGTATGTTCTTTGCATTGTATGTGGGCTTTATGTGGGATCTGCCGGATGGGATTCATTGGATTGTATGTATTTTAGCAGGTATGCTTGGCGGTATGCTTTGGGGCTTTATTCCGGGCTTATTAAAGGCAGCTTTGAATGTACATGAAGTAATTACCTCCATTATGTTCAACTATATTGGTATGTATCTGGTAGATATGTTCATTATTAAAAATGCAAAGATGTATGTTCCAAATATGACTAGAACCGGTTATTTACCGGAGAGTGCTCAGATTCCCTCCCTTGGGGTTGTGGGCTCCAATGTAAATATATCCGTAATATTTGCCATTGCAATTGCAGTAATCTTATTTATTGTATTAAATAAAACTACCTTTGGATACGAACTTAAAGCAACCGGTTTTAATAAGCATGCAAGTAAATATGCCGGTATGAATGATACTAAAAATACCATTCTAACCATGATTATTGCAGGAGGATTATCAGGACTTGGTGGTGCCTTTGCAATACTTGCTCCTTCGGCTATTGCCGGTAGCAGTATGACCTATGAACCGATTAACATCATTGCAGCAAACGGCTTCAATGGTATCGCAGTTGCATTACTTGGAAGCTCCAATCCTATTGGTATCATCTTTTCTGCATTGTTTATCTCACATATTCAGCGTGGTGGAACCTTGGTAAGTGTTTTCTATGGATATAAGCCAGAAATCATTGATGTTGTCATCGCCGTAATTATATATTTCTCTGCGTTTGCTATGCTGATGAGTGCAACAGTTGGTAAACTATTTCATAAGCGTACTAAGGTAAAGGCAGTTAAGGGACCAGAAGCTACAATTGGCAGGGATAGTACGAAAGAGAATGGGGAGGCATAGAGTATGGATACGATTATTTATTTGATTCAAAATATGCTGCCTGTTGCAATTCCTTTGCTGTTGGTAGCACTGGGTGGTATGTTCAGTGAGCGTAGCGGTGTAGTAAATATTGCGCTGGAAGGTATTATGTTATTTGGTGCTTTCTTCGGCTGTTTGACCGTGTATTTTATCGGTGGTACTTCAATAAATCCTCAAATCATTCTGATTATTGGTATGTTGATTGCTGCACTTGCAGGTATTGTGTATTCTATGTTGCTATCCTTTGCGGCTGTGAATATGAAAGCGGATCAGACGATTTCTGGTACTGCACTTAATATGTTCATTCCGGCAGTTGTTCTCTTATTCAGTAAAATGAAGTTTAATAGCGACGGAATTACCAATGATGTTAACTTCTATATTAATCAGGTGCCAGGCCTTAGTAAAATTCCGCTGATTGGACCTTTGTTCTTTCAGAAAACGTATATTACGGTATACATTGGCGTATTGTTTCTGATTATAGCAACCATAATCTTTTATAAAACAAGATTCGGATTAAGACTTCGTGCATGTGGTGAGCATCCCCATGCGGCAGACTCCGTAGGTATTAATGTCTATTTAATGAGACATAGTGGTGTGGCGATATCCGGCTTTCTCGGAGGAATCGGTGGTTTCTTCTATTCCGTTGGAATTATGGATGGTAATGTCAATGGACATACAGGAGTAGCGGGCTTTGGTTTCCTTGCTTTGGCGGTTATGATCTTCGGTCAATGGAAACCGCTGCAGATTTTCTTTGCGGCATTATTCTTTGCATTCCTTAGAACACTGGCATACTCCGTTGCATTAATACCGTTCCTGAATAATTTGAAGATAGATCAGACTTACTATAAAATGCTGCCATATGTAGCAACAATGTTAGTTTTAATCTTTACCTCCAAGAAATCCAGAGCTCCCAAGGCAGAAGGTATTCCATATGATAAGAGTACCAGATAAAGTGGATTAAAGTAGAAATCCTGGAAAGTAAGAATGGATTTTCGCGAATGATTATGTGGTTACTGTGATAATTACAGTAACCACATATTTTTTAGTGGATGTGATTTTGATTATAAACAATAGATTATCTCAGTGATTAGGCTTTTACAAACAAATAATCAAATTAATCAAAACTATAGGTATTCACCATTTTATAGGCTAGAAGTGTCATTGCACAACAAAGTGAATAATACTTAAAATCTGCATAAGTTTCCATATATAAATTCGAATTAAAAAATTATGAAAAATTTATGATATTTTCTAGAAGCATTTTCAATAGGGAGTATTTATGCTATACTATATAAATTCAGAGAAAATATAGAAAAAACTATGCTAGAGTACCATATGATGGAGGTTACATGTTCGGTTATGTAGTGATTAATAAGCCTGAGCTTAAGATGAAGGATTTTTATAAATATAAGGCTTATTATTGCGGTTTATGTAAAACGCTAAAAGAACGATACGGTCGGTTCGGACAAATGACCTTATCTTATGATATGACCTTTTTAATCCTATTGTTAACATCTTTATATGAAAGTGAAACAAAAAGAGAGCAAAATCGTTGCATTACTCATCCGATTCGAAAGCATGATACTCTGTGTAATGAGATTACGGAGTATGTAGCAGATATGAATATCGCTTTGACCTATCATCATTTGCTAGATGATTGGCAGGATGAAAAAAGTGTGATGGGACTTGCGGGAGCGATAACCTTGGAACATCACTATCGTAGAATAGAAAAGCGCTATCCCAGACAGTGTGCTAAGATACAGGAAAGTTTAGAACGTCTGCAGGAGTGCGAAATTGCGAAAGAGTCAGAGATTGATAGGGTATCAGGTTGCTTCGGAGATCTGATGTCTGAGCTTTTTGTTTACAGAATAGATATGTGGGAGAACCAGCTTCGTAAAATCGGTTTTTATCTTGGTAAATACATTTATATAATAGATGCTTACGATGATGTGGAGAAGGACAAGAAGAAGAACAGCTATAATCCCTTTTTAGCAAGGTATGAAGAAGAAGGGTTTGATGAATATTGTAGGGATTTACTGAATATGATGATAGCACAGTGCAGTAATGAATTTGAAAAGCTTCCCTGCATATTGGATGCGGATATCCTTCGGAATATTCTTTATGAAGGTGTTTGGACAAAATTTGAGAAAATACATGATGATAGATTAAAAAGGAAGGAACAAGGAAATGATAACGAATCCGTATAAGGTACTAGAAGTATCGCAGAATGCAACAAATGAAGAAATTAAAAAGGCTTACCGAGAATTAAGTAGGAAATACCATCCTGATTCCTATGTGAATAATCCTCTCTCCAGTCTTGCAGAAGAAAAATTTAAAGAAGTTCAGGAAGCATACAGTCAGATTATGCAAGAGAGAGAGAATGGATATAGCGGTATGAATCATAGCTCGGAGGATTCAGATGACTTGACCCTCGTCTTTAATTATATCAATTCCGGTAATTATGCAGAGGCATTGAAGGCATTGTCCAGAATCCCGCTTCGTAACGGCAGATGGTATTACTATAGCGCGGTATCAAATGCAGGGATAGGTAATCTGTCAATGGCATTTGATCACGCCAGACAGGCTGTAAATATGGAACCGAATAATCAGGAATACAGAGACTTCCTCAATCACTTGCAATCCCAAGGTCAGCGTTATCAGAATAATCGTTATGGCGGTTATGGAACGTATGGTGGAGGTATGTACGGTGGCAACGGAAGAGGGTTAGGCACAGGCAATCTGTGTTGTGACCTATGGTGTGCTGATTCCTGTTGTGAGTGTATGGGAGGAGATATTATACCGTGCATCTAAATGCGAGAAAATTATCTTTCATGGGTCTTTTACTATCCATTTGTGTGGTTTTAATTATATTAAGTGGAGTGTTGGAATTTAATACCTTGTTTTTGCTTGCAGCTGCCTCGTTTTGTGTAGGAATTGCATTTCGAGAAAGTGATATTCGATTTGCCTTTGGATTTTATCTGGCAGCCTTTATTTTAGGATTTTTGCTGGCACCAAACAAATTATATTGTATTACTTTTGCGGCAATGGGAATGTATTTATTGATTTTAGAATTTTCCTATGATCAATTGAGTGCGGTAAAAAACCAAACCAGACGGCGTAATCTATCCTGGATGATTAAATATATTGTATTTAATTTGATGTATATACCGGCAGTCTTGTTTTTACCAAAACTCTTTTATGCAGGGGATTTGAACCCACAAGTTTTACTGATCCTGATAGTGGGTGGTCAAGGTGCATTATTCATTTATGATATGGCATATCATTATTTTCAAAGTTATGTTTGGGAGAAACTTAGAAGACGATTAAACTGATTTTTTATTTACCGGTTTTGATTATATGATATAGGTTGTGGATTATGATTATATAGGAACACCCGATCCCTCGTATTTGAGAGATAGGGTGTTTTTTAGGCTCGGTGTAGTTTTTGGTATATCAACTTTTGTTACATTATCAATTGGAACATCTTATACATAATCATTGAAATAGCTTATACATTAACAATTGGAATATCTTGTACAATATCATTGAAATAGCTTATACATTATCAATTGGAACATCTTGTACATTATCATTGAAACATTGTTTGAGTTTGTTCAAATTGTCATTGCCACAGTATAAACAGACTCAACTGAATCATGAGTTAGAGATTTTTTAAAATATTATGAAGTAATCCTGGAAAGCGTTCTTCCATATCTTCGTATCGGATGGATAAAAAACGCTGTTTTCCTTCTATTCTTACATAAATCAAACCTGCCTCACGCAGTACCTTAAAATGATGAGAAAGTGCTGATTTGGTCATGTCAATCTGACAGCATGCACATGTGGTTTCTCTTTGTAAAGCAAGAGTTTTAATAATATTCAAACGAATGGGATCGCCAAGCGCGTTTAATACTGTTGACAGACTTAATTGATCCCTCGTTGGATGAAATAATTCCCTCATAAAAATACCCGTGCCTTTCTGTAATCTATAAACTCTAGCCTGTCTACAATTTGAGTAAGAGCAATTAGTAATACAAATATCTACAGGTTGGAGTTAAATTTATCAATGCTCCCTTGTATTATACAATAGTATGTGCTATATTGAAATAGTTAAAATATATTTGAACTATTGAACAATATTAATCTATTGCTGGCAAGAAAGTTTTATGGTGTTGAGTGTTATGCCGTTTGCTTGACAATTAGGGAAAGTATTGTTTTGCAGTTACAGATAAGTACTTAATTATTAGGAGAATTGCTATGAATGAAGTGTTAAAAGTAATCAAAAACAGAAGAAGCGTTCGTAAATACAAAGCAGAGCAGATCAATCAGGAGAGCATCGAAGCGATAATCGAAGCAGGAATCTATGCCCCTACTGCACATAATGACCAGCCCTGGCACTTTACCGTGGTTCAAAATCATGAACTTTTGGAACATATTAATGAAATTGCAAAAGGTGATATGGAGAAATCTGATGTTGAATGGATTCACAAAATGGGTTCAAACCCTAATTTTCATCTGACCTATCATGCCCCTACCCTTATCATAGTGTCCGGTAGAAAAGATGGAATGGCTTGGACAGCAGATTGCTCAGCGGCAATTCAAAATATGCTAATCGCAGCAGAAAGCATGGATATTGGATCAGTGTGGTTGGGATTATTACGTTTTTACTTTGATCATGAGGATGAAGTTAAAAAATTAGGTATTCCGGAGGGCTATCAACCATATTATGGAGTGGCCTTTGGCTACAAAGAGAAAGATCAATTAAATGCACCCAAGAGAAATATGGACGTTGTTAATTATATCAAATAATTCATTATCGTAAATACACGAAATGCATATGCTCCCCTTGTGATGGACAATTTTAAAGAAATTGCTATCGGAAGGAGAGCATTTTATTATAAGTGAGAAAGACTATAGTTTAGAGGGTTAATATTCCTAGGGTATCGTATGGTTTGGGTTTACGAATAAATATTCGCGTAAACTTTAGGCGTAAAACTTACTCATAAAATTTACGCCTAAAACTTACTCATAAAACTTACTCATAAAACTTACGCGTAAAACTTACTCATAAAGCTTGCTCATAAAATTTACTGATAAAACTTACGCGTAAAACTTACTCATAAATTTTATGATACTCCTTAACCTTGTCCAAGCAAGACTAGTCAATAAAATTGAATACTTATTTTACATAATCGCTGATATAAGCTATAATATGGATAATTATGTAGTTTAGGGGGAGTTCTAATGGGACAGGTTACCATATTGGTGGTTGAAGATAATGAGGATATCAACCGGATATTGAGAAGATATTTGGAGAAAGAAAAGTACCAAGTAGTCAGTGCGTATTCCGGTACGGAGGCGAAACTATTGTTATCCCTTCATACATTTGATTTAGTATTGTTAGATTTGATGTTGCCGGGGATGAATGGGGAAGAGTTAATTAAAATTATACGAAAAAACTCACAAACTCCCATTATGGTTATATCAGCAAAAGGTGCTTTAGAGGATAAGGTGAATGCATTAAAAAGCGGTGCGGATGATTATGTGGTGAAACCCTTCGAGCGGGATGAAATATTAGCAAGAGTGGGGGCACTGTTGCGAAGAACACAAAGTATTAGGCTGCCAGAAGAGGAGGTTGAAATTCAATTTAAGAATTTAATCCTCAAACCATCAGCCAGAACCGTTGTGGTCAATGAGAATTTAATTAATCTTACTGCCTATGAATATGATATTCTTCTTCAACTGTTGACCTATCCGGAAAGAGTCTTCACAAAGGAGCAACTCTATCAGGAGGTCTGGAAAAGCGGTTATTACGGGGAAGATAATACAATTAACGTTCATATTAGCAATATCAGAAAGAAGATTAAGGATTTTGACGAAGAATCCTATATTAAAACAATCTGGGGAATCGGCTTTAAAATGGATAATGATTTATAGACGCTTTCATTCTTTTGCTCTATGCAAATTACCAATGAACTTTCAGGAAAGACCTTTTTACCTTAATTATATTTATCTTTATACTTTCTTTAAACTTTTTTAAGGACTTGTTAAAAGTATATCACTATACTGGTAATTGTTCAGATACAAGAAAACAGTGCAATTTAAGAAAGGAGCTTACAAGTGCAGGATATTATTTTGGCAACAAAAAACTTAAAAAAGACCTACAAGAACATAACCGTACTGGATGATATTAATATGGAGATTAAACAGGGCGAGATTTATGGCTTGGTAGGTAAGAATGGAGCAGGAAAGACAACCTTGCTGCGATTAGTCACCGGTCAGGCGTTTTCCTCGGGGGGTAATATTTCTCTATTTGGGGCATCAACAGAAAGCGATAACTGTAAAGCTCGAAAGAGAATCGGATCCATTATTGAAATACCTAGCTTTTATCCAAAACTAAGTGCTAGACAGAATTTGGAATACTATAGGATTCAAAGAGGGATTCCAGGAAAGCAATGTGTTCAAGAAGCACTTGAAGAGGTAGGATTAGCAGAGGTAGGTAACAAAAAGTTTCAGAGCTTCTCATTGGGTATGAAGCAGCGTCTCGGTTTGGCATTAGCACTTTTAAATAAACCGGAGATATTATTACTGGATGAGCCGATTAATGGTCTTGATCCCTTTGGAATTGTAGAAATACGTAATCTATTATTAAAACTAAATCACGAAAAGAACATAACAATTTTAATTTCCAGTCACATTTTAACGGAGCTATCCAATTTGGTAACCTATTATGGCTTTATTCATGAGGGAAAAATGGTGAAGCAGCTGTCTGCCAAAGAACTTGCTGGGGAGTGCAATAAGTATTTGGAATTAAAGGTGGATAAGGTTGAAGCGATGACAGCTCTGTTAGAAACAAAACTAGGCTGCAGAGATTATAAGGTGACACCGGAACGTACCATTCAAATTTTTGAATATTTAGATCAACCTTCTTTGATTAGTAAAATTGCAGTTAATCATGATATTGCCTTGAATCAAATTATAGTTAGGGATATCAATCTGGAGAAGTACTTTATTCAATTAGTGGGAGGAAATGATCATGAGTAGATATATTAAAAGCGAACTTTATCGTCTTTTGCGTGTGAAAGGAACTTATTTGTTTGTGTTAATCAGTTCCTTGTTATTAATTAGTTCAAGTGTATTGCTTGCTTCCATTAAGCTTTCGGATAATAAGTTTCCTTATGCTACTACAGGTTTTTCCATTTCGTTAATTGTAACTAGTTTTATTATGATATTATTTCTGTGCATCATGGTGTCCAATATAGTATTTAGTAACGAATATAGCAATCATACGATGAAGAACAGTATCTCCTTTGGTATGACACGGTCTACGCTGTATTTTGGGAAGTTAATCGTGCAAATTATCTATGCCTGTATTGCGTTTGTTCTAATTATCGGTATTCATGTATTAAGCGCATACATGTTACTTGAGAATTCCGGATTGGATTCCTTATATTTATTGTTTAAAACCTGTTTAATCTGCCTTCCTTTGTTCTTATTCTCTCTGGCATTGACGAATTGCTTTGCATTTGCTTTTGAAGGAACGGGAGCAACAATCGGTTCTACCATTGGCGTCCTATTTGCGCTTCCTATGGTATCGAATATGTTAGGTATGAAATTTGAAGTGTTTAGAAATTTTTCTAAAATTCTTCCATACAATATGATTAATAATTTAAAATTGGATGTGGAAAAATATACCTTAACAACAATATGGGGTGTTGACGGATATAGAAATTATTGGATTGTCGGACTGGTTGAGATGGTGATCTTTGTTGTTTTGGGATATGTTTTGTTTCGTAAGAGAGAGATTAAATAAAAGATAAGAAAAAAAGATAAGAAAAAAAGATAAGAAAAAAAGATGCCTTAATATCTGTGAATTTAAAGCAGGAACTATTTGTAGCAGAAAGACTATGATAGATGCCAAGTGAAGGGCATAAATCATGTGAAAATTTGTGTAGCTAAAAAAGTTTGAAATAAAAGAAAGTCCATATATTAAAAGTGATAGGGTTAACCATTATTATAGAATTATATAAGGGTAACATATGGAAAGGAAAGAGGTGCAGTCAGTATGATATTTGTTTGTGTTGGTTTTGTTATAATCAGTATTTTAATGGCTGCCCGACTATTTTCCTTACATTGGAGCATTCGTAATGCTTGTAAGCAGATGGATGAAATGGAAGAGATGCAGGGAACTAATCGTCAACTGAAAGCCTTGAGGATGGATCGTACAATGGAACGTCTTTTTTATCGAATTAATCAGATGTATAATAAGCGGCAGGAAGAGCATATCGTATATCTGAGAAGGGAAGAGCAGATCCGCAGGGAGGTTGAAAATATCTCACACGATCTTAGGACGCCCCTTACCTCTATAATTGGTTATGTGGATTTGATTAAGGATCAAGACACCGAAGATATGGAAAAAGAAGAATATCTAGAGATTATTGGGAGACGCGCAAGGGTACTACAGGGATTTATTCAAGATTTTTATGAGTTATCCAGAATAGAGGGAAACGATTATCCGTTGCTTCATGAACGTGTAGAGATTAGTTCCATTATTAAAGAAGTTGTGGTTGCCTATTATCAGGACTTTGCAAAGAGGAACATACAGGTTGATATAAACATTATGGAGGAACCGATTAACATAATTGGAGACCGAATTCAATTTAATCGAATTATTAATAATCTGGTACAAAATGCCTTAAAATATGCAGAGAAATCCTTTGGTGTAAATCTGTATTCACAGAATGGGGAATGTGTGATTGAACTACTTAATGATAAGAATCAATTGAAGGAGAAAGATTTAGTCTATATTTTTGATCGTTTTTATACCGGAGACATCACAAGAAATTCGCAGAGTACAGGTCTTGGATTATCTATTGCTAAGGTTTTAATAGAAAAGTTAAAGGGAAATGTTGAAGCAAAAATAGTAGGAGAGTTATTCATAATTACATTAAGATGGAAGCTTTCATAAAGAGGAACCCAGAGGTCTTGACCACTGGGTTCCTCTTTTGGAGAATTTTATCTTGAGACAACGATATGTCCGAAATTAGCTAATGTTATCATGTGATTCTAAATTTTACTTATCCTTCTTCTCCGTGATTGCAATCATTGCTGGTAGGAAGACCGGAAGCATGATAAAGCATAATACTAACAAGCCAGTGATAACTGCTATGGCAAGTTCGATTAACAATACAAGACCGGAAGGAATTAATGTTGCGAAGGTTCCTCCAAGGATAATCGCAGCTGCGGTGACAACCCCGCCGATATGTCGACAGGAGGTGATGATAGCATCCTTTGGAGACATATCGGGGTATTCCTTGTATCGCATCATAAGGAAGATGCTGTAGTCAACGCCAAGAGATACAATAGCGATGAAGGCAAAGAACGGTACAAAGGAGGAAAGCCCTGCATATCCCAAGAAGTTAATGAAGATACCATTCGTAACAAAAATTGCAATAAAGTAGGAACCAACCAGCGCAATTGTAATAAATACAGGTGTCCAGAAGGATCGGATAACGAATAATAAAATCAGGAATACACCAATCAATACGATTAGTATCATTCTATTTAGATCCTTGCTGAGTACGTTGTTGGTATCATTGGTGGTAGCACTGGGACCTGAAACACCGAATTTGGCATTATGAAGGGAAGTACCCTTTAAGGCTCCAGAGATGGTTTTGTTAATCGCACTAACGGTATCCAAAGATTTCTTAGCGTAAGGATCGTCATTTAAAACAACGGTTAGCTTGGTTACCGTGCGATCCTTTGACATATACATATCGAGCGCTTTTTTGAAGTTTTCGTCATTTAACGCTTCCTTTGGAATGTAGAAGGTCTTGTTGTTGTTTAACTGTGTTAGGAATTGATTTGTCTGGTCAAGACCATCAGAAATCTGCTTTAAGCCGTCATTTACGTCACTCAGCTTTGTTCCGAATTCTCCAAAGCCAGCGAGACCGGTTGCAAGCTGTTCCTGACCGTCTGCCATTTGATCAAGACCGCTTGTTACTTTGTTCATGTTTTTGATAATGGTTGTCATACCATCAGAAGCCTGACCAAGTCCACTCTCTAGCTTATCAAGACCAGCAACAATTTGTGAAAGACCTCCGTTAATCTTAGCTAAATTCTTATTGGCGGTTTTAAAGCCATCATTTGCTTGGTTATAACCGGCATTTAAAGCTTGAATTCCTTCCGGAGTGATTTGGGTTAATCCCTCAGATAATCCACTTATGGCTTGTGTTAAGCCCTGATAGTAAGGGTCGTTTTGAAGATCTGCGTGAGCCTGGCCTAATGCACCAAGTAGCATCTGCATTTGACTAAGGGCATCTTTTACACTGAGGAGTGCTTGAACAGCACCTTGATAATTGGTTCCCATTTGTTCATAACCGGCCTGCATTTTTGTGTATGCATCGGATAGAGCGGAAAGGCCGCTGTTCATGGTCTTAAGATTGTTCTTAATTGCTGTAATACCATTGGTGATGGATTCGGATTTTGTGGATCCGTCATTAATTCCGTTTTTGATTTTTTGTAAACCATCAGTTAAGGCATCCATACCGTTCTTAAGATCTTTTGTTCCGTCCGTCAATTCACTAACCTTGGAAAAATCTGCGGAAGTTAACTGATCTTGAGCCAGTTTGAGGCCGTCATATATTTGAGTTACACCGTCCTCTGTTTGAGAAAGACCATCGGTAACGGTATTCATGTTTTTACCGATATAGAAGTTTTCGATTTGTTTGCCTTCCGGCTGGGATGCAGAAGATACCTTGGATACACCCTTCATGTTCTTGATGGTCTCGGTAATGGTATCAATTGCAGAAAGTGCATCATTGTTATCAAGAGGCTTATCGCTTTCAATTACAACAGTTACAGGCATTGCCTGACCCTTGCCGAAGTGGTCGGATACAATTGAGAAGCCTTTTGTTGAAGTATAGGAATTACCCAGCTCACTAATTGTATCAAAGTTCAGCTTTTGCTGATGGAAGAGAACGGAAGCACCAATAATGAGTGCAATAATAAGTCCCGAAACAATAGGGTGCTTTGTTGAAATTTTTGAGATACTATCCCAGGTTCTGCTTTCCTTATGAGCGGTTGTGCTCTTAGAAGGCCAGAATAACTTTGCACCTAATAACTTCATAGCAAAAGGTGTAAGTGTTAAGATTTCAATTAAAAGCATTGTTGCACCAATTACAACCACCACGGCGGATTTATAAATTGGTGATTCGGAAAAGATAAGGCTCAAGAAAGCAATTAAAATAGTAAGTACACTAAAGGCAATGGTTTTGCCTGCGGTCTTGTAGGTTTTAATAATTGCATCGTCTACTGACAGACCATTATACAATTCTTCTTTAAAACGGTTGAACAAAAGAATATTATAATCCGTACCAATTCCAAAGAGAATTAGAACCAATAACAATTGAGTTAAAGTAGTGACCGGGAAGTTGACCTTATCAATGAGCTGAGCTGCAATTCCCATAGAGGTTAAATAGGAAAAGGCAACAGCAATCAAGGATACGAATGGAATGATTACGGAGCGGAACATAATAATCAAAATAATTAAAATGAAGATAACGGTTAAAACCGCGCTTTTTTCTACACCTGCAACGGACGCCTTCAGATAATCATTATTGATGAATTCCTGACCGGTTAAGTAATGTTCGGTGCTAACCTTGGTCAAATAGTTATCAATGGATGTTTGGATCTCATCCACTTCCTTATCCCCTTTATCAAGCTTGAAGCTAACCATGAGGGTGGTGCCATCCTTTGATAGGAGAGAATCCTTTGCCTCGGGAATATTGAAGGGATCAATCAGCTCATTGATTCCTAAGTCAGATTGATGATCTTTGATAGAATTAATGGCTGATTCTATTTCTTTCATCTGTTCATCGCTGATTTTGTTTTTATCATAGAATACTAAAATATTGTTAGTACCCTTAGTGGTTTCCATCTTTTCTAAGAGGGAATCTGCTACCGAAGAAGGACTGTCTTTGCTAATCGGATTTTGCCCTCTTTGTCTTAGGATTGCATTAACGTCTGGCTGAAATACGGTAAGTACTAAGGTTGCAATAATCCAGATTGAAAATATAATCCATCGGTATTTAAGTATGTGTTTCATGTTGGAACTCCTTTCTTGTTCGTGCTGTAAAATCAACTTAGTAGGTTACCGCCAGATCCTTGCAGTTCATGAAAAGGTTAGGATAGAAAGGTTCAATATCCTAAAGAGGACAAGGATAACCAAACGATAACATAGTTGTATGTAAAAAACGACATAGTGTTGATTTATCATCAATAATGAAATATAATACACGGGAAGGGGGTTTACAACCATCAGTATTAATGAGAGTGAGGTATCCTCTACAAAATGGTAGCTAAGTGTTGGATATTAATAAAAAATTTATAATTTGTAAAAGCACTGTTTGTCAAAGAAAAAGTGTGGAAAAGGAAGAATAGATGAAAAGTGACAAAATAGACCGTCGAATAAAATACACAAAAATGTTACTCAAAAATAGTCTGGTTGAGCTTATGAGGGAGCATCCTATATCAAAGATATCAGTTAAAATGCTGTGTGAAACGGCTGATATTAATCGGAGCACTTTTTATTCCCATTACTCTGATCAGTTTGATCTGCTGAAAAAACTAGAAAGAGAAGTTATTACAGAGTTCGAAAAGCATATTGAACACCATGGCTTTCAAAAACATGATGCAAAAACAGTTCAGGGGTTAAATCAAATACTGATTTATATAGGAGAGAATGCGGAGCTTTGTAAGGTACTGCTAAGTGATAACGGTGATCCTGATTTTCAAAGAGAGATTATGATTTTAGCACAGCAAAAGACAATTACGGAGTTAAGAGATTTTCAAAAAATCGATTCCAGAACCAGTGAATATCTTCAAAGCTTTGCAATAACTGGTGCACTAAATGTGGTTCAAAAGTGGCTGCAGGATGGTATGGTGGAGAGCACCGAAGAGATGGCTGAATTTACTGCCAGACTGTTGTATAAGGGAATATCTGATTTTTTTCAGAATAAAGAAGCATGAGAGTATAAACCGAATGAAGTAAAATAAATGTGACTTGAAAGCCGAATATTAATGATTTACAAAGTTAAGAATGTGTTCAAGAGCGGTGGGGATTTTATTTAATTGGCTATGTTATTGGATATTTACTTCCTATCATAAATAGTGGAAAAGTAAACATTTATTGGTTGTTTTCAATAAAAATGATGGGTATTGCATGCGCGCTTGGACTGGGAACAGCTTTTATTATGGTTCAAAAAAAGTTCCTGTATTTGATATAATGTATAGGTCTATTAAATATGTGTTTCTATTAGTAGGAATATCCCTGCTTTTACTTTTGGTTAAAGTTATTATAAATAGTTTAACCGGATTTGATATAACTCCATTTATTTATTCAGAATAAAAAACTTGTATTATTATATAGGGCTGTTGCAAAAATAGATTATTCATCTATTTTTGCAACAGCCCTCTTTTACTGCATACTGCATAAAAACAGAGAAACGGACTCCGGAGATTTATTCCCATTTTCGTTAAGTTGACAACCCGGGGTTAACAACAGGCAGTGTGGTATAGGATTGTATGAGCAGAGAAGGGTTTTCCAGTTTACGAAACAACATCAATCCGGCTTGAGCCCCCATATCATATACGTTAATATTTATTACTGTTGGTTTCGGATCAATGATCTCAGAATAGGGATAGAGATCAAAGGTAAGAAATGCAATATCCTTAGGAACTTCCATACCCATTTTTTCAATAGCCTTGGCAGTACCCAGTGCAATCATATTGTTTTCACAAATGATTACCTGAGGAGGCTTATTTGCTTTTAATAATTCAAGTGTGATTGCATAGCTTTCTTCCTTGGATGAATCCGTATAACAGATTTTTTCGGGTGAGACCAGATATCCATAGCTATGCATAGCACCAAGAAAGCCCTTTAATCTCTGAGTGGAAATATAGTCTGTTTTCTTTCCGCCGATAAAAGCAGCATCACCATAACCGCAGGATATGAGGTACTCGGCAGCAGTTTGTCCTGCTAACGCATGATTTGTATCCACCCAACATAATGAGGATTCAAAACCGGGATGACCGATTAGAATATGAGGAAATTGTTGCTTGGTTATTAGATCCGCTATTTCCCTGCTGATGGCAGAACCGTGAATAATGATACCGTCCGCACACTTTTGAGATATGACGCGAGCTACGGATTCGCCCAGATAAGAATCACTAAAAATATCAACCAGAGTCATAGTATAATTGTTTTGTACAATTGTGCTGTTAACACCGCACATGATGTCAAACATATGAGGATTGTGATAAGCCTCATCCTTTCCCATAGAGGTTAAAAATACGATGTTTTGGGTGGTCTGCCTTGCAAAACTTACTGCTCTTGAGTTTGGTGTGTAATTTAACTTGATAATTGCTTCCTTCACCCGTTCCACGGTTGCGGGTGAGATAGTGGTCCAATTATTTAAAACTTTAGAAACGGTGGAGGTGGACACTCCAGCTTCTCTTGCAACATCATTAATCGTAGTTGGCATACTATTACTCCCTAAATAATACACAGTTTTATTATTATAGTATAGCGGTTTCCTTACAAAGTCAACTATATTTGCTAAAATAACATTGACCATGAATAGTATATATGGTAAAAATAACTCAAACAAGTAATAAAAACAACTTGTTGGAAGATACATAATAGGAAAACGCTTTCCTAAATTTGAAGGAGGACATTTTATGAAAAAGATTGTGAGCATTATTTTATGTACTTTGTTGATCTTAGGTGGTCTGGTTGGATGCAGTAGTAAAACCGAAGAAGGTGGTAAACCGACAGTGGCAGTGGGCAATTCGACTGTGACCAAAAAACCGGAGCAGACTGCTAAACCGGTGGAACTTAAAATTTGGCATGATGCCGATGAAACTACGATGGCTGTTATCCAGCAAAGAGTCAATGATACATTAAAGGGAGACGGGATTACCGTAGCCTTTGAAAAGAAATCCGGTTTGACGGATCAGCTTAAATTATATGGAACAGATGCAGCCAATGGACCAGATTTATTCTTCTATGCACAGGATTCTGTGGGTATTTTTGCAGAAATGGGAATTCTGGCTCCAATCACAGATATTATTAATGATACGGATTTGGCTGACTTGCTTCCTATGACCCTTAAGGCAGGAACCTATAAAGATGTAAAATATCAGCTTCCTGTATATTTTGAGACCTTATTGTTTATGTATAATAAGGATTTGTGGAAGGGTGAGATTCCTACTACCACAGATGACTTATATCAATACATGGTAGCAAACACCGATACAAAAGCCGGAACCTATGCGGTTGTTAATCAACATTCTACCTCTTATAATGTCGCTCCGTTTATTAATGGCTTTGGAGGCTACATCATCAATTCCGAGGCAACGCCGGGAATTAATTTGCAGGCTACAAAGGATGCAGTAGCATATAATCAAAAATTTGCTAAGTTACAGGCTGACGGCGATTATAATACCGTATCGACGCTCTTCAATGACAAAAAGGCAGCAGCAATTATCGGTGGACCTTGGCTTATTTCAGGTATCAAAGAAGCAAAAATCAACTTGGGCTTCAAATCACTGTCAGAGTTCAAACTTCCCAATGGGAATGGTCTTGCTCCTTTCTCCGGTGTGCAAGGCTTTGAAGTTTTAAAATATGCAGCAGAAACAAAAAAAGATGCGATAGCGAAGGTATTAAAAGTACTTGCGGGAAAGGAAGTCGGAGTTGATTTGGCAAAGCAATCAAATTGCGCACCTGCGAATGCTAAGTCTTATGAAGATGCAACGGTATCCACTAATGAGATGATTATGGCTATGAAAGCGACTGCAGAAACTGCTCAACCAATGCCGAATATCCCCCAGCTTAGTGTTATGTGGGCACCGATGGACAGCTTTTTAGCAGCGGTTAATAAATCGGGTGAAGATATCAATACGGCAGCAGAGAAATATCAAAAGGATGCGTTGACCGCAATTTCAGATATGAAGTAGTTAAAAGAGACATGCTTCTTAATATAGGGCGGTACCTTTTACCACTCTATATTAGTTAAATAATAATAATATCATCGAATCGCAAGATGAAAACAGGCATCGCTATGAGCCTTGCCATAGTAAGATACCACATTTGTTTCTGCATAAGATAGAGCGAAAGGAATGACAGTAATAATGAAAAGAAAGAATCGGCTTCTTCCGTGGCTGTACTCGTTTCCTGCATTGGTTCTAATTGGTGTAATTGTCCTGTTTCCTATTCTTTATACCGGATTTATATCCCTCACCAATATGAACCTGTTTCATTGGACGAACTATAAGATAATCGGATTGGGAAATTATACCCGGGCATTGCTTAAAATGAACTCCGGATTTTTGCCTGCACTTGGTACGACCGTATTATGGACAGGTGTGAATATGGTACTGCAGCTTGGGATTGCCTATTTTATTGCATTGGGATTAAACGCACCCGGTCTGAAACTACGAAGAGTATATAAGACCCTATTAATGTTTCCGTGGGCAATGCCGGCATATGTATCCATATTGCTATGGCGGGTGGGAATGTATAACACAGAATTTGGTTTTATTAATAAAGTATTTGTGATACTTGGATTGCCTAAGGTGAATTTTCTGTCTGACAATATATCTGCCTTCCTTTCCTGTCTCGTATTAAACCTTTGGATGGCTTTACCCTTTATGATTATGATTATCGACGGGGCGCTTCAAAGTGTTGATTTGAGTTATTACGAAAGTGCAAAGTTAGATGGTGCAGGCTTTATAAAGAAGAATAAATATATTACAGTACCTCTTATAAAACCGGTTATTGCGCCGGCTGTGATACTAACAACCTTTACGACCTTTAAGCAGTTTGATATTGTTTATCTTTTGACGATGCAAAAAGGCTCTTATACCGGTGCCACCCTCCAAACGGTTATCACCTATGCACAGCAGAATGCTTTCGTATCCAATAACTATGGACTATCCTCAGCAGTTTCCATTGTGCTATTTATCATTATTATTCTATTCTCTGGTTTTACAAACAAGGGGATCAGGGAGGAAAACAGATGAAGAAGTATAAAATAAATAAGATAATTGGCTATTCTACTTTAAATGTATTCTATATTACTTTATGTTTAGCCGGTCTGATTCCCATCTTATATGCGCTGACACTGGCTTTTAGTAAAGGGGGAGGAGCACTTTCCTCTGATTTATCCTTTCTGCCCGTTCACCCCACGTTGGAAAATTTTAAAATCATATTATTTGAGGAGCCGTTTTTAATTTGGCTTAAAAATTCTCTGATTTTAAGTGTCGGAACCATGATCGTTGCGATGAGCGTTTCAATCGAAGCGGCATATGCATTTTCGAGATTTCGATTTAAGGGGAGAAGAGAAGTATTGAAGCTACTTTTGCTCTTAAATGCCTTTCCACAGATACTTTCCATGCTTGCAATTTTTCGACTGTTTAAATTAATGAACTTATTGAACCAGCATATTGGACTAATTATAATTTATGCCGGATCAATGTGCATCTTCGGTATTTGGAATCTGAAGGGTTATTTTGATACCATTCCAATTGAGATAGAGGAAGCTTCTAAAATTGATGGTGCCGATAATTTTAAGCTGCTTTGGAGGATCGTGCTCCCCCTTGCAAGACCGGCAATCATCGTAACCTCTGTGATGGTATTGATTTTTGTATGGAATGAATATTTATTCGCCACAACGTTTATGTTACGTGAGAGCAGCTATTCTCTGGCGGGGGGATTATATCAGCTGCAAACCAATGATTTTACCAGAAGCTGGCCTTTGTTTTCGGCGGCAGCCATATTGGTTTCTATTCCGATCTTGATCGTATTCTTCTGTATTCAGAAGTATATGGTATCCGGCTTGACCTCGGGCGGAGTAAAAGGTTAAGTGATGACATTATGAAAAGCGTAGAAGGAGTTAGGAACAATAGAATGAATAAAAGTGCTATTTTACATATCCCGCAGTCGCAGTATGCTTTTGCGGACAATGAGACAACAATGACAATTAGAATTCGGTCGGCAGCGAATGATCTTACCCGTTGTACGCTATATTATGGGGACAGGGCTTGCAGAAAAAGTCCGGTGGATTTTTTTCCTATCCCAATGGTGCTTTCAGCGAGGGATGATTTGTTCGATTACTATGAGATAAGCTTTAAAAGTCCTTTTAATCGGGTATGCTATTATTTTAAGCTGGAAAAGGGTGAGGAATGGAGTTACTTTTATTCCAATCAATTTTCTAAAGAATTACCAGATTTTATGCTGAATGGTACAGTGATTGAAGGAAGAAGTGAGTACTACCAATATCCGATTATCTTAAAAGGAGAGATATTGGATGTCCCTGAATGGTTTAAACATGCATTAGTGTATAATATATTTCCGGACAGTTTTGCAAGCAATAGACGATCTCTTGATAAGAAAGAGAAGGCGCTTACATTGCCAAATGGCCTAATCAGCAGATCAAAGCTAGGAGGTACAATAAAGGGAATTACACAGAATCTGGATTATATTGCTGATATGGGATTTACCTGTATCTATCTCAATCCTATCTTTACAGCGGGAGAGAGTCATAAATATGATGTTTTGGATTATTTTCATATTGATCCATGCTTTGGTAGTGATGATGATTTTAGAGAATTAGTAGAGAAGATTCATGAGAAAAATATGTATATTATTATAGATGGTGTTTTTAATCATTGCAGCTGGCATTTCTTTGCGTTTGAGGATGTTGTAAAATATGGAGAGGCATCCGAATATAAGGACTGGTTTTATGATTTGAAGTATCCTGTTGTCAGACCAGCAGATTGTAAGGAAATACCCTCCTATGCCTGCTTTGCCTATGAGAGGAAGATGCCAAAACTCAATACCTCCAATGAAAAAGTACAAGAGTATTTTAAAAAGGTATGTATCCATTGGATTCGGGAATTCAAGGTGGATGGTTGGCGTCTGGATGTGGCAAATGAAGTTGACCGGAACTTTTGGAGAACGTTTCGTAAAGCGGCTAAGGAAGAAAATCCAAACTCAGTGTTGATTGGAGAAGTATGGGAAAATGCGGAAACATGGCTAAGAGGCGATGCTTTCGATTCCACCATGAATTATGATTTTCGCAAGCATTGCAGAGATTTTTTTGCAATGGAACGAATTGATTCCTTTCAGTTTGCGGGGGAAATTAACAAGATGTTGCTTCGCTATCCAACCAATATTATGGCGGGTCAGTTAAATCTTTTAGACAGTCATGATGTACCACGTTTTCTATCCCTTTGCAGTGATGATATTCGAAGATGGAAATTGGCTTTTCTGTTTCTCATTCTATGTCCGGGTGTTCCCAGTATGTTTTATGGAGATGAAAAGCAAATAAAAGGAATTACCGAAGAGCAATACAGAAGCCCAATGCCTTGGCAGAATGAAAAGGAGGAAATGCAGCACTTTGTAGAAAATATAATACAAATCAGGAAAAACCATATAAGCATCAAATCGGATTATCAAGTGGTTCAGGCCGATAAAGAGAGCAGGGTGTTTATTTTTCGCAGAGGGGGAGAAGCAAACCAGCTTTTATTGTGCATGAATGCAGCGGATCACAACGATAGTATAAACCTCCCAGCGATTAACCGGATTGTGATGGAAGATGGAGTTATGAGAGATTTGAGTAAGACCTTAATACAACCCTATGGTTATGGTATATATTTGTTGTGATACATAGTCCCCGGACTCCGATAAGGAGCCCGGGCTATTTTTGTTTTAAGCGTTGTCGCGAGATCATAAGATATGCATTAGAAAAAGTAAGAATTATTTTGTGGAAGTATCCGTTAATGGATTGTAAATAGTTAGTTAAATCGTTCAAAGTAACTGGTCAGTTAAATGAAAAATAAACTCATAATTTGGAGGTGCGGACATTTAGTTTAGCACTTTTCTCAAGGCAACTAGGTCATTTGGTAAATAATTCATTTTGCTATTGACTTAAAGTTAACGCAAAGGTTTATAATTAATACAAATCAATGATAGATGGTTTTGAAAGGTATATGGAATTTGTGATAAAATTAAATTTTGATAAGGAGTGAAAGAATATGAAAAGAGTAGTAATAACCGGAGGAAGCGGGTTGTTAGGAACTTATGTAGTGGAGCATTTTGTTAAGAAGGGGTATGATGTACTAAATGTGGATGTGATTAAGCCTTCAAATAGTAACGCGAAATTTCTTAAAGTAGATCTTATGAATTTAGGTGAATGTTATGGTGCATTAGCTGGTGCCGATGCTGTCATTCATCTTGCAGCAATACCGGTTGCGTATAGCCATCCTAACGAAGTCACCTTTCAAAATAATGTAATGTCTACCTATAATATTTTGGAGGCTGCAGCTGGGTTGGGAATTAAGAAAGCAGTGATAGCATCCAGTGAATCCTCTTATGGTATTGTGTTTTCCAAACAGAATTTGGCTCCTCAATATGTTCCGATTGATGAAGAACATCCGCAGCTGCCGGAGGATTGCTATGGGTTATCCAAAATTGTAGCAGAGGAAACGGCTGATATGATTCATAGACGCTCCGGTATGCAGGTGGTTTCGTTCCGTATTGGAAATGTTATAACCCCCGAAAAGTATAAAGAATTTCCCGGCTTTATTCACGATGCCAGTAAACGTCGCATGATTTTATGGAGCTATATCGATGCCCGCGATATAGCCGAGGCTTGTAGATTGGCAATTGAAGCGGATGGGCTTGGATCAGTTGCACTGAACCTGTCGGCGGATGACACTAGTATGGATATAAAAAGCAGCGAACTAATGAAAGCGGAATTTCCGGATGTAGCAGATATCCGTGTTCCACTTGATAATTATCATACATTACTTAGCAATGAAAAGGCGAAAAAAGTACTTAACTGGCAACCTGTTCACTGCTGGCGCGATAATGTTTGATGTTTCATCAAGATGAGGACAAGATCATTACTGCGCTCTGTCCTTTCATATATGGCTGTAATGCAGCCGAATAGCTGAAAAAGTGGGGGTTCCAGATAATAACAACACTGGGTGCAGGTGTGCAGGCTTTTGTTCGCTTTAATAAGCAATTACACAATTACAAAACGAATTTATATTAAGTACAGGAGGCTATAATGAAAAAAATAAAAATATTTATACCTTTTATTCCACCACTGTTTTTATTGTTTTCAGTATTAGTTGGAAATAAGAATGCGATGAATGTTTATATTGTTTTGTTCTTTGCTGGTTTCATTAGTTTAGGAGTTTCATATGTTATACTAACGATGAATGCAATAAATCATGCATACAAATATCCTGATTTTATAAGTGCATGGACTACGCAATCGAAACTGTTAAGTTTTTCAAAAGATAAAAACGACGAAAAATTGTTTAACAAGGTAAAAAGAGGCATATCTCTTGGCCGCTTTATTTTTGCATATTTTGGAGTTGGTATTGTCTGCACTATTCTCGGTGCTATTCTCTCTTCATTTTACACTAATAATATTTAATGGATTTTAGTGATTGTAATTTACGTAAAACGTTATAAAAATATTTGTATAAAACCAACAGATTATAACTTTGTAATTTGTTGGTTTTTCAGATATACGATTATGGATATAGGTGGTAATATAGGTGTGTTTTTGTAGTATTTTTAGAATGTGGCAATGATTCTTATGGCGTTTTTCAGAAATACAGCAAAGGGAACTATAAAGTAGCTACAGGGATAATTGAAAACTATACTGTTGATAAAGACCAAGACGGTAATGTTAAATGTGACATATTCTATGTTAACGGAGTTGTTTTTTATATGCCAGATCCTTATAGTGGTGTGGCTATCCTCTTACACAGTCGGAGGGAGGCATATTGAAAAATGGATTGAATGTCAGAATAAGTTATATACCTTTCAAGTTTGAGGATGCGATGATGAAATTAGAAGTGGCTTATCCATGATTAGTGTTTTTATTGCATTAAGCGGTCAATTTGTTTATATGCTTGGTGTTAGTCGATGTCAAAAATAAATAATCGTAGTTGTTTGCAAATGGAGTTCTATTAATTCGAACTTTAAATGATATTCTACAAAAATGAAAGGAGATAAGAAGTGTTACATAAAATTAAAATGGTTAATATGTTTACTTGGATGGTATCGGGTATTTTTCTTTTGTTTTGTTCGTATATAAATTTTTCTTTTTTATATGGAGATTGGGATATCCCACAGGAGGAAATACGACCACATTATTTTTTGCTTATATCGTTAGGTATAATAGGCGTCATTAATTTGATATATGGTGGAATCCAAATTATTGAATTGAGAAATAAATTTATGATGAAAGAATTGGGAGTAATAAAAACGAGTACTTACCTATATTATTCTTGCAATATTTTGGCTTGCGCGTTTATCTTAAGGCAAGGATATTCCCATAAAATTAAGCTTGTATTTTGTATGTTTTGTTTGATTCCAGTATTCATTGATGCATTTGTGAAATTTTTAGAACGTTATAAAGTGAAAGAATACAATTGAGGAAATACATTGAATTTTTAGAGGGGAATGCAGTATGCGAAGACGTCGTTATACTTATTATGAGGTAAAAGAGTTTAGAAAAAGAAATAAACAAAAATCATACTACTTCAATCCGAAAGATTCCAATATGGGTATAGAAAACTTAGATACTGGAGGTCATATTATGAATCTTGGTAATCCTTATGCTTGGATACTAATATTAGTAATTTGAATCATTGGTTCTTTACTGAAAATAATTTATTAACGTTAACTATTGAGTTTCCAACCTTAATGCTTTGAGCGTTTAAGAATTAAGGGTTAATGAAAAGCAGGCAGGAGAAGATAAGGTATCACATTCCACTACTGAAGAGATTACGTACAATTGACTTGAATAATATTTTATTAACTCTAAAGTTTGGGAAATTAAGACAAATAAAAAGCAGGCAGGAGGTACTTTACCCCCCGCCTATTAATATCACCTTATCAGTATCAACTATCTAATCACACTCTGTCCGCCCATATATGGCTGTAATGCAGCCGGAATATTAATTGATCCATCCTCGTTCAAATTATTCTCAAGGAATGCGATTAACATACGGGGAGGAGCAACCACGGTATTGTTTAAGGTGTGAGCAAAATACTTACCATCCTCACCAACAACACGAATCTTTAAACGACGAGCCTGAGCATCTCCAAGATTGGAGCAGCTTCCTACTTCAAAGTATTTCTGCTGACGAGGAGACCATGCCTCAACATCAATAGATTTTACTTTCAGATCTGCAAGATCACCGGAACAGCATTCCAGAGTTCTTACGGGGATATCTAAGGTGCGGAATAAATCAACGGTATTCTGCCACAGCTTATCGAACCATGCCATGCTGTCTTCCGGCTTACATACCACGATCATTTCTTGCTTTTCAAACTGATGGATACGATATACACCTCGTTCTTCCAGACCGTGTGCACCTTTTTCTTTACGGAAGCAAGGTGAGTAGCTGGTCAAAGCCTGGGGTAGGCTTTCGGAAGGAAGAATGGTATCAATATATTTACCGATCATGGAATGTTCACTGGTACCGATTAAGAAGAGGTCTTCTCCTTCAATCTTATACATCATAGCCTCCATCTCTGCAAAGCTCATAACGCCGGTTACAACCTCGCTTCGAATCATGTAAGGAGGGATGCAATAAGTAAAGCCTCGGTCGATCATAAAATCTCTGGAATAGGAGAGTACTGCGGAATGAAGTCTTGCTATGTTGCCCATAAGATAATAGAAGCCATTTCCTGCAACCTTTCTTGCGCTATCCAGATCAATACCATTTAATTTCTCCATGATCTGTGTGTGATAAGGAATTTCAAAAGCAGGAACCACAGGCTCACCATAACGCTGAACCTCAACATTTTCGCTATCATCCTTACCGATTGGTACACTTGGATCAATGATGTTCGGAATAATCATCATTATTTTCTTGATTTTTTCCTGAAGTTCTGCTTCCATCGCTTCAAGTTCAGCAAGACGTTCAGAATCAGCAGTAACCTGTTTCTTTAGTTCTTCTGCTTCCTCTTTCTTACCTTGAGCCATAAGGCCGCCGATTTGCTTTGAGATCTTATTACGTTCAAATCTAAGGGTATCTGCTTCCTGCTTTGCATTTCTACTCTCCACATCGAGAGCGATTACTTCATCCACTAAAGGAAGCTTATTTTCCTGAAATTTATTACGGATATTTTGTTTCACGATTTCAGGATTTTCTCTGACAAATTTTAAATCTAACATGATTTCCTCCATTTCGCTGCATTTGGCAGCTTTCTATTCATATTATCTTACTTACGGTTTGACACTGAAAAGAATTTCAGTGTCAAACCGGTGTTCTCTTGAGCATTCCAGTACAAAAGGCTAACTCCAAAGCCAAGAGTAGGCACTTTTACGGGAATTATATTAGGGAAAAGGGCATAAAAAAATCCCTTTGTCCATACATAATATGGGACGAAAGGAATCCGCGTTGCCACCCAAATTGCCAAGTTATACTTGACCATCTCGAAAGTACGTTAAAGGGTACCAGCCTCCCGACTTATCACCGGCAGCTCCAAAAGTGGAAAGAATCCTATACACACCGGTTCGCACCAAACACCGGCTCTCTGAAGTGATTTTAGAAACGTAGCTTTTATCATTGCTGAAATAATAATATTCATTTATGTTGTATATATTTTAACTTATTATATAATCAAATATACGATATTTCAAGTATTCTCTTAGAATTAATTTATATTTAGTTGATAAAGTTTTTTTGATGCGAAAAGATGTATAATTTGAAAAGGGAAATATGACCATATTATAGGCATAAATGCATAAATGTGGGAAAATATGTCCCATTGTTTATAATTAAACAATCATTGACAATATACGTCATTGTGCGATAAAATTGACGTGATTGATCAATGATGCATAGAAATGCATCTTGGTTCTTTAAAAAAATTTGCTCTTTTTAATAATTTTTAAGTGTTACAACAAAAATAATTAGACAAGGTGACGAAATTATGAATGCAATCTCTCTACTGATCTTATTTCCATTAGCAGCAGCATTAATTCTCTTCGTAGTCCGTGAGGACAGAGTAAGGAATATGTTAGTAAGAATTAGCGCTGTGGCAACTGCTGCATTAACCGTAACGGTTACATATCTATATTTTAACGAAGGATTAAAATTCAGTTATCCCCATGAAGAAACAATTGACCTGATTATGGCTGCAATTGAAGTGCTTGTAGCTGTTTACGTAATCACAGTCGGTATCAAAAATAAGAAATATTTAGTTTCTTTATTTTCTCTGATACAAACTATCGCAATACTAACCTTTGAATTTACTCAAAAGAAGGGAATTGAAGTTGAAACTGCTATTGTATTAGACAAGTTATCGATCATCATGATTTTGATAGTTGGTTTGGTGGGTACACTGATTTGTCTGTATGCAGTAGGATATATGAAAGATTACCATGAGCATCATAAGGAATTCAAGGAGAGAAAGAGCTTTTTCTTCGCCGTGTTATTCTTGTTCCTTTCTGCGATGTTTGGTTTGGTATTAAGTAATAATCTTACCTGGCTTTACTTCTGTTGGGAAATTACCACATTAAGTTCCTTCTTATTGATTGGATATACACAGACGAAGGAAGCGAAGAACAATGCATTCCGAGCATTAGTAATTAATCTTGGTGGTGGTATTGCATTCGCAACCGCAATTATTTGGATTGGAATGCAATTTGATACTTTGGAGCTTTCCGTATTAGTAAGTAAGAAACCGGAAGCAATTGTATTGTTCCCTGTATTCCTTTTAGCATTCGCTGCATTAACAAAATCTGCTCAGTTGCCTTTTACAAGCTGGTTGCTCGGCGCGATGGTTGCACCTACTCCTACCTCAGCGTTGTTGCATTCCGCGACCATGGTTAAAGCTGGTGTGTACTTGATTATTCGTTTGGCTCCAATGTTAGGTGATACCTATGTTGGTAAAACAGTGACCATGGTAGGTAGCATTACCTTCCTTGCCTGTTCCTTGATGGCAATCGCTCAAAGCGATGCGAAGAAGATCCTTGCTTACTCTACACTTGCGAATCTTGGTTTGATTGTAATTTGTGCAAGTATAGGAACACCGGAATCAATCTGGGCGGCAATTCTTCTTATTATATTCCATGCGGTTTCCAAGTCCTTATTATTTATCTCCGTTGGTTCCGCTGAGCATCAGATCGGAAGCAGAGATGTTGAGAACATGGATATCTTAATGGGCGTATCAAGAAAATTAGCGATATTTATGCTAATCGGTATTGCTGGTATGTTCCTTGCACCTTTTGGTATGTTAATATCTAAATGGATGGCAATGAAAGCATTTATCGATAACAAAAATATTTTAACAGTAATTATATTAGCATACGGAAGTGCTGCTACTTTATTCTATTGGACAAAGTGGATGGGTAAGCTTGTTTCTAATGCAAATGTGAAAGAGCACAAAAAGCATTCCTTCCATTTGGATGAAATTATCCCCATTGTAATTCTTGGCATTATGGTTGTGATTTCCTGTTTCGGATTCCCGATTATTTCGGATTATGCACTTGTACCATATTTGCATAATGCATTTGGTGGAGACGTATTAAATCCGATCGGAAAGAATAATACAGAGCTAATGTTAGTAATGCTTAGCATGCTGATTATCTTGCCGATTAGCTTTATTCCGGTTTATAAAAATAGTAAAAGAAGAACAGTACCAATTTATATGGCTGGTGAAAATACCGGTGATAATGAGACCTTCCATGGTTCACTTGGTGTGACACAGAAGGTTGTGCTTCGCAACTGGTATATGGAAAGCTATTTTGGTACAAAGACCATGACATTCTGGAGTGATATCTTATCTGTGATTACTCTGGTAGTGGGTGTAATTCTTCTAATTGGAGGGCTTGCTTAATATGACGACAGTACTTTGGGTTTTAGGAATCATTATTCTTGCACCGCTTGCGGGCGGTTTGCTGGCCGGAATTGACCGAATTATATCAGCTCGATTACAGGGAAGACAAGGTCCCCCGGTGTTACAGCCTTTTTATGATGTGTTAAAGTTAATTAGCAAGGAATCCATTGAAGTAAATTCCATGCATCGCTTTTATGTTTATATTTCCTGTATATTTGTTATATTTACAACAGTAATCCTACTGATGGGCGGAGATATCCTTTTGGCGATTTTTGCATTAACACTGGGATCGGTATTCTTTGTACTTGGCGGATATGCATCTAATTCTCCTTACAGTTCCATCGGTTCGGAGAGAGAGTTACTGCAGATTATGGCATATGAGCCAATGGTGTTAATTGCCTGTGCAGCTCTGTACTATGCAAATCACAGCTTTTTCATTAAAGAAATCATTTCTGCGGATAAGCCGGCAATTCTTTATCTTCCCGGTGTGTTCTTTGGCTTGATTTACATACTTGCTTTTAAGCTTAGAAAGTCACCCTTTGACCTTAGTATGTCACATCATGGACATCAAGAAATCGTCAAAGGTATTACAACCGAATATTCCGGTAGGGATTTGGCAGTAATTGAAGTGACTCACTGGTATGAGACTATAATCTCACTTACCTTGGTTTATATATTTATCGCTTACAATACACCAATCAGCCATTTTGTAGCAGTGGTTGTATGTGCAGCAGTATATTTCCTTGAAATATTAATTGATAATGCGGTGGCACGTTTGAAATGGCAGCAAGCAATTGCTTCAGCGTGGGTTGTTACAGCAATTATGGCAACTTTGAATTTGTTTGTGCTTTCCTACTTCCGTTAATTCTTCAACAAATAGGAATAATAAAGACAAGCAATTAGTAAGAAATAACGATTAGTGGAGGTTTCTATGAAGAGTATAAAAAAATCACCATGGATATTGCATTATGACGGTTCCAGCTGTAATGGCTGTGATATAGAAGTGTTAGCCTGTCTGACTCCGTTATATGACGTGGAGCGTTTTGGTATTATAAATACAGGTAATCCGAAGCATGCTGATATTTTATTAATAACAGGAAGCGTAAATGAACAGAATATACCTGTAGTGAAGCAACTTTATGAGCAGATGGCTGAGCCGAAGGTTGTTGTGGCTATTGGAATTTGTGCAACCTCAGGCGGTATATTTGCTGAGTGCTATAATGTTGTCGGTGGAGTGGATAAAGTTCTTCCGGTAGATGTATATGTGCCTGGCTGTGCTGCACGCCCTGAATCAATCATTGACGGTGTAGTGAAGGGTCTTGGTGTTTTAGAAGAAAAATCAAAAAGCTTAAAAGCGAAGAAAAGTGCAAAATAATCCACGTGATATATACTTATCTGCTTTAAAATGCGCGTTATTAAAATTGGAGGTTTCATATGGGCGACCAGATTATTAAGCCAGTAACTCCCAGTGAGTTGCTAACAGAAGTTATGAAGTTAAAAACCGCAGGTTATCGTCTCGTTGCGATTACCTGTACGTATAAAGAGGATGTAGAACTTAGCTATTCGTTTGATAAGGAGTTTGATCTGATCAACCTTCGTATAAATACGGATAA
Source organism: Bacillota bacterium (assembly GCA_023435895.1). Lineage (GTDB taxonomy): Bacteria > Bacillota > Clostridia > Lachnospirales > Lachnospiraceae > Mobilitalea. The sequence continues at coordinate 86,071 of JAEZLH010000031.1, forward strand.
TAAGACAGAGGTTCCTAGCATCAGCGAATATTATGGTTATGCATTTCTCTATGAGAGTGAAATCAAGGAGCTTTTTGGAGCAAATATTATTAACATAAGTCTTGACTTCGAAGATACATTATATAAGATACCGGTGAAAACACCGTTTGGAAAGAAAGAGGGGGAAGAATAATGGGTAAAAGAACCGTAGTTCCTTTTGGACCTCAACATCCGGTGCTTCCTGAACCGATTCATTTGGATTTAGTACTTGAGGACGAACTTGTTGTTGAAGCAATTCCGAGAATCGGATACATTCACAGAGGATTAGAGAAGCTAGTAGAGAAAAAGGATTTTCAACAATATACCTATGTAGCAGAGAGAATCTGTGGAATCTGTTCCTTTATGCATGGAATGGGATATTGTATGGCAATTGAAGAAATCATGAACGTTGAAATTCCCGAGCGTTCAAAGTTCCTCCGAGTAATCTGGGCAGAATTATCCCGTCTTCACAGCCATTTATTATGGATTGGCTTACTTGCAGATGCATTTGGTTTTGAGAGCCTTTTCATGCAATCCTGGAAGATGAGAGAGCAGGTGCTTGATATCTTTGAGGAGACCACAGGCGGACGTGTTATCTTCTCCGTATGTGATATCGGTGGCGTTAGAAAAGATATCTCAAAAGAAACTTTAGTAAAGATAGACAAAACTCTTGCAGCTTTAAACAAAGAGTTAAAAGAATTAACAGATGTATTTATTAACGATACTTCCGTAAAATTACGTACAAAGGGCGTTGGCGTATTAACAAAGCAGCAGGCTTTTGATCTTGGTGCAGTTGGACCAATGGGAAGAGCAAGTGGTTTGGATTCTGATATGAGATCCACCGGTTATGCTGCATACTCCAAGCTGAACTTCAAGCCGATTATCGATGATGGCGGCGATAGCTATGCAAGAACCAATGTCAGAATCAAGGAGATGTTCCAATCCATCGATTTAATCCACCAGGCGATTCAGATCATCCCTGAGGGTGAAATAAAAGTAAAAGTGACCGGTAATCCTAACGGTGAATATTTTATGCGCGTGGAACAACCACGTGGGGAGGTAGTTTATTATGCAAAAGCAAATGGTTCTAAAAATCTTGATCGCTTAAGAGTTAGAACTCCTACCTTTGCTAATATCCCTGCATTACTTGAGACATTAAAGGGCTGCGCCTTGGCTGATGTGCCGATTCTTATTTTAACAATCGACCCTTGCATCAGCTGTACAGAAAGATAATTAGGATGTTGAACCGCCTTTTGAGGCGGCATGGAGGTAAGTATGTCATTATTAAGCATGTCAAAGACACTGTTTAAAAATCTGTTCCACGGACCCTATACAGTTCTTTATCCAATAAAGCAAAAAGAGAAATTTGACCGTACCAGGGGGCAGGTCGGAATTTCTATCGATGACTGTATCTTTTGCGGTATCTGTCAAAGAAGATGTCCTACCGGAGCAATCAAGGTGGACAAAGCGAATGCCACTTGGTCTATTGAAAGACTTCAGTGCATACAATGTAATTATTGCAACGAGGTCTGTCCGAAAAAATGCCTTCGTATGGATAACCAATATACGGCTCCATCCGATGGTAAAGTAAAGGATGAATTTGTAAAATGCATGAATACCCAATCACCCAACGCATAATAGAAATAGCCGGAGAATATGCCGAAAAGAATAATGCATCCAAGGTAAAAGACATCAATTTAGTTGTAGGCGATTATTCCGGTTATGTAGCAAGCTCAATTGAGCTGTATTTTGATATCATTGCAGAGGGAACTCCCTGCGAACATGCAAAGCTTCACATTGAACGAGTTATTCCGAAGCTGCGTTGCAGTAATTGCGGGGAATTATTTGTCCGAAAGCCATTTTCTTTCGAGTGTCCAACCTGCAAGGGAGAAGGTGCTCCAACAGAGATAGGACAAGAATTTTTCATTAAGTCAATTGTAATATAAGGAGGTCAATATGTCAGAAACTAAAGAAATAGAAATCATGCAATCCGTGTATGACAAGAACGATGAGGTGGCTGCACAAATCAATGCTTCTTTAACAAAGAGCGGGATTTATGCCATTAATGTAATGGGTGCACCGGGTGCTGGAAAGACAACCTCCTTAATCAATATCATCAAAGGTTTGGACGGTGTAACACCTTACGTAATTGAAGGAGATATCGAAGCGGATTTTGATACAAAGACCCTGCAGTCTCTAGGCGTTAAGGCAATTCAGATTAATACCGGAGGCGCTTGCCATCTGGATTCTCCCTTAATTGGCAACGCTGTAGATGAGATGAAGATTGGTGAAGGTGTACTCTTTATTGAAAATATTGGCAATCTTGTTTGCCCTGCTGAGTTTATGATTGGCGAGCATGCAAAAATGCTGATTTCTACGGTTACAGAGGGTAGTGATAAACCTTATAAATATCCTCTTGCCTTTGAAAAAGCAGATATTATTATCTTAAATAAATGTGATTTGTTACCTTATATCGATTTTGATGAGGAATTCTTTATGAAGGGTGTTAGAGCACTAAATAAGACTGCACCGGTTGTAAAGGTATCCGGTAAAACAGGAGAGGGATACGATCAAGTAGTATCATGGATAACAGAGAAATTAAAATAATCACAAAAAGAATAAAAGCATTTGGCATCGTACAAGGGGTTGGATTTCGACCCCTTGTTTATCGTATGGCGAAAAAACTAGGGGTGAAGGGTTTTGTCCGCAATGTGGGTGGCTATGTTGAAATAGCGGTTCAATCCGGTGCAGAGCAGCTTGAAGAGTTCTGCATGGAGTTAAGCAACCTCCATAGCGTTGGTGTTGAGATCATTAAGATTGAAGCAGAAGAAATAACGCAGGAACAGGCTTTGTCAAACCTACCAACACATTTTTGGTCAAAGCTCGGAGAGGAAGAAGTCTGGAAGGATTTTATCATCGTTGAGAGTAAGAGCAGTGAAGAGGTTCCAATCCTTCCCCCTGATCTTCCAATTTGCCCAAAGTGCCAGGAAGAGCTGTTTGATGAGGACAATCGCAGATATCACAACCCCTTTATTAGCTGCATGTCCTGCGGACCCAGATATACCATTATGGAGGAAGTCCCATATGATCGTCATACTACAACAATGGTGGACTTTCCTATGTGTCCTTCCTGTTATGAAGAATATAAGTCCCCGGATAGCAGAAGGTTTCATGCACAGACAATATCCTGTAATGAGTGTGGACCATACCTGTTGTTAAGGGAGTATTCTTCTATACACGGAAAGAATCACAGTGAATCGAAGCAGGAAAAGTTAAATCTGAGTGCGAGTAGACAAGATAAGTTAAACATAAGTGTATTTGGTAAGGATGAGTTAATCTGTAATAAGTTAAACCGGGGTGAAGATAGCCAGGGTGAATTAAACCAGAGTAATGTAAACCAAAGTGATATAAATAAAGCTGAATGGAACGATAAAGGTATCCTGTCCCTGGAGAAGAATTCTGCTAATAAAGGGGACGAAACACTCGGATTGAAGATGGCTTCCTCGTCAATAAAGAAATTTACAAATCGTTACTCGGAGAATGAAGAAGCTTTGGTAAGAGCAGTATCCATCCTAAAGGATGGAGGCATCGTTGCGGTGAAAGGAATTGGCGGATATCATCTGGTATGCTCCCCCTTTATAGAGGAGACAGTAGTGAACCTTCGAAGGCTTAAGGGAAGGGAAGAGAAACCATTTGCAGTTATGTTTCCTGATCTAGGGGAACTGGAAGAGTATTGCAGAATCGGGGAGGAAGAAAAGGCCTTATTATTATCCAACGCCAGACCGATTGTGCTATCCTATATGGAAAAGGACAGAATGGCACCTTCCACCAATAAGGGAAGCATGTACTGCGGGGCATTCTTGCCTTATACTCCTTTGCAGCTTTTATTGACCAAGGAGTGCGGACCGCTCATAATGACCAGTGCAAACCTTTCCAATCAGCCGATTATTAAGGATGATGACAAGATGTGTTCACTTTGGTCACCTTATCTGAAGGGTGTATTATATAATTCGAGAAGAATTGTACGAACCGTGGATGATTCGGTTGCAAAAATTATAGACGGGAAGCCTCAGCTGATACGTAGAAGCCGTGGATTTGTTCCTTATCCGGTGTTTTTATCTGAGAAGGAAAACACTGATAGCAAGGAAGGAAACGGTTTATCCGATGAAAATTGGGCGAAACTGGAGTTTCAGTTAGATCAAAAAACAAATATAAAAACTGAGGAAAAAATAGAGCAAAATAAAGATCAAAAATCAGATCAAAAAATAGAACAAAAATTAAAACAGATACGACAAGAAAAAGAAGAGCCTATATTAATGAAACATGGAATCTTTTCCGCTGGTGGAGATTTGAAAGCTGCCTTCTGTCTTTACAAAGATGGGCGGGCGGTGGTCTCCCAATATATCGGTGATTTGGAAGAGTCCTCGGTTATGAAGGAATACCAACGAGCTTATGGAGATTTAAAAGAGTTATTAAAGATAAATCCGGGGTTTGGGGTATGTGATATGCATCCGAACTATCACTCCGCCAGATTTGTAAAAAGTCTCGGACTTCCTTTCCTAGAGGTGCAACATCACCATGCTCATATTGCTTCTGTAATGGCAGAGCATGATTTGCATAACAGAGTAATTGGTATTGCCTTTGATGGAACCGGATATGGTACGGATGGTAATATCTGGGGAGGAGAGTTCCTTGTGTGTGAAGGAAAGGATTTTCGTAGAGCGGCACATCTCTCCTATACACCTATGATAGGTGGGGATCAATCCATGAAGGATGCAAAGAAAACCGCTTCCTGTTATATGATTAATGGTGGGCTTTCAGAGTATGTGGAGGATGAACGAGGGAATATGATTAAAGCAGCACTGGATAATAAGATCAATACAATTCTTTCCTCCAGTATGGGAAGGCTGTTTGATGCGGTAGCATCCATTCTTCATATTGCTCAGGAGAATCGCTATGAGGGAGAATGTGCGGCGCTGTTGGAGAAGGAAGCTGTATTTGCTATTAGAGACAAAATTGTAGCTACAGCACTTGCGTTTGGAGTTATAGAGAGAGATAATAGGATAGAACTTGATCCCATACCCGTTTTAAAAGGTATCTTGGAAAACAAAAATAATGATGGTGTAAGAGCATTGGCATTGGGCTTTCACTATGCCCTTAGCAATGCAATTGAAAGTATATGCATTCTTCTAAGAGAAAAGTATCAAACAAGTGATGTGGCATTAAGCGGCGGGGTATTCCAAAACTCCGTACTTACGGAACAAACCTTATGCGTACTGAGGGAAAAGGGCTTCCATGTGTATACGAATCTATCGGTGCCTCCCAATGATGGAGCAATTAGTTTGGGGCAAACCTATATCGCGAAAGAATATTTGGAACAGAGATAATGTGGAGAAGTAGTTAACAAAGAGATTGTTATTTATTTTAATAGTTAGTAGTAGGTATGGTGTTTCCTAAATAAATGAACAGAAAGCACAAGATTGAAGTTCTAAAGTGGCATTCAAAAAGGTAATGTATGGTGACATAACGAAGCTTTTTGAGTGATATATATAGAATTTCAAGCAAGTAACTCTCTATTATTTAAAACATTGTACCAGATAGAACAAGAAAGGTTGGATGGATATGTGTGTAGCAGTTCCCGGAAAGATCATTGAAATGAATGGTGATATAGCAAAGGTTAATATTATGAATAATATCACACAGGTAAACACCAGACTGGTATCCGTAAAGGTCGGAGATTATGTACTGGTGCATGCGGGGGTTGTGATTGAAGTGATGAAAAAGGATATGGCGGAAGAGATCATAGAGATATTTTCAGAACTCCAGGAGGATATGAATGAAGACGCTATCGCAGATTAAAGACGAACTGAAGAATTACGATGGAAGACCGATCAAAATTATGGAGGTATGCGGAACACATACGGGAAGCATATTTAAAAATGGAATTCGAAGCCTGCTATCTCCAAAGATTCAATTAATCTCTGGACCTGGATGTCCTGTATGTGTCACATCATCTTCCTATATTGATCGACTGGTGGAACTGTCCAGAATGGAGAAGCATTGCGTGCTTACCTTTGGTGATATGATGAAGGTTAAGGGAACCCAGTATTCCTTAACCCAGGCAAAAGCAATCGGGGGGCAGGTGACTATCCTGTATTCTCCATTGGCGGCAATCATAACAGCACTTGAGAATCCGGATACCCAGTATGTCTTTGCTGCGGTGGGCTTTGAGACCACAACGCCAATCTATGCACTTATGATGGATGAGATTATTACCAAAGGAATTAAAAACCTAAGGTTGCTTACCTCTTTAAAGACTATTATTCCCGCACTTACCTTTATTTGTGAGAATGAAGAGGGAATTGACGCCTTCTTAAGTCCTGGACATGTTAGTGCCATTATCGGAAGTCATTCCTATGAGGAATTGGCGGAACATTATCATAAACCTTTTGTCATTGGAGGCTTTGAAGGAGAACATATTCTTGCTGCAGTGTATGAGATTGTAACTCAGGTTAAAAATAATCATGCCAGTGTAAAGAATATGTATCCTAGCGTCGTAACGGAGGAAGGAAATCAAAAGGCTACAGAAATGGTGAATCAATACTTCGAGGTATCCGATGATTATTGGAGAGGAGTAGGAGTGATTGAAGGCTCTGCTCTTTGCCTTAAAGAAGAATATAAAGAATATGATGCCGGAAGTCGTTTGGAAGCAAAGGAAGACATACAGCCGAAGGGCTGCAGATGCACGGATGTTATCCTTGGTCGGATTCAACCGGTGGATTGTCCATTGTTTAAAACGGTATGTACACCACTTAGCGCAGTTGGTCCCTGTATGGTCTCTTCAGAGGGAGCTTGCGGAATATGGTATAAAAATGTGTGATAAATGGGAAAACATCTCACCAATAGCATACAAGGATTAGAATTTATACCGAAAGGCCTATGGCTTGCAGGTATTATTGAAAGGCATGGTAATTAGAATGAAGATAGATATGTCCTATGGGAGCGGCGGTAAACAGACCGGCAATTTGATTAATGAGGTGTTCTTAAAGCATTTTGATAATAAAACCTTGAACAAACTGGAGGATGCTGCGGTTTTGTCCATTGATGGTAAAATAGCCTATACTACCGATTCCTTTGTAGTCACTCCACTATTCTTTCGTGGAGGGGATATTGGTAAGCTTGCAGTATGTGGTACCGTAAATGATCTGTCCATGATGGGAGCAATCCCAAAATATCTTACAGCAGGTTTTATCATCGAAGAAGGAGCGGAGCTTGAAACCATTGAACAGGTAGCTATCTCCATGGCAAAGGCTGCAAAGGAAGCAGGAGTGAAGATTGTAGCCGGCGATACGAAGGTGATTGAGGGGAAGGGCGGTATTTACATCAATACCTCCGGAATCGGAGAAATAATAAAGTCGGGTGTTAGCATCTCCAATTGTCATATGGGTGATGTAATCATATTGTCAGGTAATTTGGGAGAACATCATGCCGCCATCCTTTCCTCTCGAATGGGAATTGAGAATGAAATAGAAAGCGACTGCGCTCCGCTTAATTCCATTGTTAAAACTTTGATTAAGAATGAAATTAATGTAAGGTGTATGCGAGATGTGACCCGTGGTGGACTTGCAACTGTTCTCAATGAGGCAGCAGAACATTCCGGTTGCTCCGTAGAGATTTGGGAAGAGAAGCTTCCAGTAACCAAGGAGATCGAGGGCTTTTGCGATATTTTAGGATTAGATCCGCTTTATATGGCAAATGAAGGAAAGATGATAGCGGTTGTTCCAGCAAAACAGGCAGACAAAGCCTTGCAATTGATTCGGAAAACCAAATATGGTAAGAACGCAGCGATAATAGGTACAATCAAGGAAGGCAAGAGTGTTACTATGAGAACAAGACTTCAGGGAAGCCGTTCCATTGATGTCTTATATGGCGAAGGATTGCCAAGAATCTGTTAATATAGAATGATATTATCGGAGGAGCAAAAGGTTCTTATGATTGCCAAAGAGCGTTTCGAAACAAACTCATAAATATACTACTAACCGATATATATATACAACAGATCAATGGCGTTCATAGAGTTATGAATTATTCACACTCTTATGTAATGAAAGGATTTGCTGATAATTTATTAGTCTATTTTTAATAGGCTTTCTACTACAGCTAAGTATGATACAGAAATGGGGGATTATATGTCAGGATACAAAACATTGTTATTTGACGCGGACAATACTTTGTTCGATTTTGATGCGTGTGAGAATGAGGCACTTCGACTTGCCTTTCAAAAGCATGGATATCCGTTAAATGAGGAAATTCATAGAACTTATGAAAGGATCAATAAGGATTTATGGAAGCAATATGAACTGGGATTAATGGATCGTAAAACGGTTATCTATACCCGTTTCGGCAAATTGTTCCAAGAAATCGGGATTGAAGATGACGGTATTGGTTTTGAAGATGATTACCAGGAGCTTCTTGGCATGCAGCATTTTTTTATAGAGCATGCGAAAGAAGTGGTGGAAGAGTTGTATAAACACTTTGATCTGTATGTAGTCACAAACGGAGTTACTGTTACACAGTTACGCAGATTAAAAGAATCGGGTCTTGATCAATATTTCAAGAAGATATTCGTTTCAGAAGAAACAGGCTTTCAAAAGCCCATGAAGGAGTACTTTGATTATTGCTTTGAACGCATTGAGAACTTTGATGCAGCTAGCACGATTATTATTGGAGATACCATTTCCTCTGATATTATGGGTGGAAATAACGCGGGAATCGCAACTTGTTGGTTTAATCCGAAGGGATTCACTCATCCGGAGGAGGTTATTGTAAATCATGAAATTAGTTGTCTGAAGGAATTGATTCATATTTTATGATAGGATCACATTCAAAGAAATTTAAAAATTATAATTAGGGCAGAGGTAACTCTGCTCTTTTTATAACTAAAAATAAAGAGCGAAAAGCAAGTTCGAAAAAGAATGGTTTTTAAGTGATTATACGAAAACGATTAAGTAACTTTTTAAGAAAAATATCAAAAAATACTTGCAATTAGTTACGAAAAGGTTTAAGATAAAAACATGAAAAGTAATTCATTACAAATCAAACGGATATCGGATCTGTATAAAAAATCTTTGATACTGGGGAGTATTTAGATAAAACAGAGAAAATATTTAAAATGAATTTTATAAACCCCATAATATGGGTATAAAATCATTGAATATTCAACGAAAACGTTTTAGTAACAAAATTACTTAACCAAGTAGTGCATTACAAATCTGTGGTTTTGGGGAGAGGAACTACAGGCTTGTTGTAACATAACTCAGTTATATATCTTAACCCATAAGAATTAAGAGTTGCAATATTTATTAGGAATGAAATGATTTATTAAAAATGACGGGGAGTTATTATATAAATATTAATCCTAAAAAATGTTGATTGCAAGATAGCTGAGTTTGGTAATTCTATCATTTTGATAATTACATATATTCCATTCCATTATTCATTACTATATTTTAGTGCTCATATTTTGAAAAGGGTGCATCGGGAGAAATCTCGGTGCACTTTTTTCGTGGTGCGCCCAGCATGGGCGCAATCTTATGGGTTCAAGTCCCTAGCACGTCCTAGTAGTGGAAAGTGCATAGCCCAAGACAAGGGTGTCGTCCGTAAGGACGAATCTGAAGGAAGTCCGAGGGCAAATCTCTGGTCTGACGAACAGAAATCACATATAAGGCATACTTCTGTGGGTAAGGTTGCCACACAAGTCGAAACCCTATAACTACTCGAAGACAGAAGGTGTAAATGTAGATATTCTCTTAGCTAAAGTAATATCAATTGCAATAGCTGTTCTTTGCAGGCAATTTTACGACAATTTTACGAGGCAATTGTTTATGCGTTCCATAATACCTATAAATGTATAGGCTAGTGTTATTTAAAATCCATGTGGTAAAAATATGTAATATAATGTATAATTTGTTTAGTAACTAACTCGTTATCGATGGCAATAATAAAGTGTGTAAAATAAAGTAACCATATTATGTCATTGTTTTAATATTACCAATTAGGAGGATGGTTTATGATAATGCTTTGGAACAGAAAAGAAGTTTTTGTAGGAAACTCATCACAAGGATTTGATGAAGTCCGTTATAAACTTTCTATGAATAAAGTTAAATATGATTACAAAATAGTGGATTCTACCAGTCCAAGTTATTTTGGTTCGTCTAATAGAGCAAGAACGGGTACTTTTGGTGTTAATATGGACTATACCAAGACATATTATATTTATGTACATAAGAATGATTATGATAAGGCTAAAGCATCATTGTGATATTAATCAAATATGCTTTATAGTGAGGCGAATTTAAATAAAATTTAGCAGGGCACTTAGCTCTGCTAAATTATTATCAATGTTCAACTATTATTTGTGATAGAGCCAAACAAATAAAAAGCCAGCCATCCATTCATAATTGCAATTTTGCTATGAAGACGGTAATAAGGGATGGAAGAGTAGTCATTGTGAGGTTGGATTGTAACTGGGGATAAGATTATTCTTTTGGAATGGAGGTAGAATGGGAGAAGTGTTGGAATGCCGTTCAGGATGCGGTGCTTGCTGTATTGCTCCGTCCATCTCATCAGCAATTCCCGGAATGCCGGGAGGAAAGCCTGCGGGGGTGCGATGTATTCAGCTTACCGAGGATAATCGTTGCAAAATATTTTCCTCATCCTTAAGACCAAAAGTATGTGGCAGTTTAAAGCCCTCCATGCAGATGTGCGGAGCTAGTGCGCAGGAGGCAATGAATTATCTTGATTATTTGGAGAAGGAAACATCGGCTGGAGAATAGTGTTAAAGGCATCAGGACTAATTTTACAAGGTGGTAATTGCCGCATTGGAACAATTCACCTTTTTCTCAATCAGTGTAAATTGTTTAGGAATCTGGCTTGAGAGGGCATTTTGATATTCGTATTACACTTAGATAAAGGTGGATGACAGCAACTAATATGGGTGCCACAAATAAATTTCACAGGACGGAAAACTTGTGAATTTATTTTTGTGGCACCCGTTTTTTGTAGACAATATCATTTATTGCTTATTTCTTATTCGAATTATGATAATGTTATTTGTATCGTCAAGTCTATACGTATCATCCTTTGTAATTCATGTTGTCAAATTACCGTTCCGTATCATCCTTTACAATACATATTGTCATTTACTGTTCTGTATCATCCTTTGCAATTCATGTTGTCATTTACAATTCGTATCGTCATTTGCAATTCATGAGGTCATAAACTATTCATATCACGTTATTATTTGGATCGACATTTCATATTCATATCATAACCAACAAATCGTATCTACGTCCAATACAGTTTACTCACCCACACGAATCGGCTTTTTTAAAAGTCTTGCCAAATGCTTTTCAAATTCCTCGTTGGTAACACCGATGCATTTAAATACTTCGGGAGAGATTGCTTCCATATGGTCGCACCCGAGGATTTTCCAGGCATAGGCTTGTGCAATATGAACACCGGCAACTAATTCCTTGTGAATGATATTTTCATTCAACGGATCATGATGATAATAAGCTACTTCGTAAATCGTATAGGGGAGATCCCAATGGCTGAGAACATGAGCACCAATCTCCTGATGCAACATATTATCTGCCTGTTCTAATTTGTGATAATCCTCGATGGTATGAGCCATTCCATCGGTATATTCCTCGTCCTTCGCTAGTAGAATTAAACCCAGGTTATGCATCAGCCCGGCAAACATGGCAGCTTCCGGGGGTTGTTTATGAAGGAATACTTCAAATAGGAATAAAGTTAGTTTATTGGTCAAGTATGCGTGCTCCATCAAAAGGGTGGGAGCCTTAGTGGTTTGCTCCACCATAATGGAATCAACGAGGATACTCCAACGAACGAAGCTCTTTAAGTTTAGTAATCCAATATAAATGGCTGCCTGTTTCACTTTATTAGGCATTGCACCAAATACAGCATGTTCCGCTACCTGGAGCAAAAGCTCGGATACATCAGGATCATTTTCAATAGCTTCAATCAGACCGTCCATATCCTCCGCTTCAATCAAATCAATTAAGCGAATGCTTTTTCCAGGTATGGAGATGGGAGCGCCGTATTTATCGCATTTTTCTGAAAATGCATTTTCATTTAAGGTATCCTCCACCGCAAAGATATTGTTAATGTAGTGAAGGAAATTCGTATTATTCCAAGGCTTAAAGATATAAAGCTTAGCGATATTATGCAAAATCGCACGGAACATCGGTTTTTCATCCGCATAACCACTTAATATAATTCGTATGGTTCTTGGATACTGCTCTTTGATATTACTTAATAATTTATATCCGTCATATAAGGGCATCCTCATATCACTGATTACCATATCGACTTGATTACCCTCCATCAACTTGGTGGCGTCTGCACTATTTTCCGCAGTGAGTATCTCGTAATCAGAATCGATGAACATTCTCTGTAATGCCTTTAAAATTTGTACTTCATCATCTACAATTAAAATCTTTTTCATTTTCCCTACATCCTTTCGTTTCAACAGATATTATTATCAGTATCAATGCAGGTATTCATAAATCCTTTAAATTAACTTATGGATTTAAGCATATTAATACCGAATTATCTTTTGGTGGCATAGCAGGATTAATTTGTAGCGATAATTGGTAACGTAATAACAAATGTAGTTCCCTTCCCAATTTCACTCTTTACATCAAAGCTTCCGTTGTGCTTATTTACAATGATATCATAGGATATACTTAGCCCCAGACCGGTACCCTGTCCGATTTCTTTCGTAGTAAAAAACGGTTCAAAAATCTTATGGAGATGTTCTTTGGAAATTCCGGGACCGTCGTCTGTGAATTCGATGATTACCTTATCATTTTGGCATCTCGCCCGAATCAGTATGGAGCCCAGAAAATTTTTGTTTTGTGATTTAATTGCTTGGATGGCATTCAGAATAATATTGACAAATACCTGACCAATCTGAATTCGATTGCAGTAGAGTTTAATATCCTCCGGCACATCCAGTTTTATGATTGCTACATATTTCACTTCATTCTTAATGATTAAGAGAACCTGTTGAAGCAATTCCAGTAATATGTTTGTATCTCGTTCATCATCCTTAGATGTTCTGGCATACACCCTAAGGGACTGAACAATGTCAGTGATACGTTTCATGCCTCCTGATAAATCAGTAAATATATTTTCCAGGTCACCCACAATGAAATCCAATTTCAATTCCTTATATTTGTCCTGTAATTCCGTGATGGCTCTGCAATCCACGCAGGAGAAGGCTTCACTGTTGATTTCCATATTAAAAAAATCCATGTATTCTTTCATTCTTACATAATATTTTTTTAAAATATCAAAATTGCTACTGATATATCCCATTGGGTTATTGATCTCATGTGCAATACCTGCCGCTAGCTGTCCGATTGCTGCCATCTTTTCTGCTTGTACCAGACTAAACTTTGCTTCGGTAAGCTCGGCGTTCATAATCTTTAGTTCTTCATTTTGCTTCTTGGTTACTTCAAGCAGGGATTTTAAGTTCGTAGATTTGTTTTTTGCATCGATGGCTACCTTTAGCCGGGAGTGAAGTTCAGCAGTGTTGAAGGGTTTATTAATATAATCAAATGCCCCCAAATCGAAGCATTTTTTATAAACCTCCATGTCAATCAAGGAAGTCAGCATGATGATAGGCATGTCATCGTATTTGCTGTCAGAACGGAATAACTCCAGTAAGTCAAAGCCGGTGATGGCAGGCATCATGACATCCGTAATCAGAATGTCAACATGGTATTGATCCACAATGCTTTTGGCCTGTCTTGAGTCATCACATAAATAAATTTGAGTGATTTCCGGCATGTCCTCTAAATTACGTTTCACGGAAGATAAGTTAAAATGACTGTCATCCACAACAAGAATTTTCATGACTATCCTCCAATTAGAATGGATAATATTTACTTAGTTATTATAACATTGGAGTGATTTTATTTCAATTACAATGTTAATATATGACAAGGACGATATTGCAGATAAATTTATAAATCTAATTCCTGACTATAATATGATATCATGGGTTTAACCCGAGTAATATCCAAACTTCAAAAAAGATTTTTCTCACAATATATCACTATGAAAGCATTTTGGGCAGAGTTCATTGTTTATATGCATAAAAAAATCACCTAACATTAGACCATTAACAACACAGTGTCGGTATGGTAAAGTTAAGAGTAGTTGGTGTTGTAATAAAGGAAAATTAAGAAGCCTATGTGAGTTTCATATAGCGAAAATTTTATATTAATAGCAAGAATGATGAACGGGTTTCCTAGTAAAAAATAATCATATCATGGAGGGTTACATATGAGTTCGGTATCGTTATTAAAGCAATATCAAATGGGAGATATGATCGCACGATATTATCTGGATGATGACACAAAGAACGTGGAGCTAATGCTATTACCAGAAAATATAGAGACGCTTTCTTGGGAAGAGAAAAATCAAGTGGTTGACTCCCTGGTTCAGTTAAAACTGACTGGGGATACTTACCTTGGAGGATATGCAGGGGGAGGAACCATGAGGATGGGGGAATCTACCACCGCCCTTCAATATGTCCGTCAGGAAGAATTGGTTCAAACAGAAAGAACAGTAATTAGAACAGTACTTAAGGATTCAAGAGACTATGAGGTGATACATTCCTTGTATTATTATCTTGGAGAGAAAAGTGTTGAGATAAACGTTGAGTTTATCAATCATAGTAAAGAGACTGTTACAATGGAGATGATTTCGAGTTTCTCGTTAGGTGGAATCACTCCCTTTACGAAAGGAGATGCACATGACACTCTAAAGGTACATAGAATTCGAAGTGTTTGGAGTATGGAAGGGCGTCTAGAAAACAAGACAGTAGAAGAACTTCAGTTGGAACCATCCTGGGCAGGTCACGCCGTTCGCTCCGAACGCTTTGGACAGGTGGGTTCCATGGCGGTGAATCATTATTTTCCCTGGCTAGTGGTTGAGGACAGCCAAAATGATATATTCTGGGGAGTACAGCTTGCTCATAATGCCTCCTGGCAAATGGAACTCTTTCGAAAGGATGATGGGTTATCCATATCAGGTGGCTTAGCAGACCGTGAATTCGGTCATTGGATGAAGGTGGTGGCTCCTGGTGAGAGCTTTATAACCCCAACTGCAATCTTATCTGTTTGCAGGGGACAAGGAGTTGATCATATTGCTCAGAGGCTAACCTCCTCTGGAAAGCGATTCTTTAAGGCAGCACCAGAATGTGAGCAGGATTTACCCATTATCTTTAATGAGTACTGCACTACCTGGGGATCACCTTCCCATCAGAATATCAGCGAGATTTTAGAGGTAATTCAAAATAAAGGCATCAGCTATTTTGTCATAGACTGTGGATGGTATAAGGAAGAGGGAATACCTTGGGATATAGCCATGGGTGATTATCAGGTTTCTCAAGAATTATTTCCGTTAGGACTTGAGAAGACGGTGGAGGCCATTAAAGATAAGGGAATGAAGCCGGGTTTATGGTTCGAAATTGAGAATGTGGGCTCAGCCTCCAGAGCTTATCAAATGGAAGAACATTTACTAAAGAGGGATGGTAAGGTGCTTACCACCACCATGAGGCGTTTTTGGGATATGAGAGATCCATGGGTAAAGGAATATCTCACGGAGAAGGTGATTAAAACGCTTCAAACCTACGGCTTTGAATATATGAAGATTGATTATAATGATACCATAGGTCTTGGCTGTGATGGAGAGGAATCAATCGGAGAAGGACTGCGCCGCAATATGGAAGAAGCATATGGCTTTATTGAAAAAGTAAAGCAGGAAGTACCGGACATTGTACTGGAAAATTGCGCTTCCGGCGGTCATAGGCTGGAGCCTTTGATGATGAGAACCTGCAGTATGGCATCCTTCTCGGATGCTCATGAATGTGTGGAAATCCCTATCATAGCTGCTAATCTCCACCGAGTAATTCTGCCAAGTCAGAGCCAGATCTGGGCGGTGCTTCGCCAAGAGGATGATTTGAAGCGGATTGCCTATTCTATTGCGAATACCTTCCTTGGCAGGATGTGTTTATCCGGTGATGTGAATCAACTGAGCAAGGAGGCTTGGAAGCTGGTAGATGGAGGAATTCAGTTCTATAGGAAGATTGCCCCGATTATTAAGGACGGATATAGTCATTGGTTTGGCAATGACATTTCAAGTTATCGTAATCCAAAGGGGTGGCAGGGCATTATTAGGATAGGAGATTGTGGTGACGGTTACGCTGTGATCCATACCTTTCACGAGAAGCCCACAACTGAGTGCGTTCTTGAGCTTGAGGGTCTAGCTGGTTATATAATTTCTGATATCTATTCGGACACTAACGTAGATATTAGATTAGACGGTGATCAATTAATCTATAAGCCAGAGGAAAGCTTGAAAGCGGTTGCGGTTTATCTGAAAAAGCTGAATTAGTAAGTAAATAACAAGTCTTTAGGTAAGCTAAAAGACTTTAAAAGAAAGAAAATTCCTCTTCCTCTTGGTTAGAAGCTCATGATGAAACAATGTTTCATTTATCGATTCTTATGATGGTGAAAGGAGCTGTCGCCAACTAACATTGAGTTAGTTGGACGACAGCTACCTTATTATATCCTCCCTGCAATCATCATTGCTCTCAGCTCCTCCCAAAAATTAATTGCAATAATTAGTCATAACTTCACAGTTTCTTTATAGTATCATATATGGGCGAAGTTTAACGATATGTTTTGATCGCTTACCCCATAATTGATTTGTGACTATGTCACAAGGATTGACAAATAATTAACCATTCCTCGTTGACAAATATAACACTATATCGTAATATATGAATATAGTAATATAAATAATAATTTAACATACAATGAACGGAGAGATCATGGATACCAACTACAGGAATTACAACGAGAGCGTAGAACTGCTGAAAATGATCGCACATCCCATCAGGCTTTGCATTATAAGGGGATTGTTGAATAAGGGTGAATGCAATGTATCCTATATGCAGTCCTGTTTGGGAGCACCCCAATCAACAATTTCACAGCATCTTCAAAAGCTTCGAATGGCAGGAATTATTGAAGGCAGAAGAAATGGACTTGAGATCTATTATCAGGTTACCAGTGAAAAAGTGAAAGAAATTATCGAGGTACTATTTCCGGAGGATTGCAAGCAATAGTAATTATTTATAATTTGCAATTACAATCAGAATTCATATTATAAAGGAGCGAAAAGTATGAGCAAAAAGGTATTAATCGTTGGTGGAGTGGCAGGCGGAGCTTCCACAGCAGCAAGACTGAGAAGGCTGGATGAAACAGCCCAGATTATCATGTTTGAACGGGATGAATACATCTCTTTTGCCAATTGTGGTCTTCCCTATTATATCGGTGAAAGTATTAAAGAGAGAAACAAGTTATTGGTGCAGACGCCGGAAGCGATGAAGGCAAGATTTGAGATTGATGTTAGAAATAACAGTGAAGTTATTCAGATTGATCCAGATAAAAAGATGGTTACTGTTAAGAGTAAGCGAAAAGGAATCTATGAAGAAAGCTATGATTACTTAGTACTGTCTCCCGGTGCCAAGGCACTTCGCCCGGGAATACCAGGCATAGAAAGTAAAAAGATTTATACTCTACGTAACATCCCGGATACGGACCTTATTAAGGAAGTGGTGGACCATGAAGGAACTGGGAGTGCTGTTGTAATTGGCGGCGGATTCGTCGGTGTTGAGATGGCGGAGAATCTGAAGGAACGTGGACTTGAAGTGGCACTTGTAGAAGCGGCTCCTCATATCCTGGCGCCTTTTGATTACGATATGTCCATTCTTGCGGAAAAAGAAATGGTGGAGAATGGTGTTCGACTTATTACACAGGATGGCGTAAAATCCTTTGAAGAAATCGATGATCAGGTGGAAGTAACTTTAAGCAGCGGTACGAAACTCTCTGCAGATATGGTAATACTAGCCATTGGCGTGGCTCCCGACACTAAGTTTTTAAGTGAAAGCGGGTTGGAACTTGGACCCAGAGGACATATTTTAGTCAATGAAAAGATGGAAACCAATAAAGAAGGAATTTATGCCGTTGGTGATGCAATCGAAGTGGTGGATTTTGTGACAAAGAGCAGAACCGCAATCCCTTTGGCGGGACCTGCTAACAAGCAAGGCAGAATTGCTGCTGATAATATTGCGGGATTAAATTCTGTATTCAAGGGTTCCCAGGGTACCTCAATTATTAAGGTTTTTGATTTGATTGCTGCCAGTACAGGGGCAAACGAAAGAACCTTGCAAAAGTCCGGCATCACCTATAAAACCATTTTCATACATCCGGTATCCCATGCTTCCTATTATCCGGGAGCAGTACCCATGACCTTAAAGCTAATCTTTAGTGAGGAGGGCAAGGTTCTTGGTGCTCAGGGAATTGGTTATGAAGGTGTTGATAAACGAATTGATGTAATTGCAACGGTTATCCGAATGGGTGGTTCCATAGAAGATTTGTCCGAACTGGAATTATCCTATGCACCTCCGTTCTCCTCTGCCAAAGATCCGGTTAACATGGCAGGCTTTGTTGCACAGAATGTATTGGAGGGCAGAGCGCATATTACTACCTGGTCAGAAGTAGAAGAAATGAATGCGGAGGACTATATCCTGGTAGATGTTAGGACAGAATTAGAGTACGTCAACGGTCATATGGAAGGTGCCATTAACATTCCGGTGGATGAATTGAGAGATCGCTTGTCAGAGCTTGATCCCACGAAAACTATCGTGGAATATTGTCAGGTAGGACTCAGAGGATATGTGGCAGACCGAATTCTTACACAGCATGGATTTAAGGTAATGAATGTTACGGGTGGATATAAATCAATTTCCTCCTTAAAGTATAAACCAGAGAAGGCAGCAGTTACGGCTAGTCAGCCGATGATAGACCCAGATACCCAACGGGTACATGCGGCAGCTGTGGATACAGAGAGAAAACTAGGTGAATACGATAAAACGCTTGATGCAAGCGGGCTTTGCTGTCCGGGACCGTTAATGCAGGTTAAGGCTTCCATTACAGATATGAAGGAGGGAGAAATCCTAAAGGTAGATGCCTCCGATCCAGGATTCTATGAAGACATTAAGGCTTGGTGTAAGAGAACTAATAATGAATTATTGGAGGTGACAAAGGCAGCAGGACATATTACGGCGTTCATCAAGAAGCTTGGTGAGAACAATGAAGCCCTGGTACAGTGTCAACAGATGGGAGTAGTCAAAGATAATAAGACCATGGTGGTATTTAGCGGAGATCTGGATAAGGCCATTGCCTCCTTCATCATCGCCAACGGCGCAGCATCCATGGATAAAAAGGTTACCATGTTCTTCACCTTCTGGGGACTAAATATTTTAAGAAAACCGGAGAAGGTAAAGGTAAAAAAGGGCACGATTGATCATATGTTTGGCATGATGATGCCAAGGGGTAGTAAGAAATTAAAGCTTTCCAAGATGAATATGATGGGTATGGGTCAGAAGATGATTCGCATGGTCATGAAGAACAAGAACATCTCATCCCTGGAAGAACTCATACAGTCAGCCATCGATAGCGGCATTGAGATTGTAGCCTGCCAGATGTCCATGGATGTAATGGGAATTAAGCAGGAGGAATTAATTGACGGCGTAAAAATAGGCGGCGTAGGCTATTACCTTGGTGAGGCTGAGGATAGTAACGTTAACCTCTTTATTTAATCAAAAATTATTGTGTCAAAAGCCCGTTCAAACAGACTTTATCAGCATTTGTCCAAATTGTAAGTGCAAGTGCATGGGTAGGACTATTGACTTTCGAATAATAAAAAGCGTATAAGGAAATATTCTCGTGATAGAACACAAAAGGTTATCAAGTTCAGCTATATTGGATTTGATAGCCTTTTGTGTTCTTTGTCAGTTAAGTAAGGTTTCACTTCGCAACAGATAATGATAAGTTGGACATTAAAAGCGCCTTAAGATGGGCAATACCAAAAGATAACAATTTATGTGTGAAATTTTGGATATTAGCTTGAATATTGTCGAAAAAAATGTATAATATTTATTATATATGACATGGTGATTGACTTGTGAATTACCTGAATTAACTCGAAAATTTTAGAAATACAGGTATTCTTCTTAGGGAACAGAAGGAATAGGAAGACAGCTGAGTGAAGACAGAAACAGACATTTGTATCAGCTGTCTTCGGATGGTCAGACATAGATTGAAGATATATTTTAAAGGGGAAATGAAACGATGAAGAAGAGATTTAATAAAATGTTTCACGCACATTCCGCTATTATGCTATTAATCGAGCCGGAAAGTGGCAGAATTGTTGATGCCAATCTTGCTGCTGTAGAGTTTTATGGATACAGTTTGGAGGAAATTATCGGCAAATCAATTGATGAAATAAATATGCTTGATGCAAAAGAGGTCTATCATCTACGGATGAAGGCAAGGCAAAAAGGACAGATGAGCTTTCGGTTTCCTCATAAGACCAAGTATGGAACAACGAAGATTGTTGACGTGCAATCCAGCCCTATCGAACTGGATGATAAACAATATTTATTTTCAATCATCACCGATGTCACAGAACAGGTTGATAATGAGAGTATCATTTATAAACAAAATGAAATGTTACGGATTACCCTGGATTCCATAGGGGATGGCGTTGTTGTAACGGATAACAACGGGAATATAACAAGCATCAATAAGACAGCGGTAAAAATTATCGGTTTATATAAATCAGAAGTGGAAGGAAGAGCCTTCTCGGATGTTTTTGAAATGCATGATGAATATACGGGGCAGCTTGTGGAGGATATCGCCCTTAAAGTAGTATATACCCAGAAGAAGTTGGAGCTTGCAAAGCATACCACATTTAAAGCAAAGAATGGTAAGGTAGTGTACATAGAATATAGTGCGGCTCCCATATGGGATTTGGAACATCGAATGCAAGGCGTTGTAATTATATTTAGAGATGTAACCAAGATGAAAGAAAAGAATCACAGAATACAGTTTCTTAGCAATTATGATACCCTGACAGGTGTTATGAACCGACGCTTGTTCTATGATAAATATGAGAGCTCCTTAATAGAGAAGAAGGCAAAAGTTGCTGTTATTATGGCGGACATCAACGGACTAAAGATGATTAATGATGTCTTTGGATTTAGAGCCGGCGATAATGTGATTAAAAAAGTTGCAGATATCGTAAAAGAACATTTTGGTAGAGAATGCAAGGTTTTTCGTTGGGATGGGGATGAGTTTGTTATCTTTGTAGAGGATCCCAGTGAGAAAGAGGTAGAGAAGAAACTAATTGCCTTAAAACAAAAGTTTACGGAGCCTATTGTAGATAATGGAGCATTATTAAATGTGTCCATTTCAGCGGGATATTCCATCACGGAAGACTTTTCCCTAAACTATAATGAGATTCTTCGTAGAGCGGAAGAGGTAATGTATCAAACCAAGCTCCTAGAAAGCGGAAGTATGCGTAATAACATGATCCAGACGCTTTTGGCTACCTTGAATGAGAAAAGCGAGGAGACCAAAGAACATACGGACAGACTTACCAGATACTGTCAGGTAGTGGGGCAATGTCTAGATATTAGGCAGGAGGATTTGGATCGATTGTCCTTGCTAAGCTTACTTCACGATATCGGAAAAGTTGCTATTCCGGAGCATATTCTACATAAAACCGGTCCTTTGAACGATGAGGAATGGATTATCATGAAAACTCATTCCGATGTAGGCGCCAGAATAGCCGCTAATGTTCCCGAGTGCATTCATGTATCGGATGAAATTAAACATCATCATGAACGGTGGGACGGGAATGGATATCCGGATCGTCTTATGGAAGATCAAATTCCTCTTAACTGCAGAATCCTGTCCGTTGTGGATGCCTATGATGCCATGACCAATGACAGGGTCTATCGCAAAGCCCTTACCCATGATCAGGCTGTGCAAGAATTAAGAAATAATGCCGGTAGGCAATTTGATCCGAATATAGTTAAAATCTTTATTGATAAAGTATTAACAAACAGTAGTTATAGCAAGTAGAATTACGGTAGTTCCTTCAAGAGTTCATTCATAATGTAGCCACGAAGTCCTCCGGCATTATCTGATTGAAGCTGTTCTTGAAGATAAGCTTTGGCTTCGTTTCCGTAATTTAGAATAGCTTCATATTCCTTTCTATGGCCCTTGATATAGTCAAAGGGATTGGAGGAGACCTTTGGCGATGATATTATGGTTGATAAATGTGCATCGATTTCACTAGCAACAGCATCGGAATAGGAAGGACTAGTGGAGATGGATGATTTGGTGATGCTACTATCACTACCACTATTGTCAGTTGTATTATTCACATTTTGTACATTATTGGATGTTTGGGTATTGGAGGTTTCTGTGTTGGAAGCTTCCAATCCTTTGGGGGCAGATTCCTTTGGGAACTGCCCTATTGTATTAGGGAGAGAAAGCAGTAATACGGCAGTAGCAATTAGAATTAATAGTGCAGCAAGTGACGTTCCTAGAGCAGGTTTCTTGTAGGTCATAATATTCTTGATTCTTGGCTTGATATTATTTTCTCCAAAGGCAATGGGATGAGCAAGAATGCCGGAGGAGTGGGAGAAGGAGAGTAGAGCATAGGAATACTCCTTTTGAGCTTGTTGTCCAAAGGTACGAATTACCTTCTCATCGCAGGACATCTCCATATCCTTGCTCATCAAGACAAAGGAGATCCACATAAGTGGATTAAACCAATGCAGGATTAAAAGTAAATAGGACAGAGGTTTGATGAGATAATCCCTGCGTTTTATATGCTGTTGCTCATGAGCAAGAATGAGGGAAAGCTTTTGCTTATCGATATTAGTCGGAAGATAAATGCGGGGTTTGATAAAGCCAAATACAAAAGGGGTACGGATTTGATCGGTTTCATAAATGTTATTACAAACCAGAGTAGCAAGCGTTATCTGGTGTTTTAATTGTAAATACGAATGAACACTATGGATGAGAAAGCATAGAAAACCCATGAACCATAGGAGAGCAAGGAAATCCAGCCAATTAAAATGCGACCCTCCTTCAATTGGAATTACCGTATTATGAATCAGTGAAAAGAAAGTGGGTTGTTCCTTGATTTGGCTGATGGAAGGAATATAGGAACTAGGAGTGTTTTCTGGAATGGAATAATGATTATTCAAAACAGTAGTTAACGAAAATGGCTTTAGGAACCACATGTTTTGTAGAAACCCAATATTTTGAACGAAGGTAAGCCCTAGTGTAAAAGGGCAGAGTAAGCGAAAAAGTGCGAACGCCCATAGGCTATAAGAGAAGCTCTTGGGAAAGCGATTTAACAGGGTACGAACCAAAAGAATACCAAGCACTACAAAGGAAGCATTGACACTCATGGACACAATAAATAAAAATAAATTCGTCAAAGGACTCATTTGATTCCCTCCTCAATAATCTTGATTAACTCCTGTGCTTCGTTGGGTGAAAGCTTCTTATCATTCAAAAAGGCAGTCAAAAACTTTGGAAGTGAACCATCAAAGGATTTATCTACAATCAAATTACTTTCATAGCGCTGTACTTCGTCCTTCTTAACAATAGAAGTAACAATTGTGTTCACATTTGTTAAAATTCCTCTGGTACACAGTTTCTTAAGGACAGTATAAGTGGTGGACTTTTTCCATCCCAGTTTCTCCAAACATAATTGTACCAGCTCAGTAGAGTTGATGGGTTCATACTCCCATATAATTGATATAAATTTATATTCTGCATCATATAACTTGAAATCATCCATGATACACCTTTCCTTTCTCTTGTATTCGGATTGTATACACTTTAATCGTAATAGTGGTAGTGATAAGGTTAGTTGGGATGTTTATAGAAGGTTTATCGTGATAAACCTTTTATAAATGTAGTCTATCACAATAAACCTTGTAATGTCAAGAAAAATATGTAAAAATTATATAGTGGAGAAATTGAAGAAATTGAATGATAGCTTAAACCTCAGTGTTTATAAGCACTTTCCAAAGCATCGATAAACATTCGTTATTTTTCTGGTTGAAATTTTTTAAAATGAAATAATACTACAACTAAGACAGCACAATCGCCATTATGAAATAGCCAAGGAAGACGAAGATTATATTCGCTTCCAGAAATATATGCAGAGAATAGCGACATATTGATGACTCTTTATTTTCTATTCTCATTTATAAAATTGAATATCTAAAAGGATGATATTGATTTTAAATTACCATTTAATGTATAATACTAACATGTACAAATTTTTATCAAACGATAACTTAATACTAATTAAATTAATGGAGGTAGGTAGATTGAATATCAAAAAAGCTTTCATCAATATTATTATGCAGTTTATACTGGCAATGCCATGTCTTTATTACATTTATCTGAGAATGTTTAACCCCATTATTGCAAATTTAACTCCTGAAAGTTTACGTCTGAGATTAAACGAAGGACAAAAGTCTGTTAATTATACTATTTATGAATTAAGATATGCCGTTTTTATTATTTTCTCAGTGTATATGGTTACTTTAATATCCGTCTGGATTGTTCGAAAGCTAAGACAAGATAAATTTGCATAATAGTTGTAATTATCTTGTTATGTTGAGTAATACCTGTTTTCAATTTATAAACTACAGAGGGAAAGCATTCCAGCTGTTAAGATAATCATGTTTTATGATGTCTCAGAGGACACAATCTTGTGCGGAGGGGTTCTCTGGGACTTTTTTCTTTCTGTAAGGTAATGACATTATACAGAGTATATCCCAGACAATCGAGTAGAGCAAGAAATCGTCAATTTAATGGACAAAAACAGTAAATGTCAGCAATGGACGCATTGGAAAGGATAGAATAATAAGCTATAACTTAAATATAAATGAAACATTTTATAGATTAAATTTCCAAAATAAATTGCTTACTATGTCACGCTGTGATATAATCGCACTGTGACATATCATACTACTACATATGGAGCTGTCACATAGGGAGGGAGCAATGTTTCATTGTGATAAAAGAAAAAAGTCCTATCTACCGATGACGGAAACGGCATATTATATTCTGCTTTCACTCAGTGAACCCCGTCATGGTTATGGAATTATCAAATATGTGGAGGATCTGACCAACGGTAGAATCAAGCTGGGTTCAGGAACGGTTTACGGTACATTAGGAAAGATGAGTAAGGACGACCTAATTACCGTATTTGAAGATCAGGATCGAAAGACCACATATAAGATTACGGATGCAGGGAAGCAACTTCTGCAGACGGAAATCGAGCGAATTAAAAAGTTGTACAAGGATACGCAAACGCAGGAAGTCCTATTTAAGGATGAACATGATAGTTAAGATAACAACTAATGGAGGAAAGAAGTATGTTAACGAGAACGAATAATAAGAACGGGGATGAATTATCGATACTTGGGTTTGGATGTATGAGATTTCCGATGAAGGGCACCAGTATTGATGAGCCAAGATCTATCGCAATGATAAGGGATTCTATCGAAAAGGGAATGAACTATTTTGATACCGCGTATTTTTACCATGGGGGCAAGAGTGAAAGCTTACTGGGTGAGGCATTAACCGGTGGCTACCGTGAGAGAGTAAAGATTGCAACCAAGTTGCCTCCCTTTATGGTGAATAAACTGGACGGTGCAAAGAAAATTCTACAGACACAGCTGACCAAGCTTAAGACGGATTACATCGATTATTATTTGCTTCATATGCTGACCGATAAAGCGACCTTTGACCGCATGGTATCCATCGGCGTTATGGAATGGATGGAGCAGTTGAAAAAGGATGGCGTTATTAAAAATATTGGATTCTCCTTCCATGGCGGAAAGAATGATTTTGAGCAGATTCTCCTTGCATATCCCTGGGATTTCTGTCAGATACAATATAACTATCTGGATGAGAATAATCAAGCGACAAAAGCAGGTCTTGAACTGGCAGGTTCTATGGATATACCTGTTATCGTAATGGAACCACTGCGTGGAGGTAAGCTGGTCAATAGCCTTCCGACGCAGGTGTTGGATGAATTCAAAAGTTACGATGCCGACCGTACGCCTGCGGAATGGGCGCTTCGTTGGATTTGGAATCATCCTCAGGTAAGTGTAATTCTATCGGGTATGAGCGATGAGGATCAGCTTAATGAGAATCTCAGAATCGCTTCCGAAGTACTTCCGAATTCTTTATCAGAAGAGGAGCTGAATGTTTTTGACCGCGTGAAGAAAATCATGCTTGAGAAGACCAAGGTGCCTTGTACCGCCTGTGGTTATTGTATGCCCTGTCCAGCCGGAGTTAATATTCCGGGATGCTTCTCAGCTTACAATGACAAATATCTGCTGAATGAAAAAAGAGGCATGATGAAATATATGCAAACCTTGGGGGCACTTTCAAAACAACCGGCATATGCATCTCTCTGCAAGGACTGTGGCAAATGTGAGCGTCATTGTCCACAGAATATCCAGATACGTAAGGAATTAAAAGTGGTAAAGAAAGAGATGGAGGGTATTTTATTCCGACCGGTGGTAGGAATCGCTCGTAAATTCTTAGTCAAAAAATAATATTGAATTATCGCTTCATGATTTAAAAGAATTTTAAATGAACCTTTTCGGTTGGAGATAAAATCAAACTGAGGAGGTTCATTTCATTTTTTTGTAAATATAACCGGTAGTATTATTTTTGAAAAATTTAAGAAAATAGTTAGTAGAAAATAACTTATCTATTGTATACGATGTAACGAACTTTTATTAGTAATTTGCACGAAATATTCATAAATTATCAGAAAGAAAGCATGAAATTTATGATAAAATAATAGTGTATAATAGATCGTAGTTCGAGTTAAGAGCGGGGGTTTTGGTTGAGCAGTAAAATGGTTCAATCAATATCAGTTAATAGCGTAATTCTCGCTCCGGCAAGCATTCCGTAAAAACGGTGGTTGGAGGATGATTATGAGTACAGTAAAAACAAAGATATTTGAATATGGGGACAAAGAAATCAATTACCTAATGAATGTGGACCCATTATTAGGGGACGTAATCGAGAGAATTGGAAAAATTGAACGTGTGATTATCCCGGAGCTTTTTCCGGCTTTGGTATTTGCAATCATCGGTCAGCAGATTTCATTAAAGGCATCCCGGACGGTGTGGGGGCGGATGCAGGAAAAGTTCGAAGAGATTACACCGGAGCAAATGGCAGCAGCATCCATTGATGACATCAGACTGTGCGGAATGCAAGCCACCAAAGCAAAATATATTAAGGGCATTGGAGAGACCATCTTAAAAGGTGAGTTGGATTTGAATGAACTATATTCCCTGCCGGACAAGGAAGTAATTAAGAAACTGTCCTCACTGAACGGCATTGGTGCGTGGACGGCTGAGATGTTATTATTAAATAGTATGGAGCGACCTAATATTATCAGCTATGGGGATATTGCAATTCGAAGAAGCATTATAAAACTCTATGGGTTGACCGAACTGACAAAGGAACAGTTTATGGTATATAAGAACCGTTATGCACCCTATGCTTCGGTGGCATCCATATATTTGTGGAAATACTCTTATGAATAGGAAATGATTGTTATTCATGAAGCCACTTGCTACTCAATTGTGAAAGATTGTAACTAGGTCTATTCACCTTTATCGTTAACAAGTGTTATATTACTTATCTGTTTTAGAAAAATACTGACTAAATAAAATTGCTATTCCAACGACAAACATAATGGAAGTAATGATGCAAGGGATTAATAATAAAGCATTTTCTGTTAATGCTGTCCCGATTTTCCCTTTATCTGTAGACCACTCCGTCAATTGTGAGGCGTAAATTATTGCGGAAATTGAAATTCCAACATATGCTAACGCGGATGAAATTAATAATGTAATTCCGATCAAGGTTCTTGTTATACGGTCATTTTTTGTAATATTGTCTTTTTCAGGAACATTCGGTATTTCAATTAACTCCTCGTTACAATCACTACAGATTTTATAGCCTTCTCGATATTCGGTTTTACATTTTGGACATATTAACATAATTACCTCCCTTGAATAATCACATTTTAAGCGCACAATTGTACTATGCGAATGGTAATATTATACATTATATTGTTGCTTAAAATCAACGTATTTATCGTTCTCATCAATATTAAGATGAGCACGGAAAATAAAGGGTCATTCATAAGTTGCTATACTCTGAAAGTATTTCTGGAAGCGAATATAATCTTCGTCTTACATGGCAATATCATAATGCCGACCATGCCGCATTTGTTGAAGAATAATTTTATTGATGTTTTTATGCTTAATAAATATATTTCTCAAAATGTTCAACCAGAAAAAGAACGAATATTTGCTTAATCATTTGAAAGTACTTATATTTAAAGGAGATGAGACCATCATTCGATTTCACACTAATTAAGATAAATAAATTCTCTTTGATTTTATGGTAAGAATACGATAGAATATGATAGTATTGTTGGGCGTATCCATTTGATACGCCCTATCTATTTGATATGCCAAATTATTAAATCGAAAGAACGATGAATGAGTATGAAATGTGAGGTTATATATGAGTATCGAAGGTGATTGGAGGGTAGGGTATAAAGAATGTACCCTATGTCCGAGAAATTGTAAAAGCAACCGCCTGGAAGGTAAAGTTGGTTATTGCAAGGAGGATTCCCGTCTGGTGGTAGCAAGAGCCGCTCTTCATATGTGGGAGGAGCCTTGCATCTCCGGTGAGGAAGGCTCCGGCACGGTATTCTTCTCCGGTTGTTCCATGGGTTGCGTATACTGTCAGAACCATAATATCGCCTCCGGTGCGGCAGGAAAAGAAATCACCGTAGAGCGACTGAGTGAAATCTTTCTGGAACTGCAGGAGAAGAAGGCAAATAACATTAATCTGGTTACCCCAACTCATTATACTCCCCATATCATAGAGGCGATACGCCTTGCCAGAAGGAAGGGACTGAACCTTCCGATTGTGTATAATTGCAGTGGTTATGAGAAGGTGGAAAGTCTGCAATTGCTGGAGGGATATGTGAATGTATACCTACCCGACTTCAAGTATAGAAATTCTGAACCAGCACAAAAGTATTCCCATTGTTCAGATTATTTTGACATAGCATCCTTGGCAATCAAAGAAATGGTACGTCAGACCGGGGAAGCAGTATTTGATGAACGAGGCATTATGACGAACGGAGTAATCGTCAGACATTTGACGTTGCCGGGATATTTGGAGGATTCAAAGGAAATTATAAAATATCTCTATGAAACCTATGGAGATCAGCTATACATCAGCATTATGAATCAATATACACCACTTCCCCATGTCAAAGATTATCCTGAAATCAATCGCAGGATAACGGAAGAAGAATATGAGGAGCTAGTGGATTATGCCATAGAACTTGGCGTCGAGAACGGATTTATCCAAGAAGGAGAGACCGCAAGCGACAGCTTTATACCGGAATTTAACGGAGAAGGAGTTTAATCACCATGAGTGAAAAGAAGAAACAAGGTAATAAGAAGAAGCATTCCCCAGTCAAAAAGGTGGAGGGAAATCGTGTAGCGAATAATGGAAATGTGAATACAAAAAAGAAGACATTTTCCTACGAAAACAGCTATGAGGAGTTCGAGGATTTGGACTTTGAATTAATGGACAAGCTGAATAAAGGGAAGTTAATTAAGGGAAGCAAGAATAAGGGTCAAGGTTCGGTTGTTGGAGCAGGTAAAGGTTCGGTGGGAACAAAAGCACCAGTTAGAGAGAAAGTAAGTAGGGGAAATAAGGAAGTACAAAGCCGAGATAATCGTGCAGCTGGGAGTCGTGGCAGTAAGGGAACATCAGAAGGAAGCAATAAAGAAGGAATGAATCGAAGCAACAAAGCAGCAGTAGGACGAAGTGATAAATATGATAAGAGACAAAACAATAGAGGCGAGATGGGACGTGGCAGCAAAGAAAATGATAATATTGCTGATAAGCGTAGAACCAAAAGAGTGGTGAAACCTGGAGAATGCCCTTATATCAGACAATGTGGCGGCTGTAATATATTAAAGAAGAGCTATGAAGAGGAATTGCAGGATAAGCAGAAGCTGGTGGAAGGCTTAATCTCCAAGTTCTGCAAGGTGGAGCCGATTATTGGAATGAAGAATCCGAGAAACTATCGTAATAAGGTTCATGTGGTCTTCGACCATGACCGTAAGGGTAACCCGGTATCCGGTGTATATGAAGAGGGAACCCACCGCGTGGTTCCGGTAGAACAGTGTTGTATTCATAATCAGAAGGCGGATGACATCATCGCTACAATTCGAGGGATGCTAAAATCATTTAAAATCAAGACCTATGACGAGGATAGCGGTTATGGTCTGCTTCGTCATGCATTAGTTCGCACGGGCTATTCCAGTGGTGAGATTATGGTGGTGTTGGTATTGGCATCGCCGATTCTTCCTTCTAAGAATAACTTTGTGAAGGCACTTAGGGCAAAACACCCGGAGATTACAACCGTAGTTCTTAATATAAATGACAAGCAGACCAGCATGGTACTTGGTGATAAGGAACAAGTTATCTATGGTAAGGGATTTATTGAAGATCGCTTATGTGATAAAGTGTTCCGACTTTCGCCAAAGTCCTTCTATCAGGTGAATCCGGCTCAGACAGAGGTGCTTTATAAGAAGGCGATTGGGATGGCAAAGCTTACTGGTACGGAGACGGTTATTGATGCTTATTGCGGGATTGGTACGATTGGAATTATTGCATCTGATTATGCGAAGAAGGTAATCGGTGTGGAGCTGAATAAGGATGCGGTGAAGGATGCGAATATCAATGCTAAGAGGAATGATGCTAAGAATATTGAGTTCTTTAGCAATGATGCAGGGGTGTTCATGAGTCAGATGGCAGAGCAGAAGGAAAGTGCAGATGTGGTGTTCATGGACCCGCCGAGAAGTGGAAGTACGGAACAGTTTATGGATGCAGTAGCGGGACTAAAACCTGGCAAGGTGGTGTATATTTCGTGTAATCCAGTGACGCTGGAGAGGGATTTGGTGTATTTGACGAAGAAAGGGTATAAGGCAGTGAAGGCGGTGCCGGTGGATATGTTTCCTTGGACTGGGCATGTGGAGGTAATAACTCTGTTGCAGAAAGCTTGAGGCAGAAGTATGGAAAAGTTATCCAACTTGACATATTAAACGGATAAGTAAAAATACAGGAAATAAAGATAGGCATTAGCGTTATTAATACCGTAGGGTAAATATACGTTAATGTCTTTTCTTTTTTATATAAAGACGATTTGTTACAGATAACATGCATGTTATTACACTTATACTGATATTGATTATGAATTTGATACAATTTATTTTGGAAGGAGAAGCAGAGATTAGGTATTAACAAATGTGCTAAGATATATGAATCAAGGTGAATATACATAACTATATTTTCATATTTGTGAGCAGATAGGTTTGAAGGAACTTTAATCCGAATTAATACCTACGAGCAAGTCAATGGCAGGTGTTAAATGAAAAAGGTCAGAAAAATTGAAGTACCTGAGAAACAAGCAGAAAGAAGAAAATTAAAAGTAGCAGCATATTGCAGGGTGAGTACCAGATATGAGAGCCAGAAATCCAGTATAGATCTCCAGGTATAATAATATACAAAATATGTTGAGGAGCAGGCGGATTGGGAATTTACAGGAATTTTTATGGATTATGGTAGCAGATGCAGAATTAAGGGCAGAGAATTTTCAAACATTGATTCAGAATGCACTAAATGGAGAGATAGATTTCATTATTACGAAATCAATCAGCAGGTTTTCTGGAAATACTGTTGATATGTTGCAGATAATCAGAATACTAAAAGAAAGAGGAATAGCAGTATGGTTTGAAAAAGAAGACTTAAGAAGTACAGATGATGTTGCAGAAAAAATGATTACTATATACGTAGCATTTGCACAGGAGGAGGTACGGTATACTTGGAATGCTCAGTAATGAAAATATATGGGAGACAGTATGATTCAGAAGTCTTATACGCAGGATTATCTGGAAGGAAAACGTAAAAAGAATGATGGGAAAAGAACCAGATACTATGTGTATGATACTCATGTGGGTATCATTTCAAAGGAGAAGTTCTTTGAAACTGCTTGTGAAATAAAGCATATAAAAAGGGCTATTAAAAACAGTGATGGAAATATAGAAACAAGTGGAAAGAAATATAATGGACAGAATTTGTTAGCAAATATACTGGTCTGTGAAGAATGCGGTGCTTCATTCAGGAGACGTACAGAGCGAGGGAAAGTAGTATTCAGGAATTCCCTATGGCAACCAGGGAAGGGATGGAGGCACTCTGAGATATGGAATAAGAGGCGGTAATGCAGGCTAAGATTAGAATGTTGTAATTTGTAATATTACCAATTAAATGGATATTTTTTCTTGTATTACGCCTCCACTAAGAGTACAATAGTAATAACAATGTTGTTGATATTGTTATTACTATTGCAAGTGACATAGTTAAATGCTGAATTAAAAAGTGAGGTATATATATGTGGAGAGATTGTGAGACAGAATTGGATTTCCTGGATTTTGATTATCTAATTAGAATTCTAGAGGATACTGTTAATGATGAAAAATTATTACCTTCAAGTATCGGTGTTTATGGCGATTGGGGAAGTGGAAAATCAAGTCTAATGTATATGTGCAAAAATTTGCTTTCCAAACAAAAAGGTTCAGTTTGTCTTATGTTTAATGGATGGTTGTTTGAAGGATATGAAGATGCAAAAACTGCAATACTCGGTTCTATTTTAGATGGTATAGCTGAAAATAGAAATCTCTCTGATAAAGCAAAACTTGTGTTAGAAGGACTATATAATAGTGTAGATAAATTTAAACTTATAAAGAATGGAGTGAAGTTAGGAGCAGATATTTTATTGACTGGAGGAATAGGAACAATTGCTGACTTTACTATTAAAAATGTTGTAAAAGATGCTTCAAAAAAAATTCCTGTTTTAGATATTGAAAAAGTAACAGAAGAAATAAAGGATAAGCTTAATAATAAAGAATTAAGGGATGATATTAAAAAATTTAGAGAAGAGTTTTCGGAATTATTAGTTAAGGCTCGAATAAAAAAGCTGGTAATTTTTATTGATGAATTGGACAGATGTAATCCGAATACGATATTGGATACATTAGAAGCTATGCGTTTGTTTTTATTTACAGGAAGAGTTTCTTTTGTAATTGGTGCAGATGAAAGGCATATAGCATATGCCGTGAAAAATAAGTTCAATGAAATAGATGGAATTCAGTTAGATATTGGTAAAGAATATCTCGAAAAATTAATTCAGTATCCAATTAGAATTCCAAGTTTGAATGATTATGAGATGGAATTTTATATAATGAGTTTATTATTTCAAAGTAAACTGTTAGAAGATGAATTTGAAAAACTGCTTATTTATTTAAATAGAATGAAGAAGGAGCAGTTTTTACAATTTGCAGTTGATTATGCTATGGTTAATGAATTTGATCAAAACATTGCAGAAAAAGTTAAAGATGATATTCTAGTAGCCAAACAATTAGCTTCTGTTTTGACGAAAGGATTAAATGGTAATCCTAGACAGTGCAAGAGGTTTTTAAACACATTAGATATGAGATTGAGAATGGCAAAATATAAAGGTATAACCTTGGATACAAGAATACTTGCTAAAATTATGGAAGTTGAATATTTTAGAACGTCACTATTTAAGAAGATGGCACAACTATCATTATCGGGTACGCTTACTGTAGAGTTAGCTAATCTTGAAAAAAAGAAATATGATGAATTGAATGAATTGAAACTATGGAAAGATGATTTATGGGTTACAGAATGGATAGATTCAGAACCAATTTTACAATCGCAAGACTTGAGTATGTATTTCTATTTTACAAGAACATCACTAGATAATAAAGGAATAAGTAAAGTAAATAAAATGTCAGATGCTGCAAAATTGATGTTTGATGGAATTCGTAGCGGATCTGATATGTATTTAAGAGATGCAATAAAAAATATTGACAGTATTACTGATTTTGATGCAGAACAAATATTGGATGGGCTTTTTAGTGAATTAACGCAAGATACAGATTTAGATAATGAAAAATTAAAACGATTTTTAAGGTGGGGTAGTGCAAAAAACGAATTACAAATTTCAACAATTGAATTTATAAGAGGTATTACTGGAAATAAAATAAAACCAGCAATGTTACCATTAATAATAGAATTTTATGTTTCAACAAAGAGATCTCAGGAATGTAAGGAAATATTAGAAAAATGGAAAAAGGAAAACGCTAACATTGCGAGTAGAATAGATAAAGCGATAGCAGGTGAAAAATAATGGGAACATCAAGTAGCTATGGAGGAAATAAGGATAAGAAGAACTTACTTCCAGATGATTATGGCGAAAATAGCAATCAACCGGTTAGTTGGCAATCTGTAAAAACAGGTTTATCGAAATATATTAACGGAAATGGTGGGAATGGAATAAAAGGGACAGCCAGACAATATGTTAAGGCTGCTGGTGGATCGGCTGCATTAGCTGCAAGATCGACAAGTGGTATTAGTGGTGCTGTAAATATTGGTAACATGTTTTCATCAATTAAAGAAAATGGTGTAATGAAAACTTTTGAACGGTTTGGTATAGAATATGCTGGAAAAAATGTAGAGGAGATATGTTCGTCATTAGTCAACTATATTGCACCGAGTTCAAATTCAAAAGAGGATGGAGTTGCCAGGGAGGCAGCTACAGAGGCAATGACACACATGTATCAATATATTGAGAATAATGGCATGCAAATAGAAGTACTTGACTCAATGCCAGAAGAATTAATAGAAGAAACTTTTTGCTGTTATATAGAAAATTATATATGGGGCAAAATCCTTAATGATTTAGAGTTCTGTTTCGAAAAAAATTCGAATGATCCACAGAAAACTGTGATGATGGAACAAGAGCTGAAACTGTATATATCAAATACTGTATCAGTTGCTCTTAATTCAACGGAAATGAAAGAAAAGATTTTTGGAAGTCAATCAATTGAAAATGGCGTAAAAGTATTATACAAGGACTGCTATGAAGAAATGGAGGCCTACAAAAATGATTTTAGTATGTAAGATTGAAGCTAAAGATGATTTTCATTTTGATAATGCTAAAGAAATCAATATTAATGATAATGATAATATTACATATACATTTTGGAATGATGTAAAACCACTACCCAAATTTTATTCAGATGAAGGAATTGATTTGTTATATATTTCCTTATTTGTTTTCGGTGCAGACAGAACAATACTTAGAGATGACACTCCTGATTCATGGAGTCGTGTAATTGAATTATTTATTCCTGTATTAGCATATGATAAGTGGATTCTGGAGAAGGTTAAAATTGAGAAGATGTTAAACTTTTTAAGTGGAGATATATGGATTTTACATTTCCGTCAGAGAGAAAGAAGTTACAAAGAAAACAGAGCATTTGATAAATATGGAAAGCTTAAAGTAGATAAAAAAAATTATAATACATTATGTATGTTCTCAGGAGGGTTGGATTCAGGAATAGGTGCGATAGATTTACTGGAGTCAGGAGTTCATGATAACGTGCTGTTTATAAGTCATTATGGTGGAGGAAAAGGAACTAAAGAATATCAAGATGCTTTGAAGGATAACTTAGTAAGAGAATATGGTATTGATCAAGGGCAATTTTATCAAAATTATGCGGCTGTTATATATGGCGATGAGGATACAACAAGAACCAGATCGTTTATGTTTTTTTCACATGCTATTGCATATGCAACAGCTATGGCAGATAATGTAACATTAATTATTCCAGAAAATGGACTGATATCTCTGAATATACCACTTACACATACACGTTTAGGCACAAGTAGCACAAGAACTACACATCCATTTTATATAAAATTGTTTCAGGAGGTCTTAATAGATCTAGGAATTAAGATTACTATTGTTAATCCGTATCAATTTAAAACAAAAGGCGAAATGGTATTGGAATGTAAGAATAGAGAGTTTCTACAAAAAAATATTGAGAATACAATGTCATGTTCACATCCTGATGTTGGAAGACACAGAGGAGAAAGTGAGACGTGTCATTGTGGCTATTGTTTACCTTGCACAATAAGAAAGGCAGCAGTAAAAAAGGGGGAATTAGCTGATACAAGTGTATACTATGACATGACATACAATAGTGGACCTACTGCTCAATATAATCTTAACGCATACAGGTTAGCTTTACTAAATTTTAATACTAAAACTGCATTTTTGAAAATTCAATGTTCGGGTCCCATTGAATATAATATTGGTGACTTCGCTGAACTATATATCAGAGGCATGCAGGAGGTAGAGACATATTTGGAGGAAATTAATGTTTGATTTTAATATGGATGCGCACATGCATTTTGACTTGTATAAGAATAGGACAGATGTTTTAGATTATATAGAGAAGAGTAAATCATATACAATCGCAGTTACAAATTTGCCGGAACTGTATGAGAAATACTCAATGCAGTATAGTAAATATAAGTATGTTAAGATTGCACTTGGGTTTCATCCAGAGTTAGTATGTCAATATAAAAGTCAATTAAGCTTATTTGCCAAGCTAAGTCACGCTGTACGTTATATTGGTGAGATAGGATTAGATTATACTGATGTTTCAGATAATGATAAAAAAAATCAATTGGAGATCTTTAGAAAGATTATAGAGATCTGTAATTCAGACAATAAAATATTGAGCGTGCATAGTAGAAAGGCATCCACTGATATAATCAATGAGTTAGAGAAATACAATGGAAAAGTAATAATGCATTGGTTTACAGGGAAAAAATCAGATTTAGATAAAGCGATAAAGAAGGGATATTATTTTTCTATTAATAGTCAAATGATCAAGAGTAAGTCTGGTCAAGATATTATTAGTAGAATACCAATAGACAGGATATTGATTGAAAGTGATGCCCCGTTTACTAAAGGTATGGAAGATAAGTATAAACTGGATTTTATAGATGAAATATATCAATATCTATTAGTTCTATATAATCAAGACATTGATAATGTTAAGAAGAGAATAAAGGCTAATTTTATATCTCTTACGACCAAGGATGAATTGGAAAATAGTCATCAATAAAAGTATGATTAGCCGTATAGTAACTATACAGATGAAGGGGGGAGGTAATAAAAGTGATTTATATTTACATATTTATGGGGGCACTTATATTTGACATTATTTTATATCAAATAAAGTTTAAATTATACTTTTATTTGCAATACTGTTTTAGATATACGAGATTTGATATTATATCAATCATAGAAAAAATAGCATATAGGATGGAAAGAATAAGTAGAAAAATCCCATTTTTATTAATTAAGCCCAATCGTTTTGGAATAGAATGTTTAGATGATGACTTTAAAAATTCTGTTTTGCCATTAGAGAAAGTTATAATTGTTATTGAATATACTTTTTCTCTTGTACGTCAGATTGTAGGAATAAGAATTGCTTATATAATTTGTGGATTAGCGTATATATTGAAAAAATATGGGACAGAGATATACAATAAAGTTAATCAACTTTGTAAAGCCGTATTAGAAGTAGATTACATAATTGTAATACAGAAAATTTATGAGTATATACAGAAGAATAGTAGTGGTATTTTAATATTAGTTATAATTATACTGATGTTGTATATTCATCATTATAAAGCTAAAATCACAAAATATAATTTTGAAAATATATGGAAAGAAGAAATTGAACAGAATATTAAGACAATAGCGACCGCACAAAAAGCAATGGAACAAGACATGCAAGAATTAGTAGGCGTGTTATGGAGTAATGTCAACGAATTACAAATATTGATTAATCGATTAGATAGAGTATATAAATATGATCATGAGTATTATATTAAGAATAACGAGATATGTATTAATGAAAATTTTAAGGAGTATGAACATTTAGTTATAAATATTAAAGAACAAATTCGTGTGATAGAAGAAAATAATGGTCAAAGTATATATAGAAAATATAATGAAAAAGTTTGGGATCAATTAATTAAATTGTATTTAACAGATTCTGATAATAAATATTATTTAATTAGAAATCTGGCTGATTGCGATAAAAAATCCATCGAAAGATCACTTGATAATTTGACTGCAGGATATACGGCCATAAGAAAAAGATTATTAGTAAAATGGGCTAATGGAGTGTTTTGTTATAATGGAATAGAAAGATATCTTAAGTATATTCAAAGAAGAAAAGCAAAATTTGAGCGCATAAACATGCGTTTGGTTAGAGCAAATAGGTATAGTTCAGTAGTTAATGAAGTAAAAGATTTACTAGACAAGTAATGTGAGGAATAGGTTATTTACATGAGAATTACAGTAGCGCTTGTTTTTTGATAAAGGAGTTAATTTTATGGCAAAATAAGTTAACAAAAGTTGTTATGCCATTGGATGAAATAGACCTTTCTATGAAAAGTTGTCAAAACAGATGTAATTGATTACAGACTTCAAGTGGATTCCATTTGAAAACCTGAAACAATTGATTCTGGCATAGAAACAAGATACGCTTTTTACAATAAAACGGGGTCAT
Source organism: Bacillota bacterium (assembly GCA_023435895.1). Lineage (GTDB taxonomy): Bacteria > Bacillota > Clostridia > Lachnospirales > Lachnospiraceae > Mobilitalea. The sequence continues at coordinate 124,724 of JAEZLH010000031.1, forward strand.
ATTCAAGTGAAGAAAGCGAGGGCATTACAAAGTTCTCAAACATTAACTTGTTTGAAAATTTTATTGCGTACAATTATAATGATATTTTCAAAAAAGCATATAAACAAAATATTTTACAGTAATTATTATTCATTCAATTTTCTCTAGTTTAATACCATGGAATTTTCAAATTTTAGCGGTGCAAAAGGCTTGGATTTGGATGAGATGGATGTGACAAGTGCGGAGACTAAATCTACTTATGCAGAGATTAAGAATTATGTACTGAAAGAGCATGGACTTAAGGTTTCTAATCTATATATTTCATAGGTAAAAAGGAAATGTGGAGTTGAAGTTGGGGAGCATTAATAATCTGGCGAAGTCAGAGGATGCAAAACAGCCATAGTGTCCGGAAGAGAAAGAGAAGGCGATTTTGGAGGAATTGGAGCACTTTGGTATGGTTAGCTAAGGCTGGAGTACAATTTATATTATTACGATTCAACTCTCGATGCAGTTGTTATGAAGGATAAAGAAGGAAATGAACTTGTAATTGATTGTACCATGGTAAATTCATATGTAGTATTTGATAAACATGAAGATGAAGGCTATCTATTGAGACTGGCAAGTGAAGAGCCTGCAAACTATGTCTCATATGCGTTGAAGCCTGGTGGATTGCAGGAATATGTAGAAGCGATGAATGTGTTTAATTAATAAATGGGGAGTTGGCGTAGAGCTAACTCCCCATTTATTAAATATGGATGAATAATATGATATATTATGGTAAAATATTAGTTGCGTTTATAGAAAAATTCAGATGGGATGAAAATAGCAGAATTACTGGAAGAAATGTACGATGGAATTGTGGGATACATATAAATCGGATGGAACATTTACGGGAAGTACATTAGTAAGAGGGGAAAAGATACCAGAAGAACGAAAATTATATCACATAGGTCTTTTCAGACAGTGATATGAGTAAGAATTTAGCTATTAATAATAAAAATTATGAATAATACTTGACTGTAAAGTGTCTTTATACATTAATATACTTACTCACTGAAGTAGAATTTGCAGCGAGGAAGGAGAAAGTGATATGAAAGTAAAGGAAGTTGAAGAACTTCTTCAAATTACAAGAGCTAATATCCGTTTTTATGAGAAAGAGGGATTGCTAAGACCCGACCGTATTGAAAATGGATATCGTACTTATAGCAATGAGGATGTCGAGCAGTTGAAGAAGATTGTATTGTTTCGTAAGTTGGGAATTTCTATTCCGGATATAAAGAAAATATTTAATGAGGAAGAAACAATCTCAGTAATAATTAGTCAAAATATTCTTACCTTAAATCGTAAGTTAGATGAGATAAAAGGAGCTATAGATGTCTGCAAGCGGATTGAAAAGGATGCGGATATTGATTCGGCCTTTGATCTTGATAAATATTGGAACTTAGTAGATCAAGAGGAACTTGCTGGAAATACTTTTTATGACAATCTGAAAGATTATATTGAGTTTGAGAGCAATACATTTAAGATATTTGGAGCAGAGTTTTCTTCTATGATTTGGATGGAAGTGTAAAAAAACGGGGATGGATGATTGCACTTTTGATTATTTTGGGGATTTGTGTGATTCGTGGACTTGCTTTTCAGTTTGTCTGGAAGACTGGAAGCTTTTGGTACGGATTTTCATACCCGTTTGTCCTGTTTAGTGTGATTAGCTGTATTACTTTACCAATGTATATTCTTAACCAAAAATATATTGCCAAAGATGTATTAGTGGAGCCCCCAAATGTTAAAAAAAAAAATACCACTGTCTGGATTATGGAAAGTACTAGGAGCTATTCTGTACTTTATTATGTTGTTAATTGGTATTCCGATATTTTGGGAGAAGATTATTTATAATAATATAATGGGAAGAGAAACAAATTATATCATTACAGGATCACCTTTCATTTTGTACATCGTTGTCGCCTTATATTTGTTTTGCTTGCCTATTTGGTTATATTCTAGTCATGGTTTGTTTGGAAATGCTTTCACAAAAGAAAAAGGGTTTAAGTCACATCTCCCAGAATGTATAAAAAATAAAGTTCTAGCGGTTTCGATATGCATTTTTATAATTACGGTAATTATTTATGGTACCTGGTATGATTGTATAACAGAAGAAGGAATAACAAAAAGGCATTTCTTTTGGACAAAAAGTTATTTGTGGGAGGATGTCAACTATTATGTATTATCAGCGAAGTATGATGGGACTCTGCAATATACAATTATAATGAAAGACGGAACGCCTATTTCATTAATGGGAGATAGTAGTACTTCAAATCTGGATGAGAATGAGTATCCAGAAGGTGAAGATGATTTTATACTACTGTTGACAAAGCAATTAGTGAAGCAGGGCATTCCTATAAAAGTGAATAACTGGAGAAAACTTCATAATAAATTAAGCTATGATTATTGGGATAAATATGCAGAAAAGATTCGAGCTATTGAAGAATAATAGAAAATATGTAAGATAACTTATGTATGGAAACCTAGAATGAAACAATAAGATATAGCCAAGGGCATCAGTGAAGTTTTAAAACTGTAGCATTGACGCCACCGCCAATTCCCGGATAAATCAAAATAGAAAAGAATACAATGAACCACTTCTTGATTTTCCTAATAATGTCTAGGTGGGATACCGCTTTGATGGAACAAATGCTTTTACAAGGCTTTATTTACAAGATGCTAAAATGGCGATAAATTCTACTAATGACGGTATTGATAATTTGATGGATACGCTTGTGATTGATGGTATAGAGTTATACATACTGGATTTAGAAGAAAAGGTACATAGAAATCAGAATATTGTCTTATATAAATTAACTAAGAATGAAAAATTCAATGAGTATAAGTACAAGGCAGAACATAAGTTTTTAGATGAACTTATAAGTCATCAAATTTAAATGTTATACATAAAGAAAGTATTGGTTTTTTATCAGTACTTTCTTTTTTTATGGAGGTGAAAAATGGGTAGCAGAAAAGGAATACCAAATAAAAAACAAGATATAATTCGGACATATTACCAAAGACTTTCGGACATTAAAGAATGGATAATTCAGGGTGACTCGTGGGGAGCCAAGTGTTACATGAATATGAAACAGCAAAAATGGGATGGGAGTTCTGAAAGCAAGGTTTCTCTGGATTGAAAGTCTCCACTCGTGAGCTGGTGCAAATCGAGAAGACTAATCTATGGCTTTATCGCAAGGTGGTATTCGAAGGAGATGTGGAAAGTCGAGGACCCATAGACGGTTTAGCAGATCGAAATGAAAGTGAAGCACAAGTAGCGGCAGAGCAAGTTGATGACCGCGCATAAAGTCGGGAAATCGATATCATTTATCCGTAAGAGCCAGTCGTAGGCATCCGAAAGAGCTATATTTTCGTTGAATATGAGTGAATTGTCGAGTATAATAATAAAAAAAGATATCGGCGTTCATCATCGTAATAATCTTAACGTAATACTGAATATAGAAAATAGAATTTCAATTTTTGCTCCCCATAAATATAAACGTAGAAACAGTATGGTTGAATAGGAATCAAATAGCAACTGTTAAAATGAATAAGGAGTTGACAATATGTCTAAAATGCCGATGATGTTTGTAGGTCATGGTTCGCCTATGAACGCAATAGAAGATAACCGCTATACGAAGAGCTGGAGGGAAATGGCGAAGAAAATACCTAAGCCTGAGTCAATAGTATCAATCTCAGCTCATTGGTATACGAAAGGCACAAAGATTATGAATGAGGAAAATCCAAAAACTATTTATGATATGTATGGATTTCCTAAAGAGTTATATGAGATTCTATATAATGCTCCCGGCAATCCGACACTTGCGGGAAATGCAAAAAATTTAATCAGCAAGCAAAGTGTATTCGATAATTCCTGGGGCATTGACCATGGTACCTGGTCTGTTTTGGTTCATATGTACCCCAAAAGAGACATCCCCGTTTTTCAGATTAGTATAGATGCCTCCGCGCCACCGGAGGTTCATTATCAGATAGGTAAGGAGCTAAAATCCTTAAGGAATCAAGGCGTTCTTTTGTTCGGCACCGGAAATATTGTTCACAACCTGCGAATACTTGATTGGGGAATGAAAGACAAAGGTTTCGATTGGGCTTATAAGTTTGATGATTATATTAAAGAAAATATTGAAAATAGAAATCATGAGAATGTCATTAATTATCAGGGTTTGGGAGAAACATCAAAATTAGCGGTACCTATGCCGGATCATTTTAACCCAATTTTATACATACTGGGTGCCTCCGATCAGGAGGATGAGATATCGACATATAATAACAGCTGCATGATGGGTTCCTTGTCTATGACAAGCTATTTATTTACATAGATGGCAACACATATAGGTATGTTACCTATAAATGGTCAAAAAATATCTCATCTTAGCCAGTGTTAGATTTGAATGTTGCAACATGGAATATAAGGTAATTAATGATGGTTTGATGCACTTTTTCTCCGCTTCCTCAAAGGTTTTCTTTACATGTCCTGCCTTTTCCAGTCCCAGTTCAGTAAGGGAGACTAGACTGCTTCTCCGATTATCCGAATTTACTTTCCTATCATCAATCCCTCTTTTTCCAGTGTGATAAGCATACTACTGACGGATGCTGTTTCAATCAAGCAATTAATTGCAATATCATTTTGTGCACATCCTTCATGTTCTGAAATATATTCTAAGACTTTCGGCTGCTCTGGTTATAAATTAGAGGGCAATAAATGTCCGTATACCAGTTTACTGAAAATTGTGTGGTTTCCTGGTATAGTCACGTTAGAGACAAAAATATTTATAGATAACATCAATTGTCGAATTAATTAGTCTTTCCTTATCAATTTCGTTTTTTTCAAACACAATCCTATCGACGGTTGCGGATATTAAATCAAAGGTTACAATTGCGGTTGCTTCGAGATCACTCGATTTAACATCATCTTTCAATCGCATGAAATGACCGATTGTTGTCTGCAAGGTTTTTCTTCTTTGCTCATCCAGAATTTCAGCCACTTTGGGATTATAATAAGAGAGTACATTCAATTCTCTGTTTAATTCTTTTGATTCCTCATGTACTTTAATAAGATTTTCAATGAGAAGACGAAGCCAGGACTTACTGTCTGTTTCTAAAAGGTTAAGGTCGTTTAGGACATGGTTTTTCGCCATATCAAATTTCTCATGATACTTCTCCAGTATTTCCAGAAAAATTGTATCCTTGTCCTTAAAATAAGAGTAGAGGCTGCCTATTGATACGCCTGCTCTCTGAGCAATTTCGTTGGTAGTAGTGTTATAGTATCCTTTTTCACAAAACAACTGAAGAGCGGAATTAAGAATTTTCTCTTTCATGACAATGCTTCGGGATTGTTTTGGTATACGGATTGACTTATTTGGTTTTGCCGGGTTTTCGGACTTCATATTTATCAGCTCCCTGTTGAATTTATTTTAAGAGGAAGGGATTCGTTTGTCAATACAAATATAAGTATTTACTCATATTTGTATTGACAAACAACTAAACAGGAATTAATATATTAATATGAGTAATTGCTCATATTAATTAATGGAATGAGGTTCAATCTAAAGACAGAAGAAAATGCTTGCAGTTCTTGCTATTGGAACAATCATGTCGTCACTTGTATCCAGTGTCGTGAACCTGGCAATACCAATGATAAAAATAATTCTAATATTATATTGTCAGCAATTGAATGGGTCATAACATATTTCAGACTCCTCACAACATCGCTATTATGGGCAAGGTACCTTGGAAATACATAGGTGTTTTAATGTAAAGGAAAAGTTAAAGAGAAAAGAGAAAGCGGGTGAAGTAATATGATTTTTATAATAACTTGGGCTATGGGTCTTGCGGTTGGCTTTATTACAGCAATAATTAATCCAGATATACGTACTTTTGGAGAGTTATGTACCAACCTGTTATTTTATCAACTAACTGTTTCAGTTTCACTTTCAGGAGTGATAGGGTTTCTTGGACATGTTTTCAGATCTGACATGGTTGCAGAGCAAATTGGGTGGAGTAAAGGAAGCCCTTTCCAGAAAGAACTTGGCTATGCGGAACTTGGCTTCGCTATAGCCGGAATTATGTGCATTTGGCATGGCAAGGAATTCTGGCTTGCTACAATAGTTCTTGTAACACCGTTATTCATTCTGGCGGGTATTAATCATTTGCAGGAAATAATTGTAAGTAAAAACTACCATCATCATAATGTTGTAACTTCAATTCCTGATTTATTAATGCCGCTGTCATGGATATTCTTATGGATTTGCTCAAAATAAATGTTGAGTAAGTAAGTGTATAGTATGAGAAAACAGTATGGTGAAAATGCAGACAAACTGATGGAACTTTTCCGTAAGACCTATCCCACTCATGATATTTTAGATCTTGCTTTTGTAGATAATATATTCCGTGCACCAGCAGTTGCATCAGCTAAGAAAAAAGCAAGTTACGGAAGCAACAATACCTATGTTTTCTTAAGGCTTACAACAATGCGGAAGATGAAGGAAGCCCTATGTGGCATGGTGGAGAAGTATGCTATGCATTCAAGAGCACAGACCGTGTCTATGTTGCAAATGAAGCGATAGATGGACCTAAGAAAATCGAGATCTTCAGTTCTATTGTGATCAATATGTGCAAGAATGGAACACCTGCAAATGAGCATCTGCCGGAATGGAAACCATTCACAGAAGAGAACCCAGTGACGATGGTCATCGATAAGGTATCCGAAGCTAAATGCGATTCTGATACAGAATTGCTGGCATTAATTATGGAATCTACGGAGCCATTCCGTCTTAGACCAATGTATGCCGATGACACAGAAAAGCCACAGTTAGGAATAGAATAGTACCATATGGGATACACCTTAAATACTACTCTGAAATTCACCATTTTCAAAAATCAAAGGTTTTCAGACTTTCGGTAATAATCACCGATGGCTGGAAACCTTATTTTTTGCCTACCATAAGTAGCTCATGTCTTAAAAGCATTGTTGGGTTGAGAGTAGAGAACTGCTTTTTGCCTTGCGGAACAAGGGAACTACTTTTTTAGGTTGAGACTAGTAAACTGTTTTTAAAGCTAATTACAAGTACCGCTCATCTTTCTGCGTTGGATATGAGTACACATCAGTTCCATTGACAGAATAGAGCATATATAACCGGTGAAATGTAAATTTTAGGCTTTTCTATTGACTCATAGTTTAAAATCTTATATAATTAAAAATAATTTCAATGAAAAATATTTTAACAAGAGGAGGCATGTAATGACAAAAAGAGAAGAACAAAAAGAAAAACGGCGACAAGATATTTTGCGGGCCGGTCTGAAACTTTTCGCTAGCAAAGGTTATGAGGCAACTAAAATAAATGATATTGCAGAGGAAACAGGAATGAGCCTTGGCTTGCTATATCATTATTTTAAATCAGTCGAAATTTTACATGAAGAACTGATTAATATTGCATTAGCAGGGCGTACAGGACAATATTTTCCTCAATATGATAATCCTCTTGATTACTTTGTAAAATCAGCAAGCCATATTTTCGATGTAATAAAATCAGACCATCATTATGCAGAATATTTTGTTTTGATGAAACAGGCACAACGTAATCAGAATTTACCAATCCGCATAAAAGAAAAACTGGAACAAAACGATATTATTGCTAAATCAATTATTACGATTGAAGAAGGTCAACGTCAAGGGATTATTCGAAAAGGAAATCCTATGGCGTTAGCAATGACATTTTGGCTTTCCATAGAGGCATATGTGGAAATGATTGCCCTTAATCCTGATATACCTTACCCGGAAGTTAACTGGTTTGTTGATATGCTAAGAGAAAGTAATAACTATGAAAAATAGCACACATATCAAGGAGGAATAATATGATTCTGGAGAAAAATAATTATGACGATAATGCACTTCAAAATCAAATCGTGTTGATTACAGGCGGTGGCGGTGGAATTGGCATTGAGGCTTCAAGGGCTTTTGCCTACATGGGCGCTCATGTAATTATTGCGGAAATAGATGCTGACAGAGGAAAGCAGGCGCAAAAACTGATAAATGAGGAAAACCTTAATGGAACCGTGGATTTTTTTCAGATTGACATTACGGATGATAAGCAGATTGATCAATTATACGAGTATATTATGGACAAATACGCGCGTCTTGATGTTCTGATAAATAATGCTGCCGTTGTTCCGATGGGAGCGATTGACGCGGTATCAATATCCGATTGGGATTTAAGCTATGCTGTGAACTTGAGAGCACCTGTCCTTTTAACGAAAAAATTTATTTCTTCCATGAGGGACACAGG
>JAEZLH010000015.1 GCA_023435895.1 Bacillota bacterium
GCGATACAACTTAATGTATCTATTGAAAATCTATTTCTGTATCTGTTACGATACAATTTGAAGCCCATGTGAAGCTTCATTTTTTTAGAATTTTCAGGGTTGTTTTACTGTTCAATTATCAAGGTTCTGTTTGCCAGAAGCGATACTTATTAGTTTCTTTCGTTCTCGCCGCCAACTTTTTTAGTTTATCACACTCACTTCATTATGTCAACCACTTTTTTTATTTTTTTATTAATTCTCTTATTTTTCGTGGTCGCTCATCAGCGGTGGAGTTTTATTTTACAATCCATATCGAAAAATGTCAAGCACTAATTTAAATATTTTTATTCTCTAAATTATCCCAGTTCCCCATCCATATCTTCTGCATCAATATTCATTGTATGCAACGCTCTTCGCTTTCTTCTCGCCTCTTCCGAGGACTGCATAATGAAATCCTTGATTTCCGAGAAATGTCTAATATGAACAAATATCAATTCTGGGTGAGTTGTATCACCGGTATAGCAAGTAATTGTACCCAACTTAAAGATTCGTTCCAATAATGAACGCGTTAACCGTACATCTTGAATCTTATACATAAAGGCATCATCTTCCGTTATGTTTAAGAAGCCTGCAGTAATTGTAACCTTCTCTTCTGTTATGGAATACTTGGTAAAACTCAGGGGTAACCCAAAAAAAATTGTACGTTTTCTCTCATAAAAGTTCATTTTAATACCCATCCTTATTATTTCAATTGAATTGCGACCTTTTTGTCCTTGCTTGACACCGTTAAAATCGGATTCGTCAGCGACTTATCCTTAGGGATTTTAAATAGTAATATACCTGTCTTTGAATTATTTGCAGGGACTGATATATCACAATATTTCATATCATTTTCAAATACTGTAAAACAGGGTTCATATGTTGCGCCACCTTCTACGGTTAATAGATAGTCAATATTGTACTGCATCAAATTGAATTTTTCTTCTTTATTCGTTAAATTCTTAATCTTAAAGCTTACAACTAGAACTTCTTCACCCACACCGGAGGACACCGTGTTTTCTATATCATCAATATTTTCTTTGTAAGTATCAACTGTTTTCTTAGAAAGGTAATTTACTTCGAACTCCTTTACACCAATCACTTGAGACAACGTGTATTTTTGTACTTCTGTACCCTGATCTCCATCCCCATGATTTGTGCCCTCTCCATTATTTACTGGAGCTGTGGGGCTATTTGTTGGTTTTGTAGTTGGGATTGGCGTTGTGGTCGGTGTAACTTCATTATTCCCATCAGGTGTATCAATTCCCAAATCTTCCTCAGTTATAAGGTTTTCTTTATAACCTCTATCACTCTGCAATAGAGCTCCTGCCATATACTCCGCTACAGCATTACTTTTATCCTCAGTAATATCATATCTCTTTATACATCCTGTGAAAGATAGTACCGTAAGAGCAATAACTGCCACTTTCCATCTTTTCATTCGCAATCCCCCTGTTATGTCCTTGGTGTATTCAAATAATATAGTTATGATTGTTCAATTTACATCTTATCACTTTTTGCAAAATTTGCAATATATAATCAAAATTCGATTAGTATAATTATTATAATTGTATCATTATTGATAAGAAATGTGGGGTTATTCTATCATTTTTGACTATTTTTGTGTACAATTTAAAAGGAACCGCATCTATCTTTCCATTGGACAAACCATGTTGCCTAATAAAGAATATGATACGATTCCCTATATTAATTACTGATAATGCTACTATTTCATGATTTCATATCAAGTTCGAACCAAAATTCCACCCCAACCGGCCGATTAATCACTCCAAACTCCTTGTTATGGGAATTCATTACCGCTTTTACGATAGATAGCCCAATACCACTACCTCCATATTCTCTTGTTCTCGCCTTATCTACTTTGTAGAACTTAATCCATACTTTATCAAGCTCTTCCTCCGGAATATTATCACCGGTGTTAAATACAGCCACACGAAGAGTATCTTCCCTGCAAATCAACTTTACTTCAATAATTTTTTGACCACTGACATGATTCAAAGCATTACTGATATAGTTACTTACTACTTGTTCAATCAAAAACTCGTCCGCCCATACATAGACTGGTTTTGTATGTTCAAAGAAAAGAGTTACTTCCTTCTGCTTGAATAAAATATCTGAGGAGTCAATCACGGAATGTATCAGCGACACAATGTCAAACCGTTCAAAATTCAGCTGATTACTACCAAATTCTATTTCATTCAGACTTAAGAGCTTTTTCACCAATCGATTCATCTTTCCTGCTTCGTCCACGATTACTTCACAATAAAAATCACGGCTCTCTGCATCATCATTTATATTCTCTCTAAGCCCTTCTGCGTATCCTTGGATAAGAGATATGGGGGTTTTTAACTCATGGGATACATTCGATAAAAACTCTTTACGCATCTCATCAATTTCCGTTTTTCGCTGAATATCCGTTAAAAGCTCATTGTTTGCTTGCTTTAATTCTGTAATCGTTGACTCCAATTTATCTGACAAAATGTTAATACTGCTGCCAAGTTCTCCAATCTCGTCTTCTGTTTGTATCTTATATTTCACTTCAAAATTCAGCTCACTCATTCTTTTTGAAATACCTACAAGCTCTAATATTGGTTGGGTGAATTTCTCACTAATAACAAACATAGCAATGGTTCCTATGATTACTGCTAGGATACCTACATATGCTAAAAATTCGTTGGCAATTGCCACGCTTTCATCGATGCTTTCTAGATTGGCTCGTATTAAAACAACTTTATCTCCTACCGTAGGATGAAGATATCCATTGAAGGTTCTGTCGGATTTCTCAGCCTTATCTATATCAATAATTCGTATCATATCGATATAATTAGAATCTAACTCTCTGTCATGCAATTTATAGATTAAGTATGCATTTTTCTCTGTTAATATTTTCTTTTTGTCTATATTTGGGTTCGTAAACCCCATATATTCCATGAACAAGTTCCCTACCTTCACTTCTTCTCTTTTTCCCAACTCATATGCAGGATACATAGTTAGAGCATTAATGGTGCTTCCATTACTATGTGAAAAATTAAGGATATAAACCTGAACGTCATATATGGTTTCATAATATTTCATGGTTTTAAGCTGATCTTCATCCGTGAGAATCACTTCATCCGGATTTTTATTCACTACATTCGCAACTTTCTCATATGCCTCTTTTATCGTATTTAATTTGCTATGTGTATAGTAATAAGGCAAAAAAGTACGGTTAATGCACCAAGTGATAAGTAGGGTAAGAACAATGGTTATTGTCAAAGTCAGCGTAATTTTTGTCCTAATGGAGTGTTTCATACCTCTACCTCAAACTTATAACCAAGACCCCAGATTGTCTTAATATAATCTCCCTTCTCACCCATCTTACTTCTTAACTTTTTAACATGGGTGTCAATGGTTCTGGCATCTCCAAAATAATCATAATTCCAGACATTATTTAAAATTTTCTCTCTCGATAATGCCACACCTTGATTGGTTACAAAATATGTGAGCAGTTCAAATTCCTTAAAGCTGAGTTCTATTTCCTCATCATCAATTTTAACCTGATGAGCTGCCTTATCAAGAATTATTCCACCAATATCAATTACTTCGTCATCCGTATTCATTGTTCTGCGAAGCACTGCTTCCACTCGAGCAACCAATATCTTCGGACTGAACGGCTTAGAGATATATTCGTCCACGCCAAGCTCAAACCCCAGCAATTCATCTTTCTCATCACTTTTTGCTGTCAGCATAATAATAGGGACTTTGGAATATTGACGAATTTCACGGCATACCTGCCATCCATCCATTTTGGGCATCATCACGTCCAATATGATTAGCGCAATATCTTTTTTAGAAAAAAAGATATCCGTAGCTTGTTCCCCATTTTCTGCTTCTATGACTTCATAATCTTTTCGAACAAGAAAGTCCTTAACCAGTTTTCTCATTCGGCTTTCGTCATCTACAACAAGGACTTTAAGTTTATCCATTCGGCACCTCCATAGTTAATCATATCCATCTTCTATCAAGATTCTTGATAATACCCATATCCTAGAATCATTTTTTAGAAAAGGTCTGTTCAAATATTATTTAACCTGTTCTTTCCCTGCATTATAACATTGAACTATGAAAGAATTGTGAAATCTTTTATGAGTACTTCATGGAATTTAATCACCTTATCATTATTTCTCTTGGGGATAAATCAGTCCCCACTCTGAACGCAGGGTATCCATTACTCTCATAATGTCCAAAGTATCCTTTAACGGTAGTGCCTCACTTTCCGTTTTTCCATCTCTTAAGCACTGATTTACCTCTTCAGCTTCAAACACATAGCCATTGGCATGATATCGGGTTGAAAAAGAGTCAATTAGCGTGCCTGTTTCATCATAACACTGCGCACTTTCTGCCATCCAAAAGAAAGGCACTACAATTTTTCCCTTATCACCTACAATCACCGCATCCTTGCCCAATTCTACCGAAACAGCTGAGCTGAGTTCAGCCAAAACGCCTTCTTCGTTGTACTGAAAAGTAATTACATTGGCCTCATCTACGCCGGTTTCTCCCAGATATGCAGAACTCACTACTTTGTCAGGCAAACGATCCATCATATGAATTACATATGTAATCGGATAGATTCCCACATCCAATAGTGCTCCTCCTGCAAGCTCCGGATTAAGCCAACGACCGCTTGCATCAAATTCTTTGTGAAATCCAAAATTTACTCGAAAGAACTTCAATTTACCGATTCGTCCCTCTTTAATCCACTGTTTTACGATTTTAGTTGTGGGGAGGAATTTTGTCCACATAGCCTCCATAAAAAATACTTTCTTTTCTTTAGCAAGTTCTGTTAAATATCTAGAATCTTTTTCATTTAAGGTAAGCGGCTTCTCACATAGTACAGCCTTACCATGTTTTATACAAAGAGCAGCATTCTCCTTATGCTCTGTATGTGGAGTACCAATATATACTACATCCACATCAGGGTCTTTAGCCAATTCTTCATAACTGGAATAGGCTTTCGTTGCATGAAAGGTCTTTCCAAATTGATCTGCTTTTGCTTGACTTCTGGATGCCACAGCAGCTATCTCAACATTCTCCATTGAATTCAGTGCAGTCGCAAACGTTGATGAGATGGATCCTGTACCAATAATACCCCATTTGATTGTTTTCATAAGCTTTCCTCCGAAATTTATTATCATTTTTAACTTAGGAAAAGTTATTATTCATTATTTTTCTAATCATGAAATAAAATGAACTAACCTAACCTTCTTAACAATTGCATCGTGCTAACACCATGCAATATCAACAATTCTATTTTACCCCTTCCCTCCATAAAACGCAAGAAACCTAATATTCCTGACCCAAGTTGGCCTAGATAAGTGATTGCAGAGTGATAGTTTGTTTCTGTTCATTCCCTGATCTTGTGTTGCAAATACCTATACTGGAATCATTTTATATTCATATATCTCATCAATTATATGAAAGCCAACTTTCTCATAAGCTTTTGCAGAAAGAGGGTTATTCTTATCAACAAATAAAGTGCAAAACTGATTTCCTTCTTCTAGCAGCTTCTTTGCAAGATAATAAAGGTTTGTTGCTGCATAACCATTTCCCCGTGCTTGTGATGGTGTGAATACATATAATATGGTAGTACTGTGAGGGAGTCTCCTGGCAGCAATTGCCATGGATACTACTTGACTTTCTTTTCTCTCAAGAAAATACACCTTATTCTCACTTACCAATTTTTCTGCTCTTTCCCTCGCCGCCTGATAATCCATTTCAATTGTAAATGTCTCCAATTGAAAGTCTATCATCCACTGAGCCACTCGGCTTGCCTCTTCTGGAAGTGCTCGACGTTGTATTCCATCTGCCAAAACCACTTCATTTAGCTCTTTAAGTTCCATTAAATTCATTCCTAGAATTTCAATAAATCCATAGCTTGTGATTCTTTGATATTCCTCGATAAATTCCCTGCAAACCTTAATTTCCCCCACAATGCTCTCAATCTTTTCATCTCGATTTCCAAAATGATCCGCTAAAGTAATAACAGAGGAATACTCCTCCGTCTCCGGCATCATATAAATTGCTAAATAGTAAGCAGGCACATGGCTATAGTATAATTGCGGTTTCCCACTCTTTGCCACATAGCCAAAGCTGCATTTATCGAATACTTCATTTTTTTTGCACTGATAAGCGGAAAAAAGCACCAGTTGACTCTTTGTTTCATACTCCAAAAGTTGCTTTTCATTTTCATCAAGAAATGCTCCCGGATCATTATATTCCTTTATCTCCATAGCCAAACCCCTTTTCATTGAAGATTATAACAACTATAATCTTCCCTTTTTAAGAGGGTTTAAACGCCTATTATGTAATTCAGTCAAGAGGTTTTAATCTCATAATAGTCAACTGCTTTTTCATCGATCCTTCGCACTAAGCTATAAGTATACGGATTAAAATACTTCATCCAAAATCCTCTGGCATTTGGATTAAAACTTTCACAATCCACTCCAAGATATAAATACCCTTCATTTCGTAAGGTAATAATCAGCATACGCAACAAATTATGAATAATATTTGTACCTCGATAGTCCGGCTTACAAAAAGCACCACATATATTCATCATGAGAGGGTGCTCTGTGATAAAGTTTTCGCCCGAATCCGATACCTTTAGATAAGCGATATAACTACCTTGGTACTTCACTCCAAAATAGCGAACATCCTCTCCAGCCCTTTGATAAAGCTCTTCTCGGGATATTTGAGGAATTCTCATAAAAGAAGGAGAGGCTCCCAAATGAGAGATAAGATCATTATGAACATCCGTCAGTTCTCCCCATTCCTCCTTTGGCATTTCATAATACTTCAAATCACTTTGTTCCACCAATCCAATATTTTTTTCTTCCAAGTCATCCTTTAGTGATATGATTGCATCTATACAGCGCATTCCGAACCCATTGTAAAAGAAACTATTGATTGCTTCTTTGTCATCCGCATATAATGCAATTGCGTGTGACCGAATTCCAGCTCTTACCCATTTATCAGCTGCTGCCTGATAAAGCCTTGAATAAATTCTATCCCTGTTATAATAATTTGAAATTCCAAACTCCCCATGTAAAGCGCCATGTGCTTCAATTGGTGTAAAACATCCCTTTACATTGGTTGTCCCGAATGCATCACTTACAGGTCGATAAGTACCTAAAAAACCTATCATTCTTGAACCATCCCATGCCGTCACTCCTAAATTGTTCTCTGCAAAGTATGTAAGATCCGGCAGTTCCATAGCCTTTGGCAAACCACCCAGAAACTCACACTCTTTTTCATAATTCATTCTTGCAAGTTCCGTTGCCTCTTGTAAATCACCTTTTACAAAATCTTTAATTGTCATAAGTCCTCCCAATTTTTTTTATTTAAACAAGCTTTTAGATGTTCTATTTGCCAAAAGTCCTTTCTATCATCGTCAAATAATAATTTGCACAAATCATAACAACGAATACTGAACAAAAGTTTCCGGTATTCTTTTATCTAGCCCCTTCTTTTGAAGCTTGAAACTTTGGGTACAATTTACCATTAATACCATATTGACAAAAGCTTTTGACTCTGCATCATTCAATTTTTTTGCAAAAAAAGAACACACCCTAAGTGCGTTTAAAAATCAAAGCTCACAATAGGATTATTGCAGAACAATACCAAGCTAACTTTATTTGTTCTGCCTCATATTTATATACCAAAATTCACCTTATCCATAAATGCCATAAACACACGCTCCTTTTAACATACAAATAAAAATATGAATTGCAACTATGTTTTTCACATATTATACTTAACATGCAATCCAAACAAATGATTTTGAACATCAGATAAAAAATCTGTATAAAATACTTTTCATACGCAAATATTATAATGTATAATTTACCAAATAGCAATCTGCTTTCTATTATTTATAATACTATTTATATTACTTACAAAAGGAGGTCGTTTGTGAAACGATTAAGCAACATGAAGGACAAAATCAAGGAATATGCTATTATCACAGCCGGAATAATGCTCGTGGTAATCGGGGTGTATTTCTTCAAATTCCCAAACCGTTTTTCTATCGGAGGTGTGACAGGTGCCGCAGTCATTTTAAGTAATGTTTTTGGAGGAAAAGTCAGCTCCGGAACCATCGTATTGATTGCAAATATTATTCTGCTTATTGTGGGTTACATTTTTCTTGGTAAAAGCTTTGGTAACCGAACTGCTTACGGTACTATTCTTTTATCGGTGGCTCTTAAAGCACTTGAAATCATTTACCCAATGAGTAAACCGCTTACCAATCAACCAACTTTGGAGCTAGCTTTCGCAGTCATTCTTCCTGCGCTTGGAGCTGCAATTTTATTTAATATCGGTGCTTCCACCGGAGGAACCGATGTAATTGCCATGCTGTTAAAAAAATATAGTAATCTGGATATTGGTCGTGCGCTGTTAACCAGTGACCTTTTACTGACTTTATTAACCTTTCCGGTATTTGGAGTCACTATTGGTTTATTCTCCACATTAGGTCTGTTTTTAAAGTCAACCTTGGTTGATACGATAATTGAGAATTTAAACCTCAATAAATATTTTACAATTATTTGTGAAAATCCAAAGCCCATCGTTGACTATATTATTCAAAACATTCATCGTAGTGCAACTATATTTGATGCCAAAGGCGCATTCACTGATAAGGATAAAAACATTATTATTACCGTAATGAACAGAAGCCAGGCGGTTCTCTTAAGAAAATATATTAAGACGCAAGAACCTGATGCTTTTATTTTAATTACAAATACCAGTGAAATTATTGGACGAGGATTCCGAATATAATTTGTTTTCTAAAAATGGCTCTTCTTTCACGAGAATATTGTCGAAATCATCCCCCCCCGGGCATATACTGATTATGGAACCAAAATCTAAGTATACGGAGGGATTTTCATTGCATACACTTGAGGACTTTAATCTTTCATTATCCGAACATCGCTTCTGGTTACAAATCATGGGAGACCATTCTCGATTTATTTATTACTCCCTGGGTCCGACCGAGTCGGAATACATCATGTTGTCTCAGGAGTTTATTACTCTATTCGATCAATTACTGGAAGAATTCAGGGGACAATTGCCCCACCTTGATATGGATAATTTGAATCCTAGATCCTATGAAACCACCTATCGATTTCGAGACTTTTTAGTAAATTTGCTATCAAAATCTCTGACCCAAGAATTAAGATCCCAGTTGTCTCCATCTTTATTTAATGTGTTCTTAAATGAAGTTGACGAATATCTTTATATAATTAATATGATGATGAATCAACAAAAGATTCTTTTTCATCCTTTGCATTATCATATGCTTTGGCTGCCCACTGCGGTAAATCACGCCTCACTACTTGTGTCATCCTTTGACCCTACGGAACAAGATCTGATTAGTAGTGCCAAAAACCTAGAATTGGAGTTCAAGCAACTACACGCAAAAGCTTTAACTACAAACGGATTTCTAAGATGCGGTCTTGATTCCTTTCCTGCTCTGGATCGATTAAATGACTTATCCGTTATGACCACCAATCGTTTTCGTGAGTACCTTGATAATATTCGTGATCAAAGAATGGATTATAAAATATTAGGTACCCTATATCCCTTATTGGCAGATCATATGTATCGTGAGGAATGTTATTATCTTCAGAAATTATTTTTATCCACTGACAGCAGTCGTAGACCGGATTGCGACCCCTCAAGTCCCAGATCCATTACTTAATATCATCCGCATAATACCTCCTAAATGGTCATATGATTATACAAACGAAGGAACAATCATATTCAGGAGGTTCTATGGATTTTAAGCAAAGTAAGACCTATCAAAATATTCAAAGCATGTTCCTGCGAAAGCTTATGATCAGTACTTTATATAGCATATATAGCGACAAAGCAGTTGAAGAGCAATATATACAGATTAGCAATATCTTTTTAGCAGCCGCCAGAAATGAAAAAGAACATGCGAGAATATTTTTAAGAAAATTAAACAACGATATGATTCCAAATACCGAAACGAATCTCTACGACTCAGTAGAAATTGGTTCCGAGACCAACGACCTCTGCAGAGAATATGCTGCAACCGCCAGAGAAGAGGGTTATATGGATATCGCATCCATATTCAGTGGAATTGCAAATATTGAACTGAATCATAATCTTGTTTTTCGTAACCAATATGACGACATTCTTCGGCAAGAAGTTTTTTGCAAACCGGAGGAAGCCATTTGGATTTGTTTACAATGTGGAAATATTATGGTTGGCGTATGCGCTCCTGAACGATGTCCAATCTGTGGCTTTCCACAGGGGTATTATCAATTGTACCAAGAACAAATTTAAGGTTGAATTCTATTATATTAATGGGAGTGAAACAAATCAAATCCTTTCGATTGATTTTGCTTCACTCCCAATGTTTTATAAATATCGGCAATAGAATTCATCATAGGTAAGGTCGCTATTATATACAGCTTCTGCAAAGTCTTTGCCAATAAAACGAAAATGCCATGGTTCATAATCGTATCCGGTTATTTGTTCTTTCCCCTTTGGATAGCGCAAAATAAATCC
Organism: Bacillota bacterium; assembly: GCA_023435895.1. GTDB lineage: Bacteria > Bacillota > Clostridia > Lachnospirales > Lachnospiraceae > Mobilitalea. The sequence goes on from JAEZLH010000015.1 coordinate 10,612, forward strand.
GTATCGATATGCATTTTCTGCCAACCATTGACCAGCTATGGTATCTGCAAAGCTCTGCTCCAGCTCATTAATATCCACAGCCAAACCAGTTTGGTGTTCACTGTGTCCCGGCCGCGCTGAAACCTTATCTCTTTGAATCTGATATTCATCTAATAGCATATAGGGTGTAATATTCATTAGATATACTTTCCACTGATAATAATAACTTCTATAGGTAGAAATAGCTTCTAAATGGATTCCCTCATTTAAAGCATCGCTGCACATTTCTTCAAAAGCGATTCTTGTATCATGTCTTAACATCAAGCCATAAGTATTGTATAAAGGATTGATTTTCTCCAAATCGTTTGGAATGTAATCATTTGATAATTGATTGTATTTGTTGACTAACACGGTGTATTGATCCGCATCTACAACCTTATGTATCCGCTGATAAAAGTCTGCATCCAGACCGATATTAACAAAGGTGATTACATCCACCCAAGCATCATAGGGGTGTTTTAGCTTATAATCAATATATAGCTCTTTATTTTCCTTCTTATAGTAAGGCAAAAAGGATATCTGTTTTAATTCTTCCATATAAAAATCTTTACAATAGTCATCCAAGCAACAACTCTCCTTATTCACAACTTATCTTTATCATATTTTTATTCAACTCGATTTATAAATAGAATAATGGATTAACAATCAAATTTGTACGAAGCGCATACCCCCTAGGTTAGCTTTAAAAAAAGGGGGCTATCGTATACACAATAGCCAGCTTCCTTTTCTTAATATACTCTTTTCACTAATTGATTAAAACCAATTTCTAATTTGTAAATTCCTGTGTCCAGTAATATTGACCGTTCTTTTGATATACGCCTATACCGATTTTTTTGAATTTTCCATTCAAGATATTTGCTCGATGACCAGGCGAATTCATCCATGCATTTACAACTATTTGAGGAGTTTTTTGTCCGTAGGCAATATTTTCACCTGCTGTATTATAAGATATTTTATATTCCTTTAACACTGTTGAAAAGCCTGTTCCATTTGGTCTGGTATGAGAAAATGATTGTAATATCTCCTGTGCTCTTTTATTAGCCGCAGAAGATAACGTCTGATTGGTTGTAAAACCGGACAACCCTGCCTTTGATCGTTGTTGATTAATCAGTCGTAATACTTCATTAGCGAAACTGCTGCTTGTTGTTGATGTTGCGCTTTCTGATTTAGCCGCGGGCTTCATTGTGGGATTTGAAGGGGTTTTCGTTGGAGCAGATGTAGAATTCGTACTGGCTCTGTCTCCTTGAACTGGTGAATTTGTTGATGCTGGTGCTTTAGTGGGCGTTTGGGTTGGTGTCTTGGTAATCTTAGGTGCGATCGAAGTGGAATTATTATTCTCAAAGGGAGTTGGTGATACCAATAAATCCGGTGTATCATCAATTATTTGACCGCTTTGATATGGTGTCTGTGTTACTACGGTGTCAGAACTGTTGTCTCCTGTTTTAAATTGATGTTGATTATATGCATATGCACCATAAAATACCAATACCGCCAAACAAGCTAATGTTACAAACAATCTTTTCATTGCAAAACCTCCTTGCTGTCATAAAATACTATTATAAATAGGGATTTAAAATGAGCAAAATAAATTTACAAACTATCTCTAATTCTGATAAATACCCGAATCATCTTTAGATAGTATATAATTTTATGATTTCCATAGAGGGTCATTTTTATGTATTACATAATTAGACACTTTCAGTCCAAAAAAGCATAATTTTTATGTATAACCATAATTGGTTTGAATTAACATAATTTTTCATGATGATATTCTTCACAACGGAAATACTAATTTTGAAAGTAGTGTTCTCGCTGTTATTTTAGAAAGTGAGGAAGCTAATGTTAAAAGCGAAATTATGCAGTTTTGCTATGGCAGGCATTCTTGGATGCGCAGGCTTCATGCCCATGTATGCCAATGCAGCAGAAACGAATCAAGAATCAGTAACACTGTCGGATAAAAATGATAATCAGAAGGATAGAAAAGCTGCTTTTAAAGAATCAATGGAAAATGCCAATCAAAAATGGAACTCACTAACAAGTCAGCAAAAAGATGAGGTTTATGCCCTGATTGAAGATGAGATGAAAGCGGAAATAAAGCTTTTGGACAAACTGGTAGAATTTGAAATCATCAGCAAAGATGATGCAACTGCTGTGAAAGGGCATCTAATGGGTCGATTTGGTCAGCTCAAAAAAAGCGGGGAATTTCCGTTTATGAGACAACGTGGTGAGAAAAAGCAGAAATAATTGAAACTGAAGTAAGATAGGTTACGATTTAAATAACAGCCCGCACACTAACTTTCTTTCATATAAATAGGGTAATAGCAAAATAGTAAAATATTTTGCTATTACCCATATATAATCCTTAATTCATTGCTTTCGTGCTTTTGCTTTGTACAATCGTCAATGAATATCATTTAACCAATCAACTTTCTAAAAGATTACTTTGAAAGGAGTTTTACTATGAACGATTATCCTTATCCAACAACCAGTTATTCCAATCCAGAAATCAATTCAGGAAATAATCCAGAGAGCAACCCAGAAAGTACCACTTCTCATGAACCGGAAATCAATCAGCCGGAACCCTCTAGTGCTACCCCTTCTATCCCCCAAGAAATGCCGGTCAGAAGTGAATAGACACTTCTCAAAGAGCCGTACTTGCAACTAATCTAAAATACTTCCATCCGTGGAGATCGTTACAGTCTGCCAAGGCAAGAATTTGCCGCTGTTTTTTAGGGCCGTAATGGTTGCATGCTCCAAACCACCGCAACAGGGTACTTCCATTCTAACAATTGTAACACTTTTTATATTATTATTTTTAATAATAGCAGTTAGCTTCTCACTGTAATCACCATCATCCAGCTTGGGACATCCGATCAATGTAATGTGATTTTTTATGAATTGATTATGAAAATCACCGTACGCAAATGCAGTGCAATCTGCCGCAATTAAAAGATTTGCATTATTAAAATAAGGTGCATTGATTGGTACCAGTTTAATTTGAATCGGCCACTGAGATAGATAACTTTGAGGAGTCTTAGTTTGATATAACTCTTGGCTTGGTTGTTCTACTCTATTAATCGCTTTTAGTTGAGTGCCGGGGCATCCACTGGGACGTTTGTCTTCCTGCTTACTGTTTTGATTCGCAATAACCGCTGCTTCATTAAATGCCTCTGCCTCTCGCTCCTCAAAGCTAAGTGCTTCAGTGGGACAGGACGGTAAGCAAGCACCTAACCCATCACAATAATCGTCTCTTAATAATTTTGCCTTCCCATCTATTAATCCAATTGCCCCTTCATGACATGCCTGTACACAAAGCCCACACCCATTACATTTTTCTTCATCAATCTTTATAATTTTTCTTAACATTATAACTTCCTCCTAATATTTTGTTTCTAAACATCATCTATCATCTATTGACTTTCTATTAAGAGAATACTATATTTAATCACATAAGTATGTTGTAATTCCAACGTAAATAAATTTATTTAGATGATTCATCAAATCAGTGCATCTTACAACATGCAAGATGAGTTCGTATTAATAAATTACTAATGTGCATCGCATAAAAGGCTTTATATGTCACCTGAAATGTATATCAATTATGATTTTAAGTCGGTTATCAAAGTATAACAGAAAGGTAATCAGTACCATGAATCAATATATAAATATTTTGAAGTCGGTTACATTATTTGAAGGATTAAAAGAGGAGGAAATGGAAGCAGTTCTTTCCTGTTTATCCGCAAAAACCGGAAGCTATGCCAAAAACCAAATGATTTTTAATCATGGAGATCAAACAACAAACATCGGTATCATACTGTCCGGTCAAGCACAGGTAATTAAAGAAGATTATTATGGTAACCGTAATCTGATCACTAATTTAGTGGAAGGTATGTTATTTGGAGAGACTTTTGTATGTGCGGATATAAAAACACTTCCGGTCAGTGTAATCTGCACGGCCGAAAGTATTATTCTTTGGGTTGACTATCGAAGAATCATTTCGCCTTGCACACAAGCTTGCGCCTTCCATAGTACCCTTATTTACAATATGTTAAAAATCGTATCCATGAAAAATCTCATACTCAGCCAAAAAATCGAATTCACCTCTAAACGAACAACGAAGGAAAAGCTGTTATCCTTCCTCTCTTCCGAAGCACAACGATCGGGCAGCAATCATTTTTTTATTCCTTTTAACCGACAAGAATTAGCTGATTATCTCAGCGTTGATCGAAGTGCTATGTCCTATGAATTAAGCAAATTACAAAAGGAAAGAAGGTTAACCTTTCATAAAAATGAATTCACATTGTTATAGCTTACTAATTGCTTAATGAATCGCTCTCTTATGATGGGTTCCACCCATTACTTCTGACACATCATTGACGGTAACAAAAGCATTGGTATCCTTGTCATTTACTATAGCTCGTAATTTGGCCAACTCAAGACGGGATATCACGGAGTAAATAACTGTCTTCTCATTGTTGGTATATCCTCCTCGACCTTCTAAAAAGGTTACACCACGTCCCAGTCGGTCGTTGATTGCTGATGCAATCTCTTCTCCATTTGTTGTAACAATCATAACCGCTTTGGCTTCATCAAGACCCTCAATGATAATATCCACCGCTTTATGTGCCACAAAGTAGGCTAACATCGAATAAAGTGCGCGATCCCAACTCATAATATATGCCGCAATGAGGTAGATAAAGATATTAAAGATTAAAACAATCTGGCCGATTGAAAACGGGCTTGCCTTGGTTAATATAATCGCCATTATTTCAGTTCCATCCAAAGAGCCGCCATATCGCAATATCATTCCTACTCCTGCTCCAAGAATGATGCCACCAAATACCGTTGCCAAAAGAATATCATCCGTCAATTGTGGTACTGGATGAAAAATATACATAAACAAAGAGAAAAAGGTTACCGAGAAAAGTGATGTTATAACAAAGGTTTTACCAATTTGTTTATAACCGATAAATAAAAACGGAAGATTTAGTAGGAATGTAAATATGGAAATTGGTATCTCAGTAACACGACCTGCCATAATGGCAATGCCGATAATTCCTCCGTCAATTATATCATTGGGAATCAAGAATATCTCAAGTCCCATAGCCGCAACTAATGCACCAATAAGCAACAGACTATATTTCTTTAATGTATTGTAAATTAGATGTTTCTTATTTTTCATAGCTTGTCTCCACTCTTTCTAAACAACAGTTAATAAATGTTACGATACCCGTTTTCGAAAGCAAACAAAGCCAAACAGAAAAACCCCCATCAACCTATCTTCTTAAATTGGTTTTACGGGCATTCCATTCACCTCTACTTCATCCGTTATCTCAATAACAATACATTTACGCCCTTCTACCATCTTTGTCTGAATCAGGTCGATTCTTTCGGGATTGACCTTTACTACCACATCCGGTGTCTTCACCTCAAACACTCTGGTATTGGTCAAATTTGCTGCTACTAATGTAGCATATTCCCCTGCTGTATTCTCATAATGCTTATCAAATTCAGCCAGCTTTTCTTCCTCCACGCCACTTTCAGAAAGAAGCGCTCTTACTTCGCCTCGGTCAAGGGTCAGTGGCTCCGGAATTTCTTTCATCTTGTGTTCCTCAAGAATATCATTCAGCTTATCATGAATATTTCTGACAATCTCATATTCACATTCTTCCCCTAAAGTCTCCTTAATCAGTGTTTGAAAGGTTTCTTTTTGTATGGCTGCCGACATGGGTACATCACATCCCAGAAGACCATCAACTAGCCCCTCGTTTAGTTCTTCCGAATCTTTTGAATAATATAATATACTATGAATATCCGTACTACGGTCATTAAACGCAGGAAACAAAAATCCGTTAGCAGGAGCTCCTACCACCCAATCCTGTATTCTCTTTTGAATTTGGTTGGTGTCCGTATTATAGCTTAATCCAGGTTTTGAAAGTTTTACAGGACAAAGGGAGCATAATATGTAACGATACACCTCCTCAGAGGCATCCTCCATAAGTTGCTTATCACTTGACCTACCTGGCACATCATATGCAGAATAAATCAAAAGGATGAGATAACTTCCCACAAAATCATATAGTTGTACAATCCTTTGATAAAATTCGTCTAACAGCTCCTCTTCTTTTAATTCACTATCACGAAGCTTCAGTAAAAACTCCTGCGTTCCTCCATTGAACTCTGATTCCGTTGGAAATTCCATATTCATCAAGTTTTTACCGATGGAGCCCGATAAGGTTTTCTTGAAAATTTCAAAATATTTAAAAGTTTCTTCCTCCGGCATACAAAGAAAAGATTCTGTAAACCTTGCTTTTATTTCTTTTTCTCCATCCACATAGCAACCACTGACTTTAGTAATTGTACAATTTTCGTGATTGAATTGCTTTTTTATTTCTGAAATCTCACTATTTATCATCTAATTTTCCTCCCTGTTCATCCTGTACAGAAAATTTTATCATCTTGTTCAGCGATAATCAAGTAGATCAATTACCGATTCCCTTTTTCATCTCTCCCTGTTTTGTGGTTATTTATTTCATTCCTTTCACAATTCCTTCAATCCATCTGCAGAATAGTTGTGAGGATTTATTTGCGGTCTCGATCACTTTTTCATGGGAATGCTTCACCTTTTGAATGCCCGTTGCCATGTTGGTGATACACGATATTCCAAGAACATTCATACCCAAATAATTAGCAGCAATGGTTTCAGGAACCGTTGACATGCCCACCGCATCCGCACCATTTTGTCCAATCATTCGAATTTCTGCCGCAGTTTCATAATAAGGTCCCATAAAGCCAGCATAGATACCTTCCCTATATGGAATATCAAGCTCTTCTGCTACCGATTTTGCCTGATTGATCAAATGAAGCTTATAGGGTTCGGTCATATCCGGAAAACGAGTGCCAAACCGTTCATCATTGATACCAATCAACGGATTGGATGGCATTAAATTGATAAAATCCTTGATAATCATTAAATCCCCCGGTTCAAAAGAGGTATTAATTCCTCCGCAGGCATTGGTGATAATCAGGTTTTCAATGCCAAGCTGTTTCATTACATAGATTGGGTAGGTTACTTCCTTCATGGAATAACCTTCAAAAAAATGAAAACGTCCTTGCATCACAAGTACTTCGACACCCTGTAAAACACCTAAAATCAGGGAGCCTTCATGCCCTATTACGGTTGATTTAGGGAAGTTTGGAATATCCTCATAATATAAGATTTCCTTATCCTCCATGTTTTTTATCACATCCCCCAAGCCTGAACCTAAAACGATTGCTATCTTAGGTACTTTTTTCATTTTTGATTTGATGAACCGGGATGTTTCCATTACTTTATCATACATGTTCTCCATAAATAACCTCCTTTTTAATTAATTCGCATTCTGTCCCATCTGGCTCATTACCATTTCATAATAGTAACCCTGAAGTTTCATCAGATGCTGATGGCTGCCACTCTCAAGAATCCTGCCTTCTCCAATTACCATAATCTTGTCTGCATCACGAATTGTGGATAAGCGATGGGCAATCAGAAAACTGGTTCGATTCTTCATCAGAGAAACCAGCGCCTTCTGAATCGCTTTCTCTGTTCTGGTATCGACACTGCTGGTCGCTTCATCCAGTATTAATATCGGGCTGTCGCAAAGCAACGCCCTGGCAATCGAAATCAACTGCCTCTGTCCTTGACTTAAATTATCTGTAGCCGCTGATACCAGCGTTTTATAGCCCTTTGGCAGCTTATCGATAAAATCGTGTGCGTGAGCGATTTTTGCTGCTCTTATCACCTCATCATCTGATGCGATAATATTGGAGTAACGGATATTATCCATAATTGTTCCGCTGAACAGACTGGTATCTTGAAGAACCACGGAAAAGCATTTTCGAAGGCTATGCCTCCTGATCTTTGTAATCGGAACATTATCAATCAGAATTTCTCCCTGATCGGCATCGTAAAATCTGGTCAGTAAATTCACAATTGTAGTCTTACCTGCACCCGTTTCGCCAACCAAAGCAATCACCTCACCGGGCATTACCTGAAAGCTCACTCTACTAAGTATCTCCTTCTGATGATCGTAAGAGAAGGTAACATCACGGAACATGACCTCACCTTTTGATTCCTTCATCTCCATTGCATCAACACAATCAGAAGTCTCTTCTTGGTAATCCAATATCTCAAATACCCGTTCTGCTCCGGCAAGTGCGGATTGTATGGTATTGAACATGCCTGCAACAGAATTAAGCGGCTGGGCAAATTGTTTGGAGTAACTCATAAAACTTACCACCGTACCCACGGCTAGACCATATTGTATGGATAAGATTCCTCCAACGATAGATACAACCCCAAATACAAAGTTATTGATCACATTCATTAACGGCATCATATAACCCGACCATACCTGTGCTTTGTTGCTGCTCTCCTGCAAGCTCTCATTGATTTCAATAAAGTGCTTAATGGTTTCTTCTTGCCTATCAAAGGCTTTCACCATCTTAAGCCCCATAATATTCTCTTCAATCAGGCCATTCAAGGCCCCAAGACTTCTCTGCTGAGCCAAAAAGTAAGCGCGGCTCCTGGAAGCAATCATTTTCGTCAATAGGGTAACCAATGGAACACTCAAAAGTATAGTGCCCGTTAAAATCAAATCCAAGCGAATCATAACAATCAAGGATCCGATTAAAGTCAATATACTGGCAATTAACTGTGTCGTAGTTTGTGCGATAACCGAACTGATATTATCCACATCATTGGTTATCCTGCTCATTGTATCCCCATGTGAACGCGTATCATAAAAGCCAAGAGGGAGTTTTTGCATCTTCTTAAAGAATTCTGTCCGCAGAGTCAACACCAACCTCTGAGAAATCCTCAGAGTTATGATTCCATTTGCTAAATTCAATAACCAATTGGCTGCATAAAGAATCAGTATTACGGCCAGCAGAGAAATCAAACGATTACGATCCACACTTCGATCCTTGATATGAAACGTATTAAAGGTTTTCCCGATAAAATACGGAATTGCTACTGCGATTAAGGACGAGATTGCAGTTAGCAGGATCGCTACAATGATAGTCTTTCCCCATCTCATATAAATATGAATAATGCGAAGTAATGTTCCTTTGGCGTTCTTCGGTTTCGCCGTTGGTGCAAAACGATCTCTCCCTGCTCCCGGGCGATGTCCGATGGACGGAGACTTCGGTGTCTGATTTCTGAATGTTTCTGCCATAACCTACGCCTCCTTCCCGCCTTCAATCTGTGTATGATAGATATCCTGATATACTTCGCAACTCTCCATCAGCTGCGCATGGCTCCCGAATCCAACTTTACATCCATTATCCATGACCAGAATTTTATCAGCGAACATTGCCGTAGTGCATCGCTGTGTAATTGTAATTAGCGTTTGTTCTCTGCTTTCATCCTTCAACTTCTCCCTCACTCTTGCTTCCGTCACAGCATCCAGAGCACTTGTGGCATCATCAAGAATAAAAACAGAAGCACCTTTTAATATTCCTCTTGCAATGGAGATACGCTGCTTTTGTCCTCCGGACAAATTCACTCCTCCGCTTCCCAGTAAGGTATCATATCCCTCCCCCATCTGATCAATAAACTGTCCCTCTGCCTTACCGGACGCCGCTCTCATCTCATCCAGGGAGGCGTTAATACTCCCCCATCTGAGATTGTCTGTGATTGTCCCGGAGAAAAGCATCGGTTTCTGAGGTACGATGGAAATATTATTTCTGATTTCATCCCTCCCCAAGGTTCTCATATCCAGACCATCCAGGTATATCGCCCCCCCATCACAATCATAAAATCGAAGCAGCAGCCATGCAATCGTTGACTTTCCGCTTCCGGTAGGGCCAATAATAGCAAGACTTTCCCCCGATTTAACCGAAAAAGAAAGATCCTTAATTGCGGGAACTCCGCTGCCGCTCGGATAGGCAAAGGTAACTTGTTCAAAGCTTATATTGCCGTGAAACTTACTATCCTTACCGCTCCTTCTAAAATCCTCTTCACAGTCCATAATTTCTTTGATCCTTAAGGTAGAAGCTTTGGTTCTTACAAATACGGTAAATACATTGGTTATCATAATTAACGAAGTCAATATTTGAGCCATATAAATGGTAAATGCCGACATATCACCGGTATCAGCTAAACCTCTTTGATAAAGCTCACTTCCTGCAAAAAGAACTGCCACGGTTCCCAGCCCAACTACCAATGTGAGCATTGGAGATATAAGGGTGATTACCATTTGAGAAGAGATTCCCTTTTTCATCAGGTTTTCATTTGCTTCCCCGAAGCTCTCCATCTCGCTGTCATATGTACCGAATGCCTTAACAAGCCTTACCCCAATCAAATATTCTTGTACCTTTGAATTGACCTGGTCAATGGCTACTTGCAGGCGGGAAAATCTCGGATAACTTAGTTTCATGCTGAGATAGATCAACCCTGAGACAATCGCGACTACTACATAGATGATTATGCTTAGCCTGGGATTTAGAATGGTTGCTAAAATAATACTTCCGATGCAGGTAATCGGTGCCTTCAGAAATATTCTCATAGTACCATTCACACTTTGAACGACCTGTGCACTGTCATTTGTCATTCTGGTAATTAAGGACCCACTTTCCAGCTTATCCGCGCTTCCCTCTGAGAACGACATAATCTTGACAAACATATCTTTTCTTAAATCCGCACCCATTCTCTGTGATACATAACTCGCTAAATTATTTCTGGTAATTGCAAAGGCCGCACCAACCAAGGTCACTATGAGCATAATACTGCCCCAATGATACACTTGTGTTAACTTACCTTTCTCAATTCCCGTATTAATAATACGAGACATAAGTGTTGGCCCAAGCAGATCACAGAAGGCTTCCAAGGTGACACATACGATAGCGATAAGGAACGGAGTTTTATATTTTTTAAAATATTTACCGTAAAGCTTCATTCTTTTTCCTGGCTTTCTACATGATATAGTTCAACTAATATTATAGGCAGGAAGTCTATTTCATAACATTATTTTCCTTCCAAATTCATCTCCTCACCGGTCTAATTCGGTTCAGGAACTCTGGAGTCTTTCAGACACTCTTATACATCAAATATTTTTACTTTTGGCTTTTCTGCTCTTCTACTTTCAGTTGATCCTGTGATTTCTTCTGTGTATACATTAAATTATCAAATGCCATCATATCTATATAGTTGTTATCTGACTTGTTATATGTAATCTTCACTTGATCTCCTTCTCTGGTGATCGGCAATTCCATGGATAGCGTTTGATTCCCTATGAATATTTGATCCGGTATCTCTTTCAGAATTATATAGTAATAACTGGTTCCATCATCCACACCCATACCTATTCTATCAATTGTCCCCACATTGCTTACAGCTTGATTACTCTTATCAATTACAATAGAATTTCCCTGTGTTTGTAATGCCTTTACATAGCTTGACTTCGCTTCAGCCAAAGAGTCTCCTACCCCAACAATGGAATAGTCTTCTACAGAACAAAAGCCATACATCTTAACCAAGCCCTTTTTATCCTTCATTGGAGAAAAGTAAGTCGGTATCCCTTCCACATTAATCAAATACGGGAAATTTGCTGTATACTCTTTCTCCTGAACCTTGCCTTCTATGGAAGATTTTCCGGCTAATTCTGTAGCACCTGCTACTTTAAAAAACGTGGACTCATGAGTTCTGGTATCTGTTAACATAAAACCCACGGTTGATTCATCCGACCCTACAGAAGTTATTCCGGTATATAGATAACAATTTCCCTTATTGTACAAATAATTGTCCCCGGAAGCCAACTGTAACTGTCCCTTTTTTGAAGGATTCCACCAACCATTAATATATTTGCCCCAGTCATTAATCTGAGTTTCAATAAAGGCTTGAGGGTATACTCGATCTACCCAAGAAGGGATATCTTTCAAAGAGTAGTCTTTAATCTCACCTGTCATCGCGTTTACTGTGACTAGACCAGTTACCTTTTCGCCTCCAAATCCAATTGTATTCTTATATTTAGTGACTGTCCAATATGGATACCCATTGTCATCCAATTCAAAAGTTTTATCTGCTAACCCAGTTGTTTTTGAATAATGCTCATAAAGATATCGATCCAAGTCGGCGCCAAAAAAAGCTTCGTCCTGATATTTTATCTTAATTTCTTTATCGCCTACCTTGGTTATCATTTTAACATCTCCAGGATCGGTAGCACTAACGGTAATATATCCCGGAGTACCCTCAGGATTATCAAGGTATTTCCACAACCCCGAGTGTAACAAAGGAAACACATACATTAGTTTTCCGTTGACACTGCAAAGTGTACCCTCTTTAATCGTAACTACAGATCCAAGTGCAACTTCCTCGCCGAGCTTTTTATCAGCCAGATTCTTTGCCAATTCCATGTCAACAATCGGAAGCTGGGTCATATCAACCTGAGTTATTTCATCTTCAAACGATTTATTCGTAACTGTACCAAGCATTGCTTGATAATCCTTATCTTTAAAGACCGGACAAGCCCCTATTACAATAACCAACATAACAATTAAGAGGGTTGCGATCAGACCAATGCTAATAAATGCAACAATATTGTAGTTCTCAAAATCTGCTTGTTTTCCAATCTTTTTTCCATTTCCTGAGCGACCAAAACGATTGAGATTACCCCTCTTATCATAACCCCGTCCGCTTTTATTCCAAGTTATAAAACTAACGATAACTAAAATAAAAATGATTAAGACATATATCCCAGGAAAAAAGGGATTTATTGTGACCAGAAGGAAATAATTGAATATCAAAAATAAAATAGCTCCGAAAACCACTCCTATAATAGCTCTTTTCAAATTCTCCACCATAACACACCTCATACTTTATCATATTGTAAATCCTAATAATTCTTTTGAGTATTCCTTTGCGATAAGTCTTATTATATAACGCTTCTTTAGTACCGTCCATTCTATTTCATCAAATTCCTTCATGATTTTACCTTCCAACAAAAAAAGGTACTCCCCAAGTTAAGATTACCTGGTGAGCACCCTTATATATTTTTTACCAAAACAATAACTTCAATTTATCGTTCATAATTACTCATCAATTTTAAACATTAATATGGATTTTTCTAAAATTCTTGCATCCTCTGCAAGCTCATCCGCCGATTTGCTCAGATATTCCACCGAATTAATCTGCTCAATTGCTGTTGCACTAACCTCTTCGGAAGCAGATGCAGTTTCTTCGGAAATAGCTGATATATTGCTGATTGCATCCATACTATTATCTTTAGCTGCCTCAATGCTCTTTACGCCATCGGCAATACTATTCAAATTGCTGACCAGTTTTTCAACATGCTGATTGATGCTTTCAAAGGTTGTAATTGTTGCTGACAATGCTTGCATTTGTGATTCAACGATACTCTTTGCCTGTTTCGCAGAAGCAGCAGTTGTCTTTGTCTTATCCTGAATCTCATTAACGATTTCTTTAATCTGATTAGATGCCTGACCGGATTGGTCTGCAAGCTTTCTTATTTCTTCTGCAACGACTGCAAAGCCTCTTCCTGCTTCTCCTGCCCTCGCTGCTTCGATGGATGCATTCAAAGACAAAAGATTAGTCTGTGCTGCTATATCATTAATTGCATTGATAATATTCTGAATATTATTGGACTGAAGCTCCAGATCCTCAATTTCATTAATAACTACATGCGTAATGTCCGTAGTAGCACTGGACTTGCTGTTTAGCTCATCTACAATTATTATACCTTTTTCGATAATACCGGAGGTATCCTTCGCAATTTGTTCTATTTCGTAAGTACTTTGATAAACTCGGTTAATCTGATCGGATAGATCCGTCATCAAATTAGAGGTTTGCTCCGTATCAGCTGCCTGTTGTGTCACACCTTTGCCAATCTCATCAATTGCCAGGGATATATTCTTTGTAGAATCCAGGATATTGGTTGAGGTATCCGATAAGGAATTGGCTGAATTGCTTACTCTCAGCCCCACCTCTGTGACTCCCTTGATTAAATTCCTCATCTCAGCCATCATCCCTTTCAAGCTTTGGGATAAAACTAAAAATTCATCTTTTCTCTTTGTATCAAACTTAGTAGTCAAATCACCCTTCGCTGCCTTTTCAATTGACTTTGATAATTTTGAAATCTCTTTGCCAATCCCTCCAGCAATAACAGATCCAATGAGGGTTGCGAGAGCACATGCAATTAATACAAATACGATTACTACCGTTCTGATATCATTGGCCTGTTTTAGTATTTCCGCTTTTGGTACCAATGCACAGATTGTTGCACCGGTACTACCCACTTTGCTATAAAGGAAAAGATAATCCTTTCCCTGATACTTTTCAAAAGAAAAACCACTTTCCTTGGTACTCTTTACAGTATTCTTGAAGAAAGTCAAATCTGTAAAGACGTTCTTTTCACTTGTACCATGTAATGCTTCTTTCCCATCCTGTGTAATAAAACCTACAATACTTTCCTTGCCAATTTTAAGCTGGGAGATGGGTCTCATGATTTGACTTGTCTGAATATCAATCACTATGTAACCATTATTCTCTGGAAGTCTACGTACGATAGATGCAGCATATGCTGTCTGTGTATTACGAAGTGCTTCATCCAGGAAAGGATGAGATCCAAGCCATACAAAACGCTGCGTGCTTTTTGATACAATCTGACCTTCCTCTGACTCACTAAACTTTTTATAAATATCCTTAGGTAGCTTTCCAGCGGTTGTATACGCCTCACCAGTTTCCCCAAAAATATGAATATTGTAATTCATACTATTGGAGGTCTTTGTAGATGAAATCTCATTCGCCATCTTTAAATAGTTTTCGTTTGACCTTAAAGATTCGTCCCCTGATTTTTTGTAGTAGCTCTTTATTGTGTCATAACTAACCAGATTATAGGATTCATCAAGAACACTGTTCATTCCCATCATGATATAATCCTTGGTAGCATTTAACGTCTCCGTTGTACTATTCTCATAATTATCAATAATCGCTGATGAAGTCTTCATATATGAAAAAGCTCCGAATACTGCCATGAATAAAACAGGGACAGCAAATGATACGATGATTTTAGTACGAATGGTTAGTCTATTCCATACGTTAATCTTAGGTAACATCTTTGCTATCCCTTTTTTATTGTTTGTCTCTGATGTTCCAACTTCTTTTCGCTTTTTATGGTGCTTAACTCTCTTCTCTCCGTGTTCCATACGCTTTATCTCCTTATATTTCTATATTTATTTTCATTAGCATTCTTTACTATAATAATCCTATACGAATTATAAAAAAATAAGTATCAATTGTCAACAAGAAAGAAATAGCATAAATCCTTCAATTTCTAATGGTATAATAGTGTTGGGTTATACTCGATTTGTCAATAGTACTTATAGCCCATGCTTTATCCTTTGATGTTGTTTTTTATAACATTATGCGATTATCCATTAAATAACATCCAAATAATGTGCCTTATTCTATTGACTTAAGAGTTGTATCAAAATACAATAATATATTGATAGGCTTTCTTTAAGCACAAAAGCTCATATGGATAATGCACCAAACCTACATTATCATCTTCACGAAGGATAACTTTCCTATGAATATTGGGCTACATCTGTAACTGATAACTTTCTAGCTCATCCCCCTAAAGGAGTGATTATTTTGATTCGTACAATTCGACATGCATCAGCCGTGATATTCCTATTTATCGCAGCATTGTTTATCTTGACAAACAGCCGGACCGATACATTGGCTGCAACAAAATCTGTCAAGGTTAATTTTAACAGTTCCGGTGGCAGTTCCGTTCCTTCCAAAACGGTAACTTATAACAAGACTCTTTCCGCACCAACGGCACCAAAAAAAACCGGACATACCTTTGCTGGTTGGTACAAAGATTCAAAATACAAAAGTGCTTGGAATTTTAAAACCGATAAAGTCACTAAAACCATAACCCTTTATGCAAAATGGAACATCAATACATATAAGGTTACTTTTAATTCTATGGGCGGTTCTTCGGTGAGCCCACAAAACATCAAATACCAAGGCCTTGTAAAAAACCCGACAACTCCTATTCGAGTAGGCTATTCCTTTGTTGGTTGGTATAAAGATTCGAAATATAAATCTGCATGGAAATTTACATCCTTACGTGTAACAGGTAACATTACCTTATATGCTAAATGGAGTGCGCAAAAAGCCAGGAAGGTAACCTTCAATTCAAATGGAGGTACAAAGCTTGCAACAAAATCAGTCTCTTATAACTCGTTATTATCGTTACCTGCACCTACAAAAACCGGATACACCTTTTCAGGTTGGTATAAAGACAGCAAGCTTAAAACTCTTTGGAACAAAAGCACAAATCGGGTCACCTCTGATATTACTCTTTATGCTAAGTGGACTCCAATAAAATTCACTATAAAGTTCGATACTCAGGGCGGAAACACAATCACTGCGAAAACAGTTAGTTATGACAGCCTTTTGCCCTCACTTTCTGCACCAACCAAAAATGGATATACCTTTGTGGGTTGGTACACTGCTTCCAATTTATTGACCCCTTGGAAAGCTACAAATAAGATACATGCAAATATTACGCTTTATGCAAAATGGAAGGTCACCTCAGAGGTCGAATATACTGCCATAATTCCCTATTATATTGAAGCACTCAATGTCCGTTCTTTACCTAGCACAACAGGTGTAAAACTTGGCGCATTGAAATCCAATACTGTAATAAACGTTCGAACTTGTAAAGATCCTGGATGGTATCAAATTAATTATGATGGGAAAGAAGCGTATATCAGTAAAACGTTAATGGATGTGGATTTAACGCCCTCCGTACAATTAATCACCTATGCTTCCTATATAACCTCTACAAGTGGTGCCAGCATATATCAAAGCCCCAGTCCATCCTCCAAAATTGTGGGTACCATCAAAAATGGAGCGTATGTGAATGTACAACCCATACCGGGAAACACAGATTTTGTTCTAACAACTTATTCCGGCGGCAAAATCGGATATCTTCCCGTGTCAAATATCCAGCGTTTGTTTTACAATACGCTCAACATACACTCTCCTTCTCCGGTAACTGCTACCCAAATTAACAATGCGGTATCAGCATATATGAGCCGAAACAAAGTGTCTTCCAGTGCTTTAAAGAATCAGGGTCAGACCTTTATCGATGTTGGTAAAGCCTCCGGCATCAATCCGCTGATTCTTGCTGCGATTGCAATTCATGAAAGTGGTTGGGGTACCAATTCCCTTTCCCTGAAAAAGAATAATATCTTCTCTATTGGCGCCTTTGATGATGCACCCTATGATTCCGCCTATACCTTCCAATTAGTAAAGGAGGCCGTTCAATACGAGGCTAATTTATTGAACCAGTATTACCTTAACAGCGCATTCTCTAACAGGATGTATGCGGCAGGTGATTTTCTGGGAACCGGAGGACTTGATGGCTTGATATTCAAAGAGAAACGAGTGGGTACAAGCGGAATTAACCAATATTATTCAACCGACGTAAACTGGGGCGCTGATATAGCATCCATCTGTCAGGCGATATTACCATATGATGCTGCATATTATAATAAGAGCACTCCTATGACCGCAAAGTCCTTGAATAATCTCAATTTAAAAACGGTTGATTATAATTTAAGCGCGTTAAGTATTACAGGAAAAAACAGAGGGAAATCCCTTCCTTTGTTCACCTCACTCGGAGGGTCCACAACAGTAACCGATGCCTCCAATAATCCCATTTCACTTTCCACTTATAATTCGAATGGAGCATCAGGTACCTTCACTGTATTACATCTTTACGGCAACTTATGGAGTGGATGGATGCAGATTTCTATACCAAATACAAAATATACAGGATATGTTAATTTTGGTGGGCTTAGTAATTATTCAAACCGTTTTACACTGGATAATTTGATGCGTAATACAGCTAGTGGAAACTATGCACGTCAAACGAATCTTAATGTTCTGCCTACTGGATATACTCCCTGCTATCGTTAGTTAATTCTACTCTTTAACAGATTGTTCTAATTATACTAAAAAACTTCCATTCTTGAGGATAAGAAAACCTTTGGGTTCTTATCTTCAATGATGGAAGCTTTTTTATTCTATAATGCTTTCAGCTGCATAATATCATCCGCTGTAATCAGCACATATTGATTTCCCTCAATCGTTAATGGAATGAAATTAGTTTTGAACCAGGGGGAGAATTTTTGATTATTCACGATATACTCATTATGCAGAATAATATCATAACTTGGCTGTCCTGATTTAACCGATAACCTTACCTGGTTATTGATGTTACATATGATGCAATGCTCACCATTACCACAACCACCAGTCAGACTTTCTATACAGCGAAATCCGTCTCCAAAGCGTTTTCCGATTGTAAACATTTCATCAATAAACATAATGTCCTTCCAGATACGATTAATCCTTTTAATATAATTATGTTCATCCACCAAAACCATTCCTGTGGTTGAATCATCAAATACTTTCTCAAACTCACTCATTTGATCCCAGGATATCACTGTGTTCTCTTTGCCAGAGAGCAGTTTTTCGAAAGGGTCTTCTACCGGGAAACTCCTTATATTATCTATCATATATTTTGCTTCCTCCTTCGTAAATTCTAATAACATTGTAATTTAATCATTCTGCAATGTCAATAAAATGAACCCTATTCGTTCCAGCAAAACACCTATCCCACACTTTTTATTAACATTTCCTTCTGTGCGGGATTTAACACATAAGTGGGAGAATTACTATCCGATGTATCTCTGTTCTCTACAATCAGCACTGTAGCCTCCTTATCCAGTGTATGTGTATGCCAAACCCCTTTTTTAATATTATATAATTGCAAAGGCTTCATGCTTATTGCAGTGATTTCTTCTATATCTTCCCCTGATCCTCCAATAAACAAAGTACAATTACCGGCAAGAAGAACAAATACTTCATCCGTCTCATCATGTTTTTGCATGGTATTAAGATTTGGCAGTTCAAGCTCTTCGCAGTATCTCAGATAAGCCACTCTCCAGCTGTTAAAATCAATGAGAGGTAGGTATCCCTCACCCTCATAGCCAATTATTTCAATTAATTCATTCCCCATATGACATTCCTCCATTACTTCATTATCTTACAACAAAAGGACGCATTGCATCAGGAATTATGAAATTCATGATGCAATATGTCCTTTCTATGTTAGTTTATACTATCCTCGTCATTTGCGCAACTTATTCCTTTACACCACCGGCAGAGATACTGCTAACAATATACTTGGAACAGAATGCAAACACTATCAAAATCGGTACTACAGATATTGCTACTGCAAGATATATTGCACCTTGATTGGAAGCGATATCTCTGGATGAATTCAAGGATGCTATCATAACAGGCAATGTAAACTTCTTTGGTGTATTAAGTAAAATCAAAGGTACAAGGTAGCTGTTCCAGTTACCAACAAACGCACCGATTGACATAGTTGCAATACCGGGTGCCATAATCGGAAGTGCTATCCTATGAAAAATTTTAATTTCACTTGCACCGTCAATTCTTGCAGCTTCCATAATCGCTGGTGAGAACACCGACTTAACATACTGTCTTAAAAAGAATACAATGGCCGGAGAAGCAATTGCCGGAACAATCAAAGGGATATAGGAGTTAATCAAATGCAATCTGCTAATCAAGTTATAAAAGCCTAACAAGCTGAGCTGTGACGGAATCATCATAAAGCCAATTATCACCCAAAAGAACAGTTTGTTGCCTCGGAAGGTATAAATTGCCATAGCATATGCCGTCATTGCTGAAAAATATGCAGTAAGAACCGTTGCCGGAACTGCAACTTTCACACTGTTAAAGAAGCCCATAAACAAATTGAAATATCCATTAACGGTCTTCCAGTTAGCCTGCAGTGCATCACCGGGCACCAAAGTAAATGAGGTCATGATTGCTATACCACTTCTTGTTGAATTGACGATCATCAGCAAGAAAGGCAGAAGACATATCACTGAAATACCTACCAATATCACATACAGTATTATAGTATTAATCTTCTTTCCCATATTAATTGTCCTCCTTCGAATACATCAATTTATATTGAACGACGGATATAATCAAAATAAGAAGGAATACAAGATAAGCAACCGCTGATGCATAACCAACCTGATGTGATACAAATCCAAACTTATACAGATACATAATTACTGTCTGAAGTGCTCCAGATGGATTACCGTTCGCACCGCCTGTATTAATTAAGAATGGTATATCAAACATCTGTATACCACCAATTAAGGATGTAATCGCCACGTATAATAAAATCGGTCTAAGCAAAGGTAACGTAATTTTTCCAAATATCTTCCAACGACCTGCACCATCAATGGTAGCAGCCTCAAAATAATCCTTGGAGATACCCTGAACACCCGCCATTAATATAATGAACGAGTTACCAAACCACATCCATGCACTTATCATAGAAACCACATATGGCGCCGTTGCCGTTGATCCAAGCCAATCAATCGGTGATGATGTAACTCCCATTTTTACAAGCATCTGATTCAAAGTACCGTACTTCCAATCCAGTAAGGTTTTGAACAAGAATGCTACGGAGGTGGCTGCAATTAGGTTTGGCAAATAGAATAATGCACGAAATAGACCTAACCCTTTCATTCTATATTTAATATCACTAAATAAAATAGTAAGCAGAAATGCAATTCCAAGCTGTACTATAATATTTACACTCCAAATTTTAAAAGTATTTTCAATTGATCTCCAGAAAAACTTGTCTGATAGTGCTCTTTCATAGTTCTTCAAACCGGTAACATTCGGAACCCCAAAACCTTTAAAATCGGTAAAGCTTAATTGTAAGGTTCTCAAAACCGGATATACATTAAAAATAAGAAATACAATAATAAAGGGTATAATAAAAAGGTACGCCGTATTATTTACGTTCTTTACTCGTATTTTCTTTATCTCATTATTTTTCATTATTTAATCACCCCGTTGTCTCGGCTAAAAGGTGAAGAATCCAAGAAAGATTCTCCACCTTCTTCTATATTACCGTTGCTAATTTACAATTTGAATATCGAGATTATTTTCTCTCAACAGTAATTTCAGGATATGTAGATTCAACTAAGTCATAGAACTCGTTGATTGCTGCATCCTTTTTCTTTTCACCGGTCTTAATCGAAGTAATTGCTGCTGACCAAGCATCACCAATTACTGTATCATACTTGGTAACCTTAGAGTAATCAATACCCTTAGCCTGCTCCAGCCAGAACTTGTAAAGC
The DNA here is from genome assembly GCA_023435895.1 of Bacillota bacterium. GTDB lineage: Bacteria > Bacillota > Clostridia > Lachnospirales > Lachnospiraceae > Mobilitalea. Next base: position 31,924 of record JAEZLH010000015.1, read on the forward strand.
TGCTCGCCACCATATACTTCATTCTTATCTTCAGCATGCTTCTCTAAAGTAGGAATATAGGAAACGGTATCACCTTCAGATTTCTTGATCCACCATTCCATAGTGTCTTCTGTTAAGGTACAGAATTTTAAGTAATCCCATGCTAATTCTTTTCTCTTACTCTGTGCGCTGATACCGATATAAGTACCACCACCAAAACCATATGCAGGTCCTGAGCATACAGCCCATTTACCAGCGGTATCTTTATAGTTATCTCTCATTACCAATACTCCCCATGCAGGAAGACCATAAGCAAATACTTCTGTCATTTCAGCATTCTTGCTTGCTTCTTCTAAAGCATCTTTATCCCAAACGTTTGTATCAGCTTTAAGAATCGGAACCTTTCCGCCCATTGCCTGATACCAAGGGGAAGACCACTGTGCTGCGAAAGCTGTATATTCATTCTGGTATAACTTTGTACAAAGATCCATGTAATCATATCTAGCCTGGTCAACGTTTAATTTACCATCAACAACCCAAGCAGTATCACCGGAGAACGGTCCCATTTCACCATCGGAAGCAAAAATCTTGTAACCAGCTTTCTTTAACTTATCGCCTGTGCTAAGGATAGTGTTGTAATCAGCAAATAATTTACCAATTTCAACTGGATCGGAAGTTCCGAATACTTTTTCTGCGATATCTCTACGATAGTAGATACCAGCAGGGGTAATCTGATAGCTGATTGCTCTTTGGATGCCATCTTTGTCCTGACCTACATCCCAAACATAATCAACGATCTTATCTTTATAATCCTGTGCATTGTAAGGTGCCTTATTTAAATCTTCAAAGAAACCTGCCTCATACATATTCTCTAACATCTGAGGTTCCCCAACAATAATATCCGGCTCGGTTTCTCCACCAAGTAATGCTGACTGCACTTTTGCAGGATAATCAGCAGGAGCAATAACTACTGTTTCAATTTCTACTCCCTTATTAAGTTCCATGTAATGCTCTGAAAATTGCTGTAAGTCTGCTGCAAGAGTCCAAACAACAAGCTTACCTTTCTTTTCTACTTCTGTGGTTTTTGTAGGTTCTGCTGCCTTGTCTGTTGGCTTTGATTCGGGTGCTTTATCGGTTCCCCCGCATGCTACTAACGAAATACTCATAGCAAGCACCATCATGAGTGATACTAATTTTTTAATCACAACTGTTACCTCCTCTTATTTATTTGAATTAATTATTACTTTCTCATTATAAGGGAGGGGGTTGCCTTATTTAATTACCTGTTTTTTAAAAAGGTATTCTTTTTTTAGCAAGAAAAAACGACAGTAACAATGGAATGACCTTCTATGGAATATTCGATGCCCTCACCATTTTCACGAAGGCTTACTTCCAGCTTCTCGGGGGTCTTATTCAACAAAATCACTACTCTTTCGCCATTTGGATTGACAAAAGCTGCTACTTCAATTTTATCCGTATACTTTGTTGTCTCAAATCTTAACGCTCCTGACATAATGTATCTGCTGAACTGACCAATATAGTAATAGCTTAAGCGTTTTTCAAAGCTTGTTCCATCTAACATAATCGGAGCCGCACAGAAATTCCCCACATGATTGGGTCCGCCGTTCTCATCCAGTAAGAGGTTCCAGTCAATGATTCCATGGGTTCCAGCAAGCAGATTCCCTAACATATCATGTGCATACATTTCTGCCTTTTGAACCTCTCCGGAATCTGCAAACCTAGAGTATTCCACACATCCTTCCGTAAAGAACACCTCCTGCTCAGGGAATTGATCACGGATAATCTTAATTGCGTCAAAATGATCTCCCGTATACCAATGCAATGCCACGCCTGAGATATATTCTCTTGCCTTCTCATCTTCAAGAATTGCTTTCACACGGTTATAAGCTTCTTCTTTATTGTGATCCCACACGAAAATCTTTACCTGATCAAGTCCTGCCTCTTGAAAAGCTGGTCCAAGATGATCTCTTACAAACTCCTGCTCTTCTTCCGGAGTATAAATACAGGAATCCCAAGTTTGTACCGCCATGGGTTCATTCTGAACCGTAACTCTCGATACCTTAATCCCCTGTTCTTCAAGGGCTTTAATATATTTCACAAAATACTTCGCCCATAAAGAGTAGTATTCTTTTTTTAGTTTTCCGCCGTTGTTCATCTCGCCATTGGTTTTCATAAATGCGGGAGGTGACCAGGGGGAGGATAGGAACGTAATTCCTTCCTTGCTAACCTTCATTGCTTCTTTAATCATCGGAATAATCTGCTCTTCATCATGAGTTATATGAAAGGATGATAATTCCTCATCATTTTCATCAATATATGTATAATTACCAAGAGCAAAGTCACAGCTGTGAATTGTAGTTCTTGCCTGATTATAGCGAAGTCCGCTCTCTCCAAAATAACTTTCAATGAAGGAAGCCTGATCTTCCTTGGTAAGTCTGTTATAATTCACTGCACTTGCCTCGGTAAACGCACCACCGAACCCTTCAATCTTTTGTGATGTAAGCTCTGGATAGAGATTAATCACATGCATGCAGTCGTTTACAGTAGCCCGATCTAGTTCCTCCAAGGACCAGTATTGCTGTTTCTCTGCATTTGTTGTAATAATTTTAATTTTGCTCATTATAATTTTTCCTCCTTAACTACCCATTCATTATTCATGTATTACCAATCGACTATCCATTATCTCTTTTCTAATCAATCAACATTATGGGGCGATATATCTGGGATTGTATTTACAAATACATAATACATACTTTGACAAAGCTGAGCATCTATTCGAAGTCAATCTCGATTCTTGTCATATCACCCTTGCGGATTTTTGCTGCAAGCTCTCCTTTGATGGTATCCCCACTTATGGTATAGAGACTCTTGTTCTTGTCTTCACATTCTATTGATTTTATTTTATATTGTTCTGGAATCAGTGTTTGTACATCCTTCACGTTATAAATCACCTTTGTAGACGTTAAGAATCTTGCTTCTATTCTATCTTTATCATGGATAAGATAATCCGGTAGTGCTGGCTCAAACTTAAGTGTCAATTCATCCTCAATGATTGAAAACGGTGATTTACCAAACATCATAAGCTTCCATATCTGAATGAATTCTATGGTGGAACCGCTGAGTCTTGCTACAAAACCCTTGCCATGATAGCTCTCGTTGGGATTTTTACTGCTTGCGATAAAGGAGGAGTTTTCATATATACTTCTTCCATATACCTTTGGATCTAAAAACGGTACTGCACAGTGATGAAAATCTTCAAAGAACTCTTCATAAAGTCCTGACTTTAATAGTTCAAGCAAGTATTTATATTCCATATGAAGCCAAATTGATTCATTCTCAAGCCAACCGGGAGTGAACGCCTTAGCACGTCCTATTTCAAAAGAAGCATCCTGCAAAGAGGCATTCACTTTATACATGTTCAGTTTATCATCAAATAGATCACTTCTTTTGATGTTCTGATACAAATCGTCTTTCGCCTTCTTCTCTAAACCCAGCTTCAAATACCTTACTGCTCCTTCTAAGAATAAAGGCATTTTTATTGCCTTAAAATGCTTCGGATGAATTCCTTCGGAATCTTCTTCATACTCTGTAACCTCAAAGCTAAAATAGGTAGGGCAAATTCCATTCTCAAACGAGCATGCTTTCTCAATTCCCCTTGATAAAACAAGATTCCATTCTTCCATAGCCGCAAGAAGTATTTCTTTTGATAGACTTGTTCGCTCACCGGATACTCCACTATAAATCTGTTCACGATAAGCTTCCTTCACATCATTGACCTTATTCCAAAAGCCTATGACTTCCATCTCTTTTAGCAGGCTTTCTTTCTCCGAACGAACACATTCTGTGATTCCTTGGATCAATTGTGCTACTTCTGATAATAATTCTACTTCAGTTACATATTTTTTGATTGCACCAATAGTATATTCCAAAGTACGTTTCAGTTCATAGGTCTCCGCCATGGAAGAGCCAAATATTCCGGGAAGTCCGTTTAGCGCATCATACCAGCCCGGCTTTCCACCTTCCATTTCTACACCCATCCCATATGCATCCAAGGTTGCAAATTTGATGGAACATAACAGAATTAACTTCTCCAGCAAAGAGGAGTTGATAACTTCCCCTTTCCCATATTCTGCTCTCACCAACTTTTCCATTCCAGCTTTGGCACTCTTTTCATCCAGTGCATGATATTGTCTGATTCCGCCTGCTGCCTTGGCATATCTCTTTGCTCTCCGATTTACATTTTTCTGGGATAAGAAGTAGGTATAGTCCTGATTCAATAAGATGTCCTTTTCTTTTTCCGGGAATAAGGTCAAGTACTCCTCAATAAGATCCTGATTATAGGTCCAGTGATCCGACCAATAACCTTCTCCAAAGGCAGCATTCACCTGACGTTCTGCGTTCTCGGTAAGTTGAAGGAATAACTCATTCGTCAATTCTGTCTTCTCAGGTTCCAAATCCTCAAGCTCCATGGAAAGTGTTCCTGGTGTGAAGGGTTTGCTTAAAAATGCAAGCAGCTTTTGTTGCTTCTCTTCCTCTAAGGAGGATAAAATGCTTTCTGCCTTCTCTGAACGAATAGCATAGTTAACCTTTTCAATTACAAGAGGATTGTATCCGTCCAGCTGAATCAAATCATAAAACGTCTTTATATTCTCAGTCCCCACAAATGGAAAGAAAAAGGTATCACATCTGCGGTTCTGGTTTACATCTCTAAAATTACCGTTACCCTGGGAGTAGTACTCCGCTGAAGTTGCGTAATAATTGTAATCACGCTCTAGATCTCCATGCTTTCTGGAATAGATATAGAAAACCTTATCCTTCCCAAGCTGAATTGGATAGCCGCCGCGTAATACATTATCCATATAGGTATATTTGCAATATGCATCAAACTCCTTGGATGCAGTGGAGGTCTCAATTCCTGTACAGATGGCTTCGGTTAATTGATTGGCTTCTTCCCGCTTTTCTTCAAAGTACTTAGTGTTCTTCTTCCCTTCCATAAATTGCTTTAGAATTTCTTTTGAACCCACCTGACCAATTACCTGGTAGATTACCAGCTCTTCCTTTGGCTTCAAGCTCTTAGAAGTTCCATAAAAACTGCATGGAAATTGGTTCTGTGCAACTTGTTTACAATCTAATAGCTTCTCCACAGGATTTTGAATCAGACCCACGCTTTGGGTAAGCGTTGTATCATATCCAAATACCACCTCAGGATCCACAATCGGACGAAGTCTGGTACCATCTGCCAGACAGGCAAAGGAGAAATTCCCACCCTGCACTTGAGTAACCGATGCCGCATCCTCGGTACTTACTCTTACTCTAAAGTAAGGAAGCTGATCTTCAACATCCTCTACCTGCATCCAGGCTTTAATTGTTTGCCCCATGGTCTTAATACTGAGCTGATCTACCCCATAAGGGATGCAGGCAGGCATTCCGTCAAGTACTTCCAGATCCATGTTCTCACTTCCGGTATTCTTAATGGTCAGCTTTCTTACCAATGCACCGACTTTCTCACCGGGCAGCGTATAATAAGATACCAAGGTTTGGATATTATGTGCTAAATTCATCTCTTCCAGTGCTAATCCATTCATGGAGATTGTCATGGAGCTAGAATTCTCTTCCTGTTGAAAGGGCTCATAATAGTTGCCGTTAATCTTTAGAAAGGTTCTAAAACCTGTCCTTTTTACATTCTGATAAGCCTGGTGAGCCGGATAAAACTCCATAATGGCATGATCCTTATTCTCAACACCAAAGCTAACCACTCCCTGTCCCCGATTTACATAAAAACACCAAATCGGTATCCCTTTCATTCCACTGATTCCCGGAAGGAAACTGGAAAAAACGGATTCTTTTCCGTAGTTGTCAATTTTAAAGTCTGCTGTTTTTGTTCCCATATCTATCTCCGTTCTGCCGATAATGGCTGTTCAATAATTATTTTCCTAAAGTCACGATTACCTCATGACTTCCCTCCTTCGACAGTCCTTCTATGATTTCCACCGAAATCATCGCCTGATCTTTAATAATCTCTAGCTCTTGTCCATTCAAGGTTATACCATTTATTTTGTAATCACCGTAATCCAAATGACCTTCATTTATATAGCATACTTTCCAATTCCTATCCTGGAAGGTTAATTCCACCTGAGCCTTTGCAGTTTCATCAAATTGTTCCAAAAGAAGCTTTGGCTCAAATGCAAGATGTCCCATTCTGCCCTTCACACCAAACATCTCCTGAATTACGGTCAGCATCATCCAACTGGCAGATCCGGTGAGGTAATGATACATGCCTCTTCCTTCTGAATTAAAATATTCAGGGATTCCGGGATATATCCTGCTTCTCTCGAAATTCAATGCCTGGCGATATAAAGAAGAAATCGCTTTAAAGCCTTCCTTTACAAACCCTCTGCCATATAAAGCATTTGCATACATAATGGTCATATGGGAGAATACCGCACCATTTTCCTTATGTCCATAAGCAAAACCGAACATGCGGCCCATATCCAGCTTTACTTCCTTAAAATCAGTATTCAGCCTATAACCGCCCATGTTTTCCTGATATAGATATCGGTCTGCGGAGGCGGTAATCGCTTTTACCTGTTCTTCTGATGCGGTACCTGACATAATCGTAAATACCTGACTTGTCAGCATCATTCTCTCCCCACCATCAAAGCAACCTTCCAGTCGTCTGCCGTGATTATCATAATAGCCGTTAAACCAACCATCACCGTCCCTATCAGAAATCCATTCATTCTCTCTGATATGTTGTTTAATCCAACTTGCTTTATTCTTAAGACTTTCCATCAGCTGTTCAATAGAAATCGAAACTTTTTCTCCTGATACTGCGTGAAAACAGGATTTGCCATATTGACCTAGTAATTCTCTCTTTTGCTCTGCATTCTTATATAATTCCACACTATCCTGTAATAAGATCTCCATTTCTTTTGCAATAGAAAGTTCTGACATCCCTGTGCTTTCCTTCAGAGCAAGAATCAGTTTTGCCAAGCTGTCCAGATTATCCGCATAGGCTGCTGTAAAAGCAACGCTTTCCCCACGCCCAGGTGCCATATCAAGGGCATCATTCCAGTCCGCGCCTCTTAAACGAAGATGGTTATGCTCGCCCACTTCATAGAAGGCGGTGAGATTTTGAAGTAAAAGATGCTCCAAAATACTTCCCTTATATTCTTTTTCGTCCCGGTCTCTTAATACAGGGGCTCCCTGATTGTTCCACTTTGTATCAATTGCAGTTCCTCTCAATGCTTGTTTATCTTTAAAATATCCCACTTCCTGCAATAGGATTGAAATATCACCCGTCTGATCAATATATAATTTGGTTGTAATCAATGGCCACACACCATGATCCATCCATACTCTGGTGATGTTATTTCGGTCAGCGATGAATTCTCCGGGTGCACTGCCAATTATGGTGGCATTAGTTCCATCAATACGCACTCCTGCGTAATTATTGACTAACAATTCTCTTACTCCCTTGGGATCCATAATTAATAAGGCTAAACAGTCCTGCCAGAGATCTCTCCATCCTCTTCCACCTTTGCCATAGTCGTGATGAGGAAGGAAGGAACAACCATATATCCTTCGAAGAATGGGCTGAAAATTCACCCAATACATCAATTGATCGAACTCCTTATCCGCGGTCTGATAATTGACGTTGCATTTTACATCCCAATAAGCTTTCATGCCATCCAAATGCTTTAATACTTTATCAAGCGTATCAAACTCAGAAACAATTTCTTCTACGTTCTGACTATCTTCACAAGTTCCGAGGAGTAAAGTATAAGCCTTGCTTTCCTTGGGACTTAGGGTTATTTCTTCAAATTGAATACCGCCCATAGCTTCATAACCGTTTATCTCAAAGCCTGATTTTTTGCTATCCAACTTTCTTACAATTGCTTCCGGACGTTCAAAGCTTCCTCCTTCTCCAATGTATTTCTCGATTATTGGATAAAAGCCCTCCGGTTTTTCACCTTGACCCGTTACACCACATACAAAGTAGGTCACATGATTTTGCTGGTGACCGCGTTCATCAAAGGAAAGGGTCGGTGTGACAAGTACTCCGTAATCATTCGTTTTGATTTGGTTCAATAAAGAGGTAACATGTCGATGGTCCCTAATATTATCTGCACTTCTTCCATAAATGGGAATAGCCGCAGTGGGAGTAATCGTAATTGCTTCCTCTCCCTCATTCGTAATCTCTACCAGCATAACTTCCACCTGGCTTTCTGATAGAGGCACAAATGAAGTGATTACTGATTTCAACGCTCCTGATTGTGAGGTTCTGCTCATTCGGTGCCACATAATTCCAGCTTCCAAAGTACTTTCTTCTTGTTCCTCAGTAAATCTTTTGCTATTTTGTTCTGCACTAACTCCGGTTGCTGACCAAACTGAGCCGTTACTCTGCCTTAACCAGAAATTTCTGGTTGATTTGTTATTATGCAGATTCTCGGAAGAAACAGGCTCCAATATAAATTGATTCTGGCCAAGCTTTAAGTCTCCCGAAAGTGTAGGCGTTACCGCTCCCTTAATTCCCTGCTCCCCTGCAATCGGAAAATACAAATAACTGCTGTTCTCCGGTTGTTCCAAATAAAACGTTCCCTTACTATCTAAAAATTTATACTTTTTCATAATCCGTCGTCCCTCCATGGTATGATATAGTGTATATTATAATGAAATTATTTCCTTAATGAAATAGTCATTTTTTAAATAGGTTCCATATTTTTATTAATTTGATATCCCATTTTCATATTCTTTTATTATTTCTCTGGCACCTGACCGTATCGCTGGTTTTCCACTATCATTAATGATATGGGAGATACCCGGATTACCGGTGATCATAACCGTACATATATTATGAATTTTGACTCCCTTATGGTCAGGAACCTCCATTGCCGATTCCAAATCTACGACAGCATCCCTGTTAAAGGAATAGATTCCAAGACCCCAGGCTTCATGGGAAGTGACATCCTCTCCCACTTTATAAGAGGAATAACCGTTCTTGGTACCATCATGACTCATCCAGCTTTGCTGATTAGGCACATCATAGGGAATTTCACATTGATAAAAATAAGTTCTTCCATTGTTGCCATTCCATATGGTTTGATACTCCTGAAAATGTTCTACCAAAAGTGCATAAAAAGTAGCATTATCTCCATTGATAATAATTCCATTGGCTGCGGTATTCTTATTCCAGGCAACCTCATCGCCGTGATCTGCTCTCCACACCCAAAAATTATCACCAATCACATCATTGCTTTGAATAATAACACAACTTTTTGTTTTTGATGGCTTACTATCCGCTCCGCCTACACGAAAATACAAATCGCTTAAGGAGATTGGATTTTGCTTATGGCTTTTATCTCTCTTTTCATAACCAACCTGCATTAAATATTCCGATTCCACCGCTCCCGCATCAAATAGAAGCCCGCTTATCTTAAGTCCGTCCACATCTGCTGTCTCCATACAGCTGTTCCCATTTTCTGCTACCAAGGTGGCAAGCCCCAATCCCAATACAACTGTATTCTCCTTCTCTACCTTAATTGGTTTGTCCAGTTTATAAATACCAGGCGTTAAAATAAGATGCTTACCATCTTGTAATGCTTTATTGATTGTGTCTGAGTTATCGCTTTCTGATTTTGCAATGTAGAATTTAGAAATATCTATAAATTCTCCCTTTGCTCCATCTTTCCAGGAAATACCGGAGGAGTTTTCTCTGATTTCAGGTACAAATACTCCATAGCCCTTCTTCGCATCATTCACTAAATAGGGTTTTTCTCTGACAATCGGCGTTTGATCAACCGATGTATATTTGGTTCCTGGCCAAGTACCCTTTGGTGCCTTTCCATCCTCAATTCCTACAAAGACCATGTTCCAATTCTGACCCATCCAACCCTTCCAGTCCGTATTTCTGGACAGCCATTGTTGTTGGGAACCGGAATCTGTTAGGCCAGCAATCAGACTATCGGATAGAAAACCTCCGCTTGCCCAGCCGAAATTATCATGAAGGCGAAGTGAGCCCTGTAAATTCATCCTCCTCATGGAAGTTGCCTGGGAGACTGCCCATACCACATTCTTCTCTATGGTTAGATTTTCAATGCCTCTCCAAAAATTACAGGTTGCATTATGGTTGCTGTCATCCCCCAACCATCTGGCATAGCACTGAAGCTCCGGAATAACGGTATCGGTGGGAAGGATACCAAGTCCTCCTACCTGCATATAATAGCCTACGTTCACCTTAAGAGAGTCATCATATTCCCCTGGTAAAAAGTAAAAGGCATAACGCTCTGAACCGAACTGATTGCTCTCTTGCTGCTTATAGGTATCATCCAGTACCTTTTGAATCTTCTCCGGGGAATCCTTGGGACTAAATATATATACATTATCACCGAACAGCTCTGTTCGAAAATCTTCAATTTTCACTTCCTTCACACCATCCTTCTCTCTAGTCAGGAATACCCACAATAGTATGGATAAACCAATCAAAATCACGCCTATAATAAATACGCTTGCTTTTTGTACTCTTTTTTTCATTCCCACACTTCCCTGCTCTTTCTCCATTCCTATCACCTTCCGCTAAATTATTCTCCTCCTTCTATTACACTCTTTTTCTTTTATAATTAACACTTCTTTTTTTACAGAAGGGTTGGCTTTTTTTAGTTTCCTTTCTCTCTTATGGATTTAAGCTTGATTTTGATGAATAGATACATTAGTATTTAATTATTACCAAACTTTCTATAATAACTATGGTGTAAAAGGGGATTACTATGTATCATTCAAAGAAAATCGGAGTATTTGTTTCCCACATATATGGAAGATATCAAAGCGAGCTATGTCAAGGAATCATTGACAAAGCCAGTTCCTACGGTTATCTGGTCGATATTTTTTCTTCCAATGACGGAGAAAACCTCGGATATTACGGTACCGGTGAGAACAGTATCCTTCGTATTCCAAACTATGATAAATATGTTGGGATTATTTTTGCATCGGGAACATATCCGGTGCCTGATTTAAAAGAACAGATTCTGGCAGATTTAAAAGAGAAATGCAGCTGCCCCATTGTTGAAGTAACCCAGTTCAACGGCGATTTCCCAACTATTATGCTTGATAATGATAGTCCAATCGGACTTCTCGTAGAGCATCTTATTTCGGAACATCACTTTAAGAGGATATGTTATTTGGGCAATACTGTGGAGAAAGTGTATTCTGACAAACGGTTCGACTATTACAAACATACAATGGCTACCCATAATTTATCAGTTAGTGAATACGATCAGTTCAGCTGTGACTATCAATATACCAGCATTGAGGACGCTCTGAATTATTTTTTACGAGCTCCTGAGAAGCCGGATGCAATTGTATGTTATAACGATCGAATGGCTTTGCATATGATGGCTGCAATCAGGCATTTGGGTTATGGCATTCCGAAGGATATCGCCGTTACCGGATGTGATACACTGGACTTAGGGCAAAATATCGAACCTAAATTAACTTCTGTTTCCTTTCCAATCCAAGAAATTGGTACCAACGCAATCGATACCCTATTACAAATCATTGACGGAGAAGCACCCCTCCCTGTTACTGTTGTAAAAGCTGCACCCTATTATGGGACATCCTGCGGTTGTCCTAGTAACACTGCAGTAAACCCCATCTTTTACAATCACAACCTAATGAATCAAATGGAGAGTATGGAGCAATCCATGATTGAAGATATGAATATGTCTGCAACTCTTCAGGGAATTACCGATATTGATGAAGGAATGGAGGCCTTAGAACGGTATATCTCTTGTATCGATCACTGTAAAGAAATTTACCTCTGTTTATATAATAATTGGGATTATGTACCAAACTACATTCGTAAAATTACGAATACGGAAGACAATGATGAAAATCAAGATACCATTATTTTAAAATATGCAATGAAGGATGGCAAGACTCTGCCGGAATGCAGCTTTCACCGTAAGGATTCACTTCCAGAATTCATATATAAGGATTCCACTTCCGCTTATATCTATTCCCCCCTGTTTTTTGGGGAATATAAATTTGGATATGTAGCAATCTCTTATGAAGAGAACCATCTATCCTATCGCTTTAACTTTATGTCCTGGCTTATGAATGTAAGCAGTATGCTGAAAAACATATGTGATACTAAGCACATCGGCTTATTGGTCAATCGTCTCGAGCACCTTCATATGAGAGATGAATTAACCAGCTTTTATAACAGTCACGGCTTTTATCAAATGGCCGAAGGGGTGGTGTCAAAGGCACATGCAGCCCTTGCTACAATTAGTGCAACTGTGATTAATCTGGATGGGCTAAGAGTGATTAATAGTACTTATGGGACGGAGGAAGGAAGATTTGCCGTTCAGATTGTGGGTAACGCTTTGGAAAGTTCTCTTACAGAAGAAAGTATTGCGGCACGGTTTGAAGGGGGACGGTTCTATATCCTGAATACCGGCTTTACCAATGACGAGGCAATTCGTATGCAGAATAAGGTGAGAATGTACTTAGATAATTATAATAAGCTTCAGTCCAAAAATTATACTCTTTCTGTAAGCTGCGGTCATTGTATTTTACAGGCTGACTCCTCTTTTTATCTACCTAATTTAATCTTGCAGGCCGAAAAAATCATGTATGAGGAACGGGAGCGAAAGAAGAAGCTTGCTCCATAATATTTTCTCATTATAAATTTTAGTGATAAAGTTATCTGTTAAATAATGAGACATAATGTACATTTTGAATTTGATGTACACTATGTCTCATTATATAATTGGAGCAGAAATTGCTGGTTATGGTTGATTAACAATATTTGTAAACAGAATTGTTCCCAACATAATAATTTCTCATAAAGAAACTTGAATAGTAGATTTTAATTAACATTCTAAAGTACCAAAGATATAATTTTGTACTATTACAGGGTGATTTTATACTATGAAACCACAATCAGACTATTTGGCTTTTTATAAAACATTTTACTGTGAAAATTGATTCGGGTATCAAAATTTATTTCTCACTTTTATTTAACATCATATTTTTACGAAACTCCGTCGGTGAAATGCCACAAGAGTTTCGAAAGATCTTCATAAAGTGCTTTTCATTATTATAGCCCACCTGCTGACTGATTTCATTCACATACATATCGGTTTCTTTTAATAAACGCTTTGCTTCGTTGATTCTTAAATCCTTCAAATAATTGACAAAGTTACTTCCCGTATACTGCTTGAACAAATAGGAAAACAGGGAATAGTTCATAGATATATAGTTAGAAACCACCGCCATATTCAGATCTTTATTATAATTTTCACGGATATATTCCGTAGCCAATTGAATCTTATGTTTATTCTTATAATCATCAAACTGCGTGTTGATAATCTCATTGATATGGAGAATCAGCTCCATTAGCTTCTGAAAATATTGCTCCATACATGCAAAATTCAACGCACTTCGAAATTGTTCCAATTCCTCTTCCTCAATCTCCAGTACATTCTGATAATTGCTTTTTATAGTATCAATAAAGATGGCGATACTCTCCTCCAAATCAACCAGGGGATAACGTCTCCATTCCACCTCCTTCTTCAGCCACTCTAAGGATTGTACTACATCTTTAATCTTATCCGTTCCTACCATTTGACCCATTTGAATCATCTTATTTGCATCCAAAGTCTGGGGCTGATTATCAATAAGATTTTGTGCTGCACTAGTAGATTTTCTGGCCAAATCCTGATAATATACCGTATGTTCCCCTCGGATAAAAGCTTGATACCTAGCCTCTTTCGCCTCCGCATATGCCGTCTTTAATTCCGTCAACCCAAGATGCAGGCTGCTAATTCCCGTATAGCTATTCTTTAATTCATTACGAATCAAGTAGTTTAAATTATCTTCCGGTACAATCAGCATTTCGTTTTTTTCCACATCGCTTAAATGAATATACTTTTCACCTTGAACAAAAGCATTATTCTTCTTTTGCGTGCAACATACAGCGTATTTATCTGTTATAAAATAATCTTTGCACTGGAGTTGAATTGTCTCTTCCTCATTAGGGGTTATCTGGTGGTTTAACATCAGATATTTTAGTTGTTGATAGCCAATATCTCTGGCCTTTCTATCCTTTTCCGTACTTTGTTCGATTTCTTTTTCTAATTTTACAAGAATCCCTTTAATTCTATCCCGGTCAACCGGCTTTAATATATATTCCCTGGCTCCCATCCTCATCATTTCAACTGCATAGGAAAAGTCATCATACCCGCTGATAGCAATAATATAAGGTCTGTCCTTCCACTCCTGTATTGCTGTAACCAGCTCTATACCGTTCATCTTCGGCATTCTGATATCGGTGAACATCACATCTACTTTCTGCTGCTCTAATATTTCCAAGGCGGTCAGACCATTATTGCATTCAATGATTACATTGACCGGAACACCGGAGCGTTGCACCATTGTTTTAATACCCTGACGAATCATCTTTTCATCTTCTACAATTAATACCGTATTCATATCTGTATTCATGCCTTTCTTGCGATCATTACCGGGTGCATTCTCGTGTAGCTCATTGCTCTGATTCAGAATTTACTTTTAACGGAAGTTTAATTGAAACTTTCGTATAACATCCAATTTTCGAATTTATTTCGACCTTATAATGTTCTCCATAGCTCATAATAATTCGATCCTGAACGTTCTTTAGTCCGATTCCATTGCCGGAGCCCCCTGAAATTTCGATTTCTCCTGCAAGCTTTTTATATAGCTTCTCAACCTCTTCTTCTGTCATTCCTCTTCCTGCATCAGAAATCTCGATTATGAAATCCTCATTTTCTACAATTCCCTTAATGTATATATTGGTGTCCTCTGCCATTTGCTCGATACCATGGTAGATTGAATTCTCCACAATCGGCTGCAGTGACATCTTTGGAATTTGCTGCTCATAGATTACTTCTGGAACATTGATGGAGAGATATATTTCATAATCAAAACGAAGGTTAATAAGCTCCAAGTAGCTTTTGATATATTCCAGTTCCTCTCTAACGGTTACACTGTTCGAATTCCAATTCATACTATAGCGCAAAAGTCTTCCAAGATTAGTAATTGCATCGGATATGGGGTACTGCTCCTCGATTTCCGCCATCATCTTTATGGATTCCATTACATTATAAAGAAAATGTGCATTAATTTGATTTTGAAGGTTTTTCATCTCCGAATTCTTAGCAAGGATTTCACGCTTAATATTATCTTCCATTAACAGCTTAATCTGTGCCAGCATTTTGTTAATCTGACCTGATAATTCTCCCATTTCATCATTATTTTGATAGTCAAAAACAACCTCCATGTCTCCTTTTTGTACCTTGCGAATTAAATGGAGTATCTTATAAAATTGATGCAAAAGAGATTTTACTATAAAATCGATCAATATAATTAACAATGCCCCGATAATTACAATAATGAAGGTAAACTGGTTACGAAGCGTATGGATTTTCTTCATTTCCTTCTCAGCACTATGAACAAAAATCAGCATACCGGACAATTCCTTTACGGGCATGTATCCAATAATAACCGATTCCCCATTTAATTTGGTATAATAACTAAAGGGTTCTTCGGGCTCTTGGTTTCTCTGTGCTTGAATCAACTTCAAATATTCAATAGACTTTTCATCCTTGTGATTCCCGTAATAAGGTGTTTTGTCTTTACTGATAAAATAAGTCCATTCACCCTCTATATTCTCATACAGATTAGGAAACATGGTTTCCATATACATGGCAACCTCCATGATTCCAAGCTCTCCTTTGGCGAAATCATTGATTGGTGTAACCAAGGACATGATTTTCTTATTGGTTCCCTGACCGGAACTGGTGAAAATCTGATCCACATAATCAAATTTCCAGCCGCTCATATACTGATCCTTTGACCAGCTTAACTTATTCATGCGATCCTTGCGATAGAACACCGGCATCATTTCCTGCATGGTATCGCTGTCAACATAAACACGAATCTGATATAGATAAGGATTGTTATCCACAAGCCGTTCAAAAAAATTATTATTTTTATCATAAAAATTCAACAGTTCATCCGTACTTACTTCTTCATTTTCTTTTATCTTTTTCAAATAGGCAAATAGAGATTGATCACTCAGAAAAATCTGTGTTGACATATTGATTGAATTCACATTTTTAACAATCTGATCGTAGCTTTTACTCATGCTATAATCCATACTATTTATTTTCTCTTTGATTGTATTTTGTTCCATGTCATGAAATAAGAACATGGAGAAGAAAGCTACCGGTATCATAACAAAAGTAATAATGATAATGGTAAACTTTATGTTCAATTTTAAATTTCCCCACCTTTTTCTCATTCGACTCAACATTGAATTATTTCATCCCTACCTTTTCCTTCGCCTCATTCATCAATCTAGTACTTTCCTCCATGACAAAGTCAAAGCCCATCTTTTTTCTTGTATTGACAAAATCACTGTATATCTGGTCAAACTCTTTTTCTGTAGGCGCCAGCAAGAGTTTTTTAAGTGCTATACTCCATGCCTTCTTGATATTAATATCCGCATTTCCAGCTCTGGTATTGATATCAAAGCTAATATCATATTGACCCAGATAATGGGTATAAGGATAAGTCCACTCTTCAAGCTGCTTCATAGGTGGCTCTAATTGTTTAATCCAGCGGGAATACATCGAAGTATCCTGAAACATCCAATAAGTATAATTTGCACCATAGAGTCGGTCATAATTAACTCTGTCAGAATTTTGTAATTCCTTAACTTCCTTCTTGATTACCGGTACTCCATCCACCATATCATAGGTTTTTCCTTCTATTCCAAGGCAGGTCAGCTTTTGACCGTAATCACTAATCAGATAAGAAAATAAGGCGATGGCTCGCTCTGGGTATTTGCAGTTCTTTGATATTAATGTAACCGTCCAGCCGTTAATTCCTGCCCCTGGCAACACCGGATCATCACCTTTTGAATTCTTTGGTCCGTCCACGGCGATATAAATGCTATTGGGATCCTTTGTATAAAGAAGCTTTTGCTGGTCTGCCATATCGGTACTTTGATAAAGCATGCAAAAATACCTTCCCTCTGCCAGCTTCTCCTCCATCTGAATTCTCTGATCAATAAAGATATCACTCAGCAGATATCCTTTAGCTCCCAGTTCTCGAAACATCTTAAGCCACCGAATATATTCAGGATCCGTATAACGATCATAAAATTTGCCGTCCTTCTCACTTGGAATTGCAAGAAAGTTCTGTAAGTACTGATCAAAAGAAACACAACCTTCATCGGTAAATGCGTGTGCTCCGATGGGTATAATTGGGTTGCCGTTTATTTCAGGAAACTGTTTGGCTGCTTTCTCAACTGCATTCTTAAACCCCTCAGGAGTAGTCATATCAGGGCTTCCGATTGCCTCATAAATATCCTTTCTGACTAGAAAGGTTTGATTGGAGCTAATCTCTTTATTCTCTTCATAATCCTGTGGTACAAAGGTTGAATTCGGATAACAATATAAATTCCCATCCTTCTGGGTGTACCATTCACAAACTGCCTTATCTGTCACCTTCCAAAAATATGGATCGTATTGATCTGCAAGCTCATTCAAAGGATATACCATGTTTTTACTTATCATGGTGTCAAGTTGAGGCTCCCACCAAGCAAGAGTAATAATATCCGGAAGTGTATCAGAAGAAATATAGGCATTAAATTTTTCAGACTCATTTCCGCTTGGAACGATAAAATTAATGTCAATCCCTGTATCTTCTGTGATTTTTCTGGATACAAGATTTTCTCCCCATTGCGCGCCAAACCAAGAAAAATTCACGTACCAGTCCAAGGTTATGGGTTCTTTATCGTTTTTTTCCCAAGCTGGATTAATCGATTTATTCTCGTCATTTTTATTATTAGTATGCCCGCTTTTGCATCCCGTCACGGCCATCAGACATAAAACTAATATGGCCAGAAACAAGCTTTTTTTCGTCATTATTCTCAAATGTAATCTCCCCTTTTCACTTACTATAACAAAATAGTACAAATATTTCAAGAACTCCTGGCTACGTGCAATTACCCTTGAGCGCTCTGTTACTGTTTGTTCACTACGCTTCCAGAACTTGGAATGACAATTTCGATAAATGATTTCCAAAAAGATATGATAGCCTAAAATCTAAAATAATGAAACATTTCTATAAACAAGCATACTAACGAATCAATAAGTTAGTGATACAATTTCAGTATAATTAAAGTTCACTATTTCAAGCGAACTATATAATCGCCAATAAGTATCAATTTTGATAAAACCTCTAATTTTGTATGCAAAGAAGGGGGTGTTACAAAGTGAAATCCGAAGCAAACCGCTATATTATCAACCTGTGAGTAATATATCTGGTTTTCAGCGGAGGATTTCATTTTGTAATACCTCCTTCTTTGCTGCCATTTTATCTCTTTTATGAAATAAACATGAGTACAAATGTTTTACACTTGAACTCGATTAGCCAACTATTTTGAAGTGATTAACCTCCCAGGGTAACATCACAATCTTGATACCATTCCAAAGCATCAATAAAATGTGTTTTCTGAAAGCTTGGCCAATAGTCATTAATGACATAAAAATCAGCATATACGGATTGAACCGGGAGAAAACCGCTCAGTCGTCTGCGTCCGCCCCACCGGATAATTAAGTCTAATCTTGGGATATCAACCGATTCCAATTGTTTATTCTTAGATAGCTTTTTCAAGTCCCATTCCCAATCATAGTTCACGAGAAAATTGAGATTAATTAAGCCCTTGCCAAACTCCACTCTTTGATTGGCATATTTTAATAATTCCTTTGGGAAAGCAGGTGAGTCCGTATTGCCGATTACCAATAAATTGGCATCTCTTCCGCTTAACATCTCGACTGCGTCCACACAAGCCTTTGTAAATGCTTCTCTCTGCCCTGTTTCTCTTTTGTTATTATCCTTGGTAAAGCCATAAAAAGTAGCCTCTTTCACTCCATATTCCAACATCATCTCATATAACTCAAACCCGGGGTTAATTCCGTGGGTATATCCATCCTTCTTTTGAAGTCCCATATCCAGTGCCCATCTGCGATTGCCATCCGGGATAATTCCAATATGGGAGGGAATTCTTTTTAGTTTTTTCATCTGTTCTCTTCCTTTTTCTCCAATTTTTGCTTCTTATCTCATTTTACCCCGAATAAATAAAATTATCAATTATCGAATGGAAGAAAGCCGACGTTCCCACTGAATCCTTAAGAATTGCTTGTTGATTCAGTGGGAACGCCAGCCTTCCTGTAAGACTGCTTCTTTATAGATAATCCATTTACTCATCCTCAGGCGAGAAGTGTTATAAAAACATCATCTCCTTTTATACTCAGAAGGCGACATTCCGGCTATCTTTTTGAAAACTTTTGAAAAATACTTCTCATCGTTATATCCAACTTTATAGGCGATTTCATAGGTCTTAAAGTAATTCTGCTGCAGATAGGAACATGCATGCTCGATTCTTACTTCATTGAGATAGTCTACAAAGCTACAGTTCATCTGCTGGGAGAAAAGCGTTGACAGATAACCTGCTGTAATACCGGCTTTCTCAGCCACTTCGTTCAATGTTAGATTTTCATAATAATGTTCATTAATGTACTCACGTGCTATTTCTACAAATCCATTTTTTCCAGATTTATCAGCATTATTTTTAGTTTCCTTTTCTCCCAATAATCCATCTGCTGTATCATTTAACTTTTTTAAAATGTCGGAGGAACGACTGGGTTTTAATAAATAGTCCTTTGCTCCATAATGCATGGCCTGTTGTGCATATTTAAATTCATCATATCCGCTTAATATGATCGTGATTGGCATAATTCCTGCTCTTTGTGCCTCCTGCATTACATCAATGCCATTTTTGATTGGCATTTGAACATCCAAAAGCATTAAATCAGGTTCATGGCGAAAGATGGTATCGATTGCAATCTGACCATTCTCCGCCAGATAGATTTTATCAAAGCGATCCGTATGCAGTTGGATATACTTTGCCAAACCATTTCGTATCATATCTTCATCATCTGCAATTAATAGTTTAACACCCAAACAGCTACATCTCCTTATTCTCAAATGGTAATTCAATTATAACGGTAGTTCCACTACCTTCCTTACTATAGATTAACAATTTAAAATCATCATGATATTTCAGTTCTAACCGTTCCCTGATATTCTTTATGGCGTAGCGACCAATTCGCTGACTGGCATAGCGTTCAGAATCATTTACATTAAGGATTGCCTTGACTTGTTCTTTGCTCATTCCGATTCCATTATCCTTAATCATGAAGATAATATGATTCCCTTTTTTCTTTCCGACCAGTGAGATAAAGCATTTCTCTCCTGCTTTTTCAAAACCATGAACAATGGCGTTTTCCACAAAAGGCTGAAGAATAAGCTTTGGAATGATTCCATCCATAATCTCATCTTCAATCTTAATCTCATAATCCAGACGCTTTTCAAATCTCATTTTTTGGATATGAAGATACTTATCAATCAGATCTTGCTCGATTTTGACCGTTACCATTCCCTTTCCCTGTCCTAAAACCAAGCGAAACAGTTGGGATAGGGCATAAATATTTTCCGCTATCTCATGATGCTCCGCATCCGTTGCCTGCCAGTACAGGGAATCTAAAGTATTATAAAGAAAATGAGGGTTAATCTGCGCCTGTAACGCATTTAGTTCGCTCTCTTTCTCCCTTAATGCCATAACATAGTTATTATCAATCAGGGTCTTAATATCATCTACCATCTTATTAAAGCAGGATGCAACTTCACCCACTTCATCCAAGGTATTTACCTCGACCTTCTGATTAAAGTCTCCCTTTTTAAATAAATCCATTGCATTACATACTTTATTTAATGGCTTCGATATAATATTGGATACAAAAATTAAGATTGGAAATAATCCTACCAAAAAGCCCAAAAGCAAGGCAGCCGGAGCAAATGCAATCGAATAAAGCTGCGTTCCAAGCCCTTCCTTTGGCACCATGCGATAAACAATCGTTCCGGTATCTCCGTCCCTGTTATAATACACATTATAATTGGAATAGCTGATATGTCCAAAAACATCCTTCGATATGTTTCCCTGCTTTTCATCCCTTAAAACCTGGGATAAAAGTTCTTCATTCACCTCGCCGCTTCGAACCAGCTCAGAGCCCTCCGCACTGACTACCAGAATTGCTTCTTGTTCAGAGGTTAGTGAGTTTTCACAAAGCTCGGTGAACTTATTCATGGAAGCACCAATGACCAGATACCCCAGTTTATGCTTCTTAGCAAGATCATAGATTTCACGGTACATTACAAGTTTATCGGTACGATTCGTTTCATAGGTATTGGTATCATTCTTAGCAACCTTTTTCCATATTATCTTACCCCTTCGTTCCACTACTTCTTTATAAATTTGGGTAGCGCGAACCTGCTCCATTGATCCGAGATAAGCCGTTGCATCCATACATCTTAAATATGGCTTGACACCATTTTCCGGATAGATGGCTATTGTTTTGAGCTGGCCATTCAGTGCCATCATATCCTGAAATATTCCCATGGGTGCATTATGCAGCCAAAGTAAAGAATCCTTATTCAGTTCTTTCGGTTTATTCGAAGTAAGTATTAGTTTTATATCATTATTAATGCAGATATATGTCCCAAATTCCATAATGCTCTTTTGAAGTACATCAATACTACTGGTTAGATTCTGTGTACTCTGATGAAAACTTTCATTTTCTTTCTTAATGGTTGAATTATAATTATTGACAAAAAGCACCGCGCTGATGAAAAGCAAAATAGGTGTGATGATAATATAGCTGTAAAATATCAATTTCTTTCTGATTGTTAATCGTCTGATCCAATATTTTATATGTCGCATATTATTACCATGCCTTTCATCAGTCTTGCATACTTTTTAAAGCTTAGAACGGCTCTTTGTAAAAAAGTATAGTTATATTAAATTTTATCCTTTTACTGCTCCCATTGCAACTCCTTTTGTAATATGCTTATTCAATATAACATATACGATTACGGCAGGTGCAGCGGTCAAAGCCATAACTGCGAACTGTACCGCGTAATTGGAGGAGTATTGACCTGTAAACTCCAATACTGAGAACGGCAGTGTTTTCCACTTTGGTGAGCTTAGGTAGGTGCTTGCCATCATGAACTCATTCCAGTTATTGAGGAAGGTCATAATTGCAACGGTTGCTATCGAGGGCTTTAATAAAGGTGTTACAATTCGAAACACAATACGATAGATTCCACAGCCATCCATAACCGCCGCTTCTTCCAGTTCAATGGGTAGCGCTTCAATAAAGCCGGTCATTAAAAACAACGCCTGTGGAAGTGAAAACGCTATATAAGGCACAAGTAATGCCCATATGGTATCGGTAATATGTACTGTATGATAAATCTTATAGTTCGGTAAAAGTGTTGCATGAATAGGAATCATCATACCAAGTAATAGGATGGTCTTTACTAATCCGCTTAACTTCCAGTGCATTCTTCTGCAAGCATATCCTGCCATAATAGAGAACAAAGAAACTAATAATACCGCTAATCCATTAATCAGCACACTATTCTTTAAGTAAAGAAGAAAATGTCCGTCAACAAATGCCTTCACATAGTTTCCCCACTGTATCTTATGAGGAATAATAAGTAACCCGCTGGTGAACATTTCATTACTGGTTGCCAGTGAAAAATCCACCAACCAAACAAGCGGAAATATCTGAACAACAGCCACTGCCAAAAGGATGACCCATAGAATTAATTTTCTGATAATTGTACCTTTTTCTTTCATATTGATCCCCTCCTATGCCGGTTGTTTTTCACGGAAAATTCGATTCAAACCTACGGTTACGATTAAGCAGATTATGATGAATACAACACCGATGGCATTGCCATAGCCATATTTAAATGCTTTAAACGCCTGCAGGTATAAATAGTTTGCCGTGAACTGAGTACTGTCTCCGGGACCGCCCTTCGTTAACAGGTATACGGTTTCCATCTGTTTTAACGCAGAAATCACCGCCATGGTTACATTGATCTGAATAACTGGCTTCATGAGTGGTAAGGTGATTTTAAGGAAAGTTTCTTTCGTTCCTGCTCCGTCGATGGATGCCGCTTCATAAAGTACGGGGTCGATATTCTTAATTCCCGCATAGTAGATTAACATACCCCAACCAAAGCCATGCCAGATTAATACAATCAGCACTGACCAGATAGCAGTATCAGCATTGAACCAGTTAATTTTGCCGTGATAGCCGAGTCCCTTAAGAATATTATTCAATAAGCCGAAATCCGGATTATAGATGAATTTCCACAGATATGCAATAATCGCAACCGATATTACATTCGGTATAAAGTAGATACAGCGAAAGAATCCTTCCGCTTTCCCCTGTAATTTATCAAGCACTGCTGCTACCACAATTGCAATCGGATGTTGTATTACAATGAAACCGACTGCCAAAAGCAAGGAATTCGTCAGCGCCCTATGAAAGGTTGTATCGGATAATAATGCCTTATAGTTATCAAAGGCAATAAATTTTGCATGACCCATGCCCGAATAGCTGGTAAAGCCATAATAGATACTCAAGCAGATCGGAGCCAGTATTGCCATTACAAATAGGATTAATCCGGGCAATACCAGGCTGAGAATAACCAATTTATTACTGTATAATTTTTTCATCAAAACCTCCTAGTAGAAAAGCGGCCGAAGCGGCGTTGTATTCGGGGATCCCCTGATAGGAAAATGGCTGCCCTCGTCAGAAAGGCAGCCAACTCCTACTCTATAAGCGTTTACTTACAAGCCTCGCCAATCTTTGCAAGGAAATCTTTCACGGATGATGTTCCGTTTGAAACACTTTGAATTTCACTTTCAATTGCTGCTTTGAAAGCGGATGGTCCGCGATCGTTCATTGTAGTACCGGATACGCTTGTTGCATTCTTTAAGATACCGGTAAAGGTCTTCTGTAATTCTGTTTCATTGCCTGTCATAAATGCTGTTTGATCCTGTGCTGACATACCAACACCCTTCTCCCAGCCGTATTTGGATAATTTGTCAGGTTGATACATAAAGTTTAAGAATTTGATAGCTTCAGCCTTCACTTTTGAATCAGCTGCCACTGCATATCCGCCACCATTCCATGCTGCGATATCAGTCTGAGCTCCCTTACCACCTGTGATAACTGGCATAGTAAATGCTCTAACATTGTTTCTTACTTCTTCTTTGATGTCTTTATTTAATGCCATGGAAGATTCCCAGCTACCCATATAGAACATAGCTGCCTGGCCGTTGGTGAACAAGTTCATTGCAGTACCGTAATCTTGTGAATCATAACCAGTCTGGAACATACCTGCTTTTACTGCCTGGGTTAATAAATCAACTGCCTGAGTAAAGATTGGATCGGAGAAGTCACCAGAAGAAATTGCTTTATCCACTAATGCTGCTTCCTCTTTACCATTAATACGAACTAATAAATCTGTTAAGAAGATTGCTAAAGGCCAGCCATCGCCACCGTCCATTGCTACAGGAACAAGACCCTTATCTTTAATTGTTTTGCTGAGAGCCAAAAGCTCATCATATGTAGTAGGAACTTTCCAACCGTTGTCATCAAACAGCTTCTTGTTATAGTAGAAGCCCATGATATCGGTATTTCTAGGTAGACCATAAAGCTTGCCGTCTTTCATGAAACCATCAAGTGATCCGGGTACAAAACCATAATTTGCATAATCTTCCTGGTTAAGTTCTGCAAGAACACCTGCATCAAGAACTTCACTTAAGAAGGAAGGCTGACCCCAGATACTTACTACATCCGGCATACCGTCCATTGCATAAGCCTTGAATTTTGTCTTATAAGCTTCCTCATCCAATGCTTCAACCTGAATGGTTACATTAGGATTCGCTTTCACATACTCATCAATAATCATCTGCTCAACTAAACCCTGTCCGTTCTTTCTGTCAGGTAAATTGGAAAATAACTTTAAGGTTACTTTCTCAGGAGCTTTTGTTGCCTCCGGTTTGTTAGTAGCTGTTGTCCCCGTGTTTGTGTCCGTAGGTTCGTCTTTTTTGCTTGAACAGCCGCTTAACATGGTAAGTACCATCACTGTTACAAGTATGAATGCCCATATCTTTTTCATAATTCTTTTTCCTCCCTTGGAAATGTTTTTTGCTACACCTAGATAGTATCATCCCTAGATAACGAAAAACAGATGGCAGATTTTGAAAATAGTGTAATATTTTCGAAGGATGGGGGTTGTTATAAAAATAATTATATTATACCCGGACGGATTCGGGGTTTATACCGATAGAAAACGAGCCATGCATTCGAAAACAAGCTGGATTTTCGGAAGTTTATGCACTCGTCTGTTATGTTTTACTCCTCCCTGATAAATTCGTCGGTCGCTCGTAAAACAAACTAGAGTGCACAAACTTGCTCGAAAATCCGCTAATCGTTTCCTCACTGCATGCTCGCTTTCTATCGGTATAACCCCTGAATCCTGATAGTTACATGCCATAGGTTACATTTATCTAAATATCTTTTTGGGGAACAACCAACTGCATGATTAGTCCCTTCTCGTCCTTCATTGGGTTGTTCGGTATTGTTTCGTACTTGCCTTGGCTGATCAAATTAGCGGATATTGCAAGACAGATAGCATCAATGATATCATCTACATTGCATTTTAATTTCTTTGCCTGTGATTCTATTTTGTTAAGTTTAAGCTCTGGCAGATAGTTTGATAATAGTTCAATCCGCTCTCTTGCGCCTTCTTTCTCACTTTTCTTTGATAAAATTGTACTACCGTTTAATTTTGAGAAGCACACTTCTGGATGACTTTCTTTGACCACATTCTTATATTGAGGATTTTCGCTCAGAAAGGTATCTACTTCTTTCATTTTTGGTAGAATTCCTACTGTTAATGGTGTAAATTTCTTTCCTAATACCCTTACGTTCTCTTCATATGCTTCGCTAATGGTATCGGCAGATACTGCTTGTCTACAAGGAGAAGGAAATATGGTCGAAGCTCTTTCTTTGATCATCGTCCGTGCAAAAGAATCCGGTCTTACATGATCCCTCTGACTTTGAAAACCAATAATCATATCAATTAGAAACTCATCAAAATGAGGATATTGTTCAATCAAATGGCCAACGGTAGGAAAGCGGTCAATGATTAACTTTCCGTGATCTAATATAGCACCAATCCAGCCATTCTTACAGCCATCCACCCCAATACAGATACCGGTTATACTTAGCTGGGATCGGTTTTCCTGGCTCGATACCTTCCTTGATATCCCCATTCCATAATACGTTACCTGCTCCACCATATGTCCGATGTTGCCTTCACCTGCAAATCTAGTACTGTCAAAGAAATTCTCATTGATGCCCAGCCATAATAGGGGATGAGCCTCTTCATGAAGTGAGACCTCTTCTTTTAATGTCCCTGCATATACTTCCACGTAACAGTCCTGATTATAATAGGTAAAATCCATCATATGCCTTAGTTCTATATGATTGGAATTGATTCCGGTCTCTTCTTCTAGCTCCCGGTATGCAGCTTCATAGCCGTCTTCCCCGTGTTCAATCTTGCCGCCAACCAAATTATAAAGTCCTTTATAGGGATTCTTTGTCCTTTTGCAAAACAACAATTGTTTCCCATCCTGACTATAAACCATAATACAATTAAAGCCCTGCATAAACGTTACCGTACCTTCTACCAAAATTTTCTTTCTCTTCCCTACTATCGAACAGATTGAACCAATCGCATACCTCTATGGCAAAATCGATAAATGCCTCACCCTTGGCAGTTATCACATTCCTGTCACGAACGACCCTTTTGTCAATAAAATTATCTCTCGGAAAAGGATTGCATTCACCAAATATTTTAATATGCTGTTCTGTCCATTCCATAGCAGGAGTTGTATAGTTTACATGATCCAGAACCCCTGCCTTCGCCAGAAACACCGTACCGGCTCCACAAATAGCAGCAAGAAGTTTGTTACTTAAATTTAAATTATGAATTAATTCCACTAATTCATTTCTGAGCTCTCCATACCACCCTCCGCAAAGGATCAAAGCTTCCACGTCTTCGTGTAATACCTCTTTCACCAGTTGATGCGACTTGTATAAAAAACCAGCACGACTTTTTATTGTATTATCCTCATACGAAATTGTAATTACTTCTTTTCCTGCATCTGCTGACAAAAGATGCGTAATAAATGTAATCTCATAGTCCGTCATTCCATTGAACAGGAATACTAATATTTTGTTCATATGACTATCCTCCCTGGTGTATCCTCAACGTAATCCCTCAATATAGTTTAATAAACAAGGTGCATATGTTCATACTTGCTATGCATTCGTAAAGCAGTATGTTGTCTCGCAGGATTATTTTACTTAATTATACAAAATATATAGTTGAATTTCAAATAATGTAAAGTAATTATATACAGAAGCTTATTGAAGTTTCAGTCAAGTAATCGTTGGTAAATCTTTTTCATACTAAAATCCGTTATAATACTCTGCTCTATTTCTACATTTAATTAACTTATGTTTTGTCTTGTGTCGAATTTTTAATTAAAAACCTGCAATCGAACACCAGCCCTGCCCTCCGCTCTCTATTTTTGCGTTTAGGTATGGCAAATGTACGTGGGTAAAGGCACTATCATAACCTTTACCTACTTTTAATGGAACACGGCCAGCTCCAAGTATTTCTATGATTTCCTCTATCTTTTCTTCCTCGAATAGTTGACGTTTTACTTTTTCTACAACCTCGTTCAACCTTCCACTACCTTTTTTAGCTAGTATTTTAGATAGATTGTTTCCGCCACGAAAACTCCAACTAATGTGATTGTGCTTCATCCTTTTTGCTATTATGCTCCAAATGTGATTCTACATTGTGCCCATACTTTTATACTCTAACCCATTACTTAATGGTGGAAGCTCTATATCCCGTTCCTGATACGGAATTAGTCCATCTCGATTATTTTCAAAATATTTAAATTAGTTCTTGTACTCCATCTGAGATATCGATACTGTTACTATACATCTCTAAATAGTGAAACATCTCTTCCAATTGCCTTGAATCTAATAGTTCTATTATGTTCGCTACAGCCACTTTATCTTTTATCTTTTCCTTAATTGCCTTGTATTTATGAAACGGATCTAACTGAAAATGCGTACTCTTATCCTTAACTTTATTATCCATGATGCTCCATCTGCATTTAATAATCTTACATTTATTTCATCAATATCATATTTTTCCGCAATCGCTGCCTCTCTATATTCGTGGAATTCCGTCGCCTTGCTAAATCCAGCCACAACTACTTTGTTGGATAGCTCATATCTGTCTTTACCACGCTTTCTCCAACCTTCATATGCGACCACCACCTTCATTTCAGCCTTTCCATTGTAGTTCTTCTTGCGATCTTTTCCTTGGAGGCTTAAGTAGACTCCATCCGCTCCTTCAAATAATACACGTGTAATTTCTGTTCCTTGTATTAATCCTTGTTTATTGGCCGCTACTAATTCCTTTTCTTCCTCAACTACCTTTTCACCAAGTGCTTGGATTACATTCCACACACCCATTGCACTTATGCTTTGTCCAGTCGTCTCAGTTATCTTAGCACACATTCCCCGATATGACATCTCTGTAATTCCGTGTACGAGCTTTTCAGCCAGATTTGTTGAGATTAACCCCACCTTCTCAAGTTCTAGAGTTTCATCTAGAAGATACACAAATATCTGTTTTCCATCTTCGTT
>JAEZLH010000034.1 GCA_023435895.1 Bacillota bacterium
ATTTTTCTATATATGTCAAGGGTTTTTTTAATTATTACGCAAAAAAGGACAGGGTACAATTTTTTATACACTGTCCTTTCAGGATATTCGGGTGCTATGTCTTAACTTATTGACATTGGTTTTGCAAGTTGCCTGAAACCATTGAACCGGAAGTATAGCCATTGGCATTCCAAAACTCAAACTCAACTACGATGTAACGTCCACTGGTGGGTGTATCTGTTATAAGGTCGCCTGATCCCGGTGTGGGCGATATGTAGCCAAGCGGCTCTGGTTTATTGTTTACATATACTCTGGTGATATTGCGCAAACCGTCGAAAATCACGGTCGAGCCATCAAGCCTTGTGTTTCTTGCAGCCACAGTGAACATGTTGGCACTTAGGTCGGCGAGGTTTGTCGCATTGCCTTCGCCAAGGTCAACGACAACCGCTGTAGTGACGTTGCCGACAGAGAAGATGTCGTTATACACTGTGAATGGTAATACTGTAGCGTTTGAATAAGGCTTGAAGGTTACGTGAATTTTTGTGCCGTTTGTAATGACGTTCCTTATTGTGTATTTGTTGTCTGTAAAAGCCACTTCTTCATCATTAACCGTAACTTTGTCCACTTCAAACCCGAACGAGGGATGAAAGGTGAAGGTCACGTCTTCACCATCGTTTACCCAAACGTGGCCTGTCAGGGAGGATGGGCTTATGCTACCATTTTCGCCGGATGAGGCTATGATGGAGTGCTGAACGCCTAAGTTCAAGTTTGGTTCATATAGCTGCAATGGCGGTGACTCCTGCATCTGTTGAAGCAGTTGAGCCGCGCTCGTAGTGCCCGCTACCTTGCTCTTTGCGGTGAAGCCGTCTTCCGTACTGGTTAATGCAAAGTTCCACTGGTTGTTCCCGTTCCAAAAGTACAGGGATACTGTGCCTTCATTTTCATTCAGAACATGCATTAGCAGGCTCTGTTGGTTGCCATTGATGGCTGCGCTGGTGGTGTTTAGGGGTGCATGTTGCGCGTTGAAGCTGGATTCCCTTCTCAAGGGTTCCGTGCCTCCTCCTGCACCGGGAGCATTGTTCAATAAATAGTAGCCGGAGCCTTCGCCAAGACCGCCAGATGCCGCAGCAGAGTTTGCGCCAAGACCAAACTGCCAGATCATATCTTCCGTCACTTCGGATGTGATTAAGCCATCTTCAATTGTCACGGGCTTGGACGTCATGCCAATCTGAGTGCTGTTGACGTCACCAGGTGTGCTTATTGTCGCTTGGGAATTAGCAAGCGCGCCGTGCTCCGACACGATGAGATAGCTTTTGCCAACCTGGACATCAGCAGGGTCAACCTTTTTCCAGGTGACGTTTGGTTCCTCTTGAGAAAAAGCAAGTTTTCCTGGGAACACGGCTGCTATCATAATCACAAGTAATAATGGTACTAATTTTTTTAACATAAAATAACCTCCCAAAATATAGTTTTGCATCTTCTATTATGTAGTTGTGGTTCTCCGTTTTCATCCTCGTTACTTATTCGCAACGTGATTAAGGGGACATCTTTACAGAATGGAGTCCTTTGTTACTACCAGAATAGATGGCGATTCTAAGGATAAAGAAATACACTATGATACAATCAACATAACCACCTCCTGTTTATTTGAAGTACTTTAGTAAATTCCGAATGACAATGATATTAATAAAATATCGTTTTATCATTTCGTTACAAAAACTATAACATAGTTAAATTAGAAAATAATGTAAAAATGTATGGACTCAATTTTAGTTATTTAGTATGTTATGATTACGAAATTTAAAAAAAATGTTAAACTTTGTTACTAAATTATGGTATGAATGTAGAACCGTGTCATGAGCTCGCTTTGTCATTAGGCTCCATTAGTTACACGAAGATTATGAAATTCGAAGATAAACCAATGCTAATCCAAACAATGCAGTAGTTAAGATTAAAATAGTTAATAATCAAAAATATTTATTTAAAACTTGACGTATTGCTGTCAGGTTTTAAGTGATAACATAGGGTATAAAAATTAAAGGAGTTAACCCATATGGATAGAATTGAATTACCAGAAGTTGTATTAACCTATATAAAGAACTCAAATATGCAAAGTATAGACCTGTATCTAAGTACTTTTTTAGATACAGCTATTATAGAAGAAAAGTCGATTGGCAAAGATATTTCTGGAAAAGAGGAGATAGGGAGTTACTTTCAGGATTACTTTATTAGTTATAATACACTTACAGAAATTTTGAATTATAAAGTGAAAGATAACCATGTAGAGATGCATGTGCTTTTTAAAGGCACTTTTCCTGGGGGTGAAGTTGGCGGATTGTATGAGTTTTTTATAGAAGATAATAAGATAGTGAAATTAATTGCAGATTTAGTATAAGAATTCTATTGAACGGGAACAGCCACTAAGGGATTTATTCTACATAGTTATAAAATGAAGGAGGAAAACATATGCTACCAGTAAAATTATATGAAGTTTTGAAAAACGAAGGGATTGTAACGATTGTTACATGGGGAAATGGGGAACCCCATATAGTGAATGAATGGAATTCTTATTTAGTAGTAATGGAAGATGATAGAATTTTAATTCCAGCTGGTCTAATGAATAAAACAGAAGCTAATATAAATGTTAACACAAAAATAAAAATGTCATTAGGAAGTAAAAATGTGATTGGATTTAATAACTATCAAGGGACTGGTTTTGTAGTAGAAGGAACAGCCAGATTTTTTGACTCTGGAACGGAATATCATATGATGAAAAAGAAATTTTCATTTTTAACCAGGGTTTTAGAGGTTACGGTTACTTCCGCTGAGCAAATGCTGTGAGAGTATTCTATCAGAAATTAATCGAAATGATATGTCTTATTTTTTGCCTATAAAGAAAGAACGTGCTGCAAAACCATTTATATAAATTGTTTTGCAGCACGTTCTTTGTTGTGTTCTCATATAAAACTAATGAATAATAGATGAAATATGAAATAAAATTTTATTACATGAAAAATGCATTGTGAAATATGCACATAAAAAACACCAAAATTCTTATAAAATTAAAATGCATTGTAGAATTGTAACAATGCATATAAAATATTTAATCGGTATATTGACATATATGGGAATTGTGATAAAATAAAATTACATCAATTGAAGACATCTAAGTGAACAAAAATGAAAAAACGGTACATATGGGGGCATAATGTGAAATATTATTTCACAAAAAACAAAAAAATGGAGGAAAAGGTATGAAAAGAATTTCGATCATGAAAAAGGTAATTGTTGTATGCTTAGTTGCTATTATGACGGCAAGTTTGGCTGCTTGCGGCTCAGGTAGCGGAACCAAAGAACCCAGCAAAAGTACAGGATCTACAGCAACCAGCGAGCCTGGAAAAACAGTTACATTAAAGTTTCAGCAATGGTGGGGAGCGGAACTTCCTAAGGGATACTTGGATGACATTTGTGATAAGTATGAAAAAGCAACAGGCGTAAAGGTTGAATTGCTTACAGCACCTTGGTCTGATACTAAGACAGCTATTACAGCAGGTTCAACCAATGGAACCATTGCAGATATCATAAGTGTAGATGGAGCATGGTTATCAGAATTTGTTGATATGGGAATTCTTACTGATGTAACTGCTGCAGGTGTAAATAGTAGTCTTGCCAGTGATATTTGGAAAATCAAAGGAACAGGCTATGTAGTTCCCATATTGAATTTCTCCTATCCGATGTATGTAAACATGGACATTCTGAAAGCTGCCGGTGTTGAAGCTGTTCCCACTACATGGAGTGAGTTGGAAGCGGCATGTAAGAAAATTACGAAGACAGGAAAATCTGCTTTTGCATTAAACTTGGGAACGACCAATGCAAATGGTATACAGAATGTATTTATGGGTACAGGCTGGGCTTCCGGAATTAGCATGAAGGATGAGAGCGGCGCATATAAGGTTGATGGAAACCAGAATTTATCATCTTTAGCGGAAATGTTTAAAAAGTTGTATGATGATAAATCTTTATTCCCTGGCATGAGTACATTGGAAGAGTCTGAAATGACAAGTAATTTTGCAGCAGGCAACTGTGCATTTACTATCGCTTCCGCTGCTACAATGAGCCAGTTCTCAAAGTTGAATTTTGAAGCAACTACCATCCCTGTGAAAGACGGATATAAAGATAAGAGCGGAATCTGCTATGCAAGCTGGGCGGTAGGTATTTCCGAATCCTCTAAAAATAAGAAAGAAGCAGCAGATTTTATTAACTTCTTATTAGGCGGTAAAGATGGAAAAGATGGTTCTGCATCAGCTGGATTGGCTTCTACCATGTCTGCATTCCCAAACAGTACTGTAGCTCAACCGGACTATAGTGCAGCTCCGAAGCAGTTCCAGTCTTACTATGAACTTTATAAGAAGAATTATGTAATCAACGAGTTTATCGGACTTCCGAACGCATCCGATGTAATGACATCTATGACAAATGATCTTGTTAAATATCTGGAAGGTGATCTGGAAGTTGGAAAAATGCTTACCAATTGGCAAGGATATCTTGATAAAGCAGGAAAATAAAGTGTTTTAAGGGTTGAATTTTGGAAAAGGGGTCAGATAAGGCCCTTTTTCCAAAAAGAGTATAAACAACTTAGGAGGGACGCACTTTGAAAGTATTAGAGAAGAAAACTGCTCCATATAGATATCTGTTGCCGACGCTTATTTTAATGACTATTTTCATGGTGATTCCTATCGGTATGGTAATCGGATATTCGTTCATGGATAAGGCGGTTGTTTCCAAAAACCCGGTATTTGTAGGGCTTAAAAATTATAAAGAACTACTATCAAATTCCGATTACTGGGGCTCAGTATCAAACACAATTATTTTTGTAACAGTAAGTGTTGTCGCACATTTACTTTTGGGAATGCTATTTGCGATGTTACTAAATTCAAAATATTTTTCTACAAGAACCAAAACGATTGCTCGTGTTATTTATATCCTGCCTTGGGTATTTACAGCGTCGGTAGTAGCAATTTTGTGGAAATTAATGCTTCAGCCAT
Organism: Bacillota bacterium; assembly: GCA_023435895.1. Taxonomy (GTDB): domain Bacteria; phylum Bacillota; class Clostridia; order Lachnospirales; family Lachnospiraceae; genus Mobilitalea. The sequence goes on from JAEZLH010000034.1 coordinate 5,025, forward strand.
CCGGTATAGTAAATTACATATTATCAATTTTTCCGGATGTATCAAGAAATACAGAATGGTTAAGCGACAGAAGTATCGCTTTAGCGGTTATATGTTTTATCAATATCTGGTGTGGTTATCCTTTTTATATGATTAGCATTCTTGCAGGTTTGCAAGGAATTTCTGAGGATTTGTATGAAAGTGCTGCAATTGATGGAGCCACTGCTTCAAATCGTTTCTTATTTATCACTATTCCGCAATTAATGCCGATTTTAATTAGTATTGCAATGCTGGATTTCATATGGACCCTGCAGTCATTCAACGTAATATGGATGCTAACCGGTGGAGGACCAGTGAATTCAACACAGACAGTGAGCATTTTTATTTATAAATTAACCTTCCAGAAGGTGAATTATAGTTTGGCGGCAACCGCTGCGACTGTATTGCTTTTCGTATGTGTGATCATTGCCATTTTCTATGTGAAACAACAGAAGAAAGTGAGGAAATAGAATATGGTTGGAAGCTATAAGAAATTGACGAAGTTCTTTGTTACGATTCTTTTAATTCTTGGAGGGATTTTTTCGGGATTTCCAATCCTTTGGATGATAGTTTCTTCGTTTAAATCCAATTCTGCTATTTTTGAATGGCCTCCAAAATTTATAGATCGTACGGCTAGTTTTGCATCCTATATTTCGGTGTTAACCGACTCAGTAAAGGTTCGATTTTTTATAAACAGCTATGTTGTATCAATCGTTGTAGTGTTAGGAACCTTATTTATTGGGATGCTTGCGGCATATGCTTTTAGCAGGTTTGATTTTCCGGGAAAAGGATTGTTCAACTCACTGATTGTAAGTGTGCAGGCAATTCCTCCAATTGTATTGTTAATCCCATACATGGGTTTAATCGTTTCCATGGGATTGTTTAATACATATTTAGCATTATTTCTTACCTATATGGTAACCACCTTACCCTATTGTATTTTGATGATGACGGGATATTTTAATACTCTGTCAAGAGAGTTGGATGAAGCTGTTATGATCGATGGAGGGTCAAGATGGAAAGCTCTTTGGTGTATATTGGTACCCATATCATTACCTGGAATGGTTTCTGTAGGGATGTATACTTTTATGCAAGCCTGGAATGAGTATTTATTTGCACTGGCGTTAACACAGACAACAGAAATGCGTACTGTGCCTATTGGTATTAACTTATTAATGGGGCAGCATGCGTATGACTGGAGCCAGATGATGGCAATGAGTGTATTGGGGTCGATACCTGTGTTGATTTTGTTTGTATTTTTCCAAAAATATTTCATCGCTGGAATGTCTGCCGGTGGGATAAAAGGTTAATTGAAACAAAAAATTACTTAATTATGATGAAAGAAGAGAGGTTTTTATTATGTTATTAAATATGAAAGATTTGCTAGTTGTAGCAAAGAAAAATAATTTTGCAATTCCGGCTTTTAATATTAGTGATTACAATATGTTTAATGGTGTTATGGAGGCAGTGGAAGAAAAAAATGCTCCTGTAATTATTGCGATTCATCCGGATGAATTGAAGCATATCTCAACCGAGATGGTGAAAGGAATTATTGAAAGAATTCACAATTCTTCCGTTCCTGCGGTAATTCATTTGGATCATGGCGGAACTTATGATCAGGTTATTACGGCAATTCGTGCCGGCTTTACTTCTGTCATGATTGATGCGTCCAGTCAGTCCTATGAAAACAATGTTTCCATATGCCAGAAGGTGTGTGAAATCGCACATGCAGTTAATGTGTCCGTTGAGGGAGAGCTTGGAACAATCGGAAATACAGATTCTGTTGAAACAACTGCTCCGGATGAGATATTATTTACAGATCCGGTGCAGGCCAAAGATTTTATTGAGAAAACCGGGATCGATTGTTTGGCAGTTGCGATTGGAACCTGTCACGGAATTTATCCAAAGGATAAAAAGCCGGAGCTTCGTATTGATATTTTAGATGAGATAACCAAGTTGGTTGAGGTTCCGCTGGTACTTCATGGAGGTTCTTCCAATAAGGATTCAGAAATTGCAAAATCCGTAGAACATGGCGTAAACAAAATTAATATTTCCAGTGATATTAAGGTTGCCTACTACGATAAAATGAGAGAAGTCCTTAAGGATGCATCACTTCGTGAACCCAATGTCATTCAGCCAATCTGCGTAGAGGCAATGAAGTTGGTTGCTTTTGATAAAATTGCGTTATTCAAAGCAGAAGGAAAGGCATCACTCTACTAAATTTAAGGAGATTACAGAATGAAGGAGAGAATTGCACTGGGCTTTCATACGTGTGTTGATTATGAACTAGTATGGGATACAAGTATTATAGAAAGGCAAATCAGAGCATTTGATATACATACAGAAGAATTAAGCATGGACATAGAGGCAGATTCTGAGCGGGCTGTTTGGATTATCAGTCTTGCACATTTAAAAGCTGGTATCGGTTGTGAGATTGTTCCTGATCAGTCCGAAACATGTGTGGAATTTTCAAATCATTTTGATTATAATGTTACCTTGGGTGGAACACCAACCAGGGCAGCGATTATTCTGGATCGCCTTGGATATCCAAGTTTGTTACAAACAAGCTGCTATAATGAGCATGTTGAGAGGATGATGCCTGCCAGAGTCAGGGTGTTGCCAGGGGTGGGTGCTGATCAGTCAGAAATATATCCGCACGTTATATTACAGTGCGCGGGTGATGTCCGAATTCAAGCAAATGATATTGATTTTGTAACACCCAGAGAGAATCGAATTTTAATTTCAAGGGATGAATACAGCTTGAATATGCCAATACTGGATGACAAATTTGGAGAAATGATTCGAGAATGCGAAGTGTTTTTGTTGGGATCATTTACAGAAATTATGGATTTTGATGTATTAGAAGATAGAATGAATAAGACAAAAAATCTATTGGCAAATCTTCCAAATTATGCGACTATAGTTATGGAAGATGGCTGTTATATCAAATCAGAATTTCGCCATTACGTACACCAGCAGCTTGCACCCCAGCTTGATTTAATCAGTATGAATGAAGATGAGCTGCAACAGTATATTGGGAAGAAAATTAATATACTTGATCCGCAAGCCGTGAAAGAAGCCATAGAATATGTATATACAAAAATAGGCATCAAGAGAATTATCATTCATTCCGCAGCCTGGGCCTTGGTATATGGAGAACAGTTTGAAGCATGGAAGGAATCTCTTGCAGGTGGAGTAAATATGGCGGCTACCCGTTTTAGAAAAGGTGATTGTTTTACACTGGAGGATTATCATCAGACAAAGGAATTGCCGGATAAAAAGGATAGTTTAATATTTTGCAAACAGATAGAGGATCTGATGGGAGATAGAACACATTGCATCCCCTGTAAGGATTTAAGTTTCGTAAAAAATCCAACCGTTGTTGGTCTAGGAGACTCCTTTGCGGGCGGTCTTTTACCTGGATTATTACTATAAACTGATTATAACAGATATCATCGAAAGGAAGAATATTGTGTACGAAAAGACAGAAAATATATTAAAGATGGCAAAAGAAAGTAATACTGCAGTTATATCATTTGTTTGCACCGATTATACAATGGCCAGAACCGTTGTATGTGCAGCTCAAGCTACGAATACACCTGCAATGGTTATGCTGTATCCGGAACATGTTGCAGTTCAACATACAACTGGATTTGCAAATTATGCGGCGATGGTCAAAGAATTGGCACAGGATGTAAAGGTACCCATCGGACTTCATGCGGATCATGATTTTAGCTATGAAGCCGTTATAAATACAATTAATCGAGGCTTTGAATCAGTCATGATAGATGGTTCCATGTATGATTTGGATACCAATATTGCATTAACCAGGAAGGTTGTAATGAAAGCAAGGGAACTTGGTGTTTGTGTAGAAGGTGAAATCGGACATGTGGGAGCTGCGTCCGTAGCAGATAACACTAGAGAAGACTTGTATACAAAGGCAGATGCAGCAGAGAAATTTTGCAGGGAAACCGGCGTCAATTCCTTGGCGGTTTCAATTGGAAATGCACATGGTGAATATATTGAAACACCACAATTAGATATCAAACGATTGGAAGAAATTCATGCAGCTACAGATGTTTCGCTGGTACTTCATGGAGGGAGTGGAATACCGGATGATCAATTACTGGTTGCATTTTCAAAGGGTATTAATAAATTTAATCTTGGCACAGAATTTTTAGGAAAATATTATGATGCAGTGTCAGCCTTTACATTAGAGAATCAAAGCAATCCTGATCCTGTTAAGATTATTAATATATCAGAGTTTGCACAATCAAGATTGCAGCCTTATGTAGAGGAGCGAATGAGGACGCTTTGTCATTTTTAAATAAGAAAAGTACTTACGTATTTGTAAGGGGGAGTAAAAATTTGAAGGATGCGATATTTTTAGAAAGACGTGTACTTGATGTTATTCGAGAAAAGTATGACGAAATCTTTTCGGCAGAGAAAAAAGTAGCGGATTTTGTTTTGGAAAATCCTCAAAAAACATTGGAATCGAATGTGTCAGAGCTGGCGAAGTTAAGTGGAGTAAGCGATGCTACCATTGTTCGTATGTGTCGCCATATTGGTTATTCTGGTTATTATCAGTTCAGAATTACGTTGGCAAGAGATCTTGGTAAAATGCAATATGCGGAGTCCGATATTTCAGAAAGCAGCGGTGCGGTGGAAAGATTGTTCCTAAACTATGCCGAAAACTTGGTTGCAATCGGTAAAAAAATTGATGAAGAGACCATGTGGAATTGTGTGAATTTACTTAAAAACTGTAATGTTGCGCATGTGATTGCCAGTGGAAATACCAATGTTTTATCCCAGTACATGGATTTCCGGCTGGGCAGACTTGGAATTAAAAGCAGCTTTGGTGTATCAGTAGAATACTACATGAATCATATCAATCTCGCAGATCCAGATGACATAGTAATTGCAATCTCAAAATCAGGGTCGTCAAAACCTGTATTACTTGGAATGGAGTTAGCAAAAGACAAAGGACTGAAATGTATCGCAATTACCTCCTATGCGCAGTCACCAGTTTCAGAACTTGCCGATTATGTCCTTCTGTCTCAGGGAAATGATTTATCCTTTAATTATTATAAGGATTATGCACAGACGAATATGCTGGCAGTAATTGACGCACTTTTGAATTTCGTCACTAATATTGAATTAATTAAATCAAAAGAAGCGGATAAACCGGAAATTATCTTATCGGAATACAAAGTATAAGAAAGGCTTAAAAATGAAAAGAAGTGAAATCAATGTGGCTTTAAAAGATTTGGAAGCTATGGCAGCTAAGTACCTCTTTTCCTTGCCACCATTTTGCCAATTTACCCCCGAAGAATGGTACTCGAAAGGTCATGAGTACGATGAAATCAGAGATAATATGCTGGGGTGGGATATAACGGATTTTGGCTTGGGGAAATTCGACCAGATCGGTTTTTCCTTGATAACATTGAGAAATGGTAACTTAAAGAAGAAGGATCAATACCCAAAAACTTACGCCGAAAAATTGCTTTATTTAAAAGAAAAGCAGTGTGCACCCATGCATTTTCATTGGAATAAGATGGAGGATATCATTAATCGGGGAGGCGGGACGGTTTTTATTCGGGTATATAATGCCGCAAAAGAGGAACAGCTTGATACGATAACTCCTGTATGCATTCATCTGGATGGTAAGGAAACGGTCGTTCCGGCAGGGACACAGGTGCCTTTGAAACCAGGGGAGAGTATTACACTTCCTCCCTATCTATATCACGATTTTGAAGTAAAAACTGGTTCTGTATTGATTGGTGAAGTAAGCCAGTGCAATGATGATAATTCAGATAATCGATTTTACGAAAATATAGGCAGGTTTCCTGAAATTGAAGAAGATGAAGCCCCTTATCGGTTGTTATGTAATGAATATCCATCGGTGGTTTGATTTTGATTCGAAATACGTAGTTACAATTTGTCCATAGCTATTATAAACAGAGGAAAAGTGTGAATCATCCGCTTTTCCTCTGTTTCTATTATTAGGGAGAATAACTTATCAGTGCCTTAGCTCAAGCTGACTGTTTAACTAAAGAAACAGAAAATAGTACAGAGTCTTTCGTGTATTTTTATGATATGAGAAGTATCTATAAATATATGTCTATTAAAGCAAAACTCATTGAGGTAGATATATCAGCAATTCAGTATCATGATATGCTGTTGTCAGAGTATTTTATTTTTGCTCCAGATAATGAACATCCACCCATGTTGCTTGCATTTTATGTATTTGTTATGGCGGTTGCTTGTATTGCTTTAATTTTGATTATAAGAAATGCTTTTTTGGTATCAATGCAGCCTGGACTGAAAGATATATTCAGTATAATCCTTAGCTCTTTGCTCAATCTCTTCCCTACTAATATGGAACGACGCTCTATATACAGAAAAGAAGGGTAGTACCTTCGCTGCAGTGTGCGCTGCGGTAGCTTTGAAGGGTGTTATTGCCTCATCAACGGTAAAACCTACTGATCTGGTAGATGGGGAAGAGAAGATATTAGAATCAGAAGAATGCAAGGAGAGGAAATTACTTTATTTGAAAATAAAGATTAATGGTAGTTAAGAACAAGTTTCAATGAAATACCATTTGAAAACTCCTGACAAATGCAGTATTATGAAAGAATATGTCTATTAGGATATAGATTTCTACAATAAATATGAATATTCTGGAGTAAAATTAATATGTGTGCTAGGTTGAAAGAACCTTTTGAGTATAATAGCAAAGAAGAATTTCAAGTGAAATTAAGTGATTGGATTGGGGATGTTTTTTATGATATCCTTCCGGAACATGGATATGAAGTTAGGGAGGAGCAAATCTATACGGCCTTTCAACTTGCGGATGCGATTTGTAATAAGAAAGTCCATTTAGCGGAAGCAGGACTTGGTACCGGGAAAACAATTGCTTACTTACTATCAGCAATTGCCTATGCTCGCTATAGTGGGAAACCTGTAGTGATTGCCTGTGCTACCACAGCACTTCAAGAACAACTCGCCGGAGATCAGGGCGATATTAAGAAGCTTTCCAGGCTTCTTGGATTAGAGATTGATGCACGAATGGCAAAGGATCCACGCCAGTATATCTGTGATGTAAGAGTGAATGAAAATAATGAAGATTTTAATACCATGTCCAATGAAATTAATGAATGGATCACCAAAACGAATACAGGGGAACGTTCAGAAATGCCTACCATTCCGGATCGTGTATGGAAGATGATTGGCTGGAACGATTCCATGGCTTGTGATATCTGTATGAGTCGGGGCTTCTGCAAACTAGTTAAGGCAAGAGAACAGTACCTAAATACGAGAGACATCCTAATTGTAAATCATGATATTTATTTTCAGTATTTATGGACACGCGAGGATAGAATACTAGATGGAAAATCACCCATACTACCAAGCTATTCAGCTGTTATTTTTGATGAAGGGCATAAGATATTGATTCCTGCTGCCATGCAGGCAGGACACCATATTAGCAAGGAAGAAATAGATAATATGCTTTTCACTTTTGAACAGATACAAGGAGCCAGAGAAGCATTTAGCTTGACAGTAAGTGATTTAGAACAGGCTTTGGGTGACTTTTTTGCATATCTAGAAAGTTCTATCATAGCAGAGGAAGGCTCAAGGCGACTATCTCTTCGCAGGAATGATACCTTATTGAAAGCAGCACATACCTTTCATAAAGCGTTGGAGCATCTTCTTCTGGAACTTCAAATAGAACAAGAACTATATATAGAATCATTACCAATCAGTCAAATACAAGCCTTTGAAGGTCAAATTGAAAGAGCCATAAGTGCTCTGAATAGGTTCAATAGAAATAGAAGTCAAGATACGATTTGTTGGGTTGATCAACGTGATAATAGCTTTTGGGTAGTACCGAGAGATATAAATAAAATGTTGGACAAGAATTTATTTCAGAAGGGAATGCCAGTGGTGTTTACCTCTGCCACCTTAAGCAACGAAGGTGACTTTAGTTATTTTATCCGATCACTTGGATTAGATAAGCCCTCCAAATCTACGGTGGGAAGTCCTTTTGATTTAGAGGAACAAGTAGTCATTCATTTAACCCAATCCTCCAGAAGAATTGAAGATAGGTACGCCCAAGGCATCGAAGAGTTAGTATACTTTCTCAACCAAAATGGAGGACGAGCTCTTGTACTAACGAATTCCCTGCAGGAAGTTCGAAAAATCAGAAAGAGATTAAAGAAGTACCAGTTATCCTTCGAGGTATTATGTGAAGATGAAGGAGAGCGAGGCTATCTTGTTCAAAGGTTTAGAGAGGTAGAGAATTCCGTATTGATTGGTGCAAATTTTTGGGAAGGAATTGATGTTCCCGGTGGTGCGCTTACTTTGCTTGTCATTTGGCAGCTACCTTTCCCCACTTTAGATCCTTTCATTGAAGTACAGCGGAAAGAGGCAATTGAAAAGGGACTTGATCCACTCATTACAGTAGATTATCCTGAAATGGGACTTAAATTAAAACAAGGCTGTGGAAGATTAATTCGAACACAGGAGGACAAAGGGGCAATCGTTATTTTGGATCATGTAATAGGAGCCCCATGGGAAAAGGTGGTTATGGGTGCATTACCTTCTGGAGCCAGCATAATAAAAATTGAAGACGAATAATGTGTATGTAACTTCTTTGAAGAGAAGTTGTGATTTCCTTTCCTTTTCGCTTTATTGTTATACAATTGTTTGAGTTATTAAGTTTGATTAAGGGATCAAAAGGTTATTTATACTGTGGTAATGGCAATTTGCCTAGACTTTGTTTGAAAGACTTTTTGGCACCCTAATCAAGTTTCGTTATATATTAGTGAATCGTGTTCTTATGTCTATGGCATTATAAAATAATAATATTTCTCACATATATGGAGGTCAAGTATGAAAGATAGCATTGTAATAGGTGTTTCAGGGGGTTCCGCTTCAGGAAAAACAACAGTAGCCAATCGAATCAAAGAAGAGTGTAAAGATAGTGTGGTATTGCTCAGTCATGATTTTTATTATATTCCACATGATCATTTGTCAATTGAGGAAAGGGCAAAAATAAACTATGATCATCCAAATGCGTTTGAGACGGAACGATTAATAAATGACATTATACAGTTAAAACAATTAACACCTATAGACCGTCCGGTTTATTCCTATACAGAACATACCAGGCTGGCAGAAACGGTTAGAGTAAATCCGGCTAAAGTAATTATCGTAGAAGGATTTATGATTTATGAAAACACTGCGCTTAGAGATCTTATGGATATTAAGATATTTGTAGATACTGATGCTGATGAAAGATTGATGAGGCGTATTATTAGAGATGTAAATGAGCGTGGTAGAAGTTTAGAATCAGTGATTGAACAATATACCAATACTGTAAAGCCAATGCATGAACAATTTGTTGAACCCTATAAGAAATATGCGGATATTATTATTCCCAGGGGTGGTATGAATGATATTGCGATTGATATGCTTATCCACAGAATTAAAGCAATTGAAGCGGAAGAATAGCATAATTTCAAGGAGCATTTGTTTTTATAAAATACGGATTACATATAAAATAGGATGGATAATGTGAGATTACAATATCCATCCTATTTTTATCGGTTTCTTAAGAAGAAATCGAACGAATTTAAAAGTTTTTTCTGAGGAGCTATTTTGCATAAATTAAACTTACAAAACTTTTATTATCTCATATTGAGTATTAAGAATCAGATACAGCTGTGCAAAATAGTTCATAATATTCCATATGGTAATACCATATAGCCCGTATTCCGGTACTATTTTTATTCTGGCATCGACGCCTCTTGCATCATTAAAGTATACAAAGTAATTATTTTTAACCTCAAATAAATAGAAATAGGAAGTCAGGTTAATCTTATTGAAATAAATAGTCGAATTAGAGTTACTGGCCAGTAGGACAGCGTTGGTGTCATTAATAGATGCTGCATTTGTTGTACCCTCAATATAAGGGATTTCCCAAATATAACCGATTGTGGAAAGCCCCAGTGTTGTTTTTTTAAGGAAACTCTGATCCGCATAGAAATTCAATATTAACCGAAAGACATAAAATGGAATGACTTCAATGGGAATGTCGTAGGAGCGGCCCCAGGAATAGGATAATAAATTTATCCCGTCAACCTTCTCTGCAATTGATGCAAAGTCAAATATTTTATGATTGGAATCAGTATAAACTTCTACAGTAACTGGTGTTATTGTAATAAATACTTTGTAGTTCTCCTTGTGTAATCGATCTGATATTTGGGATATGGTGTCTTCAAAGGCCTGTTGATCTTCGGGAGCCACCTCCGGTAAATCAATATTTACACCATAATACCCCTTATCTTTTAGCGTATTAAGAGTACGTTCAATTAAGGAATCGCTCTTTTCCTGATTATAGAGTAAACCATTAAGAACTTCTCTGTTTGCAACCCCTGTATCCGTAATATTTGATATCACCATAATGGGAGCTACCCCGTATTCTTTGGCTAAGGCGATTAATTCGGTATCGTCAATGGTATTTAACATTCCTTCGGCTGTAATTGTATAGTTAAAAATAGATAGATAAGTTAAAAAGGGTAATGTTTTACGTAAAACGGCTTTACTGATATAGGGAAAGGCATATCCGTTTGTTGTTATAGCCGACTTTGGGATGTCATCATAGCTAATTACAATTATTTCTCCCGGATAAATATATTCTCTGTCAGCAAGATAAGGATTATTTCTCAATAGCTGCAGGATGGAAACGCTGAATTTGTCTGAAATACCTACTAAGGTATCTCCTTCCTGAATGGTATATTCTTGTGTTGGATAAACAATTACAATAGCTTGACCAACAGCTAAATTATATGGATTAACTAATTCGTTATCTTGAATTATACTTTCTACCGACTTTTCATATTTGTCAGCAATTGCTTGTATCGTTTCCCCTGCCTGTACGACATGAATAATCATAGAAACCTCATGTTTTTTATTAAATTGTATGAAAATTTACTCTTGTTTATTAATAGTAAATGTTCCTTGCCTCCAAAATGTTGATAGAATACATTAAGCATTTGCCACCAATTGCTCAAGGGTTATTGTTCTTTTATCCGATCCTTAGTTGCATTCAATTCGTCCTCGTCGTGATAGGAGCCCGCACGTATCACCGCATTAATCTTATGAAGATTTTGAACACTCTCCATAGGATTTTCATCCAAAAGTACTAAATCAGCGTTCTTGCCAACCTCTACGGTACCCATATCATCCAAACGTCCCAGAAATTCAGCACCGTTTAGCGTTGTCATTTGGAGAACGTGAAGGGGTGATATGCCCGTTTTTTCAAGTTCATCAAATTCCAGGTGAATAGCATTGCCTTCGCTTCCATCCGTGCCAGCCATCAGTTTGACGCCTTTTGAATCATAGGTCTTTAATAGCTTCAAATAGAGATCATAGAGTTCTTGTGCAGTGGCTTCACTATTTCCGCTAAACATACCGGAATGCATACGTACCATGGTCGGGCACTGCCAGGTGTTATACTGTACATAGACATCGGCAAGCTCGTTTGCCTTTTCGTCACTATAAGTGTTAATGATACGAGTCGGCAAAGTTTCATCTTTCTCTCCACCGGAGGTCTTTGTGCCCCATTTTATAAATTGCTCGTTCGCAAATTTTTGAAAACCCTTGATCCTCATCATTTGAACGAATATTGGATTTTCGGTTATTTTGGTGGGAATCCCTGTTGACTGTGCTCTTAAGTTCTTTTCGTCGGTAGAGCAAGATATCAGTGCTCCGTAGTTGATTCCGAAGTGTTCCACACTGTGAAAACCATTTTTTGAAACCTCTTTTAGATCCATGTCGGGAAGCACATGTCCCTCCACCGGAAGATTAAACTTATTCGCCTCCGCTTGAATGGCTTGAAACACATCTGGTGAAACGCCGCCTACTTTTATAAAGTCGACCCCTTGTTTTTGTTGTTGACGAACATATTTCACCGCAAACTCTGGAGTGGGAGCATTCATTGGAGTCATAATATCGATGGGCATAGTTAACAGTGCCGGTTCGTCTATAGAACTGGTAAAGGCACCGGATTTCCATTCCTTTAAAAGCTCAGCTGAGCCGCTCATTTGTCGGAATCCGGTTACACCGTTGGCAAGTAGAAGAGCCATTGATTCAGGGGTATTCTCTTCTCCAATTACATGCATATGCATGTTCAGGAACCCGGGAACCACATACTTTCCGGTGGCATCAATGACCTTTGTGTCATCGTCCGCTTCGATTGTGCCAGCCGGTGCAATATTCTTAATTTTTCCGTTGTCACACAGAAGGCTCATATTGGGAGTTAGATTGCCAGTCCGAGTATCCACAATAGTTAAGTTATTCAGCAGAAGTTGATAGGAAGCGCTGGGCTGCTCCAATTTCTGCGGTGAGTAAGGTTGAATAATAGTCAAAGGCTGACCTACAAATAGACCGGTCCATGCAACAATAATCGCCAACATCCAATAGAGTGGGATTCTCCATCCGTGCCAGAATTTCGTTCTTCTCAGGTAAACAAGGACGCCTACACAGCTCGCTAGAATCAGATAACCAAACCAGCGCTCCGTACTGCTTATCATCAACAATAGAATTATGCCGAATAAAAGCACCAAAAGTAGTACAAAGCCAATCGTCTTTAAAATGCTTCTTTTTGTGTTTTTTACCATAGTATTACACCTTTCTTTCTGTTTTTAAAACTGCTTTATATAATTGAAATGAAATTCCTAAATCCTTGATTGAACCCAAAAACACATGTAAACTAAACTACAAGTTGCTTAATTATCACCACAGAAAAATCTTTGGAGAACTATTTCAAAAATTAAATTAATCCTGTGTCCAGAGATACTTTTGCCTACAAGACCTTGACAAAGATTATTTGAATCACTTAGGTTTGTTTTGTCCAAGTAATTTGGATTTTATCGTTATCATTGTTGGTATAAAGACTGGAATAAATACCATGCATAACAATGCTATACCGATAACAACCGTTACCGATAATTCCATTAACGTTCTTACTCCGGATGGATACAGTGCTGCAAATGTTCCCATCAGAATCAACGCTGCTGAAGTAATGACGGAACCAACATTTTTGCAGGATAGGACAATGGATTCCATGTCAGAAAGTCCTATGTTTTCCTTCTGGCGCATAATTAGAAAGATACTATAATCCACGCCCAAGGTAACAATCATTATAAATGAGCAAAATGGTACATTCCAGGATAAGTCACCAAAGCCGATAATTTGATGGAAAATCATACTGGATAAAGTCATGGCTATGAAGTAGGACGCAATTAGCGAACCGGTGACAAAAATGGGCATCCAAATGTCGCGGGTGATGAACACCAAAACGATAAAAATACCGATTAACATAATTGTCCTTGCAAAATTAAAATCACTGTTTGACATATTGTCTAATTCTACATTGCTCTGCGCTGTACCGGATATTCCCCAGGAGGATATATTAAGTGTGGAGACGGAGAGATAACTGTCTATTTTGCTTTGTATCTTGTTTGCGGTCTCCATCGCTTGTGGAGAATAGGGATCCACACTCAGGGTCATTGTCATCTTTGTAATTTTATAGTCACCTGACATATATCGATCAAGGGACTTTCCAAAATCCTCTCCATCAATCTTATCTTCCGGAATATAGAATATAGAGTCAGATTCCTTGAAAGAAGAAAGTCCATTAAAATAATCATTTGCCGTAGAAAGTCCATTTGATACCTGCTCAAGTCCATTAATTGCATCATTAAGACCGTTAATTAGTGTCTCCGATTCCTCGCTAAGTTTTTCAACACCATCAATTAGCTCTTCTTGCCCTGCCTTTAATGAGTTCGCTCCATCATAAAGCTTTGCTAATCCCTCATTCATTGCTTTCTGTCCAACCGTTATTTTTTGCAAACCAGCATTCAGCTGTTTGGAACCATCATAAAGTTGAGCTACGGCTGACGTGATTTTCGATTGAGCTTCTGTTGCGTTTATCAGCCCCGCATTTAGTTGTGAACTGGCCGACTCTAGTTTGGTAAGAGCAGAGGATATTTTATCAAGCCCTGCCTGCGCTTGTGAGATATACTGACTTGTATCAGTGGCTGAAAAACCGCTGAGAGCCTCCTGAACTCCTGTAAGACTGGAATTAACTGTAGAAAGAGAAGCACCAATATTCTTGGTACTTGTTATAATTTTCTCTATTTCTTGCATTTGTGTAGGATACTGACTGTCAGATGGATTCAACTGCTTACTTAAAGCACCGGCATTTGTTCCGATTTCACTTACGTTTGCTCCAACGCTGGACAAATTGGTTTTGACATCTCCTAAAAGAGTTGAAATAGTAGTTATACTAGTGCCTAGATCGCTAGAGCTACCACTCATTTGGTTAATCATAGTTTGCATAGAAGAGATATTACTGTTTAATCTTCCAATTCCCTTTGTAATCTGATCCGATACCGACACACTGCTATTTAGACCATCTAACAATTTTTCACAGGACGATTCCAAGGTTCCGAGATTACCTGTTAATGTGTCTGCACCATTTTCCAGGCTTTCCAGTCCTGTAGTTAATTGCCCTGAGGCACTTTCCAACGAAGAAATGCCCTTTATCAGATTATTTGATCCTGACTGTAATTGTTCTAAAGACCCGGCATTTCCAGAAGCAGACTGGATTTGTGTCACCGCGCTTTCTAAACCATCCTTGATTTTGGTGATGCCATCTTGCGCACTACTTAGTCCATCTGTGGCTGTTTTAATCTGGCTGTCAAGATACAGTTCATCGATTTTCGCACCTTTTGGCTGTGTTACGCTATAAACCATGTCAACACCATCAATTGATTTAATTACTTCCGTAAGTCGATCCAATTGTTCCATATCACTCTGATTATTCATTGCATGGGAACTCTCAAGAGCAATTGTAGCTGGAGCAGTTTGTCCGGAACCGAAATGTTCTGTAATTAGGTCATATCCTATAACAGATGAGTAGGAAGGGTCAACTTCTGTCAAGTTATTATAGGAAAGATTCCCGTTATATAAAAGAACGGTAGAACAAATCAGCCCACATAACGGAAAGGTTATGTATGGAAATCTGGTTGAAAATCGTGAAACAGCTTCCCATATACGACTTTGTGCATGCCCTTTTGTTTTAAATGGAGACCAAAAAAGATATTTACCCAGGAGCATCATAATAACCGGTAGTAGAGTATAGAGAACCAAAATCAATACAGCAACACCAATGGCCACCGCAGATGCTGATTTAAAAAGATTAAACTGCACAAAATATAGGCAGATAAATCCAATAAATATGGTAAGGGAACTAAAAAGAACTGTTTTTCCACCTGTTTTGTAAGTATTCAGTATAGCCGTACTTCTTTCTATCTCGTTCCCTAACTCTTCTTTAAACCGCATAAGTAGTAACATAGTATAATCTGTTCCAATTCCAAAAAGAATAAGAATTAAAAACACACGGGAAAAGTTTGATATGGGAAAATCAAAATAATCCACAAGCTGTAACACAATATTTTGGGAAACCATAAAGGTCAAACCGACGGCAGCCAGATTGATCAAAGGTGTTACAGGAGAACGAAATATGATGAGTAGAACAATCACAATAAAAACAATGGTTATGATTTCTGTTTTTTGTACACCCTTTTCAGTTGTCCTTGCAAAATCCTCTGTAATAAGATCGGAGCCTGTAGCCTCAAGCTCGAGTCCGTCAATTTTCATTTCAGTAATAATATTTGTTCGAATATTGCTGACGGTGTCCTGCTCTTTGCTCAAAGTAATCGGAACAAGCAAGGTAGTTCCATCGTCAGAAATGTATTCATCCGTAAGATCTGCGTTCTCGAATATATTGTTTACAGACAAAACCTGATATTGTGACATGTTGTTAGTAAGTGATATTATTTTTTCTTGAATTGAATTTTTGTTTTCATCAGTCAGTTTGTTTTCATTATAATAAACGAGAATCATGTTAAATTGTTTTGAACTGTCCGTTGTTTGGTTCATTTTATTCAGGATTGTTTTTGCAATGGTCGAAGAATCGTTATCTCCAACATTCGTTTGACCTTTTTCTCGTACAAGTTGCCCCATAGCAGGCATGGTAAGGATGGCCAAGACCAGAGCAATAGCCCAAACAATTATGACAGTCCACCTTCTTTTTATAATTCTGTTCAAATTCATTTTTGTACCCCTTTCTCGGTTGCTTTGTCAAATTCCATCGTACCACACAAAAATTAAGTGGTTAGGGGACAATCATAAAGAATTATTAAGGTTACAGTTTATACTCAGTCAAAGTTGAGGATAGGACTGTCGCAAATATTCCCCCGAAATCACTATAATAAGCTCTAACTGGGGAATAAACCATAATTTATTTAAGGACATCGCTTTAATAATTCTTAATTTTTTTGGGGTTTTTCTATAATTTATCTATGTTATAATGGATTTCATAATGTGAAGAGAGGTACGCCGAATATGAAGGATATATTAATTGTAGATGATGACAGCGCTATTGCTAGTTTGATAGCGGATGCTCTGGAATATGAGGGGTTTCATACGGTCATCTTAAACGATGGGGAAGCTGCTTTAAAACGAATAAAAGATTCCGAGTTTGAATTGATTATTTTAGATATTATGATGCCAAAGATGGATGGATTAACCCTTTGTCGAAAAATCCGCGATAGCGTTTCCTGCCCGATTCTCTTTTTGACCGCCAAAAGCAGAATGGTTGATACCATTGTAGGATTAGAAATGGGTGCAGATGACTACATTTCAAAGCCATTTATAGTGGAAGAGCTTATTGCCCGTGTAAAAGCGCATATACGGAGAGAACATCGTGAGAGCGAGAAAGAGAAAAAAACTACCCTTGAATTTGATACAATTACGATAAATAAGGAAAGTTACGAAGTATATAAAAACAAACAACCTGTTGAGCTTTCACACCGCGAGTTTCAAATCCTGTGTTATTTTATCGAAAATTCAGGACAAGTGCTTTCTAAGGAAAAAATTTTTAATGCAGTATGGGGTCCCGATTACGGCGATATTGGCACGGTTGCGGTAAACATTAAAAACCTACGTACCAAACTTGATCCGAATAACGAATATTTGAAAACGGTATGGGGTATTGGTTATAAATTAGTGACGCCACAGGGGCAGACCCTATGAGTATGCGTTTAAAATTGGGCTTCACGGTACTAATTGCGTTACTTGTTAATATCTTCGCACTGATTCTTTTCTATAATCTTTTCATTTCAATTAAGGTGTCCAATCATTTTGATGAAGGGCAAGCTGAACTTGATCTAGATGTGAAAAAAATTTCGAAGGAAGTAAGTACCAGCTCTGACTATCAAGACTACTTGTCTCAGCTTTCTAAAAAATTAGGATACAACATCGAACTACAGACGATAGATGATGAATTGATTTTTGAAACAAAAGTGTCTCAGGAAGCTTCGCTTTTCATCCGATCAACCGGAATTGTCCATAGATTGGAAGATACCTATATACTGAAGATCACGAAGCCTTTGTCTATTCAAAATGCATATGAGATACCACCTATTCGTTCCCTATTGGAAGCAGAAATAGGCATTCTATTCTGCATCTTATTGATCGTGACGATTATACTGTATCTCCAGTATGTAAAACCGATTGAAGAATTACAGAAATCAATCAGAGGATATAATAGGGGGAAAGTACCGGAGTCCGTAAGAAGAACGGATGAAATAGGAAAGTTGCAGAATAGCTTTGTACAATTAGCCAGTAATTTGAGTGAGGAAAAGCAAAAACAAAATCGTATCATCGCATCGATTTCTCATGATATTAAAACTCCGCTTACCTCAGTTATGGGCTATGCCGAGAGATTAAGGAGCGGAAAGCTATCGGAAGATCAAAAGATGCGCTATATTGATACAATTTACGAAAAAGCAAACGTGATAAAGGCTCTGATAAGCGAATTTGATGATTATTTGAGTTTCAATCTCCATCCAGTTTCTAATATGCAGAAATTGTATGTGGACAAACTATGCCAGTTAATTAAAGAGGATTATATGGAGGACATGGAAAGTGCAGGAGTACAGTTCTATCTGATAAATGATTGCTTGCCAGTAACTATTTTGGTCGATCTTTCGAAAATCCGTAGGGTTTTCAGTAATATCATTGGCAACAGTATGAAACATTTTAGAGATATTAATAATCCGGCTATTTCAATAGAATGCTCACCAATAAATAACAAAGTTCTTTTTCAAATTTCAGACAATGGAATAGGAGCTCCCAAAGATATTCTAACTCATATTTTTGAACCCTTTGTCACATCCGATGATAGTAGAAACGTAGCAGGCTTAGGTTTATCTATATGTAAAGAAATTATTGAGTCTCACGAAGGCAGAATATGGGCGGAGAATAATCACATCTCCGGTCTAAGTATATATTTTGAAATACCCATAAACTGAGCAGTGAATGGAAGCTATCCGCGTTCCTACCTTAATCATCCATGGGATACATGATAATCAAAAAAGGGTGGATATGATGATTAGAGAATACAAACCTGATGATAATTAATCCAACACATCAAAGCAAGAAAAGTCGGGAAGGTTATTCGTGATAGTATTATAATTTGATTACAGTCAAGAAGGAGGGATCACATGAGTGCTTGGACAGAGGGCTTGCAGAACGCAATTGAATATATGGAAAATAACCTGACAGAGGATATTCAGGTGAAGTCAATTGCAGAAAAAGCATATGTATCGGAGTTTCATTTTCAGCGTATTTTTTCAGTTTTGTGTGGGTTTAGTGTTGGTGAATACATTCGTAACAGAAGACTGACCTTAGCAGCAAGAGAGTTGGCAGGAAATGATGCTAAAGTAATTGATGTCGCTGTAAAATATGGCTATGATTCACCGGATAGTTTTGCCAGAGCTTTTACAAGGTTTCATGGAATCACACCTTCGGCTGCAAAAGAAAAGGGTGCATTGCTTCGTGATTTTGCACCACTTAGAATAATATTATCACTGGAGGGTGGAACGATGATGGATTATCGCATTGAAGAAAAAGCAGCATTTACCGTAATGGGAAGAAAGAGAACCTTTCGTATTGAGTCCTCTTATCAGGAGATTCCTAAGTTTTGGGAAGAACATAAGAAGGATGGAGGCAGCGAGATTGTCTGTGGAATGTTTGGGATTTGTATGGATTCGGAAGGTGCGAATTTTGATTATCTGATAGCGGATAATTATTTGCCTTGGAAAGAGATTCCGGATGGTTATGTGACCAGAACACTTCCTGCTGGGACATGGGCTGTATTTCCATGCAAGATGAAGAACTTGCAGGATACCAATACGAAGATGTGGAAGGAATGGTTGCCAAATTGTAAGGACTATAAGCTTGGTGGAAACTATAATATTGAATTGTATGCCCCTCCCTGTGAAGAGGATTTTGCAGAAAGTTATTGTGAGTTATGGCTGCCAATTGAAAAGGCTTAGCAGGTAGGATGGGGCATATATAGAGAAACTCATAATCATAATGAGTCGTGCTGTCTGCTAAGCAGGTAAAGTAACAATAGAATAGTCAAAGTATATACGCACTCGTTAGCATTTGTTAATGGGTGCGTTTTACTGTGGAACAAACTTGTAAAGATATTAAAGAAGGTTCCAGTATGGAAAATAAGTCAGCCGCAAATGCCGAAAGGTATTTTGGATAGCGTAAAGCTGCCGTACTGATAAAGGAGGTTCAAAAATCTGCACAGAAGCACAACGGACTTAGTATTTAAACAGACTGATTTGTAAGTTTGAAATGCAACCATAGAGCATTGGAATGTAAGTGAATGATATTATTAAATTTATATTGAGAGAAAATAAATCTACATAACTTCTTCATAAATTACTGATATGATTAGTGAAATAGTAAGAGGAGGACAGATTATAAGGCAACTACGAAAAAGAATGTACGAAAAGATATAAGAAAGAATAGTGTAGTTGCAATGGTTGTTATCCTTGCTTTTGTCATGTTTGTTAAAGGTACCTGGAATATCAAAACCTCGAATATATTCGGTGATGAAAGTCTGATTATACCAAAAAATAAGCTGGAGGTGGTTGTTTGTTATGGAAAACAAAGATGTAAGAAAAAAATTCAGAATCGGTGGTATGACGTGTATTAGTTGCCAGAATAGAATAGAAAAGCGACTTCGTACTACAGAAGGTGTGAAAAGTGCGGTGGTGAGCTATAAGGAAGGAAACGCTGATATAACTTATGATACGAGCGTTATCTCCTTTGGGGACATTAGCACAATCATTGAAGAACTGGATTACAAAGTACTATCCGCAAATGAAAAAAGAAGACCGGAGGCAAGCCGTGTCATAGGAATTCTGCTTATTATTGTTTCTTTATATGTGCTTCTCCAGCAGTTTGGAATTTTAAATCTGCTTGTACCAAGCCAGCTGGCAGATGCAAAGATGGGATACGGTATGTTGTTTGTAATAGGTCTTATAACCTCCATTCATTGTGTTGCGATGTGCGGAGGTATAAACCTTTCTCAATGCATTCCTCAGGCTGGAATGCTAGCTTCGAAAGCAGGGGCTACTGGGAATAGAAATCATCTTTCGACTTTCAAGCCAGCCTTTTTGTATAATTTGGGACGTGTGATTTCTTACACTGTTTTGGGATTTATTCTTGGCTTTGTGGGGTTACTGTTTGGTGGGAGTTCAGGTAGTGGATTGTCGGTTTTTGCACAAGGAATTCTCAAGCTCATTGCAGGCGTGTTCATGGTCATTATGGGAATTAATATGCTTGGTATCTTCCCTTGGTTTCGTAAATTACAGCCACAAATGCCTAAATTTCTTTCACGTAAAGTCAATAGAGAAAAGGCAAGGAATAACAGTCCTCTGATTGTGGGTCTTTTAAACGGCTTGATGCCTTGTGGCCCTTTACAGTCTATGCAAATTGTTGCATTAGCGTCAGGAAATCCATTTGCGGGTGCACTCTCCATGTTTTTGTTCAGTTTAGGAACGGTGCCGCTTATGTTGGGGCTTGGCTCTATTGTATCGGCATTAGGCAAGAAATTTACTCAAAAGGTTATGAGCATCGGTGCTGTTTTGGTTGTGGTTCTTGGATTAGCCATGCTTTCACAGGGTGGAAGCCTTTCTGGATTATTGCCTCCTGATTTGTTGCTTCCCATCATTCTCGGACTTTGTGTGGTAGGTATTGTGCATAGTATTCCTTTTCGCGGATTATCAAATAAGTCTTTGCCGACTATTGTAGCATCAATTATCGTAATTGCAGTTATATTTGTTTCTAATACAGGGATTATAAATGGTACTGCCAGTGCTGAAAATAGTGCAAATGTAAATATTGTAGATGGTAAACAGGTTGTGACAAGTACCCTTTCATCAGGCAGATACCCCAACATCACGGTACAGGCGGGGACTCCTGTAAAATGGATTATTAATGCACCGAAGGGAAGTATCAACGGATGCAACGACAAGTTTAACATCCAGGCATTTGGAATCAGCAATTATGAGTTCAAGCCCGGTGATAATGTGATTGAATTTAACCCTACAAAAACAGGGAGATTCCAATATAGCTGCTGGATGGGAATGATTCATGGAACGATTACAGTGGCGGATGCGGCTAGTTCGAATAATGGTAGTTCCGAAGAAGAATCAACGGCGCAAAACGATATTGATAATGGTAATGCAGAAGCTACTGATCCAGTTCCGGCTGGTTACAAAATTCCTACTGATAAAGTTGAACTAGCAAAGGAGATAACCTACCAAGGGTACCCGATGCAGGAGATTACGATTGAGTTGACAGATAAAGGCTTTAGCCCTGCTGTTATAGTGGTGAAGTCAGGTCTGGATGTAAAATGGAATATTAAAAACTCCTCAAGTGCTACAGGAAGTGGAACACAACTTTTGGTACCCAATTATGCAACTCAGCTTACGCTAAAGGAAGGCGAAACCTCTGTGTCTTTTACTCCGGATAGTAGTTTTGATTTTTCAACCGGAGACAATAAATTTTACGGCTATCTCAAGGTGGTCGATGACATCAGCAAGGCGGATATTGCGTCAATAAAAAAAGAAGCAGCCGATTTTCAAACATTGATATGGCCTGCAGAGACGTTCCAACAAAATTCAGGAAGTGATGCATCAGCTCAAACAGCTAAAGCAACAATCAAGGATGGTGTACAATATGTAACTTCCACAGTAAGTGCTGGTGGATATCAGCCTATTCAGGTTCAAAAAGGGATACCGGTGAAATGGACACTGAATGCTCCCAGCGGGTCACTGACCGGCTGTAATAACTCAATTGAAATTCCTGAATACAATCTTCAAATTAAGCTAAAAACAGGTGATAATCTGATTGAGTTCACACCGGACAAATCAGGAACCTTTGTGTTTAGTTGCTGGATGGGCATGGTCCGTTCTAACATTACAGTGGCAAACGATGACGGAACTGTGGATGCAACAGAGGATGATGGTTCGTCCGATTTGCCGTCCTGTTGTGGTTAATATTGATTTAACGAGAGGAGAAACTTAGATATGCAATTTTTAATTACCCATTGGCATTGTATTTTGCCCGCACTCGGAATTGTTGCGGCGTTGGTTTTCATGAGGGATAAGAAGAAAGAAGATGATAGTAACATCACGGGAAGTAAAAAAGATACTTTTCAAAAGGAAAATGATTAAGCTGGATATATGATAAAAGGCGTGGTTCAATCCTAACTAAAAATGTTAGTTTTGAACCACGCCTTTAAATATATAGCTTTTAGTCGTGTGATTTCATGGAACAGCAGATATCGAGATTATTATTTTTCATATAATCCGCGCCCCAATGATACATTGCATTGAGAATCGGACGAAGACTTAAGCCGAAATCGGTCAAGGAATATTCGACCTTTGGAGGAACAACAGGGTGGACAGTACGTTTAAGCAGATTATCACTTTCCAGTTCGCGGAGCTGTTGTGTCAACATTTTTGGAGTAGCCTGTGGGATAAGCTTTTGTATTTCCCCGTGTCGCAGCGTGCCATCAATAAGGTGCCAGAGTATCAAAGATTTATATTTCCCTCCAATAAGCCTTATGGTTGCATCCACTGGGCAGTTAAGATTATTTTGATCAGTTTTCATAATTTCCTCCATACTATCATTTTGGGTAGTATAGCACAATATAGTGCGTACTTGTTAAAAGGTCTAATATTGATATAATGATAGCATAGAGCTTAAGAATTATCAAGCTCAATCAAAAATTATGTAAGTATAGTTATTAAAATATAAAGGTAAGGTGATAAAGTATGGATAATCAAGTATTAAGCATTAGAGGTATGACCTGTGCGGCCTGTGCGCAGCGAATTGAAAAAACAGTCCGAAAGCTTCAAGGTATCGAGCAAGCATCGGTAAATTTGGCCAGCGAAAAGCTATTCGTGGAATATGACTCGGATACACTTACATTAACCACAATCAAAGAGGCGGTCTCAAAAATCGGTTATGAGGTTGTAGAGAAAATGGATACAACAAATATAACTATTCCAATCGGAGGTATGACCTGTGCAGCTTGTGCCCAACGTGTGGAAAAGGCTATTGGTAAGCTTACCGGAGTGTCGATGGTTTCTGTGAATTTCGCAACGGAAAAGGCGACTGTTGGCTATAACCCACAGCAGATTCGTGTGTCTGCCATAAAGGAAGCCATTGAAAAAGCCGGATACAAAGCATTGGAGGTATCGAAGACTGATGCTGCGGATGAAGATAGGAAACGTAAACAAAAGGAAATAAAGACACTTTGGAGGAAGTTCATCATTTCGGCAGTGTTCTCAATCCCGCTATTATATATAGCAATGGTACCAATGGTGACCAAGTATGGGATCAAATTACCCTACCCCAAAGAACTTGATCCAATGAACTATTCCTTGATTTATGCACTGTTAGAACTGGCACTGGTCATCCCCGTTATTGGAGTAGGATATAAATTC
Organism: Bacillota bacterium; assembly: GCA_023435895.1. Lineage (GTDB taxonomy): Bacteria > Bacillota > Clostridia > Lachnospirales > Lachnospiraceae > Mobilitalea. The sequence goes on from JAEZLH010000034.1 coordinate 28,994, forward strand.
TACACCATAGGTTTCAAATCGCTTTGGAGACGAAGCCCGAACATGGATTCACTAATTGCCATAGGTACGACTGCTGCTGTTCTATACAGCATCTACAATGTATTTCAGATTGCAGGTGGACATTTTAGGGCGGTAGAAAGTTTGTACTTTGAAACAGCGGGTGTCATTATTACATTGATATTACTGGGTAAGTCACTGGAGGCAGTATCGAAAGGTCGTACCAGTGAGGCAATCAAAAAGTTAATGGGATTAGCACCAAAGACGGCTATTGTAATTCAGGATGGTATTGAAAAGGAAATTCCCATTGATGAAGTAGAAATCGGTGACGTTATCATCGTAAAGCCGGGTTCTAAAATCCCTGTGGACGGTACGGTCATTGAAGGTTATACCTCCATAGATGAGTCAATGCTTACCGGCGAGAGCATGCCGGTGGATAAAAAAATCGGAGATCCGGTGTATGCTGCCTCATTAAACACAACCGGCTCGGTTCAGTTTCGAGCGGAGAAGATTGGCAGTGACACGGCACTAGCGCAAATTATCAAACTGGTAGAGGATGCTCAGGGTTCGAAAGCTCCAATTGCGCAGTTGGCAGATATTATTTCCGGTTATTTCGTTCCCGTGGTATGTGTGATTGCTCTTCTTGCCGGCGTGGCATGGTTCTTTGGAACAGGAGGGGACATCAAGTTCGCTTTGACCATATTTATTTCGGTGCTGGTTATTGCTTGCCCTTGTGCCTTGGGGTTAGCCACACCCACCGCTATCATGGTAGGTACCGGCAAAGGTGCTGAAAACGGAATTCTTATAAAAGGCGGTGAGGCACTTGAGACTGCACATAAAATCAACACCATAGTCTTCGATAAAACAGGCACCATTACCGAAGGTAATCCGACGGTAACGGATGTATTAACTACGGACGGGATTGAACCTGATAGACTACTTCAAATCACGGCTTCAGCAGAAAAGGGTTCTGAGCATCCCTTAGGACAGGCAATTGTAGTTAGTGCACAGACGAAAGGAATGGAACTTCTAAAAACAAATGGTTTTGAGTCGATCACAGGACGCGGCATCGAAGCTAAAATTGAAGATCAAATCGTTTTGGCTGGAAATCGAAAATTGATGGAGGAGAGGAATATTGCTCTCTCTGCGATGGAGGTGGACTCTGATAGACTTGCGCTTGAAGGGAAAACGCCGATGTATGTAGCAATTGATGGTAGTCTTGTCGGCATTGTAGCTGTTGCGGATGTGGTGAAGCAAAGTAGTAAGGCGGCAATTGAGAGTCTTCATAAGATGGGCATTGAAGTGGCGATGATTACCGGCGACAACAAAAAGACTGCCGCTGCCATAGCGAAGCAAGTCGGTATTGACAGGGTGCTCTCAGAGGTTTTACCACAGGATAAATCCAATGAAGTTAAGAAGCTGCAGGGTGAAGGCAGAAAGGTGGCAATGGTCGGAGATGGTATCAATGATGCTCCGGCATTGGCGCAGGCTGACATTGGTATTGCCATAGGTTCAGGCACAGATGTTGCCATGGAAAGTGCGGACATTGTACTTATGAGGTCAGATTTGATGGATGTACCTACAGCAATCAACTTAAGTAAAAGGACGATCCGCAACATCAAACAAAACCTGTTCTGGGCCTTTGGCTATAACGTTATTGGTATCCCAATCGCAGCGGGTGTATTACATCTCTTATTTAATGGTCCTCTGCTCAATCCGATTTTTGCAGCAGCGGCAATGAGTTTAAGTTCAGTATCGGTTCTGACAAACGCTCTGCGTTTGAAAAAATTTAAAGCTACACGTTAAGAAAGGATAGGAATATTATTATGAAAAAATTAAAAAAAATCACAGCGGTTGCCTCAGCGTTGTCACTCACACTAATTCTCACTGCTTGTTCGGGAGGACTCAAAGGGTTGGATGTGGTAGGGAAGCAATCTGTTACATCTTTTAATGAAGTACTGAAAATAATACCAGACAAGATACAAGCTGATGACACGAATGTTGGATGGTCACTAACTGCACCGGATGGTACGGTACGCTTTATCTGGAGCGAGGATTATAGCAAAGCGCCATCGCACGATGTTATGTTGGAGTTTGATGCACAACCATTTCTTGATGCAGGGCTTAATCCTGATAAGCTGCCTGAGAATTATATTTATTATGAAGGGGATACCATGGGTAACATGGGAAACAAGATGCTAATGGTAGGAAAGAAGCTGGGCAGTGACAAACTTACTTACAGTGGTACCCCCACCGCGTTGAAGGCTTATGAACAGATTGTCAACAAATATCGCGATTCCATCAACTATCACACTACTCTTGATCACTATGGCGTAAAGCTGGGTGATGGTAATATGTTTGAATGGGCAAAGGATATGAAAACCAACGAGTATGATAATAGCAATCAAGACAAAGATATTGTATTTGTTCTGAATCCGGAATCGCTTGTTGCAGCAGGTGTTGACCCTGAAAAGGTTGAAGGATGGGTATACGCGCAAGTTCCCATTGAAGAAAACGGAAAAACGACGCAAGTGTGGAAATTTTTAAAACCGTTTAATTTGAAATAAGAAAGGGACCTAATATGGAGAAAATAGTATTAAATGTAGAAGGAATGTCCTGCAGTCACTGTGAGAATGCAGTTAAAAAATCGGTAGGTCAATTGATCGGGATTGGAAGTGTAGCAGTAGACCTGAAAGGGAAAACGGTTACAGTTGAATATGATTCTGATAGCGTGGCAATTGATATAATCAAAACCGCGATAGAAGATCAAGGATATGATGTAGTAAAGTAACCCCAATGTATATGCGAAAAGCTCCTTTTATTAGGAGCTTTTTGATTAGAAATCAAGATTATATCAATTTGTCCAATATTTCAAAGATGAAAAGTAAGGGAAGTTATTAGCCATATTATATAATATATGGAAAAGATATTTAGAAACAGAGAATTAATCATGGCAGTGAAGTAATAAAGATTCTAAGATTTAATGAAGCACTCATTTTGTAGTCAAAACGGGTGCTTTTTGCTGTATAAAAGGAAAAAATGTAGAAGTTTTCACAATGATTTATAATTAATTATGGAGTTAATAAGTCCAGTTAACTATAATAAATGAGAGAAATCTATGAGAATAAAGTGGAGGTAACGAACTGATTACAAAAAACGTAACTTGAAACATAAAACTAACAGTGATATAATATCAAATTAAAAGAAAGATCAATTAATGCAATTTTATATGGAGTTTCTTTTTCGTATAGGTTTGAATATGCATATAAAATAGTTTCGCGACAGTTTTTATATAACATAAAATTTTATTAATAATAATAGTCTTTGGAGAAGGCTTAAAAACTACTACAGTTTAGAACAAGAGGTGATTGCTTTGGAAAAGATCTCATTAGATAAAGAAATAATAATCAAGACCACAGAGGAAGTTATTCGTCGTTTTGGCCCTGAAAAAGCAAATATATCAGATGTAGCTAAATCATTAAATGTTAGTCATGCTGCTCTTTATAGATATTTTAATGGAAAGACTGACCTTTGGAACGCAGTTACGGAACGTTGGCTTTCCAATCTACATGCTTCGTCAAAGGAGATATTAAATGCAGATATACCCGCCGATCGTAAGCTTTTTCGTTTACTGGAGGAATTTGCGGAATCGAAACGCCGCAGTGCCATAAATGATCCTGAAATGTTCGGTAATTATCTGAAATTAGCCCAAAGTTCAAGGGTCGTAATAGAAAGAAGTATAGAAGAAGGAATTGATAGTATAGAAGGAATTATAGTACAAGGAATCAAAGAGAATATATTTTTTGAAGAATTTCCTCATCAAGCAGCGATAGCGGTGTATCATGCAACCAGTGTATTTATTCATCCCAATTCATTCGAATTTCCTAACCGTAAGCAAAACATAGAATATGTTATAAGTCTTCTAATAAGAGGGCTTAAAAATGCAAATAAATAAAGTGAGGAAATAAGAGAAGTGAGACTGCTATCTTCTTTTTACAACGAAATATAACGTAGAACTAAGTTTTCTGTGAGATTAATAATGCTCTGGAATACAATCACACATATCATGGCCCTTAACGTTCCTAAAGAATAGGATTGTTAAGGGCTTTTGTTAGTTAGTCCATTGAATAGCCTTAGGCATCTATAGATAGTCAATAAAACAGGGTATTCATAATTTTAAACGATTAGCATCTGTTAACAGTCTTAGTAACAAGTTACAAAAAATAAATATTGTAAGTTATAAAATGAAGTAGTATAATCATAGTTACAAGTTACATATAAATAAAATTGTAACAATAAAATATTGAATCATTTATATTAGGAGGTTTTTATTATGCGTATTTTCGTTACAGGTGCAACTGGTTATATAGGTTCTGAAGTTGTCCGAGAACTCATTGATGCGGGACATAAGGTTATTGGATTAACCCGCTCCGAGAAAGGAGCATTAAAATTAAAAGAAGCGGGAGCCGAAGTACATTACGGTTCACTTGATGACCTGGCTAGCCTTCGTACCGGTGCTGCTATTGCAGATGGTGTCATACATCTGGCTTTCAATCATGATTTTTCAAATTTTGCGGGTTCGCTGGCTACCGATTTACAAGCAATCAAAGCAATTGGAGAGGTCCTAGAAGGAACAGGCAAGGCTTTTCTGACCACAGCACACGCGAATGGTACCGAATCCGATCATGCAACATTAGAATTTGCGAAACGAGGTGTGCGGGCATCGGTGGTTTCACTTTCAACCTCTGTCCATGGAGACCATGACAAAGGCTTTATACCTAAGTTAATCAGTATCGCCCGTGAGAAAGGCTGTTCTGCATACATCGGCGATGGAGCCAATCGTTGGCCGGCAGTACACCGCCTTGATGCTGCTTGTCTTTTCCGTTTGGCGGTGGAGGAAGCTCCGGCAGGATCAAAGCTGGACGGGGTTGGAGATGAAGGTATCCCGTTTTATGATATTGCCAATGTAATTGGTCGCCAGCTTAATTTGCCTGTAGTCAGTATAACACCGGAAGAAGCTATGGCTCATTTTGGTTTTCTAGGTGCGATAGCAGCTCTAGATATACCAAGGTCAAGTGTGCAGACTCAAGAACTTCTTAATTGGAAGCCAGTACACCCCAACCTAATCACAGATCTTGAAGAAGGGGATTATTTTGAAAAATGATCGTAGTGATGACATTTTTGGAACATGGTTTGCGGTTGAACAGGAATCCTTATTTATTATATAAAATCGAAGGTGTTTTAAATTGAAAAGTGTTATTTATTACTTTACAGGAACGGGAAACAACTTGCAGGTGGCTAAAAGAATAGCAAAAGCGCTACCCGATTGTAAGCTAGTGTCAATGGGAAAGGGACATCATGACAGCAATGAAGTTTACGATTATATCGGTTTTATATATCCTACATACGCATTCAATCTTCCCCGAAGACTTTAGAGATATAGAGTTCTTGCTTAGCATTAATCGATTCATAAAAACATCTTTTTCGGAAGAAATAATATTTTTTTAAGCTGGGTGGAAAGCATTTTTTATCCAGCTTAAGCTTGTTTAAATTGTTATCGTAGATTTTCCTTTTACAATTAGAGGGATTGATAAACCCATATAATCGGTAGACATAGAACATAAATAGACAGTTTAATAAATATCATGGAACTGGGCAGGCTTCGTAGTGCCTTCGTAGTGGAAGATAGTGATTTGTAATAATATTACTTGAAATAACAATATACGTCATAAGATATACATAAAAATATATTATTTTACATAATTATACTTTAAAATTGTAAAAATTTATGATATATTTAAAGTAGGGGGTGCTTATAATGAATAATTAATAGAAAAAAGATAACGATGATTTTGTCTATGATAAATAGAAATTAATAAATAACTATATTAACAGAGAATACTTAGGAGTGTTGAACGGAATGTATAATATAGCGATTTGTGACGATGATCTGATTTTTATACAATATATAAAAAATATTATTCTAGCCAGCGGGTTAGAAGAAAAAAACGTAATTTTTTATGAATATTATTCAGGAGAGGAATTAATTCTTAGCTTGGGTAAGGATATAGAGTATGATTTATTAATATTAGATATGCAAATGGGCAACATGGATGGTAATAGAACGGCGAAACTATACAGAGAAAAGTACATAAACACTACGTTAGTCTTTTGTTCAGGCAAAGTAAAACCGACAGTTAAATCATTTGAAGTTACCCCGTTTCGTTATTTGTTAAAACAGTATGGTGATAGCCGCATGCTGCGAGAGATGAAACCGATTATTGAAAAGATTAAAAACGTAGAAAAGGAACCATATATTATTGGTTTTAATCATTATAATTCAGTAAAATTAAAACCTTCTGAAATTCTTTATATTGCTGTGTCAAAACATGGTAGTGATATTTATATGTGTTCAAATGTTATACATTATGAATTTGAAAGAAAGATAAAAAGTAAAGAAAAAGTAAAAGACTTGCACTTAGTGCTAAAAAATCATGGGTTTGTATATGTTCATAATAGTTATATTGTAAATCTGAAATATATTAAGATAAAAACAAACACAGAATTAGAGTTGGTAGATGGAACTGTTTTAACTATTGCTAGATCGAAAGAGAAAGAATTGCGAAAAGCATTAGCAGAATATTTAGGTTTAAAGTATACTAATTAGGAGAAGTCAAATTTGTTAAATCGTATTATATTATTAATGACTTGCATATTTGAAATATATATTCTATATGACTTTTTTAGAAGTTTTTTTGATTTGAGAAGAGATTTAAGTAATGCATTTATCCGAAGTATCGTAATAGTAATAGCAATTCTTTCTTTGTTTATAACAAATAATCTGGATAATGCTAATGTGAATTTAATATTAGTACCTTTCATTTATTTGATTTTTGTCTATTACTGTTTTGAAGGAAATAGATGGATAAAACTAGGTTATTTTATAATTACATTTAGCCTAATATTGGGATGTGAATTTTTGTTTGTAATATTATTAAGAATTCCATCCTACATTGTGAAAGAAAGTGGTTTCACAGATTTGACCGCTATGCCTTGGCAGTTACTAACACTGAAATTATTAACATATTTATTATTTACTGTAGCAAAACAAATCCCAAAGGGTACAAAACGGCGCATTGACATAAAAGTGTTCCTTATGTATTTATTTGTTCCTATTTCAAGTTTGGGTATCATGTTGTCAACATATTATGCGGGTATCAATTTAGTAGGTCATATACGGTTGCAATTCATTATGGTGGTATGCTTTGCGTTTTTATTATTGGGAAATATATTAATGTTTTATGCCTTCAATCGATATTCGGAACAAATGGAAAAAGGAATGCAACAAGAACTTATTATATCAAAACAAAATATGGATTTAAAATATTACGAACAGATTGAAGTATTGAACGAGAAATATAAAGAATTTATTCATAATACGAATCATTATTTAAAGGCGATAGGGCAATTGGCAAAAGGTGAGAATGGTGATGACATACTGGGGATATTAGATGAGTTGCATATAGAGCTTGAAAAAAATGAAACAATAGTCTATTGCGATAATCATACCATAAATGCAGTTTTAAGTGAAAAAAAGATGCAGGCAGCCCAAAATCAGATTACTTATGATGCATATGTAGAGCCTTGTGTAGAGTTGAATGGGGTTACACCTTCGGATTTGATCATCATGTTAGGAAATCTTCTTGATAATGCAATTGTTGCTGCAATTGAATGCAAAATTGAAAGAAAGGTTACAGTTCGTATCTTTGTTAATTGTGAGACAAGTCATAATGTCATAAAAATTGTTAATGATTATAGTGGAAACATAAGGATGGATAAGGGTAGATTTATTACATCTAAAAAGGATAGGGAATTACATGGAATTGGCTTAGAAAGTGTTAAAAATACAGTTAAAAAGTATGGGGGATATTTGGAATGTTTTACTGATGATATGAAATTTACTGCCATCTTAATCCTACCAGTCAGTTAGTTGCAACTATATTTATTATAGTTGATTATATAATAGTGATAGTATTACATTTACTGTAATATCGTTTTTAATCAGTGTAAATGCTGTGTTTATATTTCTCACAGCGTTTACGCTTTTTTTATGTGTTTTATGAAATTAATCACCGTTTTTGTATTGCAAAAATCGCCCTTCAGATTACAAAAAAATCCAATTTGTTGTAATGCATCATAATAATATGTAAAATAAAGAAAAAACAAGGAGGAATTTACAATGTTTACAAAGAAAAAGAATTTCATCAAATTATTAAGAGTATTTAATTGCATTGCGATAGTATTAGTTGCACAAAGTGCAAATATTGCATGTGCATGGGTTTTCCATCAACCAGAATTTCCAGAAGCTGCAAATAAATTTAAAAAAACAAAGTGAGAGAAGTATGATTGAAAGAAAAATTGAAACCTTTCTTGTAAAACAGATGGCTGCTGGACTAATTAAGGAAGAAGACATCAGTGTGTATTCTTATGGATACACACTGATGTTGGAGATGTTCGTTAATTTTGTGGTAGCAATGATAATAGGACTACTTTTGGACAAAGTCCTATTGATTTCCGTATTTCTTATAGCGTTTATTCCACTCAGAAGTTTTGCAGGGGGATACCATGCGAATAAAGCATGGAAATGCTTCATTTTATCAAACTCAGTTATCCTAATGGCAATTTGGGTTGCTCAATTTATATGTTCTATTGATGTATTAGCTCAATTTCTTCTTGTAGAAGTTGCTTTAGGGTTAATAATAGCGAAATTAGCGCCAGTTCAAAGCGAAAACAAAAAAATCAGCAAACTGGAAGCGGATTTTTACAAAAGGATTGTTGTCGTTATATTTATTGTTGAGATATTAATGGAAATGGTTATTTATCTGTTTAATGATAAAAATATCACAGGTGTAATATTTGCTGCACATGTTGTAGTAACCATTTCACTTATGGTAGGAAAGTATCAAGAAAAAGGTAAGCAACATTGAATTATCAAATAATAATTCGAATCAAAAGCCAGTGTAGGCTATGACGCTACTAATTGTTTAGGAAAGGTTAATTTATGGATTTTTATGGTAAATTTATATGCGTAAAAAATAAAAGCGCGAAGAATATTCAAGCTATATATAATTTTGCAGACGATGAACTTAGGCCATTAATCGTGATTCCATGCCAGTTTGAAGCTACGATGAAAGATAATCTAACGTTAAGCATGTTATTGGTTGGTAATGGATTTAATGTATTACGATTTGATTATACCAATCATGCAGGTATTAGTGATGGGGATCATTTGGAATTTACATTATCCGGAGCTTATAGTGATTTTGATGATATCATAGAATATGTTAAAAACAATATGGCATATTCTGAGTTGGGTGTACTTGGTATAAGCCTAACAGCAAGAGTATTAATAAAATATTTTGCTTACAATGAAAGTACGGATGTTAATTTGTTTATATCATTAGTAGGTGTAATTAATTTAAATAGAACCTTAGATCATGTTTTAAGTGAGGATATTATACAAGGTAGACAGCAAGGTAAAATATATGGAAATAGAAAAGTGGTAAAGCATGTTATAGATATTGATAATTATTTGGATGACGCAATCATTAATCATTATACAGGAAAGAGTAATACAAAAAAAGAATTGAAGAATCTCAAAACAAATATGATTGCAATCTTTGCCGAAAACGATGAATGGGTTGACTTATCCGATTATTATGATGTATTTGGATTAGATTATGAAAATATTAAGGACAAAATAATTATTAAGGATGCTTCTCATAAGCTGAGTAAAAATCCAAAAGCTGCTGAAGCTGCATTTCAGTTTATTGTAAAGAGTTTCTCAAAGTATTTGAGATATAAGCAAATGATAGATGAGGATATATATAAACCGTCAAAGTATGAAATTGCTGAAACAATAAAGAGAGAAAGAAAAATGGAAACAGAACTATGCAATTGATTTAGCAATATAATGTCACCATAAGAATTACCAGAAAGGTGGAAGGGTTTCTAAGTGAAAGTAGCATTGTGCCAATCAGAGATCATATATGAAGAGGTTGAACAAAATCTAAAGAAAGCGGAATTGCGAATACAGGAAGCCAAAGAGAAAGGTTCAGAATTAATCCTTTTCCCGGAAATGAGTTTTACTGGTTTTTCAATGAACGTACTAAAAATTAGTAAGTACGATAAAAAAATTTGCGATCGGATAAGGGAATTCGGGATTAAGTATCAGATTAATATAGGTTTTGGATGGGTTAAATTACAGGGGGATAAGGGTGAAAATCATTATTCTATTATAGATCAGGAAGGTGTAATTATTACAGATTATATAAAAATTCATCCATTTACTTATGGCGGTGAGAATTTACACTATTGTAGTGGCAATCAAACAAAAGTTGTAAATATAAATAATAGATCTTTTAGTCCCTTTCTTTGTTATGACTTACGTTTTCCAGAGTTGTTTCAAAGTGTTTCTAATGATGCGGAAATTATTATTGTTGCAGCAAATTGGCCAGAGGTGAGAAGAGAACATTGGTTAACGTTGCTGAAAGCAAGAGCGATTGAAAATCAGGTGTATATGATTGGGGTTAATTGTACCGGGGTGCAGAAGGATACCCTTTATTCAGGCGATAGCGTAATTTATGACCCGGAGGGGAATAGTTTACATAGCATTTTGATTGGAAATGAGTTGGAAGTATTTGAGATTGAGAATAATATAACAGCATTTAGGAGTAAGTTTCCCTTAAAGCAAGATAGAAGAAATGATCTTTATTACCAATTATATAAACAAGGAGTAAATCATTAACAATAAATAAATCAATAGAAGTGATTGGATTACCAACTCGTGGGCAGAGGGTATTTATGGCTATAGTTTTTACTTTAAAGATATCATCAGAGGAAGATGAGGAATTATTTAAGAGGCTTTACAAGATATTACCACTTTATAGAATAAAGCAGGTTAACAGTTTTCGTAACCACTGGGATCAAGCCAGATGCTGTTATGCAGAGATCCTGATTATGTATTACCTTCTTTCTATAAAGGGAATTGATAATTATGAAATTGAAAAAAATTATTATGGAAAACCATTTCTTAAAAATATTCCTGATTGTTTTTATAATATCTCTCATTCAGGTAGTTGGGTTGTAGCTGTATTTGATAATCAGGAAGTTGGTATAGATGTTGAAGAAATCAAGGAAATTGATTTGAATATTGCACGAAACTATTTTCATCCTAAAGAGTATCAAGCGATTTATAAAGCAAAAGAAAATAAGAGAAGAGAACTGTTTTATGAATTTTGGACATTAAAAGAAAGTTATTTGAAATACCTTGGATATGGGCTGTCAAAACCCTTGAATGAGTTCTGTATTGAAATAATTGCAGATCAAATCAAGATATCAGATGATTTACTTGGAAGTGTTTATTTCAGTTTAATAGATTTGGAATCGGGCTATAAGCTAGCCATATGTTTGCAAGGAAATACAGTAAAAGAAATAAAAAATGTCACTCTTAAAGAATTATATTATTTTTTAAAATGAAATGTATTTTATGAGAGGAGCTTGGAATGAGTACAAAACTAAATGGAGAAAAGCAAGTAGTAATAGGAGTATCATTTGGATATCATGATGCATCCTGTTGCATTATTAAAGACGGAGTACTGATCGCGTCAGCACAGGAGGAGAGATTTACAAGAATTAAGCATGATTTTTCAGTACCGATGAATTCCTTTCAGTATTGTTTGGAGGCTGCTAACGTTGATATACAGGAAGTGGATGCCATCGCATATTATGAAGAGCCATATGAAAAGCTTTCAAGACAAATCTGGATGGGGCTTCAATCAAACAATTCTAATGCCAGAAAAAAAGGTATTGCCGGAGTTTTAATTGATTCTAGAAAGTTTGAAAGAGAAATTAGAGAGAAGCTTGGATATCAGGGAGAATTACATTATGTAAAACATCATCTTTCTCACGGTGCCAGTTCATACTTTTTTTCAGGATATGAGAGAGCGGATATTCTTACAGTTGATGGAGTTGGTGAGTGGCAGTGTATGACGTATGGCTATGCAGATGGAGACAATATTGATATCTATGAGAGCGTGGATTTTCCGGATTCGATTGGTCTTTTATATAGCGCAATTACAGCATATCTTGGGTTTGAAGTAAATGACGGTGAGTACAAAGTAATGGGGCTAGCACCATATGGAGAAGCAAATCAGGTAGATAAAATATATCAGATGATTGCAGAACATGAGGGTGGTTCCTTTAAATTAAACTATGAGTATTTTTCTTATGTTTCTGAAGATGTAATGTATTCTAACAAAATGGAAGAGTTGTTTGGTTATAAAGGGAGAACGCCTGAAAGCAAATTACTACAATTTCATAAAGATATGGCAAAATCCATTCAGGTAGTGATTGAAGAGCTGTTATTTGAAAAAGCTATATATGTTTATGAAAAACATCCCTGTGACAGCTTGTGCCTTGCAGGAGGAGTGGCATTAAACTGCGTTGCTGTAGGGAAAATACATAAAAATGGCCCCTTTAAGAATGTCTTTGTTCAACCAGCCGCAGGTGACGCAGGGGGAGCAATTGGCGCCGCTGCGTATGTATATAAAAAGTTGTTTGGTAATCGGATAAGACCTCTTGAGAATGCATATCTTGGACCAGGCTATACACTGGAATATATCCTTGGAATTTTAGAGGAAGCTTCTATCAATTATCTGGATTTTAGAGATAAAGAGGATGAGATGCTGACCTATATATGTGAAAAACTGGAGGATGGTAATGTAATAGGCTGGTTCCACGGAAGAATGGAATTCGGGCCAAGGGCATTAGGTGCAAGATCAATTATTGCTGATCCGAGAAAGGCAAATATGCGTGATTTGATTAATAGCATGGTAAAGAAGAGAGAAAGCTTTCGTCCTTTTGCACCTTCAATATTAAGAGAGAAGGTGCATGAGCATTTTAGCATTGATTATGAATCTCCATATATGTTGGAGACTTGTCAGGTTGTTTCAGATTTAGATTTGCCTGCGATTACACATGTTGATGGCTCTGGGCGTTTACAGACCGTTACAGAAAAGGACAACGGAAGATATTCAAGGCTAATTGAAAAATTTGATGAGATGTCGGGCTGTCCATTGGTTTTAAATACATCCTTTAATATGAGAGGGGAACCCATTGTGTGTTCTCCAATCGATGCAATCAAATGTTTTATTCGTTCTCAGATGGATGTCTTGGTCTTGGAGGATTTTGTTGTATTGAAGGAATATATACCTGAGATGTGGAAGTACTTCGTGGAACGCGAGAAAATTTCAAAAACCAATGTAAACAGTATGGTTTATACATTGATGTAAAAAACATAAATCAGGAAAAGGAGAGGAATATGCAGAGACCAAACGGAATAATAAAAGATTATATTAATCAAGTGAGCCATTTAGCAGAGAAGGATGAGAATGAGCTATTAAAAACGATTGCTTTGATGTACTTGCACCAAAGTAATGATGAAGATAAAAATGAAAAAGTCTTAGGAAAAACTAATAAGGTTGGGATTTGGCGTAGAAATTCAGACAATAATGACAGTGGTTATGTGATAGATGAAGATAGGATGGATGAAATGAATTTCTGGGCAAGGAATATGAATATTGTACCCAAGTCTACCAAAAAAAGAGTGGTATTAATAGGTGAATCAGCAGCGCGTGGATATTTTTATGATCCTGTCTATAATCCTGCAATGGAATTAGAAAATACTCTTCATGAGATGGCGGTTAATGAATATGAAGTCATTGATCTTGCAAGAACAGATTTAAGCTATGAGATGATGATAAACTTAATTAATGAAAGCGCTGAGTTAAATCCAGATATGGTAGTTTTGTTTGCAGGCAATAACTGGGATGTAAATGATATTTGGGAAAACCATAAATTTGAAGTTAGCAAAGTGATAAGAGAAGAAGGTCTTAATGGTCTTGTTCAATATTGCAATGAATTTTTGGTAAGGAATGTGGAAAATTTATATAGCCACCTAAATAATTTATTTACATGTAAAGAAATTCCGGTGATTGTTATAATTCCTGAATTTAACTTATGTGATTGGAAGGATCCTGACATCGGTGTTAATTGGCTAATGGATGGAGAGTGCAGTAGATGGAACCTACTTTTTGATATAACCAAAACTATGATGGACGCTGGCGATTATAAAGATTGTATCAAAATGCTTGAAACAGAAGAAAGTATGCACGAATATGCAGGTACAAAATTATGGTATTCGTTAGCAAAATCATATAATAGCTTAGGGATGAATGATAAGGCTGAACAAGTTTATACAAAAATCAAGGATATCACAATGATTTATCCAAAAATAAATACACCAAGGGCATTTTCAGTAGTGCAAGAGGCATTGAAAAATGCCGCTGTTAGATATAAAGGAATTCAATATATCGATATGCATGATTTGTTTTATCAGGAAGGTTCATTAATTGGCCGAGAATTCTTTATGGACTATTGTCATTTGTCTTTAAAGGGCATAAGAATTCTTATGAGAAGTGTTGCTGGGGTCATTTTAAATCAGGATATTTCTGAAACTATAAATCGTGAAATGAATATTGATAAGAAGGTGGAAAGCCAGGCACATTTTCTTGCTGCCATCCATAATGCACACTGGGGCCAGGAAGATGAAATTATCCAGTATCATTTAGAAAAAGCAATTATGGAATGGCCTGAAATCCGAGATACAATGAAAGAATTTATTGATTTTCAGTGTAGAACCCTACCTATTTGGATGAGTAAGCAGACGGAGGGGTACATTGGAGGGATATCGGAACAGGGACAACGTTATTTAACAGAAAATAAGGGATTATTACTGGATCGTAAATTAATAGATGCCATAGGAAATGTTTTAAAGAGCGAGGAATTAGTTCAGCATATCTTAGAGGTAAGAAATAAAGCATATGGTCTTCAACGTGGAACCATCAGTTTATTAAGTTCAGATTATTATGTAAATGCTTTGTCACAGAAGGAAGCACAGTATAACTGGTCCACCATTCCTGAAAAACTAAGACGCTATGGATATCTGACCGCTTATGGGGAGGATACCGGTTTTATATTTACAACAAATCAGCCGGTAGATATTCAATCGGAATTGATTTATCGTGCAAATATAAAAAGTGATGAGGTAAAAAAAGTGATGATCAGTATTAACCAACAAGAAATTGGTTCTTATGAAATCACAAGCGATTGGCAGAAATTGAATTTGAACATAAGTAAAGAATACATAAAAGAAGGAATAAATGAAATAAATGTACAGTGGCCGGCAGTGAATGACAGTATGAAAGAACAAAGAGAAAAAATTATTGATGAGATTGAAAAAGGTATAACTCCGGAAGTGGTTCCAATTTATGGAGAAATTTATAAGTTTGTTTTACTTGGAGCTTAGAGTTTATGGAAAAGAATTTAATAAATAAAGTGAAACTATTTTGCTTTCCCTATGCCGGAGGTTCTTCGTATATATATAGCAAATGGAAAAAGGGATTGGATCCAAGAATTGATTTGCAACTTATTGAGTTAGCCGGCAGAGGGGAAAGATTATCTGATAAGCAATATCAGGATATATATGAAGCGATTGATGATTTATATATCAAAGTCAAAGGCAAGCTTAACGAAAGCCCAGTTATGCTTTTTGGCTATAGTATGGGTAGTCTGCTGACATATGAAATTGCTAAAAAGCTGCAATGCGATGGAACAAATGAATTAGCTCATATATTTGTAGCAGCTAAGAATCCCCCATATTGCGGTACGGAGAGAATTTTATCCGACCTGGGAGAGAAAGAATTTAAGGAAATGCTTCTTATATATGGCGGAACCCCAAAGGAAATTTTAGATAACAGTGATGCCAGTAGATACTTCTTACCCATCTTAAGAAATGACTTTAAACTAGTTGAGACATATAAAGTCAACAGAGAAAAAGAGAAGCTGAATTGTAATTTAACAGTAATGTATGGAAGTCAAGATAGTACAGTGAAAGCTGGCGAGATGATTCATTGGGCGGATTACACAAGTGGTTCATGCAAAGAAATTATATTTAACGGAGATCATTTTTTCATGCTGGAGGAATGGCAAGGAATGATACATATCATTAACCAAACGGTGGATTGTTATTTTCGCAGTACGAAATTAGAGGGGAGTTGTGTATGAATAGGATAGCAGTACTGTTTCCTGGACAGGCATCTCAATATCAAGGGATGGGTAATGAATTTTACCAGCAATATCAAGTTGTAAGAGATATTTATGATAGAGCATCCGAGATAATTGGACAGGATGTTTATAAGATATGCCAGGACAAACATATGCTTCAAAAGACCGAACATGCACAAATTTGTATTCTGGTTTTAAGTATTGCTATTTTTGAGGTTTTAAAAGAACATATTGAGAGTCCAATCCAGTATTTTGCGGGACATAGTATTGGTGAGTATTCTGCATTAACCTGTTCAGGATGCCTAGACTTTGAGGAGGCGGTAAAGCTGGTTCAAACAAGAGGAAGGTTGATGGCAAAAGCGGAAACCACAGGGAAATTTGCGATGGCAAATTTGGGAAGTGCCTCCAATGATGCTATTAATAAGGAATGTCTTAGATTTTCTGATGAAGTTGACTTTGTAAGTTTGTCTTGTGATAACAGCAAAATACAGAAGATTGTAGCGGGATCGGAGAAGGCTGTTATAAAACTGATTGAGGGAACCTCTGAATTATTTCATGGAAAAGTTATTAATAGTCTTGGTGCTTTTCATACGAAATATATGCTGGCTGCCCAGGAGGAATTTAGTACAAGATTAAGAGAAGTTACCTTTAAAGAAATGAAGAATATCGTACTATCTAATATAACAGGAAGACCTTACTTTGATGAAACTCAAATATATCCTTTGTTGTGCCGCCAAATGGTAAGCACAGTTAAATGGAGGCAAATGATGGAGTACCTAGTAAGCAGGAACATAGATCAGTATTGGGAGGTTGGGCCTGGATATGTACTGACCAATATTATGAAGAGAGAATATCCTACTGCTTATGTGAAATCAGCAAATGAAATTATAAGAAGGGCAGGTATCAATTATGAAAAAGTATACTGATTTAGTTACCGCTTTCTCAGATGTTTCCCAAAAGCTCGAACAGGGAATTGTTTATATTAACAGTCCAGAGGAAGAATATTATGAATCCTATAACGAAGCTTATATGGTTTCTAGGAAATGTTTATTTGGATTGCAGAAAATAGGCATGAAAAAGGGAGATAAGCTGATTTTTCAGTTAGATGCAGTAGATGATTTTATTCATATCTTCTGGGCTTGTATCTTAGGGGGCATTATTCCGGTGCCTATTTCAGTAGCGACATCGGATGAGAATTATTTGCTTCTGTATAATGTATGGGAGAAAGTTGAAAATTCCCACATTGTTTGTAATGAGCAAACAATAGAGAATTTTAAAAGATATATAGAAAAGGAACATCCAGGGAAGTCGGAATTGGTATCCAAAAAATTTGTGGATTCGGAAATGATTCGCGCCGAAAATTCAGAAGGGATAATAGCGAAAGCAGAACCTTCCGATATTACAATGATTCAGTTTTCATCAGGTTCAACCGGAACACCTAAAGGGGTTGAGATTACTCATGAAAATTTGATGTTAGTGGTAGATGGTGTGGTTGAAAAGGATAATATCACAGATGATGAAGTACTAATGAATTGGCTTCCGTTAACACATAATCTAGGACTAATTGTTATGCATATTTTACCACTTGTAAAAGGGTTGAAGCAGTATATTATGCCTAAATCACTGTTTGTTTATAATCCGGTTTGCTATATGAATAAGATTAGTCAACATCATCCTACCATTACCGCATCCCCGAACTTCGGCTTTAAATATTTAGCTTCGATTGCTATGAAAGGTGGACATAGCTGGGATTTATCTTCCATCAGAATTATCTGGAATGGCGCGGAACCAATTGATGCAGGGGCTTGTGATACCTTCAGTAAGGTTATGGAAGCTTATGGTTTACATTCAAATGTTATCTGTCCTGGATATGGCATGACAGAAGCAACGGTAGTAATTACTGTTTTGGATAATAATAAAAATTTTGTCAGTGTTAACTTGGATCGAAGCAGGATCAATATCGGAGAAAAAGTAGAGGAATTATCAGAAGTGAATGACAATACCATAACATTCGTTGAAGTGGGCAGCGCATTACCAGCTTGCAAGGTTCGAATCTGTAATGATGTGAATGAGGTTATGGGGGAATATGTTATCGGACATATTCAGGTATGTGGAAAAACCGTAATGAGTGGTTATTATAAAGATGCAGAAGCCACGAAAGAGGTGTTTTCTCAGGATGGTTGGTTAAAGACTGGGGATATTGGTTATTTACGAGATGGTAATTTGGTTATTACTGGACGAGCGAAAGAATTGATTTTGATTAATGGTCAGAATTATTATCCTCATGATATTGATCGATTATGTGAACAAGTGGAAGGAATTAAATCTGGTAAGGTTGCAGCTTGTGGAGTATATAATAAAAATTCTAAAGAGGATAGCATAGCTGTTTTTATAGAAGATAAACTTGAAGAAAAAGAATTTGCAGAACTGTCAAAGAAGGTAAAGGTCTATTTGAATTCCCATGGTATCTGGAACGTTGATTTTGTAACATTAATTGATAGCATTCCTAAAACTGATTCAGGAAAAATTAAAAGAAATGAACTAAAAAAACGCTTTGAAAACGATGAGTTCAATTTTGATCACTCAAAGAAGGAAGAATTAGTTCAATTGGTGCATGATACATCACCGATCGAAAATAAATTACTGAGGATTTTCAAAGTGGTTGCCGATAATGGGGAATTAGATATTGAGGACAGCTTTTTTTCGGCAGGACTATCTTCGCTACAGCTAATTAAGATTGTTGAATTAATCAAAGAAGAATTTAACGCACCAATATCCATTACGGACTTATTTGCGTATTCAACAATACTGAAGCTGGCAGACTATTTATATGATTTGGAAAATACTGTAGTAAAATCAGGAAAAACAGACGGGATGATTGAGGAAGAAAATGAGCAGGATGTTGCGATTATTGGAATTGACTGTAGATTTCCAGGTGCGAATAGTGCAAAAGAATATTGGATGAATCTGAAAGCCGGCATTGATTGTATTGGAGAATATCCAGAGGATAGGAAAAATGATGTGAAAGACTATATCAATGTGGTAGCAGAAACATTTACTGAAAAGGATATGGTTGAGGGCGGCTACCTAGATGAAATATCAGGATTTGATTATTCATTTTTTAAAATTACTCCGAAAGAAGCACAAATACTAAATCCCTGCCAGAGATTATTCTTACAAAGTGCGTATAAAGCATTGGAGGAAGCAGGTTATGTAACGGAGAACGGAGAAGATGACAAGATTGGAGTGTATGTTGGTGCATCAAAATCAATCTTCGATTATGAGCGATTGACTTCCCTTTCCATCAAAGATAATCACTCAGATTATGCAATTGGAAACCTTTATTCCATGATTTCCGGAAGAACATCCTACACACTGGATTTAAAAGGACCTTCTATTACTATGGACACTGCCTGCTCCTCTTCGTTGGTTGCAGTGCATTCGGCTTATAAAGCGATTCTTAATGGCGAATGCAATATGGCGGTCGCAGGCGGTGTAAAAATTAATCTTCTTCCGATAAAAACAAAGATAGGTATCGAAGCTTCTGATTCTAGAGCTAAGGTTTTTGATGACAGTTCCGATGGGACAGGATGTGGTGAAGGCGTAGGAGTTATAATACTGAAATCTTTAAAGCAGGCAAAAAAGGATCATGACAATATTTATGCTGTAATAAAAGGTAGTGCAATCAATCAGGACGGAAAGACAGCTGGTATCACTGCACCAAATAGTCTTTCACAGACAGAATTATTATGTGATGCCTGGGAGAATGCAAAGATTGATCCTGCATCATTAAGTTATATTGAAACACATGGTACCGGAACCAAATTAGGTGACCCCATCGAAATTGATGGTATTTGTAAAGCATTTGCACGCTATACGGATAAGAAGGAATTCTGTAGGGTTGGATCTGTAAAGGCAAATATCGGGCATCTTTTTGAAGCGGCTGGTATTGCAGGTGTTATTAAAGTTGCCTTAATGGAGAAGTATGGAATGATTCCGCCGCTTGTTCATTTTAAAAAACTAAATCATCGAATTAATATGATGGATTCACCTCTTTCCATAGCGGATAAATTACAGAAGGTTGCTGTAAAGGGGAGCGATTTTAGATGTGGAATCAGTTCATTCGGATTTAGCGGTACCAACTGTCATGTAGTGCTGGAAGGATATCAAAGTAAAGAATTATGTGAAGAAAAGAAAAGTAATATTCTCACTTTGTCAGCAAAGACAAAGGATTCATTAATGAAACTGGTGGAATCCTATATTAATTTCTTACAAGAAGACGGTGCTTTAGTACCAGTTGAGAATATCTGTTACATGACGACGAGCAGAAGAAAACATTATAATTATCGCTTGGCCATTGTAATCCGAAATAGAGAAGAGTTATTGAATAAGCTAAATACATTCCTGGTAAATGGGAAAGAAGATGTAAATGACCTTATTTACTATGGAGTACATAAAGTTGTTAATGATGAGAGTTTTGATCCGAAGGATTTTGAAATTTCACGTAATGAAAGAGCAAAATTAGGTCAAGAAGTACAACAGAAGATTTTTGATTTTGAAAATGAAGAAAAGATGGAAGAATATTTTGCTCAGCTGGCTGATTACTATGTCAAAGGAGCACCAATTTCCTGGAGTAAGATATATAGTGATGAAGTTTATTCTAAAGTAAGTACTCCAACATATGTCTTTGAGAAGAGTAGATGTTGGATGGATTACACAGGAGAGAATAGCATGGAAGAGATTGGAATTAATGAAAAATATGAAAAATATGAAAATACGGATGTCCTTACAAACAAAATCATCAGCCTAGTGTGCAGTGTGTCAGGACTAAAAGAACAAGAAGTGGACATTTATGAACAGTTTATCGGTATGGGTATTGATTCAATGGGCTTAATGCAGTTAAAGAACTCCATCCGAAATATCTATAAGATTGATATTCCGGTTAATGAGCTGTTTCAAGGACTTTCATCAGTAGCAAAACTTACTGAATATTTAGGACAGAATATAACCATGGAAGAACATAAATATGATAAGAAGGAGTATGAAAAAGAAATAGCTGTTGCCAGCACAGAAGTTAGACAAGAAGAGAAGTATAATAATGTTACTTTTAAAAGCAATTTAATTGCCAATGAGGAAGTCAAAACAATTATGGAAGGGCAGCTTGAGGTTATGAAATTGCAATTACAGCTGCTTGGCAATGTTACTCCTGAACGAAGCAATAGGGATGATGTGAATAATTTGGGTAATACACAAAAAGAATCAGTAATACCCGAATATAAAAGTAAAGCTTCAACAGGAAATAGCAGTAAAATAATTACCTATAGACCATATCATAAAATAAACTTTCACAAGAACGAGAATATGTCAGGGAATCAGGTTGGATATTTAGAACAACTGATTGAAGATTTCTGTAATAAAACAGCAGGAAGTAAAAACAACATTCAAAATTACAGAAAAGTTTATGCAAACAATAGAAATGTTGCGGGATTCAGACCGGTCTTAAAGGAAATGGTTTACCAACTTGTATCTCCCCGTGCAAAAGGATCAAAGATTTGGGATGTAGATGGGAATGAATATATTGACTTGACAATGGGGTTTGGTGTTAATCTTTTCGGTCATAATCCGAAATTTGTAACAGATGCTTTGGGGCAGCAGTTGGATGAAGGTTTTTCGCTAGGACCCATGTCACATCTTGCAGGATCAGTAGCGGATAAAATTTGTAAAATGACCGGTGTAGATAGAGTAGCTTTTTATAATTCCGGTACAGAAGCAAATATGGTAGCATTGAGAATTGCCAGAGCAGTAACCAGCCGTGATAAGGTTGTTATTTTTGCAGGTTCCTATCACGGTACCTTTGATGGTGTTTTAGGTGTTCAGGGAATAGAGGAAACGGATACTTTGACTATGGCACCGGGTGTATTACAAAACATGGTGAAAGATTTATATGTCTTAGATTATGGTACGGAGGCAAGTCTTTCATTCATCCAGGAACATATGGATGAAATCGCTGCTGTAATGGTGGAGCCCGTTCAAAGCAGACGTCCTGATTTCAGACCGGTTGAGTTTATTCATAAATTACGAGATATTACAGAACAAGGGGGTACTGCGCTTATTTTCGATGAAGTTATCACCGGTTTTAGAATATGTAATGGTGGTGCTCAAGAATGGTATGGTATTAAAGCAGATATTGTAACCTATGGAAAAATTGTAGGTGGAGGTATGCCGATTGGTATCGTTTCAGGTAAATCAAGATTTCTTGATAGCATTGATGGAGGATATTGGAGTTTTGGAGACCAGTCCTGTCCTCCGAATGAAGAAATAAGAACTTTTGTTGCTGGAACCTTCTGTCATCATCCGTTAGCAATGGCAGCTACTGACGCAGTGCTGACAAAATTAGCAGAAGGTAATGCGCAGGATAGCGTTAATCAAAGAACTGAAAAGTTTGTAAATGATATGAATCGTTTCTTTGAGAATGAAGAAGTTCCCATAGAAGTAGTTAATTATGGCTCTCTATTTCGATTTGTTTTACATGGAGATTTCGAACTTTTTTATTACATATTAGTAACGAAGGGTGTTTATGTTTGGGAAGGACGTAATTGCTTCTTCTCAACGGAGCATACGGAATTCGATATCGAAAGACTAAAGAAAGCGATTTTTGAAACAATTTATGAAATGAAAGAAAATGAATTTATAGCACCAGTAAAAAAAAAAGCTATAAATAATACCGATAGACTTTCCAGTGCACAGAAAGAAAGCTTTCATGGTATTGCCAAGTCAAGTGATGACTCATTAATAAGCAATGCACATGAGTTTTATCCTGTATCATCAAGTCAAAAAGAAATTTTTATCAGTGCTCTCCTGGATCCATTATCAACAAAATATAATATAAATGGGGCAATTTTGATAGATGAAGATGTGGATGGTGCTAAATTATGTGAAGCAATAAGACAGATAGAGGAAAGACATGACATCTTACGCTCTTCATTCTTTATGCAAGGGGAAGATATATATCAGAGAGTCAACGAAGTAAAAGCAGTCGAAATTACAGAATTTAAAGCAGAATCATTAAAGGAAGCAGAAGAATTGGTTCATGATTTTATTCAACCATTTTATTTGGAGGAAGGATATTTATTTAGAGTTCTGATGATACGGTTATCAGCCTCCCAGGTGATTTTATTCTGTGACATGCATCATATCGTTGCGGATGGAACTTCTTCCATGATTTTTTTGGATGAATTACTTCAAATATATCACGGAGCTCAGTTGAAGCCGTTAAAAATTACATATAAAGATTACTCAGTGCACATGAATCAAATGCTCTTAACAGAGCAGTATAACCAACAAAAAGAATACTGGCTGAAGGAATATCGTAACCCTGTTACAAAGTTGCGTTTACCTTTTTGCAAAAAAGATGTTGATGCCGCAGAACTTCATAGCAGTAATACAGTTTTTGTATATACAGATGAAGAGTTATCCGAAAAAATTGCTAAGGTAGCTGAAATGCACAGTTGCACTGTATTTATAGTAATGCTCGCAGCATACCAGTTACTGATTTCAAGATATACGAATACAGATGACGTAATTCTTGCAGTTCCTTTTGATGGCAGGGGTATGGCTGAGACGGATGAATTAATTGGAATGTTTGTAAACACCTTATATATTAGAAATGAAATAAGCGGAGACCAATTAATTCATGATTACTTAGAGACAGTGAAATGCAAAGTAATCGGAGCCATGAAGAATCAGGATTATTCTGCAGAGAAATTAATCAATGAGATCCATCTGGAAAGAGATGGAAAGTGGAATGCGTTAACACATTACTTATTTTCAATGCAGCGAAATATCGATGAAATTATCAGTTTATATGGTAAACAATATAAAGCCTTTGATACTAAAGTAAAAGGAGTCGACTTTGATATAGCCTTCAGTTATATGACTGATAAAAATCGTATTAAATTCATTATCGATTACGACAGAGGTCTATATGAAGAAAAGGATATTCTTGTATTTGCCGAACGATATATGAATGTCCTAAATAATTTAATTGTAAACCAAGAAAAAACAATTCGTGATATCGGATTGTTATCCAAAGCCGAAGAAACCCAAATTCTCAACAATTTCTGCCGAAAAGCTACTGAGTTTGAAGATGCAGTTATAAAAGATTTGTTTGAAAGTCAAGCTGCAGTTACACCCTACGCTACAGCAATAACCTATCGTAGGATAGTTCGAAATAAAAAGTTTATTGATGAAAACATGAGTTATCAAGAGTTAAATGAAGATGCAAATAGATTAGCTAGAATTTTACAACAAGAAAATATCGGTGAGGGTGATTCTGTAGGAATTATTTTTGGAAATTCAATAGATTTATTAATTGCTGTGCTAGCAATATTTAAAGTAGGGGCAGCATATCTGCCATTACATCCTGAATTCCCTGCAGAGCGTATGAAATATATGATGGAATTAACGAAAACAAAGTATATTTTAACACATCAGACGGAACTTGCTCAAACCTGTATTCATGAGTTACAGGATATTTGCGACTTTAAAGCAATAGATGTTAAGAAGCTGGAGCAGATAGGTGATGGGAGTAATTTGAATTTGCAGGTAGCTGGAAACAGTATTGCATATACGATATTTACCTCTGGCACGACGGGTAATCCCAAGGGAGTACAAATAACACATCAAAGTATTGGAAAGACAATTGCTTGGAGAAGGAACGAGTATAACTTTAATAAAGAAGATAACATTCTTCAATTGTTCAGTTATGCCTTTGATGGGTTTTTAACTAGCGCGCTAACACCAATTATTAGTGGTTCCCGGTTGGTATTACTGGATCAAGAGCATATAAAAGATCCATTGAGCATTATTGATGTTATTAAAGAGAAAAAGGTTTCACATTTTATCGTTGTCCCTACATTATTCAGTGCCTTATTATCGGTTGCGAGAAAAGAAGAGTTGGAATCTTTAAGAATTGTAACTTTGGCAGGAGAAAGGGTAACAGGACAACTTATCATTGACTGCAAGCGTCTGAATCCAAATATTGAATTAGTAAATGAATACGGACCTACTGAAAATACAATAGTTGCAACAATAAAGCATGATCTGTGTGAAAACGAAAAAATCACTATTGGTAAAGCAGTATGTGGTAGCGCAATATTCATTGTCGACAAATATATGAATTTGCAGCCGGTCGGTTTGGAAGGTGAAATATGTATTTCTGGAGAACGATTAGCCAAAGGTTATTTACAGGATAAAGAAAATACCATATCCAAATTTATTCCAAATCCATTTATGAATGGAGACATCGTTTATAGAACCGGTGATATTGGTAAATGGACAGAAGAAGGAGATATCGATTTTATTGGAAGAGACGACTCACAGATAAAAATCAGGGGTTATCGTGTGGAATTAAGTGAAATCGAAAACCGGATTCTTGAGTATAAGGAAATAACCAACTGTGCAGTTTTAGCAAGCATGATGAAGGAGGACAAGTACGAATTATTTGCATATTATGTAGCAGATCGCGAGGTTACATCTGGTGAAATAAAGCAATATCTAAAGCAATACCTTCCTAACTATATGATTCCGGCCTTTATGGTTCAGATCGATAAAATATTCTATACCACAATCGGAAAAGTCGATCGAAAGAAACTGCTCGATTTGAATATTAAGTTTAACAATGAATTAATCGGTGAGTTTCCAAAAACTCAGAATGAAAGTTTTTTAAGCAGTGTTTGGAAAAAAGTTTTAGGTATGGAATCAGTATATGTGGATCAAAACTTTTTTGAGATTGGCGGAGATTCCATTAAAGCGATTCAGGTTGTAGCTTTGTGTCGGCAACAAGGAGTAGAACTATACACAAGTGACATTATGCAAAAACAAACAATACGTGATATAGCATTATGTATGAAGCGTATAGACATGACATACATGCAAGAACCTGTTATAGGTGAGGTTAATTATACGCCTATTCAAAAGTGGTTTATGGAAAACGTCACGGTTGATAGAGAATATTTTAATCAAACAGTTCTTCTTGAGAATAAAAAGGGTTATCAGTTGGAGGGGCTGGAAAAGGTAATGCAGGAATTGGTGAAACACCATGATGCATTAAGGATGTCCTATAGAATAAAGGAAGACGAGCTTCTTCAAAAGAATGAGAATTATAATGAAGATCTAGTGTTGCTTGAATATAAGGATGTTACACAAATCAAAAATTATTTAGAACATATCTATAATGATTCAAATGAAATACAAAGTTCATTTAATCTTAACGATGGTCAAATGATGAAAGCGAAAGTGTATCACGCTGAAGATAGGGACTTCCTTTTTATTGCGATACATCACTTGGTTATTGATGGTATCTCCTGGCGTATTTTACTTGAAGATCTGACAACTGCATATGAAGCTGTAGTTTACGGAAGTGGTGAGTGCAGTCTGCCTAAGAAAACTTCTTCTTTTAAAGAATGGGCAAAAGCATTACATCAATATGCAAAATCCTATCAGGTAGAGCAAGAAATCGATTACTGGAGAAAGATGCTTCAACATGATTATATACCGTTATTGAAGGAAGAAATACCATATGGATTCGTCAGGGATGAAAAGAAATATGATATGGAAATTACGCTTGATGAATCAAAAGAGATTTTATATGAAATTAATAAGGCATATGGTACCAACACACAGGAAATAGTATTTTCTGCTTTTGCTAGGGCATTAATGAGAACCTTTGGTCAAAAAGATTATCTGATTGATCTGGAAAGCCACGGAAGAGAGGAAATAGATTCCCGTGTAAATGTTGTAAGAACAGTGGGCTGGTTTACGGTACAATATCCGATTGGTATATTTCAAGATGAATTGCAAAATATCCGGGATGCAATAATTAATGTTAAGGAAAAGTTCAGAAGAGTACCAAAGAACGGAATAGGCTATGGTTTATTAAAGTATTTAAATAAGATAGATGATTTACCAGAAGCTAACTCAGATATTGTATTCAATTTCTTGGGTCAGGTAAGTAAAGGAAAGGAATCTGATGAAATACAAGTAGTTGAGTTCAATTATGGAAAAACATGCTCTGAGAATCAGGCAAGGCATCATCTTATAGAGTTTGATGTAATCGTGGAGGATGATATCCTGAAAACAAGCATTACATACAGCGGGGAGGTCATCCATGAAACTGTTATTTGCTCTATGGCAAATACATTTTTAGAAGAGCTTGGTACAATCAAACATCATTGTAAAGAGCAAAGGGAGATGATAAAGACCCCAGCGGATTATCAAAATGGAGCAATCAGTATGGAAGAACTGCAGTCGGTATTAAAGAAGTATGATAATAATGTAGAAAAAATATATGAATTAACACCAATGCAGAAGGGAATGGTATTTGATTACCGTATGAATCCCAAGGAAAGCACCTATTTTGAACAGATTGTTTTAGAGCTGGAAGGTCAGGTTGATGAAAAACTTCTAGAAAAAAGTTTTCAAATTATTATTGATCGCAACGATGCATTAAGAACCTGCTATAACTATGAAGAATGCTGTCAGCCCCAACAAATAGTATTAAAGAACTATACACTTAAAATTGAAGTGTTGGATATTACCAATATAAAAGAAAATCCAGAGAACTTCCTTCAAAAATTCTGTGCGGATGATATTACGAATGGTTTTTCCACTCTCGCCGAAGTGCCGATGAGAATGTACATATTAAAAGATAAAAATAGTATTAATCATTTGGTGTGGAGCTTCCATCATATTATGATGGACGGATGGTGTATTGACTTAATATTGGAGGAGCTTATTGAAATTTATTCGGGAATGAGGAGAGGCAACACAATCCAACTTCCTGAGGCACCTTCTTATTCCGAATATATTAATTGGATTAAGAGCAAAAATGAAAAGGCTGCATTCGCATATTGGAAAGAATACTTAAAAGGATATGAGGAGGTATGTCAAACAAAATTATCTGCAGCAGATGGGAAAAACGAGTTTAAAAGAGAAGAATGCAGATTTACAATTGATCATTCTTATATTCAGGCTCTTACTAAAATTGCAGAGAACTCAAAAATCACAATGGCTACACTATTTCAGACCTTATGGGGTGTGCTGCTTGGCAAATATTCCGGTAAAAATGAGATTGTTTATGGAGTTGTTGTGTCAGGCAGAAATCCAGAAATAAAAGATGTTGAAAGAGTGGTTGGATTATTTATTAATACCTTACCAATTAAAATTCAATTGTATTATGAAGCATCTTTCATTGATATCGCCAAACGAGTTCAAACCAATATGGAAAAGGGGAATGAGTATTCTTATCTTTCATTAGCCCAAATTCAATCCTTGAGTCAAATCAAAGGAGAGCTGTTCGACAATATGCTCAGTTTTGAAAATTATGCTAATTACAATAATTATCATAATCGTTTGGCGCAACAGGAAAAGCTTGGTTTCAAACTGAACAAAGTAACGGAGTTCGAACAGACCCACTTCAACTTAACCTTTATTATTGAGCCCAGGGAGCAGTGTTATGAAGTTAATCTTATTTACAATAGTAATACCTGTGATAGGAAGCTTATTCATTCTGTAGAAGAATACCTGGTAAGAATTATGAAGCAGTTAATCGATAATAACCAAATTAACTATGGTGATATAGCTCTCGGAGAGGAACAGGAAATTGATAGTTTATTGTATGATTTTATGATGCCATAAAAGAGGGGTCACAATGAGGGCTGAGGAATTGAAATATGGAGGGATGAATTAAATGTGTGGTATATGTGGGATGTTTGATATGCAGAATAAGAATCGAATTGATATTGGTATTCTTAAGAGTATGAATAATAAATTAATACATCGCGGCCCTGATGCAGCAGCAGAAAGAATTGAAGAGAATCTTGGGGTAGGCTTTAATCGGCTAAGCATTATTGATATAAATAACGGCATGCAACCAATATTTAATGAGGATCACTCTATGTTTGTAATTTGCAACGGTGAAATATACAACTATAAAGAGTTGACAAAGGATTTGGAGCGAAAAGGGCATCATCAAAGAACCAAAAGTGATTGCGAATGCATAATACATCTTTATGAAGAATATGGAGTGGATTTTATAGAATCGCTGAATGGCCAGTTTTCCTTTTTTATATATGATAAAAGGAAGAATGTAGTGGTATGTGCAAGGGACCATGTAGGAATCGCCCCCTTTTTTTACACGATTGTAAACGGCATGTTTATTTTTGCATCAGAAATTAAAGCAATTATAGAACATCCGGCAGTTCTAAGAAAATTAGATTTAACAGGCTTAGATCAGGTTATGACTTTACCGGGATTAGTCAGTCCGCGAACTATGTTTCAAGGAATATCAAGCCTGAAACCCGGACATCGAATTGTCATCACGGATTATACGAATATGAGAATTGAAGAGTATTGGGACTTGAAGTATCCGGAAGTTGGTGAAATGGAGTACCAGGAAGAGGAAGATTATTATATTGAAAAGCTTGATGAACTGATATCAAATGCTGTGAGGTATAGGTTGCAGGCTGATGTACCGGTTGGCTTCTATGTTAGTGGTGGGTTAGATTCGTCAGTCATTGCGGGAAAGATTAAGCAGCTTAATATGGATAATAAGCAATCATTTTCTATCGACTTTCCGGATAAAGACATTTCAGAAGGCATATACCAAAGATTAATGGTAAGCGGCATGAATACAATCCATAATGAGTATAAGCTTGGTTTAAAGGATATGATAAATGGATTGCAAAGGGTAATTTACCATGCAGAGTGTTCATTAAAAGAATCCTATAACACAGCAACCATGAAACTAGCTGAAATGGCTCATGGCAAAGGAATTAAAGTTGTTTTGACCGGAGAAGGAGCTGATGAATTATTCGGAGGTTATGTGGGCTATCGGTTTGATAAGTTAAATCAAATGATGCCCAGACAGAAGGTAGCGAATTTAGAGATGGAAGAATTTTGGAGAGATAAGGTGTGGGGGGATTCTGATTTCTTATATGAAAAAAATTTCTATTCTTATGAAGCTGTTAAGAGAGAATTATATTCAAATGCAGTGAATGAAGCTTTCGAAGAGATTAATTGTCTTAATCATTTTATCATTGATAAAAATAAGATAAAGAATATTGATCTTTTACATAAAAGGTCATATATAGATTTTAAACTTCGTATGGCGGATCATTTGTTGGGAGATCATGGTGACAGAATGGCTTTTTCGCATTCTGTAGAAGCAAGGTTTCCATTTCTCGATAAAGATGTTGTTGCGTTTGCTACTAAAATACCACCCTCCATAAAGCTCAAGGATTTTGATGAAAAGTATATATTAAAAAGGGCATCAAGACAATATGTACCGAAAGAGATTATTAAGAGAGCTAAGTTTGCTTTTACAGCACCGGGCAGTTCTGAAATTTTAAAAACCAATCGTGAATTGATAGATGATCTACTTTCCTATGAGAGAATTAAAAAGCAAGGTGTATTTAACCCAGACAAAGTTGAGCAATTGAAAAAATTATATTTGCACCCGGATTTTAAACTCAATGTGCCATATGATAATGATTACCTAATGATTGTATTAACAACAGAAATGTTGATAGAAGCATATAAAATAGCTGGTTAAAAAAGGAGGGGAGAATATGGACGAAAAATTGATATTTCAACAAAGTATGTATGAAAGTTTGCATGAATTTTATAGTAGAAGAGCAATTAGCTATGCAGGTAAAGAGTATTCATATGAAGAAGTAGATAAACGTTCTGAACAGATATTAGACATGTTGAGAGGTAAGGGACTGAAGAAGTCGGATCAGGTTATTCTCTTTATGGAAGATAGAGCTGACTTGCTGATATCAATAATAGCTTGTTTAAAAGGAGCTTATATTTTTATACCTTTTGATACCGATTATTCTGTTCAAAGGTTGGCGAATATGTATAACGCAATAGATGGAAAATTGATTCTATCTGATAAAGCAAATTATAGCAGAATTAAGGACATCATAGGAAGGACACCTGAATATAATCAGCTGTTACTCCTGGAGGATATTATATGGAAGAACGATGAATTAAAAAAATCGGAATATAATGAAGCATTATATACACCTGACGACCCTATCTATATATTCTATACATCCGGGTCAACGGGGAAGCCAAAAGCCATAATTGGAAGGAACAAATCACTATTACACTTCATTAACTGGGAGATAGAAACATTTCCTGGCTGGAAGAATGCAGTGGTCAGCCAGCTTACAACCCCTTGTCATGATCCGATTCTAAGAGATTTGTTCGTTGCATTGTTCAGTGGCGGAACGGTGGCAATTCCTAGAAATAAAGAAGTAATATTAAATATGGACAAACTGGTAAAATGGATTGATACCATGAAAGTGACCCATATACATTGTACACCAAGTTTATTCAAAGCCATGGTTGAAAACAAATTATCAGAGGATACCTTCAAAGAATTAAGATATATCCTCATGGCTGGTGAAAAACTAAATAGGAAGGCTCTAAAAGAATGGTATGGGATATTTCAAGACAGAGTAACCTTGGTAAATATGTATGGTTCTACAGAGACTACAATGATTAAAACCTATTATATTATTGGAATGAAGGATATTGAGAAAGAAAGCATTCCAATTGGCAAGCCTATGAAGGGTGCAAAAACCATTATTTTAGATGAGCATAAAAAAGTATGTCCCAAAGGTATCATTGGTGAAATCTATATCAGAACCCCCTACCGTTCCTTAGGATACTATAATCAGTCATTAAATGAGGAATGTTTTATCGTAAATCCTTTTTCTGATTCATCAACGGACATTCTTTATAAAACAGGCGATCTTGGGAAAATCTTGGAGGATGGAAATATTCAGTTCCATGGCAGAATTGACAGACAGGTTAAAATCAGAGGAATCCGTGTAGAGTTAGGTGAAGTAGAGAAATATATATCATTGTTTGATGGTGTAAAAGAAGCCTGCGTTGTGATGAAGCAAGTGCAGAATGCAGATAAAATAATGGTTGCATTTTATACAGCAGAGGGAAAGATTGATCAGGAAGAATTGAAAAAGTTTCTGAATGAAAGAATGAGCGATAATATTATTCCCGTATCCTATATTCATTTGGTTGAAATTCCACTGCTTTCCAATGGAAAGACAAATTATAAGGCCTTGGAAGAATATCGAATCGAGTTAGTAAATGACATTAAAAAGCCAAGGAATGCTATTGAAGAAAAAATGGCGGATATCTGGAAAGACATTCTGGGAATTGAGGAAGTTGGAATAAATCAGAACTTCTTACACATAGGGGGTCATTCATTAAATATTATGACGATGATTGCAAAAATCAGCAGGGAGTTCAATGTGGAATTATCTTTATCTGATATTTTTGCAAACGCAACCATAGAACATTTGGCACATATTATCGCAGAAAGTGGACAAGTTGTCGTGGGTGAGAAAATCGTTCCTATGAATCATATTAAAATATTTCCACTTTCTGACACACAAAAAAGAATGTATGCAATATGGAGAACCAATGTAGATTCTACCGTATATAATATGCCGGCAGCATATTGGGTGAAGGGTGATATTGATAAGGAAAAGCTGGAAAAAGCGATTGGTAAGGTTATAAGAGAACATAAAGCATTTCAGGTAAGATTTATTCAGGTAAATGATAAAGTTCAGCAGGAATTAGTAGATAATATCTCTTTTGCATTGGAAACAGCGGACATTGAAGAAAATGATGTTGAAGCTTTTATCCATAGATTTATCAGACCCTTTAATCTGGAAAGTACTCCTTTGATTCGTGGAGCATTGGTAAGAGCTGGAGAGCAATATTTATTTATCATAGATATTCATCATATTATTGGGGATGCATTATCCATGGAAATCATGATTAAGCAGATTGTTGACGAGTATTCAGGGATTGAAATGAGTAAGGTTAATTACCAATATACTGATTATTGTAACTGGAATACCAGATATCATGAGAGTAATGCATATAAGAAACAAGAGGAATTTTGGCTGGATTTATTTAAGGATACACCACCTATTTTAAATATTAAAACAGATTATGAAAGAAGTCATGGCAATGATAATAAAGGAAAATTACTTTATTTTGATATGAAACTGGAATTAATGGATAAAGTATATGATTATGCTGCAAAGAATTATATAACTCCTAATTTACTGTTCTTTGCGGTCTATGTTTTATTATTGTATCGCTATTCAGGACAAAATGATATTACGGTAGGTACTATTGTAGCAGGTAGAACAAGGCATGAGGAAAGCGATATTATTGGACCGTTTATTAATACATTGGCACTTCGAAACAAATTTAATAAAAAGATAAGCTTTCATTCTTTCTTGCAGCTTATCAAAAATAATACAATTGAAGCTTATGAAAATCAAGAATATGCATTTAACCAATTGGTTGAATGCTTGAAGATACCACACGAGGCAGGAAGAAATCCTCTGTTTGATTATGTGTATGATTTTCAGAATGAAAATAAGCAGCAGTTTAAGCTTAAAGAGCTTGAATTTACACCAATTAAATTAAAAACCGACAATGCAAGATTTGATTTTTGTTTACATATTACTGAGCTCAATCGAGTTTTTTCATGTGGTATCGAATATAAAACAGGATTATTCCATGAGAATACAATTCGACGTTTTATGGAGCGTTTTGAGAATTTATTAATAAATGCTATATCACAGCAGGAATGTGAAATTGGAAATCTGGAGTTTTATGGGGATAAGGAAAAAGAGAACATTCTCAAAATGGTAGGTAATATTGAACAAAAGATAGGTTTTGGAACGGTAGATTCTATGTTTCATAACTGTGTATTGGAAAATGAAGATAGCGTAGCACTAGAATTTTGGAATGAAGAAAACATAAAACAAACGTTGACTTATGGGGAATTAAATGAAAGAGCCAATGATGTAGCCACATATTTAAGTAAAAATAGCATCCAGCCAGGTAATGTTGTAGGTGTTTATATGAATAAAATACATAACGCAATTATTACAATGCTAGGCGTTTTAAAAACTGGAGCCGCGTTTCTACCCATTGGTGTAGGATATTATTCACCGAATCTAGTTGAAACAATGGTAAAAAACAGCGAAATGAAAATGCTTATTTCAGAGGAAAGCAATGATAAAGACATAAATACTGTCATAGAGAAGCTGGAAAACAGGGCGGGTACCGCACTTAAGGTTATTCGTTATGAAGCTATCCCTCAGCAGACAGATAGGAATACCCTGGGAAGGACTTTATATGGTGAGCATGATGAGGAGAGTTTAGCATATATCATTTATACTTCAGGAACAACAGGTGTTCCGAAAGGAGTTATGCTAAAGCACAAGGGGTTGGTGAATATTGCACAAGCAATGAAACATGAGATGGAAATTACAAGAGAGAAACGTGTACTGCAATTTTCATCATTAAGCTTTGATATGTCGGTGTGGGAAATATATACAACCTTACTTAACGGTGCAACACTATGTATTTTAAATCGTACGGATTCCCGCAGGAATGAGGTTGAAAAATTCCTGAAGGATGAAACTATTCAAGTAGCAACCTTAACTCCATCACTACTCAAGGTAATGGACTCGGAGGAATTGCCAAGTTTGAAGGTCATTGTTTGTGCAGGAGAAAGTTGCTCGAAAGAATTGATTGACAAATGGAATTTAAACAGAAAGTTTATTAATGCATATGGACCAACAGAAACCACCATATGTGCAACTTTACATATAGTAAGGGATAAAAATGCAAGGAATATTGGAAAGCCAATTCGAAACACCACTTGTTATGTTTTAGATGAAAACAGGAATATTTGTCCAATTGGAATAACAGGTGAATTGTACGTCGGTGGTATAGGTCTGGCAGCAGGATATCTTAATAACGAAGCTTTGACAAAGGATAAATTTGTAGATTGTTCTAATATCAACGGAGAGCGACTATATAGAACCGGTGATCTGGTAATGTGGAATGGGAAAGGAGATCTTGAAATCCTTGGAAGATGCGATGAACAGATAAAAATAAGAGGTTTCCGTATTGAACTAGGACAGATAGAAGCAAAGATTTGCAGTTATCAAGGGATCACGGATGGTGCTGTTGTAAAAACGGATGCAGATGAATTGTATGCTTTTTATGTAAGCGACAATCAAATTGAAAAACAAGAACTATTGAAGTACTTAAAGGTGGAATTGCCCTCATATATGGTGCCCGCCTATTTAAAAGATATAGATAAGATGCCTGTGACCGCTTCTGGCAAAGTAGACAAACAGAAATTAATAAATATTTGTGCCAATATGGAAGCAGAAACAACGAATAAGGTAATGCCTAGGAATGATAAAGAAAAACTGTTACTTCAGGTGTGGGAAGATGTATTAAAACGAGAGAACATTGGAATTGAAGACAACTTTTTTGAAATTGGAGGGCATTCTTTAAATGTAATTCAGATTATTTCAAAGGCTAAGGAAGCCGGGTTACAGATTAAGGTGGCAGATATTTATACAGGTTATTCTATTAAAAATATGTTTGATTTAGGTTTGATCTAAGGAGGAACTATGATAACAGAAGCGAATATAAAAACACAGGAGGAAATCAAAAAAGTAGTTGACTCTGTAATGGAGATAATAGAGTGCTTCACAAAAGAATTAATTCGAGCACCAGTAGTTGGTTATATGGAACCTGGGCCGGCACAAGTCATATATCTAAATGAACCTGATTATTCAGGTGTTTATAAAAGAGTTGACTTAGAGCTAAATGAGCCGATATTGATTAAGGCCTTCAATCATTTAATTGAGCAACAGGAGTTTTTGAGAAGTTGCCTGGTAATCAGGGAGAATACCTATCAATGGCAAGTGCATGAGTTTAATGATAAATTGCAGGTTCCTATTATAGATTTATCTTCCTATACAGAGTATGACAAAGAACAGATTATCAATGAATGTATTAGTATAGCAAACTCACAAAAATATGAAATGTTGAATACGGTACAATATCGAATTTGTATTATTAAAGAATCACCAGACAATTTTATATTAATGATTCCTGTATCCCATATTATATTTGATGCGATCAGTGCAGAAATTTTGATGAGTAATTTATTTCATTATTATCAAGAGTTATTGGAGAAGGGTGTAATTGGTAACAATGAACCAACAGACTATGCAGCTTACTTAAATCAAATGAGAAAAGGGCCGTTAAATATTGATGAAAATCAATTGATGTCTATTTTTAATATTCAAGAGTTCTATCAAAGCACTCTTAAGATAAAAAACTTTCTGGATTCAAAAAAGATTGAACTATTATTGGAGTGCCAGGAATCCATTGTATTAGGTAATAAAGATACCTTCCTACAGGCGATTGATAGAGTTGCACAGATTTGTATGAAGTGTTTTCACATGCAGCAAGTACCATTGTGGGTTGTCAATATGGGACGTATTTATGAAAATAATATTTACAACGATGTGATAGGATCCTTCATTGATTTTGTTCCATTTGTTTATGAACGAAATTATTCGGAAGGCTTTTATGAACGAATGCAGATCTTTAATACAAAAAGAGAGAAGAACATTAATTTCTTAATGTTTATAACCAAAGAATGGTACCCTAAGGGCTTTGAAAAGGTATCAGCACACCTAACGGAATGTCATAAAATGATTAAGATTCTTTTTAATTTTATTGGGGAAATGCCAAATGATGAGGAATTTATTGATAGTATTTATAGTTCAAGTAAAAACAACGCTGCTAGAACAATTCTATTTACAACATATATTAAAAATCAAAGACTTTACATAACATGTAATCTTTCCAAGGATTTGAGGGAATATGACTTGGACATGCAGAAAATTTTAATATCGTAAACAGAATTATATAAGAAGGAGGTAGAAATGGATCAAACAATTATTGCACAAAAAGGTGCAAGCAATAATAGGAACTTAATTTGTTTTATGTTTGGACGTATTTCATCTGAGTTGGGGAATACAATTTTTAAATTTGCAATGAGTTTATACATATTGGATATAACTGGATCGGTAACAATGTTTTCAACAGTGTTGGCTTTGGGAATGGTGCCTGGTATTTTTGTAAATATTTTTGCGGGAGTATTTGTTGATAGAAGTAATAAGAAAAAAGTGATTATTTCATGTGAGCTAGCAAGTTTCTTTGTTATGTCATTTTTATTGATTATGCTAATGAGAGATTTTAATGGAATAGGTATATTAATATTATACTCCATACTGATTAGTACAATCCAATCTATCTTTTCGATTACGATTTATTCTGCAATTCCAAACTTCTTTGAGAGAGACAAGGTAATGCAGGCGAATTCCAGCTATCAGAGTATTGGCGCTATAATTAATATATTAGGACCTGTATTAGGTGGAGTATTTTACAAAATGATGGACTTTAAGTTATTGGTGGGTATTATTACTATTACATACTTTATTGCGGCTTTAGTAGAAATCTGTTTGGTTTATTTCAAAAATGAATTAACGGATAATGAAAGCTATTTAAAGAATTTAAAAAATGTCTATGCTTATATAAAAAGAGAAAAAGTAATTTTCTATCTGCTTGTAATTGTATTAGCCATTAACTTTGTCTCGATTCCTCTGACATCAGTAATATTGCCATTTTTAGGATATAAGGTACTAAACTTATCATCCACCCAGCTTGGAGTTGTTCAAGCTATGTGGTTTATAGGAGTTATCGTTGGTGCATTAATTGTTTCTGGAAAAGTAATTCAGTCAAAAGTATCAAAAAAGATTTTTAGGCTTTTACAAATTCAAGGATTGGCTATTTTGTTATGGGGAGCCCCATTAATAATTGGAGAAATTAATAACACCATACTTGTTAAATTAGCAGTATTCAGTTTGACCTTGTTGGTAGGTGGCACATTAAATACCATAATAAATATTCCTTTATTAACTTATCTCCAGGTTTCCGTTCCTGAAAATTTACGAGCAAGTATTTATGGTGTAGTTGTTTGTTGTATAACAATTGCTGCACCGATTGGAATTTGGTTGTATGGTGTAATCATCCAGAATATAAACATTGAATTTGGAATTGTATTTTCCAGTATTATAGTTTTAATCGTTAGTACAATTGCAGTATCCAATAAAGGTATTAAGGAATTTTTTTCAAAAGATATAAATTAATCTGTAACGTTTTGAAACGATCACCCCACTTATATACAAATAGAAAAATAAGGGAGGGATTTGTTTGAAAAAACGAATATCAAGATTAATGGAGGATTATGAATGTCAATACTTATGAAGCACATTGTTAGAAATATATTCGAGAATAAGGTTCGAAGTATTACGATACTGATTATTGTGACATTAGCTTCTTTTGTTTCTGTTATTACATTAAGTTTACAAGAGGTTGTGAATAAAACCTATGAAAGCGTATATAGTGCATCAATCGGAGAAGCCAATATTACAATCGAAGGAAATGAGTTGTTTAATTCGGATCAGGTGAATTACGGAACGGTGTCTATTGAGAAAAAAGAAAGACTATTGGAGCTTAGCGGAAAAAGTATACTTGATGGAAGAACGTTAAAGGCAGATATTCGAGGAGTTGATTTGCAGGAATACATTAATATGGGTTCTGTTAATTTGATTCAAAATATTGGAGAACTTATAAAGGGTGAATGTGTAATTAGCCTAAAAGTATCTGAAACCTATCATATTAATCCCGGTGACATTCTCACGGTGTTTATTGATTCTAATCCATATGAATTTAGAGTGGCAGCAGTGGGTGAAATTAATAAAACCTTTTATGAGGAAAAAGGGAATATTCAATTATTAATTGATATTAAAGATGCGAACAGTATACTTGGGACGGATAATATGATTTCAAAACTAAGAATTAAAACCACAGATCCACTATCCAATGCAGTCGCCTCGTTAAAAGCTGATAATAATCAACTTAAGGTGATTGCGGGAGAAGAATATGATAATCTTCACTTTCAGATGCAGTCGGTGAATGGTTCAATGGCGATTGTTTTGGCTATCATTCTCTTGGTGGGTGGATACATCATATCAGCAATTGCTAAGATTATTGTGGTTGATAGAATTCCTGTGATAGGTACCTTCAGAAGTATAGGTGCAAATCAGGATGGAATTGTGAAAGTCCTCCTTTTGGAATTTATTTCTTATGGATTTATTGGTACTGTGATAGGAATTGTATTGGGTATAATCGGTCTCCCCTATGTTGCAGACTTGTTTAATCAATATAAGGAATATGGTGTAAAGACAGTTGTATCATATAATCCAGTGTATTTAGGAATTGCAGCATTAATCGGTATATTGCTACCAGCCATAGTAGCGCTGTCCACCATTAAAAAAATAAGTAAGAGAGACCTTAAAGAGGTAATATTACGTATCAATGTAAATGAAGAACTGCGTAATACGAATTACACCGTTAAGGCATTGGTAGCATTACAGATTAGTTTGGTTTTATATTTTATTAATTTCAAAGATAATTTTATCATTGGTTTGTTAGGCATTGGTGCGTTAATTGTTGGAGGAGCATTTCTTGTTCAGTTTGTTTTGGCGAAAATCGCTTGGTTGCTTAATAAATCACTACTTTTTGGCGGAAGCACGGAACTTGGAATTAAAAATCTAAAAAATAATCGTTTTATTAAAAATAATAGTAGCATGATTGTTGTTATAAGTATGATTTTTATGATAATAGCTACGATAATTGATGGTATTTCCCACACTGCACAGATGGATTTAGATTCCTATGGTTTTGATATTATCACTGTATTGAATGGAGAACGAGATTTAAGTTCCGATGATATTGCAGCATATAAAGGGGTTTCCGGTGCTTATGAATCATATGAAGTTATGGCATATGGAAAATATGCCAATGGATATTGCAGAGTATATGGAATAGATGATTTTTCAAAGCTTAATCATTATATGCAGGCATTAAGCTACGGTGGATCAAATTTAGATAAAAAGTTATCTCAAGTTAAAAATGGAATTGTAGTTGACCAGTATTGGGCAAGAATTCAAAATATAAATGTAGGCGATACAATTACCCTTTATTATGATAATGCAAAAAAAGATGTCGCAGCAGATTTTACTGTGGTTGATACCTGGGATTGTTCAAAAGGGACAACGGATAGAGTATTTGTGGGAATTAGTCTGGATAATTATAAAAAAATATTTGGGCAAGTTCCGGAGCGTATCCTTGCTATAACGAATTCAGCTCCTGAGGTGGTTGCCAAAAATATAGCAAAAGACTATATAGATACAGATATCTCTGTTACAACAACAGATGAGTTTCTTTCAACACAGGTGGCAACTGTAAATACAATACTGAAGGTGTTGGTTGCAGCAGTTATTTTATGCAGTGGGGTTATTGTAATTGGTATATCAAGTAATCTTGTAGTAGCTTTTATGCAACGTAAACAAGAATATGCAGCTTTGTATAGCGTAGGTATGGATATCGGTCAATTAAAGAATATGATTTTTTGGGAAACCTTTACTTCTTATGTAGGAATAGCAATTACAGTGGCATTGCTCAGTGTACCTGTGGTTATGTATATTCCCAAATTAACAAATGGACTGGGTTTAATAATCGATTTTAAGGTAAATGTAATCATTATTGTGGGAATATTGCTTACAATAGGTATCGTTTCGCTGTTAACAACCATAAGTCCAATCAGTAAAGTCGGGAAAATGAATATAGTAAAGGAGCTTAAGTATGAATAGGAAAGGGAATAAAATAGCTATCGATGCCAAAGGGATTAGCAAGTCATATTGTATTGGTAAGGAAGAATTCCAGATAATAAAGAACTTAGAGTTATCAGTGGAACAAGGTGAATTTATATCAATTATGGGTCCGTCCGGTTGCGGCAAAAGTACGTTGTTATATATTTTGGGGGGACTTGATACACCGGATAGCGGTGAAGTGCTGATTGAGGGAAAGAGCTTTCAGAATATGACAGATAAAGAAAAAGGTGTTATTAGACGAAATAAGTTGGGTTTTGTTTTTCAGTTCTATAATCTGATACCGAACCTTACGGTTAGTGAAAATATTTTATTGCCTGTAGTAATGGATGGTAATAAAGCTTCAAGATTTCAGGATAAATTGCATCACATCCTTGATTACGTAGGCTTAACAGATAGAAAAGATTTTACACCAAGAGAATTATCTGGTGGTCAACAGCAGCGAGTTGCAATTGCGCGTTCCTTAATCTCAGATCCTGATATTATTCTTGCAGATGAACCAATTGGTAACTTAGACAGTAAGTCAAGTATTCAGATTATGAAATTATTTCGAAAGATTAATCAGGAAAAAAATACAACGATTATTCAAGTAACACATTCAAGAGAAGCAGCGGAATATGGAAATAAAATAATATCGATGAGTGATGGGTTAATTGTGGGTGCAATATAAGAAGAAGGAGCAAAAATGTATTGTAATGAGGAATACTCCATAGATCTAGTTAAAAAAATTATTGTTTATGATTTTAATACCATAATCAGACTTGCAAAATCAAAAGATAATCACTTGCATATTCATGCTTATAATGAAAAGACGGAAAGTTATCATACGATGATTCATTCGGGTATTTTAGAGATTAAGAAAAATGTAAAATGGTATCAACATTTGTTCTTTTTATTTCGGAATAAAAGAGAACTAACCCTCGAAATACCCAATAATGGATTAATTGATATTGATATCAAAACAAAAAACAAAAACATTGTTGCTGAAGAAGGGATTTGGGGTAATTTATCCTTAAAAACAACTAATAGTAATATAGAAATTTTTGGATGTAAGGTCTATAATATATTTGGGAAGACAAACAATGGATCAATAAGATTAATGGATGTTGCATCAAAAAATGACATAGAGTTATTAACCTTTAATGCAGACATTAATGCGGAAGGGGTAAAACTAGAGGGAAAAATGAAATGCAAAACAGCAAATGCCAAGATTGATTGCATCGTTAACGGTGTACCGGAGGATTATCAGGTGAAGGCAAGAACAATTAATGCTGGTGTAAGGGTACCTAAAGAGTGTAGAAACGGCAATAAGAGAATTGATTTGGTAACTTCAAACGGAGCGGTAACGGTAGCGTTCAAAGAATAGCATATTTTTATAACCCTTTTAATGAGAAATAAAATATACCCGATAACGAATGTATAAATTTGATTATAAAATCAAGAAATATTGTAACAAAACTTAATTTTATGATACTTATTTATTAGGAGGTGCGAATTTGGATAAGCAGAATTTGGAGCAGGTTTACAAAGATAATGTTACGGTTGTTTATAAGTATTTATTCTGCTTAACCCATGACGTTTATTTGACGGAGGAATTGACGCAGGAAACTTTCTATCAAGCTACAAAAGGGATACATAATTTTCGCGGGGATTGTAAAATTTCTGTGTGGCTATGCCAGATCGGCAAGCGATTATGGTATAAAGAATTAGAAAAACGAAAAAAGAGCTTTATACCAATCGAAGAACTTGGTGAGATATCCTCCAATGATGATTTGGAAGAGCGTTACCTGATGAAAATTGAAAAGGTGGAGTTGTTTAGAAAACTGCATCATTTAGAGGGTAAAACAAGAGAAGTTATGTACCTGAGGCTTACCGGAGAATTAAGCTTTTCGGAAATAGGTGAAATAATGAATGAATCGGAGAATTGGGCAAGAGTAACTTTTTATCGTGGTAAACAAAAAGTTTTGAAAGGGAATTGAAAATGATGGAAAAGAATGTGAGTTGTGCGTTAGTGAGAGATTTGTTACCAAATTATATAGAAAAGTTAACCAGTGAGGAGACAGACAAAGTATTAGAAGAACATTTTAGTAATTGTTCCGAATGTTCTTTAAAACGTAATATGATGATGAGCTCCATCGAAACAGATAAGGTTCCAAAAGAGCAGAAAATGGTAAAATACTTAAGAAAGACAAAAATGATGTATCTGCTTCAGGGCATTTTCTTATCAATTGGAGCTATCGGAATTATTGTTTCTTTTATTGTAGATCTTGCCATCAACAAGCAGTTAACCTGGTCTTTAATTGTTGACGCATCCGTAATATATCTGTATATCTGTGTATTGACAGGAATGTTTAGTAAGAAACATCAAATAATAAACGCATTAGCAGCTGCCAGTATTCTTATACTGCCGTTATTATATATGATAGAAAATGTGGTTAATAAAAACTTTGTAAGTAATCCAGCAGATTGGTTTGTGAATTATGCGCTACCCATAAGCTTAATATGGATCGCAATTATTTGGATAACGGTATTGGTTAGATATTTCATGAAAGTCAATATCTTAAATACAACTGGTATCCTTCTGATATTAGCAACATTTGGTTCGGCTTTAACAAATGCAATTGCAAAACAGGTATCAATAACTAAAATCTATGTAGATGGATTTGAATATATTAATACAGCGTTGTTCCTTATTTGTGCAATAGCTTGCTTTACGATTAGTTACTTGAAAAAGGGTAAAACCAACTGAAAGTTCATGTTTGTGTGTAGGATTTAAAGAGCGCTCTAAAAGTTTTCATAATTTATGATTTCAATATTTATATTGAAATCATAAATTATATGTAAATGTACCATAAGAGATAATTAAGGTGTTATGACTTGTATTAGGAACGTGATGCAAGTGAGGAGGAAATTGATTGGAAGCTATTGATTATGAAGAGACAAATTCGTTAAAAGAAAATATTAATCGCTTTAATATTGATTCTGCTCGATACAAATTACACAATATTATTGATCAGGGTAGTTTTATTGAAACAGAAAGATTATATAAATCAAAAAACATACTTCAATTTTCAGATTATGATGAGAAATTAATTACTGCAGGAAAGAATAGTATGGAAAATGAAGCTGTTATTACGGGATTAGCTAGAATTGGCGATGTTCCTTGCGCTATATTCATACTTGAACCCAAATTTATGATGGGAACAATGGGAATTGTTGTAGGAGAAAAAATTGCAATGACTTTTGAACTGGCTATAAAAAAGAAGTTACCGGTAATATCAATTTCAGCGTCTGGTGGTGCAAGAATGCAAGAAGGTGTTTTTTCACTAGTCCAAATGGCTAAAACAACAGGCGCTGTCTATAAACATAATAAAAAGGGTTTATTATACATATCAGTGATTAGTGATCCTACTTTAGGGGGAGTTACAGCAAGTTTTGCATCTCTTGGAGATATCATAATAGCAGAAGCAGATGCACGGTATGGTTTCACGGGAAAACGTATTATTGAAGAAACTACACATGAGAAATTGCCAAACTACTTCCAGACTGCACAATATGCTAAAGAACATGGGCAGGTTGATATCATTGTG
This sequence comes from Bacillota bacterium, assembly GCA_023435895.1. Taxonomy (GTDB): domain Bacteria; phylum Bacillota; class Clostridia; order Lachnospirales; family Lachnospiraceae; genus Mobilitalea. The sequence goes on from JAEZLH010000034.1 coordinate 73,494, forward strand.
AACAGCATTGGGTTGCGTCCACTGCTTAAAAAAATTCTTTCACTACATTACTAAAGAGGTGAATTATGACAAGCATACCATATACATTTGAAATAATTAAGCATAAAGATCGACCGAATACTTATTTTTTTATCGAACAATTGTTTTCTGATTATGTAGAAATGAGTGGGGACAGGTTATTCGGTGATGATTTATCTATAACTGGTGGTATTGCAACCTTTAATAATCAACCAGTTACAATCATAGGTCAAAATAGAGGAAGAAATACGAAAGAGAATTTGAAGTTTAATTTTTCAATGAGTAAGCCGGAAGGATATCGAAAATCACTAAGGCTAATGAAACAAGCAGAAAAATTTCATCGTCCTATAATTTGCTTTGTTGATACACTTGGTGCTTATCCGGGTAAGGAGGCAGAAGAAAGAGGCCAAGGGATTGCAATCGCTAATAATATAATGCAAATGCTCAATCTTAAAACGCCTATTATAAGTATTTTATGTGGAAACGGAGGAAGTGGTGGAGCTTTAGCATTATGTATCGCGGATGAAATTGCCGCATTAGAACACTCTGTGTTAAGTGTAATTTCACCAAGAGCTTGCGCTAATATACTTTGGAAGGATTCGACACGTGAAATGGAGGCTGCTTCATTGTTAAAAATGACATCCATAGATTTAATGGATTTTGGTATTGTGGATCGCATAATTTCTGAACCAGGAGAAGGAGCTCATACCAACCCCTATGAGGTGGTTGAAGACTTAAAAGTATATATTACGAAAACACTAGATAAATTAACCCAAATTCCATTAAAAGAATTAGTTAAAATCAGAAACGATAAATATAGAAAGATGGATAGTTCATTTATATTTAAAAGTTCGAAATCATCCGTTCCTAATGGCACTCCTTTGCATAGGGGAATCAATTTATAATAGACAAGGACTGAAAGCAATTAAAACCATAAGAAGGAAGAACTGTTACGTTCAAACAGTGATAAATATAGGGAAAGAAAAAGCCGGAGAATTATCCGGCTTTTATCATTCCAAACTAATCAGGTTGTAAATATATGTATTTTTGATATAAAATGATTGCTCGTAACGTTCTTACTGATTCGAATACTTGTCTATTTCATTTGACGTTTCAATCAGTTCCTTTACAAGTCTTCTAGATAGATTCACCTTATCTAAGTTCTTGTTAGACATAGCATTGGCCTCTTGTGCATTAGACATTGTTTCTTCACTAACGACGGATAATTCGTTGATGTGCTGAACAAGGGTATCATTTGCGGCATATATATCATTAATCTTTTCAGTTACATGGTCTACATTTTGATCTACAATTGACATCTTATGATTAATCTGATGAAAAATTTCTTTAGTAGTTTGGACAATTTGGTTTTGTTTATTATTTACATCTTTTAATGCCACAACAGCCTCTAAAGATTTTTCTGATTCACTTTGAAGTTCCGAAAGAATAGCTCCAATGCTGTTAACGGAATCTTTACTCTGTTCTGCTAACTTTCTAATCTGATCAGCAACTACAGCAAATCCTTTACCAGCTTCGCCAGCTCTTGCACTCTCTATCGATGCATTAAGGGCTAATAAATTCGTTTGGGCTGCAATGCTGCGAATTACATTGATAATTTGCTCAATATCAGCCGATTTCTGATTTAAATTGGTGATGGTGGAGTAAACATGTTCATTATACTGATTGACAATATCGGCCTGTTGATTTAATTCATCAACAATCGTAATCCCTTGTACCACGCTGGAGGTGGTTTCTTTTGAAATATTCTTCATATCAATCGAAAGCTCAGATGCTTCTTGGATGGTAGTATGAACTTGATTGGTTAACAATACCTGGTTTTGAATACTGCCGGCGCTTTCTGAGGTTCCTTTTGATATTTCACTGAGTGCGCTATTTACAATATCGCTATTCGAAGTTAGTTCGTCAAAAATATTGTAAACTTTTTTTGAGTTGTTGCTTAATATCCCAGCGACTTTTAAGATATCGTTCAGTAAATTCTGCTGAGTATTTTTTTCTTCATTAATCCTTGATAGTTTTTCACTGTTAAATCGGTTGGATAGAATGGTAGTAAAGAAAAGATTGATGCTATATCCAAAAACGCAAATAAGCTGCAGATAAAATTCATTAAACTGCTTTGGTGTATTCATATCAAGATGAAAAATATTATAAAGAATTAGTACAACATTAGCTAACACAATTAATATAGAGGATCTTCTGATTAATCGGATATCAAAATAAAGCACAAATATGGTTAATATTGGTGAAACTATGGTAAATAACAATTGATTATGGGAACCAAATAGAAGAATCAAGTAGTATCCGAAATATAAGTAAGCAACTACTCTTTTTAAAATACCGGAATACGGGTTCGATAGGTACATTATGATTGCAGTAAAAAGGATGAATAAGTACCATATCGATAATAGGATAATATATGGTTTCGTTACATCTCCCATTAAAAACGATATGAATTGCTGCGTTAAAGTTAACAGTGCTAAGAAAATACTAAAAAACATGACTACTAGATTCACTTTTTTTAACGAATTTCTGTCAAGTGTCTCACCCATTATAATCCCCCTAATATATTGTTGATAGTTAATTTTACTATTGCCATCCAACACCAAAATATGTCAAATGTCGACGAAATAATATACATTGATATTATCATTTTAGTTAAAAATTATCAATTAAAATATCATATTTTGGATTATTTGGTAGGAACAGCTTCATAGAAACCCACCAACTTTAATTGAACTAGATAAGTGCCTAATAGTATTAAGTCATTGTTCTTCACAAATAAATTCTTACCACTTACATAAAAAAACGCACCACTTAGTCTACAACTATTTACATTCTTATAATTACCAATATAATGTAATTATTGGATAAGGATAGTGATTTTACCAATTGAGTGAATAAATAGTTTATTTGGTATTACCATTCCGAATGAATCAACGAAAGGGAGAGAAAGTATGGCAAAGATTATATTAAAGACCAATAAGCTCTGTAAGAGTTTTAAATCAGGTACGCAGGAACAGCAGGTATTAAAGAATCTTGACATTGAGTTTTATGAAGGGGACTACACAGTCATTATGGGTTCCTCCGGTGCGGGCAAATCCACCTTGCTCTATGCGTTATCCGGTATGGATCGACCCACAAGCGGAGCAATTCGTTTTTTTGATGCGGACATAGCAGATTTAAATAACGATAAGTTGGCGGTGTTTCGCAGGAAAAACTGTGGCTTTGTATTTCAGCAAATGTTCCTGCTGGATAATATGAGTATCATCGATAATATTTTAGCAAGCGGTCTTTTGGTTAAAGGAGACAAAAATGCAATTGTAGGAAATGCAAAAGAATTACTGCAAAAGGTTGGCTTGACGGAAATGATATGGAGGAAGTTCCCCACTCAGCTTTCCGGTGGAGAAAATCAGCGTGCAGCAATCGTTCGTGCCTTAATAAATAAACCGAGGGTTGTGTTTGCAGATGAACCCACCGGAGCACTGAACTCTGCATCGGGTAATGCGGTTCTGGATGTCTTGACCGAAATAAATAAGGATGGGCAGAACATTATTATGGTGACGCATGACTTGCGTTCTGCCAGACGAGGTAATCGAATCATTTATATCAAAGACGGTGTAATCAGCGGAGAATGCAATTTGGGCAGATATGTGAGCGGAGATAAAGAACGCCATGAAAAACTCAAAGCCTTCCTTTCGGAAATGGGGTGGTAATGTGAGAAAACTATGGATGCTCGCAATTGCAAACATTCGGAAAACAAAATCTGCCTCCACGACGCTGGTAGTTATGTTTCTCATAGCCGCACTTCTTTTAAATGCAGGTCTTTTGGTTGTTATCAACTACGGTAGCTATTTTGATAATCTAAAAGAGGAGCTGAATGCATCGGACGCCTATTTTGCGCTGCCGGATAAGATCTATACGGATGAAGTGAAAACGTATATTGATAAGAATGAACATGTAAAGAAAACGCAAACCATGGAAGGGCTTGTAATTGAGGCGAACATTTTATCGAAGGGGAAAGAAAAATCCTTCCCGATCATGTTCACCGATATGAATGAGAAAAGGGACATAAGCAAGTGGAAATACGTTGGAGAACATTTACCTGCTGAAGAAATGTCGGTTTATATTCCGGATATTTTTAAAGCGGTGAGTGGTTATCAACTGAATGATAAAATAGAGCTTACCTATAAAGAGGAAGATACCAAGGAAGAAAAAACGCTTACCTTTACAGTGAAGGGTTATACTGAGGATGTTTACTTCAGTTCCACCGATACCGGATATATTAGCTTTTATCTACCAAAGGATAGCTATCAAAAGGTAAAAAGCATATTAAATAAACCCGAACATCTTACCCATGTAGTATTTACGAATGTAGACGATGTGAAAAATGTATCATCGATTGAAGGCGGTATCCGGAATTTACTTAAATTGAATTCTGCTTCATTAATGGCAGCTGATCCGTCAACCATGCTTGTAGCCATTGACTTGGAGCTGATTCAATTAGCCCGTTGTATGATGGCAACCATGATATCAGCGATGATGGTATTGTTCGCCTCGATTATCGTGGTTGTCTGCGTACTGGTTGTTCGATATAGAATTGTTAATAGTATTGAAGAAGATGTTATGAAGATTGGTTCCTTAAAGTCGGTTGGCTATACAAGCGCCCAGATCATTCTCTCAATTATATTGCAGTTTTCATTGATTGCAGGTATTGGAAGTCTTATAGGCATAGCGCTATCTTATCCGGTACTACCTGTCGTATCCACTGTGTTTGAACAACAATCAGGATTGAAATGGGAGCAGGGTTTTGATGGGGGTATAAGCGGAGTAACCTTAATCATCCTACTTTTGTTTGTTTTATTTATTACATTAATTGCAGCTCGCCATATCAGTAAGTTGAACCCTATCCATGCACTGCGTGGCGAAACCACTGCTCGAAAGTATAAAAGAAATCATCTTCAGCTGGAAAAGGCAAACCGCAATTTACCTGTCGCATTAGCCTTAAAATCCATATTACAAAATATGAAGCAGAATATAATGATTATGGTAATTCTTATTATCGTTACATTTTTCGGGGTATTTGGTGTAATCATGTATTACAATACAACAATTGATACAAAAGCATTTGCTGAGGTTCCGGGAATGGAGATATGCAATGCAATTGCAGTGCTAAATCCGGAGAAGGATCAAACAGAAGCAGTAAAAACCATCAAAAACATGGATCATGTTCGAAAAGTACAATATCTGGATGAAACGAAAATAAAAATCGATAATATGGAAGTAGCCGCTTACATTATGGACGATTATGATAAGAAAGAGACAAGGTTGGTATATGAAGGAAGGTACCCAAAAGATAAGAATGAAATAACTCTCGCGGGAATCTTAGCCGGAAGACTGGAAAAAACTGTTGGTGATACAGTCAAAGTTCGTTTTGGGGAAAAGGAAGAACAATTTAAAGTAGTGGGATTGTCAAACGGTTCTCAGATGGGCGGGTTGAACACCTCCATTCTCGCATCCGATTATATTCGTCTTAATCCCGATTATAAGCACCAGGCTTTGTATATTTATTTAGATAAAGGGACGAATGCAGAAAAATTTGTAGTAGACTTAGAGCAGAAGTTTGATAAAAGTATGTTGCTGTCCGCAATGAATTTTGATAAGGAAATGGCAGAGGGGATGGCTTCCTATCAAAAGATTGTAGCCGCAATGGGGCTAGCTATGCTAGTTATTACCTTAATGGTAGTCACCTTGGTATTGTATTTTGTGATCAGTTCCTCCGTAATTCGCAAAAAAAGGGAGCTTGGCATCCAAAAAGCCATTGGTTTTACCACCTACCAATTAATGAATCAGCTTTCCCTCAGCTTTACAATTCCAATTATGATCGGTGCTCTAATCGGAACACTCTTAGGAGCATTTTATACCAACCCGATGATGTCACTTTCCATGAAAGGCATGGGTGTTATGAAAGCTGGATTTATCGTAGATCCATATTGGGTAATCGCTTTCGGAGTAGCTACTATTGTGTTCGCCTACCTTTTATCCATGGTGATCACTTGGAGGATTCGTAAAATTTCAGCGTATGCGCTTGTTACGGAATAAAAGATTGCTCAAAATAAAAGTAACATAACCAGGGAAATTCACAGTGCTACAAATTGGCGTTGTGAATTTCCTTGTTTTTTAAGTAAACATTTTTGCATATTGCCTTATATATGATGCCAAGGGAGTTTAACGTAACGTATAATAGTTGAAGAAAAGTAATTCCCAAGTATTAATTCGAACTATATATTATCCTATTGATATTGGGATAAGAATGTGGCGGTAGGCTTTTTATGAACAGCAAGTTATATAGAACCATCTTGTATAGTGGTAAAATTGAGCAGATGGACGATCAATTTTTAAGGAAGAAATGAAACTTGACGGTTAAGTATTCGGGTGCTATAATATGAATGAATTAAAAAATATTCATTCACATTTAAAGTAGCAGGGAGGTTTCAAATGAAAAGGGTAACCGCTTTTATAGGAAGTACCCTCAAGAAAGCAACTTACGAAGCAGTTCGTGAATTTGAGAGGACTTTGAGCTCGTACACAGAAATCGAATTTGATTATGTTTTCTTAACGGACTATCAACTCGAGTTTTGCAGGGGGTGCAAGCTGTGTTTTGATAAAGGAGAAGAATGCTGTCCTATACGGGATGACAGAGATTTACTAATTGACAAGATGAACCGTTCCGACGGTGTTATATTTGCCACCCCAAATTATTCCTTTCACGTTTCTGCACCTATGAAAAATCTATTGGATCGGTTGGCCTTTGTTTTTCATCGACCGTTTTTTTTCGGCAAGGCTTTTACCTGTATTGTTACTCAGGGAATTTTTGGAGGAAACTCTATTGTAAAGTACCTTGGCAGTATGGGAGAAAATTCGGGGTTTAAGGTTGCGAAAGGTTGTGTATTAAAGACTCTGGAACCGATTACAAAAGCTGCGCAGGAAAAGAACTCGCGTGAGATCAAAAAGGCCGTTGCAAGGTATTACAAAGTACTCATGCACCCGATTTCTACATCCCCTTCTTTCTTCAGGCTGATGATGTTTCATATGTCCCGAACAAGTATGAAAGAAATACTCAGCGATGAATATTGTGACTATCGACATTACAAAGCAAAGGGATGGTTTGAGTCAGACTATTATTACGAGGTATCCTTGAGCCCCATCAAAAAGCTAGCAGGACTAATTTTTGATTTGATCGGGCGGTGGATGTCGAGGCAGGGCTAGCGATTTGGCGCTGATTGATATGTATATGGAGGGTTATAAATTGAAAGATACAAAAATAGATTTATTTAAATGTGGAAAGGAACTGTTCAGTCGAAAAGGTTTTAAAGATACCAATGTATCTGATATTACAAAAGCCACGGGAATAGGTACTGGTACGTTTTATAATTACTATTCCTCAAAAGAGGAATTATTCATGGACATATACATGAAAGAAAACGAGAAATTAAAGAAAAAGATACTAAAATCAATTGATTTGGATCAGGAACCGCAAAGCTTAATCAAAGAACTGATGTTATTGAATTTAAAAGGTATGAAGTCAAATCCAATCCTTAATGAATGGTATAACACGGAGGTATTCGGCAAAATTGAGCAGCATTTTCGTGAAGTTAAAGGGTTGGAACATCTTGACTTTATGTATAACGATTTTTCAGAAATCATAAGAAAATGGCAGGCAGAAGGAAAAATGAGGAATGATATTGACAGCGGAATGATCATGGCTATGTTCACTGCAATCATTACTGTTGAGACCCATAAAGAGGATATTGGGCTTCAATATTTTCCGCAGATTTTAGATTACCTCATCGAGTTTGTGATGAAAGGCTTAGCTGTTTTAAAATGATTAGAAGAATGTAGTACCGAGCAAGGCTAGGACAATATAATTATATTAGGAGGTTTTAAACATGAGTGTATTAATTGTATACGCATCCAAATACGGATTTACGAAAACATGCGCAGAGATTCTTGCAAAAAAGATTGATGGTAAGGTGGATATCTGTGATTTGAGCAGCAGTCGTCCGAATCCTTTGGAATATGATAAGGTCATCATAGGTGGTTCCATCTATGCAGGGAAAATCAGAAAGCCGGCCAGGCATTTCTGTTCAAACAATATAGATGTCCTTAAAGGGAAGAAGTTGGGACTTTTTATCTGTGGAATGGCAGACGGAGAGGATGCGAAAAAGCAGCTTGAAGCCGCATTCCCTAAGGAACTGTTGGCTGTTGCTGTTGCAAAGGAATCGTTTGGAGGAGAATGCAACTATGTTAAAATGAATTTCATAGAGAGATTTATTATGAAAAAGATAACTGGATCTAATGTAAGTCAGGTGCGAATCGCTGAGGATAATATAAAACGTCTTGCTGATCAAATGAAAAGTGTGTAGAAGATAACAGTGTTTACAAAAGTAGTTTATTAAGGGTAAAAGCAAAGAATAGCCTTACTGATGGGAATTATGGTATATTATATATACAACTTAATAAGAACAAGTTGAGACTGTTCTGTACCTACTATTTAAGAGGAGAGCAGTCTTTTTTCATGTAGTTATCAAATGGATATAATTCTGAGTTTGGGTGCAAAGCACTTTTTACCCAGGAAATTCGGTATTATAGATAAATTAAGAAGGTACCTGAAAAAATATATTGACAAACAATGAAGGTACCTGTATACTTTGGATAGTAAGGTACCTTATTGTTGTTGTGCATGCAAGGAGGAAGTTGATATGCAAGAAGAAAAATTTGATTTAATAATGCAATTAACGCGTGTTGAGTGGTTACTTCATAAGTACCATCAACAAAATCATATGAATTTTGGACCCATGGGTGATCCAAGGAAAGGACAGGGTAGAATTTTAAGCATTCTGAAAATGAAGCCAGAAATCAGTCAGAAAGATTTATCCTATTTGTTAGAAATGAGACCTCAATCACTTGGTGAACTTCTTTCTAAGCTTGAAATAAAGGGATATATCAGCCGAACCCCTTCTGAGACTGATCGTCGTGTTATGAATATTAAGCTAACCAAAGAAGGAGAAGAAGCAACTATTTCAACAGAGCAGGAGTTTAGCTTTGATAAGATATTTGAGTGCTTGAAGGAAGAAGAGCAGCAAAACTTAAGTAATTATTTAGATCGTATTATCCATACCTTAGAATTGCAAATAAAGGAAGAACAACCGGATTCCGACTTTGGTCCGGGGTTACATCGTGGACGGCCCTTTGAACATCCCTTTGGCCATCCTGTAAATATGGGGGAGGAAAGAGGACCGCATTTTGGCGGAAGACCACATATGGGAAGAAGAGCTGAACATGGAAGGGATTTTGATCCTCGCCATGGTGGTGAAAATAATTTTTTTGGATCTTCTCATAATGGTAGACGTCCGGATGGAAGAAGATATGATCCGAGTGATAACAGAAACGATAATTTTGGAGAAGATTTTGGTCAGGAACAAGCGGAACAGGATAAATAATTATTAATTGTTGCAGTAATTGATGAGGGCGCTGCACAGATACAAAATCAGCGCCTTTATTTTTTTGCGCAAATTTTTAAATATGAAATTTAAAGGAGGTATTCAATATGGAAAATATGGATCAAAAATCACTTTACTACTTAGAGAAAGCACCAGTTTTAAAAGCAATTACGCATATGGTAGCCCCGATGATGTTAAGCTTTATTGCAACGCTGATTTATAACATCACAGATGCTTACTTTATCGGTAAGCTAAACAACACTGCAATGATGGCAGCAGTGACACTTGCGTTACCCTTTTCGACCGTACTCATGGGATTTGGTCATTTGTTCGGTGTAGGGTCGGGAACTTTTGTATCAAGACTGCTAGGGGAACAGAAAAGTGATAATGTGAAACAAGTAAGTTCAATCAATTTTTGGTCATCGCTGCTGATGGGTATTATTTTTATGGCAATATGTTTGCCATTCTTATCTCCGATTATAGGTCTTTTAGGTGCCCATGGGGAAACGTATCTACATACGAAAAACTACATCCTAATGTTTGTGATTGGAGCACCCTTTGTCATTGCAAGTATTTCTTTGGAGGAAGCAGTAAGGGCAGAGGGAGCGTCTACTGCGTCGATGATTGGAATGATAGCTGGTGTAATAGTTAACATCCTGTTGAACCCATTATTCATTTTTGTGTTTCGTATGAATGTGATGGGGTCGGCATTGGCTACTGTTATGGGCAATATGGTTTCTGTTGTTTGGTTTCTCTATTATCTACAGAAAAAAAGCTCTGTTCAGAGTGTATCGTTGAAAGATTTTAAACCGAGTAAGGAAATTTATAAAAGCATTCTTAAGGTTGGGATTTCCGCCTTCTTACTGGATGGATTTATGGTTATTACCAGTTTATTATTCAATAATTACTCAATGCATTATGGGGATAGTGTTGTAGCAGCATTCGGTATTTCCCAAAGAATAATTCAACTAATTGATTTTATCAGTATGAGCTTTGCTATGGGAGTTGTCCCACTAATTGCATATGCATATTCAGCACAAAACAATAAAAGGTTAATGGAAATTATTAAGAAAACAATTTTTTATATGTTGGGTATTATACTTACCTTATCGGCAGTACTTTTTGTATTGAAGGCTAGAGTAATTGGGGTTTTTAGTGTGGATGCCAAGGTGATTGAGATTGGGCAGCGAATATTATTTGCGCAGCTTTGCTCTACAGTATTTGCTGCTTTATCCGGACTTTTCACCGGTATATTTCAAGCGTTTGGCGCAGGTATTCCTTCGACTGTAATGTCTGTACTGCGAGGAATTATATTTATTCCAATATTAATATTAGGTAATATAATCTTTGCAGTGGATGGAGTCATTTGGGCAATGACAATTTCGGAAGGAATTACTGCTTTTACTGGTATTCTACTTTGGATAGAGATAAGAAAGAAGAGTAAAAATGAATTGATAATTCAGAAACAAGAATAGCTAGTGTTACTGAGCTTTTACAATGTCTTCGCATTCGTCACAGACGACCCCTTATGTACTGAATATGAGTAGCGCTGATAACAGAATTTATTTCTGTTGGAAAGCCATGTTGTTATTGCTTTACTTCTAAGCTTACTTGTAATATATTTAATTCATGAAAAATATTAAATATATTACATAAAGGGACTTTGAATATTTGAATATCCATTCATATATTAGAGTCAGACATAGGGGTAGTTATGGACACAAGAACTGTAATGTTAATGCTAGCGACCGGATCAGTTTTATTTGGATTGCTACTAGTAATGCTTAAATTTAGAAAAAACAACCCTCAACAGATTCCGTACTGGATTATTGCAAAATTCCTTCAAGCGGCAGGTTCCTTTATGCTGTTTTATAAGATGGGGAAATTCGATTGGGTGGCAGTGCTTGCAAATATTTTTCTGTTACTTGGCTGCTCGTATGAAGCGTGGACGGTACTCTTTATTTCAGGCAAGCCCATAAAGAGACAGCTTCACTATATGATATCACTTGTGATCGTATTGGTATGTTACACGACTGTATTTTTATTTAAGCCATATCGTGTGGGAGTACTGTTTCTCCTGCAAACCATCTTTTACATTTTGCCAGGTATATTTTTATTTCGCTCTCATATGAGATCCTTTCTGCGTATCCTTTTAGGAGTATGTTATTGTATAACAGGTACAGTATTTTTGTTAAGCGCCTTTTTATGCTTTGTTTCTCCTGAACATGCACTGAGTTTGGGTCAGAATCCGGTGTTTTTAATCATCCCGGTAGTGAGTTTTGCGATCTTTCTAATGAGTGGCTTTATTATGTTGATGCTTGCAAAGGAAGTAAGCGATATACAGGTTCTTGAAATCAAGAAAAACTTGGAGAAGAGTGAAGTTCGTTTTCAACGTATTATTGAGACTACCATCGAAGGTATTCTTATCTTTGATGAAAATTATAAAATCACCTTTAGTAATAAAAAAATGGCCTCCGTTCTTGGATACACCATTGACGAAATGCTTCAAAGACCCTATAAATCGTTCTTTCCAGAAAGTCATTTGGAAGAAGAAAATCGCCAAGAGAACCTTCGAAGATCCGGTCAAGATTCGGTTTATGAATGTTGCCTATTGACCAAGGAGAGCCAGAAACATTGGTTTTTGGTTTCTGCAAATGCACTTATAAATGATGCTGGAGAATTTGAAGGGTCATTTGCTATGCTAACCGATATTAATGAAAGAAAAGAGATGGAACTGCTTCTTGAAAAATCGAATCGCCAGCTGACAGAACTGAGCAATAAAGATGGTCTGACCGGTATAGCAAACAGGCGATGCTTTGATGAGGTTTTGGAACGTGAGTATTTTAGACTAAAGCGTTCCAATTCTAAATTATCCATCATTATGTTGGATATTGATCATTTTAAATCCTTTAACGACAATTACGGGCATGTGGCAGGGGACGATTGTCTGAGACAGATTGGCAATGTATTAGCGGGCTGCGTTAGCCGTTCTGTTGATTTGGCAGCAAGATATGGAGGGGAAGAGTTTGCTTGCATTTTGCCTGACACCGACCTCCCTGCTGCGGTGAAAATAGCAGAAGATATCCGGCAAAAGATTGAGGAACTAAAAATAGAACATAAGGAATCACCGGTTTCAAAGTTTATAACCGCAAGCTTTGGTGTAACAGTCGTACAATATTCAGAGGAACGAACCTTATCGGATATCGTAAACAATGCCGATAAGTTACTATACAAAGCCAAAGCTTCTGGTCGTAATCGGATAGAATATAACGAATCAAGTAAATAATCATAGAGCTGTCGCCAAGAGATAACAAGTGTTGGTGACAGCTTTATGCTAAAATAATGATTTTTTATGGGGAGGCGGTTAGGGCACATTGAATTACATAAGCGATAAATGTAAAACAAAATACCCGGTGGTTTTAATCCACGGTGCAGGTTTTCGAGATAGAAAGCACCTGAACTATTGGGGAAGAATCCCTAAAGTTTTAGAAAAGAACGGCTGTAAGCTATATTATGGGCATCAGGATAGCTGGGCGACTGTGGAGCACAATGCTACGGTTGTTAAAAAGAGAATAGAACAGATTATTGCTCAGACCGGTGCGGATAAGGTTAATCTCATTGCTCACTCAAAAGGCGGACTTGAATCAAGATATCTGATTTCTTCTTTCGGTATGTCTGATAAGATTGCCAGTTTAACAACCATCGCAACACCGCACCACGGTTCCAAAACGATGGATATCATTCTCAAACTACCGAAGGTATTATTAAGATTAGTAGCAGTATTTGCAAATTTGTGGTTCAGAATGCTCGGTGATACAAAGCCTGATTTTTACAAGGTTTGCGGGCAATTTACTACTAATTATGCGGAGCAATTTAACCTGAACAATCCGGATGAAACAGGAGTATATTATCAGAGTTATGCAGCAGTAATGAACAATTCTTTTAGTGATATGTTTCTGTTCATTCCGCATTTTGTTGTAAAGCTTATTGAGGGTGAAAACGATGGGCTTGTAACACCGAAATCTGCCGCATGGACAAATTTTAGGGGTGTTCTTAAAGGAACAACAAATCGTGGAATATCTCATGCAGATGAGGTTGATATAAGAAGAATGAGGCTTTCCCGCAAGGAATCATCCGGACGGATTCATGACATTTGTGATGTTTATTGCCATATCACCCAGGAATTAAAATTATTAGGATATTAAAGAAGATTAGTGTGTCAAAGGATTTGATATTTATTTAAATACTACGAATAAAGGAATAATGATTATGGTTCTTATAAAAAGAATTTTAAATGTTGCATTAATATTGTTATTGCTAAACGCAGTAATCCTGGAGAAGATATTCAAGCCAAGTATGCTCATTTGTGTTGTGACTGCTGTTTTGCTAGTAATATATTTTATAAAGTATAATATCATTCCTGTCAAACGAACTGTGGGTACATATAAATTAATCATTATGATTGGTGGCTATGAGATAATCGTTAGCGCTAGTGTCATTTTTGCTTTAGAGCTATTAGTATATTTATTGATTCTTATGCCACATAGAATAGAAACTATTCCTACTGTTTCATTGGTTGTAAATTTCTTGGTTTTTGTTGTTGGTTTTCTAATACTGTTATGGAATGGATTATTACGAATAATAACTACTTCCTCACAAGTGGGAGTCAGTTTAAAAGTGATACTATTTTTCACCTGGTGGATTCCCATATGGAATGTAATTATTATTTGGAAATGTTGCCACATTGTCCATAGAGAATATACCTTTGAAATATCAAAGATTGAGTTGAATAACCAAAGAAAAGAAAGTGAGATATGCAAAACAAAATACCCAATTTTGCTGGTTCATGGCATATTCTGGAGAGATTGGCAGGTGTTTAATTACTGGGGAAGGATTCCTCGTGAATTAATTAAAAATGGAGCAACAATTTATTACGGAAAACAACAGTCAGCAACGTCTATGGATATCTGTGCAAATGAGATTAAGGAACAAATACTTCATATAATGGAGAAGGAGCATTGTGATAAGGTTAATATCATCGGGCATTCAAAGGGAGGGCTGGATGCCAGATATGCCATTAGTTGCTTGGGCATTGAGCAGCATATAGCATCCTTAACTTCCATTGGCACGCCTCACAAAGGATGCAGATTTGTGGATCGTATATTAGAAAAATTGCCTAAAAAATTTGTACTTGCCGTTGCTAAAAGATATAATGCAATGTATGTAAAATTAGGAGATAAAACACCGGATTTCTATAGCGGGATTTATGATTTGACCACAAACAAATGTGCGGAGTTCAATGAAAAGGTTCCAAATAAAGAAGGGGTACTTTATCAAAGTGTTGCATCGAAAATGAGCAGTTTCTTCAGTGCCGGATTTCCGTTAAATATCGGTTATGCCTTTATTAAACCAAAGGAAGGCGAAAACGATGGTTTTGTTACAGTTGAATCCTCAAAGCACGGTAATTTCTTGGGATGTTATTCAACAAAAAGAAACAGAGGTGTTTCTCATGGGGATACCATTGATCTAATGAGAAAGAATATTAATGAGTTTGATGTATGTGAATCTTATGTGGATATTGTCAAGGGATTGAAGGCTAAGGGATTGTAATTAATTTGAATAAGAGCAGAAAAAATTTCTTTGTTATCATAATAATAGCACCATTTGAAATAAGAGTGGATAATAATAAAAATTTTGATGATTGATGTTTTGATGATTTCGTTTGAGAAGAATATGTCTCTGAATGAAATATAATGGCAGTACAGAAATTTACTCTGTATTCATATTAGTAGAAACTCCTAAAATTTATGTTGATATAAAATTGCTGACAACATGGTGTCAACAATATGCCATTATAATCTTTATATCAAACATAAATATAAAGGAGTGAAGTTTATGACAGAAAATATGAAAAGGGTTGCTTTGGTTGCAGGTGCTACGCGTGGTGCCGGGCGAGGTATTGCCATTGAATTAGGGGCAGTGGGATTCATTGTTTATGTGACAGGTCGTACAACACGTATGCAACGTTCTGAGTATAACCGTCTTGAAACGATCGAAGAAACAGCTGAATTGGTAGATCAAGCCGGAGGGCATGGAATCGCTGTTCAGGTTGATCATCTGGTTCCGGATCAAGTTCGGAAGCTTATTGATAGAATAGAACATGAGCAAGGAAGATTGGATGTTCTTGTTAACGATATTTGGGGGTCGGAGTACCTAGCAGAGTGGAATGTGCCTGTATGGAAACATTCACTGGAAGATGGTCTTCGTATTTTAAGACTTGCTGTTGATACACATATCATTACTAGTCACTATGCACTTCCCTTGTTAATAAAAAATCCTGGTGGATTGGTTGTTGAGATGACTGATGGTACAGCAGAATATAACGAGGAACATTACCGTTTATCGCTATTTTATGATCTAGCAAAAGCCTCTGTACTTCGCATTGGCTGGGCACAGTCAAAAGAACTTGAAGCATATGGGTGTACTGCACTAGTCTTGACTCCAGGCTGGCTCCGCTCAGAGATGATGCTAGATCAGTTTGGTGTAAAGGAAGAAAACTGGCGTGATGCTACAATAAAGGAACCTCATTTTATTATATCTGAAACACCGCGCTATGTGGGTCGTGCTGTTGCAGCACTGGCGTTAGACTCAGATTTATCTAGGTGGAATGGTCACTCTCTTTCCAGTGGGCAGCTTGCTAAAGTCTATAATTTTTATGATCTTGATGGTTCGCAGCCTGATTGCTGGAGGTATGTAACTGAAGTTTCTGATGCAGGTAAACCTGCTTGTGCTCTTGGATATAGATAATATCAAAAAGAGAGTTACATATAATTGTTAGCAGTTTATGGATTATCAAAATACAAAGGAGAATTATAAATATAGTTATAAAACTTTGATTTTCCATTGACAATTATGTTTCAAAACTTTCTACATAAAAAGTAATGGATTGTCCCCCCACGACAGTTTTTGAATTAATTTTACATAGGTTGCTACATTTAGATATTAGTAATATAATAAAAATAATTATGAAACTTCAAATGGGGGGATTTATTTGTTAACAGCAGATTTCGTGGAATTGGTAAAAAAGTATAAGCAAGATCAAGAGTCAGTGTACACAACCTGGTTTATCTATAATGAGACAAGAATGAAAGCATTTCGTTCTATTCGCCGTGGAGTAATTGATATTATTGACTCAATAAAAAACGGTAGGTTTGGCAATGATTTCAAGGGCTCGCCTCTCGAATTTGTACTATCTTGTATAACGGAGCAAAAGCAAGTATTTGAAGGTGCGGCGCATCCGTTTTATTGGAAACCCAAGCTAAGAATTCCTGATATTTATGAAAATGAAGAAAATAAAAGAGTATTTGGGCAGTTCTTAGAGAGTTGCCTATCAACAAATAATCCAGAAAAGCTAGTAAAAGAAATAATTAAATTAGACAGTTATAAGATTAAAGGTTTGGGACCGGCGGTGGCAAATATCTTATATTTTCTTCACCCGACATTACTTCCCCCATTTAATACAGCCATGGTGAACGGCTATAATATATTGTTCCATGAAAATAAGAAGCTGGGATCGTGGCAGCATTATCTTGAAATGCGTGAGACAATGATTGAGACAAATGATAAGCTCGGTCCTGAACTTTCAAAAGACTTAGGTGCTTTGGCCGGGCTATTGTTCGATGTTGGCATCGGCAGAATAGCACTTGATGAAAATTGGCAGCAAGCCCTAAGCTTTGAAAAGGATAAAATAGCTAAGGTTATAAAAAAGCGTCATGAGGAAGTGCAGAAAGAGGTCTCGGAAGAAAATGAACATCTGAAAATTCAGATACTACTTACAGAAATTGGTATAAATCTTGGCTATAATGTTTTTGTTGCAGCAAATGATCGAACAAAATCCTTAGGTGGAAAAAACCTTGAATTTTTAACGGTATCAGAATTACCTCCTTTGGACTTGCCGCAGGATGTTACTAAGACGATTTCACTCATTGATGTAATATGGATAAACAAAGGCAACAATAAAATTGAGTGTGCCTTTGAAATTGAAAAAAGCACTTCCATCTATTCAGGCATATTGCGTCTTGTAGATTTGGCCTCCTCTTTAGGTGATAAACAGTATAACTTTTTTCTGATTGCACCTGATATTCGAGAGAAGGAGATTATTGCTCAGTTAAAGCGCCCATCGTTTCAGACAATTGACTGTGTCGCTTTGAGATATATTCTTTTTTCGGATCTGTATGAGCATTGCAACAGCCTTTGCAAGTTCGGGGAAGACTATAAAATATTATTAAAGTTGGCAAAAGGATTAGATTGCAACTGTTAAGCGGGAAGAACTTTCTAACAAGGAAGGTTTATCCATCATTCATTAACTGGTTATTCTAGCAACGATGGAAGGGGCTGAGGGAAAATAATATGGATATACTCGAAGTATATAATCGTTTTTATCAATACATCTATAATTATGCATTACGCTTAAGCTGTCATCCGGAAGATGCTTATGACATAACACAAGAGACTTTTCTGATTGCATTAACAAAGCTGGATACATTAAAAAATAAGGAAGCCATTCAAGGATGGCTGAGAACCATCTGTTATAATCGGTTTATAGACCAGACCAGGAAAGATAAATATCTGGTTGAAATTGATGATTGGGAGCAGCTGGAGAAAGAGGGTAGATTATTAAACACCGCCGAAATACAACCGGAACAGGAAGTGATTGTTTCGGAAGAAATCAGAGAGTTACAAAATGGATGTTTTTTAGCAATGGTAAGGAAATTAACCTTAAATCAAAGAATCGTATTTTCACTGGTTGATATGTACGGCATGAAGCTCGAAGAGGTATCAACTATTTTGGGAGTATCGGAATCGGCAGCAAAGGGTCTGCTTTACCGGGCAAGAATGAATATCGACTCCTTTTTTGCAGACCATTGTGACTTGATTTATGAGAAAAATCCATGTAGTTGTAAGGCATGGATGGAATTTAGCAGTCGAAGAATTGACTTGCAAAAAGATACAAAGAAACTGATAAAAAAATTGAATTTTACCCAGGAGGGATATGTATTTAACGAAACAGTCAGGGGAAAAGTCTATTATTTATATAAAAACATGCCGGATAAAAAACCATCGGATGAATGGTATAAGAAGGTACTTAATATTTTAGAAAAAAGTTTTGAGAAAGCGTGACTTTTGATTTCTTCCTACGTCTTTAATAATGAAACTAATTTTTATAGGTAATTGCATTACAATTACAAATGTATTGTATGAACCATGACACAACTTCAGATAAGATAAACTTGAAAGATGTTTGAAAAGAAGAAGTTTATAACAGTTGGAGCTACAGTACACGAAATAACATAGATGCCAATTACTGAATTTATAGTTTTAGAAAGAAGGATGAAGAAATGAAAAATGTAACCAAAGGCTTTGACTTGTTAATGAATGAAACAGATGGGGTTGGTCCTGCTTTGATGGGTGCCATTATGAAGCTGGGAGAGGTGAGTTCCCTAGATAAAAAGGTGCATGAACTGGCTTACATCTCTGTACTTGTTACTGCCAGAATGTATGGAGGATTACCATTTCATATTCAACAAGCCAAGCTAAAGGGTGCAACAAAAGATGAAATAAAAAGTGCAATTTTATTACCAATGCCTATTATCGGAATACAGGTGGCGGATGCACTGCAATACTTAGGTGAAGAAGTAGAAGAAGAAAAATAAATATTAGAAATGAAAAAGCGACAGATGGACTGCCGCCAAGAACCTATGGGCTCTGACGGCAGTTTTAATTATGAATTAATAGTAAGGGTGGAGAGGGAGCTTTTCTTAATAGGCTAATAGTTCGTAGCCATCGTCTGTGACTAAAACCATAACTTCCCATTGAGCGGAGGGCATTCCATCGGAAGTATAAACGGTCCAGCCATCCTTTGCATCAATAAAGATCTGTTTAGTTCCCATGTTCACCATAGGTTCAATGGTAAAAATCATACCCGGTACCAAAAGCATTTCAGTTCCTTTTTTTGAAACATGGCTCACCCAGGGTTCTTCATGAAATTCTAATCCAATTCCATGTCCGCCGATTTCTTGAACTACCGAATATCCGTTTTTCAAGGCATGCTCATTCAGAGCTTGCCCCATATCACCTAAAAAGCTCCAGGGTTTTACTTGAGCTAATCCATAAGTAATACACTCTTTAGCTACATCAACCAGCTTCTTTTTTTCAGGACTCACGGTTCCGATGCAGAACATTCTTGATGAATCTGAAAAAAATCCATTGTAAATGGTGGATACATCAATATTAATAATGTCTCCGTCTTTTAAGAATACATCATTTGACGGTATGCCATGGCATACTTGGTCATTGATGGATGTACATACACTTTTAGGAAAACCCTCATAATTTAAAGTTGCCGGAATTCCTCCCAAGGCTGCTGTTTTATTATAGATTAAACGATCAATTTCTTCTGTTGTCATACCGACATGCAGTTGCTCCGATATATAATCTAAAATGGCAATATTTATTTTTCCACTTTCTCGAATTCCATTGATTTGGTCTTGGTTTTTAATAATTTCTCTGGGTGGAACCATGTAATCTTGGTCTTCATACCATGTAATCTTTTCGTCAAAAGACGCATGACATTTTTTGTACTTCATTCCGCTTCCACACCAACATAAGTCATTTCGTCCGATTTTTGTTAACATAAAAACACTCCTAGCATTTACTAAGGAGTGTTTTAAAGTAAAGTACCACGTTTCCAAGATTACTGTCCAGAAAATAAATCTTCATAGGTGACATTTTAAAAACATTGTTGCAGTGGTGCTGCAATGAGGTTTTTAAAGATTACTTATAATGTTCAGACAAGTTTTATGTCCATCCATGAATTTAATTACGTTGTACTATTTGAGCTTTATTATAAGTAGAGATTTCTGGCAACAACTTACGATACTGAAAGGGGGTATAACCATAAACGCGAACAAATGCCCTTGTAAATGCTTCATGGGATGAGAACCCATATTGAATGGCAATATCAATGATACGATCCTTTGATTTCTGTAATGCCATTGCTGCCAGAGTAAGCTGTCGCTTCTGTATATAGTCCTTGAAGGAAACACCTACATATTCATGGAACTTCGCTGAACAATAACAAGGCGAATAACCTACGAAATCAGACATTTTTTCTAAAGTCGGATATTCTTCCAGATTTTCTTCTACCCAATTTATCATATTTTCAATTGTTTTAACAGACAATCCTAATCACTCCCTGTTGGTATATTATAACCGCTTTTATAAATTAAAACTTGATTGCAGTTTCAATTTTTGTTGCACGATAGCGGTTGAGGTCAACGAAATAATTTATAAGGTTTCTATTTTGAATTGAGAATGAGGCATAATCTATGTTTTTTCAATTTCAATAGCGTAGCAACCTAATTAAGTCTAAAAGGTATATTCATTATATCATCCACCTCTTAGTAAGTCATCATGATTTTGTCTTCCAATAACGTGAGCCGTTCATCTCACGGCATAATAACCCATTATCAATGAGTTCACGCCTAATTAAAAAATAATCCCCGAACGTATGCCATTCTTCACAGATTGAGTTTACCTCTTTTTCGGTATAATTGCGGTTTAATTCAAACTTTTCGGCTAAATATTCAAGTGTGGCTAATCGGTAAAGTTTCTTTTGAGATAACTGTGTTATTTTTCCTGACTCATCAAGGAATCTATTAATATCTACTATTTGTTCCATTTTATTTTCTCCTTTTCATTTTAAATATGTGACACGAATCTGGATAAGTAATTAAAAACGCAATAATTAGACTCAGAAGATAAATCTCGATTGGATATTACGCTCGAATCTCATTGTAGGTCGAACGAATGAACTATTCAATAAACGCTCCGTAGAGTTTTCTTCGTATCCTCAACTTTGACTGTAGAGAAAAAACAAACTTATCATTGACACTCATCTAACATTATGTTAGATTTATATTAAATTAGATATAAATCAAATGGAGGTTAGAACAAAATGAAACAAGATAAAATAGGGTACAAAGACGTCATTCGTAACAAGCAGTATTTGAAAATGGTAATCGCATCCGTAATTAACAGATTAGGCGACTCAATTGACAGTATTGCTTTTACCTGGTTGGTATATATGGTGACACATAGTGCTGTATGGTCTGCAATTATCTTTGGTGTAAACCGATTACCAACTGTTTTGTTGCAGCCACTAGCGGGGGCTGCTGTAGAAAGACGGAATAAACGACTGATATTAGTTGTTACGGATCTGATTCGAGCCGTTTGTGTTGGCTTTGTTGCTACCGCATATCTGTTTCATTTTTTGAACCCATGGATTTTATTAACTTGTACCATCATTATTTCCTGTGCGGAAGCATTTAACAGACCAGCAGCTTCGGCACTGGTTCCTAAATTACTAGATAAGGAACACTATAGTTTTGGACTCTCCTTAAATTCCAGTGCCACCAGCGTGGCCGAGTTGATTGGTTATGGTGTGGCGGGAATTATCATTTCAACCTCCTCCATTGCAACCGCAATTTATATCGATATGGCAACCTTCCTTATATCAGCTACTATTATTTTTACCGTAAAAGTGAAAAAAGAAGTATCTCTTCAGGTAGCGTTAAAAATCAAGGATTATATCCATGAACTAAAAAGTGGCTTTGCTTATCTAAGAACCAGTATAATATTGCGTTATTTTATAGTATTTGCAGTATTTATTAACGGGGTTTTAGTTCCACTTAATAGTCTGGAGGCACCATTAATCCGTGAGGTACTTCATACGGGAGGAGCTATGCTCTCTGTTCTATCTTTAGGGATTTCTTTTGGTATGGTAATAGGAGCTGGTATATATCCGTATATATCCAATAGGTTAAACAGTCGTATCTTAGCTTGTTTGGGTGGATATTCAATCGGCATATATTATTTTTCCTTTGCATTGGTTGGTAATTACATTGGAAAAGATTATTTGAAGTATATTGTCATTGCCCTTGTTTCATTCATCGTGGGTTTTTGTATATCCTTGCTGAGTACCTTTGTTCAAGTAGAGTTTGTAAAGCATATCAAGGAAGAGTATATGGCACGAGTTTACTCGATAATGGGGGCACTCAGTGTGGCGGCAATGCCAGTTGTATCATTTGTGGTAAGTATACTTGCCAAATGGCTGCCTACTATAGTAATATTTCTTATAGCAGGAATATTTGATATACTTATCTGCATCGTACTTTGTAGTAAGAAGAAGTTTAATAGAATTTTGACATATGAAGCAGATAGTAACAGGAAGGAAGTCAACAATAATGAAGAAGAACGTGGAGATATCGAAGCATGTTGACCTATTAGATGAAGCTTACCGGATATTGTATTATTGGGTAAATGTTAATGATCTGGAGGGCAGAAGGATTGAATTTATGGATAATTATCAATCCGACCTGGAACGATACAACAAAAGATTTGAGGTGCTTACCAATATTTATCAGACGGTTACGGAGCTTCTGCAAGAAGAGAAAAATCAGATTGAGTATTATTTTAAGGAGCGAAACGCTGGTATGTCCACTCTTGGGGCGCTGGCAATTTTATTAAATTATCATAAGCATAATAATGACTTGGTCACTTATGAGGAGAGGGTACAGTTAATTTCGAAGGAAGAGAAGGTAAGATTATTTGCCATGATGATTAATGGCGATGAGGCTGTTACACTTCCTACTGATAAGTTAGGTACCGTATCGGATTTGATTGCTTTTATTGAAACGTCCCCCTTTGATAATGATGCAAAATGGGAAGTGATAAAGATATTTCATAATCAAGAAAGTCATTATAACAATGTATCCCAGATATTAACAAAGGTTATGGAGATACTCATAGAAAAGTATTCTTTTGAACTGGAAGAAATGGCAAAGGAATTCTATGGCTATTGGAGCAAATGTCAAGAATCAGAGAGTATTATCACGTTAATTAATGACAGGATTCATGTTACTTGGAATGATAACGAGGTTGGAACGGTTGTAGTACCTCAGATATTTGATCCCTTCGGCATTTCTATATCCGTGGATGATTCCGATCGAAGTTCGAAGGATGTAATTCGATTAGGAATTATTTTGGATAAACGTATTTATGTGATAAAGGATAATGTTAATAAAGTTGACATAATCAATTTTGGAAAAATGTTAAGTGATAAAAGCAAAGTAGATATTATTGAATACATTAGCAAAAAACCGGCCTATGGCAAGGAGATTGCCAATGAAATGAATCTATCCACTGCAACGATCTCTCATCATCTGAGTGCTTTGGCTAAGTTAGGTATTATTTGTGAAGAAGTAAAAGCAAATCGTATTTATTATAGTATAAACAAAGAGCAAATTTGTTCTCGAATTGATGATATGAAAAAGTTCTTTGTCAATTTATAAGAAACAGTTTGACATTAATGTGTTATTATATCCATCTTTACGCGGAATGCATCGATAAAATTATAATACATCTGATAAAGAATAATTCATACGCTAGATCTATAATACCTTGGTTAAGGTATCTAGCTATAATAAGCCCGGGTAAATAAACAACTAGATTAATAGGGAATTTCACACCCAAATCATATTTCATCTTAGGGTAAGCCGCAAAATTTATAGGTTTTGCGGCTTATTCTTTTTGTTGCCAGGAATCCACATAAAATCTTATTGACAGCATCACTACTACGTGATACTATATAGTAGTAGTAAGTAATACAGAATAGCGATTCAGATGGGAGGGATTGTTTGGAGAATCTTACAGAAATGCTAAAAGGTGTACTGGAAGGTTGTGTTCTTGAAATTATCAGTCACGAGGAAATCTATGGTTACGAGATTACCAGGAGATTGAACGCACTTGGATTTTCCGATATTGTGGATGGTACGGTTTATACGATCTTAGTGCGTCTTGAGAAAAATAAGCTGGTGGAAATTACAAAAAAGCCTTCTGAAATGGGCCCACCTCGAAAGTTTTTCACCCTCAATGAGGCAGGGCGAGAAGAACTTGAAAGGTTTTGGGAAAAATGGGAGTTTGTATCATCAAAAATTATTGAGTTAAAGGAGAAAAAGGAATGAATTTTTGGGACAAAATAACTGGAAATGACATGACAAGAGAATTAAGAGCATTTGAGACACGCGCCCAAATGCTACCGGAAGACTATCAAAAGGCATGGGAAGAAATAAAAAATAATCTTTGGATTCACTCAGACTTTACTGGTCGAAATCTCATGCCAATCCTTGAGGGTGTGCTTGGGTTTCTTGAAGAAACCTCAGCAGATGGTCAGAGTATTCAGGAGGCATTGGGTGACGATATCAAGGAGTTTTGTTTGGAACTGGCCAGCGAAGAGGGAGCTAAGTCTTTTCGTGATAAGTGGAGATTACAACTCAACAATAATGTGGCTAAAAAGTTAGGAAAATAGGAGGGCGTTATGAGATTACAGGAGATTATCGAAGGCAAAAAAGAATGGAGAACCCACATTGCACGGGTGAAAGCACTCCCGAAAGATTATCAAATCGTTTACTTTGAGATGCAAAAATACTTCTACAAAGTAGGTCCAACGGACTTAAATGATGGTATAGGTTTGTTCTCAGGAATTGTTGATCTTTTTGAGGAGGGTGCTAATTTAGGGAAAGGGGTTCTAGAAGTAACCGGTAGTGATGTGGCTGCTTTTTGCGACGAATTAATTAAAGATTCTACTACGTATTTTGATAGCTATCAAGAGTCAATAGACCAAGCGGTTAGTAAGGCGATGAAGAAGGTCACAGATAAAGCAACGAATAGAGAAACAAATTAAACAATGATTGAGTAACGAGTAGAGAAGCGAATTACACAACAATAAGCGACCAATAAAGCAAAGTAATCGACGGAATGGGATTGAGTAGGGAAGTAGAGAGGATAATTATTATACTTGTCTAATCAATAATATCACTCTGTCAAAAAGAATAGCCTAGGAACGCTGATTAGCAAGCAACTTAATACAAGGAAGTGAGTTGAAAGAGTTTGGAGAATGATTGGATTTTATGCCCCTTTTGCGATAATAAAACAAGGATTAAGATAAGGGAGGATACAGTAATTGAAAACTTTCCGCTATTTTGTCCTAAGTGTAAAAGAGAAGCTATTATTAATGTAAAACAACGGAATATATCAGTAATCAAAGAGCCAGTCTATCAGACGCAGAGCCGATAATATGTGAGTAAAATCACGGTTATCGGCTCTTTTTGCGATTACCACTAAAGTTATAGGATAGCCGAAGATAGGACTGTGATATAGCTTTCATTAAGTTGAAGATGTTAAAGGAGGACACATTTTGACTAAGAATATAATAGAAGTAAAAAATTTAAGGAAATCATTTAAAGAAGTAGAGGTACTGAAGGGAGTAGATTTTGAAATACAGCAAGGGGAGATTTTTGCCTTATTAGGCTCCAACGGTGCGGGTAAAACCACCATCATCAATATTCTTTCGACACTTTTGAAATCAGATGGAGGAAAAGCCACAGTAAACGGTTTTGAAGTTACCTCGCAAGCGGATAAGGTGCGTCAATCGATCAGTCTGACCGGGCAGTTTGCTGCCGTAGACGGTATACTCACCGGGCGGGAAAACCTAATACTAATCGATAAACTTAGGGGAATACAAGATCCTTCTCAGACAGCTGACAACCTTCTTAAGCGTTTTGGATTGTCTGATGCATCAAACAAACGGGTAAATAATTACTCCGGCGGTATGATACGAAGGCTAGATATTGCCATGAGTCTTGTGGGAAATCCTTCTGTCATCTTTCTTGATGAGCCAACCACTGGGCTTGACCCGGAAGGTAGGCTTGAGGTATGGAAGACCGTTAAGGAACTTGCTGGTAGCGGTGTGACAATATTACTTACAACGCAGTATTTGGAGGAAGCGGAACAACTTGCAGACAAAATAGCGATACTGAATGAGGGTAAAATCATCGCCAATGGGACGCTTGAAGAGCTTAAAAAGCTATTCCCATCAGCAAAAAAAGAATATATTGAAAAACAGCCTACACTTGAGGAAATATTCCTCGCAATTATTGGTAAAGGAGGACAAACAAAATGAACAAAAATACATTTGTACTAACAGGACGTTTAATGAAGCATATCTTGCGCAGCCCGGATACAATTATTACAGTAGCACTAACACCAATTGCGATGATGCTGATGTTTGTGTATGTGTTCGGCGGCGCAGTAAAAATGAGTATGGGCGCTGATGTTAATTATATTAATTACCAACTGCCGGGCATACTGTTGATGGCGATTGCCTCCGGCATAGCCTACACTGCCTTTCGTTTATTTATGGATATGCAAAAGGGACTTTTCTCGCGGTTTAACTCCATGCCGATTAGCCGCTCGTCTATGCTATGGAGTCATGTACTTACTTCTCTTATATCCAATATGTTTACTGTCGTTATTATTATCCTTGTAGCACTTATTATGGGCTTTCGTTCCAGTGCGGGAATACTGAACTGGCTTGTGGTTGCGGGAATAATCGCATTATATACACTTACTCTGACATGGATAGCAGTCATTCCTGGACTAACGGCAAAATCGATGGAGGGTGCTTCCTCATTCTCTTATCCGCTGCTTTTCCTACCCTTTCTAAGTTCCGCTTTTGTGCCGACCGAAACAATGCCAAAGGCACTTCGTGTTTTTGCAGAGAACCAACCCGTAACATCAATCGTTGAAACAATACGAAATTTGTTGAACTCTGAGCCCATCGGAAACGATATCTGGTTAGCGATTGCGTGGTGTGTGGGTATCATGGTAATTGCATACTTATTTGCAATTAAGGCATATAAACAGAGGATATAAAACGCTATAAAACGCTGCTCGATTTATGCTTATAACCACAAGAAGTTTCGATATGATACAAGAGCTACTTTGATATGCATCCATATTTTTATATAAAAATCTCACTATCATTAATATTGGATTGATAGTGAGATTTTTGCGTTTCCAGACATCCTTTATTAATTTATTCATGGCTTTTGACCTCAAAATCTATATACTGACTGAAATCAAGGCAATAATGCGAGGATATCTTATTTAGCAGCTAATAAGCTAATAAGATGGTCAAAGAAAGTAAAGTTCTATATCTTACTGGTCTCATAAAATTCTAGCATACTTCTTAAGAATTTCTTAATAGAACTGATTTCATCCTTAATACCACCCTAATAAAATCTTCGCTATAATAAAGATGCTTAAGCAGGATGAACGAACAAGTAGACATGGTTGAATATGGATTTATGAAAAAGAGCAATCTATATAGCATGTTTATATTAAAGAATAGGAAGTGATAAAGCATGATAGTTGTATTAATGATTTCCGCTTTTATAGGAGTGATGTTATTAGGTTATTTATTTTATGTTTTATTTCGAGGTGAGGATTTATGAGTATGATTTGGTTACAAGATATTATTTTTCTGATTTTATTAATTTGTTTATCCATACCACTGGGAATCTATATGTATAAGGTTATGACAGGCGAAAAAGTATTTATTTCTGGCATAATTGCTCCTGTTGAGAAGGTGGTATACCGCATGTTAGGAGTTCCGGAAGACAATGAAATGAGTACTAAGAAATATATCTGGAACGTATTCGTATTTTCGGGAATTGGTCTGGTGGCATTATTTTTATTGTTATTATTACAGGGAATGCTGCCGTTTAATCCGGAGAATATGAAGTCTGTAAAATGGGACCTGGCGTTTAATACGGCTGTAAGCTTTATTACGAATACAAATTGGCAGGCATATTCAGGAGAAACGACCTTATCGTATTTTACACAATCTATCGGGTTGACGGTTCAGAACTTTATTTCGGCAGGAGTCGGGATTGCGGTGCTCTTTGCGCTGATTAGGGGGTTTACCTTCAAGAACAAAAAGACAATCGGATGCTTTTGGCATGACTTGACAAGAGTGATTTTATATATTTTAATTCCTCTTTCCTTTGTGTTGGCAGTAATATTGGTGTCTCAGGGAGTGGTTCAGTCATTATCCGGCTATATCAATATAACCACGTTGGAGAAGGGTGCATCCCAAGTTATTCCCTTGGGTCCAGCCGCAAGTCAGATTGCAATCAAGCAGCTGGGAACCAATGGAGGAGGATTCTTCGGGATGAACTCAGCATATCCGTTGGAGAATCCAACTTCATTATCAAATCTATTGCAGTTGCTCTCCATCCTAATCATTCCAGCCGCCCTTTGTATTTCTTTTGGTAAGGCGGTAAAGGATTCAAAGCAGGGAAGAACGGTCTTGGTAAGTATGTTAATCTTATTTATTGCGGCGCTTGCGATTGTTACTGTCAGTGAGAAATATGGTGCCCCTTCTTATCAGGGTGTAACCGGAACTGGTAATATGGAAGGCAAAGAAGTGATTAACGGCATCGGAAGTTCTGCACTATGGGGAGCCGCTACTACCGCGGCATCCAATGGATCAGTGAATTCTATGCATGATAGTTTTACACCAATCGGAGGCATGATATTGATGTTTTTGATGCAGCTTGGGGAAATTGTGTTTGGCGGTGTCGGCAGCGGGTTATATGGAATGATCGCATTTATCATTCTTACCGTATTCATCGCAGGGTTAATGGTGGGGCGTACTCCCGAGTATCTGGGAAAGAAGATTGAACCCTATGATATGAAGATGGTTTGTCTGATTATTTTGGCACCTCCGCTCCTGACTCTGTTAGGTACCTCGGTTGCGGTAATGCTGCCACAAGTTACAACCTGGCTGACCAATTCAGGGGCACATGGATTTTCAGAAGTTCTATATGCCTTCTCATCCCTTGCAAATAATAACGGAAGTGCATTCGGTGGATATAATGCCAATACCGTATTTACGAATGTTGCAGGAGGAGTGATTATGATGGTTGTGCGATTTTTACCAATGTTTGCAACTATAGCACTTGCTGGCAACCTTGCGAGTAAAAAGACGGTATCTGCATCAGAGGGAACGTTATCAACCAGCAATACGATGTTTGTAGGATTATTAATCTCAATCATTTTTATCATAGGTGCATTAAGCTTTTTACCTGCATTGGCTCTTGGTCCGATCGCAGATTATTTTACAACATTGAAATAGGGTGGTCATATGAATAAAAAAAATAAGAATGAAATATGGATGGATGCAATAAAGCAATCCTTTGTAAAGCTTTCTCCTCGGATTCAAATGAAAAATCCGGTTATGTTAGTGGTGTATATAGGATCAATTATGACAACGATTTTATATATACTAAGCTTCTTTGGTATCAGTGATGAAAATGCCGGATATACACTTGCAATCGCTCTGATTTTGTGGTTTACGGTTCTATTTGCTAATTTTGCTGAGGCGATTGCGGAAGGGCGTGGTCGTGCACAGGCTAATTCATTACGAAGTGCACGAAAGGATGTAAAGGCCAAAAAATTAAAGTCACAGGATAACCATGATGATTATATAGAAGTATTGTCCAACTCGTTAAAACGCGGTGATATCTATTATGTAGCTGCTGGTGATCAGATTCCCATGGACGGGGAAGTAATTGATGGAGTTGCTTCCGTGGATGAAAGCGCTATAACAGGAGAATCCGCTCCGGTAATCAGGGAATCCGGCGGGGATCGAAGTGCTGTAACTGGAGGTACGACTGTAATATCCGACTGGTTGGTTGTAAGTGTAACAGCTGAGGCAGGAGAAAGCTTTCTGGATAAAATGATTGCCATGGTGGAAGGTGCTTCCAGAAAGAAGACCCCGAATGAAATTGCACTTCAGATTCTATTAGTAACATTAACGATTATATTTCTGGTAGTAACCGCAACCTTATTGCCGTTCTCTGATTTTGCAAGCAGACAAGCGGGTAACGGTAAGCCCATATCAGTAACGAATATTATAGCATTACTGATTTGTCTGGCACCCACTACCATTGGTGCATTATTATCTTCCATCGGAATTGCGGGAATGAGCCGGTTGAATCAGGCAAATGTACTTGCAATGAGTGGCCGTGCCATTGAGGCAGCCGGAGATGTGGATGTGCTATTATTAGATAAAACCGGAACAATTACCCTTGGAAATCGTCAGGCAAGTGAATTCCTTCCGGTTAAGGGGGTTCAGGAAAAGGAGCTGGCTGATGCGGCCCAACTTTCCTCCATCGCAGATGAGACCGCGGAAGGGCGGAGTATTGTAGTATTGGCTAAAGAAAAATTCGGTATTCGTGGAAGAGAGTTAAATAAACTGAATGCAACCTTTATCGAGTTCTCTGCGAAAACCAGAATCAGCGGCGTGGATTTTCAAGGCAATGAAATCCGCAAAGGAGCAGCGGAAGCAATTAAAAATTATGTGCAGGAAAAGGGAGGAAACTATCCCGAAGAATGCAACGAATTAGTAAAAGAGGTCGCAGGAAAAGGCGGCACACCTTTGGTAGTGGCTGCAAACAATAAAGTATTAGGAGTGATATACCTAAAGGATATTGTAAAGAATGGAGTCAAAGAGCGGTTTGATGATTTAAGAAAAATGGGTATCAAAACAATTATGATAACTGGTGACAACCCAATGACAGCAGCGGCAATTGCGGCGGAAGCAGGGGTTGATGATTTTCTTGCAGAAGCTACACCGGAAGCGAAATTAGCTCTGATTAGAGAATATCAAGTAACCGGGCATATGGTTGCAATGACAGGGGATGGTACGAACGATGCACCGGCACTTGCTCAGGCCGATGTTGCTGTTGCCATGAATTCAGGTACACAAGCGGCGAAAGAAGCTGGTAACATGGTGGATTTGGATTCCAGTCCAACGAAATTGATTGATATCGTACGAATCGGAAAACAGCTTTTAATGACCAGGGGAGCATTAACCACATTCAGTGTGGCAAATGATGTGGCAAAATATTTTGCCATCATTCCCGTCTTGTTTTTTGGTATTTTCCCGGAGCTATCCGCGCTGAATTTTATGGGTCTGACCAGCAGCAGAAGTGCAATTCTTTCCGCAATTATTTATAATGCGCTCATTATTATTGCATTGATACCGCTTGCGTTAAAAGGTGTAAAATACAGAGAACTTCCCGCAAGTAAATTACTTTCCAGGAACCTTCTTATTTATGGACTGGGAGGTATTATAGCTCCCTTTCTGGCAATTAAATTAATCGATATTATTCTGACCCTATTCGGTCTTGTGTGAGGTATGATGATATGAGAAAAATCATAAATGAATTTCGACCAGCAATTATTTGTCTTTTGATATTTACGATATTGTGTGGTGTGTTATATACTGGTGTTATTACCGGAATCGCCCAAGTGTTTTTTCATAACAAGGCAAATGCAAGCATTATAACAATTTCATTAAATGACGGTACGGAAATGAAAATTGGCTCGGAGCTAATCGCCCAAGAGTTCACGAAAAAGGAGTATATGATTGGAAGACCTCTAGGTACTTCCAACCTATCCTCAACCAGTGAAGAACTACAACAAGCAGTGGAAGAAAGAATGAATTGGTGGCATGCTTTTGACCCTGATAATGCAGCGGATATACCGATGGATCTTATTTATGCCTCGGGAAGTGGGGTGGATCCCAATATATCGGTGGAAGCGGCTAGGTACCAGGTCAAACGAATTGCAGAGGCTCGAGGTGTTGACGAAAAGATGGTTGAAGATATCATTGCCAGGTATACTACAGGACGATTTCTGGGTATTTTCGGCGAACCAGCAGTCAATGTACTGAAAGTCAATCTTGCTTTGGATAAAAAATTATAAGTGTAATTGAGGGGATAATTTATGGAGGGGTATGGCGATCATCGTCCTGATCCGGACTTATTATTAAAAAGTATATCAATAGATAAAAGAGGACGTGGAAAATTAAAGATATTTTTAGGCTATGCTGCAGGTGTAGGTAAGACTTACGCAATGCTTGACGAAGCACAGGAGCAACGAAAAAATGGGTTAGATGTTGTAGTCGGGTATGTGGAACCACATACTAGACCTGAGACGCTTCAGCTATTAAATGGGCTGCCTTCGATTCCTCCAATGACAATTGAATATAAGGGAATTCAACTGAATGAGTTTGATTTGGAATCGGTGTTAAAAAGAAGACCGGATATTGTCCTGGTTGACGAGCTTGCACATACCAATGCCTTAGGGGTGCGAAATAGAAAAAGATATCAGGATATTGAAGAATTATTGAATGTCGGGATCAATGTGTATACAACAGTCAATGTGCAGCATATAGAGAGTTTAAATGATGTTGTGGAGAATATCACAAAAGTATCGGTAAAGGAAACAATCCCGGATTATATTTTTGACCAGGCAGATTTGGTAAAATTAATTGATATCGCACCGGAGGAATTGCTGACTAGGTTTACGGAAGGAAAGATCTATCGACCGGAACGAGTTGAAACAGCCAAACAGAATTTTTTTACCAAAGAGAATTTACGACTACTGCGTGAGGTTGCTTTAAGAAAAGTTGCAGAACGTATAAGCAATGAAAATCAGAATGATTATATTCATACGGAAAAGACAATCAATCAACGCTTTCTCGTGTGTATTAGCCCATCTCCCTCATCAGCCAAGTGCATCAGGTGGACTGCCAGAACGGCGGAAACCTTCCATGCTCCCTGGTCTGTTCTATATGTTGAAACGCAGGATAATGCGGTACTATCAGAGGAACAGCAGAAGAATATAAGAAATCATATGGATCTTGCAGCAAGGCTAGGAGCACAAATTGTAACCTTGAATGGAGTAGATATCTCTTCCACGATTATAGAATATGCTAAAATTTCAGGTATTACAAATATCGTGGTAGGAAAAAGCAGAAGAAAAAAGAGTATAAAAAGCCTGTTTCAGACTGATTTAGAGGATATGCTCATACAAAATCTTAAGAATACGGAAATATTCATCATTCCGGACAATGATGCCGTGCTGCCTTATAAGAGAGGAAAGCAATTCAAATGGCGGGAGAATTTTTATTTTTCGTGGAGAGACACGGCGAAGAGCATTTTATTTTTGCTATTGGCCACATTGGTTTGTTTACTTTTACAAAGATTAAGCATTGGTGATCAAAATATTATTATGGCATATATCCTGTCAGTGTTAATGATTTCAAGGTTCACAACAGGGTATGCTTATGGAATTGTTTCATCTTTGCTCAGTGTTATGATTTTTAATTTCTTTTTTGTAAAGCCGTATTATACATTTACAGCAATTCAACCCGGATATCCTATTACGTTCCTTATCATGTTAATTGTAGCACTGCTTACAAGTACCATGGTGTTTCGAGTTAAGACTCAGGCTAAACTTGCAATTGGTAGAGAGAGAAGAACAGAGATATTATATGAAATTAATAAGAAACTGCTTGTTACCAGGGGATTAAATAACATTATTGAATTGACGAATGATTACATTACCACCATATTTCACAGGAGCGTTATCTTTTATTCGGAGGACCCTGTCGATGGAAAGAAGGGCTTCTATCAGCACTCTCCTTATGATACTTCTGAGCTGTTAACCTCAAAGGAGGAAGAAGCGGTGGCTCATTGGGTATATGCAAATAAAAAACGTGCCGGTTCAGGAACGGACACACTAATGGGAGCAAGTGGTTTTTATATGCCAATTATGTCCCAGGGATCCGTACTTGCGGTGTTAGGCATATCCTGCAATGCCCAAAAACCATTGAATCACGAGAACCGTTCATTCCTAAGGATGATTACCTCTTTGGTAGCGATGGCATTAGAGAGGCAACGATTGTCGGATGAGCAAAGAAATATTATGATTGAGACGGAAAAAGAAATCATGCGAAGCAATCTGTTAAGAGCGATTTCACATGATTTACGTACACCTCTTACGGCAATTTCGGGAGCATCCTCTGCAATGCTTGAGAATAAACGTACAATGGATGAATTGACTCGTGATAAATTATTACTGGATATTAAAGACGATTCTCAATGGCTAATCCGTATGGTAGAGAATCTATTATCCATAACTCGTATTAGTGAAACAACCACCAATCTTTCAAAAACCTCACAAGCAGTGGAAGAAGTTTTATCAGAAGCATTATCCAGAGTGAAAAATAAATACCAGGGATACAACTTGACTGTAAAAGTGCCGGATGAATTACTCTTAGTGCCAATGGACGCTACCCTGATCGAGCAGGTGATTATTAATTTGTTAGAAAATGCTATAAAGCATTCCACTAAGGAGTCTTTGATTGAATTTACCGTAACAAAGGATAGGGACAGTGCAATATTTGAAATTAGTGATAACGGAACAGGCATTTCTCCGGATGAATTACCGAAATTATTTGATGGCTATACATCGGGGAAAACAAAGAGTCCTGATTCTTCCCGGGGGATGGGAATCGGTCTATCGATTTGTCGATCTATCATACAAGCCCACGGTGGTAAAATAGAAGCGGAAAATAAAAAGGAAGGCGGAGCGAAATTTCGATTCACCTTACCGTTGGAAGGAAGTGAAAGTGTTGAACAATAAACAGCTTATATTAATTGTAGAGGATGAGAAGGGTATCAGTAATTTTATGTCTTCGATTCTGGAATCCAATGATTATCAAGTTCTTAAATGCATTAATGGAGCGGAGGCAGTCTCACTTACTGCAAATAGATCGCCGGATTTGATATTGTTGGATCTTGGATTACCAGACATGGACGGCCTGGAAGTATTAACGAAAATACGGGAATGGTCACAAGTTCCAATTATTGTTGTAACCGCACGCGGAAAAGAAACAGAGAAGGTAAAGGCACTTGATTCGGGAGCAGATGACTATGTGACAAAGCCTTTTGGAACCTTGGAACTATTAGCACGCATCAGAACTGCAATTCGTCATAAGCAGAAAGGGTATAATCCTTTGGAAACGGATAAAATCTGTATTGGTGATCTCGTGTTAGACATTGTGAAACGTAAGGTTTCAATGAAAGATGAAGTAATTCATTTAACACCGATTGAATATAAAATACTTGTTGTTCTCATGCAAAATGCAGGGAAGGTATTGACATTAGACTATATCAGCAGAGAAATATGGGGACCTTATACCAATGAACATAATGCATTGAGGGTCAATATGGCCAATATTCGCCGCAAAATTGAAGTAAATCCGGCAGAGCCGAAATATATCCATACGGAAGTTGGAGTTGGATATCGGATCGTGGATGAGCTTTAGCAGGGAAGGATAATTGTAAATTTGAATAGAACCCAGGGATTGAATGAGAATGATGAATTCGTGCGGTGACGATGAAATGGACAGGAACTAAGTATAAACAGGGATCAAAAAAATGAACCGGATGAAAGAAATGATAAAGAACCTTTAAAATTCTATGAAAACAATGAAACGACATAAGAACTAAAATAGTTATAGAATAAGAACAGAAAGGTAAAGTAAGTTCACATTGTGTACTATACCTTACCTTTCTATTTGTTATACTTTAGCATTAATTGGCAATGTCTAAATTATTCAAGTATAAGTAATAACCAAATTGCTTTTGGATATATGATCATTATTCCTCTAAAATAAAATCTCTGGAGTTCGTCGGTACAAAGATATGCTCGATTCTTGGGAGTGATATTCCAAGAGTCTCGCGAAGAACATCTTCTACGGTTTCAACGGGAATAATAGTTAGCTGATTTTTTACCTCTACCGGAACATCCTTTAAATCGGTAACATTATCTTTTGGGATAAGTACCTTGGTGATACCGGCACGCTGCGCACCTAATAACTTTTCTTTCAAGCCGCCAATTGGTAATACCGCACCTCTTAACGTAATCTCACCGGTCATAGCAATTTTTGAATTTACTTTCATTCCGGTTACTAGAGATGCGAGAGCAGTGAATAGTGCAATACCTGCGGAGGGACCATCTTTTGGTACTGCTCCGGAGGGAACATGGATATGCAAATCGCGCTCCTTAAAGTTTACCGTGTTCAGTGGAAGTCTTGATTTTAAAAGGCTTAACGAAATTTTTGCGGACTCCTTCATCACATCACCCAGCTTACCGGTGAGGATTACATTTCCGCCACCGGGCATATCCGTGGTCTCAATGAAAAGTATTTCTCCACCAACAGGGGTCCAGGCAAGACCGGTCACTACACCGGGAGGATTGTCCTGCTGCGCTTTGTCATGACGAGAGACTTGTCGTCCAAGAATTTCTTCCAGTTCCTCTTGTTTAACAATATAGGGGAGTGAGGTTTTGCCGGAAACAATCTTCTCAGAAGTTACTCTTGCCACAGCTGCCAATTGCTTTTTCAGCCCTCTAACGCCTGCCTCCAGAGTATATTCCCCGATGATTTTCTGTAAAACCTCATCTTCAATGACCAGTTGCTCCTTGTTTAGACCGTGATCCTGTAACACGGAGGGGATGAGGTGATCCTTGCCGATATGGAATTTTTCAGTGGTAGTATAGCTAGAAATCTGAATGACTTCCATTCGGTCAAGTAACGGACCTGGAATGGTTTCCAAGGAGTTCGCGGTAGCAATAAAGAACACATCGGATAAGTCATAGGGAAGGTCGAGGTAATGATCCGTAAAACTGTTGTTTTGCTCAGGGTCCAGTACCTCAAGAAGGGCGCTTGCCGGATCACCGCTATAACCTCCGGTCATCAACTTGTCAATCTCATCAAGAATCATAACTGGATTCGTAGTTCCGGCTTTCTTAATGCTCTGAATAATTCTACCAGGCATAGCCCCAATATAGGTTCTTCTATGTCCTCTGATTTCAGCTTCATCCCTGATTCCACCAAGGCTCAAACGGATATATTTTCGGTCAAGTGCCTCTGCAATGCTTTTGCCAAGGCTGGTCTTACCGGTACCGGGAGGACCTACAAGTAGCAGGATAGAACCTTTTTTGTCCTTCTTTAGTTGGAGAACTGCTAAATGTTGAATAATTCTATCTTTTACCTTTTCAAGTCCATAATGTTGTTCATTAAGGATGTTACGAGCCTTTTCAAGATTAGCAGGTTCAGACTTAGATTTCTTCCAGGGCAGTTCGATTAAAAGCTCCAAATAATTGCGGATCACATTCTGCTCGGAACCGGAGGGTCCTTGTGCTTCTAACTTCTCAAGCTCCTCAAGGGCTGCATCTTTAATGTCTTCCGGCATCTGAGCCTCATCAATTCTTGATAAGTAATCTTTGTCTTTCTTCGTGGATTCACGTTTACCCTCATTCAGTTCTTCTTGAATGACTCTCAGTTGTTCTCTTAACATTTGCTCTCTATAATGCTTATTCGCCTTTTCGGAGAACTTTTCAGTGATCTGCATATTTAGTTCGATGGATTCCTTTTGCTTGAGTAAAACATCCATAAAGTAGAGGCTGCGTTCCTTTAAAGATTCCGTCTTGAGTAATTCATACTTGTCCTGATTTGATAAGGGCATGAATTGGCATAGATAGCCAATCATAGTATTGATGTCTTTAAATTCATCAACAATCTTAATGTATTGCTCGCCACCACGGAATTTTTCGCTAATTTCACGAACTATTTTTTTAAGGTAGCCAAGCATTTCTTGCTGGCTTCTTTCATCCAGATCAGTAATATCTGGACTTGGCTCATATTCAGCCAATATAATATTATCTTCCATATGAAGTTCCTTCACTTCAATTCGCTCAGTCACTTTAACACTCAAGCGAACACCATTTTCCGTCTTCTCTATGCTGTTAATCAGAAAAGCTACACCAACCTTGTAAAAATCATCTTCACTTGGACTTTCCGGATCAAGGCTCTGTCTTAATGGAAGAGCAATATTGGGGGTATTCTTGCTCTCCAGATAGCGAAGCAAAAGTTCATCCGGTGATTCTAGATAGATCATGGTGGCAACACCGGGCAATAACACGGTATTTGATACGGGGACTACAATTCCCTTAAGTTTGTTATTATCTAAATT
The DNA here is from genome assembly GCA_023435895.1 of Bacillota bacterium. Taxonomy (GTDB): domain Bacteria; phylum Bacillota; class Clostridia; order Lachnospirales; family Lachnospiraceae; genus Mobilitalea. Next base: position 111,886 of record JAEZLH010000034.1, read on the forward strand.
TGACATATTATCATCCTTTCTTTGAGTTAATAAGTGAATGTTCATTTAATTAAAAGTTAAATAATTGCGAGATTTTTTTGAAGAGTTTACCAACAAAATAATCCCGCCGAAAAGACTTATATGAGGATTGCTGATTGTATTATTTTAATCATTTCTTGTAGCAAGTCCGCACGTTCATCTTCGGTTTTATGATGATCCGTCGCAATGGCTTTTACTGGATAGAAAATGATCGCCAGTAGATTATCGTTATGGTAGTCTTTAATAATCTGATTTTTCTTCATCTCTGCTATCAGTGTATAGATATTGCAGATTCCCGTTTTACCTGAACAGTTATCAGCCAGGGATGGACAGTTGGAGAACTGCTCTACAAAACTGAAAACTTCTCTATGCTCTAATATATAGTTATAATAGCTCCTGACGAGCATTTCAATGAGTTGATAACCCTCCATATCCCGACTGATTTGTTCTAGCAGATAGTCAAAGATTTCTTCGGAGTACTCACTGTAAATATCCTGTAGCATATTTTCTTTGTTATCAAAGTAAATATAGACGGTCGCTGGTGAAACACCAGCTAATTTAGCGATTTTTGAGATAGAAGTCCCATGAAAGCCCTCTTCAAGAATAAGCTTTATTACCGCTTCTTTAATACATCTCTCTTTTTCGTTATCTTTTCTTCTCATAAGCCACCTCGATATGATTTTATAATAAACGATCATTCACTTATAGTCAATTAAAATTTTAAGACGATAATATAAAATAATTATAAAGTGAGTCCGTAGGGGCATGAAATAGCTTGAATTAACAAACTAGGCGGTTAGTATTTGACTTAATTTTGTGTAGTCGAACGATAAATTTCCCACCCAATTAATCTTTTAAGCTATGTAAATTACGAAGAAACATTGATAAAAAATATATGACCGCCATTACCAGAAAAATGAAAATGATAAATGCATATGTTTTATGCTGTATCTTGTCGAATATAAGAATATATCACTATTTAACTACCATAAATAAGAAATAATTTTGAAAATATTTCACAAAACTGTGGGGGAATATGATATGATTTTTATAATAATACATAATCGGAACAAGCTCTATTTACTTTATACCACAGCCTTTTATTAAGACGGACAAAAATATGATAGAAATGGTAATCAGGGGGAACTATGTATAAGGTTTTTTTAGTAGAAGATGAAATTGTAGTAAGAGAAGGAATTAAAAATAATATCCATTGGGAAGAGGAAGGGTTTGCCGTTGTGGGGGATGAAAGTGACGGCGAATTAGCGTACCCTATGATATTAAGAGAACAACCGGATATTCTGATTACGGATATTAAGATGCCATTTATGGATGGACTGGAACTGAGTAAGTTGTTAAGGAAGGAAATGCCTCAGTTAAAAATTATCATTATCAGCGGCTATAGTGACTTCGGCTATGCACAGCAAGCCATTGATATTGGCATTACCGAATATCTGCTGAAACCAATTACATCGAGCAAGCTTATGGCTGCCGTGAAAAACGCCGCAGCAATGATAGAAAAGGAACGAAAAGATAAGCGGATATTGGAACAGTATCAGCTTTTGGTGTACCAGAAGCAGGGAGAGAAGAGAAAAGATTTTTTTAATGCATTAGTAAGCGGAAAAATGTCCCTTTCACAGATTATAGGACAGGAAGAGGAACTTGGGATCAATATGGTGGCAAGTGTTTTCTGCATTATGTTGTTCCAATTTAAAGTACAGGATATGTACGAGTATTCCAATGAGATAGTACAATCCGAAGCAAGAATGCAGGAAGCGTTAAGAAGCTATCCTGACATAAAGATTTTTGAACGCGGTATGGATGGCTGGGCTTTTATTCTATTGGGAGAAAGCAAAGAACAGCTAACTAAACTAACGGAGGAACTTTGTAATTTATTAATACAGATCAGTGAGGATAAAGTACATTACTTTGGAGGAATAGGCAGGATTGTTCATCGGATCAGAGATTTGCACCAATCCTATCTTGATGCAAACAGGGCTTTTTCCCTACGTTATTTTGAACGGGGAGATCAGTTCTTATATCATCATGATCTTCATCTTATGAATGAACAGATTGAGAGCCGGGTTAATGTGAGCGATTTAAATCTTGAGAAGTTAGATCGTACTCTACTTGAGGAATTTCTTAAGAGGGGTACCTTACAGGATGTGGAGGAATTTGTAGACAGATACTTTGAAGGACTCGATTCAAAGGCGATGAGTTCTGCACTCTTTCGTCAATATATCATGATGGATGGCTATTCTGCCATTATGAAATTTTTAATGGATCTAAAATATTCGAAAGAAAAGATAGAGAAAAGCATAGAGAACATGAAGGATATTACAGGACAGCTTTCTGATTTGGAGGAATGTTGTAATTTTTATAAGTGCTTATTGAGGGAAGCAATTGAGCTGCGTAATAAAAGCAGTCAGAAACGGTATTCCGGTCTGATCGAAAAGGCGAAGGAATACATTCATCTTAAATATTCCATGAGCGATCTGACTTTGGATAAGGTAGCCTCTAAGGTTAATATCAGCCCGAACTATTTCAGTTCCCTGTTTAATCAGGAAACAGGAATGACATTTATCGAATATCTGACGGATATCCGGATGGACAAGGCGAAGGAGTATTTGAGATGCACAAGCAGGAAGATTACAGAAATCGGATATTTGGTGGGTTATCTGGATTCCCATTATTTCAGCTATATTTTTAAAAAGACACAGAATTGTACCCCATCGGAATATAGGTTGCAGGGAAAAGGGGAAGAATGACAAAATATACAAGTGAAAAGCCAATCAAATATCCCTTGCGCTTAAAGCTGATTCTGGTGGCAGCAATTATCATTATTCCAATGATAATTCTCTCTGTATATCAGATTACTGCACTCCATAATTACAGTACAGCCTACGATACCATCGTTCGAAGGATTACGGCTGCAAATACTTACAACCTAAACTTTAAAGAAGAGATGGATGAAAGTATGTATAAGATTGTAGTGGAAGCGGAAACCTTCGATTCCATCGATGATAATCGTGACTTGAATAATCCATATGAATTAATCTCAGACGCAAGAGTGAATTTTACCAAATTACAGCAGATTACCACAAGCAGGGAGAGCCTAAGCTGGATTAAGCGTATTTTATTAAATCTTAATACGTTGGAAGACAGAATCAATGAAATAAAAGATAATCTGGATCATCAGGGGCATTATGAAGAGAACATTGCAATGCTGGAATCCGATATTTATATATTGACGGAATTATTCCAGGAAGAAATCCAGTATTATATCTATTATGAAACAAAGAACTTTGAGGCAATCAGACAGAGTCTTAACGAGCAGGTAACAAGAGTGATTCTTACCATGGTGATTGCTTTAGCCTCCATTATTATCGCCTCATTTCTAATGAATGTCCTTTTGACGGATAGTATTACAAGACCGATTAAAATGCTGTGTGAAAAGACCGCTTTGGTGGCAAAAGGAGATTTTACTACGAGAACCTCCTGTGAAAATCATGATGAGTTATCGGTGTTATCCGATAGCTTTAATGATATGGCGTTAAAATTAGAGCAACAGGTGAACAGTATAAGACAGGAACAGGAAAATCTGAGAAATATGGAATCAAAGCTTTTACAAGCTCAAATTAACCCGCATTTTCTATATAACACACTTGATACAATCATCTGGTTGATTGAGGGAAGCAAAAATAAAGAAGCAATTGATATCGTAGTATCACTGTCCGAATTTTTCAGAGTTGCAGTGAGCAAAGGAAAGGATTCTATTTCTATCTGGGAAGAAGAATTACATATAAAAAGTTATCTTCAAATTCAACAATCCAGATACAGCGACATCCTTGATTATGAAATATCCATACCGAGAGAATTATATCAGTATCAGATTTTGAAGCTTACTTTACAACCACTTGTGGAGAATTCGTTATACCATGGAATTAAAATGCTAAGAGCCAGAGGGAAAATAACAGTTAGTGGAGAACGAAGAGGGGAAGATATTTGCTTTCAGGTGAAAGATAATGGAATAGGAATGGATATTGTTGAGCTAAAAGCCTTAAGAAGGGCCATTGAAGTTCTGGGAAGTGAACAGAGTACCGGCTTTGGGCTGGCCAATGTAAATAAAAGAATTAAGCTAAACTATGGCAATCAATATGGACTGGATATTCAAAGCAAAAAAGGGGAAGGCACAAGTATTAAGATCACAATACCCGCAAGATTGATTGAAAGAAATGAGGGGGAATATGAATAAGAAACTCGTTTTTATATTAGTGGTTTTTCTGGCTATCCCGATTGTTCTTGTCAACTGCAGCCTGAGACCCATAAAAATTCAGCAGTATTATGATAAGGATAATCCAAAAGATAAAGATTCTGATTTGATTGTGGTAGGATTTTCACAGCTGGGTTCGGAATCGGACTGGCGTACGGCAAATACGAAGTCAATTCAGAGTGCCTTAACAGAGGAGAATGGATTTTCTCTGATCTTTAGCAATGCCAGACAAAAGCAGGAAAATCAAATTAAAGATGTAAGAAGCTTTATATTTCAGGAAGTGGATTATATTGTGATTGCACCTACTACAGAAACAGGTTGGGATACCGTTCTTGAGGAAGCAAAGGAAGCTGGCATACCTGTAATTCTTGTGGATCGTATGATTGATACGAAGGACGGCTCGCTCTATGTAGCAAGCGTGGGCACGGACAAATATGCAGAAGGCAAAAAAGCGGGTCAGTGGCTTGAAGAATATTTGCAGAAGAAAAAGAGAAATTCTGATAGTGTGAATATTGTGGAACTGCAGGGAACCCCGAATTCTACGGCTCAGATAGGTCGTTCCAATGGCTTTAATATTATAGCCAGTAATCATAAGGACTGGAAAATCCTTGCAAGAGAAAACGGTGACTTTACAAAAGCAAAGGGCAAGGAGGAAATGAAAAAGCTCTTACAAAAATATAAAGATATCGATGTATTGATTTCACAAAATGATGATATGACCTTTGGTGCAATTGAGGCGATTCAGGAAGCCGGATTAACTTGCGGTGTCAACGGGGATATTACAATTATTTCTTTTGATGCAGTTTCGGAAGCCTTTGATAAAATGGAAAAAGGCTTGATTAATGTGGATATTGAATGCAATCCTTTACAAGGTACTCTAATTGCTGAGATTATCGAACGCTTGGAACGGGGAGAGAAAACTCCGAAAGTATCCTATGTGGATGAGCGAGTATTTGAAGCGGAGAATGCAAAGAAAGACCGTATTGGAAGAAGTTATTAGACATCTCGTAAAAAAACCAACAAAATTCATAGAAATCTTAACCAATTAATAGGAATGAAAGAAAAACCAGTAAAAATTATAACAATGACATGAATAATTTCCGTATTTTTGTAAAGCTTCCTCTTTTATACTAATCATAGGCTCATTGATATGAGTTAAAAATGAATGGAGGAACTATTTATGAAGAAATTGTTATCGATCATTATGGTATTGACACTGGTATTTTCACTGGCTGCTTGTGGAAGCAAAGATAAGCCGACCACTGCGGATCCGACTAAGCCGGCGGAATCAACCAAAACTCCTGAAGCAACCAAGGCTCCTGACAAAAAAGTTGTTGTTGGTGTTGTTCAGACCAATGCAAATGAGTCTGACTGGCGTACTGCAAATACAAAATCATTTAATGATGCATTTGCAAAAGCAGGCTTCGAGCTTAAGATGGTCTTTGGTGAGGGTGACCATGCAAAACAGATTTCTCAGGCTCAGCAGCTTATCCAGGAAGAAGTTGATTATCTTGTTGTATTAGGACTTCAATCAGCAGGTTGGGAAGATGTTGCTAAGGCAGCGAAAGAAGCTGGTATTCCTTTCATTATGGCAGACCGTAAGCTTGATTTATCAGAAGATCTTTATACCGCAATGGTTTGCTCCGATTTCGAAGCTGAAGGTAAAAAGGCAGTTGATTGGTTAAAGGATCAGTCCATTAAAGATGGCAAGATCGTTGTACTTGGTGGTGATACAGGTTCTTCTGCTCAGCTTGGTCGTTCCAAAGCAATTGAAGACGGCGCTAAGGCAAATGGCTGGGAAATCGTATTCAATCAGAACATGAAGGGTTGGGATGAGACTCTTGCAAAGCAGGCAGTTGCTGATCTCATTGCTTCCAAAACAAAATTCAATGTAGTTTATGCTGAAAATGATAACATGGCTCGTGGTGCTTGTGATGCTATGGATGCTGCAGGTATTACATATGGTAAAGATGGCGATGTAAAGGTTATCGCTTTTGATGCAAATAAGTGGGCGCTTGAGAAGGTTCTCGCAGGTAAATTCAATCTTGACGTAGAGTGTAATCCTCTTCATGGACCTCGTATTGTTGAGCTTATTAACAAGCTTGAAGCAGGCGAGACCGTTGAGAAGAACGCATATGTTAAGGAAGAAATGTTTGACAGTGCTACTATCACAAAGGATGTTGTTGATGCACGTGCTTATTAATTAATAGAGTAATCGGTTCTTTTAAAGTCCGATCGTTTATAGGTTAATAAGGGAAGGTATAAATCAAAATGCGCGGCGCCGAGTATGTGGATAAAAGTTCGCAGATTCTGGTACCGCGCTTTTATTAAATAGACGTTCCTTAATACCTGACTAAAGTTCGGAAGTGATTTTTGAAAGTGAACCATTGTACGAATTACAAAGTTGTCAGGGTGATGTCAAACTATAGCACCTGAACGGAGGTTTAATTATTATAATTATGCAAAATACAGTACTTACAATGCGAGGGATTTATAAAAGCTTTCCCGGCGTAAAGGCCTTACAAAATGTTGATTTCACTTTGTTGGAAGGTGAAATCCATGCATTGATGGGCGAAAATGGCGCTGGAAAGTCAACGTTAATCAAGGTTTTGACCGGAGTTTATACGAAGGATGCCGGAGAGATTAATATAAAAGGAAATGAAAAGCCCGTCACTATCAAATCCCCTCAGGAAGCCCAAAAGCTTGGAATAAGCACAGTGTACCAAGAAATCACATTGTGCCCGAACCTGACGGTTGCAGAAAATTTATTTATTGGTAGAACCAATGATTTGTTGGTTGATTGGAAGAAAAGTAATAATAAGGCGGAAAAACTTCTAAAGGGTCTTGGTATACCGGCAAGTCCAACACAGCAATTGTCCAACTGTTCCATAGCAGTTCAACAGATGGTAGCCATAGCTCGTGCGATTGATATGGACTGTAAAGTGTTAATTCTTGATGAACCTACTTCGTCACTGGATGAACAAGAGGTTAGTAAGCTCTTTACATTGATGCGTGAATTAAGAGGGAGAGGAGTAGGAATTATATTCGTAACCCATTTCCTAGACCAAGTATATGAGTTATGCGATAAAATAACAGTGCTGCGTAATGGCGAACTTGTAGGAGAATATCAAATTAAGGATTTACCAAAAGTAGAGCTTGTTGCCAAGATGATGGGTAAGGAACTTGGTGATTTAGCGGAGATACATAATGCGCAGTTAGGAAGCGAAGACACCAAAGAAGCAATTATCGAGACAGATGGACTGTCAAGCACATCCGGTATTAAGCCGTTCAATTTTGCGGCATATAAGGGAGAGGTAACGGGTTTTGCAGGATTGCTTGGATCAGGTCGAAGTGAGTGTGTCAGGGCAATCTTTGGTGCAGACAAAGTTATGAAGGGCAGTTTGAAAATCAAAGGTGAGAGCGTAAGTGTGACATCGCCAATCAAAGCCATGAGGAAAGGAATTGGATACCTTTCAGAGGATAGAAAGCGAGATGGCATTATAGGAGATCTGTCGGTTCGTGATAATATCATCCTTGCGCTTCAGGTTATGAGAGGATTCTTTCGCCCATTTACGAAGGCTCAGGCTCAGGCATTTGCCGATGAATACATTAAATTATTAGGTATAAAAACAGCCTCGGCAGATACACCAATCAACTCCTTATCCGGTGGGAATCAGCAAAAAGTTATTTTAGCTCGTTGGTTACTTACTCATCCTGAATATCTGATATTAGATGAACCTACACGAGGAATTGATATTGGAACCAAGGTGGAAATACAGAAACTGGTACTCAAGCTAGCCTCTGAGGGCATGAGTATTACCTTCATCTCTTCCGAAATCGAGGAAATGATACGTACCTGCTCCAGACTGATTGTTATGCGCGATCTTCATGTAGTTGGTGAGTTAAAAGGTACTGAACTGACACAGGATAAAATAATGTATACAATAGCGGGGGGAGTAAGTCAAAATGTCGAAAAACAATAACAAAGTGAAAACCGATTCTTCATCATCGGTTCTGAAAACATTGACCAGGCACCGATTGTTTATCCCCATTGCGTTTCTTGTGTTTCTTTTATTAATCAATGTGTTTATCAATCCGGGCTTTCTAAAAATCAGCTTGGGAAACGACAGTGCTGGTAATCCTGTCTTAATTGGAAATCTAATTAATATTCTTAATAATGCCACCGAGTTGGTTATTCTTGCAATCGGAATGACACTTGTTACCTCCTCCTCCAGAGGGCAGGATATCAGTGTTGGAGCAACAGTCGCAATCGTAGGCGGAGTAATCATGAGGGTGTTATGCGGAACAGAAACGCAGCCAACTTCTTTGCATGCTCCGGTGATTGTTGCACTTATACTCGGCTGTCTAGCGGGTATGCTTTGTGGTGCTTTTAACGGCATACTGGTATCAAGATTTAACATTCAGCCCATGGTAGCTACGCTCATTTTGTTTACAGCAGGCAGGTCAATCGGATCAATGGCAATGGGTGGATTAAAGCCGAAGGCAGTTAGTTCATTTGGGTATTACGGAAACTTTATACCGGGCTTTCCGATTCCCACCCCAATTATCATAACGATTCTTGTGGTCTTGGTTACCTATCTTGCATTAAAAAAGACGAACTTAGGGTTATATACGAAAGCGGTTGGTATCAATGATAAATCCTCAAGTCTTAATGGACTTCATCCTGCTAGAATTAAATTCATGACCTTTGTAATACTTGGTCTTTGTGTAGGTATCGCAGGTTTTGTTCAGGCTAGCAGGGTTCAAACGGTTAATCCGTACACAATTGTACCCAGTATTGAAATGGATGTTATTCTGGCAGTTGCACTTGGTGGCAATTCGCTGGGAGGTGGAAAATTCAATATGGTGGGTTCCATTATTGGTGCGTATACCATTCAGACACTTACTTCCATGTTAACCACTTTGAATGTAAATACAAACGCCGTTCCTGTCTTCAAAGCTGTGATAATCATATTGCTGGTAGCCATTCAAACACCGGTAGTTAAAAGCTTTTTCAGCAATCATGTTACATTCTCCAAATTAGCAGCAGGCGATGGAAAGGAGCGAGGTTAGTATGTTAAACTTGAATAAAGCACAGAGCAACTTGGTTGTTCAAAAGAATTTGAAGAGAAAAGAATCTTTGACCGATACGGCGTTCCTGTTGACAATTACAATTACCTTGTTTGTTGTAATCTATGCCCTATCCATAGCGTTTCTCGGAGACAAAGGCTTTAACAAAATCCAAATGTTCTTTAACCTTTTCAACGAAAATGCAGCGTTAATCGTAATTGCCTGCGGTCTTACCATAGTTATGATTACGGGTAGTATTGATATATCCGTTGGTGGTTCCACGGCTCTGATTTGTACCTCTTGTATCGTTTGCCTGAACAAGTTTGGTTTTAACTTTGTTACAACACTTATTTTGGCATTAGCAATTGGTATTGCCTTTGGTGCATTTCAAGGATTTCTTGTGGCTTATCTTGAAATGCAGCCCTTTATCGTAACCTTGGCGGGTATGTTCCTAGGTCGAGGTTTGGTTGCTTTAATTGAAGTGAATCAAATTCAGGTACATAACCCAGGCTTTGAGAAATTGTCCGGAGCACGTATTATGATTCCCTTCCTAGGGGACGTCAACCGAAAGGGTATGTTCATTCAGTCTAAGTTGGAATATGGTGTAATAGTTGCATTAATTATAGTATGCATCATGTTCTGGGTGCTTAAGAAAACAAAGATTGGCCGTAATTTTTATGCGGTAGGTGGAAGTGCTCAAAGCGCTTTGATGCTTGGTATCAATGTAAAGAGAACCAGATTCTATGCACATTTACTCTGTGGCACTCTTGCGGGTATTGGTGGGTTTTTATACCTGTTCCATACAAGGTCAGGTTCCGTTCAACAGGCAACCGGACTTGAAATGGATGCAATTGCAGCATCGATTATTGGTGGAACTTTGTTGACTGGTGGTGTTGGTAATATCTTTGGTACGTTATTTGGTGTATTAGCAAGCGGTATAGTATTACTTGTTGTTACAGCTATCGGCAGTCAAGATCCTTGGTGGCCTCAGATTACACGTGCGGGTATGTTATGTTTCTTTATCGTACTTCAAAGTATTATCTGTTCGAGGAAGAAGAAGTAGCAGAGACTCCCATTTCATTGATTATATTGATTCATTAATAAAGTACAGAGAATAAAAGTGATCACTAGTAGAATTCAAGGTAAATAACTTGGTTTGATGAGGATGATTTTTCGATCGTAGAGGTGTAAAAACAGAGGCATAGTGGAGCTACGCCGAGTATTTTACACCTGTGGATCGGAGCAATTACACTATCAAACAGTAGCTTATTTAAGGGAAATCATATTAGGAGATAAAATTTTTTCTCTGTATTTTGTGGTCTAAAGATTATTAAGAGCAGGATTAAAGATTGTACTAGATTTTAATTGACAAAGTAAACGATTGCTGTTAATTTTTCAATTACAATGTTGCAATAGAGTTACTGTTCACTCCCAGTCAAAGCCTGGGATATGATTACGACAAATGTTTTCCGATACGGAGACGCTTTCGCTTAGTTGCATTACTTAGCGGTACATAAGGCTCTAAAAGACAGAGCCTTATGTACCTGCCAATGCAAATACTCCTTTTCAGAATTCATTTATCGTAATCATTATGCCAAGTTCTGAATTGGGAGTGAACCAATGTCATTTAGTTAAGGGATAGGAATGATAAAATATATCATCTATAATTATCATAAGTTAAACTTACAGAGAAAATATCAATTGAATCTCATCCAGAATAAAAATTCAACAACG
>JAEZLH010000004.1 GCA_023435895.1 Bacillota bacterium
ATTTTTCTATATATGTCAAGGGTTTTTTTAATTATTACGCAAAAAAGGACAGGGTACAATTTTTTATACACTGTCCTTTCAGGATATTCGGGTGCTATGTCTTAACTTATTGACATTGGTTTTGCAACAGCTTTTTCTATTGAAAAGTCATTTTTATGGATAAACGGTTATGATAATACTGCTAATTTAATATATTAGTTACAAGAAAACTGAAAATGAGATTCTTTCCTCTGCCTACAATCGCATTTAGAAGGAAGTCAAAATGAAGTCTAAAAAAATATTGATAGATATATTTGTTATTACATCATTTCTTGTACTATTTGTTATATGGGATCAAAATGTACTTAATAAGTCATTACCAACAACCACAGCGCCATCTACAAAAAATATGCGTATTGATTTGATTACAACGGACAATCAAGAGGAGTTTTGGAAATATATAAGCGAGGGTGCCTCCGATATGGCGGCAATCTCAGGGGTGACCTATGCATGGATGTATCCGGATGAAAGAAATCCGGAAAAACAGATACAGGTGATGAAAAAGGCTATTGAGCGAGGCGCATCTGCCTTATTGGTGGTGGCGGATGATCCAAAGAAACTATCCGGTGTGGTGGAGGACGCCAAAGCAAAAGGGATTTATGTAGTCTATGTAGATTCTCCCGCGAATGAAGAGGCAATCACCACATTAGCAACTAATAACCATGAAGCCGGATATGAGGCAGGAGAAAAGATGATTGAGTACCTTGATAAGACGGGTGCAAAAAAAGGTTCAATCGGAATTGTGAATTTGAGAGGTAAGTTGACAACAAACCAGAGGGAAGAGGGCTTTCGTGAAGCACTATCGAAGGACGCAAGATTTGATGTACTCCCTTCAATTAATGTTGCTGCACCGGCAGTTACCGCTCAAGAGGCTGCGGAGAAATTAATCAGCCAAAATAATGATTTGGTTGGACTATTCGGTACAAATGAGGGAACCAGCGAAGGTGTTGGAAGTGCCAATAAGAAATATAACAATAAGTATGTAGCAATCGGTTTTGATACATCATCAATAACAAGAAAGTTATTAGACGAGGGTAGTCTAAATGTTATAATTGAACAAAATCCATATACCATGGGCTATGTTGGAATGGCGGAAGCAATTGCTGCCGTAATGGGTAAAAAAACAGGACCGGCTTATTTTAATACAGGGTATAATATATTAGAAGAGGATGAATAGGACTACTGACTTTCGTAAATTGGGATAGAGAATTTATATTTATTAATATTCATTTCACTATATATTTCGTAAATAGGCAAATAAGAAAATAGATAAATTAATATATTACGCTCTATTAGTTAAAGAGTTCTGTTAGAAAAAGCTATTGATAATAAGCATATTTGTAATGTATAATATTACCATGTTTATTTTGCAGTAGTTTACAAAATCGAATTATCGAAGTTGCTATTTACAGAGTACATAAGGAGAAATATAAAAATGCAAAAATGTAAAAAATGTTCGAGCAAATTTAATTGGAAAGAAATTTTCAAATCATTTATGTTAGGCAATTCACTTGTTTGTAAAAAATGTGGATTGCAACACAAGATCAAACTCATCTTTCGAATGATAAATTCATTTCTTATGGCAATTCCGATTTTATTAATACCTTTGTTTCATTTGCAGTCAGATTATACCCTTTTTGGATATATAATATATGCAGTACTTATAAGCTTATTAATGCCATTTTGGACTAAGTACAATATAGATTAATAGTCAATATGCAATCTTTCGCAATTGCGAATATAAAAGGAGGGAAAAACACATCCCTCCTTTAAGCATATCCATATACTAACATTATTAGGTTCAAACACAATTCTCGATTTGCGAGAGTTGTTTTCGGTTTGAGGGGTGTAAATTTTTGTGACTATTTATTAGAATAACATAAAAAGAGAGGGTAAGCATGTGTGGGAGGATTTATGGAAAAGAAAACAATAGGTGGTTTTATAGCGGTTATGCGAAAAGCGAAAGGGATGACGCAGCAAGAACTAGCAGAAATATTAAATGTTTCGAATAAGACAGTCAGTCGTTGGGAACGTGATGAGTGTGCACCGGATTTGTTGTTAATACCTGTACTTGCGGAGCTGTTTGAAGTAACTTGTGACGAGCTTTTGAAGGGAGAAAGAATAAGTACATTCACCCGAGGGGACAAGCCAGATAAAACATCGATCAAGGTAGAAAAACAAACGAAACGGTTAATAAAAAACGCAATAACCCGCTTTAAAACAGCAGTTTGGATTGGTAATGCGATTGCTCTAACAGGTGTGATTTTACTGTTTGCAATATCTTATGGATTTTACAAACCTGTCATTGGATTTAGTCTTCTTATGATTTGTATTGTTGCTAGCACATTAATAACAATAGTTGCTCTTAACAAACTAAATGACCAGTTTATAGATAATGAAATCTTTGATATGATTGATGCTGAAATACAAAAACAACTCAGAATAACGAAATATCTATTTGCTTTTCGGGCATTATATCTGAATTTTGCGCTTATTATGTGGAGTATGCCCTTTTTGTTGACAGTATGTGAAGGCTATCTTGACGGAGTCATTACGTTACAATACTATTGGCAATACATGCCATATACAATTGTCCTAACTATAGTGTTATACTGGATTATGAATAAGTACTTAAGCGAGATTTTCATTGATAAAGCAGTAAATAAACTACAATGGAGAGACTTCATAAAGATTGAAAAGCCTGCTATTTCAATCAATGTCATAAATGGAGTATGGATTTTTGGGATGCTGATATTTGTCTTCATTCTCAATAGATCTCAGGAAGGAAGTGGAGGTGTGGGTATTATATTATTAGCTGTATATCCTGTTTCTACAATAATCTGTATGGGGCAGGACAAAGAACATTCTCGTTTGATACTTATCTCGGCTCTGAGAAATTTTCTTCTGTATATATCGTTTTTATCCTTCTTCTCATTATTTCATTACAGTAATGTTTTTGGAGAAGAAAGCAGAGTATCTTTTATTTGGGAAAGAGTGTATATTCCTATCATGATATCTGCAATAGCAATATTTGGGTATATGTTGCTGAAAAGATGGCTGATTAAGCCGAAGGAGATTGAATGAAACGATATTGCTTATTAGCAAATACATAACTGATGTAGTTAATAAGGCATTAGAATGACGATTATCAGGAGTTTTGGAGGAATTCTATACCTGTAAAAGGAACTTTATCATTTGGTGGAAAGAGAAGGCATAATAGAGACGATTTCACATAAACGCTACAATGATTATTTCAAGCCAGTGTCAGCAAATAACTTCAGCTGATACTGGCTTGCTTATTTATGTAAAAAATGGTTGACATATACAGGTTAATATTGTAATATAACTGTATTAATAATATTAGTACAGTTAATACGATTGAATGAAATTCATTGCTTATGTCAGATTGCATTATTAGCAATGATACGGATTTGAATGTATCAAGTGAAAGCATCAATAAGAAAGGAGCGTAACTCGTGATTATATTAGATTACAAGGATCGCAGACCCATTTACGAGCAAATTGTAGAGCGTTATAAGGATATGATACTGAAGGGAATATTAGAGCCTGACAGCCAACTGCCTTCCGTACGTACTTTGGCCATTGAGTTATCCATTAATCCGAATACGATACAAAGAGCGTATACGGAACTGGAGCATCAGGGCTTCATTTACTCGGTGAAAGGAAAGGGCAGCTTTATTGCAATGAATGAAGAACTATTACAGGGGAAGAAAGAAGAAATCAAGAAAGCAATAGAGAAGCTGGTAGAGGAAGCAAAGATTATTCTTGTTACAGAAGAAGAGATAGTTAAAATCGTAAGAAACTGCTATGGGGGAGGAGAGAAGGAATGATTGAAGCTGTTCAGGTTAGCAAAGAGTTCGATAAGATCAAAGCGGTTGATGGGATTTCCCTATCAATCAAAGAAGGCAATGTATTTGGTCTAATCGGAACGAATGGGGCGGGTAAAAGTACGCTGATTAGAATGCTGTGTGGTATATTAAAGAGTGATAAAGGGACAATCAAAATTGATGGAATGGATGTTTATGAGAATAAAAAGGCGAAGGAATTGTTCTTTTATATATCGGATGAACAGTACTATTTTACGAATTCACGTCCGAGGGATTTGAAGGCTTTTTATCAAAGTGTATATCCGAATTTTAATGGTGAGCGTTTTGATAAACTATTAGAGAAATTTGACCTAGATAAGAATCGAAAGGTAAACACCTTTTCAAAAGGTATGAAAAAACAGTTATCAATTATATGTGGTATCTGTGCCACTACAAAATATCTGTTTTGCGATGAGACTTTTGATGGGCTTGATCCGGTTGTACGTCAAGCCGTTAAGAGCATTTTTGCAAAAGAGATGACCGAACGAGATATGACGATTATTATTGCCTCTCATAATCTTAGAGAGCTGGAGGATATCTGTGATCATGTAGGCCTGTTGCATAAGGGTGGAGTATTATTATCCAAAGAGTTATATGATATGAAATTGAGTATTCATAAAGTTCAGTGTGTATTTAAACAGGATGAGGATTTAGATAAAGCGCTGGAAGGATTAGAAGTAATGCATAAGGAAAGGAGAGGTTCACTTCATACGATTACGGTTAGAGGCACTCAGGAAATGGTAGAGAAGCATATCAAATCCATTGAACCGGTATTTTCCGAAATTATTCCTTTGTCTTTGGAAGAGATATTTGTAAGTGAAACGGAGGTGATTGGATATGATATCAAAAAACTTATTTTTTAAGATATTAAAAGAAGATATGAAGTTAAGGGTTTGGACCGTTGCATTGTTCTCTATTGTATTGTTTTTGGTATTCCCAGTTATGGGTGCGATGCGAATACAGAGTAGAGATGGGGCGTCATTTGACTATAATGATAAAATATTTTTGCTTAAGGAGTTGCTGGGCCCACATAATGAAATGTTTATGATTTTAATCGTACTTTGTGCAGTAGTTTGCGGATTGAGTAGTTTCTTCTATCTATATTCTAAGAAAAAAGTAGACCTTTATCACAGCTTACCGGTCAAAAGAGAAGTGATTTTCTGTGCGAACTATATAAATGGATTGTTAGTATTGCTGGTTCCATATGTTATTAGTATTTTAATTACAGTTGGGGAGGCAGCGCTGAATAGGCTGTTCCCGCAGGAAGTTCTAATGGCGACCCTTAATGGTATTATGATACACTTCTTATATTACTGGATGATCTATACGGTAACAATTATTGCCGTAATTATAACGGGGAATATTTGGACCAGTTTTCTAGGTGCAATGGTATTAATGTCATATGGTTTGATATTAGCTATGGCAAAGAGCAGCTATTTTAATGCGTTCTTTGAAACATATTTTAGTATGGACGCGGAAGGGGTAGCGCTTCAGAAGTTATCACCGGTTATGAATTACTTCAGAACAATACAAGCCTACGATAGTAGTGAGCCATATGCCCTTAATCTACTGATACAGTCTATCATTACCCTGGTGCTGATGGGAATTGCCTTATTTTTATTCAAAAAGCGTCCCTCCGAAGCAGCTGGAAGAGCAATCGCTTTTGAAAAATCAAAAACACCAATAAAATTTCTATTGGTGATACCCTTATCCCTTATTAGTGGTATTCTGTTAAGAGAGTCTGTTTCCAATAATTACGATGGTTGGTTGATATTTGGAATCGTATTCTTCATGGTGATTATCTATGGAATCATTCAAGTTATATTTAATTCTGATATAAGAAGTGCATTCGGACAGAAAAGACACTTGCTTATCTGTGCTCTTGTAACGTTCGCAGTGGTTGGATATTTTAGAATCGACCCATTTCAATATGATGAATATATACCTAAGGAGAATGACATTAAGAGTATAGGAATTGAATTGAATTTTAGAGACGATGAATATGCATTTATCTATAGTGGAAGTAATATGGATTATAGCAGTTCAGTTGATTATCATCTCCAACATCCATTAAAGAAGGATTTATCCTCGATTTACTCCTTGTGTAAGTCTGCAATCAAGGGTAAGATATCCAATGATGTTTATTATAGTGATGGTTATCATATAGTGGTAAAATATAATCTAAAAAGTGGAAGAAGTGTTTATCGAAGGTATAATTCTAAGCTGGATGATAATACCTTGGTTAAAGCATTGTATGATAATCAGCAGTACAAAGAAGTACACTTTCCGATATTTACAGATGTGTATTCGGATATAAGTTTCATAGATTGTAGTGAAGGATATTCCATGGAAGATAGAGGAGAGCTTACAAATTCCATAACGTTGTCCGAAGATAAAATGGTGAATTTCTTAGATATCTATAAAGAGGAGCTTGCAAATATTCCTTATGACCAGTATATGAATGCTACACCGGTCGCTAGCTTAAGAGTACAATTATTAAAAAGAAAATATGGTGGAGGTGAATATTATGTATTTCCTTCTTTTACAAAATCAATTGCATACTTAAAAGAGTGCGGATTAAACATAAAGTAAAGATTGCTGTTATAGAATAGTAAGAATCGTGACAAGCAGATGGAGTATTAAAATACATCATATCATTATTGTTGAAGTATAATGATTACGAAGGGTAGTGCGCTTAGTTGTGTACTACCTTTTCATTTATTAGAGTCAATCAATTATATCGTCGTTAAAAAATAACCAGAGGCGGGTATTGAGATTTCAAGTTTAGCCTTTATTTCTTTAAAATATCTTTAATCTTTATTATTTAATACATAACCATATGTATAATACAAGTAAGCGTTGAATAGTCAGTGCTAAATTTTTAAGAATCAATGAAGATAGAGAATTGGGATTATCTTTATAAAATATTATTAGTACAGAAACTAAATTAATCTTCTACCTTTCTGAAAACCATTGCAATTCCAAATAAAGCATTGTATCATAGTACTAAATGTTTTTCACTATGTATTCCCCGTCTACATAGCTGTATTCGGATGGATCAATATACATTGTTAAATTGGTATTGCAATAGGAAAGGATGAGACTAAGTCATGGAATATTTAAAAAAGTATCAAGAATGGTTAACAAACACTTACTTCGATGAAGCGACCCGAGCAGAGCTGTCTGCATTAAAAGATAATGACAAAGAGATACAAGAAAGATTCTTTAAGGATTTGGAATTCGGTACCGGCGGTTTGAGAGGAATTCTCGGCGCTGGAATCAATCGAATGAACATATATACCGTAAGAAGAGCAACTCAGGGCTTAGCGAATACCATCAAGAAGGCAGGAGCGGAGAGTAAAGGTGTTGCAATCGCATATGATTCCAGAAGAATGTCACCGGAGTTTGCACTTGATAGCGCATTGTGTCTTGCTGCGAATGGCATCCATACTTATTTATTTGAAACCTTAAGACCCACACCGGAGCTTTCTTTTGCAGTAAGAACACTGGGATGTACTGCGGGAATTGTAATCACAGCCAGCCATAATCCTCCGGAATATAATGGTTATAAGGTATATTGGGATGACGGCGCTCAGATTACTTCACCAAAGGATGTTGAAATCATTGGAGAAGTGAATGCAATCACCGACTTTGCCGAAGCGAAGATTATGACAAAGGAAGATGCACTAAATCAAGGCTTATTGACTATTCTTGGAGAAGAGATGGATGATCAATATATTGCAGAGCTTAAAAAGTTGGTGATCAATCCGATCAGTGAAGAAGGCAAGAACCTTAAAATTGTATACACTCCTCTTCACGGAACAGGTAATCTTCCTGCAAGAAGGATATTGAAGGAGCTGGGCTTTGAGAATGTGTATGTGGTACCGGAGCAGGAACTGCCGGATTCTGATTTCTCAACCGTTGGTTATCCAAACCCGGAAGACCCGAATGTGTTCACCTTAGCAGTTAAACTTGCCAATGAAGTAGGCGCGGATTTAATTCTTGCAACGGATCCAGATGCGGATCGCCTTGGAATCATGGTGAAGGATGAAAAGGGAGAATTCGTTCTGTTTAATGGTAATATGACAGGGGCTTTAATCGCAGAGTATGAATTTTCACAGAAAGCAGAGCAGGGAACACTTCCTAAGAATGCTGCTTTAGTGAAGACTATTGTAACCGGTAATATCTCCGATATGATTGCAGAGCATTATAATGCCCGTTTGATTGAAGTACTGACTGGCTTCAAATACATCGGTGAACAGATTAAGCTTTTTGAAGAAACTGGCTGCAATGAATACGTATTTGGTTATGAAGAAAGCTATGGCTGTCTGGTTGGTACCCATTCCAGAGATAAGGATGCAATCGTGGCAGTTATGTGTTTATGCGAAGCTGCGGCTTATTACAAAACCAAGGGCATTACTCTTTTTGAGCAAATGAATCATATCTATAAAAAATACGGTTACTTCAAAGAAGATCTCGCATCCGTTACCTTAAAGGGAATTGAAGGTATGGCAAAAATCAAAGAGATCATGGAGGGATATCGTGTAAATCCTCCGAAATCAGCAGGGGATTATAAGGTATTAAAGCTTAGAGATTATAAGCTTGATACAATTACTGATTTGGAAAGCGGTGAAGTTACACCTACCGGCTTACCTAAGTCCGATGTTCTTTACTTTGAGCTTAACGATAATGCATGGTGTGCAGTAAGACCTTCCGGCACAGAACCAAAGATTAAGTTCTACTTCGGAGTAAAGGGTGATAGCGCTGAGGATGCAGATGAGAAGCTTAAAAAGCTGATGAATGATGAAGTATTTAAGGCAAATTAATAAATTAATAAGTTAAGAAGATAACATAAGAGCTGCTGCAGAATAATATTTTGACGGAAAATCCGGACACAGAATAATATTTTGCAGCAGCTTTTTAGGGCTCTATGTATAGAGTTGGGGTTAAATGATTTTTGGTAAACGAAAGGTTTTCCTTCCGTTTACTTTTAGGCTTCGTAAAGAGCTACAGAAAAATGAAACTTATAGAAAGGGGGATTGTAATGAAAGTATTTTTGGAAGACATGGGAACATATCAGGTGAGAAAGCTTGATCGTAATGATGCAGATAGCGTCCTGAAACTTATGAAAACAAATCCCAGATACTTTTCTTATTTGCAGGAGCATGAAGTAACTTATGAGCAAGTAATTGAGGATATGACAGAATTGCCTCCAAATACGGATACATCTGATAAGTATTTTGTGGGTTTTTATCAAGCTGAGAATATGATTGCAATTATGGATTATATTGATGGTTATCCAGAAGATGACACACTGTTTATCGGATTGTTTATGACCCATGGAAGTTATCATAATAAGGGGTATGGCAAAATGATTATTCATGATTTTATGAACAAAGCAAAGTCGGATGGATATAGTTTTGTAAGATTGGGATGTGTGGATAATAATAAAGAAGCGTTTGCATTTTGGACATCACTTGGTTTTATAGAGGTGAAAAGGGTGGTTTCATCAGGAGAGAACCGGAAAGACTGGAATGTAATCGTTATGCAATATGAGCTATAGCATATTATGATTACGTATGTCTTTATGAAGCTCTTAATAGTAAGGACTTAATAAATTTAAAGTTGACTAGAATGTCAAAAGGGTTTTTCAACGGAGTTCATAGGCAAGATGCATAATATAAAAGAATGAATGCTCCTATGATAATGTGTTATTAAAAGCTGTCGAAAGTAATATCCAAAGAGCCTAAAAGCTCTGATAGATATTATCCTTCGCCAGCTTTTTATTAACATAAGATGATTATCCAGGAAGTAGGATAATAATTTATGTTGAGATTAAGGTAAGGAAGCGTTGTGGTCCAACAATCATATTTGTATCATGAAAATAGTATTCACCATCAAATAAACTAGCAATTATATGAAGTCTAATTGCCAACAAGATTATACAACCTTCATTGGTATGAATTACGGAATCAACTTATGACCACAATTGGGGCAAAAGTTTGCTTCTCCTGTTTTGGTACCACAGTTAGGACAGAAATTCGGTTTTGAGGTAGCATTTGAACTAGTATTAGCATTGCTATTAGCAGGATTCTGTTGATTACCCGGTTGATTTAGATTACCCATCATCTGATTTGCCATATTCATGCCCATCATCATTCCGGCCATATCTCCAGCAACTCCGCCACCATGAACCTTACCAGTAGAAATTCCCTCTGTCATAGCTACCTGCTGATAACGGTTTAAGTCACCAACCATGCTATAAGAAGCATTCTTATTAATCATCTGCTGTATTTGTTCCGGATAAGTGAAGCTCATGATATTAAAGCCCACTACGGATAATCCTGTATCGAAAATCTGCATATCAAGATCAGTACGAATGCCGGCTCCAATATCAAAGGAATTGGCTTGAAGATTGAACATATCCTTTCCTTCCTTAGGAATCCATTTCATAAGGAGTTGATCCAAAACACTAACAATACGGATTCTTACATCCTCAACAAAATAATTCTGTCGGATACCAGCAATCTTATCAATTAGCTTCACATAATCAACAACCCGGAATGTGAACGTTCCGTTAGCACGGATTGGCATGCCGCCTGGAAGCTGAGGGGTTGGAATGTTGATTGCATTTTGAGTTCCCCATTTTACAATAAAATCCTTTGTGTTGACAAAGAGCACTTCAGCCCTTACGCCGCTGTTGAAACCAAATTTGAAGCCCTTTAAAGTAGAAAGGAAGGGGATAATCTGAGATTCAATATCATAGTCGCCTTCATCCTTAAAGATACCTTCTACTTTGCCATTATAAAGAAAGATGGCATCCTGACCGGGACGAATGATTAGCCGGCTGCCCTTCTTGATTTCGTCATTGCTCCATTTGTAGAATACCATATCATCGCGAAATTCCTGCCACTCTACGACATTTGCAAATTGTTTTGAAAAAAGACCCATAGTATTTTCCTCCCATTATGAGTAAGTTATTAATGATGATGTTGAGGTCAAATAGCCAATGAACTGTGTTGAAAGGGCTATTTGACCCAACATCATATGATAGTTAGGTTACACTAAAAGCTTGAACCGCCAGAGCTGTGAGATCTGCCACCAGCAGAGATTCCACCTCCACCGCCCCCACCGTGGGAACCGGTATTGTTGTTCTGAGGCTTTCTAACACGGGTTACCTGAGTGTGAAGATAATCATCTCTTCGTCCAATCAGCCCGGAGTGATTCGGATCCATATAGGTGTTGCCTCCGGTAGTCATTCGCCCACCTGCATTATAAGCCATAACTCCAACTACAACTCCTCCGATAACAAGAGCAATCAGAAGCTGAACCCATGCCTTGGTCAGAATCTGTCCGCCGCTATTGGAGCTGTTGTCGATGTAACCGGAACCGTTGTTGTTATAATTTGTATCTGGATCATTGTAACCGGGATCATTATATCCGTTGTTACCATCATCCCCACCGTTATTCACTTCAGGCTCTGTATGCATGAATTCTACGGTTCTGTCAATGGAGAGAGTAAAGGCATCATAATAGTTCTGATTCTTAAGATAAGGTACCATAGCATCGGTGATTTCCGTGATTCGGTCAGAATTCATATATTGTTCTGCAGTACCATAACCCTCCATCCAGACCTTTCTGTTTGACATATCAATGTAAGTATAAACTCTGTTAGCCACCGGAAGTTGGTCTTCAAAGTTCTCAATATAAGTATCTGGGTCAGCTTCATCTGGATCACTATCTGTAAGGAGGATGATTTCAACGCCGGCTTCCTTGCCCTTATCTATACACATTTGTTCCAACTCTTCAATCTCTGATGTGGATAAAAGCTCTGCTTTATCATAAACATGTTGATTAATTGGCTCTGTGGTAGTTTCGTTATTTGAGTCAGTGGCATAGGCTTGTGACCCCGGAAATAGTAAGGCAAGGGCTACAGCAAAGGTAAGCAGAAAGGTAAAAAATGCTTTTTGTTTTCTCTGAATCATTGAACGCCACCTCCTATTAGGAATGTCAAAATACGCATAACAGCAAAGCTGGCAGCAGAAATGCCCATGAACCAGGCAGCGATTTTCATAGCGCTTAAGGGTGGTCTTCCCACTACTTTGCCAGTTTGACCATTCATAGCAAAGATGTGTTCTGACTTTTTATAATCATAGCAAACCATCCAAACAGGCATCAGGGTGTATTCAGAATTAACCTTACGGATATAAATATCTTTATGATGGACATTTACCGTAGCATAACCGCTGATGGTGGAATTTATGTAGCTGTCTACATAAGAACCGGCACGCTGCTTAATACGCGGAAGCATCTCATTGTCATCAAAGTCGTATTTTTCGGAGATATAACCTGCCAGATAGGGCATCTTAAAATCCTTGAGATTCACATAATCATAGGGTTCAAGCTTATCCATCATACTATCTTCCATCTTCTTGGATGCATCACAGGGAATGCGGTTATAATTAAGATCAACCTTGCGATATACACGATAATATTTTGTCTCCGTATAAATCCAATCCCCCATGGTATAGGTTCTGACCTTGGTACAGGTTGCGTCTACTTCGCCCCTGCCATTCAAATCATAGAGCCAAAAAGGTACATAGATTCCGGTGATGTTTTTAATTCGGTCTGCTGTCATGAAATCGGAGGGAGTTAGTTTACCTTTCTTGCACCATTTACGGAAGGCTTCTTGTGCCTGATCCTTGTTAATGGAAAAGGGGACTACCTTGGCAGGAGCCAAATTGCCGGATAAACGATCACCAAGTATCACTCCAGCACCGCAGAAACTACAGGTTGTTGCCGTGGTTTGTGCATCAGTGATTAGTACAGCACCACAGTTGTTACAATGATATTCCCTAACTTCATCCTCGTTGAAGGTGGAATGACTGCTGGGCTCATCTTCATGGGATGTATTGGAATATTCTCTATCAAAGCCGGAATCGGAGGCTCTTCGGTCATCCTCATCCATATCATAAGAATAATCACCACCGGAGGTACGCTTATTTCCGGCCATTTCGTCAATTCTGTCCGTCCTCCCGCAGCTTCCGCAACGAAGCATGCCGCTTTGGGTGTCAAAGGCCATATCCGCGCCGCAGTTAGGACATTTATAATGAATACCTGTGGACATTCTAATCCTCCTTGCTCACTAAAATGTCCGCAAAGTATTACAAGAAACCTTAGCGGACATTTATATATAATATATTAATGTAATTCTTGAAAAGAGCTGAAGAGCTAATATAAGCAAATCGTTATTACTTGTTTATGCTAGCCTTTAATGCAGCAAGTTCATCATCTACATTAGAATCCACTGCATATTTGCGGGTAAGATCCTCAAGGGATTCCTGCTCAGAGGAACGGTTCAGCTCTGCCATTGCATTTGCTTTATCAAGAGCTCTGTCAGCGATATCCTCAAATCTTTTGAAGCTTGCCATGGAATCATTGGCACCGGATACGGAGGAAGCCATCTTATTAATACGTTCCTGCGTTTTAGCCACTGCCAGTTTGCCTTTGATCATATCCTTGCGGGACTCTAATTCGTTGATATCTTTTACCAGTTTATCATGCATCTCACGCATATGAGTTGCGTTGGCATGAGCAAGGTCATATGCCTCTTGAAGACCGGTAAGCTTAGAAGATAGGGAAGCTTTTTGCTCTAAGAATTTTCTTGCATCTGTTTCGTTATTTGCTTCCAAAGCTTTTACTGCATAGGTTTGCATTTTAGCAATATCCTCATTGCAATCGTCAAGTACACGCTTAGCACGCTGTTCCTCTGCCATGATGGCAGCTGTCTCAGATTTCACTTTGCCAAGATCGTTATTCAGATTACGAAGGCACTGATCGATCATCTTCTCAGGATCCTCCGCCTTGTCTAAAAGGGCATTGATGTTGCTGGACATAATGTCGCGAAATCTTGTTAAAATACTCATATAAAATATCCTCCTTATTTGACGGGAGTTGATTCTCCCAAACATATTGATAGATGCCTTGAATTAAGTTTTCTGCTTAAATAAAATGATGATGAGGTTAAAAATATTACCTATTTATGTAATTAAGTTTATAATTTTTATGGGCTATCGTCAAGTTAAAAAACGGTTAGAATAATGAGAGAACGTTTAATGGGATATATTAGTGCTGACCTTTAAGTTGTATTTATAGAAACGTTCGTTTATAATAGGAAAGAATACAATGATATAGAAAGAGAGAATGTTATGTGGATAGCAAAAGATTGGAAGGATTATGAAGTGATTGATACCTCGGACGGTGAGAAGCTGGAACGTTGGGGTAATTATATATTGGTAAGGCCTGACCCGCAAGTAATTTGGAATACTACAAAGAATCACAAAGGGTGGAAGAAGCCCAATGCCCATTATCATAGAAGTTCTAAGGGTGGCGGTGAATGGGAGTTTTTCGATTTGCCGAAGATGTGGGATATTAGTTATAAGGGGTTGACCTTTCATCTTCAGCCCTTTAATTTTAAGCATACAGGATTATTCCCAGAGCAGGCTGTAAATTGGGATTGGTTTTCGGACAAGATTAAGAGTGCTGGAGACAGACAGATCAAAGTCTTGAACTTATTTGCCTACACAGGAGGAGCAACGCTGGCAGCAGCGAAGGCCGGAGCCAATGTGACTCATGTGGATGCTTCCAAGGGAATGGTGACTTGGGCAAAGGAGAATGCAGTGGCATCCGGACTTGGTGAGGCACCCATCCGTTATATCGTGGATGACTGCGTGAAGTTTGTGGAACGAGAAATTCGAAGAGGAAATAAGTACGACGCAATTATCATGGACCCTCCTTCCTATGGCAGAGGACCAAAGGGAGAGATTTGGAAGATTGAAGACAGCATTTACCCTTTCGTTCAACTCTGTACTCAGGTATTAAGCGAGAAGCCTTTATTCTTCTTGATTAATTCCTATACAACAGGCTTACAGCCAGGAGTGTTGTCCTATATGCTTTCTACTGAGTTGAAGAGTAAGTTCGGTGGGAAGGTCAGTGCGGAAGAAATCGGGCTTCCCGTATCTGGTAATGGACTCGTATTACCCTGCGGTGCTTCAGGACGTTGGGAAGAATAAGAAGGTGGAGCAACCCGCTTACAGTAGAATATAATAAAGTAAGAACAATTGTATCGGATATAATTATGAAATTTTTTAATGATAACAAACCGGATAAACCTCAGATTAAAGTTCCTTATGATGTGAATGAAGTGGAGCGTGAACAGGATAGCGTGGATAAAGGGCATTCCCCCTGGAAGCTTGACCCGGTATTTGTGGCACAGGTATTTGCCAGCCTACTGATGTCGCCGAACGGTATTGTGGGAGAGTATCCCATTGCATATGATGATATCAACTTGATTTATAAAGAAGGAAAACAGGCAATCGCACAGATTCATAATGATAGGAGTATTGCTTCTGAAGTATTTCTGAGAAGATGGGGATGCTGTGATGGAATAGGAATTTGGTTCGTTACCGGGTATAATAAGAGAGAGAGTTAAGAACTTGGCGGTTAATGTTTTACGGACCGTCTCAACAACAATCGGAGGAGTTATATGGATAAACAAATGATTGGGGTGTGCGGTACGTATTGTGGCACTTGCGAGTGGAAAGACAAGATGAACTGCCCAGGTTGTCAAGAATGTCATGGTACACCCTTCTGGGGGGAGTGCCAAATAGCCAAATGCTCAATTGACAAAGGGCACGAGCATTGCGGACATTGTTTAGACTTGCCTTGTGATAAATTACAGGATGCGTTTAATAATGGTGAACATGGCGATAATGGTGAAAGGTTAATCAACTTAAATAATTGGAGAGACGGTAAAGATACTTATTTGAATCTGCGAACATTAGAACTTGAGGACAAATAAAATTGAAATAATCAGGAGGCTGCTTCCGTACATGTAAAAAGTGTAGAAGCAGTTTCTTTTTGTATATCTTATATTCAAGGGTATTACAGGAAGAGATCGGTCTTAAATATTACCTATTAAAATCGATCCGACGCTTTCTGTCCGGTTATTTATAAAATATTATAATAGAGAGTGTTTTCCTCTATGAAATAGATACATAAATCATTTTGACTAGAGATAAGCAAAATCTAGTGATATTCAATGAAAGATAACGATGAAAACATGCATGTATATTTCTGATACAAGTTGGTAAGAATAAGCCCAATTATATATGACAAAATATAGTAATTATAGATGGCATTTGTATTGAATGTATATTGAGTTATTAGGATTGGAGGATAAGTGTAATATTCTCTATAGTTATAACTTTGAACTCAAAAAAGCACTATAGATTTCAATGAAAAAAATTATGAAAAAAGTGCTTGCATTGCAATAAGTTATAGTGTATAATAACCCATGTTGTGACATTGATAGCGTTGAAACGTGAGGTTGCTACCGAGTGCGGTAGGTTTTCCGTGGAGCGAAGGTCAAGTTATGAAACTGGCGACAAGTCACTGTACCATATAATGTTCTGCCATCGGGCAGATAAAACGTGTGAAAATCATATCGTACATTACATGGCAAATCCCTAAAGGTTTGCTTTACTGTTCGGATTACGAAGATACGCACGGATGAGTGTACAGTCACCACTTGTCGTACTGAAATTAAGTGCGAAAAGGAGGCGGCTTTTTTTATGGCAAATCAAGTAATGAGAATCACATTGAAGGCGTATGATCATCAGTTAGTCGATCAATCTGCAGGAAAAATCATTGACACTGTTAAGAAGACAGGATCAAAGGTGAGTGGACCGGTTCCGTTGCCTACTAAGAAGGAAATCGTAACAATTCTTAGAGCGGTTCACAAATACAAGGATTCCAGAGAACAGTTCGAGCAGAGAACACACAAGAGATTAATCGATATCATCACACCTACCCAGAAAACTGTAGATGCATTATCCAGATTAGAAATGCCTGCAGGCGTGTACATCGACATTAAGATGAAATAATTCATCAAAGATGAACATTCTTCCGGTGTGAAACATCATCAATTACGATGACGGACATCATAGGAAAGACCAAAACAATTAATTAAGAAGAAATCCTTAGGGTTCATATATGTTTGTATATAACCATCTAGGATGATTGCTTCAACACGATAGTTCCTATCGCGCGGCAATCCGCTGTAGATTAAACAGGAGGTAATAACAATGAAGAAAGCGATTTTAGCTACAAAAATCGGTATGACTCAGGTTTTCGGTGAAAACGGAGTTCTTGTTCCGGTAACTGTACTTCAGGCTGGTCCTCTCCACGTAACACAGGTTAAAACTGTTGATAACGATGGATACGCAGCTGTACAGGTAGGCTTCGGTGACATCAGAGAGTATCTGGTTAACAAGCCTAGAAAAGGACATTTTGCAAAAGCAGGTGTTGCTAGCAAAAGATTCTTAAGAGAATTTAAATTTGAGAATGCAGCTGACTATAAAGTTGGACAGGAAATCAAAGCTGACATCTTCGCAGAAGGTGACAGAATTGATGCAACAGCAAAGACAAAGGGTAAAGGCTTCCAGGGTGGTATTAAGAGACATAACTTATCCAGAGGACCTATGAAGCACGGTTCCAAACATCACAGACATGCAGGTTCCAATGGTGCTGCTACCACACCTGGTAGAGTATTCAAAGGTAAGCACATGCCTGGTCATATGGGTAATGTTAAGGCTACAGTACAGAACCTTGAAGTTGTAAGAATTGATGTTGAGAAAAACCTCATTCTTGTTAAAGGTGCAGTGCCAGGCCCTAAGAAATCCTTAGTAATGCTGAAGGAGACAGTTAAAGCGAAATAAGCTTTAAGAAAGGAGGAAGCATAAATGGCAAATGTAAAGATTTTTAATATCGAAGGCAAGGAAGTTGGTACTTTAGAACTGAACGATTCTGTCTTCGGAGTAGAGATAAATGATCATTTAGTTCATATGGCAGTTGTTCAGCAGCTTGCGAACAAACGTCAGGGAACACAGAGCGCAAAGACCCGTGCTGAAGTAAGCGGCGGCGGAAGAAAGCCTTGGAGACAAAAAGGAACCGGTCACGCTAGACAGGGTTCAACCAGATCCCCTCAATGGAAGGGTGGCGGCGTTGTATTCGCTCCAAAGCCGAGAGATTATTCCTTCAAGATGAATAAGAAGGAAAAGGCTCTTGCAATCAAATCAGCTTTAACATCTAAAGTAAACGAAGCTAAATTCGTTGTAATTGATGAGTTAAAATTTGATGAGATTAAGACTAAGAAGATGAAAGCAGTTCTTGATAATTTCAAATTACAGAAGGCACTTATCGTACTTGATACAAAGAATGATAACGTAGCACTTTCTGCTAGAAATCTTCCTAAGGTAAGAACAGTATTAACAAACTCCATTAATGTATATGACATCTTAAAGTATGATACCGTGGTATTGACAAAAGATGCCGTAGCGATGATCCAGGAGGTGTACGCATAATGGCTGATATTAAATATTATGATGTAATCCTAAAGCCTATCGTAACTGAGAAGAGCATGAGCACTATGGGTGATAAGAAATATACATTTTCCGTTCATCCGGATGCAACAAAGAATCAGATTAAAGAAGCAGTTGAAAAAATGTTCACAGGCGCTAAAGTAGCTAATGTAAACACAATCAACCAGGATGGCAAGACACGTAGACGTGGCGCAACATCCGGTAAGACTTCTAAGGTTAAGAAGGCAATTGTTCAGTTAACAGCTGACAGCGCAGAGATCGAGATTTTCTCCGGTCTATAATTAGTTCAATATACAGAGCGTGATGTTAAGAAAACAATATTTAACATCGTTTTGAAAGGAGTGCAAATCATGGGAATTAAAACCTATAACCCATATACACCTTCCAGAAGACACATGACTGGTTCTGATTTTTCAGAAATTACAGCATCAAAGCCTGAGAAGTCCTTGGTTGCATCTTTAAACAAGAATGCAGGACGTAATAATCAGGGTAAGATTACAGTAAGACACCAGGGTGGTGGATCTAGAAGAAAATATAGAATCATCGACTTTAAGAGAAGAAAAGATGGTATTCCGGCAACTGTAGTTAGCATCGAATACGATCCTAACAGAACAGCAAATATCGCATTAATCAGCTATGCTGATGGTGAGAAGGCATACATCCTTGCTCCTAACGGTCTTACAGTAGGCACAAAGCTTATGAATGGTGAGACAGCAGAAATCAGAGTAGGTAACTGCTTACCTCTTCAGAATATTCCTGTTGGTACACAGATTCACAATGTTGAGTTATATCCTGGTAAGGGTGGACAGTTAGTTCGTTCCGCAGGTAACTCTGCACAGCTTATGGCGAAGGAAGGCAAATATGCTACACTTAGACTTCCCAGCGGTGAGATGAGACTTGTTCCGATCGGCTGCAGAGCTACGGTTGGTCAGGTTGGTAATATCGATCACGAGCTTATCAATATTGGTAAAGCGGGACGTAAGCGTCACATGGGTATCAGACCTACAGTACGTGGTTCCGTAATGAACCCGAATGACCATCCTCACGGTGGTGGTGAAGGTAGAACAGGTATTGGTCGTCCAGGCCCTGTTACTCCTTGGGGTAAACCTGCTCTTGGTCTTAAGACTAGAAAGAACCACAAGAAGTCCAATAAGCTGATCGTAAGAAGAAGAGACGGTAAAGCAATTAAATAATTAACAACCATTTCGTAGAATTGGTAATTCCATTGTTATCTAAGGAGGTTAGAATACATGGCTCGTTCATTAAAAAAAGGACCATTCGCTGATGATCATTTATTGAAAAAAGTTGACGCGTTGAATGCAAGCGGTGAGAAGACTGTTATTAAAACATGGTCTCGTCGTTCAACAATTTTCCCTCAGATGGTTGGTCATACAATCGCAGTACATGACGGAAGAAAGCATGTTCCGGTATATGTTACAGAAGATATGGTTGGACACAAGCTTGGTGAGTTTGTTGCAACCAGAACCTATAGAGGTCACGGAAAAGACGAAAAGAAAACAAGAAGATAATGCGCATGCATTAGATGGAAGGAGGTTCATCCATGGCGAAAGGACATAGATCCCAAATAAAGAGAGCGAGAAACGAGCAGAAAGACAACAGAGCAAGTGCAAAGTTATCATTTGCAAGAATTTCTGTTCAGAAGGCTTGCTTCGTATTAGACGCTATTCGTGGTAAGGATGTACAGACAGCACTTGGTATCTTGGCATATAGCCCTAGATACGCATCTGCAGTAATTGAAAAAATATTAAAATCAGCGATTGCAAACGCTGAAGTTAAAAATATGGATACTGCTAAGCTTTACGTTGATGAATGTTTTGCTAACCAGGGTCCGATTATGAAAAGAATCAGACCAAGAGCACGAGGCACTGCTTATCGTATTGAGAAGAGAATGTGTCATATTACTGTAGTGCTTAATGAAAGATAAGGAGGGAAATAATGGGACAGAAAGTTAATCCTCATGGCATAAGAGTCGGAGTTATCAAAGATTGGGACTCCAGATGGTATGCTGAAGCAGATTTCGCAGATAATCTTGTTGAAGACTACAACATCAGAACATTTCTGAAGAAGAAGTTATATAGCGCAGGCGTTTCTAAGATTGAAATCGAAAGAGCATCTGATCGCTTGAAATTAATCATATTTACTGCTAAGCCTGGTGTAGTAATCGGTAGAGCAGGAGCTGAAATCGAGAACTTAAAGAACGAAGTTCAAAAGTTCACAGATAAGAAAGTAAACCTTGAAATCAAAGAAATTAAGAAACCTGACCTCAACGCTCAGTTAGTTGCAGAGAATATCGCAGCTCAGCTTGAGAATCGTATTTCTTTCAGAAGAGCAATGAAGTCCGTTATGGCTAGAACCATGAAGAATGGTGCTAAGGGTATTAAGACATCTGTATCCGGTCGTCTTGGCGGTGCTGATATGGCTCGTACAGAATTCTATAGCGAAGGTACTATCCCGTTGCAGACCTTACGTGCTAATATCGATTATGGATTTGCTGAAGCAGAGACCACATATGGTAAGACAGGTGTTAAGGTTTGGATCTACCTCGGTGAAGTTCTTCCTGTGAAAGCAGTTAAAGCAGAAGGGAGAGATAACTAATGTTAATGCCTAAAAGAGTAAAGCGCCGTAAGCAGTTCCGCGGCAGCATGGCTGGTAAGATTTCCAGAGGCAATACCATTAACCAAGGTGAATTTGGTATTGTAGCTACTGAGCCTGCATGGATTAAATCCAATCAGATTGAAGCAGCCCGTATCGCGATGACTCGTTTTACAAAGCGTGGCGGTAAAGTATTTATCAAAATATTCCCTGACAAACCTGTAACAGCAAAGCCTGCTGAAACTCGAATGGGTTCCGGTAAAGGTTCCTTAGAGTACTGGGTAGCAGTAGTTAAGCCGGGTCGTGTAATGTTCGAAATCGGGGGTGTCTCTGAAGAAGTAGCAAGAGAGGCATTACGTCTTGCTATGCACAAATTGCCGGTGAAGTGTAAAATCGTTTCCCGTGCAGAATTAGAAGGTGGTGCAAACAGTGAAAATTAATAAATATGTAGAAGAGTTAAAAACAAAAACAACTACAGAATTAAATAACGAATTAGTAGCTGCTAAAAAGGAATTATTCAATTTGAGATTCCAGAATGCAACAAACCAGTTGGATAACACAAGCAGAATTAAAGAAGTTAGAAAAAACATCGCAAGAATTCAGACAGTAATTTCTGAACTTTCTAAGGCTTCTAAATAATCACGGATCGGTTGTTTACCTGCCGGTAACCGGCGATCACAGAAAGGAGTATTTTTGTGGAAAGAAATTTAAGAAAAGTTCGTATTGGTAAAGTAGTTAGCGATAAAATGGATAAAACAATCGTTGTAGCTGTTGTTGACAACGTAAAGCATCCTTTGTATGGCAAAATTGTTAAAAGAACTTACAAGCTCAAAGCACATGATGAGAACAACGCTTGTGCAATCGGAGATAGAGTAAAGGTTATGGAAACCAGACCGTTATCTAAGGATAAGAGATGGAGACTTGTAGAGATCGTAGAGAAAGCAAAATAGTATTTACCTACTAATGTTTTCACAGCTGTTTCGACAGAAGAGAATTTTAAATGGTATGCTCGAGAGAGTTATGCACAGAGCATATTTTGCAATACTTGATTAAAAAGCGATGGCAGACGCCAACGGTTTTTAAGATTTTTCTGAAAGGAGTATTATCATGATACAAGCTGAAACCAGACTTAGAGTTGCCGACAATACCGGTGCGAAAGAATTACTTTGCATCAGAGTACTTGGCGGATCAACCAGAAGATATGCTAATATAGGCGATATCATCGTTGCTGCGGTTAAAGATGCAACACCAGGCGGTGTTGTTAAAAAGGGTGACGTAGTGAAAGCTGTTGTAGTACGTACCGTTAAGGGAGCACGTCGTAAAGATGGTTCTTATATTAGATTTGATGAGAATGCTGCCGTAATTATTAAAGAAGATAAGAATCCGAAGGGCACTCGTATCTTTGGACCGGTTGCGAGAGAATTAAGAGAGAAACAATTCATGAAAATCGTTTCTTTAGCACCAGAAGTATTATAAGGAGGTGTCGACTAGTGGCAACGATGAAAATTAAAAAGAATGATAACGTTAAGGTTATCACTGGTAAGGATAAAGGCAAAGTTGGAAAAGTAATTTCTGTAACAGAAGGCAAAGTATTTGTTGAAGGTGTTAACACTATTTCCAAGCACGCTAAGGCAAGCCAGAAGAATCCTAAGGGTGGTATCATCCATCAGGAAGCAGCAATTGATGCATCCAACGTAATGTTAATGCACAAGGGCAAGCCAACCAGAGTAGGCTTTACAACTGTTGAGACCAAGAAGGGTGTTAAGAAAGTTCGTATCGCTAAATCTACTGGTGAAGTGATTGATTAATTCAGAGAGGAGGTTCATTCAAGTTGGCTAGATTAAAAGAGTTTTATAAAAATGAAATAGTAGCCGGCATGACAAAGAAGTTCGGTTATGCGAACGTAATGGAAGTGCCGAAGATCGATAAAATTGTCATCAACATGGGTGTTGGTGAGGCTAAGGATAATGCTAAAGTTTTAGAGACAGCTGTTAAAGATATGGAAATTATCGCTGGTCAAAAACCTGTAGTAACCAAGGCAAAGAAATCCGTTGCTAACTTCAAAATTAGAGAAGGTATGGCAATCGGCTGTAAAGTAACATTAAGAGGCGAGAAGATGTATGAGTTCGCTGATCGTTTGATCAACTTAGCATTACCTCGTGTACGTGACTTTAGAGGTGTAAATCCGAATGCATTTGACGGTAGAGGTAACTACTCTCTCGGTATCAAAGAGCAGTTAATCTTCCCTGAAATTGAGTATGATAAGGTAGATAAGGTTAGAGGTATGGACATTATCTTCGTTACTACTGCTAAGACAGATGAAGAAGCTCGTGAACTGTTAACACAATTTGGTATGCCGTTTAAAAAGTAGAGGAGGGTTCCCATGGCTAAAACGTCAATGAAAGTAAAGCAACAACGTACGCAGAAATTCTCTACAAGAGAATACAACCGTTGCAGAATTTGTGGCCGTCCGCATGCATATTTAAGAAAATACGGAATCTGCAGAATTTGTTTTCGTGAGTTAGCGTACAAAGGACAGATACCAGGCGTAAAGAAAGCAAGCTGGTAAGATTTAAGAAAGGAGGCAACTGAAAAATGACAATGAGCGATCCTATTGCAGATATGCTTACAAGAATTCGTAATGCAAATACTGCTAAACATGATACAGTAGATGTACCTGCTTCTAAGATGAAAATTGCTATTGCCGAAATTCTTCTTAAAGAAGGTTATATTAAGAAATTCGAAATCGAAGAAGTTGAAAGCTTTAAGACAATCCATATCACATTAAAGTATGGTAAAGATAAGAATGTAAAGATTATTACAGGCCTTAAGAGAATTTCCAAGCCGGGTCTTCGCGTATATGCGAACAGAGATAATATGCCTAAGGTTCTTGGAGGTTTAGGAACTGCAATTATCTCTACAAACAAAGGTGTTATCACCGATAAAGAAGCTAGAGAATTAAACGTAGGTGGCGAGGTTCTCGCATTCATCTGGTAAAAACTAATAATCAGCTATGCTGATGCTACCCTCGCTAGCGAGGGTACTGACCTAGTCGGTAGTTTCGGACAACAAAAGACGTTTTGTGTGTCCGGGTGATGAAACGGAATTAACATACTTACAAACAATAAAAATATGGAGGTGCGGGCATGTCACGTATAGGAAGAATGCCTATCGCTGTTCCTGCAGGCGTTACTGTAGAGATAGCAGAAAATAATAAAGTGACTGTAAAAGGTCCTAAGGGAACATTGGAAAGAGTATTAGCTCCTGAAATGCAAATCACTCTTGAAGGTTCTGAAGTAGTTGTTACAAGACCCAATGATTTAAAGAAATTTAAATCTTTACATGGTCTTACAAGAACATTAATCCACAATATGGTGGTTGGTGTTACAGAAGGATATTCCAAAACTCTTGAAATCAACGGTGTTGGTTACAGAGCTGCAAAAGCAGGCAAGGAATTAACATTAACATTAGGTTACTCCCATCCGGTTGTTATGGTTGATCCGGAAGGTTTGGAATCCGTATTAGAAGGTCAGAATAAGATCATCGTTAAAGGTATTGATAAAGAAAAGGTTGGCCAATTCGCTGCAGAAATCAGAGCAAAAAGAGCACCTGAACCTTATAAGGGTAAGGGCATTAAGTATTCTGATGAAGTGATCAGACGTAAGGTTGGTAAGACCGGTAAGAAATAAGGGAGGAGTGAAATAAATGGTTAGCAAAAATTCAAGAAGCGAAGTTCGCGTTAAGAAGCATTTAAAGATTCGTAATCGTTTCACAGGTACTCCTGAGAGACCGCGTTTAGCTGTGTTTAGAAGCAACAATCATATGTATGCACAGATCATCGACGATACAGTAGGCAAAACTTTAGTAGCAGCCTCCACATTGGAGAAAGATGTTAAGGCTGAGATTTCTAAGACTAATGACGTAGAAGCTGCTTCCTACCTTGGAAGCGTTATTGCGAAAAGAGCATTAGAAAAAGGTATTAAAGCTGTTGTTTACGATAGAGGCGGCTTCATATATCAGGGAAAGATCAAAGCATTGGCAGATGCGGCTCGTGAAGCTGGTCTGGAATTCTAAGCAAGGAGGAAAAACATGAAACGTCAAATCGTTGATGCTAGTCAATTAGAATTAGAAGATAAAGTAGTATCAATCAAACGTGTAACTAAAGTTGTAAAAGGCGGACGTAATTTCAGATTTACAGCGTTAGTTGTCGTTGGTGATAAGAACGGACACGTAGGTGCAGGCCTTGGTAAAGCCACAGAAATTCCTGAGGCAATCCGTAAAGGTAAAGAAGATGCGATTAAGAAGTTAATCAGCCTTCCTCTTGATGAGAACGGAAGCGTACCTCATGACTTTATCGGTAAATTCGGTAGTGCAACTGTATTACTGAAGCGTTCCCCAGAAGGTACCGGTGTTATCGCAGGTGGCCCTGCACGTAACGTACTTGAGCTTGCAGGCTTCAAGAACATCCGTACCAAGTCTCTTGGTTCCAACAATAAGCAGAACGTAGTTCTTGCTACAATTGAAGGATTAAGCCAGTTAAAGACCCCTGAAGAAGTAGCTAAGCTTCGTGGTATTCCGGTAGAGCAGTTATTGAAGTAATTGCCAAAACGTATTGAATAGATGAATTTGCGAACAAATTCATCTTGTATAAACATGGAGGTGTCAGAAATGGCAAGTAAATTAAAAGTCACATTAGTGAAATCTACAATTGGCGCCATTCCTAAGCACAGAGCAACCGTTGAGGCATTGGGCTTAAAAAAACTTCATTGGACCAATGAATTGCCAGACAACGCTGCAGTTAGAGGAATGATCGATCAAGTTAAACACTTAGTTAAGGTGGAAGAAATATAATTAGCTAATAGAAGGAGGTGCACGACATGAATTTATCAGAATTGAGACCGGCGATCGGTTCCAAACAGAACGATAATTTCAGAAGAGGACGTGGCCATGGATCCGGCAACGGTAAAACAGCCGGAAAAGGACACAAAGGTCAGAAAGCTCGTTCCGGAGCTCCAAGAATCGGTTTTGAAGGTGGTCAGATGCCTTTATACAGACGTATTCCGAAGCGTGGTTTCCACAATAGAAACACAAAAGAAATTATTGCTATTAATGTAGACGAATTAAATAGATTTGAAGACGGTGCTGTAGTAACAATTGCTTCATTGATCGAAGTAGGTGCAATTAAGAACCCGAAAGATGGAGTAAAGATCCTTGGAAACGGAGAACTTACTAAGAAGCTTGATGTTAAGGTTAATGCATTCAGTGCAGGCGCTGTCGAAAAAATTAAAGCTCTTGGTGGAAATGCTGAGGTGGTATAATGTTTAAAACTTTGCGAAATGCTTTTAAAGTTAAGGATATTAGAGACAGGTTAGTCTTTACACTTATCGCACTTTTGGTAGTAAGAGTGGGAACTTTGCTTCCCGCTCCTGTTATCAAGAGTGAAATCACAGGTCAGCTGTTTAATTCCGATGCGTTTAGCTTCGTAAACAGTTTGACAGGTGGTTCCTTTAGAAAAATGTCTATTTTCGCACTAAGTATTACACCTTATATTACAGCGTCCATTATTATCCAGCTTTTAACAATTGCAATACCCAAACTGGAGGAACTGCATAAAGAAGGCGAAGATGGCAGAAAGAAACTTACAGAAATCACACGTTATTTGACGGTTGGTTTAGCGGTAATCGAGTCGGCAGCAATGGCGATCGGTTTCGGTAGATCAGGATGGCTTGAAGAATTCAGTTTTACAAGCGTTATGTTAGTAATTGCAGCGTTCACCGCAGGATCTGCATTCTTAATGTGGGTTGGTGAAAGAATTACAGTAAAGGGTGTGGGTAATG
Source organism: Bacillota bacterium (assembly GCA_023435895.1). Lineage (GTDB taxonomy): Bacteria > Bacillota > Clostridia > Lachnospirales > Lachnospiraceae > Mobilitalea. The sequence goes on from JAEZLH010000004.1 coordinate 26,818, forward strand.
GTATCAGCATTATCCTTACCATCAACATTATTTCAAGATTACCTGCAGATTTCGTAGGTTTATTCCAGACCTTCGTTATCGGAGTTAGTTCCGTAGTTAGTGCAATTGTTGCGATTCTTGCAATTGTTGGTTTGACAGTTGCTTGTGTCGTATTTGTCGTTCTGTTACAGGGCGCACAAAGAAAAATTCCCGTTACTTACGCAAAAAAAGTAGTAGGAAGAAAAACGGTTGGTGGACAAACCTCCCATATTCCGTTGAAAGTTAATACATCAGGTGTTATTCCTGTAATCTTTTCAAACTCTTTAATGAGTTTCCCGATTGTTATCGGATCCTTCATTGGACTTACACCGGCTAGAGCATATTTCTGGCCGAAAGTACTTATGGTAATGAATCAGAACAGCTGGTTCAATATCAAAACTTGGGGAGATTTCAAATATACTCTTGGTGTACTTATTTACATCGGATTAACTGTTTTCTTTGCATATTTCTATACTTCCATCACCTTTAATCCGATTGAAGTATCTAATAATATCAAGAAGCAGGGTGGTTTTATTCCTGGTATTCGCCCGGGTAAACCAACCACAGAATATTTACAAAGAGTTTTAAATTACATTATCTTTATCGGAGCAATCGGCTTGACAATCGCAGCATTAATTCCGATTGTGTTCTCCGGTATATTTAGTGCAAGCTTTAGCTTTGGCGGTACTTCACTGATCATTATCGTAGGTGTTATAGTTGAGACAATCAAACAGATAGAATCTCAGTTATTAGTTCGCCATTATAAAGGTTTCTTGACTGAATAATCTGGTATTAAATATATGACGGATGTTATAAACAAAAGACCATCAACGTTCAAAAGATATTAGTTAATATACTAAGGACGTTGTATGCCTCTTTGTTTGTAACATCCGCTATAGTGTTTCTGCAGAAAATTGTGAAAACAAAATAGTAGGTAAGCAAATGCATCCATGAAAAAGTAGGAAGCATTTTTTCGGATGCTGAATATATTAATGATTAACAGGAGGTAGGTCAATGAAAATAATTATGTTGGGAGCACCCGGCGCAGGTAAGGGAACACAGGCAAAAAGAATAGCAGCAAAATATGGTATTCCTCATATCTCTACCGGTGATATTTTCCGTGCAAACATTAAAAATGGTACAGAGCTTGGCAAGAAGGCAAAGGAATATATGGATCAAGGCTTACTGGTTCCGGATGAATTAGTAGTTGATTTGGTAATTGATCGTTTCAAGCAGCCGGATTGTGAGAAGGGATATGTACTTGATGGTTTCCCTAGAACCATTCCTCAGGCTAAGGCACTGGATGAAGCACTTGAGAAAAACGGCGATGCAGTACAGTATGCAATCGATGTTGACGTTCCGGATGAAGAAATTGTTAGCCGTATGTCAGGCAGAAGAGCATGTGTAAACTGCGGTGGAACCTATCATGTAGTTACAATTCCTCCGAAACAGGAAGGCATCTGCGATACTTGCGGTTCTCCGTTGGTACTTCGTGATGATGATCAGCCTGAAACAGTAAAGAAGCGTCTTAATGTATATCATGAGCAGACTCAGCCACTGATTGATTATTATCAGACTAAGGGTATCTTGAAATCTGTTGATGGTACTGCAATTATGGATGTTATCTTTGGTCAAATTGTTGAAATTTTAGAAGCATAATAAATTGCATAGCTGATTGCTAAAGGCATTTTATTAGCAAAATCATATTTTAGTAAACAGTAAAGGAAGATGAACGATGTCGATTAGTATAAAATCCGAGAAAGAAATAGAGTTAATGAGGGAATCGGGTCAGATTCTTGCTCATGTGCTCGAAGAGATAATGGGAATGATTGAACCCGGAATCTCCACTCTGGATATCGATAAGAAATGTTATGATATCATACAACGATATAACTGCATTCCTTCCTTTCTTAATTATAACGGATATCCCGCATCCATCTGTACTTCGGTTAACAGCGAGGTGGTTCACGGGATTCCGAATAAGAATCGAATCCTTCGTAATGGAGATATCATTAGCCTTGATTGCGGTGTAATCTATAAGGGATATCATTCCGATGCAGCGAGAACCGTTGGCGTTGGTGAGATATCAAAGGAAGCCGCAAAACTGATTGAAGTAACACAGCAGAGCTTCTATGAAGGGATTAAATATGCAAAAGAAGGTTATCATTTGCATCAGATCTCTGAAGCGGTTCAAAACTACGTTGAAGCCAACGGTTATTCCGTGGTTCGTGATCTTGTAGGTCACGGCATCGGTAAGAACCTTCATGAAGAGCCTCAGATACCGAATTTCAAGCAAAAGCGCAGAGGACCCAAGATAGAGGCCGGAATGACCTTTGCAATTGAACCTATGGTCAATGAGGGACGCTATGATGTATATTGGGAAGATGATGACTGGACGGTAGTTGCAGAAGACGGCTCTCTTTCCGCACATTACGAAAATACAGTTCTAATCACTAAGGGTGAACCGGAGATATTTACCATTTTGAAATAATCAGTGGAATGCTTCCTTCCGGTTGTTTGGCAGGATAAAAACGTCCGCCAGTAAAGCCCGGATTGAATTGATTTTAATTCAAATTAATTAAGGAAAGGTTTTCGCATGATGAATGAGTTTTTAATTGGAGGATTTGCCAAATCCATAGCCGGTCATGATTCCGGTCAATATTATGTCATAATTAATCTAGATGATGAATATGCATATTTAGTGGATGGCAAAATCCGAACTCTGGATCGACCCAAGAAGAAAAAACGAAAGCATATCATTTTGCCGGAACAATTTGATCCGGAATTAAGCGATAAAATGATTCGTCAGACCATAAAGAATGAAGAAATCAAACGAGCAATTAAATTATTAATGAGAAATCAAGAGTTTAATTGCGAAGCAGGAAAGGAGGATAAATAATGTCAAAGACTGATGTGGTTGAAATTGAAGGAACCGTAATCGAGAAGCTCCCTAACGCAATGTTTCAGGTGGAACTTGAGAACGGACACAAAGTTCTTGCTCATATAAGCGGCAAGCTTCGAATGAATTTCATTAAGATTGTTCCGGGAGACAAGGTAACACTTGAACTTTCACCCTATGATTTATCAAAGGGCAGAATTATCTGGAGAGATAAATAAGAAAAATATTTTTGATGGTAAAGTTGACAATCCATTCGTTGTATCAAAACCGAGGACAAGCATTCGGCTTGTAGCAAACATGACAGTAGGATAATGAGCAGAAGTGGTTTATAAATATGGATTCTTTCGAGATAAAGCTATTTGACAAAGGATAAAGATTATAATAAAATATTGCTTGCTATTGTTAGTATACGGTGGTATAATAGTAAACGGACTTTTTTGAAAGGGGTGAATTACTGTGAAAGTAAGGTCATCAGTAAAACCGATTTGCGAGAAATGCAAAATCATTAAAAGAAAGGGTTCCATCAGAGTTATCTGTGAAAACCCTAAACACAAGCAAAGACAAGGCTAATATACAATAGTTCGAGTGCCTCAAAGACTCGTTATTGTTTTATATAACTAGTAATCACTGCCTTTTCTTCATGACAAATGAATTGAGTATTCAATTCATTTGTACGCATGCGCGGAACATGAAAAAAGGAGCTGGTTACCTAGCACTTGCTTTCTGTGTTACAATCATCCGCCTAAGTGGCGGAACATTGTGATATTGTGGATAGCACTACGGGTTCCATCTAAACTAGTATTGTTATCTTAAGAACTGTGCCGTCATCACAGTGCTTAGCTGCGGGCTGATTGTCCCGACAGTCACAATTTAAAGCGGCTGTTGTAATGCTCACGCATACACGCCAAGCATTACAAGATCGAAAACAAAATATTTTTTGGAGGTGTAATTAGTACATGGCTCGTATCAGTGGTGTAGATTTACCAAGAGAGAAACGTGTAGAAATCGGACTTACCTATATCTATGGTATCGGTAGAGTAAGTGCGGTTCGTATCCTTGCTCAAGCAAATGTTAATCCTGACACACGTGTTAGAGACTTAACTGATGATGAAGTAGGTAGAATCAAGGATGTTATCGATGAAACACAACAAGTTGAAGGTGATTTAAGAAGAGAAATCGCTCTCAACATTAAGAGATTACAAGAAATCGGATGTTATAGAGGTATCCGTCATAGAAAGGGTCTTCCTGTTCGTGGTCAAAAGACAAAGACTAACGCTAGAACAAGAAAAGGTCCTAGAAGAACTGTTGCTAACAAGAAGAAGTAATTCGAATAAGTAAATTGAGTAGTCAATGAACTTGTTAAACTGCAACAACAAATAATATAAAAATATCGCAGTTGAATTGCGCTTTTTAAAAAACCAATTCAATGTTGTAATGTAGTCGAGGTCAAATTATCGATTACAGTGAAATAATCCAATAGGAGGGTTTGTTAGATGGCTAAGAAAATAGCAACAGCTAAAAAAGTGACAAAGAAGCGTGTGAAGAAAAATGTCGATCGTGGACAGGCACACATTCAGTCTTCTTTTAACAATACAATTGTTACGCTGACCGATGCAGAAGGCAATGCACTTTCTTGGGCAAGTGCCGGTGGATTAGGCTTTAGAGGATCTAAAAAATCAACAGCTTATGCCGCACAGATGGCAGCTGAAACAGCAGCTAAGGCAGCACTTGTACATGGTTTAAAAACAGTTGAGGTTATGGTTAAAGGACCTGGCCAGGGTAGAGAAGCAGCAATCCGTGCGCTTCAGGCTTGTGGCATTGAAGTAACAAGTATTAAGGATGTGACTCCGGTTCCTCATAACGGATGCCGTCCGCCAAAACGCAGAAGAGTCTGATAGGAGGTTAATAAACTATGGCAAGAGATATGAGTCCAGTTTTAAAGAAATGTAGATCCCTCGGTCTTGAACCTGCTTATTTAGGAATTGACAAGAAATCAAACAGAGCATTTTCCAGAGCAGGCAAAAAAGTGAGTGAATATGGTACACAGTTAAGAGAAAAGCAGAAGGCAAAGTTCATCTATGGTATGTTAGAGCAACCTTTCAGAAACTTATTTGCAAGAGCAAAGAAGATGAAGCTTGGCACAACCGGTGAAAACTTAATGACTCTGTTAGAGCTTAGACTTGATAATGTTATGTTCCGTCTTGGATATGGCAGAACAAGAAAAGAAGCAAGACAGATCGTTGATCATAAGCACGTATTAGTAAACGGCAAATGTGTAAACATTCCTTCTTACACATTAAAGGCTGGAGATACAATTGAGATTAAAGAGAAATTCAAGAATACACAGAGATACAAGGATGTCTTTGAGGTAACCGACGGAAGAACTGTACCTGCATGGCTTGAAGCAAATCACGAAGCTTTCACAGGTGTTGTAAAAGAAATTCCTACAAGAGACCAGATTGATGTTCCGGTAAATGAAGTGTTGATTGTCGAGTTATACTCTAAATAATTCATATAGAGCGATATTTTATCAGCGATATTTTATCGCTCCTATATTAAAAATTTTGAGCAACTCAAAATACCCAAAAGGAGGGTCCTGTTGTGTTTGATTTTGAAAAACCCAAAATAGAGATTGCAGAAATTTCTGAAGATAAGAAGTTTGGACGCTTTGTGGTAGAACCCCTGGAGAGAGGCTACGGTACAACTTTAGGTAATTCACTTAGAAGAATCATGCTTTCATCCTTACCAGGTTCTGCTGTAAGTCAAATTAAGATTGACGGTGTTGTTCATGAATTCAGTGTCGTTCCTGGTGTGAAGGAAGATGTTGCTGAGGTTATCATGAATATCAAAAGCTTAGCAATCAAGAACACAAGCGATACGAGTGAACCTAAAACCGCATACATTGAGGCAGAGGGCGAAGTTGTAGTGACAGCAGGGGATATACAAGCTGACCCGGATATCGAAATACTCAATCCTGATCAAGTAATTGCAACTTTGTGCGGCGGTCCTGATAGCAGACTGTACATGGAGCTCACGATTACAAATGGTAGAGGATATATAAGCGCTGACAAGAATAAGAATGATGATTTGCCGATCGGTGTTATTCCGATTGACTCCATCTACACTCCTGTAGAGCGTGTTAACCTTTCTGTAGAGAATACCCGTGTAGGACAGATTACTGACTTTGATAAGCTTACTCTTGATGTATATACCAACGGAACATTAGCTCCGGACGAATCAGTAAGTTTAGCAGCGAAAGTATTAAGTGAGCATCTGAATTCCTTCATCGATTTGTCTGAACATGCAAAGACTGTGGATATCATGGTTGAGAAGGAAGACAATGAGAAAGAAAAGGTTCTTGAGATGAACATTGACGAACTGGAATTATCCGTTCGTTCCTACAACTGCTTGAAGAGAGCAGGTATCAATACAGTAGAAGAACTTACAAACAAGACAGCTGAGGATATGATGAAGGTTAGAAATCTTGGACGTAAGTCTTTAGAAGAAGTACTTGCAAAATTAAAAGAGCTTGGTTTATCTTTGAACGCAAGCGATGACTAAGATCGACATATAGAATGCAAAATCATTCAAAGGAGGGAAACAAATGGCAGGTTATAGAAAACTTGGAAGAACCTCAAGCCAGAGAAAGGCTTTGTTGAGAAACCAAGTAACAAATTTATTATATAACGGTAAAATTGTTACAACCGAAGCAAAAGCGAAAGAAATTCGCGGTATTGCAGAAGGCCTGATTGCACTTGCTGTTAAAGAGAGAGATAACTATGAAACTGTAGAAGTTACAGCGAAAGTTGCTCGTAAAGATAAAGACGGTAAGAGAGTGAAAGAAGTTGTTGACGGTAAGAAGGTTACTGTTTTCGACGAAGTAAAGAAGACAGTGAAGAAGGATAAGGCTTCCCGCCTTCATGCAAGAAGACAGATGAACAAAGTTCTTTACGCTGTTACCGAAGTTCCTACTGAGAACGCTGGTAAGAAGAGAAATACTAAGGAAATCAGTGTATCTGATAAGTTATTCAATGAGATCGCTCCTAAGTATGCTAATCGTAACGGTGGTTATACAAGAATCGTTAAGATCGGACCTCGTAAAGGCGATGCAGCAATGGAAGTTTTAATTGAATTAGTGTAATATAATGAAGGACCGGTGCACGTAGTGCGGCGGTCTTTTTTTATGAAAAAAATTAAAATACAAGAATGTAAACAACCGATATCATTGATACGATCTTTAAATTGCGTAAATTAATCAGTTTTTTTGTCTTATTTATAAATAGATATTTTTTTTTGGCGGCATATGAGTTATAATCTTTTGTAACTCTAATTCATTTGATAAAATGAGGGATACTAAAATAGTTAAGTTGAATAGGAAAATAGCCCATCATTGAGTATGGATATTAAATAAATGCAGTAGAAATGAGGACATATATATGGATATGCTAAAGGTTGAAAAACTATCTTTTGAATATATCAGACGTGATGAAGACGGTAATGTAGAATCAATCAACAAGGCAATCAATGATGTAAGCCTTTCGGTGAAAGAAGGAGATTTTATTGCGGTTCTTGGTGCAAATGGCTCCGGTAAATCTACATTAGCCAAACACATCAATGCGATTCTTTATCCAACAGAAGGCTCTGTTTGTATAAACGGAATGAACACTGCGGAGGAGAAGAACCTTTGGGACATTCGTCAGTCGGCAGGAATGGTATTTCAAAATCCGGATAATCAGATTATTGCTACCATAGTTGAGGAAGATGTGGGCTTTGGCCCAGAGAACCTCGGTATCCCTACTGAGGAGATATGGCAAAGAGTGGAGCAAAGTCTTGAGGCAGTAGGTATGCTTGAGTACAGGGACTCCTCTCCTAATAAGTTATCAGGTGGGCAAAAGCAGAGAGTAGCCATTGCGGGTATTATGGCTATGAAACCCAAGTGCATCATTTTGGATGAGCCTACTGCAATGTTAGATCCGAACGGTCGAAAAGAAGTGATATCAACGGTTAGAGAATTGAATAAAAAAGAAAAGGTTACGTTAATTTTAATTACCCACCATATGGATGAAGTGATTTTTGCAGATAAGGTCTTTGTTATGGATCATGGGCAATTGATGATGGAAGGAACACCAAGAGAGATTTTCTCAAAAGTAGAGGAAGTGAAAAAGTATCGCTTAGATGTTCCTCAAGTAACGGAATTAGCCTATGAACTTAGAAAGGCTGGAATGAATTTACCGGAAGGGATTTTAACGGTAGATGAGTTTATAGAGGCAATTAATGCAATTAAGAATTAGTGGATAGCATGTTCGTTCAGCCAATAGGAAGAGAATTGGCATGCGGGTTGCGAAATATCATGAAAAGCAGGTGAAACCATTGCAATTAATATTTGATAAAGTAAATTATATCTATAGTCCTGATACGGCATTTGCGAGACATGCCATTAAGGATGTAAGCTTCACAATCAACAAAGGGGAGTTTATCGGGTTAATCGGTCATACAGGCTCGGGTAAATCAACATTAATTCAGCATATGAACGGTCTTGTGAAAGCCACAAGTGGTCATATCTACTTTAACGGTCAGGATATTTATGAGAAGGAATATAAGTTAAAGGAGCTTCGTAGTAAGGTTGGACTAGTTTTTCAATATCCGGAGCACCAGTTATTCGAGACAACCATTTTTAAAGATGTGCTATTTGGTCCTACAAATTTAGGACTTGATAAGCTAGAGTGTGAAATGCGTGCATATGAGGCATTAAAGATGGTAGGAATCGGAGAAGATCTGTTGGATGCATCCCCTTTTGAGTTATCAGGGGGTCAAAAACGTAGAGTAGCCATTGCCGGTGTTCTGGCAATGAAGCCGGAGGTACTGATTTTAGACGAGCCTACAGCGGGACTTGATCCTAAGGGTAGGGATGATATATTAGAACAGATTTATAAACTGCATAAAGAAAGTGAAATTACGATTATATTGGTAACACATAGCATGGAGGATGTTGCTAATTATGCAGATCGTCTATTTGTAATGAATAAGGGAGAATTAGTCTTCCAGCATACAACAAAGGAAGTTTTTTCTCACTACCGTGAACTGGAACAGATGCATCTTGCAGCACCTCAGGTAACCTATGTTATGAATGCTCTTAAGAATGCGGGCTTTGGGGTTCCTACAGACGCTACTACGGTATCTGAAGCGAAGGATGAGATACTGAAGGCTTGGAGGTTATCATGATAAGAGATATTACAATTGGTCAATATTATCCTACGGATTCCATTATTCATAAATTGGATCCCAGAGTAAAATTGATTACAACATTTGCGTTTATTATATCACTATTTATTTTTCATTCTGCCTATGGATATTTATTGGTGGCTTTATTCCTAGGGATAGTAATCCGGTTATCCAAGGTTCCGGTTAAATTTATTGTAAAGGGTTTGAAGTCGGTGGTTGTGTTATTACTATTTACCTCATTCTTTAATCTGTTTCTGACACCGGGTGATACAATCTGGAATTTTGGAGCTATAAAGATAACGGATAAGGGCATTAGTAGTGCAATCTTCTTTAGTATCCGTTTGATATTATTAATACTTGGGTCATCCCTAATGACGTTTACAACAACTCCGAATCAGTTGACAGACGGACTTGAGAAGGTAATGGGACCGTTGAACCGGATTAAGGTTCCGGTGCATGAGATTGCTATGATGATGTCAATTGCACTCCGTTTTATTCCAATTTTATTAGAGGAAACGGATAAAATAATGAAAGCACAGATGGCAAGGGGTGCTGATTTTGAAAGCGGTGGAATTATAAAGAGATCAAAAAGCATGATTCCTTTATTGGTACCATTATTTGTGTCGGCATTTCGCAGGGCTAATGACCTTGCAATGGCCATGGAGGCTCGTTGCTATCGTGGAGGGGAAGGCCGCACCAAGATGAAACCTCTTCACTATTTTGGAAGGGATAGAGTTGCCTATTTGATCTTGATTTGCTATCTTGCATCCATTGTTTTCATCAGAGTATTGGAAGGCAAGGGTCTTTTAGCAGTAATGTTTTAATGAATTGCAAAATACGGGCATTTATGACGTAATATTCGGAGTGAACTTATGAAACGAATTAAACTTACCGTTGCATATGACGGAACAGCCTATGCAGGTTGGCAGATTCAACCGAACCAACCAACTATAGAGATGAAGCTGAACAAAGCATTATCGGAGTTGTTAGGGGAAGAAATAGCAGTGATCGGAGCCAGCAGAACAGACTCGGGAGTGCATGCGTTAGCCAATGTGGCAGTATTTGATACAAACAGCGCGATACCGGGAGAAAAGATATGTCTGGCGTTAAATCAAAGATTACCGGATGATATCAGAGTTCAGACCTCAATGGAAGTACCCTCTGATTTTCATCCCAGAAGAGTAGTAAGCAGGAAAATATATGAATATCATATATTTAATCGCAGAATTGCATTACCTACGCGGAGACTCTACTCCAACCACATCTACTATGAACTGGATATTAAGAAGATGCAGGAGGGTGCTTCCTATCTTGTTGGAGAGCATGATTTTAAAAGCTTTTGCTCTGTGAAAACGCAGGTAAGTGATACGGTAAGAACAATATATCAACTGGATGTGATCAAATCTGGTGATGATATCACAATACGCATAGTGGGAAGTGGATTTCTTTATAATATGGTACGTATTATTGCGGGAACATTGATTGAAGTAGGCAGAGGTGCATATCCACCACAGAAGGTAGGTTCTATATTGGAGGGGTGCGACCGTGCGCTGGCAGGACCAACAGCACTTGCTATGGGGCTTACACTTATCAAGATAGATTACCCGGAGAACGAGTAGTAATAAGTGCAATAAATTTTATTAAAATTAGAAGGGAAAGCCCTAGATGATTCATTTCACCAGTGATCTTACTACCATAAATGATACCACTATCGTTCTTCGATTAGTGATGTCCGTAATACTAGGGGGAATTATTGGTTTTGAACGGGGACGTGCAGGTCGTCCGGCAGGTTTACGAACCCATATTCTCGTGTGCATGGGTTCCACTTTAGCAATTATGACAAACCAATATATATTTCAAGAATTTGGTGGTGGTGACCCAACCAGAATTGCAGCCCAGGTAATATCAGGGATCGGTTTTCTTGGAGCAGGTACAATTATTGTGACCGGAAGACATCAGGTAAAAGGGCTTACAACGGCAGCAGGTCTTTGGGCTACAGCCTGTATGGGTCTGGCCATAGGCATTGGTTTTTATAAAGCAGCCTTGGTGTCCTGTTTTTTAATCGCATTTGCAACCATTGTATTGCATCGCTTTGATAATATTATGTTATCGAAATCAAAGATGTTGGATATCTATATTGAAATCAAGAAATCAGTCCCGATTAATCGGGTGATTGAACAGATTAAACGCAATGAAATTGTAGTGGATTCTTTAGAGATTGTGAGAGCCTCTTATGATACCAATGCGGTAGGGGTGATTATGACTATGAGATTAAAGCATCATAGGGTGCGACTTGATGTGATTGCGGAGATTTGTGCGATTGAAGGGGTAGAGTTTGCGGAGGAGATATAGGGAGTTTACATTAGACAAATAATGGGTATAATTAAATGTAAATAAAATGTATTTGCAAATGCATCAGAAATAAGTCCAACTTTGTATTGATTTATATGTTATACAACAATACTAATATCTGCCATATTTGTGTATTGTAATCTGCCGTAGAATGTTATATTATATTGTCAATCAGTGTTTTAAAGTTGGGGTATTTTAGGGGCTTTAATTTAATGTAGTACTGAGTAACTGTATCTAAAAATGTTTATTATATAAAATTATATAAATATTTGTAAAAAAGGAGACTGGGCGATGGATATCGTTTTACTTTCAGGTGGATCTGGTAAAAGATTATGGCCATTGAGCAATGATATAAGAAGCAAGCAGTTTATTAAATTATTTAAAGATGAAAATGGAAATTATGAGTCAATGGTTCAACGTGTCTATCGACAGATTACTTCTGTAAATAAGAATGCTCGTGTGACAATAGCGACAAGTAAAAGTCAAGTTAGTGCTATTCGTAATCAATTAGGTGAAAAGGCTGATATATGTGTAGAACCTTGTCGTAGAGATACTTTTCCAGCTATTGCATTGGCGGCAGCGTATTTACATTATGAAAAAGGGGTTGAGAAGGATTCTCCGGTAGTAATTTGTCCTGTAGACCCATATGTTGATTTTTCTTACTTTAAAGGAATAGAAAAATTGGAGAAACTAGTACAAGAGGGAACAGCGAATTTGACCTTGATGGGTATTGAACCTATATATCCTAGCGAGAAATATGGTTATATCATTCCGGAAACGACAAACGAGGTTAGTAAAGTTAAGGAATTCAAAGAGAAGCCGACTGTTGAACTGGCCGAAGAATACATCAGTAAAGGAGCCTTATGGAATGCTGGTGTGTTTGGTTTCAGACTTGGCTATATGATAGATAAAGCACATAAGATGATCGATTTTACAGACTATAAAGATTTGTTTACAAAATATGATTCGTTAACAAAAATTAGCTTTGATTACGCAGTGGTGGAAAGAGAACCAGATATTCAATTAATCCGATATGCAGGAGATTGGAAAGATATCGGAACTTGGAACATGATGACAGAAGTTATGTCAGAGAATACCAAAGGAAATGTTATAATGGATGATACTTGTGTAAATACTCAAGTTATTAATGAGTTGGATATTCCCATACTGTGCATGGGCTGCAAAGATATGGTGATTGCGGCAAGTAACGATGGTATACTGGTTTCAGATAAAGAACAAAGCGGATATATGAAGGCCTATGTAGAAAGTATTGATCGAGATGCCATGTATGCTGAAAAATCTTGGGGTACATTTTCGATTTTAGATGTTCAGGAAGAATCACTTACAATAAAAATATTATTGCACCAAAATCAAGAAATGACATATCAAAGTCATAATAACAGAGACGAGATATGGAATGTTTTGTCGGGGAGTGGACGGGCAATTATTGATGGAATAGAGAAAAATATATCTGCAGGTGAAGTTATAAAAATCCCGATTGGGTGTAAACATAAAATAATTGCTGACACAGACATGAAAATAATTGAAGTGCAAGTAGGGTCTGAAATTAGTGTTAAGGATAAAACAATTCATGATTTAACAAATTAATGAACACTATTAAATAATACATAAAAATAAAAACAGGTGAGTGAAATTATGTCAAGAATTAAGTTTATGAATACCCATATTGATAATTTGACTATGGACGAGGCACTGGAACAGATAGATTATTTAGTTCAAGAAAATCGTAGTGCTTATGTAGTAACTCCGAATGTGGATCACATTGTACAATTAGAATCAAGCAGTGAACTGCAAGAGGTATATGCCAATGCTGATTTGATACTCACGGATGGAAAGCCACTTATATGGATAGCTAAATTTTATGGTACTCCAATAAAGGAAAAAATTTCGGGTTCTGATCTATTTCCTAAGTTATGTGAGAGAGCTTCTGAAAAAAAATATACTATGTTTTTTTTAGGAGCGGCTGAAGGAATTGCAGCAAAAGCAGCAGAGAATCTTAAGAGTAAATATCCTGGCCTTCAAGTAGTCGGAATATATTCTCCGCCTTTTGGCTTCGAAAAAGACAAAGCAGAAATGTCAAAAATTATTGATATGATAAAAAAAGCGCAGCCCAAAATATTGATCGTAGGTCTGGGATGTCCGAAACAAGAAATATTTATTCATAAGTACAGTAAAGAGATGGAAGTTCCTGTTTCATTAGGGTTAGGGGCAAGTTTGGATTTTGAGGCAGGAAATGTAAAACGTTCACCAAAATGGATGAGCCACAATGGCTTAGAATGGCTTTATAGATTTATTAAAGAGCCTAAAAGAATGTTTAAACGATATTTTGTGAATGATTTGAAAATAATTAATTTATATAGAAAGTATAATCCGGCATCAAAGAATTGATTTTTGTAGAAAGTATTTATTGATTCCTATTGATGATACTTTAATTTACTTTATTCATGATAATTGGCACACCTTGCATTAGGGTAGGGACTTCTTGTATTGACTTATAGGAGTTTGCTGTTATATAATAGACAAGCAGCGTAAAAAAATGTAATTTTATATTGTTTTACGTTGTTTCTGGTTATTTGTATTTTTATTAAGTTACTTTCCCTAATAGTTGTTGAAATAATAGGATTAAAAAATTTTGATTTGTGTTATGTTTAATTTGACTCATATCAATATTTTGGAATATGATACATGGGATAAATAAGCCTATGTGCAGATTAAATAACTGCCATGGGTTTTTCATTGTACATAAGTATTAAGGAGTGCATTTTTTGTTTAGAAGTAAGCTATAAGAAGAGCGAAGCTATTATGAAGAAAAAGAATATTCAACAGCAAGATTTAATATGAGGCATATTTATATCTTTCTAATCGAAATGAGTGATGAGGTATGACGTTGAATATCTTTAAAAAACAGAAAGACGATTGGGAGGAAAAATAATGAAAAAATATAAAAAAGGATATACACAAGGGGTTTACGATTTGTTTCATGTTGGACATTTAAATATACTCAATGCAGCAAAACAATATTGTGAGTATTTAATAGTAGGTATTAATGCAGATTCTCTAGTTGAAGAATATAAGAATAAGAAAACAGTAATTCGTGAGGCTGAAAGAAAGCTGATCGTTGATAATATAAAAGCAGTTGATGAAACAGTAATTGCATATACTTTAGATAAAGTTGAGCAATTACAGAAAGTTGGATTTGATGTAATCTTCATTGGAAGTGACTGGAAGGGTAATCCCAGATGGGAGAATACTAAGACAGAGCTTGCAAAATATGGAGTAGATGTTGTATTTTTACCACACACAGATGGAATATCTTCTACTGAACTACGTGAGGTAAAAGATAATTCTGTAAATGAAGAAATGGTAGTTAAATAGATTAAATAACCTTTAGGAGAAAATTATGGAAGAATTAAATGAGAAAACTGTTGGGATAAGGGATATACAGGACGAAGAATTAAAGATTCTCCTTGATTTCGTTCGTATTTGCGAACAAAATAATTTAACGTATTACATTTCAGGTGGTACATTTATTGGAGCCGTCAGACACAATGGATTTATTCCGTGGGATGATGATATAGATGTTGCTATGCCGAGAAAGGATTATAACAAATTTCTGGAACTCGCACAAAACCAGCTGGAGTCCAAATTTAAATTAGTTCATTTTAATAAATGCGAGAATGTTATTCACTATTTCGCAAAAATAGAAAATAGTAAATACCAGTTAATTGATCACACTGCTGCAATCAATCGGAAAGTTAATTTATGGATTGATATTTTCCCGCTGGATGGATTGCCCAAAAACTCCATTGCTAGAAAAATTCACAGTTTTAGGTTGATGTCTTTAAGAGCATTATTTAAATTTTCTCTTTTCGAGACAATAGTGTATCAAAGTAACACTGATCGTCCATGGTACGAAAGAGTATTAATAGAAGTAGGAAAAAGAATTAAATTTGAAAAAATTTTGAACCCATATAACAGAATGCGAGCCCTTGACAGAGCCCTGTCTCGATATGATTTTTATACGAGTAAGTATATTATGAATTTTATGGGGTCTTACAAGTTAAAGAGTGTTATGGACAGGGAGCTTGTATATGGAGAGGGTGCGTACTACAACTTTGAAGGGCACTTGTTTCATGCTCCAAAGGATTATGACCGCTATTTGACCCAGATTTATGGGGATTATATGAAGTTGCCTCCGCTTGAGAAAAGAAATCAGCATCAAACTACGATAGTATCACTAACAAATGATGATACTACAGGAGAATAACTGAACAAATACGGTAGGAGAAGTAAACATGATTCGAGTATTACAGATTAATGCAGGGGAACTATTTGGTGGAGTATCCTCTATGGTTTTTAATTTTTATCAGAACATTAATAGAGAGAAGGTACAGTTCGATTTTGTTGCCCCAAATAAATCTTCCTATGAGAATTGTAGAAGTCAGATTGAACAAATGGGAGGGCGCATTATTGAATTAAAGGCTACGGGTTCTCTTATATCAAGAAAATTTAGGTTTTGGCGACGTTTATTTCAACTGATTAAGAAGGAGAAATATGAAGTGGTTCATATAAACTCCGGTTCAATTACTTTTAACCTTCAAGTGGCATGGATTGCAAAATTAAGCGGATGCAAGAAGATTATTGTGCACTCACACAACGCTGGAAATGATAGTTCAAAAAAAGCTTTTGTTATGAAATTGATTAAACCCTTATTGGAATTAGGACCGACTCACTACTTTGCATGTTCTCATAAAGCTGCACAGTTCATGTTTATATCAGGAAGAATAAAAAAAGGAGAATATCAGGTCATTAATAATGGTGTAAATTTAGAACGCTTTCAGTTTGATATAAAAAATCGTGAGGCATATCGTCAGCAGTTAGAATTGAATGAGAAAAAGGTTCTACTTCATGTCGGACGCTTTTGTAAACAGAAAAATCATAGATATTTAATTGATATTTTTAACGCATTTCAGAAAAGGGTTCCTAACTCTGTGCTTTTACTTGTGGGAGAGGGTGAACTTTTTGAAGAAGTTAAAATACAGGTAAGAAATTATGGGCTTGACAATTTAGTCATATTTTTAGGGTTAAGAAATGATATTGATAAATTAATGAGTGCAAGTGATATATTTATTCTTCCATCATTATTTGAAGGACTACCTGTTGTGGGGGTAGAAGCCCAAGCTTCAGGTCTTCCCTGTATATTTGCAGATACCATAACAAGTGAAGCAGATTTGACAGACAGTGTAAGATTTCTTCCGATAAATGTTAATGAAGATAAATGGGTGAAAGAATTAATTGATTTGACGGAAAATAGTGGCACAGAACGTATTTTATATGCAGAGCAAGTAGCGTCGAAAGGCTATTCACTCTCAGGCATAGCAAAAATGCTTGAAGATGTATATCTAGCTTAATGAAGAAACTTTGCCTAAGTGAGGAGATAAGATATGATAGTTTACCTGATAATGTTTATCATAGCTGAAATTTGTGTATGGTTTGCAGTTTCAGATAAAAGCGTACAGAAAAACAGCACTACGATTAGCTTTAAAATTGGCTCAAGGCAATTTAAATATATTCCTACAAAAGGATCATTCGCGTTTCTTCTTTCGGCGCTTCCTTTCATTGCTGTTGCGGCTTTACGTTTTCAAGTAGGTACGGATTATGGTACCTATGTCAAACGACAGATTCCTGAAGTTATGAATGGGATTTATTTTAGAGTAGAACCCCTCTATAGGTATGTAATCAAAATTGGAGTTTCAATTGGTGGATATCAGTGGGTATTTGTGCTAACGCATTTACTGATTATATACTTTTTGTGGAAACATATAAGGAGATATTCATTAGACGCTCGCTGGAGTATCTTTGTATTTATGTTTGGTGCACTTTTTAATACATCCTTAAATATTATGAGACAGTTTGTTGCAGTTGCTATCTGTATCTATGCACTGAAATATGTATATGAAGAAAAGTTAGTAAAATATTTGTTTTTTATTTTAATAGCGTGTTTATTTCATACCACTGGCTTTGTATTTTTGATTTTTTATTTTGCGACTAAAATACATTTTCCTAAGTGGGCACCATTAATTGTTACAGCGATTTGCACGATGCTTTCAGGTGTACTTAGAAAACTTCTAGTCTATTTTACATCTGTTACCGGAATATATAGTAATTATATCAATGATACACGCTTTGATATCAATGACACACAATGGGATTTTATACTGTTCGAGGTTTTGGTGTCAGTTGTAATTATTTTGTGCATGTCAGTTCCAAAATCCGGTTCAGCAAAGAATAGAAGCTTGACTGGGGTTTTAAATGATAAGATGCTAGCTACCCAGCAGAGTATTTGTTCCTTGATGCAACTATGCACCTTGGTCACAGCGGCTTTATCTTCTATAATTCCAAATAGTACTCGTATTATACTTATGTTCGCTATTGGCCAAATTATATATATTCCATTAGCTCTGGAAAATCACAAAGGCAAAAGATCTTATTATTATGTAACAGCAGTGATTATTTTACTATATTTGCTAATGTTTTTCAGGTTTATTATCAATAGGAATATAGGCGAAACTTTGCCTTATAATTTTATATAAGATAGCAGGTGATTACATGAATACAATATTAAAACAGTTTTATGGTTATTTTAGGCTTTTACCCTTAAGACTTAAGTACAGGAAATATGCTAATTTTGGGATTATTCAACGTAGAATAGAAAAAAATTTTGATGTTGTAATTAATGATGGTGGGAAATTGACTTTTGGTATAAACAATAATATACGTAAATATGCTCATCTAAGAATTACACATGGTGGAATATGTAACATAGGAAACAACAATTTTTTTAATTATAATGTAAGTATAACTGCTCTTCATTCTATAACAATAGGTCATAATTGTAAATTTGCAAATAATGTTGTATTGGTAGATCATGACCATGATTATTCAAATGGTAATGTTGGATTTGTCAGTGAACCGATTACTATTGGTAATAATGTATGGATTGGTGCGAATGTAGTGATATTAAAAGGTGTTTCCATCGGAGATAATGCAGTGATTGCAGCAGGCGCTGTAGTAAATAAAGATGTTCCGGCGGGAGCGGTAGCAGGTGGTGTTCCAGCTAAAATATTGAAAACGAATTAGGGATTGGAGATTGCCGCATGAGTAAAGTTTCCGTAGTGATTCCGGTATATAATGGGGTTCCGTATATTGATCGATGTATCTCGATGTTGTCAATTCAAACTTATAAAGAATTAGAAGTGATTTTTGTTGATGATGGTTCGGTAGATGAGTCATGGCGAAAATTAAATGATAAAACAAATAGGTTAGATAACACTGTTTTAATACATAAGGTAAATGGTGGTGTCTCTTCAGCTAGAAATTTTGGACTCGCGAAAGCATCTGGAGAATTTGTTGTTTTTGCAGATGTAGACGATTTATGGGAACCTGAATATATTGAAAAACTGGTGAAAGGATTTCATGACACAAAAACTGACTTAGTGATTTGCTCATACAATGAGATAACACCAGATGGTCAAGAGCTGTTTCGTTATGATCCAGAATCGTGTTTATTCACAAGTGTTGAAGAGCTAATGCAAAATTATTTACAAAGCCATAAAATTTGTTCTGCACTATGGAATAAAATTTTTCGGTTGGATATGATTAGAAAAAATGATATCTATTTTGATGAAACAATGACAATTGGCGAAGACATGATTTTTCTTACAAATTACTGTTTGCATATTGGACAGGCATTTCTTATTCCAGATTGTTTATATAGCTATGTAAAAAATCCGGAAGGAGCAATGCAGAAACGAAAAAAAGAAAAACAATTCCAAAAGAAATGGTTAAGTGAGTGGTACGCTGTTTTGGAGGTTGAAAGATTAGTAAAAGACTATAAATTATCCAAAGTTCCTGCTCTGGCAGTGAAAAAAGTTCGTGTAGCAGATAAATTACTTAAAATAATGGCTCAGTTCAACTATCAAGATAGGGAATTGAAAAAGAACCTTGTTAAGTGCATCAGAGAAGATTGGAGAATACTTGTATCTGCCAAAGACGTAGGCAAGAAACAAAAGGTCACTACGATACTGAATGCCGTCAACCCAACTATATGTGAATTGATGATAAGGATTCAGGAAAGGAGACGGGGAGATGAAGCATAAAGTGTTTTTACATGCGTATTGTCATAATAATTTAGGTGATGATCTATTTATTCGTATTATTTGCCGTAGATATCCTAAAATAAAATTCTTTCTGATGGTTAACCCTGGATGTGATGAAGGGTTAAGAGATTTGAATAACCTTCACATTCTAAAACGTAATTTATTTTTTCGAGTAATTAACAAGTTTAGCGAAGTTTTGAGTGGGAGACCTCTGTTAATGGATTATTTTATTACACATTGTGGTTTATCCATAATACTAGGTGGCTCCATGTTTATTGAGAATGATGGTAAATGGGAAAAAAATCTTCATTTTGTCCAAAAGCTTCGAGAACAATCCGAAAATCTTATTATAACAGGTGCCAACTTTGGTCCATATCATTCAGAAGAATTTTTACAGGCCTATAGAACATTTTTCTCAAAATCGGAAGACGCATGTTTTCGGGACAAATGGTCAGAAGGGCTGTTTTCTAACCTTAAGCAGGTAAGATGTGCACCTGACGTAGTGATGAATCTGGACATCTCTAAATATTCTCTGAAAAAACGTAAAAAGATGACTATAATTCCTATTTGGTTGGAGCATAGAACAGAATTAGCAGCATTCTCGCCACAATATAAAAAGGCAATGGCCGTGTTGGCTGAAGAGGCAGTAGAGAATGATTGGGAGGTTGTTTTCCAGTCATTTTGCAAAGAACAAGGTGATGAAAGAGCAATAGAGTCTATTCTCGATGAGATGTCATCAAACATAAAGTCGAAGGTGAAGTGCTATTTTTATCGAGGAAATATAGATGAGGCATTACAATCGATAGCAAATTCTGAGGTAGTGGTGACTACTAGATTCCATGGCATGATTCTAGGATGGCAATTTGGAGCCAAAGTTTATCCGATTATTTATAGCAATAAAATGACAAATTTCTTAAATGACGTAGAGTATGATGGAAATTTTATGAATATTAATCAAATGCAAATGCTTTCTTTAAAAGATGTTATTAATGATAAAAATAAAATAGATGCAACACAACTAATAGTAAATGCAAAAGATCAGTTTACATGGCTTGATAGCAATTTTGTAGACGAAAAAGTCAATATGTGATATTTGCAACATGTGTGCAAAATGAATGAGGTAGGCTCAATGGCAAAACGAAGATTATTTTCAGAAAAACAAAAGAACGGCATGCAATTATTATGCATGATTCTACTCACTTGTATATCACAGGTGCTTGCTTTATATAAATCGAGGTTTACAGCGGTAAATTTTGGAGCAAGTAGTGTGATGGATGCATATAATTATGCGCTCAACATAGCTACATTTGTATTCGTATTTATTACTTCGGGCGTTACCACTGTAGTGATTCCCGCATATGTGAAAAAAAAGTCAGCAAAGACAATTAACAGCTTTATAACGATTATATTTGGAGCTATACTTATAATAGTTGTTCTGATTATAATGGGGAGCACACCTCTGCTTAACCTGCTAACGAACAAAGGGGATAACTTTGTTGGCATGGTGAGTTCATTCATGTTCATTACGTTTTTAATACAGGGAATTACATCGTTTTTAGCGGTAACTGCAGCTTATTATCAATGCATCAATCATTATATAGTGCCAAAGTCCATATTATTGTTTGCAAATGCCCTAGTTGCAGTTATTCTCATGACTGGTGTAATTACAGATATTCATATGTATCTGGGCTTGTTAGTTGGGGGTTCAGTCGTTAATCTTATCTTTGATTTAGGAGTGGCAATCAGATATGGATTCCGATATATACCAGGTTTGAATTTAAAGGATCCGGAACTAAAAGCTATGCTTTTAATATTTTTGCCAACGATGTTTAGTTCAGGTGTTTATAAAATCCATATTCTTGTAGATACAATGGTTGCAGCAACTCTCATATCTGGAACACTGACAATTCTAAGCTATTCGACACAGATTATTTCAATGGTAAATAACGTTGTTATCGGTAATCTTACAGTATATGCTTATCCTAAAATAGTATCCCGTATCGATAAGCCGGATTGTAAAAAATTCTTTTGGACATACAGTATATTTTTTCATTCTGTCGTAGTTTTAATCATTGCGGGTTTTATTAATGTTGGTTTCGAAGGAGTTAAACTAATCTTCTTTGGTGGGAAATTTACTTTAGAGGATACTAAGCTATTATATTATTGTGTATGTGTGTTTATTTTTGGCCAACAGTTTAATGTAGTAAGAGATTTGATATATCGCTTTTTCTATTCGAATGGAAATACGAAAGAAACATTGAAAAATAGCGTATCTGTTAGCGTTATAAATATTGTTTTAAGTATAGTACTTGCTAAATTCATGGGAGTCATGGGAATAATTGTAGCTACAGGACTTTCTAGTATTTTTTCTTTAGTTACTATTACAATACGATTCCATAAGTATTACAATATTGGTTTGAGTTTGAGATATTTGGTAATAGAGCATGCAAAAAATTTAGGAGCCTTAGTCGTTAGTGTAGGAGCAGTACAAATATTTAAGAAGTTCTTAATAGTGCATAATGATATTTTAGCAATTATAGTCTATGGAGTTCTGACGGTTGTAATATATGTTGCAGTGCTACTAGTTTTAAAAAGTGATGCACGAAAAATTTCCTTTTAAGTAATAATTATATTTAATAATGTATGAACCTGTATAGCGAGATCCAGAAAAGGAGAAAAACAAATGAAAAAAATGGTACCTATCTTAAGCAAGTTTTTATTTGCATTGGCAATCATCTTTTGCTTGCCAATTATGCCAGTTAATGCATTAGCAGCAAAGCTACCATTCAAAGATGTAACTGAAAACTGGGCATATTCAAGTATATCCACATGCTATGAAAAAGGTTGGATACTAGGAACATCATCCACAACTTTTGCCCCTAAAAACACATTGTCGAGAGGACAGTTTGTTACAATATTGGGGCGATATGCGGGAGTAGATAATCGACTATATACCAAAAGTAAATTTCAAGACGTTAGTTTTTCTTCCTGGGGATACGCCCCTTATGTTGCTTGGGCTGAAGTAAATGGAATCGCCAATGGGATTGATAAAAATCAATTTAGCCCCAATGGTCCTGTAACACGAGCGCAGATGGTAGTATTTTTGTACAATTATATACAGTATCTAAATGTTGAGTTAGAGACAATTAAACCAGATGTTACATTTACTGATTATAGTAAAATTCCTACTTATGCAAGGGAAGCCGTTATGGTTATGTCAAGGGCTGGTGTAGTGTCAGGAAGTAATGGCGCCTTTGACCCTAATTCAATATGTACTCGTGAGATGACAGCATCATTTTTGGTGAAATTTAATAATGCATTAGCAACTGCAGACCCAGCGCCGAAGGAACCTCAAATAAAGGATATTATATGTGATAATAAAGGCGTTCCTACATTGTATTGGGAGGATATTCCGAATGTGTCTGGCTATTTTGTTTATAGGAGAAATTTTTCATCAAGTAGCAGTGATTGGGAATGTGTGCAGCGTTATTTAAAAGGAGCTACCTTTACAGATAATACAGCAGTTGCAAATTCGAAATATGAATATAGTATTCGTTCTTATAACTATTATCCATTGAGCGGGCATCGTCTGTATAGTAGTTATGGAACTGAAAGTTTTACCATAGCAACAGCTCCAGCAATTTCAATTTCCCCGACATCCAAAACATATCAGAACACTTGGGTAAATAGCGCGTATTACAATAACAACACTAAAGATTATTATTTAATACGTTCATATCTAGATTCTATGAAAAATGGTGGAACGTTGGTTCTTGAGGCAGGGGAGTACAATATACCATATACTATTTTTATCCCTTCAAATGTAACGATTCGATTAAATGATGGGGTGGTGATCAATAAGACAATAGAAGTAGGATCATCTTCAGTATTGGCAACTAAAATTTTATTTGCATTTATCGATTCTGATAGAAGCAATACGAGTAATGCCATCTCAGGGTATAATGGTATAACAAATAGTGGAGTGATTGGTCAGGGGACAGTATCAATTAACTGTGCATTTTCAGGTAGTACGGGATTCTTGTTAGGGCATAATAAGAATATTAGAATTAAAAATCTTATAGTCAACGTA
The DNA here is from genome assembly GCA_023435895.1 of Bacillota bacterium. Lineage (GTDB taxonomy): Bacteria > Bacillota > Clostridia > Lachnospirales > Lachnospiraceae > Mobilitalea. Next base: position 50,579 of record JAEZLH010000004.1, read on the forward strand.
AATGATAGTACCTCTTATGCTATGAAAGTGTACGGTAGCCAAAATATTAATGTATCCGGATGCACCTTTTCAAGCACAGTGAATGCTGTGACATCCCTTATATTAGAACCGGCAGGTGGTAAAAATGCAAGTGCACCAGCAAAATGGTGTGCAATGGATAACACACTTAATAACGAGATTAAAATTTCTGGTTGTACTCTTTCAGGCTTTCAGTATGGGATTAATAATAAATACTATGTCACTGGTGGATATAACAAAGAGCTTTCCATATTAAATTGTTCATTCACAAAAATTGCAAATGAAGCAGTGAGAGCAATTAATTGGGATGGTCTGAATATTCTAGATAGTGAATTCAAAGAAATCGGACCAGGTGTTGTTGAGAGCAATTACAGTGCAATTCACTTATTTGGTGTAAAAACTCCAGTTATAAAAAACAATGTATTTAACCAGATGCCATATGCAATTACAATCGCTTATAATTCCGGGGATAATTCAAATTCCCTCGTTTCGGACGAGGCATTGAGTACAATGGCCACAACCAGCACAGCAAGCAATTTATATAAGTATTATGTTGCATTAAAAAATACAAATGGTACAAATACACTGAAATATTTTATAGATAAGACAAACTTAATAACCATTAACAAAGACAGTACCCCATTTCAGAATCGATATACAGAATATAATGATTTGACTCGTTTCTACTATAATATGCAGGCAGCCTTGGACCAGATGGAGGCCATTGGCGGAGGTAAAATTGTTGTACAGTCAGGTAATTATGTCTTGAGCGGACAGTTGTATATACCTAGTAACACAGAGATTGTTTTTGAAGATGGTGTAAGAATTACGAAGAATCCTGGATTGCAGATGATGTTTTCATTTGCAAATAAGCAGGATATTAAAAAAGGGATAAAATACAAGGGATATAACGGCGCACATGATTCTAGTATTCATGCAACAGAAGGTGCAACGGTTATTTTTGATAATAATTTTGAAAAAGGTAATATTATCGAACTTGGTCATACTAAAAACATCGAAATTTATGGTATAACCTTTAAGAATATGCATGGGGATCATCATTTAATTGAATTAGATGCAAGTTATAACACATCCATCCATAACAATATTTTTGATGGATGTCTTGATACTGGTGTTGAGAAGGAAGCCATCAATCTAGACGTCCCAGATAAAGCAACGGGCGGTTTTGGTGGTGTATATAGTAGCTTTGATAAGACAGGAAATAACTATATTTATATCTATAACAATATGTTCTCCAATGTTCCTGCCGGATTAGGCACACATATGTATACAGATATTGCACCACATAAAAATATAACAATTAAAGATAATACCTTTTCAAACATACTGTACTATGGTATAGTAGCGAAAAATTGGAATACATTTACGATTACAGGCAATTCCTTTAATGATATTGGCGTAGGTGGTAAAGGTACATTTGCAGATTCAGGTTGTGTATTTAAGATGAATGGTGTAACAAACCCTACAATACAAAGTAATATTATCAAACATGCTGCATATTTTATTCGTATCGGCACTCTATATTATTCACCTGAAAATATAGATAATGAAGTATTACTGGGGTATGAGCATATAAATAATAAAATATCCGCAACTAATAAAAATTCCATGTTCAAAAATACATGTAAGAATGTAACGTTCCCTCTTATTTATTATCGTAATACTGATGGAGGAAACTATGAGACATGGTATAAGTTGGATTTTAGTGCAAAAGAGTTTACACTAACGCCTAGTTCTACACCTTATTTAGGACTTTTTCTGGATTATGATACCTATAATGACGATACAAAATATTATTATATATTAAAAAGTTATCTTGACCAACTAGATGCTGTAGGTGGAGGAACAATTCACATTGAAAAAGGTGTGTATCCTATTACTAGACTTCTTTATGTTCCTTCTAATGTAACCATAATTATGGATGAAGAAACTGTTATAGATAACAAAACAAACGGCAGTATTATCTTTAACCTTCGTAGTCAAAATACTTCATTAGAAAGTGCTGGAAATTATGCTGCTGCAACCAATATAAAGATTTCTGGAGGAATAATCAATACAGGAGGAGACCTCATATGCAAGCCAATCTATGCAGCAAAGGTTGATAATATTACGATAGAAAATGTTACGTTTAAAGGAGGAAGCGGAAACTATATTTCCATACTTTCCAGTAAAGATGTAATAGTAAATAACTGTAATTTTAACGGAAATACAGCGTCAAATGCAGTATATATTGGAAATCCATATAACGATGTTGTATGCTCAAACATTACAATTAGTAATAGTAAGTTCATTGGGGTACAGTCTGGTGTACTAACCAGTATACAGGAAAAAGTTTATCATAATAATATTGCTATTATAAATAATAACTTTGACTCATGCACAAAAAATGCGATAAGTCTCTATCGTGTCAAGACTTGTACCATTAGCCAGAATTCATTCGCAAACATGGTATCACCGGACTATTATGGAATACGTTTATATGGTATGGATGGTCTTTCATTGCAAAAAAATACATTTATAAATATGAATAGATGTGGTGCTGTCATCTATAATGTAGCATATGGTAAAAATACAATTACAAGTACTGAGAAAAATGCAGTCCGGACTACAAACATCTATAATAGTGATGTTAGTTATCCTTACATTTCTTTTCAGGCAGACGGAGCAAGTGAAATAGAATATTTGAATGATGTTTCCTCTTTAGGAACGAGCTTTATGATTACACCTACCAGTGATCCTTATCTTAATAAGTATATAAATTATGACACATATAATAGCAAAACAAAGCAGTATTATGTACTCCAGTCTTATCTGGATTTGGCCTCATTGATTCAAGAGAATGTAACAATTACACTGGGTAGCGGTGAGTATATTTACTCAAATACTATTTTTATTCCGAGTAATGTAACAATTGTATTAAGTAACGGAACAACAGTTAAATATAATAGTGAAAGTGGTGGAAGTACGCTATTTGTTTTTGCTGAAAGCGGTAGTGCCTTTAACTCCATTACTTCAGTAGGTACATATGGAGGAGTAAGAAATTCAGTACTTAAGGGAGAAGGAACAATAGATCTAGGTGGACAAGCAGTTTTCGCAGTAACGATACCAAAATGTTCAGGGATTGAAATTAAAGGAATTAAATTTACGGGTGGAGCCAGCGGTAATTATTACATCCGTGATTGGTCGAGTCAGAATGTAAAAGTTACAGATTGTATTTTCTCAGGAAATAGAGCCGGTGATAATTACGGAATAGGAGTTTCTGGTTATTATACCACGATACCGTGTGATGGAATAACGATTTCGAGTTGTACATTTACAGGGCTGAAATGTGGTGTTTATAGTACAAATAGTAGTACAAGCTTGGCATATCATAAGGGGGTTAACATTGACGGTAATACATTCCAAAACACTAAGGACTACACAATATATGGGGTAGGGTGGAAACAACCTAAAATTATTAATAATAAATTTAATGGACTGACCAGTAGCAACTATAGTGTACAGCTATACGGAGTTGTGGATCCTGCTGTATATGCAAATACTTTTACAGGAACCAGCTACTGTGTTCAAATATCTTATAAGAGCCCTTTTACAACAAATAGTATTACAGATCAAAGCAAAAATATAATGTGTCAACAGAATAATTTCGGCAGTTTTGTGAAAGCAATCATTTATCGACAGAGTGCGACTGCATCAGCTGAAGAATGGGATGTTATAAATACAAGCGTGGGAAATAATTTTACTATTTCTCCAAGCAGTAATCCTTATGGTAACGCGTATACCAATAATTCTGACTTTAACAGTAATACAAAGCAGTTTTATGTACTGCAATCTTACTTAGATTTGGCATCTAAAATCACAGATAATGTGACTATTACACTCGAAGCAGGAGTCTATTCTTATACAAATACCATTTTTATACCGAGTAATGTAACTATTGTATTGAGTGAAGGAACAACGGTAAAACACAATAGTTCAGGAAGTGCCACTACGTTGTTTGTATTTGCAGAGAACAGTGGAACCTACAATTCAATTAGTTCGGTCGGGAAATACGGTGGAGTAAAAAATGCAAAATTAATAGGCAAAGGTGTTATTGATTTGGAAGGGCAAGCAGTATATGCAATAACATTACCTAAATGCTCGAATGTAACAATAAGTGGTATTACCTTTAAAGGTACATCAAGTGGAGGCTATTATATTCGAGATTGGTCAAGCCAAAATGTTACCGTGTCTACTTGTGTTTTTGAAGGAAGTAGTAAGGCAGATAACTATGGCATTGTTGCTACTGGTTATTACTCAGCTGTTCCATGCAATGGTCTTACAATAACGGGTTCCACATTTAAAGGAATGCTGAGTGGGATTTATATAACGAATAGTAATATAAGCATGGAATATCATACAAATATATCAATTAGCGGCAATCGATTTGAAAACAACAGCAGCTATGCAATCTACGCAGTGGGGGTAAATGAACCAGAGATTTTAAATAATACGTTCATCGGATTAGAAAGTAATAGTAATTATTATGTACAATTTTATGGAATAAAAAATCCGAATGTGAGTGGGAATACATTTAGCGGAGTAAGTTATTGTATTCAAATCTCCTATAAGAGTCCTTTTGTATCAAACAGTATCACCGATGCAAAGAAAACAATTATGATTGGACAAAATAATTTTGGTAATTTTATAACCGCTATTATATATAGACAGGATTCATCAGCGTCAGCAGTGAAGTGGAAGTGATAATTAATTTATTAATATTTTAGCCTTAGATAAAGTGTTCAAATGAAACAAGCCATGTTTACTGGAAATCCAGTAAACATGGCTTGTTTGTTAACGATGTGCTATCAACCAAAAAATCATTGTAAAATATTAAATAATGTTATATTATATTGTACGATAACAGTGTTACATATATAAATTACAATAAAATGGATTATATATTTATCACAAAGGACAAAGGTAAGGGCATTATAATAAGCCAATGAGGAAAACATATGAAACGTGAAAATATTAAGACAACAAAAGCAATTACATTATTGTTGGATTTGATTAGTGTATTGCTAGCATTCTATATGGCAGCAATCATTAGAGGGGGAATTGTTAGCAGTCAAGGTTTAATAAGCAGCCTGTATGCAAATATGCTGGCAATAATGATTTTATCAACCCTTGCCATAGGGAATATTTCTCTTAATATTAATATATGCAAGAGAGGCTTTTATCAAGAGTGTGCAAGCCTTTTGAAGGATCAAACAATGTTGTATTTAATATTATTTGGATATATTATTGTTATGAAACAAGGGGATCATTTGTCAAGAGTATTTCTTGGAGTATTTATTATTCTGAATTTTTTACTAACTTATGTTATTCGAGGATATATGAAAATGATTTTGATGCTTGTTTACAAGAAAAGCTCTTCTAGTAACAAAGTCATGCTTGTTGCACTTTCTAAAGATGTGTCTAAGATTATTCAAAATATCCGAAAGGAGTATGAGTGGCAAATTCACGTGAATTCAATCGCTCTGTTAGATATTAACCTGTTAGGTAACATGGTAGAAGGGATAGAGGTAGTCGCGGGCAGGGATAGTCTAATTGATGTAGTAAAAAGAAACGTAGTAGATGAGGTATTAATATGTTTACCAATTGATTATAATATTGAGATAGACGAATTAATATTGACTCTTGAAAACATGGGAGTTATCATACATCTTAAATTAGATTTATTTCACAACCTTAATGTTAACAATAAAATAATTGAAGAGTATGCTGCATATCAAGTGATTACGTTTTCAACAGTATATTTTAATGAAGGATATGTAGTAGTAAAACGTTTTTTAGACATATTAGGTGGAATTGTAGGATGTCTCTTGACGTTAATCATAACGATTATTCTTTCACCGATTATTTTAATTGAATCACCCGGTCCAATTTTTTTCTCTCAAGTGAGGGTTGGGAAAAATGGAAGAAAGTTTAAGATATATAAATTTCGATCAATGTATCGTGATGCAGAACAGAGAAAAGTCGAGCTTATGGAGAAAAATGAAATTAAAGGATTGATGTTTAAAATGACGGATGATCCGCGAATTACTAGAATAGGCAAGTTTATACGTAAAACAAGCTTAGATGAATTTCCACAGTTCTTTAATGTTCTAAAAGGAGATATGAGTTTGGTGGGAACTAGACCACCTACTTTAGATGAATTTGAGCAATATGAAGGTTGGCATAAGAGAAGATTGAGTTTTAAACCGGGTCTGACTGGTATGTGGCAGGTAAGTGGAAGAAGTGATATCGATAGTTTTGAGGACGTTGTAAAAATGGATCTTCAATATATCGATAACTGGTCTTTATTGCTCGATGTGAGGATTTTATTTAAAACAGTAATGGTTGTTTTGACGAACAGAGGATCAAAATAATGTAAAGTTAATTTGGGACAGAACCTGATTTGGGCTCTGTCCTATTATGTGCTATTAAGAGGATTAATAATACGTAAAAGTTTGGTTAGTATTTTATGTCATAATTGTCAAAATTACATTTTATAATGTATTTCTTCTTGACTTTTCAAAACCTGACAATTATTATAGTAGTATTGGATACATATAATGGAAGAGTATTTGAACTATAGACTGGGTAGCCATGTTAAAAAGTGGGGGATTATCAATATGAGAAATATTAAGTACATTATATTCATGGTTTTGATTATTATTTCTATCCCTTCAAAAGCATATGCGATTAGCAGTGCGGGAGATAGTACAATTCCGATGATTATGCCCTACGGCATAGACTATAAAAATTCAGTCGATACTGGTGATGGCACTGAGCTGAACAGCACAAATACTAATAAAATAGACATTGGTAACACCGATATTACTGGAGGAGTGGATACGAATTCAGGGGAGAATGCTGAAGAATTAGACACTGGAAATTCCAATAACACTAACCCGGATAATGAGGATGACATAGATGATCCCACAGAAACTCCAGGAACAGACGAAGATACGATTTCTCCTACAGAAACTCCAGGAACAGATGAAGGTACGATTTTTCCTACAGAAACTCCAGGAACAGATGAAGGTACGATTTCTCCTACAGAAACTCCAGGAACAGATGAAGGTGCAATTTCTCCCACAGCAACCCCAGAGACAGAAAGCCCTACAGATATTCCTGATACAGATAGTGGGATCAATCTTCCCACGAAAGATCCAGTGGTAAACAATCCGGATTTGCCTGAAGACACCTCAGGATCAGGTGCAGTAACGAATAAACCTGATATAACAGAGACAACAAATAGTTTAAATAATGGGACTAATTATCCCGCAGATCAAAATCAGGATAATAATGAAGAGAATCAGGTAGGTAATGCCACAACAGGCAGTGATAATAATGCTATAAATGGAGATATAATAGTCAAGAACACAGGGTTTGATTTAGCTATAACATTTACCGCGCTAGGAGTGTTTGGAATAATGATTTTGGTTGGAATAATTGTAACAGTTGGTAATGACTACTTCGCTCAAAATGATGAATAACAGATATAAAAGGGTAGTACATAGATTAGGGATGGTATTCATGTTCGTAGCGTTAAGTTCATTCATACTTGTGGTTGCAGGAAGTCCACTGATAAGATATATTGGTGCTGTTAGTAATATGATTATTATAAATGGAGCACCATATAGTAGCCAATTGACATTCAGTGACAACATGTACTCAATAGATAAGGATAATACGAAACAGAGCGAGTTTCGTAAGCCGAATGAAAATGAACTATACGGCGTAATTACTTGCGAACATATTAATTTAAATGCCCCTTTATATTATGGTGATAGTGAAAGTGTTTTACAACGTGGTGCGGGACAATATACAAAGAGCGCTTTACCTGGTGAAGGATATCCTATCTTAGTGGGAGGGCACGATGCATCTTTTTTCTCGGTGTTAAAGAAAGTTAAAGTACAGGATATTGTAACACTACAGACCATCGATAAGAAATATGAATACCAAGTTACTGATATCAAAGTACTTGATAAGAATGACAGTTCTGCGTTTGATTTAAAAGAAAAGAAAGAACAGTTGATTTTATATACATGCTATCCTTTTGGGCAATTGGTAGGTGATAGAGCACTGAGGTATTATGTATATTGTGAACTACTGCAACACAAATCAGATGACGGTGAGTAGTAGGAGGAAGATTATGAAAAAGTACGGTGTGCTGATAAAAAGATTGGTAATAATAATTTTTACTACTTTTCTAACCCTACTGTTTCTGGTATTGTTTCTTTGCACCGGTCTGGCTATCGGTGTCTTTAACGATAAAAGTATACAAAGAAGCTTGAGTGATTCAAGATATTATTATGGTCTTTATGAAGATATATATAACAGGGCAGAAGGTTTGTTGAAGCAAGGTGGTATACCGTCTTCTGTAATTAAAGATGTTATTACATTAGATAGAGTATATTCTAATGGGCAAAATTATGTCAGTAGCTTAATGCAACAAAGACTACCCGATATGAATGGGAATGAATTGAATATTCTATTATATCAAAATATAAATGATTATTTAAAAAAAGAAGGAATAGATCGGACAAATGAAGTAGCGGATAGAATTGATGACATTGTCCTGAAGATAAGCAATTTATATAAGAATAGTTTAGAATTAAGGTTTATAGACTCTTATAGTGAATATAGAATAGAATTTTGTAATTTGATAAAGTATTTAATACCTATTTTACTTGTAGCAATCGGATTTATATGTTATATTTTATTAAGGCTGCATAACTTTAAGAAATTAGGGTTATGGTTTGTTAATTATGCGTTAATTGCATCAACCTGTATTATAAGTATTTTTACCTTTATACTGCTAATTAGGAATAATTATATTGATGTCACCATATCTCCGCATTATTACAGAGCATTTTTAGTAGAGTATTTTCGATGGGATACATTGATATTTATATTGGTAAGTTGTTGTACTTTGATTTTCTCATTCCTTATGATAAAAATCACTAAGTATAAGACTACAAAATAATCAAAAGAATAGGAAAAGTAGGAAAAAGAAATGAATGCAAGAGGCTATTATGATATTCATTCACATATATTACCAGGTGTGGATGACGGATCATCAAGTATGAATGAAACAATAGATATGCTTAAGATAGCATTACAAGAGGGTATAAAGACAATGATTGCAACACCTCACTACAAAGCCGGAAGATCCAATTATCCGGTAGAAAAATTGTACAATCTTAGAGATGAAGTAGAAAAGCAGGCAAAATTATTAGATAATGATTTTACAATTCTATTAGGAAATGAACTCTTCTACAGTGATTCAATTATAGATGCATTGGATAAGAAGCAGGCATTAACGATTAACGGAACAAAATATGTTTTGGTAGAATTTGCATTTGGAGAAAGTTATAAGACAATATATAGAGGATTGGGAAATCTAATTAGAAGTGGATATACGCCTATATTAGCGCATGTTGAGCGTTATAAAAGTATAAATAACATTGATCTTATTAATGAAATCAGTGAATTAGGTTGTTATATTCAAATGAATTGTAATAGCCTAAAGGGGGGATTGTTTAGTTTACAAGCGTCAGCAAATATGAAAATATTAAAAAGTGGATTAATTCACTTCTTAGGAAGTGATTGCCATAATAAGAAAAGTAGAACACCGATTATGAAGTCAGTAATTGAGACTTTATATAAAAAATGTGATAAAGAAATTGTTGATGGTATAGTTTTGGACAACCCGTTAATTTTACTAGAAAATTCAACAATATAAGGAGCCTATCATGGAGACAAATCAGAATCAAGAGTTTGAAATTAATGTTTTAGAGTTGTTATATGTAATCAGACAAAAAATTTGGATTGTTGTTGCATCCGGTATCATCTTATGTATCTTGGCTGGCATGATAAGTTATTTTATGATAACACCGCTTTATACTTCTAAATCTACATTGTATGTATTGCGGAAAACAGCTGATTCAGGTACTAATCTTCAAGATTTTCAGATAGGACAGCAGTTGACGAAAGATTATATGGTCTTGATGAAAAATCGTGAAATTGTTAATAAGGTAATCGGAAATCTTGGATTAGATGCTACTTATGAAGAATTAGCAGGCAATGTTAAAATATCAAATCCAGCAAATACAAGTATTTTGGAAATTACGGTTGATAATCCTGATCCTTATTTAGCAAAACAATTAGCTGATGAATTTGCACATGTATCTGACACTCAGATCAAAGAAATGTTGGCTTCTGATGCAATTACTAAAGTATTAGAGGGTGTTGTTCCGAAAAACCCTTCCAGTCCGAATGTTAAATTGAATGCTTTAATTGCGTTATTATTGGGGGCCTTTGTATCTTGTTCCATTATTGTAGTTGTTCATATTATGGACGATACTGTAAAAAGCGAAGAAGATGTGGAAAAGTATTTGGGAATTAGTACACTTGGACTTATCCCTATTGAAACAGGCACTGTAAAACAGGCAGAGATCGATAAGAGAAAACGCCAGAAGCAGTTTACCAGACAATTGAGAGGAATGAGGTAGTCGAAATGAGCACAGTAACTTTTACTAAACGCCGACAACTTGATTATAGAGCTAATGAATCATATAAATCACTAGGTACGAATATTCAATTTTGTGGAGATGACATTAAAGTAATAGCATTTACCAGTTGTACGCCGAATGAGGGCAAATCTAGTGTATCCTTTAATCTGGCTGCTTCTTTTGCTGAAATCGGAAAGAAAGTAATCATGGTTGATGCGGATTTGAGAAAATCCGTTTTGGCAGGAAGATATAAGGTTGGAGAAGTTGAGTACGGATTAACGCATTATTTATCTGGGCAAAAGAGTATAAATGATGTATTAAAGAAAACTAATATTGAAAATATGGACATTATATTTTCGGGTTCTTATTGTCCGAATCCGGCAGAGTTACTAAATCATAAACGATTTGAAGAACTTCTAACGAAGTTAAAAGAAGAATACGATTATGTTTTAGTGGACACTCCTCCGCTTGGAGTAGTTATTGATGGTGCAATTATTGCTAAGAAAGTTGATGGCGCTGTAATTGTTATTGAGGCAAATGCAATTAGTCATCGTTTTGTACGAGGTGTTAAGGAACAATTAGAAAAGGCCGGTTGCAAAGTGTTAGGTGCTGTGTTAAATAAGGTAGATTTTGAAAAGAATAGTTACTATGGTCGGTATTATGGTCATTATGGTGATTATGGTAAAGAAGAATAAAATATTTTTTTGTATTAAAGCATTTCATTTATTAATCAAATGAAATGCTTTTTATAAGTACAAAAAGTAGTGATAATTGAAAGATATAAAATTTAGAAGGATTACAAGGTATGTAAAATTAATTACTTAGCTTAAACAGGGGATAATTGTGTAAAAATATAAATATTGTAATATTTCGAAGAATGTTATATTATATTGAAGAAGCAAATATAATAGTGATAATATACTACTATAATGAAAAGTTTGCTGAATAGATAATTATAAAATAGTACGAAATATACGGAGGGAAAAATATGCTATTTACAGCCGCTTTTGTTACGACATTTTCAAGCGAAACACAAGATCTTGGATTGTTTAATGTGCCATTATTTATTGGAACTATCTTGTTTCTATTGATTGCATTATATATGTGTGTTCGTATAACTCGGAGAAACAGACTCTATATTCATCATAAACGTAAGCCTCGTGCTAAAGCTTATATTTAATGAGGTAGGGGAGAAAAATGAAACGTGAAAATATAAAAACTACGAAAGTAATTACGTTGTTACTAGATTTACTTTGTGTCATATCAGCATTTTATTTGTCAGGAATTATTAGAGGTGGTATTATTAACGAATTTGGAACCATGAATGAAGTTTATGGGAATATACTGCTGGTTATGATTTTATCAACTTTGATGATAGGAAATGTATCTCATAATGTAAATATATGCAAAAGAGGATTTTATCAGGAATGTGCCAGTTTATTAAAAGACCAAGCAATTCTTTGTCTTATTTTATTTGGGTACATAATAGTTATGAAAGAGGCTGATAGATGTTCCAGAATTTTTTTGATTGTATTTCTTATACTTAATTTTATGATTACCTATGTTGTTCGAAGTTATATGAAAATGATCCTAATATTGGTATATAGACAGAGTTCAAGCAGTAATAAAGTGATGTTAGTTACAATATCAAAAAATGTTTCAAGAATTTTAAAGCATATAAAGAGAGAATATGATTGGCAAATTCAAGTAAATTCCATTGCTCTTTGGGATAAAAGCAATATAGGGGATGTAATGGAAGGTATTGAAGTAGTAGCAGATAAAGATAATATGATGGAAATGGTTAGGCGCAATGTGGTGGATGAAGTTTTTATTTGTCTACCAAATGATTATAATATAGAAATTGAGGACTTGATATTAGCATTGGAAAATATGGGTGTTATCATTCATCTGAAGTTAGATCTTTTTCATGATTTAAATGTTAGAAATAAAGTCATTGAAGGTTATGCAGGACATCAGGTTATTACCTTTTCGACAAATTATTTTAATGAAGAGTATGCCATTATAAAACGTATTATTGACATAATCGGAGGTTTGGTAGGTTGTATTTTGACGATAATTGTTACATTGATTTTAGCACCAGCTATATTAATTGAATCACCAGGTGCAATATTTTTCTCTCAAATAAGAGTGGGTAAAAATGGTAGAAAGTTTAAGATTTACAAGTTTCGATCCATGTATAGAGATGCCGAAAAACGAAAAGCTGAACTCATGGCTAAGAATGAGATGAAGGGACTGATGTTCAAGATGACGGATGACCCCCGCATTACAAAAATGGGGAAATTTATTCGCAAGACAAGCCTGGATGAATTTCCGCAATTTTTCAATGTTCTAAAGGGAGATATGAGTTTGGTAGGAACAAGGCCGCCCACTCAGGATGAATTTGAGCAGTATGAAGCTTGGCATAAACGAAGATTAAGTTTTAAACCGGGACTTACTGGAATGTGGCAGGTAAGTGGGAGAAGTGACATTGAAGATTTTGAGGATGTTGTTAAAATGGACCTACAGTATATTGACAACTGGACACTATTGCTTGATTTTAAGATTTTGATTAAGACATTAGCTGTTGTTTTATTAAGAAGAGGATCAAAATAACTGGCGTAACTTTCAGGAGGAAACTTTATGTATGATTATTTAGTAGTAGGGGCAGGCTTATATGGAGCAATATTTGCTAATGAAGCAAAATTACGAAATAAATCAGTACTGGTTATCGACAAACGCCCCAATATCGCAGGTAATGTCTATACTGAAGAGATAGAAGGAATTAATGTTCATAAATATGGTGCTCATATTTTTCATACGAACAGCAAAAGAGTATGGGATTATATCACACGTTTTTCGGAATTTAATCGATTTACCAATTCGCCTATAGCAAATTATCATGGAGAGATATATAGCTTGCCTTTCAATATGTACACCTTTAATAAGATGTGGGGTGTTGTTACACCAGAAGAGGCTCTGGAAAAAATCGAGGAGCAAAAACAAGAAGCTGGAATCGGAGAACCAATAAATCTAGAAGAGCAGGCAATTAGCCTAGTCGGAACAGATATTTACGAAAAGTTGATTAAAGGTTATACGGAAAAGCAGTGGGGAAGACCCTGTGACCAGCTCCCAGCATTTATAATAAAACGTCTTCCTGTTCGTTTGACTTATGATAATAACTATTTTAATGCACGGTATCAAGGAATCCCCATTGGCGGATATACTCAGATGGTCTCCAATATGTTAGATGGAATTGAAGTCCGCCTGAATGTTGATTATCTGCAAAATAAGGAAGAGTATGATTCATTAGCGCATAAGATTGTTTATACGGGGCCAATTGATGCATACTTTGGATATCAGTTAGGGACGCTGGAATATCGCTCTGTCCGTTTTGAAAATGAGCTTCTTGATATCCCTAATTTTCAGGGGAATGCTGCTGTTAATTACACAGATTCAGAAACGCCATGGACACGTATTATTGAACATAAATGGTTTGAATTTGGCACGCAGCCTAAAACGGTGATAAGCCGTGAATACAGCTCCGAGTGGAAACCCGGTGACGAACCCTACTACCCGATTAATGATGAAAAAAACAGCGCACTATATGCAGAGTATAAACAGCTGTCAGAGAGTGTTAAGAACGTTATCTTTGGTGGTCGGCTAGGCGAATATAAATACTATGATATGGATGCTGCGATTGCATCTGCTTTGGATATGTGCAGTAAGGAACTATTGAGTTAAGCACAAACACTGCTCCTATATATTTCAAAATTACAGTTACATTTGGGATATGATTTGGGAGCGGTTTTTTTAGGCATTACATTGTTGGAAAATAGGATTGACACTTTAGGATTATTAATAAAAATATTTTCGAAAGTTTTTGTAGTAGTATAATAATGATAGGAATAGTTATTAATTATTAGAGATGATAATAATGAATGTATATAATTAACAATTGAAATATAATGAATTTGTTTAATAAGTATTAAGTAATAGTAAACACGGAGGATTAAAATGAAAGGAATTGTACTAGCAGGAGGAGCCGGAACAAGACTCTACCCATTAACGATGGTGACATCGAAACAGTTGTTACCCATTTATGATAAACCGATGATTTATTATCCATTATCAATTCTTATGCTGGCTGGAATTAAAGATATTCTAATTATCTCCACACCAACTGATACCCCAAGATTTGAGGCTTTATTAGGTGATGGAAGTCAATATGGAATTAATCTAGAATACAAGGTACAACCATCACCCGATGGTTTGGCACAAGCTTTCCTTCTTGGTGAGGAGTTTATCGGAGGGGATGCCTGCGCAATGATATTGGGAGATAATATATTCTATGGCAATGGTTTTAGTAAAGTACTAAAAGCTGCCTTGTCTAATGCAGAGCAAGAACATAGGGCAACCGTATTCGGCTATTATGTAACAGATCCTGAGCGCTTTGGTGTAGTAGAATTTGATGCGGAAGGACATGCTATATCCATTGAAGAGAAACCTGTATCACCTAAGAGTAATTATGCAGTAACTGGTTTGTATTTCTACCCAGCTGGCGTATCTGAAAGATCCAAAGAAGTGAAACCTAGTGACCGTGGGGAGCTTGAAATTACGACTTTAAATGAAATATACTTGGAGAATGGAACCTTGGATGTACAACTTCTTGGTAGGGGATATGCATGGCTTGATACCGGTACCATGGATAGCTTAGTGGATGCTGCAGATTTTGTACGTATGATTGAACACAGACAGGGAATTAAAATATCTGCATTAGAGGAAATTGCTTACCACAATGAATGGATTGATACTCCAAAGCTTTTGGAAGCAGCAGCTCGTTATGGTAAGAGTCCATATGGAGAACATCTGAAGGCAGTTGCAGAAGGAAAAATACAGTACTAAGTACTGTTTATGATTTTAAATAAAATAAGGTAGTTGCGAAACTTTAGAATTAGAATGATTGTATGAACGCGGGTACAGTATCTTAATAATATTGTTGCGTAATTCTATTAGATAAAGAAGATTAAGGAGATAGAATATGACCATTATAGTAACTGGAGGAGCCGGTTTTATCGGAGCTAATTTTGTATATCATATGCTGGAGAAATATCCTGATTACAGGATTGTTTGTGTGGATTGTCTGACCTACGCAGGAAACCTGTCTACGTTGAGCAGAGCTTTAGAGAATCCTAATTTCCGTTTTGAAAAGATTGATATTTGTGACAGAGACGCAATTTACCAATTATTTGAGGATGTACATCCTGATATGGTGGTAAACTTCGCAGCAGAAAGTCACGTTGACCGTTCTATCGAAAATCCCGAAGTATTCCTACAGACCAATATTTTAGGAACTCAGGTTATGATGGATGCCTGCCGTAAATACGGAATCACAAGATATCATCAGGTATCAACCGATGAAGTATATGGAGATTTGCCGTTAGATCAACCGGAACTGTTCTTTACAGAGGAGACTCCTCTTCATACCAGCAGCCCTTATAGTTCTTCAAAAGCAGGTGCAGATTTGTTAGTACAGGCATATTACAGAACCTACGGTTTGCCTGTGACAATATCCCGTTGTTCTAATAATTATGGACCTTATCATTTTCCAGAAAAGCTGATTCCTCTGATGATAGCCAATGCATTAGCAGATAAACCATTGCCGGTATACGGAGAAGGCTTGAATGTAAGGGACTGGCTTTATGTGGAAGACCATTGTAAGGCAATAGATCTTATCCTTCATAAAGGTCGCGTTGGAGAGGTATATAATATTGGCGGACACAACGAGATGAAGAATATTGATATTGTTAAGATTATATGCAAGGCACTTGATAAGCCGGAGAGCCTGATTACTTATGTTACAGATCGTAAGGGTCATGATATGCGCTATGCCATTGATCCTACCAAGATTCATGGCGAACTGGGATGGCTTCCAGAGACTAAATTTGTTGATGGGATACAGAAAACAATTGAGTGGTATCTGAACAACAGAGAATGGTGGGAAACCATTATCAGCGGTGAATATCAGAATTATTATGATAAGATGTATGCGAACAGATAAATTGATTAGAATAGTCAAATGATTGGTGGTCATATAGATGAAAATATTAGTTACAGGTGCAAAAGGCCAGCTTGGCAATGATGTGATGAATGAGCTTAAACAAAGAGGTCATATCTCAATCGGTGTAGACATCGAAGAGATGGATATAACCAACAGTGAAAGTGTCACCCGGGTAATTACAGAGGCTAATCCCGATGGAGTTATCCATTGCGCAGCTTGGACGGCAGTAGATTTGGCAGAAGAAATAGATAATATTGAAAAGGTTCGTAAGGTAAATGCAACAGGTACCGAGCATATTGCAAAGGTATGTAAACAGCTGGGCTGTAAGCTGATGTATATTTCCACGGATTATGTGTTTGACGGACAGGGAACGAACCCTTGGGAGCCGGATGATGAACGTCATCCACTCAATGTCTATGGTCACACAAAGTATGAAGGCGAATTGGCAGTGGAAGCGAATACGGAGAAGTATTTTATTGTGCGAATCGCATGGGTATTCGGTTTAATGGGTAAAAACTTCATTAAAACCATGGTTAATTTGGGTAAAACGAAGGATACCATCAGTGTGGTGAATGATCAAATTGGAACACCTACTTATACCTATGATCTTGCTCGTCTTCTGGTAGATATGATTGAGAGTGAGCAGTACGGACGATATCATGCAACAAATGAGGGAGAGTATATTAGCTGGTACGATTTCACACTAGAGATTATGAAACAGGCAGCAGAATATAACCCCGTATACAGCCAGGTCAACATTGTTCCAGTTGGCAGTGAAGCATATGCGGCAAAAGCAAAGCGTCCAAGCAACAGTCGAATGAACCGCAATAAATTAGTCGAGAAGGGCTTTCAACCATTGCCAACCTGGCAGGACGCTCTTCATCGTTACTTAAGGGAAATAGAGGTATAAATCATGGGTCAGATTAAAGTTTCAAAATGTCCGATTGAAGGGCTATATATTATTGAACCGGCGGTTCATGGTGATAACCGTGGTTACTTTACAGAAACATATAACCAAAAAGACATGCAAGAAGCAGGTCTTAATATGGTATTTGTACAGGATAACCAATCCATGAGTGTTAAGGGAGTACTGCGAGGATTGCATTACCAAAAGCAATATCCTCAGGGAAAGCTGGTTCGTGTAATCAAAGGAAGTGTTTTTGATGTAGCAGTTGATCTTCGTGCTAATTCATCTACCTATGGACAGTGGTATGGGGTGGAATTAACGGAAGAGAATAAAAAGCAGTTCTATGTCTCAGAAGGGTTTGCACATGGCTTCTTAGTTCTTTCTGAAACAGCGGAATTCTGTTATAAGGTGACGGATTTCTACCATCCCGGAGATGAAGGCGGTCTCGCTTGGAATGATCCTGAAATTGGTATAACTTGGCCTCAGCTTATTGGGGAGTATAAGGGAACAGCCAGTGCAGAGGGCTATATGCTTTCCGATGGTACAAAACTAAATCTTAGTGAGAAGGACCAGAATTGGTCAGGAATTAAGGATACATTTCAGTTTTAGGTTTGTTTAAGGTCATCAGAAAATGAATTAATTATTTATAACTGGATAAGAGTTATAAATAAAACTGTATAGAATTGTGCGTCGTCAGGTGCACATACAAAAAAGGAGCGGGTTTCTTGAAAACCTGCTCCTTTTTTTGCTCTTTGTTAAGTGTTGTGATAGGTTTTTCTAAAGAGTTTTTCTAAAGCCTGCTCCATTACGGAGTTATTAACCATTCTATTGTTTGTCACGATTATTAGTAATTATAGAAACTTCCTTATTTCATCTAAGTATCTGAGTTAATTAATGTAATGCTTATTCAAATTATTCAAATGAATA
Source organism: Bacillota bacterium (assembly GCA_023435895.1). Classification (GTDB taxonomy): domain Bacteria; phylum Bacillota; class Clostridia; order Lachnospirales; family Lachnospiraceae; genus Mobilitalea. The sequence goes on from JAEZLH010000004.1 coordinate 69,057, forward strand.
GAACATCATGTAAAATAACTAGAAAACGTTGCTTTATATATACAGATATGTTAATATTTGCTTCAAATGAGAGTCATATTTTCTCAGAAAATACATAAAAGGGTAATAAACTAATGTTAAGCGTGTAAAGATAGGTGGAGGTAAAGATGAGAAAAAATTTTAGCAAACTGTTTTCTATTTATGTGTTAGTTCTTTTGTTTTCGGTTGTTTTCGTAAAAAGCCAGGATGCCTATGCAGCTCCAACAGGCTCTATAAAAGCTTTAGAATTTAATAAGTCCGTATCAGTTACAAAAAGTGTTCAAGAGAAAGAGTATTGGTATAAGATTACACTTAAAGCCGGACAAGGGGTGGATTTTAATATGAATGCCACTCTGAATACTGGTAGTATGTATTTGGAATTATATGATGATAAAGATAATTATATTGACAGAATATCATATATATATAACGGAAATAATGATACCCTGCACTTTCAAAGCAGTCTCAATGCAACATATTATATAAAAGTAAGCGGAGATGGTCTTGGTACTTTCAAATTGGGAACCTATAATTCCTGGTATAATTACAATAATGATGATTCTAAACGACCATTTAATTCCACTATGTATACTGCAAAATGCATTAGTTCTGGAGTGAAGGTGTTAAGTAATGGAGCAAGCTATTACCGTTTCGTTGCAAATAAGGGAAGTAAGTTGAGTATTACAACAAGAGCAGAGTCTGTTGATAATTATATTAATTTAAAGTTATTTGATGTGAAAGGGAATGAGATAGATAGTGAAAATTACATTTATACTGGTGAATCAGGTACTATAAGTTATAGTGTACCGCTAACTACAGTATATTATGTAGGAGTATTTGGACAGGGGAAATATTCATTAACATATTCCGGTACAAGTAAACAAACGGATAGTGATGGCGATAAATTAATGGATGACCAAGAATATTACGGAGAGTATTACGTTGGCTATAGCCCCAATAAAAAGGATAGTGACGGGGACGGAGTTGACGATTATATTGAATTATCAAAAGGAAAAAGTCCAGTAGCAAAATATGAGTATACAGAATCTTCGCTTCAAAATCACTCATCCATGTCTACGGCCCTTGAATTAAAGAAATTTGATTCGAACTATATTTTTGAAACATCCGGACAGCAAGGTACGTGGTATAAATTCAAATTGGGAGCGAAAGAGAGTATAACACTAGTAGGAGATGCTGATTTAAACATAAATTCAATTAACATCCGGATTTACAATAGTGAGGGTACTGAACTAAATGCAGTTAATCTTGATAGTGGATATTATAATACCTTTAGTATTTCAAGCAATATAAATAATACATATTATATTTATGTTGATGGAGATGGAATTGGAGAGTACAGAATTGGGTTGAATCACAATTGGAATTCAGTAGGAATGAGTGACTCAAAAAGAATATTTAATAGTACTTTTGATACAGCAACCTATATTAAGTCAGGTTATCAAAAATTGAGTTATTATTATGAAGATACGTATTATCGATTTAAAGCAATTGCCGGAAAGAATTTTATCATAGACTTTACCCCGAGTTCTACTTCTGACTACGTAAATATGACGTTGTATGACCAATACGGCAATAATTTGGTTGATAGGAGATACCTATCAAATGGCGATAATGGTAATATCAATTACAAGCCAGCTTTAAGTGGTTATTATTATTTGAGAATATCAGGTCATGTAAGAGAAGGTAATCTTACTTATACCGGAATAATAGCCGAGGGGGATGTAACGCCACCTACAATGAAGTCAGTGTCACCTAAAAATAATAGTACCAACGTAGCAATCAATAGTTCTGTAACGTTAACCTTCACAGAAAATGTGAAAGCTGGAACGAATTATAGCAAAATGGCTCTTAGAACTTTAGTGAATGGGAAGTATGAAACAGTTCCTTCTAATATCACTATTAAAAACAATACTCTTACAATAAAGCCCAAGGCTTCCTTGGGGTATGGTAAAACATATAATGTATATATTCCAAAAGCAGCTTTAAAGGATGCTGCAGGGAACCTTACAAAAAGCAATATAGTTTCAAACTTTACTACCATAAAACAAGTAGTAATCAAAGATAAGAATCTGGAGAAGGCAATAAGAAATGCGATTAATAAGCAAAAGGGAGCAATCACAAGCGTTGATATGCTTTCCTTAAAGCAACTTTGTGCCTCTTATGTAGGGGTTAAGGATTTGACAGGGTTAGAGTATGCGGTTAATTTGCAGAGATTAATATTAAATAATAATAGCATAACCTCTATAACTCAATTAACAAATCTAACGAATTTAACGCATTTGGATCTGTCCAATAATAATATTACAAGTATTAAACCACTGGAGAAATTAACGAAGCTAAGTACTTTGCATTTATATAATAATTCTATTACTAGCATATCTTCATTGAAAACAAATCGAAGTAATGGTGGCTTCTCAAACTTAGGTTATATAGACTTAAGGAAGAATAAGATGGATGTATCAAAAACATCACAAGCGTATAAGGATATTCAATATCTTAAATCGAAGAGTGTGTATTTGGTGTATTGAGTTAGTTGGATATACTCTAAAAGAAATAGTATATAAAGAAAGAATGAAAGAATGAAAGAATGCCCCAAGACGACACAACCGTCTTGGGGTCTTTCAATTAAACTATTAACTTAGGACTATTTAACCTTAATTAAAATGATATTAGAATATGATCCCCAAATAATATTATCGCCGGATATGGTAAATGCGCGAACCTTAAAGTAATAAATTTTATTTGATGTAAGCCAAGTCCTCTTGACGGATAAGGAAGAAGGAATCTTTAAGATGGGGTAAATTACAATACTAGCGTTTCTGAACCATAGGGATGCAAACTAGAAGTAAAAAGTTTATTTTACTTCTTTAAATATGGACAATGTGTATAATACGATATGACAGATTGAGATGTAATAAAAAGTAATTTGATGTGAGATGCTGTATTTTATCAAATAAATAAATGAATTTTTGAGCTATATTGAGGTTCGAAAATACTTGCGGACAAGAATCTATGCTGTTAGAATGTTAAAATAAAATGGTAAATTATTACAGATAATTATAAGAAGGAATGAGTTCACGAATAAGAACTTAAATATTCCATAGAAAAATGTTTAAGGGGCTTAAGGATTGATATTTTATATTTACTTATTAAAGAGGAGAGGTTGTATGGAGAAGGGGAGCCTAAAAATAGCAGTTGCCGGAACAGGTTATGTAGGATTATCCTTGGCGATTTTATTGGCTCAATATAATGAAGTAAGAGCAATTGATATTGTTGAAGAAAAAGTCAACCTGATTAATGGCAGAAGATCTCCGATTGTTGATAAGGAAATACAGGAATATTTGACAATAAAAGAATTAAACCTTGTTGCAACAATGGATGCTGAAGAGGCATATAGTGAAGCTGATTTTGTAATAGTCGCAGCACCTACGAATTATGATTCTCAAAAGAATTTCTTTGATACCTCAGCTGTAGAAGAAGTAATTCAAATAGTACTTGAGTATAACCCGAATGCTATTATAGTTATCAAATCAACGATACCAGTTGGTTATACAAATAGTATACGTAAGAAATTTAATAGTTCAAATATTATCTTCAGTCCAGAATTTTTGCGAGAGGGACATGCGTTATATGATAATTTATATCCCTCACGTATCATCGTCGGTATTGATCCCTTAGACGAGCGATTGGTGATAAAGGCACATCAATTTGCAACACTATTACAAGAAGGTGCTTTAAAGAAAGAGATTGAAGTTTTATATATGGGTAATACAGAAGCCGAGGCAGTAAAATTATTTGCAAATACATATTTGGCATTAAGAGTTGCTTTTTTCAATGAATTGGATACCTATGCAGAACTTAAGAAGTTGGATTCAGAGAGGATTATTGGTGGGGTATGTCTTGATCCCCGCATTGGGGTTCATTACAATAATCCTTCTTTTGGATATGGAGGATATTGCTTACCAAAGGACACCAAACAATTGCTAGCAAATTATAATGATGTGCCACAGAATATTATATGTGCAATAGTAGAGGCTAATCGAACGAGAAAAGACTTTATTGCAGATCGTGTGTTACAAATGTCAGGATACTATGGGTATGAGGAGGATAATTCATACGATTGGAGCAAGGAAAAAAAGGTGGTTATTGGGGTATATCGACTTACTATGAAAGCGAATAGTGATAATTTCAGGCAAAGTAGTATACAGGGAGTTATGAAACGAATTAAGGCAAAGGGAGCTACAGTAATTATTCATGAACCTACACTAGAAGATAGAACTACATTTTTCGGTAGTGAGGTGGTAAATGATTTGGAGGAATTTAAAAGTAGATGTGATTCAATTATAGCGAATCGATATGATAGATGCTTGGAAGATGTGAAAAAAAAGGTTTACTCTAGGGATATTTTTCAGAGAGATTGAGTACTGAAATAAGGTGGGGGGATGAGTCTAGAGTATGGGACATAAAAATCAAAGAAAAAAAAGATTATTAATTTATGCACACTATTATATTCCTGATACAGCATCAACAGGGCAAATACTACGGGAGCTTGCAGAGGGAATGCTGGATACCTTTGATATTACGGTAATATGTGTGGTGCCAAGTTATCTTGGAAAAGTGGACAAGAGATATCGAACTCGAAAATATTACGAAGAATGGATCAATGGTGTAAAGGTGTTGCGCATTAGGGTTCCGGAATTCAGCAAATCAGATAAAGTAAGCAGAATAAGAAATATATTAACATACTTCTTTGGCGCGATTACTGCTACCTTCAAGGTTGGCAGAATGGACTATGTCCTTGCAATTTCTCAACCACCAATTCTTGGAGGCTTATTGGGTGTCTGGGGAAAGTGGGTTAAGAGAGCCAAGTTCATCTATAATATTCAAGATTTTAATCCGGAACAAGTAATGGCGGTGGGTTATAGTAAGAATAAATTTATAGTAACAATTATGAAACTGTTGGACAAGTTTAATTGTAAGCAAAGTAACTTAGTGATTACAGTTGGACGTGATCTGGTTGAAACCATGAACGCAAGGTTTAAAGGGAAGAAAGTTCCGAGGACAGTAATGATTAATAATTGGATTGATGAAAATCAAATCTATCCTTTGCCGGAAACCCATGATAAGGTTTTAGAGTTTAAGAATAAATATGAGCTTAATGGAAAATTCGTATTTATGTATTCAGGTAATCTTGGATTATATTATGACCTTGATAATTTAATTAAGGTCATAGAAAAGTTTAAGCCAGGTACAAAAACAAGTGATGGAAGAGACGTTGTATTTGCCTTTGTTGGAGCGGGTAGCGTTTTGGATAAGCTATCATTATACAAAGAGCAAAATGGTATGGACAATGTGGTATTTATTCCTTACCAAGAAAAAGAGCACCTAATTTATAGTCTCAATTCTGGGGATGTACATTGGTGCATTAATGCAAAAGGCATTAAAGGTGTTAGTTGCCCAAGTAAGTATTATGGGATCGCAGCAGTTGCGAAACCCGTTTTGGGTGTATTGGAGGAAGGTTCAGAAGTTCGTTTGCTGATCGAGGATGCAAATTCAGGAAAATGCTCAGAACCCGGAGAATATAACCAGGTAGAAGAGAGTATTAAATGGTTTATCGAAAAAGCAGACAGTGAGATTTTGAAAGAAATGGGAATGCGAAATCATAATAGATTAATTAATAATATGACAAAGAACGTTTCGGTAGAAAAGTATGATAAAGCCATTTTAGGGATCTGAGGGGTGAAGATGAACAGTAATTGGTTCAAATTGATTATGAAAGCGACAAAAGTAAAGTACGGGAAAAATTTAATACTGAAAGGCATGCCGGTACTCTTTAATAATCGAGGAGCAACACTTGAGATTGGAGATGGCTGCATTATAAAAAGTTCATTTTTATCAAATTTAGTAGGGCTATATTCTAGGACAATTATTGTGACAAGAACGCCTGAGGCTGAGATTAAAATCGGAAATAATGTTGGGATATCAGGTGCTACTATCTATGCTAGAAAAAGTATAGTGATTGGTGACGGAACGAATGTTGGGGGAAATGCTAAGATTTTAGACAACGATTTTCATCCGATTGAAGTGGAGGCTAGGGTTAAGGATGATAAGAGTAAGATTGGTACAAAAGCAATTGTGATAGGTAAGAATTGCTTTATTGGCTGTAATAGCTTGATATTAAAGGGCACAGTACTGGGAGATGGATGTGTTGTTGGGGCAGGTGCTGTGGTAAGTGGAAGATTTGAGGAGAATAGTGTGATAGCGGGGAATCCGGGGAGAGTGATTAGGAAGATGTGAGGGGGATAGAAATAAAGTGTTTTTGTAGAGTTCATATATCTGTGGTTGCTGTAATAATGGAGAAACTTTTGTCAAGGGTATTTAAGATATTCTTCTATTAATGTGCAGCATGGGAGAAAATAGGAAATGTTGGATACATGCATATATTAGGGTAAGGTATTAAATATAGGGATGATAGTACATTCATATTAGCAATAGCAATTCAGTTTTAATATAAGCCCTACATACGGTTTTAAGGAAAGGAAAAAGATATGGTTGATATGACCGTTGTTATTCTTACAAAGAACGAAGAAAAGAATTTAAGAAAATGTATAGAGTCCTTTAAAGGAATTGTAAAACGTTTTGTTATTGTCGATAGTTTCAGCACAGATGAAACGGAAGGACTTTGCAAAAAACTGAATCTTGAACTTCAAAAGAAAGGGTCTAGTTTGGATTTTTATCAAAATAAGTGGATTGATTATGCAACGCAGCTTAATTGGGGTCTGAATAATACTAATATTACTACAGAGTGGTCTATGCGTATGGATGCTGATGAAGAATTGATGGAGAGGTTAGTAGATGAAATTGACGACAAGTTGAGTAAAGTTAAATTACCTATTAATGGTATTATACTACGGCGCCGTGTTTACTTTATGGGTCGGTGGATTAAACATGGCGGGCGTTATCCGGAACTATTGTTACGGATTTTTCGTACAGGGAAAGCAATTTGCGAGCCAAAAATTATGGATGAGCATATGATACTATCGGAAGGGGATACTGTTGAGTTTAAGAATGACTTAATTGATAATAATTTGAAGGATTTGGAATGGTGGATAAATAAGCATAATTGGTATAGTAATCGAGAGGTGCTTGATTATCAGATGAAATATGTTAATGAAGAGAAGCGTCAGTTAAATGTTAATAATAGATTAGTTGGACAAGCTAGGATGAAACGGGTTATGAAGGATAACTATTACTATAAATTTCCTAAATTTTACAGAGCACATTTGTATTTTATTTATAGGTATTATATCAAATTAGGGTTCCTAGATGGGTTTGAAGGTAAAATATTTCATTTTCTTCAGGCATATTGGTATCGTTTTCTTGTGGATGCCAAGATGTATGAGAGCCAATATGGGGTATTGAGCATCAAACCATTTGCAGACTTAGAAAATTAAATTCTCTATTATAAGCTCATAATTATATTATTATAAGTTGTAACATAAAAAGGTCTGAATAGTAATTTACTCAATGTATGGAAATAAAAATAATTTAGCTTAGAAGGTGTCTTATGGCGGAGGAAAAGAAAAAAATATTAATAGTTATGGGGCGCTATCTACCAGGTTATAAAGATGGGGGTCCAGTTCGGTCAATAAAAAATTTAGTAGACTACTTGGGGGATGAATATGAATTTAGGATTTTGACATGCGATCGAGATCATGGTGATGTACAGCGGTATGGTGATATAAAAGTAAATGAATGGAATGAAGTGGGGCATGCTAAAGTGTTCTATATTCCACCAAAAGGATTTAAGTTATCAATAATAATGAAGCTATCATTGGAAGTTGATTTATTATATGTTTGTGGTTGTTTTAGTGATTATGCGATTAATATTCTTTTTTTAAAGCGCATAGGGATAATTAAGCAGTCTGTTATTGTTGCTGCAATGGGTTTGTTTTCTCCCATGGAATTCCGATTAAAGTACCTAAAAAAAAAACATTTACAATGTTTTTTAACGTAACGGGTATGTTTAAGCATGTTTATTGGTCAGCGACATCAGATATTGAAATATCTGAGATTAAGAAGCAAGTAAGAGCAAAAGATAATCAATTTTTTATTGCAGAGGATTTACCAAGAATAGTAGATGGATATATGGTTAAAAAGAATAAAATAGCAAATTCTTTGGAAGTGGTGTGGATTTCAAGAGTTACACCAAAAAAAAATCTTTACGAAGCAATAAATATTCTGCACTTTGTAAAATATAACATAAACTTTACGATATATGGCCCAATACATAATCTGAAATATTGGGAAGAGTGTCAAAAAGAACTCAATAATTTGCCTGGTAATATTAGATGGGAATATAAGGGAATTGTGGAATCAGAAAAAGTAGTTGAAACGCTACAAAAATACCATGTATTTTTATTTCCAACCTTAGGAGAGAACTATGGACATGTTATTCAGGAGGCTTTATCTGCAGGGTGTACATGTATCATATCGGATCAGACACCATGGAAGGATTTTGAAGAGCAAGGAGTGGGGCATATATATTCGATAAATGACACTGCAAGTTTTGCTAGAGCGATAGAGAGATATGCAATGATGAATGAAGCACAGTTTTGTATATGTGCTTGCAAGGCTCACAACTACGCAATTAGTAATAGCAATGAAAAAGTAAAAGTGACAGGATATCATAAAATATTTAACATTGGAGCAGAAGTATGAGATTGGTTATTTTAATAAAAAAAATAATTAAAGTATTTTTGAGATTTACAATTAAGCAACTTGCACATATAGATTCAACAATCTATACCAAAGTGTATACCAAATATCTTAGAAAATATGGAATGGATATCGAAGGTATGCCTAGGTATATCGCAACAACAGCTACATTTGATGGCAATGATTTTTCCATCATACATTTAGGTGATGGTTGTGTAATATCAAGTGATGTTCAACTATTGACACATGATTACTCAATCGCAAGAGGGCTTCAAGCAATAGGTAAGAATTGTCCAAATCCATATAAAGATGAACTTTTTCTGAAAGGAATATATATTGGTAAAAATAGCTTTATAGGTGCAAGAACGCTATTAATGCCAGGAACACATGTTGGGGATAATTGTATCATTGGTGCTGGTTCTGTCATTAAAGGTAATATATCAAATGATTCAATAATGATAGGTAACCCGGCAAAATTTTTTGCTAAAACAAGCGAGTGGGCTGAGAAAAAGTACTTAGAACAAGAGTATTTAATAGAAGAATAGTTTAGTTGTGGATTAATTTCTGGTTTACGGTAAATGGAGAAATGATAATGAACAAGATAATAATTGCAGATATTACAAGCTTACGAAACGGAGAGAATAGTTTTGGACATTTTTTTCAAGTTGCTGATATGTATAGAGATATCTTTGGATGTAATAATACAATAGTTGCGGGGGGGCCTGTATATAGAAAAAAATATCATTTAGTATATGCCTTAAAATATGATGTTGATTTGAAAGAATTGGAAGGTACTATTTCTCGAATAGTTTGTAAAGCAAAAGAAGTAATAAATTGTATAAATGTTTTGAGGCGTTTAAATAAAGATTTTATAATCTTTCAAGACTATAGTAATACATCATTATTTCTAGGAATTTTATTATGCAAAACGAAAAGTAAATTATTTTTAATACAATATAAATCTGAAGTGGAAAAATTTTATAGGAAGTTCCTGTTTTCATTAATTAGGGATAGAATATCAGGAATAATTGTTCCTAATAAAAAAGTAGGCGAAAAGTATAAAGTTCCATACTTGGTTGTACCAGATTATATATACACACATGATAAGTTTCCCGAAAAAAAGGAGGCATATGAATATGATTATGGGGTTTTTGGTATTATACGCGAGGGGAAAGATGTTGTAGGTGTTGCTATGAAATTTATAGGAAGTAAAAAGAAGATAATTATTGCAGGTTCTGTTCAATCTAAAATCTTACTAGAAAAGCTAACTGAAATTTCTATAAACAATAAAAATATAATATTTATTAATAAATATCTATCACAAAAAGAGTATAAATTTTATTTTAATAATACAAGAGTAATAATACTCCCATATACAGATGACTATTACGAAGACGCAAGTAGTGGAGTGGTTTTTGATATATTGTTTGCTGGAAAACCTGTAATTGCACGACGATTTCCTGTTTTTTCATTTATTAAGGAGAAAGAACTTGGTTTATTGTACGATAAATTGGAGGAAATAAATTTTGAAAATCTGTGGAGTAGAGAAGAATATAGTAAGTTCCAAAAAAACATAGAAAAATATATTTGTATCAATAGAGATAATAAAAAAAGACTTGTGAACTTCATTTCTGAGGGGAATTGAGAATATTTTATCAAGAATGAAATATTTATTTTGAAAGGAGTTAACGTGGTGAAATTAGGTAGAATCATTTTGGTAGTATTTATGATTACTACTTATTTGATGGGGTTTTATTATAATAATTTATATAGACGCGGAAATCTTTTTGCTTCAGATATTGCCTTAGTACTTATTATATCGTGGTTTTTCCTTGTATATAAACGCTTTATTGCTTCTAAAGTTGCGATAATAGGGCTTGGAGCTGCATTTATACAGTTATTAATAGGGACGTTATTTCAAAATAATTTTGCTTTTATATTAAGGGATTTGAAAGTGTTCTTATACTTCTTTGTTCCATATTACTTTTATAAAGTAATATGTAGTAGCTCGGAAAATATAAAAACTTTTTTAAATACATATGTTGTAATTGTATTTGTAAGTATTGTATTAAATATGAATATGTTTTTAACTTCGGGTCTGAAAAATATTGATTCTGGAATTATTCAGAGAACTTTTGGAATTGGACTTGGGTGGGGTGGAATTATTCCAATTTTATTAATAGTTCATACATATAAAAAGATTTTTATAAAATTATATGGAAGGCTTATATATTGGATGATAATGGTTTGCTCATTATTATGCGTAGCATTGAGCTTTACAAGAACTATTTGGATATTATTTATTTTAACTTTTATTATAAAAGTAATATTAGTAGATAGTTTGAATAAAAAAGAACTACCGCAAAAAATATTAACATTCATTCTAATTATTTTTATTTCATTTATTGGATTTAATCAGTTGAATCAGTCGAAGAATCCAGTGTTTATAGCTATTGCAGATCGTTTTAGTGGTATTAGTGATCAGATAGATGATCCGAAATCTACTTTATCTTACCGTATAGAGGATGTGCGTTCCTCATTATATAAAGCTACGTCTCCAAGAATAATAATTGGATATGGTTTTGGGGATACAAGATTACCATTCGGTCATAGGGTTGGTGAAACAGAGGAAGATAATAGTTGCGAAAACTCTTTTTTTTATTATTTATGGAAATATGGACTGCTATTAACTATATTACTTTTTTATCATATTGGAAAGAAATTATACTCTCTATATAAAGGAAATATTGGGCAAAAGACATTGTCGATATATCTATTTCTTTCAATGGTAGTAGGAAGTATGTCGGGAAATCTTAATAGTACATATTCCTTAAGTAGCTATGCATTATTATTTGCAGTAGCTACTTACATAAACAATTGGGGAATAGATCGCAGTATAAAAATTGAAAGCAAAAGTACGAATTCTAAAATATTATATAAGGCAGGAATATTTGATGGATATTATTACTAAATTTAAAATATTAACTATCCCATATAACTACATACAATTCATCTTGTTTCCTACATATAAGGAGGGAAGATGTTTAATAAACGGATTTCTTTATCGAAGAGGTAGAGGGATTTTGCAATTAGGTGATGGAGTTAGGATTAATTCTTCGAGAAGGTCAAACCCATTAGGTGGTGCATCTTATACTACACTTTATATATATAGAGGAGCACAATTGATAATTGGTAAAAATACTGGAATATCAAATTCAATTATAATTGCAAAAGAAAAAATACAGATTGAAGATAATGTATTAATCGGAGCAGGTTGTAAAATTTATGATAATGACTTTCATTCAATGTGTTATGAAGAGAGAATTAATGGAACTGATAATCCACTAGTGGCTCCCATTTTTATTAGGAGAGGATCGTTCATCGGAGCACATTCCATTATACTTAAAGGGGTAGAAATTGGTGAGGAAAGTGTTGTTGGTGCTGGTTCAGTAGTGACTAGAAATATTCCTTCTAATGAGCTATGGGCAGGTAATCCTGCTAAATTTGTAAGAAAATTAACATAGATGAAGAATAATTTAAGAGTAAAAATATGATAAATACGATATGTATACATCAAATTAAAATGTAATTTAAATATCAGGAGGAAAAAGTGGAAAAAAAACGAATTAAAATTTTATATGTTCACCATGGACATTCGAGAGGAGGTGCACCAAGAAGCTTATCATTTCTTATTAATCAACTGGATAAATCACTTTATGAGCCTTATGTAGTTTGTTGCGCTGATATATTAAGGAATAGAATGTTATTTGAAGCAGTAGGAGCCAATGTTATTAATGGGAAGTATATGGGAGCATGGCATGGCAGCACTGTGACAGGGATGTCATTGAAGGTTTTAAAATATAACCTAATACATGCTCTTCCCACATACATTGGTATGAGTAAGATTATGAAACTAATACAACCGGATATAGTACATCTAAATAGCACATGTCTATTTATTGCTGCTAAAGCTGTTAAACATTACAATAATAAAATTCCTGTTGTATGTCATATAAGGGAACCTCTCCTCCAAAACAAATGGGGTAATATTTTAATGAGTAGTAACGAAAAAGTTATAGATCATTATATTTCTATCGATCGGTATGACGCTACTTCGCTAAATAATACCAAAGTTCCAATAAGTATTATTTATAATTTCGTAGACTTTCGCTTATATAATGATAAGGTAAAATCCGACTGCCTACGTAAGGAATTAAGTATAAATATGGAGGATACTATTCTGTTATATCTTGCAAGAGTTATAAAACAAAATGGTACACTAGATATGTTAATTGCACTTGAGCCATTGTTAAAGAAGAAAAAAAATATTCATCTATGTATTGTTGGTATTGAAGAAGATAGCAATGATGAATATCAAAAGAAAGTGCAGATTATTGCACGAAAATATTGCAATGTACATGTTTTGCATTTTAGAAATGATATACCAAATGTAATAGCATCGAGCAATGTTATGCTAGTTCCATTCCAACAACCTCATTTTGCTCGTAGTATCATTGAGGCAGGTGCAATGGGAGTGCCATGTATTGCTTCGGATATAGGTGGTTTACAAGAACTTGTCGTGGATGGTATTACTGGAATCTTATTTGACCATCAGTCTTTCAAAGGATTTGCTGATGCATGTATGAAACTTTCTACTGATATTCATTTGAGAAAGATGATGGGACAAGAATCAAAAAAATACGCCCATAAAAATTTCAATGCTATAGAGAACGCTCGATATACATTTGAAGTATATGAGGATCTTTTGAAATTTCATTTTGTTTAGTATTAGAGAAAGATATGTTTATTACATAAATTAGATTAACATAATTTTGCTTTCTGATGGAATAAGTGAAAAACTTTTACTTTTATTTGTAAGAGATTGATTTGTAGGAGCAATATATGAACAGTTAATAAATACCCTAGCTAGCCTTTAGATAGCAATACATGAATGTAATTATATACGTTGCCAATTTTTGATTTATAGATTTTACTGTGTGAATTTATTAAGGTATGTAACAATTTCCATTTGTATCTAAACGAGGAGTATATTTATGAGAGCAGTATTTTATCCGTATAAAAATGATTCAAACAGACATATAGATATTTTGAAAAAAGAAATAGAAAAGAATAATGTATATCTATATGATATCAAGAACATAAAAAAAATACAACAATGGAAAGATATAGATGGGATTTATTTGAACTGGTTTGAAAGTATATATAATGACAATTTTATTAAGTATTATTATAATGTTATAAAAAAATTATCATTATTAATTTTGTGGAAGATTTTACATATAAAAATTATTTTTGTATTTCATAATACCTTTCCACATGACTGCAAATATAAATCTATTACTAGATTTTTTATTCATTGTTATCTGAAAATAGCTGATAAAATCGTAATACTTAGTAGATCAAGTAAAGAAAAACTTACTAAATATTTAAATAAAACTGATATTAATAAAAAAGTCATATATATACCGTTGCCTAATTATATAGATTCATATTCTCGAAATGTTAATAAAATACCCATAATACCACATTGTAGTCGACCATTTAACGTTCTATTTATTGGTGCTGTCCGGCCTTATAAAAATGTTGAGTTGTTAATTAATACTAGTGATATATTTAATAAAGCTGAATTTGTTATTGCAGGAAGAACTAGTAGCAGAGAATATGAATACGACCTAAATTTACTAATTAAAAACAAGAGATTTCATAATTTAAAGACTCATTTTCAGTTTATTAGTGATGAACAAATGATACAAATGATTCTGAATGCTGATATTCTTGCTTTACCTTATAATATAGATTCAAGTCTTAATTCAGGTACTGCATTACTGGCATTTTCTCTAGGTCGTACTGTGATATGTCCTAAAATTGGAACAGTTCAAGATATAAGTGATCAATCATTAGTATTCTCATATTCATATAGTGATAGTAAAGAAGAAAAAGAAAATTTTTTACATCAAATGAATAATGCATACAACATGTTTTTGTACGAGAATGATAAATTTAATATGCTTGGACAAAAATTACTGGTTGAAATGAAAAATAACAATAATCCAGAGTATATTGGTAAAAGATTTGCAGAGATTCTCATAGGTCGTAAAGAAAGAAGATGAATAAAGTATGGTGAAAGAAATATCAATTAAGAAAGCAGCTATTATTAATGCTACTTCAAAATATTTTAATATTTTATGTGGGGTTGGATTTTCAGTGATTTTAGCTAGGTTACTGACCCCAGATGATTTTGGAGTAGTTGCAGTAACAACGGTTTTTACTACTTTTTTTTCTCTTTTGTCTGATATGGGAATAGGTGCAGGAATTATACAAAATAAGACATTAGAGCAAGATGAGATTAATGGTATTTTTTCATTTATTGTTATTAGTGGGGGTGTTATCGGATTCCTATTTTTTTTGTTTTCTTTTTTAATCGTTTGGATATACAATAATTCTGCATATTATGGTATCGGAGCGGTATTATCAATCTCTTTATCTGTTTCAGTTCTGAATATAGTTCCCAATGCTATAATCATGAAAAATAAGATGTTTGAGACTATAGCCAGAAGAAATGTTCTGATTCCTTTTATAGCAGGTATTTTTGGAATATATCTAGCATCCATTGGATTTAAGTATTATTCCTTAGTAATCCAGTCATTTATTAGTGCTCTCTTATGGCTAATCATGAATCTGTATACTGTCAGAAAGAGATTTGACCTTCGATTCCAATTTTCAAAAATGCGCGCTGGTATGAAAAAAATAGTTCATTTTTCATCATATCAATTCGCATTTAATATAATAAATTATTTTTCAAGAAACCTTGACAATATATTAATAAGTAAGGTGATAGGAGTTGGTGCTCTGGGACAGTACGATAAGGCATATAAGTTAACCCTTTATCCAGTTCAAAATCTTACGCATGTAATTACGCCAGTTCTGCATCCTATCTTATCAGAACATCAAAATGATAAGGATTATATCTTTAAAAAATACATGGAAATATTTAAGATTCTTTCATTGGTAGGTGTAATCATAACACCTATATGTGTATTTTTGGCTCAAGATATTATTCTAATTATGTATGGTAGTCAATGGAAGGCAGCAATACCTAGTTTCAGTTTTTTAAGTATTTCTTTGTGGGCGCAATTAATAATGGGAAGTAGTGGCTCTATATATCAAAGTATTAATAAGACAAAAACAATGTTTATTTCAGGGGTAATTACATCAATAGTAACTGTGACAGGAATAATATATGGAATACATATGGGGAATATTGCAACTATTTCATTGTGCATTAGTTTATCATTTAATATTAATTTTTGGATAACATTCTATATTATGATTAAAAAAGCATTTAAAAGACAATTAAGAGATATAATTTATTATTTGATTCCAGATTTAACGATGTTGTTACTTATATCTCTCTTGATTTATGGGTTGGATAAATCCTTTAGATATCAAAATTACTTTGTTGACTTTTTAGTTAAAGGGGGATTTGCATTAAGTTTTTACGTTGTATTATTATTTGCGTTCAAGCAATATAAATACTTTTCATTTTTATATCGTCCAAGGGCTTTGTGTGATAAAGTATAATTGGTATCACTTCATCCGAATGTACTATGAACTCAAAGCCGTTCTGTTAAGTTAATTTATCACATAAAAAATAATATGAAATAAACTACAAGAAGTGTTGAAATATTATAAATTTGACCATGGAAAGTTGACTCGGTTTAAACTATTAGTTTAGTAATAGGCAGTAAAGTCAGAATGTATCTCGAAATTACATTTGATAATGTTAAACAATGAATTGTCTAGTGTATCTCATGTCATGACAAGGTGTTTAGGGTTTTGAAGTCAATAGACCATTAATATTGTATTGGATGTTCCGATGCAAGGGATGTCTAATAGGAAATATTCTTATAGGGAGAAAAATTATTCCCGAGGTTACTTACTCATCGATTTCCTAAGTATTCACCCACCCACCTCACCACATCCGCCTATACTCACTCCCAGTCATCCCCTCCACCTTCTGAAACACCTTATTAAAATAACTAGAATCCGCAAACCCACTCTCAAGCGCCACATCCTCGATGCTCATTCTACTAAACCGCAGCAGCTCCTTCGCCTTCGTAACCCTCTTCATCACCAGATGATCCATAATAGTCGACCCAAATACCTTCTTAAATTCCCGGCACAAATGATACTTACTGATATAAAAGGAATCCGCAATATCATCAAGTAGTAGCTTCTTCTGATAATTCTGATCCAGGTAGTCCTTTACCCCATACAGCTTTTGTACCATAACCGCACTTTGGGAGGATGAGGGAATATTGGTGTGGGTGATGCATAGGGTCAGAAGGTCTGTGACTAACTTCGAGGAGAGAATCTCCCAGGCTACATCTTTATTTTCAATGACCTCCATTAACTGATATATGATAGCGCTGTATTCCTCCGAAGCATCTGTCTGAAATACATTCTCCGAGGATTTCATAAAGTGATTATAATATTCGATAGCAGCCTTTCCATTAAAATGAACCCAAAGAAGCTCCCATGGAGCTTCTTTCTTACATTGGTGGGTGTAGTGCTCCATACAGTTGATTAGGATGCAGCTGCCGGAGTTGATTGGAAAGGACTGACCTTTATAGCTGAAGGTACCAGTTCCGGATAGTGCAATCAGAAAGAGATAGGAATTTAACTTCGAACGCTCGCTCAGATGACTTTTCAGGCTTTTCAAGTATCCGGTTTCCTGCACATAGAAGAGAGTTTTTTTGGCGAAGTCACTGGGGGTACTAAGGACACGCCGGGTTTGTACCAATTCCTCCGGTCTGTATTCTTCAAATAATTGTTTCATTATCGATTCCTCTTTTCTTATCTTTTCTTAAAAATCCATGAATTGTCTTATCAACTTCTGGAGTTGTGCTTACTTGTAAAAAGTAATACAAACATCACAGCAAGATTTTACCATTTATTAGCAAGATTATATATTGATAAGTGGATTATACTACGCTATATTGGAAAAGTAAAATATTTACATATTAAATTGAATCAATTTTTCGCAGCAACATAATGCTATAAGTTTGGTTTCTCGACATCGCATTATGTCATAGAGTAGGAAAATTACATTCATTTTACAAGAAGGAATCATAAGAAAACGATTCATGGCAGATTATTTCTGCGCTATGATTCCACATAAGTTATAGGTATCAAGTAAAGAACCAAGGATCACTTTATGTTACAAATCAATAGGATTTAGAAACCGTGAGGATAGAATCTGAGAGTGTGATTAAAGTTTGCTATGCGAAGGAGGAGTAGTTTGAAAGCAAAGTATATCTTAAAGGGGAAAGTATATGAGAAAAAAGGCTTTAATCACTGGAATTACAGGTCAGGACGGCTCTTATCTGACCGAGTTACTACTAGAGAAAGGCTACGAAGTACATGGTATTGTTCGTAGGCATAGCGTAATTAGTACAACAAGAATAGACAATCTGTTTGAGAACCCGGAGATAGGAGAAAAATCGCTATTTCTACATTATGGAGATTTGACCGATTCCAGCAATTTAAATCGTTTGATTGAGAGAATTAAGCCGGATGAAATCTATAATCTTGGGGCACAATCCCATGTTGCAGTGTCCTTTGAGGTGCCGGAATACACCGCAGAGGCAACTGGTGTGGGTACAATCCGGTTATTAGATGCGATTCGTGAGAGTGGCCACAAATGTAAATTCTACCAAGCCTCTACCTCCGAATTATTTGGAGGACTGCCCGGAACCGCTCCACAAAGTGAGAAGACACCGTTTTATCCCAAGAGCCCCTATGGTGCGGCCAAGCTATATTCTTACTGGATAACGGTTAATTATCGTGAAGCCTATAACCTGTTTGCCTGCAACGGAATTCTTTTTAACCATGAATCCCCAAGAAGAGGGGAGACCTTCGTTACCCGCAAGATTACCAGAGCGGTGGCAGGAATACTTGGGGGAAGAAGGGAGAAGCTATCGCTTGGGAATCTGGATGCCAAGAGGGATTGGGGGTTTGCGGGAGATTATGTGGAAGGAATGTGGCTGATGCTGCAACAAGAAGAACCGGATGATTATGTTCTTGCTACCAATGAGACTCATACGGTGAGAGAGTTTGTTGAAATCACCTTTAGAGAAGTTGGGATTGAGCTGGAATGGCAGGGAGAAGGCGTGGATGAGAAGGGCTATGATAAGGCTACAGGCAAACTTTTGGTCGATGTGAATCCAAGGTATTTTAGGCCTGCGGAAGTGGAGCTTCTTTGGGGAGATTCCACAAAGGCTGAGAGAGAACTGGGATGGAAACGTAAAGTGAGTTTTCGTGAGCTGGTACATATGATGATTGATCATGATATGAGGGAAATCGCAGGGCTTGATTTGGAAGAATATCTTAAGAGCACTAAGCTTCGGGAACTGGAACGGGTTGGTTGAAGGAATGGAAGGGTATGGTTAACGTATGAATCAAACCAGTAAAATATATGTTGCCGGTCACAAAGGTCTGGTGGGCTCGGCTATTGTAAGGAATTTGAGAAAGAAGGGGTATCAGAATATTGTTGGCAGAACCCTAGAAGAACTCGATTTAACAAATCAACAAGAGGTGGAGCGATTTTTTGATGAGGAACAACCAGAATATGTGGTTTTGGCAGCAGCCAAGGTGGGCGGAATTCACGCCAATAACACAATGCCGTCGGAGTTCATCTATCAGAATCTGATGATTCAAAACAATGTGATTGAGAACGCCCATACGCACCGGGTAAAAAAGCTTCTATTCCTTGGAAGTACCTGCATTTATCCGAAATTAGCTCCTCAGCCGATTAAGGAAGAGTCCTTATTAACCGGTTCCTTGGAGGAGACCAATGAAGCTTATGCGATTGCAAAAATTGTCGGACTTGAGATGTGCAAGTTCTATAAGAGACAATATGGGGACAACTTTATCAGCTGTATGCCTACGAATCTCTATGGACCCTATGATAATTTTGATCTTAAGAACTCCCATGTGATGCCTGCATTGATTCGCAAGTTCCATGAAGCGAAGGAGAACAACGCTCCTAGTGTAGAGATTTGGGGCAGTGGTGCACCTCTAAGAGAATTCTTGTATGTTGAGGATATGGCAGATGCCTGTGTATTCCTGCTTGAGAATTATAATGGGGAGCAGCATGTTAATATAGGCACTGGTGAGGAAATTTCGATTAAAGCACTGGCAGAGTTAATCAAAGAGATCGTGGGATATGAAGGCGAGCTGAAATTTAACTTGGCTATGCCGGATGGTACACCCAGAAAGCTGACGGACGTTACCAGACTACATAATCTTGGTTGGAAGCACAGTGTAACCCTTAAGGAAGGGGTAGAACTGGCCTATGAATGGTTTAAACAAAGCCTTGTGAAAGAGGTGGTCGTTCTATGACTCGTTATAGTGTAATTATGGCAGGAGGCGGAGGAACCAGATTCTGGCCGTTGAGACAGAAGACGCTGTTCTGGTGTGTCGCAAGGATAAAGCCCAGAATGTGAAAGAAGTAGTGGATCATCTGAAAGAAAGAGGGCTGGAACAATATTTGATATAAATGAAATTATGAAAGCAACATTGTTAGAGGATCTGCTGCATATGGCATTCCATATCGCCTATGACACCATAACCATGTTAATGGCGTATGCGCCATATGCAGCATTTACCGGACTGTTTTTTATCCTTCCCATAAGCCTGTATAGGGCAAAGGCCAATGGGGTGAACCTCTTTGAATATATCGATTTGGCATGGGGTCGGCTGCTCCTGATTTATATGTTTTATATTTATTGTTTTATCATACTAGGCATCACCTTTCTATCTAGAGAACCAGGATCAAGGAATGGAATGGATTTGATTCCTCTTAGCACTATATCTCCTGATTGGAGAAGTAATTTATATCCTATTGAAAATGTAGTTCTTTTTATACCTCTGGGTTTTCTGCTTCCGCTCCTTCACAGGCGGTACTGTAAGATGCTTCCCTGTTTTGGGGCAGGCTTTTTGATTAGTCTGACCATAGAAATAAGCCAGTTGTTTACCAGAAGAGGGTTTTGCCAGACGGATGATGTGTGGACCAACGTATTGGGATGCATTTTAGGATTCTGTGCATACCGAGTGTATCAGTATTTACAGGTGAAAATTAAATTAATTTATAATAAATCGTTGCTTTAGGATACATTATCATGGTTGGGAGAAAGTTATGTAGTAATGAGTAGAAGAGATATTCTTGACGATTTCAAATATTAACATTATTATGATAATAATTTATGCTCGGACAAGACGTATTATCTTAATACCCAGCGAGTTAGTTAATAATTATCCTTGATATACAAGGTTTATAAAATGTGACATCTAGAGATTATTCCGGTTTATTAATTGGATTATAGACGATAAATTGATAGAGATAAGCAAGTAATCTAAAGGAGGAAAGAATGAAGGGAAGAGAATTCAGGACGCCTAGAATAGTGAGTTACATACTCTCATTTCTTATGACGATCCTGTTTATCATATTATATATGGGAATTGGATTTCAACTGGGCTTCTTTAATAGCCTTAGTGTGTTAAAAGCAATTGATGAAAGTGGTTATTATGATAAAGCTTATGAAGACTTGTATCGTAATAGTGAAGAGGCAATAACGGGTGCAAAGCTTCCTTTATCCATATTAACTGATGTTGTGACGAAGGATTATGTATACATGGAATGTAAGAATTATGTGGATAATTCATTGTCAGGTCAGGTGCCTTCTGTTGATTCCACAGAACTAAAAGAAAAGCTATCAGAGCGAATGAAAACCTATTATCTAAGTGAGAATGCGGGAAATACATGGGCGGAGGAACAGGATGTTAAAACAGTAGTCGACAAGATTGGTGCACAGTATGAAGAGGCTGTTACGGTGGAGTTGGCGAAAGAATTCAATGACAATAAAAGCAGATATGAAAGAGTTATTCAAGGAGCTGTCGTATTGAGTGCGTTCTTAATTGCGATGATAAGTCTGCTTCTTTTAAAAATCCATAGACATGTGTATCGTACCATTCGCTATATCATGTATTCAATACTATCCTCTGCTGTAATTATTATTCTTGCAGCACTGATTTCGGTAGCTTCGGGAATGTATAATCAAAGTTATTTGGAACCTGATTATTACCGCCAGGTGATTAGTGCGTATTTAAAATGGGATTTGATGCTGTTCCTATATATAGGGGGGATTAGTACGATTGTTGGAATTGGATTAATCTATTTTAACCGTTATTTGAAAGACAGGGTAGTCAATAGATAAAAAATTTTAATCATAGAGGTATGAAGGAGTTACGGATGGATAACAAAATAAATTATCGGGATGAGATTGATTTGGGGGCACTTTTTCATTTTTTAAGAGCTCGTATCTTTATCATTGCTTTTGCAGGCATTTTGCTTGCTGCTGTTGCAGGAATTGTTACAAAGTATACAACTACGCCAATCTATACCTCCTCCACCCAACTTTATATTCTTACTAAGAGTAGTTCCACAGCGAATTTGTCAGATATTCAGATGGGGGAACAGCTTACTCAGGATTATTTAGTTCTAATTAAAAGCCGTCCGGTGGTGAATCAGGTTCTTGCCAATCTTAAACTAAATATTACCTACGAGCAGCTAGCCAATATGATATCCGTTTCTAACCCAAGTGGTACTCGGTTAATCGACATTACTGCGAGCTATTCCGATGCCTACATAGTCAAAAGAATTGTAGATGAATTTGCAGGTGTATCCATTGAGCGGATTGCACAGATTATGCATATCGATAAACCTACGATTGTAGAGGAAGGCAAGCTTCCATCTTATCCATCCAATGGTAATACCATGAAGAATGTATTGCAGGGTGGTCTGCTTGGATGTGGAGTGGCAGCAGGGATACTCATTCTACTATACCTTACTAATAATACAATCAAAAATGAGGAGGATATTGAACGATATCTTGGGCTTAGTACGCTGGCACATATACCTGTCACAACCTATTCCTCGAAGATGGACAATTTGGAGATTGGGAATAGTAAATACAAGGGAAGGAAGAGAATTGCAGGAAGGGGATTGAATAAATTATGGATCAAATTAAATATTTTCACTGCGAAGAAATGGATTACCGCTCCAAGGAAGCGTTTAAAACCCTAAGAACCAATATTCAATTTTGCGGTACTGAGATTAAGGTTATAACGATTACCAGCTGCACGCCCAATGAAGGAAAATCAAGTGTATCCTTTAATCTGGCGGTATCCTTTGCAGAGGCGGGCAAGAAGGTGATTTTTATCGATGCAGATCTAAGAAAATCTGTATTAATCGGTCGCTATAAGGTTGGAGAAGTAGAATATGGAATGAGCCACTACCTCTCCGGTCAACGTGAACTGAGTGCTGTAATTTATACAACCTCATGTACTAATATGGATGTGATATTTTCGGGTGATTACAGCCCGAACCCCTCGGAATTATTAGGGCATGATCGATTTATTGATATGATCCGGGTATTGCGAGAAGTGTATGATTATGTTATCATTGATACACCTCCTTTAGGTGCTGTAATTGACAGTGCTGTCGTGGCAAGGATGTCGGACGGAGCAATTCTAGTTGTGGAAGCGAATACAATTAACCACCACTTTGCGAAGGATGTGAAGGAACAGCTTGAACGATCCGGCTGCAAGATTATCGGTGCTGTTATGAATAAAGTTCCGGTAAAAATGGGAGGATATTATCAAAAATATTACCATAAATACTACAAACATTATGGTGAATATGGCGGTGCGAATAAAGCTTACATCGGAATAATATGATTCAAGGAAGAGAATAATTGTGTACGGGGTAGTTTGAAGGATGAAGCGCTACCTGTAATAACTAAGGGAGCATATTACATCTTATTACAGATGGTAAGGCTTCCTTTTCTGTGGTTTTTACAGTCTATAAAATGAATGAGGATTGATAAACTATGAGAGAATTTACTGGCTATATTGATATTCATACGCACATTCTTCCAGGAGTGGATGATGGTTCAAAAAGCATGGATGAAACCATGAAGATGATTAAAATTGCATTGGAACAGGGGATTAAAACAATAATTGCAACACCGCATTATGTTGTTGGAAGAGAGAATACACCGGTTGAGGAGCTGCAGGCTATTAAGGATACGGTTGAGGCTGAGGCTAGAAAACTGGATGAGAATATGCGGATCTACCTAGGGAATGAGATCTTTTACAGTGATTCTGTAATAGAGAAGCTGAATAGCAAAAAGGCCTTGACGATTGCGAACAGCAACTATGTATTAGTAGAATTTTCTTATAATGAATTATACAGTGTGATGTACCGTGGGCTTGATCGATTGGTTCGTAGTGGGTACATTCCGATTCTTGCTCATGTAGAAAGATATCTGGATCTTTATAAAAATGAACGTCATATCAGTGAGATGATGGAATTAGGTTGTTATATGCAGATGAACTGCAACAGTCTGATTGGTGGGCGGTTTAATTCGAGAGTTACCTATAATAAACAGCTTTTTAAAAATGGAATGATTCATTTTCTAGGAAGCGATTGCCATGATAGTAAGGTTCGTATACCTAATATAGAGAAGGCAGTAGATGCATTATTAAAAAAATGCAAAGAGGAAATGGTTTATCAAATTGTATATGAAAACCCGTTAATTTTGCTGCAGGAGTAAGAGGTAACTATTTTTTGTACTAAATCTTAATCAGTGTAGTAAAGCGAAGTCGGAGCAGAGAGTACCATCCTACAACCCCAATAATCAATTAGTGATTGGGGTTGTTTTTATTTTTATTAATAAATTCTAGTATAAACGGTGGAAATTTGTAAAAATTAAAAGGATTAATTTAATTGTAAAAATATACCATATAATTTATACTGATATATAAAGCGTACGAAAGAGTGCTGTAAGTATAAGACACCAAACAGACAAAGAAATGATGGAAAGAAGGATTTTGTAATTAGATTATCAGGGAGGGTTTGTTTTGAAAAAGAAAGTGTTGGCAGTACTATTAGGGATTATACTTATTTGTACCAATGTAATTAGTACACAAGCAGAAGCTAGTAGTAAGGATTCAAAGACGAATAAAGATTCGTATGAATCCTTACCCAGTTTAAAGAATATTAATAAAAGCATCAAAGATCAAAGCAATAACAATAAAATAAGTAAACCCGAGGCATCTTATTCATCAACGAGTGATTATCCGTTAAAAACGGATGGAGATTATGTTGGGTCGTTATGGGATTCATGGGGTGAGTTTCAAGATGTCTACTTTAAGGAGATTACTGATGTTGATTCCAATACAATGCAAATTAGTTTGGTAGACTATTGTGATGAAGCCTATTATAAGGATAGGTATTTTAACGTTGAATTCTTGAAAGACAATGGAAATGGTTCTACCGTGTTTCTTGACAATTCGCTGGGTGATTTTTATGGTTATAAAGGAGTAACATATACCGTAAATTTTCCGAAGAGTTGGTATGAGGGACAAGAGTTTATTTATATTTTTGTCGGTGTATTTCCTAGTATATATAGTACCAATTATAGTGATTATTGTGGATTTAAGGTTAAAAATCCTTTCTATACCGGTGGAGGAAGTGCAACAAACAATGGCTATGCTGTTGTTTCCAATGAATCTGAATCAGTGGATGTGACGGAAAATACAGGAACCTTCTCTATAAATAATGATAAATATAGCTTTAATAAAGCATTAAATAGAGATGCTTACAAAATGGATGTTAATATTCCCTTTGATGGAAAAGCGAACAGGGATAAGTTATTATCGAATCAGCACAAGTCTATTATCAAGGAATATGCCATAGGAGATTCGAAATCCTTCTATGTTGCAGATATGACCGATGACAGCACCTATCAAATCAGCGCAACCTTACAGTATACCGGATCTCATGCCAATGTTTGGGTTAATGATAATCAGATAACGCAGGCGGATGCGGAACGTTTAGGCAAAGAGTTCGATAGCAATATTTATCCCAAGGTTACAAGTAATTTTGGTGAGGAGTCTGATGTTGATGGGGATGGCAAGTTAGAAATACTCTGTTATGACATAAAAGATGGATTTAGCGGAAGCGGTGGATATATTGCAGGTTATTTCTATTCAGGTGATCTGTATAATGTGGCATATTCCAACAAATGCGAGATGTTTTATATTGATACATACCCAGCCATGTGGACGCCAACAAACCCCAAGGATGTTTCAAATAGCTATTCAACCTTAGCACATGAATTTCAACATATGGTTAACTATAATCAATCCGCCTTCGTAGAAGATGGCGATCCTATGGACGTCTGGTTGAATGAGGGAATGTCAATGGCTGCGGAGCAAATTTATGAAGGAAAAGCATTGACGGATCGGATTGACTATTATAATAGTTCTAACTCAATCAAAAACGGGCACTCAATGCTTTATTGGGACTATTCAGGGGATACGCTATCAAATTATTCCTTGTCCTACCTTTTCCTGCAATATTTTAAACTGCAAGCAGGTCAGGGAGATGCAATCTTTAAGGAGTTACAACAATTAGGTAATAACAATTATAAAGACATAGAAATATTGATTAAGAAATATATCAATCCGAATATGTCCTTTGGTCAATTTATGACGAACTTTAGAATTGCCTTATTATTAAAGAAAAACAGCGGTCTTAGAGGATTTAAAGGAGACGCAGGTTTTTCAGGAATCTCGACTCCAATGTATACTGGAACAGGCACAAGTCTGAAAGGTGGAGGTGGAGTTGCAAAAGCAATCGATACCACCAAATTCCAGGTACCTACGAATAAAGGGGCGGACATAACCTATACGATCATATCAAAGGAAGCCAATACGCCTCCAACGATTAATGGGGTTAGCGATAAAACAATTAAAATTGGGGATACATTTGACCCCAAAAATGGCATTACAGCCACCGACCCAGAAGATGGTGATATTACAAACCTAATTCAAGTAAATGGAACTGTGAATACAAAGATAGCGGGTTCCTATATACTCACTTATTCGGTAACCGACAGTGATGGGAATAAAGTGACAAACCCATGCACCATAACCGTGCGAACCAATGACAAACCGGTTATCACAGGAGCTACAGATAAGACGATATTACTGGGCAGTTCATTTGATCCCAAAGCAGGTGTAAGTGCAAGCGATACGGAAGATGGCAATATAACTGCCGGACTTACCGTAGTAGGATCGGTTAATACCTCAAAGGTTGGTGTGTATTCTTTAACCTATACGGTGAAAGATAGTGATGGAAATACCACATCACTTGTACGCAAAATCACAGTCAGAAGCAATACAAAACCAGTTATCACAGGAGCCACAGATAAGACGATTAAGATAGGAGATTCATTTGATCCCAAAGCAGGTGTAAGTGCAAGTGATGCAGAAGATGGTAATATAACCTCAAGAATTACCGTATCAGGATCAGTTAATACAGCAAAAACAGGTCTATACTCCCTAATCTATAAAGTGAAAGACAATGATGGTAATATAACCACGACTGTACGAAAAATTACAGTCCGAAGCAATACAAAACCGCTTATCACAGGAGCTACAGATAAGACGATTAAGATAGGAGATTCATTTGACCCTAAAGCAGGTGTAAGTGCAAGTGATGCAGAAGATGGTAATATAACCTCAAGAATTACCGTATCAGGATCGGTTAATACTGCAAAGGTTGGTGTATATTCACTTACCTATAGTGTAAAAGACAATGATGGAAATGTAATATCGGTTGTACGCAAAATTACAGTTCGAACGAATTCAAAACCTGTAATTAATGGAGCATCAAACAAGACGATAACGGTAGGAAGTAAGTATTATCCGCTGAATGGTGTTACAGCCACGGATAAAGAGGATGGTAATCTTACTGCGAAAATCGTTGTATCGAATAAAGTAAACACCTCAAAAGCAGGGGTATATGATGTGGTGTATTCCGTTACAGATAAAGATATGAATAAAGTGACAGTATCCATAAAAGTAACAGTATTGAATGTTTTTAAGACATTTACCATTAATAGCATTGATAATACGCAAACAGCTCTGACTGGAGTAGGTTTATATGGTGCTAAGGTTCAGGCATATGTGAATGGAAAAGCCCTTGGTGTCAGCGCACTGGTTAACTCCAAAGGAGCATTTAAATTAACCATTCCAAAGCAAAAAGCTGGAACAAAAATAAGTATCAGGATGACAAAGAGCGGATATGCAACCATAGAGAAATCAACCAATGTACTGAATACCTTTACTACACTCACAGCCTCATCCATCACCGCAAAATCAACTTATGTCACAGGGAAGGGACTAAAGGGGGCAACGATTCAAATATACGTAGATGGTAAACTAATTGGGAAAGCAGTGGTAGCATCAAACGGTACCTATAAAGTAAATATACCAAAACAAAAAGCAGGCAAAAAAGTTAATATAAAGATGACCAAATCTGGTTATCGTGATGCTCAAATTAGTGCGACGGTTAAAAAATAAACTTGTGCTGGTGATAGAACTATAAACTAAGGATACAATAGAACTAAACTAAGGATATAATAGAAAAGTTAACTTGTTTTATTTAGCATCAATAAGTTAAAGCTGCTTCTAAGATGCATCCTAGTGAAGATGTGTTTTGGAGGCAGCTTTTCACTCCATTTGAAATAATTAAGTTGATGGAAAGTTATAGTGGGAATAGAAAATGGCTATGATAACTATGTGAGCTATATAGAAGACAAATGATTATCCTCAAGGCAACTACCACTTTTTGCGGAGTTAAATGAAAGGATGATAGAATATCTTATATACAGCAATACACAGTTGGGTATTTTTTGACATTTAGTGATGCGACAGAAGGTGGATGAAAATCTTATCTGAGCAGGTAAGGGGATTTAGGCTGTTTGGCGTGGATAATTTAGTCCGAAAAACTAAAAGGTGTGGATGACACGTAATTTCTAGTGTTTTCAACACAAATCTATCTTGAACAATAAAATTTATCCCTCACCGCTGGTTTTACTGGAAAATGCTTGACACTCCAGGTAACATGTAATATAATAATGAATTGTGACGTGAGAATGCCTGAACCAAAGCCCCGGTAACGGTATTTGAAGACGTAACCGACAAATTTGACACAGTAAGCTTGAAATAATTGAATATTTCCGATTCAATTTGACATAATAGCGACAAACTGGTTAAGAAAAAAATAATATTTGGAACACATTTTCATAAGGAGGTAAACCCATGAAAAGCTTTATGGCTAGTCCGGCAACAATTGAATGAAAATGGTATGTAGTTGACGCTACAGGACATACATTAGGACGTCTCACTTCTGAGATCGCCGCTATTTTAAGAGGTAAAAACAAACCAACCTTTACTCCTCACATCGATACAGGTGATTATGTAATCGTAGTTAATGCAGATAAGATTAAGGTAACAGGTAAGAAGCTTGAACAAAAGATTTACTACAATCACTCCGATTATCCGGGTGGTATGAGAGAGACAACTTTAGCTCAGTTAATGGCGAAAGACTCTACAGAAGTAATCAGACTTGCAGTAAAAGGCATGCTTCCGAAGGGACCTTTAGGAAGATCCATGATTAACAAATTACATGTATACTCTGGCGCTGAGCATGCAAATGCTGCACAGAAACCAGAAGTATTAGAGATTAAATACTAATTGAGGTTGAAAGGAGGAAATAACATTGGCTAAGGCAAGATATTACGGAACCGGAAGAAGAAAGAGCAGTATCGCAAGAGTTTACCTTGTACCTGGAACAGGTAAGGTTACAATAAATAAGAGAGATATGGACACCTACTTTGGTTTAGAAACTTTAAAGTTAATCGTTCGTCAGCCCCTCGCAATCACTGACACAGCAGACAAATTTGACGTTTTAGTAAACGTAAAAGGCGGCGGCTTTACAGGTCAGGCAGGTGCAATCAGACACGGTATTTCCAGAGCATTATTACATGCAGATGGTGACTACCGTCCTACACTCAAGAAAGCAGGCTTCTTAACAAGAGATCCTCGTATGAAGGAAAGAAAGAAGTACGGCTTAAAGGCAGCGAGAAGAGCACCTCAGTTCTCAAAGAGATAATTATTACAAAATTCAAATCCTCAAAACAGAAATGTTTTGGGGATTTTTTTATTTGCCTCAAAATAGAATAAATTGACAAACATATAATTGAGACGTAGAATGAATTAAACTTTTATATGAAAATTATAATGGCTATTTGTGCAGTAAGGAGCATTGATATAATTATGAATAAAAAAATAATGGTGATTGAGGATGAAAAAAATATTGCAGATGCCATTGCATTTGCTTTGAAAAAAGAAGGGTATACTGCAAAAGTGGTATATCACGGCGGTGAGGCATTGAAAAGTCTGTTGGAATTTAACCCTGATGCGGTTATTTTGGATGTGATGCTTCCAGGTATGGATGGTTACGATATTCTTAAAAAGATTCCAGAGTCTAATCGAATCGGGGTAATTATGTTAACGGCTAAGGATGACATTGTACATAAAATTTTAGGGCTGGAGCTGGGTGCGGATGATTATATCACAAAACCTTTTGATATGAGGGAGTTGCTTGCACGTTTAAAATCCTTGCTAAGGAGAATGCAATCTGCTGCTGGAGATATAGTGGAAGAGGACAACATTATCCTTGGAGGCATTGTACTCTACCCGAATCAGAGAACAGCATTTGTAGAAGAACAGCAGATAGATCTAACTCCAAAGGAATATGATTTATTATCGCTGCTTCTATCAAAAGCAGACTGGGTATATTCCAGGGAGCAGCTCTTAGACCTGGTGTGGGGAATAGAGTATGTTGGTGGTACACGCACGGTGGATATTCATATACAAAGAATCCGAAAGAAACTTGGAGAAAAGCATATGGACATGATACAAACCGTACATGGAATTGGCTATAAGGCATTAGGAGGTTATAGTGAGAAGCGGTATAAAGATTAAATTCAGTATTTTTCTGGCGGGTCTGTTGCTTCTCACCGTATTCATATTGAGCATTTTAGCTTTAAATGGAATTAAGAATAACCAGAGAGTTCGGTACGAACAGTATCTTGCACAGCAGGCAGAGATCGCCAATACATATTTTATTCAAACAATTTTAGCGCAACCAAATCAATCAACCCAATCCTTCCTTACAGAAAAGGGAGTTGATTTTGCTGCGCAATTAGCGTTAATCAGTGGTCAAACTGTAGTACTATATGACAGAGAGGGCAACGTTGTCAGTCAAAAAATGCCTTTGAATGAGTCAAAGAATATAAGCAAAACACTCAACTTAGCACTGGATCACAAAACCGCATATCTCACGGAAGGAGACGATTTGTATTACTTTGCTCCCATAAAATTAGGTAGTGAGCAGATCGGTGTAGTAAGGTTTAATTTTTCATTAGCTCCGTATCAGGAGTTTTACCAACAGATTAGACAGCTATTTGTCAGTGTAGGAGCGGGAGTGTTTCTTGCCAGCTTTCTTCTGGCTTATCTTTATTTTGGAAGTTTTGCCAATAGTATTATCCGCCTTGAGAAAGAGGTGAGTCACATTGGAGATGGACATTATAATGTGGGGGTCCTTAGGCGAAGGGATGAATTAGGGAGACTTAGTGAGGGTATCCGTGGTATGAGTTTACAAATCAAGCAGACACTTTCGGATATGGAGGAGGAACAGCAGAAGCTTACCTTGGCAGTTGGTAGATTATCAAAGCTGGATCAGCAGCAGAAGCAGTTTATCGGAAATGTAACCCATGAATTTAAGACACCCTTAACGTCGATCAAAGCCTATCTTGATTTGTTGGAAATGTATCCGGGAGATAATGAGTTGATTGAGACAGCGAGAGTAAATATAAAAAGTGAAACTCAAAAGTTATATGAAATGGTAGTAAAAGTGCTTGATTTATCGGCTCTGGATAAATATGAGTTCGAATATAAGATGGAGCGGTTGGAGGTAAAACAAATAATTTTGATGGTTCTAAACAGTCTTGGAGGGAAACTCGATAAATTCGGGATTCAACCGAAGACAGAATTAGTGGAAGCTTATGCAAAAGCGGATAAGGACTGTTTAATAATTGTATTAATGAATCTCCTGGACAATGCCATTAAGTACAACAAAACAGGGGGCAGTATATTTGTAAAAAATGAGATACAAGAGAAACAGATTGTAATTGACATCACAGATACCGGCATAGGCATGCCGACAGACTATGTAAATAGAATCTTTGAACCCTTTTACACGATTGATAAGAATCGAGCCAGAGAAAATGGTGGTGTGGGTTTGGGATTGTCGCTTGCAAAAAAATATTCAGAGGTACAAGGAGGCTCCCTTACGCTTTTAAAATCGGATCAGGAGGGAACTACCTTTCGAATCATGCTTCCAGCTTATGAGCATTAAAATGTGGTTGGAAACAATTTTGTTACATTAATTTTGCATTTTCGAAACTGTTGTATATTTTATAGAAACAGATGGCTGTTATGATGTATCTATAAGGAGGCGATTAAAATGAAAAATAAAAAATCAGTAAAAATTATAATCGTACTAATGTTAATATTCAGTTTAAATGCATGTGGTGCAAAGGAGGAAAGCAGAGTTATCACAAAGGAGCCGGGAGGTTCTATCACAGTAATAGATAATGGTGATAAGGAAGCGCAGGAGCCTGTGATGTCAGTGGAGAAAATCGAGAGGCTCGAAAATGTTGAAATATCTGATTGGCTGGATGAGGAAACCGTGATTGTATCCAAGGATAATGACAAACTGGGCAAGATGACCCTGCCAGAACTTTCGGATTCCTATCCAAAAAGCTTGTATTTTTATAATATAAAAACCAAAGAATATAAACCAATTAAGGAACAAAAGGATGTTTTTTTGGGAGGAGCTACCCTGTCAGCTGATAAAAAGTATCTGTTATATTCGGAGTACGTTCTGGGAGATCCTGCTTATTATGTAATGGATCTTAATACCAAGAAGACCTTTTGCATCACTGGGAAAGAGATTGACAGCGCGAAGAGTGCTGTATGGTTTGGGAATGAAGTAGTTGGTGCGGCATACAAAAATGGTGCATACTTGGCTAATGTATCGGGAGACATCTCAGTGTTAAAGGGTTTGAAAGAGGAATCTGTCTTTATCCTTCGCATGACAAAGGACAATATTTATTATAATACGGGTGAGGATACTTCTTTAATTAAGATAAATCGCACCACAAATAAGAAAACAAATCTAAATTTAAAGAATGTTTTTGATTTAGTTCTCTCTGATGATGGAACCAAAATGCTGGTGCTTCAAAGTGACAACACAAAAAACACACTGTTGCTTTGCGACCCAGATGGGGGTAAACAGGTGAAAATTGCAGAAGGAACAAATATTGGGGGTGTTTCCTGGTCTGCTGATCAGAGAATGATTGCTTATAATGTCAAAAGTACTGATACAAATGCAAAAGTGAATGGGTTATATGTATATGATATACTGACTGCAAAAGCCACCCAAATAGCTGTTGATATCCAGAATGCATCCACCTGCTGGAGTCCTAAGGGAGATAAATTAATGTATACACAGTGGAATGGTGAGGTATATGATAGTAATATCGTTTACTTGAAATCATCCATACAAAAGTAACGCGGGAATGATTGCAAAATTCAAATCCCCTGAAAAAAGAAAAAAGAATATGAACAGAGATAAGTAAATATTATTAATGAAAGAACGTATCTATACGAAACCTAGAATGTTGCATTCCAGGCTTTGTATAGGTACGTTTTTTATATTTAAAGATTTATTTTATTGAGTATCCGTAAATCATCATTTGCTAAAAGACAGAATTTATCTGCATTTTTCTATTGACCATCACGTTCCGTGATAGTGTAATATAATGGTAAGGATACGTTTCAGGTATTAGCCGGCAATACTTGTTGGTTTCTTTAATATGGATAAGGAGCAAACGATCATGAAAACGGTAAAACAGGTAGCACAATTATCAGGTGTTAGCGTACGTACATTACAGTATTATGATGAAATAGGTATATTCAAACCCACCCAGGTAAACGCTTCGGGATATCGTCTGTATGATGATGAGGCACTTACCATACTGCAACAAATTTTGTTTTTTAAGGAGCTGGATTTTCAATTGAATGATATTAAAAAAATAATGATGGACCCTGCATTTGATAAAATAAGTGCTTACAAAAGGCAGAAAGAATTAATAAAGGCAAAGCGAGACAGGCTTAACGGGTTACTAGAGCTTCTTGAAAAGTTAGAGAAAGGAGAAACTAATATGAGTTTTAAAGAATTTGATATGAGTGATTATATTTTGGCATTAAATAAATTTAAAGAAGAAAATACAGAGGCAGTTATAAAAAACTGGGGTACAGTTGAGGCGTTCGAACAGTTTATTACGACAGTCAAAGAGAAGGAAACCGAGGTCGCAAAGATGGCTATTATGCAATATGGGAGTATTGAAAAATACACCGAAGCAATGAAGGATAATCTGGAACATTTTGAGGTTAGGATGAAAAAAATAAAGGATTCTAAAGAGAGAAATGAGGCCATTATAGAAAGAAGTAAAGCACTTAACATCAAATTGGTGGCAGATCTTACAGCCGATGTAAGCTCTCCTGAGATACAGTCAATTATTGATGAATTAGTTCAAGTAGGTAAAGAAATAACCCAAGGCATTGATATGGGCGAAAACTATTGGAATATGGTGATTGAGGGATATATTCATGAACCGAAGCTTATTGAAGCAAATGATAAGATATATGGTAAGGGTGCGTCAGATTTCATGGGCAGAGCTTATCAATATTATTTTAATTAAAACAGTTTTATTGCAAATATGCCCTAAGCTGATCTAAGTCAGCCTGGGGCTTTTTTAGTACTATAAATAGAAAGAATCTCATTATTCGTTCATCTTTTGGTGCTCTTATGATCGGGAATCGATTCTACCTAATATTCCATATATACATAATACATACAAGGACATATTTGTTATATTAACTTTGTGGGTAAAGCATATAGACGTTTTTTGTTCTGATATTCTATAGAAGCAGCTATGCACTAAAATTATGACTATGCATTAAATAAGAGATAAAATAACATGTATTATTTTGACAATTATTAAAGAATATGGTAAATTTTAATTAAAGAGATAGATAATTAGTCCTGTTTGCAAATATGAATTACATATAAGAAAATAATTCAAATTCAAAACTAAAAGATTGCAGTTAGGTTCATATAATATAATAACTGTAAAATAAATTTAAAAAAATAAAGGAGGGAAACAATGAAAAAATTAGGGAACAAAACCATGATATCACTTGCAACTTTGTTGGTCATCCTATTGGCGGGTATTGTAGTTAAACAAGTACAGGCAGAAGATAATACTACAGTTATATCCACCAATACAGCGCTTGGTCAAAATGGTAGCAATCCCTATGCAGGAATCTATCAATACGATAACCTGACATTAGAGAAGGGTGTACATTTGACTTCTACAGGCATATCACAGCTGGTTTTAGTTGTAAAAGGGACGTTAACTATCAAAGAAGGAGCAGATATTAGAGTCAGAAATGGTTATTATCCAGAGGCTCCGCTTTATCCTATTTCATCTATGTCAACCTCGAATCTTGCGGCCTTTGGAACGGATATGGGTAATTATATTCTATGCCCTTATCTTTATGGTAAAGGAGGAAACGGGGGAGCAGGCGGTAGAGGGACATCAGGATCAAAAAGTGACTACAATGGATGGGACGGCGGCGGAGGCGGCGGTGGCTACGGCGGGGGTCAAGGTGGCAATGGAGGCGGTGCTTATGGGCAAAGCGGCGGAAGTAATGGAGGATATGGTGGCACTACCCGTGGGGCGAACGGAGAAAGTTATAATGTAAGAGGCGGTGGTGCAACCGATGTGGGACAGAATGGAATAAGTGGTCAATATGCCGGTAATGGAGGCGTTGGCGGCGGCGGAAATGGTGGAGACGGAGGTAAGGGATATTACTTTACCTGGTATTCACCAACAATTTATATTGGAGAAGGCGGCGCAGGTGGCGGCGGTGGCGGCTACGGTGGTGGAGTTTTAACCATTGTTGCAGATAAAATTGTGATAGAATCCTCAAAAGAATGTTTCCTTGTTTCGGGACAGCAGGGTGGTGCAAGCGGGTTAAATGGAGGAACTGGAGGAGCGAATGGGGAAGGTGGACTGTTATCAGTTTACTCAAACTCCTATACCTATTCCGATAAGAACTGGACATCAACTGATAGCCCGCATGGACGTTATGAGGTAAGACCCGTTTATTCAGGAGGTCACGGTGCATTAACAGGAGGACCTCAAGCCATCTTTATTAATGGGGTTAAATATGGAACAGGAGAAACAATCCCCACAGTTGGAATTGGCTATAAAGTTAACTACAATTCCAATGGAGGTTCCGTAGTACCCAACAGTGGTATATTGAAAGCAGGCTCGCTTCTTACCAAACCAGCAGATCCGGTAAGAGAAGGTTACTATTTTGCTGGGTGGTATAAAGACAGCGGATTAACAACTTTATGGAATTTCTCTAAAGATGTTATAACATCGAATATTACGCTCTATGCCAAGTGGTTACGTACCTTTACGGTATCCTTTATCTGCAATGGAGGTAGCCCAGTTGACGATTTGACTAATGTTGTAAGCGGATCAACCATATCGAAACCGAATATCACAAGAACTGGATATATACTTGCAGGATGGTTTTTGGATAGCGGTTTTAATAATGAGTGGATGTTTAAAACGGATTTGGTAACTTCAGATCTGGTTTTATATGCAAAATGGGAATCAGCTTCCTTGCAGAAATCTTCTATATCCGTCTCACTTTCTCCATCTACATTTGTGTATGATGGAAAAGCAAAAACACCCGTAATCAAAGTAACAGACGGTACGGTTCCACTGATACAAGGTACGGATTATAGCTTAAACTATACGAATAATATTAACGTTGGAACCGCGACGGTAAAGATTACAGGAAAAGGCAAATATATTGGCAGTATCCAAAGAAGCTTTGTTATCAAGCCCGCGACTTTGACAGGAGTTGTTATTAAGGGGATTAGTGTGCAGTATGACGGAAAAAGCTATTCCCTGAATGCATCCGTTCCATCAGGCGCAACCATAACTTATAGTACGGATGGAAGAACCTATGCAATGACGAAGCCGTATTTTAAGGTTGCCGGGAGTTATACCGTATATTATAAAGTTAGTAAGGCAAACTTTAATACTGTCACTGGAAAAGTGATTGTAAAAATTACGCCTGTAAACATTGCCAAGATGACTTTAACTTTATCTAAAACTACGTATATCTATACAGGCTATGCAATAAAACCATCCGTGGTATTGAAAAATGGTACAACAATAATTACTTCAACTAATTATACAGTCAGCTTTAAGAACAATCTCAACCCTGGAATTGCAACCGTAAGCTTAACTGGACGAGGAAACTATAGCGGAACGATCTCAAAGACTTTTATCATTAAACCAAAAGCAGCTGTTATTTCAGTAAAAAGCGGAACTAAATATGCAAGTGTTGAGTGGAAAAAAGTACCGGGGGTTCAAGGATACGAAGTGTATATGGCGACTAGTTCAAAGGGTACCTTTACTAAGATTAACACAGCGGCATCGACGATAACCTCCTATAAAAAAACTGGTCTAACTTCGAAAAAGACATATTATTTTAAGGTGAGAACATTTACGAAAGTGGGATCGACAACGATATATGGAGAGTATTCGAATACGGCATTTGTTAAAATAAAATAAACGATTGAACTACCTGAATATCTAATCGCGGTTTCAATCTATTTTTATATAAATGTAGATCTGGTTAAGAATTCAGAAAAATGGATAAGGCGGAGTTGGAAAGAGAGCTTTTCGACTCCGTTTATTGTAGGGTAATCTTTTAAAAAACCACCTGCTATGCGGGTGGATCCCAATCGCTTCATGCGTTTTCATAAGAAAACTCCGCTGCTAAAATGAGTGTGGGTCTCAAACCGCACCAAAATAACAAAGGAGGTATCCAATTGGATAAGAATACATTATCACATACAGAATGGGAATGTAAATATCATCTCGCATTTGCTCCCAAGTTTAGAAGACAGATAATTTATGGAAACATTAAGGCAGATGTAGCTAATATTTTGAGTACACGTGTAAAAGGAAGGGAGTAGAAATAATTGAGGCAGAATATTGTAGAGATCACATACACATGCTGGTAAGAATACCACCTAATATAAGCGTTTCAAATTTTATGGGATATTTAAAAGGAAAAAGTTCGCTAATGATATTCGACAGATTTTATCATTTTTTCGTAAGCTATTTTACATGGCATAGCACTCATTTTTTCAAAACTTGCTCCATTTCTTTTAAAGAATAAGAGGTAAGAACTGCACAACTACTCGAAGATGATTTGGGGTAGTGAAAGGTACTGTATGAAAGTACTTTTTGATTTGTATATTGTACAATTTCATAAATTTGTATATAATTGATAAATAAAGAAGTCGCAGATATTAAGGCTATCTGATTTGAGGTATAGTTGGTTTATTTGTACGTCTGTTGATAATATGATGGATACTTTTGAAGAGGATTGCTGTAAATTTATGGGTGATTAATATTATTAGAAGGGTTTAATATGGCAATATAGAATTCGAAAAGGAGAAAACGATTTAGTTAGAACTAAATTGTACATGATGATATGTTTGGATATTCAGTTTTAGTAGCACAGTATTTGGATGAAAAGCGAAAACCGATTAGTGACGGATATTATTTCATTAGAGATAATGAGTGTTATGTTTCTAAAGAAAAACCAAATGGAAAAATCATTGGCATAAAAGAGATTGAGGATATTTTATATGAGGGATTTAGAAATATGCTACTGGATTTTATTAATTCAAAGGATAATAAAGATGTATATTGTTTAGCACTATATACTTCAGAACATAGTGATTTGTTAATGTATATTAATAATGAAGAATCTTTCCAGTCTACTTTAGATGATTATATTAAGAAATATCCTAAATATAAAGAAATAAATAAGGCTAAATCCTTAAAGATGAGTTTAGGTGATTTTAGTTTTAGTTTTGATTGTGTTGAAGGGCTGGAGGGACAGTCGCTACAAATCATGAAGTTATTTAATTCAATTAACTAATTTATCAATGTAGATAATCAATTATTTGATGAAGGTATAAAAGATTATTCTTTTTATTTTGACGGAGCCGTTTTTAATAATGCGTTATATAGCCTAATTGAAAAAGTTTTAAATAGGCTGAAAGTCGAATTTGATAAGCTTAACAAAACAAATAAATTCGTAGGTTATCCAAGTTGTGGCGATGACTATATTGATTATTACTTGTTAATAAGAAGACATTGTGATGATGAGCTTTTTTATGAGCTTTTTGACGATATGAAAAAGGCAGATGATGATTTTAACGAATATATAAGGACATTAGATGGCGTATCTGTCAAAGCATTATTTGAAGTATTAAGTGATGAGTGTCTAAAAAGCACTCATCGTGTTGACGATATTTTTTCTAAGACAAATCGCAATGAATATGCCGCTGTAAAAATCTTAGGAGAAAGGCTAACAGTTAAAGAGAGCATTGAATTGTTAAAGGATTTAATGAATCAAGCTTCTTTAGATAATGGTCAGGAAGTAAATACTAAAATTTTCTTAATAGCCTGTGTTTTAATTAATCAATCTTGCCATTATAGAATTCCAATTGATAGCATAAAAGAAATGATGGATGAGTTAAGTTGCGAAAGTGAAGATTTAAAGGATATAATTTGCTACTTAGAAGCAAATAAAACAGATAGTAAGTAACTATATAGACAAGTTGGGGAAATTTCAATTAAGCACAGATTGGAAATAAAGGTGATTTTATTTGATGAAAATTTAACGGGAGAGTTGGAAATTCATTTTGCAGATTAGTATTATATATAAATGGAGAGTCTCTTGTTTAAGAATACAGAAGATATTTAAGGTGGAGTCGAGAAGGAAGCTTTTTGACTCCGTTTCTATTTGATTGATTTAAGAAAATAATTCCATACATGATTGTTGAATAGAATAAACTACTATAAAATAGAATAAAAAATTATATGATCTTAAGAATGCAAAGTGTAGATTGTTGTAAGGCAAATAGATTTTACTAGAATGGTTGGGTTTAGGTTCACAATGTATTAAGGAGGTAAGAATTATATGAAAATAAAAAAGGTTACACTTGCTTATTTTTCAGGAACAGGGTGTACACAAATGGTTGCTAACATTTTTGAAAGTCAATTAAATAATTTGGGATTGCAAGTAAATACAATCAATATAGCCGCAAATGACAATTATACCGATACAACAACCGATTTACTTATCATTCTGTCACCGGTATATGCCTTCCGTTTGGCCTCCATAGTGGAAGAGTGGACCCATAAGCTGCCCAAAGCCAAGAGAACCTATGCCGCAATTATATCAGTCTCCGGTGGCGGAGAAGTTTCTCCCAATACCGCCTGCAGAGTAAAATGCAAGCAACTTTTAAGACAAAAGAGCTACAAGTTAATCTACGAGAAGATGATTGTAATGCCATCAAATTTTGGAATACAGGCGACCAGGCAAATGAATTTAGACTTAATTCACATTTTGCCAAGAAAGATTGCCAAAATCATTGATGATATTATGCAGGGAAAGAGAAATATTTTGAAACCTAAGTTAGTGGATCGATTCTTTGCTGTGATGGGGAAGGCGGAGCAGCTGGGAGCACGTATATTTGGAGCAAGTATTCGCACATCGGACGCTTGTAATCAATGTGGAGTGTGTATAAAGAACTGTCCTAAGCATAACATTAAGATGAAGAACGGTAAGATCAAATTTGGTTTTGGGTGTATATTTTGTATGAAATGTATTTATGCATGTCCTAGAAAAGCACTCAAACCACGAATATTAGGATCTTTATTGCTTAAGGACGGGTTTGATATGAAGCAGTTGATAAAAGCAGCGAATCAAGAGTCGATGGATCAGAAACACAGTTATTCGAACAACATTTCGTGGCAGGGAGTGGTTGATTACTTGAATGATGATAAATGAGATGAATTTGGGATTAATCCGCTTCTGAAGCGGTCGATGCAAAGATTGTAATTTGATTACATAGGAAGGCAAAGGGAATGAAATGAAGATAGAAAGGCTGCTTGCAATAACCAACTATTTGCTATCTAATAAGAGAGTGACCGCGCAGATGTTGGCTGCGCGTTTTGAAGTATCCACAAGGACGATAATGCGTGATATCAACACGCTTTCTTTAGCAGGGATTCCAGTGATTACCTATTATGGAGCAGAGGGTGGTTATGAAATTCTGGATTCGTTTAAATTGGAACGCCAGCTGGTTAGTGGAAATGATCATTCCTATATCATGGCTGCATTACAAGGACTTAAATCAGCGTTCGATGACAAAGAATTAAATGATACCCTGGAAAAAATGCAAGCAATGGCTCCTGACTGCAAACCGGATTTGGTGCTTGATTTTGGGGTTTTGAAAGAGAATTCAAATACCAATGAAAAGCTGATTTATTTACAAAGAGCAATTAACCTGGGACAGAGGGTGAAGTTTTTATATGCAAACGCTGAGAATGAAGAAAAGGAACAGGAAGTTGAGCCCGTTGGTTTGATGTATAAATGGTATAACTGGTATTTATTGTGCTATCTTACAAAATATGAGGAATATCGAATTTATAAGCTCCTAAGAATGAGGGAGATCACTCTATCCGGACAGAGGAACAGTAAAGCTCATAGTGTGGAAGAAGCAAAGAGAAGGTGGGAACAAGCGGAGCAAAATCAAGAAAGTATCAACATAAAGTTATTTTGCAAACGTAGTATTCGGGCAAAGTGCGAGGAATATCTGAATGGGAGGATTATAGAAGAGCATAAAAATGGTGATTTTATTTATGAGCTCACGGTGCCACCAAAAGAACATTTTTGGTATGGTACAGTATTAGCCTTTGGAAATCAGATCAAGATACTGGAACCAGATGAACTGGTCAAACGCATTTGTCAAAACTGTAATGAAATATTAGAACAATATAAAGAAGTGTGACATACAGCTGTCAGACTTCTTTTGCTATATTTAGATGAGTGCAGGGAGAACGATTGACAGAGTACTCATTATGCCGAGGATGCCGGAATGCAAAATCACTGCTAGAAAGAGCATTAATTTCATTACAAAGTGGAATGGGGAAAGGGTTGAAGAATATCACCTTCAATATGATGATTTGTATCTGCACTGTACGAAACACAAAATTTGATGCGCAAATTCCTGCGCAGGAAGGAGAAAAATATGAGTAAAATTATTAGATCCAATGTGAATGAGGAGTATGCCTATTCAGAAATTGTAGAGGCCGGAGATTTTGTGTTCCTTAGTTTTTGCGTTGGTAATGTAGGAGGCACTGTGGAGGAACAGATACATGGTGCGCTAAATGACATGGAACATCGTTTGAATAAAATTGATTTATCCCTACATAATGTAGTAAAGATGGATGTGTTGCTCAGGGATGCCTGGGATATTCCGGTTATGGAGAAGGTATTTAAAGAACGCTTCGCTGGTATTTACCCGGCAAGAAAGACAATACAGACGGAGTTTGCACACAAGGGAGGAGCGGACGGCCTGCATGCTCAGATTGATGCGATTGCCTTCAAAGGGTAATGCTTAGCAATGATATCCTACGTTGAAATTTTTCGGACATAGTATATAATGGAATAGTATCTG
The DNA here is from genome assembly GCA_023435895.1 of Bacillota bacterium. GTDB lineage: Bacteria > Bacillota > Clostridia > Lachnospirales > Lachnospiraceae > Mobilitalea. Next base: position 111,580 of record JAEZLH010000004.1, read on the forward strand.
AAATTTTACTAAAGGAGGAATACCATGAAATTATTTTTTATATCTGATATACATGGATCATTGCATTATCTGAAGAAGGCATTGGAAGGGTTTCATAGAGAAGGGGCGGACTATATCATTATTTTGGGAGATGAGCTGTATCATGGGGCTAGAAATCCCTTGCCCGAAGAATATAATCCCAAGGAAGTTGCCTTATTACTGAATTCCTATGCAGATAAGATTATTGCAATAAGAGGGAATTGTGACTCTGAAGTGGACCAGATGGTTCTGGAATTCCCCGTAATGTCAGACTATTCTACTATTTTATATGATGGCAGGAGAATATTCTTAAGTCATGGACATATCTACGGTCCGGACAATCTTCCGAAGCTCAGTGCAGGAGATTTATTTGTCTATGGGCATACCCACATTCCGGTAGCAGAAAAAAGTGAAAAGCTTTATGTGATAAATCCCGGGTCAATTTCTATGCCGAAAGAGAATAATCCCAATACCTATGGTGTATTGGAAGGACGGACTTTCCAAATCAAGACCTTGGAGGGATCATTATTTAAGGAAATCGCATTGTAAAAAGCCTATTTTATAGGATGGACATCATAACCTTGGTTACAGCTTCGCCTGGTCTTTGACTAGCGCATAAGATTAAACTTATTCATAATTTGGAGGATCAAACGATAATCCTCATGGATAAGACATAATAGATAAGGCATTATGGATAAGACATCATAGAAAGGTCATAAAAAATGTTAGAACATACTTTATAAGAATGGTAAAGTATGGTATATTATTTTATATCTGCGTAACTGACGGAAGTGGAATTGACCACGGGAAGCGCAGAAGGATTGTAAGCCGACCGTCTGGGCACCGTTTGGGAACCCGGACGGTTTATATTATTTTATGGAGGTGTTCCTATGAAGGAATATGAATTAAAATACGGATGCAATCCGAACCAAAAGCCAGCCAGAATTTATAGGGAAGACGGCGAACTGCCAATTAAAATATTAAATGGCAAACCCGGATACATTAATCTATTAGATGCTATGAATGGATGGCAGTTAGTAAAAGAATTAAAGATGGCAACAGGCTTACCTGCAGCAGCATCCTTTAAACATGTTTCACCCGCAGGTGCGGCTGTGGGGATTCCTTTAAAAGAGGTGGAACGAAGAATTTACTGGATTGGAGAGGATATAAGTCTATCCCCACAGGCGTGCGCATATGCAAGAGCAAGAGGTGCGGACAGAATGTCCTCCTATGGTGATTTTATTGCCCTATCCGATGTGTGTGATGTATCCACAACACAGGTGATACAGAATGAGTTTTCGGATGGCATCATTGCACCCGGTTATGAGTCAGAGACACTTAATATTCTGCGAGCAAAGAAGAAGGGAAGCTATTGTATTATTCAAATCGATACGGAATATGCTCCTGCTCCCCTTGAGCGCAAACAGGTATATGGAATAACTTTTGAACAGGAAAGAAATGATCTTCTTATTACGGAAGAGCTATTTCAAAATGTGGCAACTCAAAATAAGGCTCTGACCGATCAAGCGAAGCTAGATCTGCTAATAGCCATGATCACACTAAAATATACTCAGTCAAATTCCGTTTGCTATGCAAAAGGTGGGCAAGCCATCGGAATTGGTGCGGGGCAGCAGTCCAGAATACATTGTACCAGGCTTGCAGGGCAGAAGACAGACAAGTGGTTTTTACGTCAAAATCCTAAAGTGTTAAAGCTACCCTTTAATGAGGGCTTAAAAAGAGCGGATCGTGATAATTGTATCGATCTATACACCGGTGATTATTATCTGGATATTTTGAGGGATGGTAGCTGGGAGAATTTTTTTGTTGCAAAGCCGGAGGTCTTTACAAGAGAAGAACGAGAGAATTGGCTCTTACAATTGAAGGAGGTTTCACTGGCATCTGACGCATTCTTTCCCTTTGGAGATAATATTGATCGTGCGGCTCGCAGTGGTGTGAAATATATAGCACAACCCGGCGGGTCAATAAGGGACGATCATGTTATTGAACGCTGTAATCAGTATGATATGGTCATGTGCTTTACCGGAATTCGTTTGTTCCATCACTGATAATTAGAAGTAATTACGTATAAAGATGATGATGTTAAGCTGGCGTTATACTAATATTACGGTTAGTAGATAATAGGATGATAAAATAATTAGCATATCTTATTCTTTATGCTTTGTAATCGAAGTAAGAGTTTTTACTTTATTAAAATAACATTATCACAACAAATGCTGGCTTTTATACGTGTAGCCAAGATCATAAGAACTGGAGAGGTGTTTACTATGAATAAACAACAATATCAAAAACTGGAAGACTATATGCTAGAATGTATGTCGGACAGTGCACACGATAAAGAGCATGTTTACCGTGTGTTATATAATGCACTGGAGATTGCAAAAACAGAACAAAATATCGATTATGATATATTAATCGCGTCTTGTCTTCTGCATGATATCGGTCGAAAGGAGCAGTTTGATAATCCAGAGCTGTGTCACGCTATGGTAGGAGGGGATAAAGCATATAAGTTCCTGCTTCAGAGTGGTTTTGGGGAGGAATATGGGGAACAGGTGCGCCAATGTATTTGGTCTCATCGTTATCGGAAAAATGCTTCGCCCCAAAGCCTGGAGGCAAAAATACTCTTTGATGCAGACAAGATAGATGTTACCGGAGCAATTGGTATTGCTAGGACGCTCTTTTATAAAGGACAGGTTTCGGAACCTTTATATTCTATCGATTCAGAAGGAAATGTGTCAAGCGGGGAAGATGACCCGGAACCATCCTTTTTTCAGGAGTATAAATATAAATTGGAATCAATCTATTCCCGTTTCTATACAGCACAGGGTGAAAAGATGGCAAAACAAAGACAGGAAGCAGCCATCTCTTTCTATAATAATCTATTGCACGAGGTAAAGTCCTCTTACCAAAATGGCAAGATTGAGCTGAAAGACAACATTTGCGAATAGTTAGTTAGGAAACTGATTTACAATCAATTTTCGCCATGAAATCAATTAAGAAATCTTTAAATAATTTGGAGGGAGAAGATAATTCGGTATTTTTCTTCCAACCCAAATAAATGGTTCGATAACATGGTTGCTCTTTAACTTGAATGATAGAGATACCTTCTGTTTGCAGTACCGAGGAGTAAGGAACGATGGAGATTCCTAGGCCAGCAAGTACAAAGCCAACCACCACCATACTGTTATCGTTAGGTTTCAAAACTGACTTTGGACTAAAACCATAAGTTTCAAAATAAGTACTTATTTTGGCTTTTGTTTTTTCGGAGAAAAACACAAAGTTCTCATCCTTCAGTTCAAGTAAGGACAGTTCTGCTTTATGGGACAATGGATGACTTTTTGGAACGATAATTACAAGCTTTTCATTCTTTATGGGAATTGCCTCAAGCTCTTTACTGAAATTGTCCTCCTCAAGATCAGCAAACAGTCCTAAATCAAATTGTCTGGCGGACAGACCTTTCAGAATATTTTCATTTGTCTCCATACAATATTCGAACTTTATGTTAGGATAATAATCTAAAAATGCACTTACTGTTTCGGGAATAAGGCGTGATCCAATGGAATAAAGGGATGAGATGGATACTGTACCGGTATTTGGATTAATCATCTCCTTTAATTCCTGAACACCTTCGCTGATTTCAGATAGAGCAATATCGGTATGTTTGAGAAATGCGTTTCCGTAACGGGTCAGTTTAATGTTGCGTCCATGCTTTTCAAACAAAGGCACTTCCAGCTCTTTTTCTAGTTTGGAGATTGCTTTGCTTAATGCCGGTTGTGTTACAGCCAGCGCATTTGCAGCTTCTGTAAAATTCTCGTTTTCAGCGATTGCCTTAAAGTATTCTAAATGTTGCCAGTTCATTCTGCCTCCCGTATATTATAACAGTCTTTGGATTATCTTAATAATGAGTGATAAGTGATAATAGTTGATATTCAATTCATAACCGTTGGTTATAGAAACGATGAAAAGAATTATCTGGACGTATTAAGATAATACTGTTATTATTTGTTGCATCACTAAAAATATTTATCGGACTAATTATAAAATAAATTTATGAGTTAGTCAAAATAACTTGGATATGAATACACTGCAGGGAATAAAACATAATATCAATTACAACGAAAAGGAGATTAATTATGAACGAAGTAATACAGAATATCTTAACAAGAAGAAGTATCAGAACCTTTCAGGAGGAGCAAATTTCTGATGAGAGCTTGGATGTACTTTTGGAGGCAGCCAAATTCGCCCCCAGTGGAATGGGTAAACAGGGCTGGCATTTTACCGTAGTACAGAATAAAGAAAAAATAAATGAACTGGTTGCTGCAGTAAAAGAAACAATGTTAAATTCTACAGAAGAGCGCTTTATAAAGGCAGGAGAGAACCCGAACTTCAATCCTTTTTATAATGCTCCAACCATTATTATCACTTCTTACGATAAAAGTTCGGCGACGGTAGAGGCGGATTGTGCGGTAGCCCTTGAAAATATCTTCTTAGCGGCTCATTCCCTTGATATCGGTTCTTGCTGGATTCATGTTCTGGCTTATTTTGGCAATGCTCCAAAGGTAAGGAGTGTGCTGGAGGAACTAGGCGTACCAACTGATTATGTGGTTTCTGGTTCTGCAGCTATAGGATATAGCAGTAAGCCTAATCCGGAAGCAGCCCCCAGAAAAGAAGGCACCGTTAATATTGTTAAATAATAATGTTAAAAAGTTCTTATGGCGTCAAGTTAAAGTTTCGTGTATCCTTATAAAAGATAGATGGCATAAATAACAATCGAAATCAGCCTCAATGTAGCCCTGCTGCCACACTGAGGCTGATTTTATATAATTTTTTAAATCAGTGAGAAAAACACCTTCTCTTGTTGTTTAATAAGTGTGAGGATGAAAAATCCATTCGCATAGAAAGGAGTTAGGTCTATGGACAACGGTGCAAGTAGCTACCGCCGTTTTCTTGAGGGTGACGACAGCGGAATTGTAGATATCATCCAGCTTTACAAAGATGGGTTGATATTTTATTTAAACGGATATACGCAAAACTTTCCTATAACAGAGGAACTTACGGAAGATGTCTTTTTTAAGCTTGTTATAAAAAAGCCAAAGTATACTGAAAAATATTCTTTCAAAACTTGGCTATATACCATCGGACGAAATGTGGCAATTAATTATATGAAACGAAACAGACGCCTGATGAGTAAACCGATTGATGAGTTGGAAAGTCTGTGTAGAGAAGAAAATACCCTCGAACAAACTTTTCTGACAGAAGAAAGAAAAGTTATGGTTCATAAAACCCTTTCTAAGCTGAAAGCGGAGTATCGAGAAGTTCTATGCCTGCGTTATTTCGAGGAGATGACCAATGAAGACGCTGCAAAAGTAATGAAGAAAAGCAAGCGACAGATTGAAAACCTCACATTTAGAGCAAAGCAATCTTTAAGGTGCCAACTTGAAAAGGAGGGCTTTATTTATGAAGAGTTATAATGAGATGGCTGAGAGTGTATTTAGACGCAGAGAAGAATACAGAAAAATGAAAAAGATGCGACTACAAAGAACGAAGAAAGTGGCATCCATAGTTGCTTCATTAGTTGTGATTGTAGTATTAGGATTGGGATTACAAAACATGAATCGGATCAACACCACAAAATCCACCACACCGAATACCCAAGGACAAAATGGTAGAGATAATGCAGAGGTTAGTAAGCCCATACCCAGCAGTGCTGGTCATTCTGAAACAAATAATAAGGGGATTTATATAGATAGGATAGAACTTCCCTCTGAAAGTAGTGCAACGCTAGATATGATAGGGCTTATAGTATATCACAGCAATATTTATACACAGACCAAAAATGTAAAATGCAGTAAAGAGCAGCAGAAGGCTCTCATAGGAGCTTATTTGGGAACGGCAGTGGGGAATCTTGATGAATGGTCAAAGAGGAGTGAATACTCCAAGGAGCTTGCTTCTTCGGCAGTTGGGAAGGTTTATAAAGTAAATGGCTATGACGATTCCTTCCGCATTGGGATACCCTATATGTATGAGGGAGAATATTACATTACTTTCTATGAAAATCTCAATGGAATTACGTTATCGACGGGGAAAGACTTATATGAAAACAGGCTCCTGCTGAAGGAAAATTATCGCAGTACGCTTTACCAGCTTCACAGTGATTGGAATAATGACGCTAATCAGTACAAGGAACTGAAACTCTCTAGGAATATAATGCTTCAGTTTATTGATGCAATAGATTCCTCACCTTTTATAGAGTTAGATAATAGTTCTAAAATTTATAATTCTAAGATGGAGGTTACACATTTATATTTTAAATTGAAAGATGGTACCACATTAGAAGTAGGATTATTTGAAAAAGGGTTTGTGGCGTATGGCAATCTAATTGTCAAAGTGTCGGATAAGATATTTTCTAAGGTATTTCAAGAGGCTATGAAATAGTTTGAAAAGAAGGCGTGTTTCATAACACAGGAAAGTTATGAAACACGTTTTTGTAGAAGTAAAAAAAGGCTTGCATTGGTTTGGCAGTAAAACTCTGCTTTGCTTTGACTACATATCGAATACATTATACTAATTTCTGGATAGGGAGTGTACAATAACTTAGATAATGATTTGATTTGGAAATTTTTGAATTAACCCTTGACAAAGGGCAGTCTTATCGTATACAGTGGTTATGTTAATAAAAACCTTCAATTATTTTGCAAAAGGAGTGATGAATATGAAAAATGCGGATATGGTGATGAAGCAATAATTAAATATTGAGTACGCGAAGAAGAAACCTTCTTATTTGCGTACAAGAAACCCTTTTGTAAATACTGCGTAAACAGGCTTGCCAATGGGCAAGTTTTTTTGTGCTCAAAAATTGGAGGAAAATGAAAGAAATGAATCAGAACAAAACAAAGATGAATGAAACAAAGATGAACAAAACAAAGATGATTGAAACAAGGCTGAATGAAATAAAGCTCAAGGAGATCATACTGAAAGAAAGTAAGAGTAATGAGAACAGAAATTTGACAGGTATCACTGATTTGAATGGTAAGACGAATACCCCATTACAGGCACAAGTATGCGAAATACAGCGCGAACTATATACTGTGATTAGTGAACGTGGAATAACAAATGCGAAATTAAGAGGATCATTTTATAAAGAAAATAGTGAAGTACCCGTTGTGGGTGATATGGTGGAATTAAGGCTGCAAGAAAACGGTTACTCCGTTATAGAAAGGCTGTTAGAGAGAAAAAGCAAGTTTTCAAGAACGGATTTATCCGGTCATGCAGCGGGCTACGTAAAAACCATCAAAGAGCAGGTGCTGGCAGCCAATTTTGATTATGTGTTTATTGTAGATTCGCTCAATCAGAATTTTAATCAGAATCGTATCACGCGATATGTAAGCTCTGTATTAAAAAGTGGAGCAGAACCGATTGTAGTACTAACCAAAGCGGATTTGTGTGAGAATGTGAATTATTATATACAACAAGTAAAAACAATCTCAAATAAGCTAAACGTATATGCAATCAGTTCAATGACAGGAGAGGGCTTAGAACAGCTTTCCCCTTATCTGCTAAGAGGCAATACCGTCGTTTTTCTCGGCTCGTCCGGGGTTGGAAAGTCAACGCTACTAAATGCCATAGCTGGTGAGGAATTAATGAAAACCGGGGAGATACGGGAGAGGGATTCAAGAGGGCGCCATACCACTACTCATAGGAAGATGATATTTCTTCCCTCAGGTGTGAGAATTATTGATACCCCTGGAATTAGAGAATTAGGTCTTTGGGATGCAGAGGAGGGGATTGAAGATACCTTCTCTGACATTATAGAGCTTTTTCAAGGCTGTCGATTTGCTAATTGTACTCATACGAAGGAAATTGGCTGTGCGGTGCAGGAAGCACTGGCGAATGAGAGTATTTCGCAAGAACGTTGGAAGCTATATTCCCAGTTGAAGAATGAAAATGAATGGGCGAGGAATAAAGCCACAAGCAAGCTTCGCCAAAAGCAAAGGAGTAAAGGTAAAAGACTCTATGAAGGATAGTGTTATTATTCACTCCCAGTCAAGACAGAGAATATGATTTCGACAAATGTTTTCCGAATCGGAGCCGCTTTCGCTTAGTTGCATTACGTAGCGGTACATAAGGCTCTAAAAGACAGAGCCTAAATACCGACGAATGCAAATACTCCTTTTCGAAAATCATTTATCGAAATCATTATGACAAGTTCTGACAGGGGAGTGAACAGTAAGCTGTCACCTCCAGCCAAAGAACAGGATATAATTCTGGGTGGAAAATATACACAGTTTGTGCTATCGTTAAGAAAAGGAAATTATTAAAATCAGCTATATAAGAGGAGGGTCGCATTATATGAGAAGATACGTTATTATTGCATAGCATTGGCTATTGCAATTATCATAACCATTGTTATAGCCATTGCTATTCCTATGAGAGTAAGAATTCTAGGAGGGCAAAATGGGCTATATTAGAGCAGAAAAAATTCTGCCATTAGAAATTATTGAACTGATTCAAGAGTACGTGGATGGGGAAAATATCTACATTCCTAAGAAAGAAGGCAGCAGAAGGGAATGGGGACAGAACACTCAGATTAAGCAGGAAATGAAGGTTAGAAATCAAGCAATCTATCTTGGATTTCTGAGTGGCCAAACCGTCAACAATCTTGCTAATCAGTATTATTTATCAGAAAAAAGTATTCAACGAATTATACGCAGTATGAATGAATAGGGAAAAGTAGTATTGGAGCCGGATTTGTTAATCCGGCTCATACTTAATTCTAAAAAAGATTGAGGTGGTCATCAGGCAAGTATTTGTCATACAATTTTCTCAGAATGCCAAGAGGAGGAATTAGTTATGACAACACCCAACTTTATTGCATAGCAGAGGCTATTGCAAATAAAATCAAAGGATGTAATAGCCTTTGCAGATCCGTATTACTGATAAGGAGATGCAAAATGTGCTATGTAAGAAAATATCAATATAGGATTGAACCAGCCGAATCCTATAAGATTATACGTAACTGTTCCGGCTGCGGTAAAAAGTCACTCTATCAAAACACGAATAGCTTTCGTGTAAATGCAAACGGGAACAGGGTTGATATATGGTTAATCTATCAGTGTGAGCAATGTAAGCACACGTTTAATTTGGAGATTTATGAGCGAATCAAACCGGATGATATGAACCGAACGGAGTATGAGCTGTTTTTAATAAATGACAGAAGGCTGTCTGATAATTTTGGAATTGATAAAGGATTGTTTGCCAGAAATAGAGCTATAATTGATGAAAAAGGATTAAAGTATCAGATAGTAACTGGAACAGAAAAGAGTGTAAAAATCGTTGATACCAACTTTGTAAAAGGGGATCTGCTTGAGGTGGATAATCCATATGGAATAAAGATAAGAAATGAGAAAGTGATTGCAGAATTAATGAACATATCCAGATCAAGAGCGCAGAAGCTGCAGGAATCAGGGATGGTTGAGGTGGAGCAGGACATCAGTAACAAAATATATAAAATCTGGATACGATAATACTTGTAGATAATGATTGGGTAATAGCGAAACGGGAGATTGTTATTATTGAATGTACGTGGAAGCTAAGTTTGAAATAATATTTAGCAGAGCTTTCGCATCATTAGTACAGTCAATACCAACAATAATATTGTTTCGCTATTAGCTACAATAATTATAATTTGGAGAAGAGTAATAAAAGGGAGGTCATGATGAAGAAAGAAATACCGTATGGAGTACAGGAGAATTTTTCAGTATTTGAAGATACTATGGTAGAAATGACTTGGCAGCAAATACAGCAAGAAGCGGGTCAAGGTGCAATCGTTTTTCTTCCAATTGGTACAATTGAAAGTCATGGTCCACATATGGATTTATCTGCGGATTTTTATTTAAGTACTTTGTCATGTCGTTTTTTAAAGCAGGAACTTGATAAAAAAGGAATCAAATCATTGATTGCGCCTCCATTTTATTGGGGCGTGAGTAAAGATGTTGCTTCCTACGCAGGTACCTTTTCCGTGCGTCCCGAAACTATGAAAAGTTTATTGCTGGATATTTTTACATCCCTTCAAAGTTGGGGTTTTCATAGAGTATTTGTACAGAATGCGCATGGAGATAGAAGGCATCTGGATGTTATAAGAGAAGCGATAGCAGCATCAAATGAAAACAGCGCATCTGATTTTAAGGTCTACTTCATGTGGGAATTAAATATTGAAGTAGAGGGTAAAGTTGAACTTCCATCCATGAGAGAAGGAAGGTATGTGCCTGACTATCATGCTGGTGCGATTGAAACTGCGCAGATGGCAGCTTTTTTTCCAGAGAAAGTTAGAAAGGATATTGCCAAAACCTTAAAGCCTCAAAATAGCTTTCATCCCCTGGCTTATTGCGGAGATCCTGCCAATTTCGACCTCGAGATTAATATGGAAGAGTTATCGATTGCAGATACATTTAACGATGTTTTATTAATTGAAGCTATTTTGAAACGGGATGGGGTATAATAATTCGTAGGATAAAATTTCTAGAGTGTTTGGCATTAAAATGAGAAAAAATAAAAGATAAAAATAAAAAAGGGATTGACATAGAGTGGAGTTTAAGGGGTATGATAAAGATATATTTATAAAATGCCCGGCCATCAGGTATAGGTATTTTAATAGTATCATATGGTATAAGGATTATGTTTCAAGGAGGATGAAGGATGAAGAAGGAAATAGAAGTCTTTGATTATGCAAATGTGATTTTGCAGCAACTTAAGAACGGAGTGCTTCTTACAACGAAAGCAGATGATAAAGTGAATTCCATGACTATTTCATGGGGAACGCTTGGAATTGAATGGACAAAACCTATATTCACAGTGTTTGTGAGAGAGAATCGATTTACAAAGCAGCAGTTGGATAAGAACGGTGAGTTTACGATAAACATTCCGGTTGGAGAATATGATAAAAAAATATTGGGTGTGTGCGGAACAAAATCCGGTCATAATTTGGATAAAGTTAAGGAACTTGGTTTGACATTAGTAGATTCGGAGGAGATTTCGGTACCTGCAATCAAGGAGTTTGCGCTTACATTAGAGTGTAAGGTAGTATATACCCAGAAACAGGAAGAAAGTCTGGTAACCCCGGAGAATAGAGCTAAGTATTATCCTCAGGACGTTGAGAGTAGTTTTCATGGTGCGAACAAGGATTATCACACAGCATATTACGGAGAAATTGTGAAAGCATATATTATTGATTAGTGTGATGTCAATTATTTCACAGGTGGAGTTTGCGAGCTAAATCCTAGGGATGAATTGGCTGCAAGGCGAATATGAAAAATAGCATCGATGTGAAGTGTTATAATTAAGTCACAAGGATATTGCCTGCAACAAATTTGCGATTCTATGTAAAGCAGGGTATAACAGTTTGAATTAAATAAGGACTTATGCGAGCCTGGAGAAAAATTATCTCTAGGCTTTTTGCATGCCAAGAATCCGATTAAGAATTCAATTAGTGAATGAGGAGAAATATACGAAAGACGTTAACACTTATAAAAACTGTTGAGATAAAAGTCGTTTTTTAGGGAATTTGGATTGGTATATAATTATTGAAATGAATATTTCTTGAAGAAAAGAAGGGATGGTTCTCTTTTTGGAGATAAGAGAAGATTTATAGTAAGTAAGAGCATGGCTTAAAAAGTTCTGAAATAATGGAGATATATGGTTGACATTCTACTGTGATTATAATATAATCACAGTAGATACAGTAATCACAGTTGTAATTACAGTTAAGGCATTGTTAAGCTAAGAAGGAAGTTGTCATTTGAATAAACTTATCAGAGAATATGAAACAAAACTTGCGATTGGTGAATGGTTCATCATATAGCAAATGAAGAAAGTTAGGTGAGTTATGGAGATAAAAATATCCTCTGCCAATCAGATTCCCATCTATGAGCAGATAGAGAATCAGATTAAAGAATTAATTATGAATGGTGTATATACTCCTGGCACTCAGCTTCCCTCCATAAGAATATTAGCCAGAGAGCTGAAGGTTGGAATTATAACCTGTAGAAGAGCCTATGATGATTTGTGTGACCAGGGGATATTGGTATCACATCCGGGAAAGGGTATCTTTGTTGCGGAGGTTATGAAGGAACAGATTAAAGATATGAATATGGAGATGATTACACATCAGTTGAAAGAAATGTGTGAATATGCGAGGGCTTCTGGAATCGACAAAACAGAGATAATAGAACAAATAAATCGGATATTTAAGGAGATGGATAAATAATGGGAGAAACGATGCATGCATTAGAATTGACTAATGTTAATTATAAAGTAAAGGGTTTTTCATTGAAGAATATCAATATGGTTGTGCCAAAAGGTATGGTCACAGGATTAGTTGGACGAAACGGAGCAGGGAAGACCACGCTTATTCACGTGATTGCTAATAATGTGAACCGAGAAAGCGGTACTATTTTATATGATGGAATAAAATATTGGGAAGATGAAAGAGGGATCAAAAGAAAGCTTGGTATTGTTTATGACAGTCCCAACTTTAACGACCAGTTCACACCCAAACGTTTTCTAAAAAGAATCGCCCCCTTATTACCGGATTTTAATTTAGAATACTTTAATAAATACATGGAGCGATTTGATCTTCCCTTTGATAAAACAATTGCAAAATATTCAACCGGTATGAAGCATAAGTTTATGCTGATTTTGATTTTGTCTTGCAGACCGGAGATTCTTATCATGGATGAGCCTACCAGCGGTGTCGACCCAGCAGATCGTTATGAGATCTTGGATATGATACAGGAGTTTGTGGAAGATGAGAATCATTCGGTTCTTTTTTCGACACATATAACCAGTGACTTGGATAAGATCGCAGATCACTTGGTATTTATTGATAGTGGAAGAATTGTAATGAAGGGAGAAAAAGAAGAGTTATTGGGACAATACAGGTCTGTTGAAATACCACACAATCTTTACTCCCCTGTGATGGAAAAGAGCATCCTTGGAATTCGTAAAAATTCACTCTCAATTACAGGTATAACAAGTGATCAATCCATTTGGGAAAAGGAAGGGCTTCGTATTTCACTACCTACAATAGAAGAAATAGCGATTCATATTAGAGAGATTCATAAGAAGGAGGGCGACGAATGAAAGCATTATGGAATATAATGAAGTTAAGTAGTTTTGATAAAGTTGATATGAAAGGGTTGGGCAGGTGGATATTCGCATCCTTCGTCCTATTTACAATAGTGTCCAGAATGAATATGCGTATGGTACATGGAACAATAGAGGTGTCTCCGTCCTTGATGATCTTTTTGCCATGCATCGGAATATATTTCACGGTATATAATCGATTAATCAATTTACCCCAATTTTTGAAGGATCGTTGTTACACAGCTGTTCAGGAGATACGTATTAGTATCTACTTGTTGGCTAGTTGTTTCGTGATCATATATGTGTTCAATTTGATTCTTAGTATGATAGCAGTGCTGACTGGCAGCTTAGATATGCCTAAAATTAACATCAGACAAGAGATGTTAAATAGCTTACCGGTTATTTTCTTTTATTTATTTATCACAGCGCTTCTTTTTCCTTTAGGTTTAATAAGGGATAAAAAGAAATGGTATCTATCCTTTGGGGCGGTAGCATTAGTGATGGAAGCAATATCTCTGGTTCTTATAAATCTATCGGAGGAAGGAAGCGGCTTTCGAACTTCAGGAGATGTATTTACTAATGTAAGCAGCATGGATCATTACAGTATACTTACCACCATAATGGGGACGGTTACAGTTGTCGCATTGTTTGCCTCTTATCAGATTAGTCAAAGAATGTACGCACCAAAGAGGTATGATACTAAGGGTTGAAAAAGTGTTTGCTATGTTTGGTGGGTTTGAATTGTAGAAATGTCATATACAAGCTTTTTAATTGATTACAGGAATAGAGATAGCTGTAATTTGCTGATAGCGAGTATGAATAAGCTTTTCTCATAATAGTACGTGTTGCAAAATCATAAATGGTTGGGCAACACGTTTTTTGTATTATGTGGGGAAAACTCAGAAATGTTGGGTTATTTACCTGAGAAAAGCTGTCAAAAACTTCAATTTGCCATAATGTAAAAAACTACCTTATGGCAAATAACTTTTTGGCAGCTTTTTCTTGGTGTATTTGCATAAAAAACGGCTAATTAATTATGGATTTTCATCGTGCGATTTATGAATCAATAGTAGTAATTGGTCTAAATTTGCTATATAATGAATACAAAATTCACCATATTATAATGGTAAATTAAAAGGTAGCAGTACGGATAATAAGGCTTATAGATACCAAAAAGAGGAGACAGCTAAGTGGTGCGACAGGTAAAATTTAAAAGGCCCGCTATTAGGATGATTTGGATTGCAATCATCATGTTGCTTGTGTTGACAAGTGTAGCGATTGTTCAGCTTGAACAGGTAAAGCAAATCGAATCAAAAAATGGAGTGCTTGACCTAAACAAATGGGAAAGCATGGGCTTTCAGCATGCTTTTTTAGCAGGAGAATGGGAGTTTTATTGGGAAAAATTCTTAAATGATAGCGATTTTAATGAGCAGTCAAAGCCTGACGCATTTGTGAAAATACCCTCCGTATGGAACAGAAATCAAATCCCTGGAAAGGATATTACAGGGAAAGGATATGCCACTTATCGTTTGCATGTAAAAAATGCGAATATTGGAGAGGCAATTGGTTTTCGAATGTCTCCTTTATCAACCGCATATAGAATGTATATTGATGATCAATTGGTTGCACAAAACGGAGTGATTGGTACTAGCGAAGAAAATGCAAAAGGGGAATATCGAATACAGGTGTTTCATTACACACCGGATAAGAAGGAATTCGATATCATCATTCAAATATCCAATTATGTTTACGCAAGAGGTGGGTTTTGGTATGCTCCGGAAATTGGTCGACCGGAGTATGTTGATGCAAAGGACAGGAGTCTAGCTATTCGAGATGCTTTCATCATCGGTTGTTCCATGTTGATTTTGATTGACTCCTTATTTATCTTTTTGATCAGGAGAAAAGAAAAAAGTAGGTTGTATCTTGGAATCATGTGCCTTGGAGTAATCTTTCGCACAATGGTTTATAGCAGTCATCTTATAACGAGATTTACATTGCTTTCTGATTTAAAGGTGTTGGTTCGAATTGAATATATTAGCTTAGCTTGGATGATACTTACCTTTGTTCTTTTATCAAATAGTCAATATCCGAATGTGATTCATGAGCGAGTAAGAAGATTTACATTGCTCTATCTGATATTTTATACGGCTATGGTCTTGTTTGTCCCAATCTATTATTTTACTCAATTCATTTATATTATGGAGTTGATCTGTTTTTTAGTAGGAATGTATACAATCTTAAAGGTCAGTACTTTAACCTTTCAAAAAAACCCGGAAACTCTTTTCTTAACTGTTGCGGGCATGATTTATATGTCCTGTGGAACGCATGATACCATGGTTCATAATAATATACTGATTGGTGATGCACTTGAGTACTTACCGGTCGGATTTTTGGTGTTTTTAGTCTGTGAGAGTATCGTGATTGCCAAAAAACATGTACAAGCATTGGAGGGAAATGAAACGGCTTTGCTTCGTATTGAAACAATGGCAAAGAAAGAGTTGGAAGTCGAGTTAAAGTTCTTGAAATCGCAGATAAAACCGCATTTTATACACAATGCACTGAATGCAATTATCTCAGTCTCTAGAGCAAATCCAGATGAGGCAAGAGTGCTTCTTGTAGAATTTAGTCAATATCTTCGTAATAGTTTCGCCTTTGATAATTTAGATAATATGGTTTCATTGGAACAAGAGATTCAATTTGTGAAATCTTATATTTCAATTGAAAAAGCAAGATTTGGTGAGAGGCTTACTGTTCATTATAATATTGAGGAAGTTAATATCATGATACCTCCACTGGTTTTACAGCCATTAGTTGAAAATGCTGTTGTGCATGGGATCAGGGGGAGTTTGGGAGAGGTTGATGTATTAGTATATGTAAGATGCTTTAAAAATAAGATTAAAATCGGTGTTATGGATAACGGAAATGGTATGTCGGATGTGAATATAAAAGAGTTATCAGAAGGTAAAGGAATCGGAAGCGGTGTCGGACTAAACAATATCAATCAGAGATTACAAAAGCTATACGGTACATCACTTCATATTAAAAATTTGGAGGGTGCTGGCTGTGATATTTCGATGAGTCTGCCATATTCAAGAGGAGATGGGACAAATGAAAATTATGATAATTGATGATGAGAAACCGGCTCTGGACGAATTGTGCTTTTTTTTGAAGGATTATCCGGTGAAAGAAATCAAAACCTATATGAATCCATTAACAGCTGTGAAAGAGATTGCAGGCTTTAGACCGGATATTGTTTTTATCGATATTGAATTGCCCCAGATGAATGGCATAGATTTCGGAGATGAGGTTCGTTCCGTGAATCAAAGTACTTGTATTGTATTTGTGAGTGCCTATTCGCAATATGCGTTGGAAGCCTATCGCGTCCATCCTTCCGATTATGTGATAAAACCGATTAATGCAAGCTATTTTCAAAATACTATGAAGCATATCATGCATGTGCTTACGTTGAGAAAGAAGGAGAATGAGGGGAGTTTGCCTAGAATACAGTGTTTTGGTAAACTGGAGGTTTATGACAAGAACGGCAGACCCGTTAAGTTTGCAACCAAGAAGACAAAGGAACTTCTGGCATTTTATCTTGTTAATACGGATCGAATCATATATCGGAATGAACTTTTGATGCAACTATTTCCCGGAACGAACCCTGAGAAAGCGCTGAATAATTTTTACGTATCCCTCCATAGGTTAAGAAAAGCTCTGGAATTATCGGGACTTGAGAGAGATGAAATTATAATCACGGAAAATGGAATTTCCTTTATCAAAGAGGGTGTTTGCCCTTATGTGGATCTTCGAAGAACGATTATAAACAATGTATCCGCTGAAGCATCCTTTTTAAACCGTATGCAAAGATTTTTGGAGCTATATAAAAATGACCTACTAATTGATTTGGATTTTGTATGGCTTGATGAGGAACGTAAGTGGCTGGAAGTACAGATGGAAACGATCCTGCTTAAAATGGCTGGATTATATGAAAAACAAGGAGAAAAGGAGCAGGAAGAAATTGTTCTCCAAAAATTAATCGAGATGAACCCATATTCTCAAGAGGGATATGAGGCAATGCTAAACCTGTATAGAGCCATAGGAAATAAGAGTGATTACCGAATTGTATATAAAAAATATGCCAAACTAATGCAGGAGGAATGGAAAGAAAATATTGAAAAGGTATATGCTGATTATTATAAGAATATTCTAATATAATCATAGGAAGATCGTGTAAGGTTTTTGTAAGCGTCTAGTGCTATAGTCCTGTCATTATCTTTGTTGCTGTAAAAATAATGAAGAACATACACTGGGAGAGGTGGTATTATTGAAACAGAGTGACTGTATTTCTGGGGATGAAAACAGAGCACTAAATGATCGTAAAGCATTTTTAGAGAATTACATAGCAGTAATTAAAAATATTCAAAACAATCTTCAAAAAGTCAAGAAGGTTGTGAATACCATTGGTGAGAACTTTGAATCGGAGCTTACACAAGAGGAATTGACTGAAATTAGGAAAGTCATTTATTCGTTACTGGAGGATAAGGGGAACCTCACAGAAAATGAGTTGGAAGAAGTGAATAGTTCGAAGGATAAAGTAGAAAAAGCGTTACAAATAAAGATAGGGAATGGGGAAGCTCAATAAGTGAATACCGATTTTTAGACTAAATGACTCTTGGTTAATCATAACCCAGGAGTTTTTTTGTGCAAAAAACCGCATGATTAGTAGGACACCTGGGAAAGAGCTTACTCTCCACTGAACCACCAAGATATTTATCGTAAGTCATAAAGGAATATCATTTTATTTCTAAAAGAATGATAGGATTTGACGTTTCATTATTTATAGAGGAAATGAAAAACTAATATTGAGTTTTTATGCCCTTTATGGTATAAATATTAATAAATGAATGATGTATTAAAAGTATTAGGCAAATTGCCTTGATCCACGTCTGTTAGGGAAAATCTTAACAGACGTGTTTTTTGTATACGGAGTAAATTTGATTCGACTGTCATAAAGTCATGAGGGAGGAATATTTGTTATGAAAAGAAGGATGCTGCTGGAAATACTAATGATACTATTTGGTAACTTTCTTTACGCTGCCGGAGTAGTGCTGTTTATTATACCTTCGGGACTGATTACAGGGGGAACAACTGGAATAGCACTCTTTTTGCATCACTATTTTGGAATATCCATATCAGGTTTCGTATTAATCTTTAATATTTTGATGTTCCTTCTTGGTTTTTTTGTGTTGGGAAGAAAGTTTGCACTGACTACATTGGTCAGTACCTTTTGCTATCCTCTTGCGCTCGCATTACTTCATAGACTTGGGGACGGCTTTGTTGTAACCGACGATATCTTCCTGTGCACCCTCTTTGGCGGAATTTGTATCGGTACCTCGATTGCATTGGTAATCCGCGCCGGAGCAAGTACCGGTGGCTTAGATATTCCTCCCTTAATTCTCAAAAAATATATGAGGCTACCCATATCAATTACACTCTATGTTGCAGATTGTGTGATTTTGGGCTTGCAGTCCTTTACGAATGAGCGAGAAAAGGTGCTATATGGTATAGTACTTGTATTAACTTATACTATAATTATTGATAAACTTCTGATTCTTGGAACCAATAAAATGCAGATTAAGGTAGTAAGTAATCATGCTGCACAGATTAAGGATGCAATTATCATGCAAATTGACAGAGGAGTTACCCTCCTTCATGGAATGACGGGATACTTGGAGAAGGAAACTGATATTGTATTGACAGTAGTGTCAAATAGGGAGCTTATTAAGGTTGAGAAGCTGGTACACCAAATTGATGAAAATGCATTTGTGATGATAAGCCGTGTTAGCGAAGTGAGAGGCAGAGGGTTCAGTGAGGGAAAGGAATACTTGAAAAAGTAACCTAAAGAATTAAAACCTAATAAGTATCTGAAAAAGTAAAACCTAATAAGTAAAATCTGAAAAAGTAAAACCTAAAAAGTAAAGCTAAAAAATAAAACTTGAAGAAGTAAAGCTCTAATAGACTAAGTATGAATTCAGTATAGCAAAAGCATAAGGAAAGAATGGACGAAAAGTTGATTAAGAAAGCTGTGAAGGGATTTAATCTTACATAACGAAAACGAAGGTTTGTTTTTACAATTGATGGACAAAGATTCCTGTGGTACAATACGCATGTTGTGAAATCATTTATTAAGATATAAGATAGGCTCAACGAAGGTTGTTTTGAGGTTAAAGAAAAACGGGTTTATAATAAAAAAAGTTTGAATTCAAATATTTATATGAATTAGTATAAGCAAGGAGTAAGGGTATGAAGAGAAATTGCAGTTTGGAGGAAATCTCTGACGGTAAGCTGTATGAGATAGAGGATTTGGTAGAAGTAAGTTGTAATGGCTGTAAGGGGAAGGCCTCCTGTTGTCATGGAATGGGCAATTCCATTGTGTTGGATCCTTACGATATATACCGGATAACATTGGGGCAGAATAAAACCTTTGAAGAACTTCTATGCGATAAAATTGAATTAAATATGGTGGATGGAGTAATATTACCTAACCTAAAAATGCATGGTGAGAATGAGGAATGCGCTTTTCTCCAAGAGAATGGAAAATGCAGTATTCACACCCTACGCCCGGGAATATGCAGAATCTTTCCATTAGGAAGATATTATGAGAATCATGATTTTAAATATATTAATCAAAATCAAGAATGTATGAATCAATCTACCACACTGACCAAAATTAGCAAGTGGATTGATACATCTGATTATGAGCAAAATAAAAAATTCATTCTGGACTGGCATTATCTTATGAATGATGCAGAACGCATTGTTAAAAGAGGGATAGAAGATCAATTAATCAAACAGCTCATTATGTATATATTAAATCAGTTTTATGTTAAGAGTTATGAAAATTCGGATTTTTATCCTCAATTTGAAGAGAGATATAAAAAGGCAAAAGAGGTAATTGATACTCTTCTTGCTGCCGGGAGGAAAGTGGAATGAAACAGAATCAAACACTTAGAGGGCACTTGGTAGCGTTGTTTACCATCATTTTGTGGAGTACCACCTATGTTTCAACGAAAGTTTTATTAACTGATTTCAATCCGGTGGAGATTTTGTACATTCGCTTTATTATAGGTCTTATTTCACTTTACCTGGTTTATCCACGTCGATTAAAATTCACAGGTGTGAAGAGGGAATTAATGATGGCGGGTTCCGGTCTTTGCGGAATAACACTTTATTATTTGTTAGAGAATATAGCGTTAACCTATACCCTTGTTTGCAATGTGGGAATTATTATATCAGTAGCACCATTTTTAACCGCATTGGTTACCCATCTGTTTGTAAAAGGGGAAGAAAAGCTACATATGAATTTTTTTATTGGTTTTCTTGCGGCGATGGCTGGAATTTGCATGATTAGCTTTAGCGGAAGCTCAAAATTGCAGATTAATCCCTTTGGAGATATTCTTGCATTTCTGGCGGCTTTGATATGGGCGTTTTATTCGGTGCTATTTCGTAAGGTTACAAGCTTTGGCTATCATACGATTTTAGCTACTCGCAGAGTATTTCTATACGGTGTAATCTTTATGCTTCCAACTCTTTTGTTTATGGATTTTACACCCAATGTTAAGAAGTTGATAGAGCCGGTAAACATGTTTAATTTTTTGTTTTTGGGATTTGGGGCATCAGCAATTTGTTTTGTAAGCTGGAATTTGGCGGTAAAGATACTTGGAGCGGTAAAAACAAGCGTATACATTTATGTGGGACCGGCAATTACTATCATGACCTCTGTTATTGTATTGCATGAAGGGCTTACCCTGCTTGCCTGCATTGGGTCAGTGTTGACTCTCGCGGGGTTATTAATTTCTGAAGGAAAATTTAATCGAAAAACAATATTGGAGGATGCATAAGAAATTAATATAGGTCAAGAATGTTAACCTGTATTAATGAAAGGAGTAATCCATATGTATGATATCTTTATTTTGCTGATGACCATGGGCATGCTGTTATATTTTATACAAATAATATGGGGCAGCAGAAAATATTTGATGCGCTACCTTACGTCAGTAGGCGGTAAAAAACCCAGTGAGCCAAACATTAAGCCCGGTATTTGGGTACCTTTTATTGTTTTTCATGCAATCGTTGGTATGCTGGTGGGCCTTTTGGTTTACCGTAAGGAAAGTGATGGATTGGTTGTTTTTCGAATCTTGCTTTCGATCATTGTAGCTCTCGTATTTTTGATGCTGCTCTATGCTTTTTATTTTGTATTCCTGGTAATTGTGAAAGAATTAATTCATATGAAGGATAGAACTATTAATTGCATTTTGATCTATTCATTTCTGTCTTGTGTGGTTTTGTTCTCACAAATTTATCATAATAATGTTGGTTACCCCAAGGGCTTTTTGTGGATTAGTGCTGTTTTGTATGTGGTTAATATTCTTGGTGTGGGTAGGGTAATATGGATTATTTTAAATAAAAAAATACTTGTAAAAAGCATATGGACCCTGGCGTTTATTAATACTAGCTTTGCCATTATTGCATTGAGCAATTTGGTTTATGAAATACAATCTATTTACGCTAATCCTTGTTATAGCCGAACAATAAATTCCTGGGGAGATGCTCTGTATTTTGTGGTAATAACATTCTTTACCGTTGGTTACGGAGATTTGTATCCCATCAGGGAGAGTACCAAGTTGTTGTCGATGGTAATTATCTTGTCAGGCTTTACCTTTACAGCTGTATTTGTATCTGCAGCACTGTCTGCTACAATTGAGCATTTTGGTGACACACACAAAAAACAATAAATAAAGTTCTAAGGTTGAATTCTCTCTCCTAAATCCAACCTCCATCCAGACCAATAATCTGACCGGTCAGATATTCATTTTTATAGGCGAGATGATATACCAGATCTGCCACTTCTTCTGCGCGCCCCAATCGGTTGGCGGGTATCTCTTCAATCAATTGCATTAGCTCCTCATCCTCAAGAAAATGGTTCATTTCAGTATCAATGGCACCGCAGGCAATTGCATTTACTTGAATATTGCTGGGTGCAAGTTCTTTGGCTAATGCTTTTGTTAAAGCATTCATACCGCCTTTTGAGGCGGAATATGCAACCTCACAGGAGGCTCCCACCTTTCCCCATACGGAGGAGATGTTAATAATCTTGCCCCGTTGATTCTTAACCATATCCGGTATTGCAAGAGAACAGCAATTGTACACAGAGGTAAGATTGGTGGTAATCACCCGGTTCCAATCCTCGGGAGTCATATCACTGAATAAACCAAGGTAAGAGATGCCGGCATTATTAACCAATACATCAATCCCTCCGTATAATTTCTTGATTTGAGAAAACAATTCCTTCGCGGCATCGTAATCACCCATATCCCCAAGATAAGCGTGGCAGGATACCTGATAAGATTCTATTTCTGTTTTTACCTTTCTTAAAACTTCCTCGTTATGTGCGCAGTTAATGATTACATGGTATCCCTTTTTGGCGAATTTAACTGCGATTGCTTTCCCGATTCCCCGTGAAGAACCTGTAATTAGTACAGTTTTTTTATTCATTGGCTATCACCTTGAATGCAGCAGTTTGGGCTACATTATAATTCCTTTCTACGAAAGTTTTTTTCTGGCAGTCGAATTTAATGATGATGGGGTAATTATATAGTACAAACATTATATATAGTATACCACAATCTTCATATCATATAAAGAATCTCATAGAATGTTACATTGATTCAAAGTAAGGGGTGTGCTAGAATAATGGAGTAAAAAGTTTTTTGCGTAATAGCCGCAAGGGGACTATGACAATTTATAAGCGCAGGAATGGAGAGAATTATGAAAAGAAAGAAGAAGAAAACCTGGATACATATTATATTAAGAGTAACAATCCTGGTGCTGTTATTAGTCACTGCAGGATGTATAAGCTACTATACGGTGATGCTTTATTGGCAGCCAAAAGAAAAAAATGAGAAAACTGCATACGAAGAGACTCATAACGAGAAGGTTACCGCCGTTGATCCGGACAAGATCTCAAAGAATTTAATTTTCTCGTATAATAGTGAAGATAAGGAATTAGAAGGTGTGGTACTCGAAATATTAAACTGTGATAATGGTAATATCACCTATTTGACCTTACCCCTCAACACCCGTTTTACATTGAGTGCAAAGCTATATCAGAAAATGGTTTTATTTAATCCGGAGCTGCCTCAGATGATGAAGCTTTCTGCGTTATCTGAATATTTTAATTTTGGTCAATCCGCAAAGGATGCGCTAAGTGTTGTTGAAGGATTGCTGTCCACTGATATTAATTACTATACGGTGATACCCAGTGATATGTTTAAAGCGATGTTTCAGGAAAAATCAGTGAAACAAAACGAAGGAAACGGGTCTGTATCAAAATATACATTTAAATGGGATTATCAAAAATCAGTAACGGGATTAAAATCAGAAGATGAAATAAAAGAATATCTTGCAACTAATTATACGAACATAGAATCGAATTTAAAGCTTAAGGATAAGCAAAGTCTTTCCAAGTATTTGGTTAAAATCAAGTCTTCCAATCTGCACTTTGAAGTACTGGATGGCATGAATCTTAATTCTGGCTATATTATTGATGAGGATAATGTGCATCAACAAGTGATTAAACTGAGCGGATTATAATTTAAATAGTAGAAGTATTTCATAAAGTGGTCATAATGCATAAAGCAAGTAGGTTGTGTATACCATACAAAGGATGAGAAGTGCTTCTTTATAAGAGGAGTGGGAATTGATGATAACAAAGAAAGAAATTTATTCTTATATAAAAAAATACATTATTATAATTGTGGGTTCGGTTTTAATGGCATTATCCGTTAACCTGATTTATGAACCACTTGGATTAGTTACCGGAGGGGTTTCTGGTTTGGCAATTGTGGTAAAATATCTGACCAGAGGCATTGTTGAGGGTGGATTTCCGGTATGGGCATTCACTGTGTTATGTAATGTTCCATTGTTTTTTCTTGCAGGTAAGATCAATGGGATAAGAAGCCTGATTGCAAATCTGTTTGGAACAGTAGCTTTTATTCTGACCTTGATGGTGATCCCAATCTATGACCTGAAGCTTCATGATATGCTGCTTTCCTCTATTATGGGAGGTGTGTTAGGCGGTGTGGGAATTGGACTCGTATTTTCTTCCCAGGCATCTACCGGAGGAACGGATCTGTTGGCAAGTGTGATTCATACTACCAAGAAGCATATGTCCATTCCGATGATACTCGGAGTGGTGGACGGAGTAATTATTTTGGCAGGTGCAATCGTATTTGGTTTGGGCAATGCGTTATATGCGATTATTGCCGTAGTGATTACATCAAAAATATCCGACGGAATTTTGGAAGGATTAAAATTTGCTAAGATGGCATATGTCATCTCAGATCATTATGAGGAAATTGCGGATGCAGTAATGAATCAAATTGGACGAGGAGTTACCGGTGTAAGCGCAACAGGGATGTATTCAAATCAAGAGAAGAAGATGTTGTTTTGCGTGGTATCAAGAAAAGAAATTATTAAAATAACTGAAATTTCTAAGAAAATTGATCCTAAATCTTTTGTAATTGTTAGTGATGTTAGGGAAGTCTTAGGTGAAGGTTTTATTGAATATAGACAGTAATTTTAACGTAATTTTGAGTTATTATCGGTAAATCTACTTATTTTCTAATAGGATATACAAATTATACAAAACCGAAAAATCTATTTTGTTAAAATGGGATATGGTACTTAAAAGTTAAATGGTGTATCATACAAATATAGTAATTGTACAAGAATTATCGATAAGTACAAAATTTTAGGAGGGTATATAAATGGCAAGTTTATCATTAAAGAACATATGCAAACAGTATCCAGGCGGCGTTACAGCAGTTAAGGATTTCAATCTTGAGATCGCTGATAGAGAGTTCATCATCTTCGTAGGACCATCTGGTTGCGGTAAATCTACAACACTTCGTATGATCGCAGGTTTGGAAGAAATCAGCTCCGGTGAATTATGGATCGGTGATAAAATGGTTAAT
The DNA here is from genome assembly GCA_023435895.1 of Bacillota bacterium. Classification (GTDB taxonomy): domain Bacteria; phylum Bacillota; class Clostridia; order Lachnospirales; family Lachnospiraceae; genus Mobilitalea. Next base: position 136,791 of record JAEZLH010000004.1, read on the forward strand.
GATGTTGAACCTAAGGATAGAGATATCGCGATGGTATTCCAGAACTACGCTTTGTATCCACATATGACAGTATTTGATAACATGGCTTTCGGTCTTAAGTTAAGAAAAGTTCCTAAGGATCAGATTGACAAACAGGTACATGAAGCAGCTAAGATTCTTGATATCGAGCATTTGTTAGATCGTAGACCTAAGGCTCTTTCCGGTGGTCAGAGACAGCGTGTTGCTATGGGTCGTGCTATCGTTCGTAATCCTAAGGTTTTCCTTATGGATGAGCCTTTATCAAACCTTGATGCTAAGTTAAGAGTTCAGATGCGTATCGAGATCTCCAAGTTACACCAGAGATTACAGACAACTATCATCTACGTAACACATGATCAGACAGAGGCTATGACTCTTGGTACAAGAATCGTTGTTATGAAGGATGGTTTCATTCAGCAGGTAGATACCCCTCAGAACTTATATGACAGACCTCAGAATCTGTTCGTTGCAGGTTTCATGGGATCACCTCAGATGAACTTCATCGATGCTACTGTAGTTAAGAAGAATTCTGATGTAATGGTAACCTTTGGTTCTCACTCCATTAAACTTCCTGAAGCAAAAGCGAAGAAGGTTATTGAAGGTGGTTACGAAGGTAAAACAGTTGTTATTGGTATCCGTCCGGAAGATATTCATGATGAAGAAGTATTCATCAGCAATTCTCCTGACAGCGTAGTTGAGGCTACTGTTAAAGTTTACGAGTTATTAGGTGCCGAAGTATTCTTATACTTCTCCGTTGATGAAACTTATGACATCACAGCACGTGTTAACCCTCGTACAACAGCTAGACCTGATGATACCTTAAAGATTGCATTTGATATGTCTAAGTTACATGTATTTGATAAGGAAACAGAGCAGGTTGTAACAAACTAATTATAAATAATTGGAAGGGAACACGAAAGTGTTCCCTTTTTTTGCATGCAGCAGTCGCTGATTAGGGTTCGAAAAACACCACATATCAGCGGTTCTTTTTCAAGCGTTGGGATGAAATTATTTGGCAGTAGAGGTTATGATGTGGTGCAAAAATGAACTGAGAGTTTAGGATAGTAGCATATAGAAGATCATGTAAAAAAGAAATAAAATTTTGGGTTGCTGGTAAATATATATTTAAAAAAATTACGTAGGATTTTAACACTTTGAGTAATAAAAGGATTATTGTATTTTTGTTAGAGAGTAGGGCAGAATGAGTGATATACAGATAGGCAAAGTTATGTGGTTAAAAATTAGTATTGTTAATAAACTAATTCAATTTACAGGAATTTTGATAAAAATATACGAAAATAGTTATGAAAATTTAATAAAGTTGGTTTACTTATGACGAATTCGATGATAAAATAACTTTCATATACATGTATTTTAAAGAAAAATAGAAATATAATATAAAGGAGCGATAACATGATTTCCAATCAAATTCTCCAAAGCACAATTGATGGGTTAAAGGGTATCACTCGTATCGATATTTGTGTTATGGATACAGAGGGCAAAGTATTAGCCACAACAATTGATTATGCTGATCAGTATGAAAGTGCGGTGCTGGCCTTTGTTGCCTCCCCTGCTGACAGTCAAGCAATACAAGGATATCAGTTCTTTAAGGTATTTGATGAACACCAATTGGAATATGTAATTTTAGCAAAGGGTGACAGTGAAGATGTATTTATGATTGGTAAGATTGCTTCTTTCCAGATACAGAATCTTCTGATTGCTTACAAAGAAAGATACGACAAGGATAATTTTATTAAGAACTTATTACTGGATAACCTTCTTTTAGTTGATATATATAATCGTGCTAAGAAGCTTCATATTGATACAGAAGCAAGAAGAGTGGTTTATATTATTGAAACAAAGAATGAAAAAGATGCCAATGCATTAGAGACTGTAAGAAGCCTCTTCTCAGGGAAAACAAAAGACTTTATCACCGCAGTGGATGAAAAGAACATTATCTTGGTGAGAGAAGTAAAGCAAAGTGAAACCTATGATGATTTGAACAAAACAGCTAAGGTTATCATGGATATGTTAAATACGGAAGCGATGACAAAGGTTCATGTTGCATTCGGTACCATCGTGAATGAAATTAAAGATGTTTCGAGATCCTATAAAGAAGCAAAGATGGCTCTTGATGTAGGTAAGATTTTCTATAGCGGTAGAAATGTTGTTGCTTATAATAACTTAGGAATTGGAAGATTAATCTATCAATTACCGATGCCGCTTTGCAAAATGTTTATTAAAGAAATCTTCGAAGGAAAATCACCGGATGATTTTGATGAAGAAACATTGACCACCATTAATAAGTTCTTTGAAAATAGCTTGAATGTTTCAGAAACTTCCAGACAGTTATACATCCACCGTAATACCTTGGTTTACCGATTGGATAAACTGCAAAAGAGTACAAATCTTGACCTACGTGTGTTTGAAGATGCAATTACATTTAAAATCGCACTTATGGTTGTAAAATACATGAGGTATATGGAACAACTCGATTATTAAAAGAGAAGGCTGTTGCAAAGCAAAGTGAGGTATTATGTTTTGTAGCAGCCAGTTTTATGAATTTTATGTTTGGAATGGAGGTATCTATGAAGAAAAATTTTTGGACTGGAGTAATTGCTGGACTGTGCAGTGCTTTAATTTTATTCTTTGTTGTAGGATCAGCGCTGTCTTTCGCGTTGACAAGGGCAGAGGGAAGCGGGAAAAAGTCCGATCAGAATACTTCCGGAAATAAACCGACGCAGACGGAAGAAATTCCATATGATAAGATAGTGGGTAAGCTTACGTTTTTGCAGAAGCTAGTTGATGAATACTACTTAAAAAATGTAAATGACGTTTCCTTTGAGGATGGTATCTACAAAGGGTTTATCGCAAGTCTACAAGATCCGTATTCCGTTTATTACACGAAGGATGAATATAAGTCCTTAATGGAAAGTTCCTCCGGAGTATATTGTGGAATTGGAGCTACGGTGAGCCAAGATGCAAAAACGGGAGTTATTACGATTGTAAAGCCTTTTTCTACTGGACCTGCATATAAGGCAGGAGTTTTACCTGGGGATGTTCTTTATAAAGTAAACGACGATGAAGTTACCGGAGTCGATTTGACACAGGTGGTCGGAAAGATGAAAGGTGAAGAGGGAACGAAAGTAAATATTTCAGTAGTAAGACAGGGTAAATCAGAACCGCTAAAGTACACACTGACACGACAGAAGATAGAGATTCCAACAATCGAATATAAGATGTTAGATAATAAAATTGGATACATCACGATAACCGAGTTTGATGAGATAACCGTGGATCAATTTGTGGAAGCAGTGGATCAGCTGGAAGCAGGGGGAATGAAGGGATTAATTGTTGATGTAAGGAATAATCCGGGTGGCTTATTAAGTTCGGTAGTTAAAATTCTAGATCGTATATTACCTCCTGAATTAGTTGTTTACACAGAAGATAAAGCAGGTAACCGCGAGGATGAAAAGGCGGTTGATAAGAAAAAGGTATCGGTTCCTATGGCAGTATTAATGAATGGTCAAAGTGCAAGTGCATCCGAGATTTTTGCTGGCGCGCTTCAGGATTATAAGGTGGCAACACTGGTCGGAACAACAAGCTTTGGAAAGGGAATTGTGCAGAAGGTAATTCCTTTGTCAGATGGCACAGCAGTGAAATTAACGATTTCAAAGTATTATACTCCCAATGGACGCAATATCCATGGTACAGGTATCAAGCCGGATGTTGAAGTGAAGTTAAGTGATGACCTTATGAAAAAAGTGGTTATTCCGATCGATCAGGATAATCAGCTGCAGGAGGCAATTAAGACAGTAAAGAATAAGATGAAATAGATAATAATAATTTATTAAGAGTTTTCCCTCTTTGAAGTAGCCATTTTTACGGATTATTTTCAAAATAGGGAAAACTTTTTTTGTTTTAAGGGTAGAATTAAGGTAAGGGTTTGATCTATGGCTGATTTATATTTGAAAGTCGGATGATTCATGTTTGCCATGGATTAAAACAAAACTTATCCTTGTAAAAACATTATAATTTTACAGGGAACACATGGTAATGCATAAAAAATCAGGAATTATAGGGAGATTTGGTGAGATTTTCATATAGAAATTTTGAAAACAGCTATAATATAAATTTCAAAACATCCGATAAATATTATAGAGATAAGAACGCAAAGCAGTTCAAGATAGATTGGTGGTGATTCGAATGCGTATCGATGCATTCAATAAAATTAATGAAATATATAAAGCGAGCAGTGTAAAAAACACCGCAAAAGTGAAGGGTCAGAATTTCGGCGACATGCTGGAAATATCCCAAACAGGAAAAGACTATCAGATAGCAAAGCAAATTGTTGCGCGCACTCCGGACATCAGGGAAGCTAAAGTGAATGATATAAAGTCTCGAATGGAAGCGGGAACATATCAGGTTACAATGGATGACCTTGCAGAGAAATTGCTGGAGAAGTCCGACGAGTTGCTTTAATCCCAACGGAAAAGAGGGTTTAAATTGGCAAGTTTAATAGAAGAATTAATTGATACCTTAGAAAAAGAGTATGAAGTTTATCAGCAGCTGATACCCATAGCAAACAATAAAACCCGAGTGATTGTTACCAATGACTTGCAGTCCTTGCAGGATATAACTAATCTGGAGCAGGATGCCATAGATCGAATCAATGTATTGGAGCATAAGAGAGAGACTGTTATGGTGAATATCAAAACAGTAATCAGCCGAAGGGAAGAATTGACGGTAAAAGTGTTGGTGGACTTACTAAGTAATCAGCCAAAGGAACAGAGAGCATTATCAAAGGTACGGGATAAATTACGTACTGCTATTCTTACATTCAATCAAATCAATAATCAAAACAAATCTTTAATACAACAATCCCTAGAAATGATAGAATTCAATATGAATTTTATTCAAAGCACACGGATGTCGCCAGGGAACAATACTTACACAAAAGGAGCTTCGCGGTATGAGATGCAAGCAAGGGGAACAGGGATGTTCGATGCGAAACAGTAAGAGCGAAGTAAGGTGAAACTATGAGTTCAATGAGCAACTTATATGTTGGAGTATCTGGTCTGAATGTCAGTCAGGCGGCTTTGAATATAACTGCACATAATTTAGCCAATGTTGATACCAAGGGCTTTGTTAGGCAACAAGCGGTTATTACAGACTTTAAGTATCTGAATTTCGGTGAGTCCTATACATCCACTATGCAAAAAGGAATTGGAACAAAATTTGCAATGGTACAGCAAGTGAGGGATTCCTTTTTGGATCAGGCCTATCGCCAGGAAATTGGCAGACAGGCTTTTTATGAATCACAGTATCGAGCGGTAGGCGAAGTAGAGGGCTATTTTGGTGAATTGCAAGGAGAGACCTTCCAAAATACTATGGATCAGCTGTGGACTTCCATGCAGGAACTTGCCAAACAGCCGGAGAGCTTGGTTGCAAGATCATCATTTATTCAAACCTCAGTAACATTTGTGGATCGTGCTCAGACTATATCAAAACAATTAAAAGATTATCAAGTTAATCTTAATTCTCAGATTCAAAATCAGGTTGATCGGATTAATGAAATTGGTGTAAGAATTAAGGAACTGAATATAAAGATCAGACAGAGCGAAAGTTCCGGTCAGGAAAAGGCAAATGATTTTCGTGATGAGCGCAATAACCTTCTTGATGAACTTGGCAAATTTGCCAATATTACATATACGGAATACCCAAGTGGTGTTCTTGAGGTAAATTTAGAGGGAGCTAGCTTTGTAACCGAAGACCGTGCGTATAGGATGGGAACTGCAAAGATATCTGGCGATTCAGAGATGATTAAGCCTGTTTGGGCAGATCATGGAGGTATGGATGTCTTTAATCTTGACCGAACCCCTACTTCTGCGAACAATACAGATATCGGGTCTTTGAAAGGTCTTCTTGTAACCAGAGGAACTCGTCAGGCAAATTATACAGATATTCCATTAAGAAATAATTATGGTTCAGATGCTCTATACAATGCAGCAGTGAGCGAGTATAACAAAACAGTGGACTCCTCAGTGGTTATGTCATTACAGGCTGAATTTAATCAACTTGTGCATGGAATTACTACTATGATTAATGATGTGCTTAGTCCCAACAAGGAGGTAACTCTTGCGGACGGAAGCAAGGTTAAGATACTTGATACAGATAAGGCACCGGTAGGTATGGATGCAAATAAGACAATGGGTGAAGCATTGTTTGAGCGCAAATCGATGCAACGTTATCAAGATCCTCAAGACATCACAATTATTGATGAAAACGGTAACTATCAAACTATCTCTGGAGCTCGCATCTATAATGAAGAGGATCCAAGCGATAGTTACTCTTTGTTCACAGGAGGAGAAATTAAGGTTAATCCTAATGTAATGCAGAATTATGCATATATTCCACTTTCCAGTAATTCGGGTGCGGATGATTATGATATGGGGACAATAAATCAGCTTATGTCAAAATGGCAGGAAGCATTTGCGACATTATCGCCTAACACATTGACTAAGGATAATTTTAGTGAATATTATAACTCGATGATTTCGGAGTTGGCAAACAGAGGAGAACAGCTGCATGCCATAAGCTCCAATCAAGCTTCAACGGTGGAAAGTATTGATAACAGCAGAATGCAGGTTAGCGCCGTATCCTCAGACGATGAATTAACAAATATGATTAAATATCAGCATGCCTACAATGCTTCAGCAAGATATATCAATGTGGTAAGTGATATGTTAAAGGATATAATTGATAAACTTTAGTAAAATGATATGGAATTGAGGTGAAACCATGAGTTCTACATTTTTTGGATTAAACATAGCTAAATCAGGGTTGTATGCATATCAGTCAGCACTAAATACAACTTCTCATAACATAAGTAATGCTGAAACAGCAGGCTATAGCAGACAGGTTATGGGTCAAAAAGCTGCAAAAGCACAACAAGTTAACAGCAGTTATGGCATGGCTGGTACGGGTGTGGAAGTCACTGGCGTAGTTCAGCAGAGAGAAAATTATTATGATATGAAATATTGGGCGATGAACACTACCTATGGTGAGTTCGCCGGTAAACAACATTATATGAGTGAAATTGAGAATTATTTCAATGAAGTCAGTGTAGATGGCTTTATGACATCTTATAATGCTCTTGACACCAGTCTCCAGCAATTGCAAAAGAATCCTTCCAGTTTAACGGTGCGTACCCAAGTTATCAATTACGCGAAAAGTCTTACGGAATATTTTAATTCGTTGTCAGGAAATCTGAAATCAATTCAGAAGGAATGTAATTTTGAAATTCGTAACCAAGTTGATTTAATAAATTCCAAGGCACAACAAATCGCAGTTCTGACCAAACAGATTAATACGCTAGAGAATAATGGAGGAATGGCCAATGATCTTAGAGATCAGAGGGCATTGCTAGTGGATGATCTTTCTCAGGTGGCTAATATTACAGTTAATGAGAGGATTGTTGGTAAAGACGTTGGTGTTACCACCTATGAAGTCAAACTGGACGGCGTAACCTTAGTAGATGGGGTGAACACCAATAAATTAAAGGTAGTTCCAAGAGAAGTAAAAACAAATATGAACGACATTGACGGAATATTCGATCTCCAGTGGGAGAATGGTCAATCGTTTAATGCCAGAAGTCAGACGCTTGGCGGATATCTGAAAGGGCTTTTGGAGGTTCGCGATGGTAATAATCAGTTGAATTTTCAGGGAAAGACATCAGTTCAGACAGGTGATGAGTTTGTAACTGTATCGGATGCCAACATAACAGACATGCTTAAGTTGAATATACCTGAGACAGGAAAGCTAACAATTGGCAATCATGAATATGAGTATAGTGGCTTTGAATTTACAAAGGATTCGGACGGTAACATTATCAGTTATACCTTTGAGTTGACAGAACCAGTGTCTTCGGATAGTGAAGATGCGCAAGTAAAAATCGGTGAAAGTATTGATTATAAGGGAATTCCATATTATATGGAGCAGATGAATGAATTTGTTAGGACGTACGCAAAAGCATTTAATGATATTCATAGAAGTGGAGTTGACTTAAATGGTAATCCTGCACAGGATTTCTTTACAGGAACAAGCAAAGTTGACGGAAGAGATTATACTTTTGATCCGTTAGTGGGATCTGAGGATAGTGCTTATTATGACTATAACACATATAACTCAGGTACGGGGGGTTACTATACTCAAGTGCCGAAGGATCAGCCTTTATATGGTTCTTATTATCTGGTTACAGCAAGCAACTTTACGGTAAATGAAAACCTTTTTAAAAATCCTTCTTTAATGAGTACAGGTTCCGATGTTGTGAATGGTTCTGAGAACAATGATATCGTAAATAAACTGCTTAACATTAAAGATGATAAAACGCTGTTTGACCATGGTTCTCCGGATGGATTCTTCCAGACCATGGTAGCTGAAATAGGAATTGACACAAACAAAGCAACCACATTTGCAAATAGCCAAAAAAACATTTTGGATACAATTGATAACCAACGATTATCTATATCCGGTGTTGATGTGGATGAAGAAGCAATGAATTTGATTCGTTTCCAAAATGCTTATAATCTTTCGGCAAAGGTAATTACGGTTATGAATGAAATTTACGATAAATTAATTAACGAAATGGGTGTATGATGCAATAAATCTGCATCTGGTTTATGTTTTCGGTAAGGAGAGTAAAACGCATGAGAATAACGAATAAAATGATGATGAATAATATGATGAGTAATATTAATAAGAATAAGTTTAATATGAACTCGCTAGAAGAGCAGTATTCCAGCGGTAAAAAAATTCAGAAACCTTCCGATGATCCGATTGTAACCGTTAGAGCGTTAAGACTTAGAACAAGTATTTCGGAGTTGTCACAATATTATGAGAAGAATATTCCCGATGCAAGAAACTGGATGGATGTAACGGAAAGTGCTTTGAGGACAGTAAATGATATTTTAACACAAGTAAATACCTATTGTGTTCAGGGAAGTTCCGATACCTTAACTGCTTCTGACCGTTCCTATATTGTAGATAACCTTTCTCAGTTAAAGGGGCAGATCTATCAGGAAGGAAATACAAACTATGCCGGAAGATATGTATTTACCGGTTATAAAACGGATAGTTCCTTGATGTTTGATGCAGATCAACCAACCTTGAATTATAATATTACACAGAATATTCCTGGCAGCAGTATACAAGCGATTAACAAAGTATTTGGAGGGTATTCCTTAAGTGATTATGATGATACCACCAATGATCTTTCCAGTCCTCCTCAGATGAAGGGAACTTATCAGATTCAGTTGGCTTATGATCAACTAAGTACAACGCCTCCTACGAGCATACAATATACTAAGGGTGGAGTGGAACAAAACATAACCGCTAATATCAATTCAAAAATATCTACTGATCCGAGTGCATATGCACCGGGCGATGATGAAATTAATTATATACCCGATACCGGAGAGCTTATTCTTGGGGCGAATGTATATAATCAATTGAGAACTGCGGATAATATTAAGATTGATTATACAAAAAATGGATTTAAAAACGGTGACTTAAAGCCGGAGCATTATTTTGATTGCACCAAGAGCGATAGTGCAAAACCTGAGCTTGGTTCAGTCGAATATACCAAGGCAGATAGCCAACCGATTCAGTATGAGGTTACCTTTAATCAAAAACTTACTGTGAATACTGAAGCCTCCGATGCCATAACGCATGACATCGGCAGAGTAATTAATTCAATTTTGGATAGTGTAAATGCTGTGACCACAGTGGAAGGTAAATTGACCGAGATAGATAGAAGATTAGCAGATACCACTTTAACGCAGGGTGAAGTTGATCGATATAACAAACTAAAGGAACAACTGACAACAGAGCTTCAACTAAAAAAAGAAGTAATGCAAAAAGCATTTGCGAAAGGTAACACGGTTTCTTCCCAACAACAGGACAAGGTGAACACTGCAGTCGCAGATTTGGGAAGCAGAGCGGTTCGTCTTGATTTTACCGAAAACCGTTTATCCAGTCAGAAGGTGGATTTTGAAGATCTCTTATCAAAAAATGAAGATGTGGATCAAGTAGAGGCCTATATTAGATATAATTCTGCTGAAGCGATATACAATGCATCTCTTTCCGCTGCATCAAAGATAGTGAAGAATACGTTGTTAAACTTTTTGTAAAGTATATTTTGGTAACAATGATTAATAATACTGTTTGAAAGAAGCATAAAGAATAGGTAGTTGCGAAACTCGCTCATAATTATTGTATGTACAACAGAACATTTGGAGTAAGAGATGAGTCCGAAGAAGCATTGGAGCGGAGGAATTCATATCTGCTAATATACAATATCAGTACCAAAATCAATTGCAAATACCTAGGATGAATGATATATGAAAGGAAGGCGAGAAGATGGTGATACAGACACGACATTTCGGAGAGATTGATCTTGATGAAAGTAAAGTAATTTATTTCGAAAACGGAATATTGGGTTTTGAGGAGTGTAAAAAATATACGATTTTATATGATGATGAAGATGGCAAAAGACCGGATATTTCATGGCTTCAAAGTTTGGATGAAGTTGCACTAGCGATACCTATAATTAGTCCATTCCTTGCAAAAACGGATTATAACCCGGATATAGAGGACGAGTTACTGAAATCTCTAGGAGAATTAAAAGATGATAATCTTGCTGTATTTGTATCAATAACGGTTCCAAATGATATAGAGAAAATTACAGCTAATTTGAAGGCACCGTTTATCATTAATACAACGGAGCGGAAGGGCGTTCAAGTAATTGTAGAAAATCCTGATTACGAAGTTAAATATAAATTTCATGAACAATTAAAACAATATAAGGCATCAAAGGGGGGCGAATAATATGCTGGCCCTATCAAGAAAAGTAAATGAATCAATTGTTATTGGTAATGATATTGAAATTACCGTATTAGAGGTAAAAGGTGACCAAGTTAAAATTGGTATTACGGCACCTAAATCCGTTCCCATTTATCGAAAAGAGATCTATCTGCAGATTAAGGAATCTAATAAAGAAGCGGCAGAAACAACTGCTTCGGATGAAATAATTAAGAAGCTGTTTCGATAAGAAAAGAAGTATATAAGGTAATGGAGAAAGTGATCTGTGCATTTCTATTAAGCATGGGTAATTTGATCGCTGGGGGTTTCTCACTGGGGATACATTTAAATATCTTGCTGATATTTGATTTAGGGTATAAATATTTTTACATTAATCTCCGATATAGAAATCAGAAGTTACTGAGAGAAAATATATTACAGTCAAGGATGGCATGAGATTAATAAATTTAGAGAACAATGATATTTCTTTTTAATTAACACATGGAGGTGCAAAATTATGGCATTAGATGCAATATCAGGGATGGTATATGGCAATTCGGCGGGTACATCTCAAAAAAACAATCTGACAATATCACAGGATTCAGGTGCTGTGAATCTGAATATTTCGGAAGTACAAGCTCCGATAAAAACGAGCGGCTCTAACTCCACCTCGGATGGACAAGGGGCTGGACAGCAGGGAAGGACTCCGAATGACAAGCAGATTAAGGAGGCTATTTCTAGGATAAACAGTAAGATAAAGGAACGCCGTACCAGATGCGAATTTACTTATCATGAAGAAAGTAAACGTATTTCTATCAAGATGATAGATGAGGCAACTGATGAGGTGATTAAAGAAATACCACCGGAAGATACTGTTAAGATGGCAGATAAGCTATGGGAGATGGCAGGAATGCTGATAGACGAAAGAAGATAGATGGAGAGGTGATTGTATGGCAATAAAGTTATCAGGAATGATATCCGGTATGGATACTGAAAGCATGGTAGCTGAATTGATGAAAGCTCAAAATTTAAAAAAAACTAAGGTTCAGAATCAGATTACGACCACACAATGGACACAGGATAAATGGAAAGATTTAAACTCTAAGATTTATTCTTTCTATACAGGTGATTTATCTAAATTGAGACTGCAATCCAGTTTTAATACGATAAAAGCATCTAGTTCGGATGAAAGTAAGGTTACCATCACTGCGAACAATAACGCTTCGCAAGGAACGAATACGTTGTTTATTAAACAGCTTGCGAAATCCCAAACAGTAACAGGAGATGTTTTAGCAGCTGATAAGAATGGTAAAGCAGTTACTACCTCCACAAAATTAGTTGATCTGGGATTGACAGCTGATCCTGATAATCTTATCAAGGTTACAGTGGGGGGAAAAGAAAAAAGTATAGAGATTGAAGCGGGTACCACGATTGCAGGATTAGTTCAGAAGTTTAAAGATGCAGGGTTGAATGCAAATTATGATGCTACACAAAAGCGATTCTTTCTTAGTTCAAAGAATAGTGGAACTGAAAATGCATTTTCATTAACAAGTTCCGGGGATGTTGATTTAGCGGCCTTAGGATTAAATGATTTAAGTGCGTCAAATGGCGTGGTTACCGTATCGGGGAGTGCGCATTCTGTGGTTATACAGCCTTCGGATGCAAAGGTGATGTTTAATGGAGCAGAGCTTGTAAGTTCATCGAATACCATGACAGTCAATGGAATTACAATGACTTTAAAGGGGGCATCCGCTGGTGCAAATACGGCTGACCCATCCGATGATGTTGTCACTAACCTTAATATCACACGAGATACACAAGCAGCTTATGACATGGTTAAAAATTTTATTAAAACTTATAATGATTTGTTGACTGAAATGACAGGTGATTATGAAGCGCCTTCCGCAAAGGGATATAGTCCACTAACGGATGATCAAAAAGAAAGTATGACGGATACCCAAATTGAGCAATGGGAAACCAAAATTAAAAATGCGTTACTAAGAAGAGATAATAATCTTAGTGCTATTATGAACTCCATGCGATCTTCCTTTAATGATTCAGTTACGATAGACGGAAAAAAATATTCACTGGCATCTTTGGGTATTGGTTCCGTTAATTATACAGAAAAGGGAGTATTACATATTAACGGTGATGCCGATGATAAACTGACATCAGGTAAGACAAACGATTTAATGAGTATGTTAACGAGTGACCCTGATAAGGTTATGAAGGTTATGAGCGGACTGGCAGATAAACTTTATACATCGTTATCAGATAGCATGAGAAGTTCCTCAGTGCGAAGCGCATTTACTTTGTACAACGATAAAGAATTATCAAAACAGCTTACGGGATATCAATCAAATCTCAAAGATTTAGAAAAGAAACTCAATGATGTGGAGAATCGTTATTATAAACAATTTTCAGCGATGGAATCAGCCATGGCGAAGTTAAATTCGCAAAGTTCTTCGTTGGCATCTCTATTAGGAAAATAATTTGGGAATTTGAGCGTAATCTATGGGCTTAGTAATAATAAGGAGGAAATCACATGGCAGCAAATGCGGCAGCAGCATATCAGGATAGTAAAATATTAACAGCAAGTCCGGCTGAATTAACACTTATGTTATATGAAGGCGCTATTAAATTTTGCAATCTTGCAATGATAGCAATGGAGAAAAAAGATTATATCAGCGCTGGTAAGAACATTATAAAAGCAGAACGAATTATAGCGGAATTCCGTGCTACCCTTGATTTTAAATATCCAGTAGCCAAAAATTTTGATGATGTATATGAATATATCTATCAAAGATTAGTGCAAGCTAACATTAAGAAGGATATGGAGATAATGCAGGAGGCACTAGGGTATATTCGTGAGATGAGAGATACCTGGAAAGAAGTTATACGTCTTGGTAAGGTATCGGGAAGATAACGGATTTATTTTTGAGAGGACGGTTTGAATGGAATTCGAAAATAAAGGATCAAGCAGGACTTACATTCAGCTTCTCGTGGTTACGCTAAAAAAGAAAACTGAGATTTTAGATTATTTGATTCATTTAACGGAGAAACAAGAATTAATTATTGCTAATGATGATTTTAATGATGAAGAATTCCTTCAAGTTGTTTCTTTAAAAGAGGATAGTTTACGTATGCTTGATGAATTAGATAATGGGTTTGAGCAAGTATATGCGAGAGTCAAAGAAGAGATAACGAACCAAAGATATCAGTATGAAGCAGAAATTAAAGAGATACAGGCTTTGATTATGAAAATCACGGATGATAGTGTTAGGTTGCAAGTGTTAGAGAAACGTAATAAGTCAAAATTGGAACAATATTTTGCCAATCAACGGAGACAAATAAAAGCGTCCAAAGCCAACAGCCAAACAGTAGCAAATTATTATAAAACTATGACGAAACAGAATGAAGTTCCCTCATTCTTTTATGACAAAAAAAATTAAAAAAGATTATAATCAGGTATAAAGTTTTAAAATAATATACCGATATATAATACAGGTAAGATAACTTACTCAAAATTCTCCCGACGGAGCGTACGGCCAAGAAGGAGAACATAAAAACTATAGCAGCATGGATGTTGCTAAATAACGATTTCAAGGAGGAATTATATATGGTAATTCAACATAATATGGCTTCAGCCAACACGAACAGACAGTTAGGTATGACAGCGAACAGCTTAGCAAAATCAACAGAGAAATTATCATCTGGTTACAAAATCAATCGTGCAGGTGATAACGCTGCTGGCTTAACAATTTCTGAAAAAATGCGTGGACAGATCAGAGGTCTTGATCAGGCATCTACTAATGCACAGGATGGTATTTCCTTAATCCAAACAGCAGAAGGCGCTCTTAGTGAGACTCAATCCATTCTTCAGAGAATGAGAGAGTTAACAGTTCAGGCTTCCAATGATACTAACGTAACAGCAGATCGTGGAGCAATTTCAAAAGAACTTACAGCTTTAAGTGATGAAGTTGATCGTATTGCTACTCAGACACAGTTCAATACTATGACTTTGTTAAGTGGTGGTTTCACAAGCAAGAAACTTCAAGTTGGTGCTAACAACGGACAGACTATTTCCTTCAGTATCTCTGCTATGGATGCTGCAGCTTTATCAATCGATGGTATTGCTGGTGTTGTAAGTGGTTCAAGTCAAGGTGCTATTACTGGTGCTATTTCTACAGTACAGGCAGCACTTGATAAGGTATCAACACAGAGATCTGCACTTGGTGCTTTACAGAACAGATTAGAGCATACAATTGCAAATGCTGATAATACTTCTGAGAACTTACAGGCAGCTGAATCCCGTATCCGTGACGTTGATATGGCGAAAGAGATGGTTAAGTACTCAAAGGATAATATCCTTCAGCAGGCAGCTCAGTCAATGCTTTCTCAGGCTAACCAATCAACTCAGGGTGTATTATCATTATTAAGATAATACTAACGATTAAAAAAGGGCTGACTTTTTGTCAGCCCTTTTTTAAAGAAAAGGCGGAGATTTATGGAATTACTTAAACAGAGAATTGAAAACACGAATCTTTTAATTGATGAAGCAACAGAGTTGTTCTATCAAAATAAAATTCAAATTGCATACAGCAACCTTGATAATTTATTGATTAATGTAAGTAATACAATTAGTGACATAGATAATTATAAGCAACAGGGCGGGGAGATTGGAATTGAAGAAAACCGATTAGTTGAAGTGTTGCAAAATGCGTTAAATGCCCTTGAAAATAAGGATTTGCTTTTGATGGCGGATATATTAGAATATGATTTGAAAGAATTATTTGTTGAGATTTTAGAGATATTATAATTTGATAAATAAATAATCAGTCGGGGTATTTGGGATGGACATTTATAATACTAATATCGAAAGTATTAAAAAGTATAAGAGTGGTTTGTATAAAGCATTAAATCAGAAAAAAGACGAGGATATCACGAATAGAGTGGATGATATTAAATCATTACAAGCAAAAGATGGTACTAATATTATCTCTATAAGTTACAATTCTAAGGAATATCGGCTAAATAGTCTGTACCGACCACTTGAAGAAGCAAGAAAATGGGCAGACCAATTCGAACTCAAAAATTATTCATCAATTATTTCTATGTATGGATTAGGAAATGGAATTTTTGCAAGGGCACTGATTGATAAAATGGACATGAATGATATTCTATTAATTTATGAGCCATCGTATGATATTTTTAAACATGTAATCGAGAATTTTGATATTACAGACATCATAGAAAAGAGCAATGTAGTTATTATCGTAGAAGGAATAAACAGTATTCAGTTTCATATTTCTTTGCTTAGTTCTATTAGTATTTCAAATTTTAAATCACAGATCAAATGTATCTATCCGAATTACGATACCATTTTTACAGAGAGCTGTGTGAAGTTTTTTAAAGAAATAAAAAATAGTTTAACGACAGTCAAAGTTAATATAAATACTACGATGAATCTTGCAGAAAAATATATTGATAACACCTTGAAAAATCTGCAATTTATTAAGGATAGTACTTCAGCTGTAAAATTGAAAGAAATCATACCAAAAGGCTTGCCGGCTATTGTTGTAGCAGCAGGACCTTCAGTTGAGGAAAATATAGAGGAACTAAAGAAGGTGAAAGGGAAAGCGGTTATCTTTGCTGTGGATAGGATCCTAGAATACTTACTTTCTGTTGGGCTTGAGCCGGACTTTGTAGTAACAATCGACCCTATGAAGGAGATACGACATTTTTCGCTGAGAGAAGATATTACTGTTCCGTTAATATGTTATTATGAATCAAATTATGAAATTTTGAAAAGACATAAGGGCAAAAAAATATTCTGCATTAATAACGAATTTATGGAAGAAGCCTATACTCAAACAGGCAATATATCACCGAATGTTATGCCCAGTGGTTCTGTTGCCATAGTTGCATATAGTGCATGCGTTATGTTGGGCTTTAAAAGAGTTATTTTGGTGGGACAAGACTTAGCTTTTAGTGATGGAGCCAGCCATGCAGGTGGTATTTCTGACAAGCGAGGAGAGCATGCCAATGTTCTCGTTGAAGGACTTGATGGAAATATGGTTAAATCAAGATATGACTGGAAAGAGTTCGTAATTCGATATCAGGATTTAATTGCTATGAATAAAGAAGTGGAAGTAATTGATGCTAAGACAAGAGGTGCTAAGATTAATGGAACCTTAGTGATGCCCTTTAGTGAAGCAGTAAAAAAATATTGTAACCAAAATGATGAATTCGAAATTTCATCTTCCGATTTGCAACCATTATTTAATGAGGCGGATTTAAAAAAGATAAAGAATTATCTGGAGTTCAATTTAACGCAGGCAAAAAAGGTTGATGAAAAGTCACTTAAGGCGATAAAAGATTGTGACAAAATAATTAAGTTATTGAAGCAAAGGAAAAATATTCCTGAGGATATATTTAAGAGTTTAAGTAAAATAAATCGATATATTGAAGAACAAAAAATCTATTCCATTATTGATCCTTTGATTGTAGCCAAAACGGCAGAGAATTTGACAGAAATATTACTGTATGATGATAATGAGGATAGTGATTTGAATACCTTTACTAAATCTAAGGCTATCTATAAAGCTTCATCTGAAGCTGCGCAATATGTTAAAGGCAGATTAGAAGAGACTTTAAAAAATTTTTAAATTATATAAGGAAAGGTATGTAATAGTAATTACGTACCTTTTTGCTTTAAAAAACATTTAGGAAGAAGGATAATGAATGAGAGTATTGGCTGTTATACCTGCAAGAGGAGGCTCGAAGGGTATTCCACGAAAAAATGTCAGATTAATGAATGGCAGGCCATTAATTACTTATGCTATAGAAACAGCGAAAGCTTGTAGTTTGATTTCGGATATCGTAGTGACTTCAGATGATGAGGAAAGTATTAGTATAGCAAAATTAGGTCAGGTGAATTATATCAATCGATCGATGGAGCTAGCCGGTGATAATGTTACTTTAGATCCGGTGATATACGATGCAGTAATTAAGATGGAAGCACAAAACAAGATAATATATGATATTGTCATTACATTACAGCCCACCTCCCCATTGTTAACAAGTAATACGCTACAAACAGCACTCGAATCCTTTATCCAGAATAATCAGGAAACATATATAAGCGTTGTTAACAAGCCACATTTGTCTTGGTCAATGAAAGACGGCAAGTATATACCTAATTATTTAAAACGACTTAACCGACAGCAGCTACCACCCAATTATTTCGAAACAGGCGCATTCTTTATTACAAGACGGGAATTCGTAAAACAAGATAGTAGAATGGGGAATGAGATATCGGTGTTTGAAATACCTGAATGCGAATCAGTGGACATTGATAGTACTAGTGATTGGATTGTTTGTGAGAGTGAGTTAAAGAAGAAGAGGATTGTATTTCGAGCGGATGGGTATAAGGAGCTTGGTATGGGGCATATTTATCACTGTCTTACCTTGGCTTATAATCTGACCGGACATGATATTATGTTTGTAACCGATAAAAATCATATACAAGGGTATGAAAAAATCAAAAGCAGTCATATGCCGATGTTCGCTATAGAAAAAGAAGAAGAATTTTTTGGATTTTTGAAAGAGTGGAAAGCGGACATTATTGTAAATGATCGTTTGGATACAGAAAAAGAATATATACTTAAATTAAAGTCATTGGCAAACAAAGTGATAACCATTGAAGATTTAGGTGAGGGAGCAAAGTATGCGGATGCGGTAATTAATGCTCTGTATAATGAAGCACCCTCTAAGAAGAATCAATTTATGGGTGAGAAATATATATGTCTTAGGGATGAATTTATGATTCATGCCCCGAAGGAGTTTTCAAAAAAAGTACAAAAAGTTTTGGTGATGTTCGGGGGAACCGATCCATCTAATCTTACAAGAAAGATTTATGATTTGGCATTAAGAGTTAGTGAGATATATCAGGATATTCAGTTTACATTTATTGGTGGAGCTGGCTATGACTGCAAGAAGCATGAGGTGTTATCTCGCGAAGATAAGAACATTATTGTACTCAATGATGTGAAACGGGTAAGTGACCATATGAGAGAAGCAGATTTGGCTTTTACCTCACAAGGAAGAACAGTATTTGAATTAGCAGCGATGGGAGTGCCATCTATTGTTCTTGCGCAGAATGAAAGAGAGCAACTTCATACTTTTGCGCAAATGCAAAACGGATTTTTGAATTTAGGATTAGGAAAAGATATAACGCTTGAAACTATTGAGTCAACATTCAAATGGTTGGTAGAGACGGAGCAGATAAGGTATGAAATGCAAAGTCTAATGCTGAAACATGATCTGAAAAAGGGAATTAATAACATTATAGAAATCATTTTGGAGGAGTTTTAAACGTGAGCAAGATTATTGAGAGAGTTTTAGAAGGCAAATTTGTCTTAATAGCAGAAATTGGAGTTAACTATTATGATATAGCAAAAAAATTAAATATTACCCTTATTGATGCGGCAAAGAAAATGATATATGAGTCAAAAACCGCCGGTATTCATGCTGTAAAATTTCAATCCTACAAGGCAGGTACCTTAGCAGCAAAGGACTCCCCCTCCTACTGGGACACCACAGAGGAGACTACCACATCACAATATGAATTGTTTAAAAAATTCGATAGTTTTTCATATAATGAGTATAAAGAACTGGCAGATTACTGCAATAGCATTGATATTGAGTTTTTGTCGACACCGTTTGATATCGCTTCAGCGGACTATCTTGAAGAGCTGATGAATGTTTATAAGATTTCGTCCTCTGATCTTAACAACCACCTTTTTGTGGAGTACATGGCGAAAAAGAATAAGCCTATTCTTTTGTCAGTAGGTGCTTCCAATGAGGATGAGATTGATGAAACCATTGATATTATTCGTAAGTATAACGACAAAGAAATTATATTATTACACTGTGTATTAGAATATCCCACACCCTATGCACATGCGAATCTGAACAAGATTGTATCCTTAAAAAATAAATATAAAGATTTATATATTGGATATTCAGATCATACGAAGCCAACAATGGATTGTGAGATTATCCAAACCGCTTATAATCTTGGTGCGCAGGTAATAGAGAAGCATTTTACACTGGATAAAACACTTCCCGGAAATGACCATTATCATGCAATGGATGGTGATGATGCGAAAAGAATAATTAGTAAGATTGAATTTGTGGACGAAATAAGAGGAACCTACGATCTGAGATGCTTAGATTCAGAGACTGAAGCAAGAAAGAATGCACGCAGATCATTAGTTGCAGTAGCAGACATTACCAAGGGAACAATAATAACGGAAGAAATGATAACGTTTAAACGACCTGGAACAGGTATTTCGCCAAGTGAGCACCATAACGTGATTGGTAAAACAGCAGTTATTGATATTCAAGAAGATACTATATTACAATTCAATATGTTGAGCTAGGACAATAATAAAGAACCAATATAGGAGAATGGAAGATATGTATTCGATATCCCTTTGTATGATTGTCAAAGATGAGGAAGAGAATTTAAAACATTGTCTGCAATCAGTTGCTAACTATGTTGATGAAATAATAATTGTTGATACTGGTTCAACGGATCAAACAAAAGAAATTGCGCAAGAGTATACAAACAAGGTATTTGATTACATGTGGAATGATAATTTTTCCGATGCTAGAAATTTCTCTCTTAGTAAAGCAAGCAATGATATTGTTTTAGTTCTGGATGCGGATGAGATTGTAGAACAAATAGAAATCGATAAAATTAAAAGGCTTGTGAAGAGTAATGAGGGGAAAATAGGTAGATTACTTCGGATTAATGAATTTACAAGAGACGGTTCTGTTAATCAATACAACGAACGTGTAAATCGGCTATTTTCAAAGAAAAAATATAAATATATGGGAATGATTCATGAACAGGTTGAACCAATATCTCTTCAATCGATTCCAGAGGATAATACCTATTTAATCCCATTGATAATAAGGCACAGCGGCTATGAAGGATCTCTTGAGATAAGAAAAAAGAAGACAGACCGAAATATTCGTCTTTTGAAGCGAGCATTGGAACAGTCATCGGATGATCCTTACTTAATATACCAACTTGGAAAAAGTTTTTATATGCAGGAGGATTACGAGTTAGCTGCTGAGTGGTTTGGAAAGGCATTGTATTTTGATTTAAATACTGAACTGGAATATGTGCAAGATATGGTAGAAAGTTATGGGTATTCATTAATAAACTCAGGGAATTATGAGCTGGCTTTATCACTTACTGGTGTTTATGATGAATTTTCAAATAGTGCCGACTTTGTTTTTTTGATTGCGCTTATCTATATGAACAACGCAAAGTTTGATGCTGCCATTGAAGAGTTCACAAGAGCAATCTCGATGAGGGATGGCAAGATGGATGGTGTTAACAGCTATAGAGCTTATTATAATATTGGTGTAATTTATGAGTGCTTGGGAAAAATAAAGCAAGCACGGGAAGCGTATCACCAATGTGGCAATTACGAACCGGCTTTAAGACAGATTGCTAATATGAGGGTATGAAGAAGAGTATACATGTTAGGTAACACTTCAAACTTTTGATTTAAATAATTACAAAAAGGGGCTGCAGCAAAACTAATTTGTTTTACTGCAGCCCCAAACTTAATCGGTAGATAATGATTTGACGCTACATAAATGTTCACATTAAAATTTAGATATTATCTTTTGTAGAAAGTGATAAGTACTCTGTGAGCCAACCCCTAATTGGTTTTACAGAAATATGTTATATTAGTTTAAATCAATCCATTC
Source organism: Bacillota bacterium (assembly GCA_023435895.1). Taxonomy (GTDB): domain Bacteria; phylum Bacillota; class Clostridia; order Lachnospirales; family Lachnospiraceae; genus Mobilitalea. The sequence continues at coordinate 158,463 of JAEZLH010000004.1, forward strand.
CTTAATATGCTGATATACGATTTCTTCATATTTCTTTATTTTATCTGGGAACAAATCAAGTTCTGATTCTCCGCTTATTAAATTCCTAAGGTTTACACTAAAATCACGGACAGGAATAGTGGCTTCACTTGTGACATTCTCTTTTGTTTCAAAGGTAAATAAATGTTCCTTATCATTTAATGCAAGTTTGTAGGTTTGTCCTGGAAATATGGACTCTGTTATGGAATACTCTCGTTCTTCTCCGCCAAAATCTTTTAATAGAAATCCATCAATATCATCGTTGCAGGGTAAGTCACATAGATTAAGTAAGGTTGGATAGATATCTATGTTACTCATAACTTCGTTACTAATAGAGGGAAGAATATTTCTTCCTCTCATCATAAAAGGTACATTTGTTCTTTTTTTAGAAAACATATAGTTTTCTGATTCTATGAACTTTTGTCCATGGTCAGAATTCAAGGTTACAATAAATTCGTTATTATCATAATTTTTAGTAAGGTAGTCAAATAAAATGCCAAGATTAAAATCTATTCGTTTCATGGTAGCTTTATATTCTTCGATTTTTGAAGGGTTATATGTTCTGAAAACAGAGATTTCAGAATCAGCTCCGATATTAGTTGAATAATGATTTTTAACATTAATATCAGTCAACGGACTTCTGGTTACACCATCCGCTACAGAATGAAGATCCTCAAGAGTCATCCAAATATAATTATTATAATCTTTAAACACTTCCATATGTTCAAGGGTTTCCTGTACCACTTCCTGGCAATTCATACGATCAATCATTGGAGAATAGAGAAAGCGATTGATTGATTTAAAATAACCATAGCTAGGGGTTCCTCTCCAGTTCGGACAGATACGAGCAGTCATATAACCGGCCTCCTCGAAGGGTTCCTGAATTAACCGATTTGTTTGCTCGCTCTTATGAGCAGCCAAAGTGTGATATACATAATGATTGGTAGTATATTTACCCGTACACATACTCATGAGCGAGGGTAATGTCCATTCTCCGTTTGCATGACAGTTTTCATTGATATAGCCTTTACTAAAAAATGAATAAGTATTGGGCATCAATTGTTCCATGTCATTCTCTTTTAAGAATTGATAAGATAGCCCGTCAATAAATATTTGCAAAACAAGTTTGGGTTTGTTCTCAAGGTCGCTTTTCTTAAAGTGAGATACAAAAATATCATAGTTAGAAGAGAGGGTAATTTCACACTCTTTCATAATGCGAATATATCGTATTACATTTGAGACTAAGGTTATTGTAATAGGAGTTTCTTCAAGATTGTGAATTAATATTTCAGTAGTTACATTCTGCTTAACAGAAGATGAAATTGCTATGGTATCTCCTTTTTTTACTTGTAGAGTTATGTTTTTTTGAGCGAAACTGCCTCGTATTGTTTCGTATAAAAATTGAAAGCGGTCAGAAGTATTTACATCAATTTTGGTTAAAGTCTTATACATATTAGTCAAATAATTGGTTTTTGGGTCTCTACTAGGAAACGAATCTAAACGAATGCAACTATTTCCATATTCGTCAATTGGAAAGCTTCTATAGTCAGCGGCTGTGGATTCCCGTTGAAAAAAGGTAGTGTACCACTTGAATTCAGAGTCTGACATGGATGAATTTAATGTCACTTCCTCAAGCAACGATAGGATATTCTCTTTATCTTCCTCGGATTTTGAAAGTCGATACATTTGTGATAGAGAATAATAGGTTCCAACTTTATCATCCGTATAACGCAATAGTTCAAATAAAAGTTCATAAAGTGAATAGTCAGATAGATGCTTCTTTAAAGATTGAAATAAATAGTCCACAGCTTCCTTTGCGTATCCGGCGTTATATAAGGCAATACATTGCATTTTAATTAATGATGGATTCTCTCCAACTAGTTGTTCTAATTGGTCAATTAACGCTAGCTGATCATTAATTGGAAGTGTAGAATTGTTATCTAGCTGAAAAATAATCTGTTGTACTTCTTCGAGTTTTTGCTTAATATACATCGTTTTTATCCCTTCCAAGTTGTAATTAATATACTTGTTGTAATATCTCTAAAATATCTTCTTTATTAAAGTTTACCGGATTATTATCCATTCTGCCATTGGTAAACGATTGAAGAACAAGTTGTTCTAAGTCGGATGGTTTTATATGATAATTAGATAATCTTAGTTCGGCTATATTGTGGCTTACTTGGTCAAGCCAAGGTTGAAGCCCACCATATTCACGAAATAGGTTAAATAAATCCTCGCTATTAGGGAAGTATCCTTTGTTTCTATGCGAAACAGCTCCTAATGTCATGGCAACGGCAATACCATGGGGGATATGATAAAGCATAGTGAGAGGATATGATATTGAGTGACATGCTGTAGTTCTGGTGTGTGAGAAGGACATTCCGGCTAATGCGGATGCCCGACATAATCGTTCTCTGTATTCGAAATTTTCAGGAGAATGAATTGATAACGGCAAATACTCTAAAATAAGTTGTATGGCTCTATAAGAGATATCCTGTACTAAGGGGGAAGTATGTTTTGACCAATATGCTTCCATTGCATGTGATAAAGCATCTAGTCCCGTAGATAAAGTTAACAACGGAGTTAGAGTCAGGGTCAATTCGGGTACAATAATCGCTTTGACAGGCAATAGAGGGGCATGGTCGATGGAATATTTCATTTTCCCCTGATGGTCCCAAAAAGTACCCCACTGAGTAAGCTCGGAGCCAGTTCCTGCTGTGGTTGGTATTGCAATTATATCAATAAAGTCAGAATGCTCTGTGTAGTACTTTTGTAGTATACCCTGTGTTAACAATTCTAGTGAGGAAACGCGGTCAGAGATAGAATGAAATGCACTGATTCCTTTTGCCAAATCAATGGAACTTCCGCCACCCATTGCAATTATTAAATCTACAGGTTTCTCTTCTAATAACTTTAAGGAAGTCAATAAGTCTTCCTGTGTAGGATTTGGATTTATCTGTTTTATCCAAGTAACATGATTTGTGTTACTAAGCTGTTTTATTAAATTTTGAAACTCATATCTTACAATGGAAGATTCACTAACAAGTAGGGCAATATTCCGGTTAGAATAAGCTAACAATTGTTCAATTAACTCTTGTTTGGTGCAAAAACTTAAATCGGTGGGACAGAAGGGATGACTCATGATACCTCCTTATTCTTCTTCTGGAATTAAACGTAATATTTCATTAATGGGCATGCACATCTCATCGGCTTCCTTCGCCCTATGATGAACTAGTATGCTCTCTGCAGTTCTTTGCATTGCAGGGATGGAACTTCTTGTTAATTGGTTTGCATAGATAACGATATTGACTCCATGTTTTTCAAATTCAGTTTCATTTACTGCATTAAAGGACGTGGGTACCACAACAATATAAGTGTTTTGATCTTCAGCACGGAATTTCTCGCAGAATTCAAAGATTTCACCGGGATCTTTCTTTCGTGAATGAATCATAATACCGTCAGCGCCAGCTTTGACATAAGCAAATGCTCTTTGAAGTGCATCTTCCATGCCTTGTTCAAGAATTAAACTTTCAATACGTGCTATAATCATAAATTCCTTTGTCTTTTGCGCTCTCTTTCCAGCAGCGATTTTGGAGCAGAAGTTCTCAATGGAATCCTGAACTTGTACGACTTCCGTTCCGAATAAAGAATTACGTTTTAAGCCTGTTTTATCTTCAATAATAATTGCGGAAACTCCAACACGTTCTAAGGTATGGACGTTATATATGAAGTGCTCAATTTGACCACCTGTGTCACCATCCAAAATAATAGGTTTAGTTGTTACTTCCATAATATCATCAATTGTCCTCATTCGAGAAGACATATCGACTAATTCAATATCCGGTTTCCCTTTTACAGTAGAATCGCAAAGACTTGATACCCACATACCATCAAATTGATATGTTTTTCCGTCCTCTAAAATAGTAGTTCGTTCCGCAATCAAACCAGTTATTCCACTGTGAGCCTCGATGATTGATAATGTTTTTTTCATATTCAACAGCTTTTTGAGACGTCCCCTTCTAAAATCGGGCATTGCCAACTGCTCTCTATAACGTTGTTCCAGCGAACGATAGATCTCATTTTTCGAATAAGGGTATTCTACCAGCTTTCCGTTCCAGGTTTTTAGGGTTTCGATCACTTCTTCCCTTATTGTTTTTTGAAAACCGGTTTGCCAGTCATCACCATGAACCACATAATCAGGCTGATATTTATTTAGGTTATCCTTGTAACTTAAGGTGGATTGCAAAACTACTCGCTTAACCCCAATAATATTGAGCATGATTTCCTTCCGTTCCTGATAGGGAATCAAGGGAAAACGTTTATAACTTGCAACTGCCTCGTCCGAAAGAATACCAACGGTTAACTCTCCTAATTTGGCAGCTTTCTTAATGATATTAATGTGGCCACTGTGCAATATATCAGTGCTGAAGCACATATAGACCGATTTTGAATTCAAATCTTCTAAACGCTCTCTTATAATGAGTAGGTCATTAGGAGTATCAATTTCATTACATAATAAATTCCCTACATCGAAGGGGTGGAGTTCACATTGATTAGTAACTTCATTTAATGCATTTTCCGCATAACAAGAAACCGTTCCGCGATTGCAATAATCACTAATCTTATTCAGCCAGATGAGCCAATCAGCTTTCTTTAGAAAATAAAGGGGTTGAGCTGCAACAGCAGAATCAAAAAATTCAATACCAACCTTCTCTATACGATTCTGATTAATGACTGCTTTAAAGTCTTTCTCAGGCAATTTGGCTGCATAACTTACCGCCATACAGCTTTGCTCTGTGCTTATTATTTGTTCCAGGATAATATCATCAAGCACTAAATCCCCATGTAATAAAAGGATATCATCGTATGCAAATTCTTTGGATAAATAAATGGAATATATATAGTTAGTTTTATCATACAAAGTATTTTCTACAAAAGTATAGGTTAAATCAAGATCCAGTGCTATGCAGTATTCTTGAATCGCCTGGTGATAAAGCCCGGTTGTAATGATGATTTCAGTAACTCCGATTTCTTTCAGCTGCTTTAGTTGGCGACTTAATATGGTTTCCTCGTTTCGCAACTGTGTCATACATTTTGGCTGATTATCGGTAATGGAACCCATTCTACTTCCTGTACCGGAATTTAAGATCAATGCTTTCATACTTATACCTCACTTAAAAAGTTCATAAAATTTATTTTGTTGTCTAGAGCGGAAGTCTTGGGTCGTCCCAAATCACTTCGAGATCCTAAGGCAGCCTTTATTTCAATAAAGATAAGCTGATTAATGGATTTTGCATTGGTAAGCACCAGGTCTAATTCTTCCATATCCTTCACGGAATAAGCTAGTGGATAACCACAACCTAAGGCAATCTGTACTAAATTTATGCTATTACCAACAGTGGGCATTCCTCCGACTGTTTCATGAGCTTCATTATTGATGACAATATGAATAAGGTTGGAAGGCGCTTTTGATCCAATAAGAGCCATAGCACCCATATGCATTAGAGCGGCTCCATCCCCGTCAATACACCATATTTTAGAGTTTGGTTTACTGATTGCAATCCCTAATGCAATAGAAGAGCAGTGTCCCATAGAGCCCACGGTTAAGAAGTCATATTTATGTGGTTGAATTTGCTTGTCTCTAATTTCATATAATTCTCTGGAGGCTTTTCCGGTAGTGCAAACAATTGCATTATCAGCGGAATAAGAGGTGATTCGCTGAATGATGTCTTCACGGCTCATCGTATTATGATTTGAATATTGGACTTTTTTATCATAGGTCAGTCCCTTTTTTTTGACCACAAAGGCAATGCTTTTACCATTATTCAATTGCGTTTGATAGAAAGGCAAGTTAGAATATAATTCCTCTACCATGGTACTTTCATCAATTATTTGTGTTGAAATATCCAATAGTTTTAAGAAGGGTAAGGTGATTTCACCTTGAAAAATGTGCTGTGGCTCATCAGGTACTCCTGGTTCTCCTCTCCAACCGACAATAAAGATGGAAGGGATCCCGTACACTTTATCGTTTAGAAGGGAGGCAACAGGATTTGTGATATTACCAAGACCGCTGTTTTGCAGATATACGGCAGGAATCTTTCCGGTTGAAAGATGATATCCGGCTGCTAAAGCTACACAATTTCCTTCGTTTGCTGCAATAATGTGATTGTCTGAAATGCCATATTGATCTATTAAAAAATCGCATAAAGAACTTAATTGGGAATCAGGAACGCCGGTAAAGAAATTGCAATCTAAAGCGTTAATACACTCAATAAAATTAGATATTTTCATAGAGTCTCCTTTTAAAAACAGTTTGTGTACAATATATCGGCAAAAACCGAGTAATCAATAACCCCTTGGTAAATTTAGAGATATAGTGTAATTAATGGTTTGTGGGAATGGGGGTTGGCATTCCGTGTAGGTTTCTTATGATAAATTTGAAATATGAACAGAGAATACGATATGCTTATTAGCAAACATTATTTTTAAAGCACCAGTTACAGCCTAATATACCTCAATTATAACATTTTATCCTTCACTATTTTAACACGAACTGCTTTCTTATGAATTGACATGACCAATCTTAAGGCACTTGTTATTGCCCTAGCCTCAGTAAGGTGGTAAAATATATAAAATAGTACAAATTAAACATGGAAAGTGCCTAACAAATTGATACAATTAGAATAGGATTTACTTTCATTCTTATTCGGTGAATATTATTAAGTTATAGTATTTCGTATAGATGCAAATGAGTTGAACATAATATAAAGGACTGTATACAAAGGAGTTGGAGTCAGCTATTTTATAGCTGTATTGCATAATGAACAGGGGGCATTAATGTATAAAAAGAAGAAATTAATCACAATCATCAATACACTGCAAGAAGCAAATGAGGAATTAAGAAATCGCCCGTTTAACACAATTGAAGATATTGTACAGATGCTAACGGAGTGTCAAGAATTAGCAATCAGAATTGGGACTGATATTGATGAACGTGAGGATGGTTTAGGCAAAGAAATTGTGCATTTTTTAGAGGAGTACTGCGAACAAATTTATCAATTGAGCCTAAATCCATTGGATAAAAATGTATGTAAAAAGTATACCAAAGTAATAAGGAATTCACTTACCAGAATAAAGAATAGTGTAGAGAATGAATTACCGGAGGATAAGCCAGATATTGTATTCTTCCCATATAAGGCATCCATGTGGGATAGTTTAGAGAGTATTTGGATGGCAGCGAATGAAGATGAAAGTTGCAATGCAATTGTTGTGCCAATTCCGTATTTTGAAAAGAATACTGGCAACAGGATGTATTATGAAGGAAATGATTTTCCTGATTATGTTCCTATCATTTCATGGGAACAGTATAACCTGGAGTTAGAACATCCTGAGGTAGTGTATTTTCATAATCCGTATGATGATTATAATTTTGTGACCAGTGTACACCCCAACTATTATGCAAGGAATATGAAGCCGCATACGGATTGCCTCGTGTACGTTCCTTACTATTCAACATCTGGTGGGATGAGTGAGGGACAAAGCTTGTTACCGTCCTATTTAATAGTCGATTATATAGTAATTCAGGCACCAAAACTCAGAAATTATTTTGATACTTCTATTCCCGATGAGAAATTCCTTCCCCTCGGTTCTCCTAAGTTTGATCGTGTTATTAAAAAATGTCAAAACCCGCCTAATCACCCAAGAGATTGGAAGGATAAGATGGGGGGCAAAAAAGTGTATTTGTACAATACTAGCATCAACGGAATGCTAGAAAATACATTGTCATTCCTGCAAAAGATGGAGTATGTTTTTGAATGCTTTAAAAAACAGAAGGATGCTTGTCTGTTATGGAGGCCGCATCCGCTTTTGGAATCCACTTTAGCATCAATGAGGCCACAGCTGAAACCATATTACAATGAACTTAAAAAGCGTTTCGTTGACGAAAATCTCGGTATTTATGATGATACACCAGACATAACAAATTCAATTGCACTTAGTGATGTATATGTGGGGGATGCAGCTTCTTCCATTACATCATTATTTGGAATAGCAGGAAAGCCACTTTTTCTATTAAATAATTATATCCATTCAGAACCGGGTGAAGAGGACTGGAGAGGAGAGATAATTACAGGCTTTAATCCTTTGAATGAAGACGATAGATGGATGGTAACTCAGGGAAATAAACTATATTATTCTGAACCAGGAAAATACGAATATCATTATTCCTGCAATCTTTCAGAGTATTCATCTGGAAACTACTATCAAACGATTAAGACGATTGATAACATTGCTTATATCTGCCCCATTAATGCGCAAGACATTTTGGCGATAAAGTCCGGAAAAGTTATAAAAAAAATTGAATTAATCAGAAGAACTGATAAAGGTTCGGTATTTTGCAGTGCATTAAAATATGAACAAGATATAATTCTGATACCTGTAAATTACAGGGCCATCGTCAGATATAATACAGCTACGGATAAAATCACATATTACACGGAAAATGTGGATATATTTTCGAGAAAAACAAATGATGGAATTAAAAACGGAGGAGTATGTATTTTTCATGACTTTCTATTGGCTGCATCCCCTATCGATAATCTTGTATATGCATTAAATCTTCGAACCAACGAAAACCAGGTAATACAGATAGAAGGTAATAAGGAATGTGGAAGCTCTTGCTTAGTAGTTGATGAGGATGAAATTTGGATATTACCTAGACAAGGATACATTGTGAAAAGGTGGAACCCTGTAACTGGACGAGTGCAAGAGTATGAGGTATTTCCAGAGGAATTAAAGTGTATTCAGCCTTTTCAAAAACAGGAATGTTTGTATTTTCCCTTCGGTTATCCCGCTGTTACAAAAGACGCTTTATATTTGCCCGCAAATTGGGGAAATATATACGCAAGAATTGATAAAAAAACAGGAAGAATCGAAAAATGGTCCCCCAAAAGGGAAGAAAATGAGGTAAATGAATATTACCTCCCTTCGTGCGGAAGTTATTATATAAGAGAAGAACAGGATGGATTGTATACTTTTTTTTCAGTCACTGATAGAAAGCTTTATAAAGTGAATCTTGACTCTGGGGAATGCCTCAACATTGATATCAAATTTGATAAAAAGGAATTAGAACTTCATGAGTCCGGTTTTTCTAAAAGCGATGAATGGTTACAGTATTGTTGCAAAGAAAATGCTATAAACTCTCTTGGAGCTGTGATATCCGGCTATTCTAAGGGGAATGTATTTAATAAAGAAGAGCAGATAAAGGCTTATGAGAATGTGGTTGCAAATGCAGATGGAACCTGTGGCAAAAAAACACACGAATATGTTATGGCTCATTTGAGAGGAGAAAACAAATGACAAAGGTAATTACATATGGTACATTCGATCTCTTTCATGAGGGACATTATCGGCTTTTAGAGAGAGCTAAAGCACTAGGGGATTATCTTATTGTTGGAGTGTGCTCGGAGGATTATGATAGGGCAAGGGGGAAGCTAGGTGTAGTAGATTCTCTTTTAACTCGTATGGAGAATGTGAAAAAAACGGGCTTTGCAGATGAAATAATTGTAGAAGAGGCAGCAGGTCAGAAATACAGTGATATCAAAAAATATCATATAGATATATTGACAGTAGGTTCGGATTGGACAGGCCAGTTTGATTATATGTCCGATTATTGTAAAGTAGTGTATATTGAGAGAACCAAGAATATATCCAGTACAATGCTCAGAGAACAGAAAGCAAAAATCCATAGAATTGGAATTGTTGGCTCTGGTCGTATTGCGAATCGCTTTATACCGGAAGCAAAGCTTGTTAGTGGTGTTAGTGTACAGGGAGTATACAATCCTCACACGGATAGTGCGAGAGAATTCGCCAAGAAGTGGGAAATAGAATACTATGAGGACATCGATTCATTCTATAGGAATGTGGATGCAGTCTATGTAGCAACCCCCCATGAAACTCATTATAGATATATCAAGGAGGCATTGGGGCATGGCAAGCATGTAATTTCAGAGAAACCGATGGTATTGAGAAAGGCAGAAGCAGAAGAACTTTTTGAATTGGCCAAAGAAAATAATCTGGTTCTTATGGAAGGCATAAAGACAGCTTATTGCCCTGGGTTTACAAAGCTTCTTGGTATAGCAACAAGTGGAAGAATTGGGAATATCAGAAATGTGGAGGCATGCTTTACAAAGCTAGAACATCCCAAAAACCGCGAGATGACAGATGTAATGTATGGTGGTAGCTTTCTTGAACTGGGAAGCTATTGTTTGCTTCCTCTTCTTAAACTATTTGGCACTGAATATGAAGAGCTACGATTTGATACGATAAAAGATGAGGAAAACGGAATTGATCTTTTTACTAAAGCATATTTTAAATATAAAAATGGGCTGACGCAAGCAACTTGCGGACTTGGTGTAAAATCGGAAGGGAAGCTGATGATATCAGGCACCAGAGGATATATTGTAGTGGATGCACCCTGGTGGAAGACAAATTATTTTGAAGTACATTATGAAAATTCAGGAGAGGTAGAAAAACATTCACATACTTTTCTTGGAGATGGTCTTCGATATGAGATTAGTGATTTCGTCGCATTAATTAATGGCAATGACAAACGCGTTTTTCGCCTGTCTCGTGTGGAGTCCATATGTATGGCTCAGGTTATGGAAGAATTTATGAATAAAGACGGTCGTTTATAAACTTAGGATTAAGCGTACAAGTAGATTAGGAAAGTGAACAATTAAATGATAGAGATTGATAAAGGAACACTTCGTCAAATTCAGTTAATACAATTGGAGATGTTGATGGAAGTAGATAGGATCTGCAAGAAATGCAATATTCACTATAATATCATAGCAGGAACTATGCTGGGTGCGGTGAGACACGGAGGATACATTCCTTGGGATGATGATGCAGACGTGGCATTACTTCGCGAGGAATACGTAAAATTTCGACGTGCTTGCAAGACAGAATTAGATACCTCAAGATTTTATTTTCAAGATCATAATGAAACGATGGGTTATCGATGGGGTTACGGGAAGCTTCGTCGAAAAGATACTTTATTCTTAAGAGAGCATCAGGAACATATGCCTTATGATCAGGGGATATTTATAGATATCTTTCCGCTGGACTATGTTTCCAACAGTCAGATAATCAGAACTGTTGAGAATTTTCGATGCTTTATATTTCGAAAATTTTTCTGGTCTGAGGTGGGTAAAATTGCAGAAAAAAATAGGGTAAAGCGCTTTATATATAAACTGATGAGCAGGAAAAATGAGTGTTCTCTTAAAGAAAGCTTCAATCAATATATAGCAAAGAAAAATAAACATAGAACAGATTGGGTAAGGATTTTGACGTTTCCTACTCCGAACAAGGTATATGGATACAGAACCAAATGGTATGAGTTTTCGGAGGAAATTAAGTTTGAAGGATACACATTTCAAGGAATTAAAGAATACAATGAATATCTTTCCTTTAAGTTTGGAAACTATATGGAATTACCACCTTTGGAGAAAAGAAAGGTTCATCCGGTTAGTAAAATAAAGCTTTTATCAAAGAGTTCAAGGCACGATTAATTCGTATAGGGGAGTATAATGAAGCAAATAGTGATTGTGGGAATTGATGAGAAAATATTGCAGGAAATACTGAAGGAATTAAACCCTGAAAAAGCACATATTGTAGCGTTCTTAGATAATTCAGAAGCAAAGAAACATGAGAAATATTTAGGACGTTCGGTGTATACTCCAAAGAAGTTCATGCAGTATAAAGATAATAGCAACATAAAGGTCGATTACTATATTGTTTCTGCATTATCTGCATATCAGGCAATTCAGTGGCAGTTAATAGAATTAGGGGTTGAGCAATCTAAAATACAACCATTTATTCCGGATACCTTTTGCAAATATATGTTAGGCTCCGTTAGGTTTGATGAGGATTTAATCTATGATATATATTGTAATCCAACGGCAACCATGGAGATTGCACACCGTTATTTAGATCAATATTCAAGATATAATACCTTTCAAGAAATGATGCATAAGGACGATGATTGGTATAACAAGGCCAGTTTGATTGCTCATGCTTTGGGGGGGCGTATAGGCGATGATAAATTAGAGTATTCTAACTCCTTGGAGGCATTTAAAACAGCAATAAAGAATCGATTTATGCTTTTCGAATGCGATGTGTGCTTGGAAAAGGAAAATATTATATTGCTATCCCATGATAACGGTATGCGATGGATATGCAAGGAGTATAACCTTACTACAATGCATTTTGTTCAGTTTTTAAAGCACCTTCTTGAATATCCGTTACTTACCGTCCTTATAGATGTAAAATGGGAGAATCATAGAGAATACACAGCTGTTATTCATGAAATTGACAAAGCTTTGAAGGAGATTGGAAAAGATAGCAGAGAATACGAGGCTCTTAAAAATCAGATTGTCATGCAGGTATATGATGAAGAGACGATAATTTGTGCAAAGGCTTATAAATTCCAGATGTTCTTTACACAATATCGCAATCCACGCAAGTGCGAATTTATGCATACGGTAGATTTATGTTATCGATATGGAATAAAGGTCGTTGGGATGGGATTATGGCCCCCAGAATTGATTCAGAAGAAGTATATGGATACATTCTTGAATAAAAATATCAAACTATTTGCTTACAGTACGGACTCTGTTCATGAATATATAAAATTGATTGATTTGGGCTTTACTGGTGTGATGACTAACTTTATAAGGCCTAAGGATGTAGGCGCAGAGGACAACTAGATGAGAAAAATAAAAATATTGCAATTTCCCATAGCTGCTTCAAATGGAGGAATTACACATTATGCCGTGGATAACTGGAGATGGATGAATAAAGAGTTGTTTCAATGCGACTTTGCTACAATGAGTTCTAGGCTTCCCTTTGCAAAAGAATTAGAAGATATGGGTTCCCATATTTACTACATTTCATCCTATGCGGAAGAGAACTTGGAAGGATTTATTAAGGAATTTGAAGAAATTTTATCACATAACTACGATGTGGTACATTTACACACAAAGCAGTGGAAAAGCCTTACGGTAGAAGAGTTGTGTAAAAAATATAAAGTACCAATGGTAGTTGTACATTCTCACTCCACCAGATGTGATAATAATGATGCCATAGTCAGAGAACAGGAAACGGAGACGCATTTTAGAATTCGAAATATAATGGACAAAGAGATTGCCACTGATTATTGGGCATGTTCCATGGAGGCCGCAAAGTGGTTATATAATGATGATATATTGGCAAATGTAAAATTAATGAAAAATGCTATTGATGCGGACAAGTTCTCTTATGATGCAGCCGTAAGGAACAGGTTAAGAAGTCAATATAATGTAGAGGACAAGCTGGTTATTGGTAATGTAGGTCGATTGGTATATCCTAAAAATCACGAGTTCCTCTTAAGAGCATTTGCTCGTTCAATGGAAATCCGTGATGATTTGATTTTATTTATCGTAGGTGATGGACCGTTAGAAAAAGAACTGAAAAAAGTAACCATGGAGCTATGTATTACTGACCGTGTAATTTTTGCGGGCAATCAGAAAAATGTAAACGAGTATTATCAAATGTTTGATTTAATGGCATTGCCGTCTAGATTTGAGGGCTTACCGATTACTCTTGTAGAGGCACAAGCAGCAGGACTTCATTGTTTGGCAGCAGAGGATATTACGAAAGAAGTACAAATATCGGAATTGTTAACATATCTTCCTCTTGATATTGATAAATGGTCTGAGCGCTTTGTAAATGCTAAAATAAATAATACCAGAATCGATAGGCAAGTAGTTGTTAAGAAAGCTGGATATGATATAAAACAGCAAATCACTGTTGTGGAAGATGAATACAAGAAGTCGATAACCAGGAGGTCTACCTAAATGAAAGTAGTTATTTATAACGCCGGAAAAAGGATGAGTACAAGTCTATGATTAAAAATATTGAACTTTCCATAATAGTTCCAGTGTATAATGCCGATAAATATTTACACCAATGTATAGAAAGTATTTTGAATCAGTCATTTCATAATTTTGAATTAATACTTGTAAATGATGGATCAACAGATTTATCTGGACAAATTTGTGATGAATATGCACGGATGGATAAAAGGGTACATGTTATACATAAGCGAAACGGTGGAAATACCAGTGCCAGAAGAGCTGGGCTGGATAGTGCAGAAGGTAATTATGTAGGATTTGTGGATAGTGATGATTGGATAGAACCTGAAATGTATGACCAACTGCTTCGCATTCAGAATCAAACGAATGCAGATATGGTATCATCCGGATATTATAGGTGTTATGAGAACTCGGAGTCCATTGTTCTTGATGATGTAGAGGATGGATATTATGATGCATCAAACTATAATGATATAATTAATGTGTTGTTGGGAACTTTTGATGGCAAAGATAAGCATATAATAGCAAGCTTATGCTGCAAATTGTTCAAAAAGGGTATTATTCAAGAGGTGATGAAAAGGTTGCCGGATATAATACAATACGGAGAAGATTTGTATTGTACCGTATCGGCTACTTTGAAATCAGAATCGATTTATGTATCACATAATGCATTTTATCATTACCGGATGCATGCAAATTCAATTGTTCACACCAAAGACGACAGCTTTTTTATCAAGTTAAATCAACTGTTTTTAGGTATGAGAGATGAGATTGTAAAATATCCTGCCTATAAAGAGGTACTATTAAAGCAACTAGCATATAACATTACAGATTCCTTAATAAAAGGGATTAATTATAGATTTGATTATGGGGTGGAGATTTCAGTCCCTGATTATTATCTACCTACGGATTTACTAGGTTCATCAAAGAATATTGTCTTGTATGGGGCAGGAAAAGTCGGAAAAGAATATTATAAGGAGTTTTTAAATCATCCCGAATATAATCTTGTTGGCTGGGTTGATAAAAATTATGAAGCATACTGCAGGGATGGTATGAGGATTATGCCAATTGAGCATATTTTGCAAGTGAATTATGACTTAATATTGCTTGGCACCATGTATGAGGGCATGGCAAATAGTATGACAGAGGTACTGCTGGAATTGGGTGTTGATAAAAAAAAGATTGTATGGTGTAAACCTAGGAGTGGTATAACATTACACTAATTTGTATCTGACATTGGAGAGTATAAGGATGAAGGTTGTTACAATGTATCTACCGCAGTTTCATAGAGTGAAAGAAAATGATGAGTGGTGGGAAGTAGGGTATACAGAATGGACCGCTGTAAAACGCGCAAAGAAACAGTTTGATAGTCATAATCAACCAAGAATACCATTAAACGAGAATTATTACAATCTACTTGACCATGACGTAATGCTAAACCAGGCAATATTAATGGAGAATTACGGAATTGACGTTCAATGCTTTTATCATTATTGGTTTAAAGACGGAAGAAGAATACTAGAAAAACCAGCTGAGAATCTTCTTCAGTGGACGGATATTAATATGCCCTTTTGTTTTTGCTGGGCTAATGAGACTTGGGCAAGGACTTGGAGTGCAGTAAAAGATAAAAATACTTGGAATGATAATTATTCTGAATATGTGAAAGATTCAGGAAACGGAATTCTGATAGAACAAGACTATGGAGACGAGCTTGACTGGATTAATCATTTTAAGTATTTGCTTCCATTTTTTTGTGATGACAGATATATAAAGATTAATAATAAACCGGTCTTTTCATTTTATCAGAGTGATAAAATATTATGTCTTAATGAGATGATAAAAACATGGGATAATCTTGCCAAAGTGAATGGTTTTGACGGAATTTATACAATAGGTGCAAATTGTGGCTTAGCTTCAAAACATACATTGAATAAAATTCTGATTCATGAACCTCAAAATACCGCCGCACTGTTTAGGCATAGAGTTGATTACCACCCTGGAAAGCTTATTACTCACAATTATAACGAGGTTTGGGAGGAACTCCTACGTTTTTCAGATCCAAGAGATAATGTTATATACGGCGGATTTGTAGGTTATGATGATTCCCCACGCCGTAGTTCGAATGCCACAGTAATAGAAAATCAAACGCCGGAAGCGTTCAAAGAGTATTTTACCAGACTATTAGTTAAGAATTATAACAAAGGAAATGAGTTAGTATTTTTGAATGCTTGGAATGAATGGGGCGAAGGAATGTATCTGGAACCGGATGAAGATCAAGGTTATTCGTATCTTGCGGGTGTAAAGTATGCAAAAGATCATTTTGAAGCGAATGTCCATAGCTTTGAAAAAATAAAAGAACCAGAGGATACTTTTCAAATACAGGCCTTAAAGAAACAAAACGAGCGATATAAAAGTTATTGGGTCATATTAGATAATTGGCTTTGCTTGAAAGAAAATGGTGTAGAGTTTCAAGAATTTTTTATAAAAAGAGGGATTAAAACCATTGCGATTTATGGAATGGGAATGCTGGGGAAACATTTTTTTGCTGAAATGATAACAAGCGAAATTAAAGTGTTATATGGAATAGACCAGCAGGGACAAAATATTAGTAACAAACTCTCAATTTATAGAATGGAAGAAGAGCTGCCCAGGGTAGATGCAGTGGTGGTCACGGTTTCATTCGGGTATGATGAAATAGTGGAGGATTTAAAGAATAAAGGTGTGTCACAAGTCTTCATGATAGGGGAAGTAATAGAGAGATTGAGTCTTGAGCAGGAACAAGAGGATAAGATACGATGAGGTGCTTGAATTGGAGAATATTAGAGTCGGGAATGTTGAGCTGAATATGCAGTACTACTCGGGAGTAGATGAGTATACGGATGGCGATGTAGAGGATGTTCTTTTAAAGTATGTAAAATCAGAGAAGGATCTGGAAAAGGTATGTTTTAATACAGAAGAATTCGCAATATACTATCATCTTTCAAAAGAAAGACATTTGATTGTGGAACCCATGGAAATAGGGAGAAAAGAGTCTGTTTTAGAAATAGGCTCCGGATGTGGGGCAATAACAGGGGCTTTGGCTAGTAGAGCAAGTAGGGTTGACTGTATAGACTTATCAAAAAGAAGGTCATTAATCAATGCATACAGACACAAGGAGCAAGATAATATAAAAATTTATGTAGGAAATTATGAAGATATCATACTGACGCAAAAGTATGATGTCATTACATTGATTGGCGTGTTTGAATATGCAAATTATTATATTCATTCTCAAAAACCATATATAGATTTCTTAATGAGCGTTCGTGAAAAGATGGAAGATAACGCAAGAGTATACATTGCCATAGAAAACAGGCTGGGTGCAAAATATTTTGCAGGCTGCAAAGAAGATCATAATGGGAATGAGTTTAGCGGAATAGAAGGTTATATTGGGGATAAGGGTGCAAGAACGTTTTCGTACTATGAGTTATGTGATATATTTTCTCAGTCAGGGTTTGAAGATTATCGCTTCTATTTTCCATTTCCAGATTATAAGTTTCCGATTAGGACTTATTCGGAAGAATATTTGCCGTCAAGAGGAAGTAAATTGCCGAAAGGAAGCAACTATTATGTGTCACGAATAGAAACGTTTGATGAAACTAATTTCTGGGATTCCATTGCTCACAAAGAAGAATTCCGAATGTTCGCTAATTCGTTTTTGGTAGAATTGAGAAAGTAGGAAAGAATGAAACTATTATATTGCCAGGGATCAATTAATCGAAAAAAAGAATATCAGGTTATTACCCGGATTGAAATGGAGGACAAGAGAAAGTTTGTCCGAAAAAGGGCGGTCTATGAGGAGGGAGCAAAGCATGTACTCCAAACCTATAAGAACGAGCAGATTATGAAGCTGACACATGCTGATATTATTCCGGTGAGTATCATTGATGAGAAAAATATGGAAATTGTCACTCCATACATTGAAGGGAAAACCATTGGAGAATTACTGAGAGTAGCGTTGTGCGAGGATAACACGCGAGAAGTAAAAAATATTTTGACAATATGGAAGAAAGCAATAATAGGGAATCACAATCTATGTACGTTCCATATGACAGAAGAGTTTTCAGAGGTATTCGGAAAAATTGATTTGCCAGAAGGAGTTCAGGCTCTAAAAGTAGCAAATTTTGATGCAATTGCCTCGAATATAATGATACAAGAGGACGGAACGGTCCAATGTATAGACTTAGAATGGGTATTCAGTTTTCCTGTACCATTAGATTTTTTGTTGTACAGGGTAATGAATGATTTTTACCTGGATAATTCTGATGTGTGTAGATTAGAAGAGTTGATTCGTGAGATAGGCATTGATACGACTTATGAAAACCTTTATATAGATGGAATAAAATCATTCGTAAAATATGTATTTCACGATGAAAAAAGAGATATTAGCTATCTTGAATTCGGTCACCTTTTTTTAAAGCCCCAAATTGCTTCTCGGTTTGGTGTTGGAAGTTCTAATTACGCTTTTCCATCAGAGGTAGAGAAAAAATATAAACGAATCGCTATTTACGGTGCAGGCGTGGTTGGCCAAAGCTATACTGCTTATATTAATAATGTTACTAGTATGGATTTGGTGGGTTGGGCAGACAAGAAGTTCGAGTTATACAAAAAGCGAGGAATGGATATTAATGCACCGTCAGAATTGTTGGCTATGAATTTTGAGGTCTTGCTTATTGCAGTTGCAAAAGAGGAAGTTATGAAAGAAATAAAGGAAGAATTAGTGGTGATGGGTGTTGATGAAAATAAAATATACTGGAGTAAACCAGTCAGAGTGTAAAAAAATAATTTTCAATGATGATGGATATATTATTTCCGATATTGTGAATCATATCTGTCTTTCCAGCGGAAAGCAGGCTATCTATGCCCAAAACGCCAAAAGTAAATTCTTACAAGGGATACTACCGGGGATTGCGGTTAAAGATCACAACGAATTAAGCCAGCAAGTTAAAGAGGGTCTATGCTATCTTGAAATTGAGTCGGAAATAGAATATGAAGAATTGCAAGAATCAGGCATGTTAAAGGATTGTTGCAATGATTATATAATCTATTGCAAAACAGTAAGCAGGAAAGCAAAGATAGATAATTTATATCCGCTTGATAGGATTAGCTCTTTGGAGGGTGGAGTGATTCTGATCGGTAAGACTTTTTCTTTTCATGAAAGAAAGATACCTGAGGATTTTAGCGTAATAGCGATTGTTCATTGCTACAATGAGGCGGATATAATCGGAACTACGATTAACTATTTGCTAAACCAAGGGATTGATGTTTATTTGATTGATAACTGGTCGGACGATGGTACTGAAGAAATTATCAATGATTTTGTAGTAAGGTTTCCGGATAGGATCAAATTCGAGAAGTTCCCTTTAAATGGGAAGAATGATTATTGTGATTTATACCATCAGTTAGAACGTACCGAACAACTGGCAGTAAGTGAAAAGTATAATTGGTTTATGCATTATGATGCCGATGAGATTCATGTATCTCCTTGGTCTGGAACTACATTAAGGGAGGCCATATACCAGATTGACCGACTGGGATATACCACAATAGATAATACGGTAATCGATTTTAAACTGACACAATCCAATATGGATGAAAATATATTTGCCAAAGACACATACTTTGATTATGGTCATAGGAGCGCCCATTTTAGACAAAGAAAAACGTGGAAGAAATGCGAAGAGATAGAGTTAAAATCCTCTGGGGGACATATGGCACGTGTTCCGGGTAATAGAACCTTTCCATTGAATATTCTTAACAGACATTATCCATTAAGAAGCTTAGAGCAAGCTGAGCGCAAGATATTCAGGGACAGGAAGCCTAGATTTGAGAAGGAGCAGCAGGAGAGAGGATGGCATGGACATTACAACAGCATTCAGAGCAAAAATGAATTAATGAATGATGCAAAGCATCTGCTGCTTTGGGATCTGGAAACCTATCATAAGTACTATGTAGCATCGTTCTTAACCTGCGGCATCAAACGAGCAGTCCGAACGGATTTATTAAAACTGGATAGGTTGGCAAATAAGAAAATTGCCATATACGGCGCTGGGGTAATAGGAACTGAGGTGTTTTTGTATTTATACCGATTATGCGAAATTGCCATCTGGGTTGATAGGGATTGGGATAAAGTCGGCAATCGTTTTTTTACCAAGATAGATTCGGTGGAAAAACTTTCAGAAGAAGAATTTGACATTTGTGTTATTGCAAACGCAAAAAGCGAGATACAGCAAAGTATAGTTAATTATCTTATGGAAATAGGTTTGGATAAAGAGAAAATTATAGTATTTCCATAAAATATGGTACAACGAAAGGGGTGATTTATCTGAGTAACATTAAAGTATCTGTGATTATTCCAATGCTTAATTCTATAGCATATCTTGAGGAGTGTTTAAACAGTGTTTGCTCACAATCTCTGACCGAAATAGAGATACTTTGTGTTGATGCAGGTTCTTCAGACGGTACCATGGAATTGGTAAACTCCTATGCAAAAAAGGATACTAGGATGAAATTGATTCATTCTGAAGTGAAGAGCTATGGAGTTCAGATTAATATAGGAATTGAGAATGCAATAGGAGAATACATTGGGATAGTAGAATCGGATGATTATGTTTCATCCCGCATGTTTCAAAATTTATATGAAAAAGCAATAAAATTCAATCTGGATTTTGTTAAAGGAGGATATGTTCAATTTGGGAACATAGGAACAGACCGATTTGAAGAGAAAAGCTTTAAAAGGGATAATATCTTAGGCCAGTTTATTGATTTGAATAAGCAACCGGAATATCGCTTATTTGACCCGGTTCATATTTGGACAGGAGTATACAAAAGAAGCTTTTTGAAGGAAAAAAATATCACACTGAATAATACCCCCGGTGCGTCTTACCAGGATACAAGTTTTTCTATACTTGTTAGTGCTTTTGCAGATAATTGTATATATGTTGACGATTGCGATTATTATTATCGTATTGACAATGTCAATTCTTCCGTTAAATCTGACACAAAATCATGTTGCATTGCAGATGAATATAAATATGTTATTAACGAGTTAAATAAACATAAAAATATTTCAACAGGCTTTAAAAATCAAATACAAAGGTACAAGTTGACAAGTTATTTTTGGAACTATAAAAGACTTTCCTCTGAGGGTAAAAGAATTTTTTTAGGCTGTATTGCTTCGGAAATGGAGGAATATACTCCCCTCTTTGCGAATCTTACAGAGGAAGAAAAAAGAAAAGTATATTATTTAACCGGTGCGGAAAGAGAAAAGGAATTTTTGGAGTTGGAACATCAAAAATATACTATTTTGAAGTTTGCAAAAGAGCTGATAGAGAATAATAAAACATGTGTCTGCGTAACTGCTGGACAGTATGCGAAGAAGTTTATCCAGATTCAGCATATTTTTGGAGCGAAACTAATTGAAGCTGTTTGTGACAATAATCAGGTTGAAATTGTACAGGATGGTTGTAAATATCAAGTAATGACTGTGAAAGATGCGATTAGTAAATATTCTGATTTTCCTTATGTTATTGCAAATAAAAATCATTATGAGGATATTAAAAACCAGCTTAATTCTTTGGGAATAGAAGATAGTCAAATAGTGAGAGCAGATAGCTTTCCGTCATTTGGAGAAGTGATAGAATTCTATAAAGAAATTGATTGGAAGGAAAAAACGAATGAAACATAACTGTAAAGTATCAGTGATTATGCCGAGCCTAAATGTAGCAAAATACATAGATCAATGCATTTCTTCGGTTGTAAATCAAACATTAAGAGAAATTGAAATCATATGTATAGATGCCGGCTCAACAGATGGAACGCTTGAAATTCTTGAAAAGTATGCTTCACATGATGATAGAATTACGATAATGAATTCGGAAAAAAGAAGTTATGGTTATCAGATGAATTTGGGAATTGAAGCAGCAAAAGGTGAATATATCGGAATTGTAGAAACGGATGATATAGCGGAACCTCATATGTTCGAGGTGCTTTATCATGCAGGGGAAGATAAAAAGGCAGACTATATTAAGGGCAATGCCTTACAGTTTTATGAGAAGGAAGGTAAGGGAAAGTATACGCTACCGCATATTCCTTATTCGGGTTTGAAAGATTGCAAAGCGGATTATAAAGAAACCGATCCATCAAAGGATTCGGAGATATTTGTTACAGATAATTTTCTATGGAATGGAATTTATAGAAGCGAGTTTATAAAAAATATTAAGTTCAATGAGACCCCCGGTGCTGCTTTTCAAGATATCAGTGTACTTTTTAAAATATGTTGTACCGCAAAAGAAGCCATTTATGTAAACAAGAATGTATATTTATATCGTCAGGATAATTTAAATGCATCTTCCTACAACAAAAAAAGTCTTGTTTATACGAATGGAGAGTATGGACGTATTATAAAGGATTTTCTTTACGGAGTTTCAGAGGATTGGGTGAAAATATGCTATAAGAAAATGGTATTGTTAACACTGAATCGTTTTGATGAAATGGTGTCGTCAGCCAACTATTGGACGGAATCGGAAGATGGAGTCTTGGGGATACAGGAAAAGCTTAAGTATGCCTTGAAGCAGAAAATTTTTTCAGAAAAAGATTTTTCAGAATCTCAATGGAATAGAATTCAGATGTTTATTGATAACCCACGAAAATTGTTTGAATCCGATTATGAGTACCATATGAAAAAGGTAAGTTACATTCATAACTTAAGAGAGAAGATTGGAGATAAGCAATATATTATTTTTGGATTCGGAAATTGGGGTGTATATTTAGACGAATTATTTCACTTGCATTATGGAATATCACCAAAAGCCTTCTGGGATAATTCATCAGCTAAATGGGGTAGGAATGAAAAAGGGGTTCCCGTTGAAAAGCCGGATAGGGTAGAAAATCGCAATACTTTATTTATAATTACGAATAAGATGCATTCGAAAGAGATTAGAGAACAACTTTTAGAGCTTGGAGCGTATCCAGAGCAAATGCTAGATTTCACAGTGGAATGGACGGATACTAGATTATACCGATCTGTAGAATGCTTTCAGAAACTTAAAAACGCTCAAAATAATTTGACTGATTAATTACCGAATTGGAAGTTGGTATAATAGAAAAAAAGGATGTGTGTGTATGGAAGAGTCTATATATTTGGAAAATGAATTAAGATTAGGAATGATTCGATGGTATCCGTTTTCTTTTCCATGCAAAATTTTATTCGTTGGAAGAAATGAGCTTGATAAGTCAGTACAAGAAAATTTTTGTGATTTAGGTGTAGAATGCTCCTATTTCGATGTCAAAACATTTGAAGAAGAGATGTCAGAATCAGATGATCCTGTATATAATTATGCCGTAATACTTGACGGTATAGAATATTCTAAAAAGCCAATTCAGCTTCTCAAAAAAATAAAAAATTGTTTGAGAACAGATGGAGTTCTCTTAATTGGGGCAGATAACAGGCTTGGAATTAAATATTTTTGCGGAGATAGAGATCCATTTACAAAACGTAATTTTGATGGAATCGAGAACTACTTACGTATTGACCCTGCAGATCATGAGAAGATGGAGGGCAGATTATATTCTAAAGCAGAACTTTCAGATATGTTAGGACATGCAGGGTTTTGTAATAATCGGTTTTACTCAGTCTTTCCGGAGGTGTCAAGACCACAGATTCTAATAGCGGAAGATTATGCGCCTAATGAAGAACTTAATATCAGAATATTTCCTCAGTATAATTATCCTGATACAGTTTTCTTAGAGGAGGAAGGTCTATATTCCACATTACTTAAAAATAACATGTTCCATGCAATGGCGAATGGGTTTCTAATTGAATGCTCCACGAACCAAGATTATGCTAATGCATTTCAAATAACCGTATCAGCAGATCGAGGAAAAGAGAATGGAATGAGCACTATTATAAAGAGGGATGGATATGTGGAAAAGAAACCTCTATATAGTGAGGGAAATAGAAAACTTCGGGATTTGAAGGAGAATAATGAGTATCTGAAGAGTCATGGAATTACAATGATAGATGCCAAAATAGAGAATAATTCATTGGTTATGCCTTATGTGGAGGGCATTCCATTAGTAAGTTACTTTAGAGAACTTCTTGAAACGAATAAAGAAGAATTTATGAAACAATTAGATTATTTATGGGAGTTGATACTTCATTCATCGGAACATGTACCATATGAAGACATAGCATGGGAATACTTTGAACCTGGTTGGGAACATAGAAAAGCAGATGATCCCAATAAAGATAAGTGGAGAAAAGTAGCATATGGAACAAAACAGGAACAGGATAATTTAGGTGTTATTTTAAAGCGTGGCTACTTAGATTTGGTTGTTCTGAATGGTTTCTTCAAGGACTCTAACTTGATGTTTTTCGATCAGGAAATGTACGTGGAAAACCTTCCGGCAAAGGCGATTTTGCTCAGAAACATCGATTTTATTTATCAATACAATAAAAAATTTGAGTTGATAGTGCCCCGAAGGGAGCTGCTCAGCAGATATCAATTAGTGGAATATCAAAACTTGTTCTATAAATATATATGGTCGTTTCTTGGGAAACTGCGCAATGATGAGAAGCTTGCGAAGTATAACAGAGAGCATAGAAGAAATGCAGATAAAATAAACGCGAATCGACAGCGTATGAACTTTTCAGAAGAAGAGTATAATCGCATGTTCCGTGATATTTTTTGTCACGCTCAGGGCAAGAAACTATATCTGTTTGGTTCCGGCAATTTTGCGAATATGTTCTTATCACAGTTTAGGAAAGATTATGATGTGACAGGCATTATAGATAATTTGGAATTGAAGTGGGGAACGTATGTAGAAGGTATTCCTGTAATGAGTCCCGAAATATTAACAACACTAGACCCCAGTGAGTGTAAGGTTATAGTATGCATTAAAAATTATGTTCCAGTTATAAAACAATTAGAGGATATGGGAATAAAGAACTTTAGTATATATGACATTGGAATGGAGTATCCTCGTAAATTACAAATGCCTACAAATGATATATCCGGTCAAATGAAACAGTTTAATCTTGGCTATATAGCCGGGGTTTTTGACTTATTTCATATTGGACATTTGAACTTACTTCGTAGAGCAAAAGAGCAATGCAACTATCTTATTGTGGGTGTCGTTACGGATGAAGGTGTGCGCAAGCATAAGCGATCCAACCCGGAGATACCGTTTGAGGATCGTATTGAGATTGTACGTGCATGTAAATATGTGGATGAGGCTGTCGAAATTCCATTAGACCAAGGTGGTACAGATGAAGCTTATAGAAGATATCAGTTTGATGTTCAATTCTCAGGCAGCGACTATGTGAATGACCCTGGTTGGCAGGCAAATAAAGAATTCCTAGAGAAGCATGGGGCCAAGTTGGTGTTCTTTCCATATACGGAGAAGATTAGTTCAACAAGTCTTAAAGAAGTGATAAGAAAAAAGTGATTTGGAAGGAGAAGCATTTATGCGGCTTAGCTGTTCAGTATATGGAGTTGTTGATACAGCACATCCAAAGCAGGGTATCCGAGATTTGAAAAAAGCCGGATTTAATGCTGCCTTATTGGATTTTAACATGTTTGGATTTTCTGATGATACGTTGAAAAACGATTATTCGGTTGAAGATATGGATAAATATTATTTAGTAGTTCGGAAGGAAGCAGAGAGTACAGGGCTGGAATTCCCGATTGCGAAAGTACAAGAACTTAACCGATTTAAGATATTCTCAGGAAATCACTGTTTGGAAAATTCCTCAAAGGAGGCTTGTTATAATCTACTTTTAGAGACAACGAAAAGAGCAATTCACGCGTGTGAATCCATGGGATGCAGTTATCTTATTGTACCGCCACTTTGGTATACTGTTAAAAATGAGCAAGCGTGGGATATAAATAAGCTTTTTTACATAGAACTTGCGAAGGAATGTAAAAAGGCAAATACGAAGCTTCTACTTACCAATCTAACCAGATATGTCAATGGGCATTATATAAGAGGAATATGTTCAGACGTCAGTACTGCAAGCCGATGGATCGATCTGTTAAACAAGGAAGTTGGAGCAGATAGATTTGGATTCTGTCTTGATGTAGGTAATTGCAATCTATGTGGGCAGGACATCTATGAGATGGTTACAGGACTTAAGAGTCATCTGTGTGCAGTTGTTCTTAAAGATAACTTTAGTATAAATGATGCCGCATTGCTTCCTTTTTCAGCCAGTAATAATGGACATCCTACCACGGATTGGCTTGGCATAATTCGGGCACTGAGAGAACAGGAATTTGATGGTCATCTGGTACTCGAAATAACGGATTCTATTAGAGCTATATCGCCAATACTTCATCCAGCTCTCTTATCCTATGCAAAATCGATAGGCGATTATTTTGTATGGCAGATTGGGATTGAAAGTGCTTTAAAAAAGTATTCCACTATTCTATTGTTCGGAGCAGGAAATATGTGCCGTAATTTTATGAGATTATATGGAGACAAGTATCATCCACAATTTACATGTGATAATAATTCCGCCCTATGGCATACGGAATTTGAGGGTTTGGTGGTAAAGCCACCGGATGCTTTGCGGGGTATATCCCCAGACTGTGGGGTGTTCATCTGCAATATTTATTATCGGGAGATTGAAGCGCAGCTCAGGGAACTGGGAGTTCAAAATATCGAATATTTTAATGATGAATATATGTAGCCATTTTGTATCAATTGATCGAAGGGGGAAGCAACCATGCCTGAAATTGGTGTACAAACAAATAATGTGGTTTATGACGATAATCCGCTTAAGGGATTTAGGAGTTTGAAGAAGGCTGGTTTTACCTGCTGCGATTTTAGTTTAAATTCATATTTGACTAACAGGGACTTATATGAAGGAAGCTTAAATAGATTTTATAATAACTCGGAAGAGGAGTTGAGTAAGTTCTTTACTCCTCACAAGGAAGCGGCTCGTGCAGAAGGAATTCGAATTAACCAGATGCATATGCCCTATCCCAACTACGTACCGGGTGGAAAGAAAGAGTTGAATGAATATTTATTAAAAGTTGTAGCGCCAAAAAGTCTGAAGCTATGTGCCTATTTTAATTGTAAGTACATTGTAATTCATGGATTTAAGTTGGCAAGATATTTAGGATGTGAGCAAGCTGAGTGGGATAAGACCTTAGAATTTCTAGAGTATCTGGCACCTCTTGCTAAAGAACTCGGAATTACCATGTGTTTAGAAAATCTCTACACTGCAGTAGGAAATCATCTGATGGAAGGACCTTGTTGTAATGCAAAAAAAGCAGTAGAACGTATTGATAGAATGAATGAGAAGTATCACGCGGAGGTGTTGGGCTTTTGCTTTGATACCGGTCATGCCAATCTAGTAGGAATTGATTTTGAAGATTTTATTACAACACTGGGAGATAGACTAAAAGTTCTTCATATCCATGATAATGATGGAATCGGTGATTTGCATCAAATTCCTTATACTTTTACAAGAACAAGAGAAAATAAGCCGGCTACCGATTGGGATGGATTTATAAAAGGTTTAAAGAAGATAAAGTTCGATAAGGTGTTAAGCTTTGAGACGGCACCGGTACTTACCTCTTTTCCGGATGTGATGAAGCAGGATGTTCTTGCGTTTATTGCACAAATAGGGCAATATTATAAAGGAGAGATAGAGGCAAATATATAATCAAGGATGATTGTGGCAGCTAGTTAGCCTTTTTACAATAGAATATTAATAATTTAAAGAACATAGGAGGAAAGATTGAATGTATATACTATTAACCGGCGCTATCAAAAACGTTGGGGATTTTTTGATTGCGGAGAGGGGGAAGAAGTTATTACAGAACTTAAGACCGGATCGAGAGATTTATGAGCTAAGCAGATATCAAAGTCTGGAAGATTGTACGGATTTATTAGATAAAGCAAAGGCAATAATTTTATGCGGTGGACCGGGCTTTATGGTAAATATGTATCCTCAGGTATTTGCATTAGTGAAGGATCTGAATAACATTAAGATCCCTATTATTTCTTTGGGTATGGGATGGTTTGGAGTACCTGGAGACGCGGTCAGTTTAAATACATATCAATTTTCTCAGAACTCAAGAATTTTATTAAATCGCTTATCAAATGATTATCCTTTTATTGGGTGCAGAGATTATTATACAGCTAGGGTATTAAGAAAAAATGGATATAATAATGCACTTATGACAGGATGTCCGGCTTGGTATGATGTTGATTATCTTGATAACGAATTTGAGCAAAGCGAAGACATAACTAATGTAGTGATTTCCACACCGGCCAGTGTAGTGTATTTTAATCAATGTATTCAAGTTATGAATTGGGTAAAAACCAAGTATATTGGAGCTAACCTATATTGTACGTTTCATAGAGGAATAGCGGAGGATAAGTATACAAATAGCAATGCATCTTCCAACTTAATGCTATTAAAATTAAAAGCAGAAGAATTAGGTTTCCAAACACTTGATTTATCATACGATGCGAATAGGATGTCCATTTATGATAAAGCTGATATTCATATAGGCTATCGTGTTCATGCCCATATCTATTGTATGAGCCATAGAAAAAGAAGTATTTTGATAAATGAAGATGGTCGAGGAACTGCATGTTGTCATGCTCTGGGCCTAGAGGGAGTAGATGCTTTTACTATTGTGAATGAAAATAAAACCGAGCGACATGTATTTCCAAGTAACACTGTAGTAGAGGAGTTGTCCTTGATTATCGGAGAATTTGAATTAGGAGCATATCATCAATTTGATTCGGTTAAAACAACGTTGATTAATAATTATAGAATGATGGAAGCTTATATAAATGCTTTGCCATAGAAAATACATAAGAAATGGATGTTTCATCATTCCATTTTAACTGTTGTTATTAAGAAATACCCGGAACCTTCCGATAAATATTCTATAATACGTTTAAAATGGTAAGATTAAGATAAACTGTTTGAATGGAGGCACTTATGAGAAAAATGAGCTGTATAAACAAGAAAATACTGATTGGTCTATGCGTGTTGGTTTTTGGAATGATAATGAACTATCCTAATCCCACTACAGCAGCGGCAACAGCGATAAAAATTCAATCAGTTGACTACTATAATGAGAACATCATCGTTATAAATGGAACAAACCAAAAAATCTATTATGCGGATGAAGCCGGTGCTGCAAAGAATGATTGGGATGTCATACCAGTAGATAACGGAACAACTACCTCAATCGATATTTCATATATGTTAGCTGCGGTTGATAATACAGTGCTGATAAAGGGTGATGTAGATACAGGGATTGCCCGTATAACAGTAAAACATAAGCCAACAAAGCTTAATATAACAATTAACTACAGTTACATGGATCAATTGAATTCAACAGATACCATTGCTACTCTTGTGAATATTATGTCGACTGAGGGAGATGGTAAAAATCCTATTAATTTTAGTAATTTGGAGTGGAAGAAGAACGCAACCGGAGCTTGGACGAATTCGCAATATCTAACCGTGGATAAGATGGAGAAATTCTTGGTCAGAGGTACTTATTTGTACTTTAGAATAAAAGCGGTTAATGATGTCACAAGCGGAACTTATTATCCGAATGGGGCTAAGGGAAGACGATTCAGTGATGAAGTGAAGTTAAGAATAGAAAAGAAGGCTCCTGCAGTAGTATCTGGCATTGATGGAAGTAAAATGAAAGCGGATATCAAAGTAGGAAAAGAGTATAGAGTTACAGCTACCTATGCGGATGGAACAGTGGCTACTTCCTCCGGTTGGATGAAGGTGATGAGTAAAACAGATGCACCTGTATCTTTAGTAACAATTGCAAATGATGTATCACCTCGTTATAGTGTGAATGGAAAGGTTGTTGATTTTGACGGTGAGAAAGTGGGATTCCCCCAATTAAAGCTTGAGGTCAGAAGCTATGCTACTTCAAAAAGTGCACCGTCAAAAATAACAGAAACCTTGTTGAATCCTCAAAGGGTCATTTCCACTACTATTAAAAGCGGTGCACCCTCTGCTACTGCTTTAGCGAATGGTACAGAAGATGTTTATGTAAATTATAATGGGGTTCAAAATATCGAAATCTATGCTCCGGCAGCCAGTGTTGATATGCCCTATGAATATTGTGTATTTAAAAAAGGGGATAAGTTTAGCTTTGATAAGGCACTATGGACTACAATAACCAAGGGAACAGCGATTAAGGTATTATCAAGTAAGGCGATTGACGGAGGAACCTTATATGTCAGAAAGAAGGAGATAAAATATAAACCCTCCACTCCTTCTACCGATGCAATAGCTTACGCATTAGCATCTACCTATGCAAGTACAACCTTAAATTACCCTTCTGCACCTTCAGTTACAAAGACTAATCTGGTTTATACGAAGGGATATAGTACTCCTCTTAAGATTATGGTCAAACTTAACGAAAGCGGTAAGGAAGCTTTTGAAACCTCCTTGAAAGGCATTAAATTGGGAACAAAGGATATTCGTTTTACAACTGCGGTTGGGGCCCAAATCGATGACCCTACTGTATCAATCATGACGATAACCTTAAACGAGGATGACATTAAGAGTATTGGGAAT
Organism: Bacillota bacterium; assembly: GCA_023435895.1. Lineage (GTDB taxonomy): Bacteria > Bacillota > Clostridia > Lachnospirales > Lachnospiraceae > Mobilitalea. Next base: position 189,006 of record JAEZLH010000004.1, read on the forward strand.
TGTTCGAACCGCCCGCTAACAATTACCTTTAGCAAGGGAAGCGTAGACAAAACTTCAGTGTTACTAACCATTACCACACCAACACCAGCCGCCACGTTAAATGCCACCGTAGCAAAAGGGACAGCTGCTGGAACCACAAAAATAACGCTCACCGGTACAGCAGGAGCTGGTAACATATGGGTTTATGAAATTGGCACTACTGCAGTATCAGGAAAGAATACAGCAGACATCTTACCGACAACAGTAAATAAGAACTTTACCTCAGGCTCTAATATTACAGTGACAGCAGGGCAGTATATTACAATTTATGAAATTAACGCTTCTAGAAATATTATTAAATATAAATCGATTCAGATTGGAGCGGGTCAAATTATGTAGTAATTTGCTATTAATATTATAAGTTCCTGTTTACTTCAAGTAGGGAATGCTATAGAATTATTTTACGTATCACTTTAAAAATCATCTGATATGGTGATATAAGAATGGAGAATAAATGATCACCATTAGTGTTTGCATGATAGTTAAAAATGAAGAGAAGGTACTCTCCAGATGTTTGGAATCCTTGAAGTGTATAGCTGATGAAATTATTATTGTTGATACCGGATCATCAGATGCTACAAAAGAAATCGCGGCACGTTATACAGATAAGGTTTATGATTTTGAGTGGATTTATGACTTTTCGGCAGCAAGAAATCTTTCCTTTTCAAAAGCAACAATGGATTACATCTATGTGGCGGATGCGGATGAAGTGATTGATGAAGATAACATCCAAAAATTCCTTTTGCTAAAAGAAAAAATGGTTAAAGAAATAGATATTGTGCAGATGATTTATGCAAATCAGCTTTTATATAATACTACCTATAATTTTGACGAGGAGCATCGTCCGAAGTTATATAAGCGATTACGAACCTTTCGGTGGGAAGAACCGATTCATGAAAGTGTTGTAATCACGCCAGTTATTTATGACAGTGATATCGTAATTAAGCATCTGCCAACATCAAATCATGCAGATAGAGATTTTGACAACTTTCAGCGAGTTATTAAAAAGCAAGGTCAACTCTCACCGAAGTTATATGAAATGTATGCCAGAGAATTATATATATCCGGACAAGCCTCGGACTTTGAGCAAGCGTTTGACTTCTTTTTGAAGTTTGCAACGGAGGAAGGTGGCAGTGAAAGAGAGCGAAAGATTTGCGAATGTATATTGGTAAAGTGCTATAGAATACGTTCAGATATTAACGGAATGATGAAATATGCGCTTCATAACATTGCGGATGGAAAAGGATCTTCTGAAGTATGTTATGAATTAGGAGAATATTTCAGCGAACTAGGTGATTATATCGAGGCAACAATCTGGTATTATAATGCTGCCTTTGAGACAGAGTGTGAACTTAACATTCATTATTGTGGTGATTTTCCGTTAAAGCGTCTTGCGGAATGCTATCACGCACTTGGAAATGTACAACAGGAGAAAGCATTTATTGAGCAGTATAGGAAATGGAATTCCGAAAGCGGAGGTGATGGTTTTGACATTTAGCATAAAAAATATCTTTGAGCATAACATAGAACTCTTAGGTGAAACGGATAAAGCAATCTATTATTTCAGAGAGCAAAAATATGAGAAAGCACTTACAATTGTGGCAAATTCCATGGATGGGATTAAAGCGGTGGTAGAAGCTATTATTGAGGATCATGAATATTTTAATCTTGTTGAAACGGAATCCTTACTTGATATGTTAGCAGGGATTTTAAATGCCAAAATGAATAAAGACTTTATACTATTGGCTGATTTGTTAGAACTACAGTTAGTAACCCTATTAATCGGAGTTCAAGAATTGATTATCAGCAAAGAGGAAATTGCATTTGATGAAGAAAATTATAAAGATAATTTGCAACTATTAATGAGTCGTGGCGTAGGTATGGAGGAATGCTTTAAAGATCCGATTAATACGGAGAGTTTGTTGGAACAGGGGTACCGTGTGGAATTTACTTCAGGTGGACGAATGACATTGGCTGCACACAACAACGATGCCACATTCTATTTTCATACGAATAGTTTGGTGCAATCGGAAGCATTTACTTTGGCAAGACACTGGACTAAGGCCAACAAAAAGAAATACATTATATATGGCTATGGGATGGGATATCATGTATTGGAGCTACTGGACATTGACGCTGAGTGCGAAGTGGAAGTCTATGAAGCAGATCGTAATGTTCTCCAACTGGCATGTGCCTTTGCAGGAGTCAATCGACGAATTGTCAATAATAAAAGAGCCAAGGTAATTTATGATCCGACTTATTCCGGCTTGAAAGAACGTATTGAGAAGATCGCGGAGGATGAGGTTTTTCTACTTCATTATCCCTCTTATATGAATATAAGGGATGCAGAGATTAAGCCTCTGTTCCATTCTCAGATGGGTTGGCTGGAAGCTATGGAATCAATATAGAAGAGTAGGATTAGTTACCAAGAAATAGATGAAATACTATAGGGAGGGCTGCTGCACAAGAGACCATAAAGATTGATAAAAGATCTGATTGCTCGTTTGTGTAGCAGCCCTGATTTTACGGTAAGTTGAATAAGAGAATAAAATATGGATTAATAATTTCATTATTCGTTTTGTTATTATGATTAGTTTGTTAAAAGATATATTAAACAGAGTTGAATGCAAATTGTCATTGGTAGATTGTTATTGGAAGATTGTTATTGGTAGATTATCATTGGAAGATTGTTAGTGGTTGATTATCATTGGAAGATTGTTATTGATAGATTGCCATTGGCAGATTGATATTGGTAGATTGTCATTGGTAGATTGATATTGGTTGATTGTCATTGGAAGATTGTTATTGGTAGATTATCATTGGAAGATTGTTATTGGAAGATTGTCATTGATAGATTATTGTCATTACCAAATTGCTACTGTCATAGTATAAATGGAACTTTTGATACCCTAGCAACCATAGAAAGGAAGAAAATTATGATATACATTATAATTATTGGAGTAATCGTACTAGTTGAGTACAAAATTAAGAGTTATATTGAAAAAAATTATGAAATAGGGGAAGAAAAAGAAATACTGAAAGGAAGAATAACAATTACCAAGTACTATAATAATGGGGCGTTCTTGAATTTTCTTCAAGACAAAAAGGAGATTTTAAAAATCGTCTCCTGTGCAGGACTTGGATTTTTAATTCTCCTCTTTGCCTTGATGCTTCCTAAGAAAGGAAACCGATTATATAAATTAGGTCTTTCTCTGTTAATTGGAGGTGCTATCACCAACGTATCCGATCGGATTAAGAAGGGACACGTGGTTGATTATTTCACCATCAACTACAAGAAACTAAAAAATGTTGTTTTTAACCTGGGAGATTTTGCAATCTTTATTGGTTCAGCCTTAATATTTTTATCTTCCGTTTTGAGCACTGTGTTCCAAAGCGGCTCCGACAAATCCGCGGAATAATGGATGGGGCTTGTTCGGTCTGGATTTAAACTCCGGATGAGCCTGTGTTGCAACAAACCAAGGATGATTCTCTAACTCGATCATCTCAACAATACGTCCGTCCGGTGAAAGACCGGAGAGTTTCATATTGTGCTTTAAGAAATCATTACGGTAATAATTATTTACTTCATAGCGATGACGATGTCTTTCGTTAATGATCTTCTTACCGTATAAATCATAAGCCTTTGTAGATTCATCAAGAACACAAGGATAAGTTCCAAGCCTTAAGGTACCGCCGATATCTTCAATGCCATCCTGCTCCGGCATAAGGTGAATTACCGGATGTGTGGTGGATGGATCTAATTCGATGCTATGAGCATCGTGGAAGCCGATTACATTACGAGCAAATTCTACTAATGCCAGCTGCATGCCCAAACATAAACCTAAGAAGGGAACATTGTTCTCACGGGCATAGTTGATGGCATTTATTTTGCCTTCAATACCACGATCACCGAAACCACCAGGAATAAGGATACCGGATACATCACTAAGTAGTTCTGCGGCATTTTCTTTGGTAACTGTCTCAGAAGGAATCCACTTGATATTGATGGAAGCACGATGAGCAACGGCTCCATGCTTTAAGGATTCCACAACGCTGATGTATGCATCATGAAGCTGTGTGTATTTACCTACAAGTGCAACGGTAACATCCTGGGTAGGATTTTTAAGAGCAAGTACCATTTCTTCCCAATCAGCAAGATCGGGCTTTGAGTTGGGTAAATCCAGGCAGGAGAGGGTTACATCTGCAATATGTTCCTTTTCAAGAGCAAGGGGTGCCTCATAAAGGTACTCTACATCTAAATTCTGCAATACATGGGAGCTTGGTACATTACAGAATAAAGCAATTTTATCTTTGATATTTGTTTCAAGAGGAAGTTCTGTACGGCATACAATAATATCCGGGCGGATACCGATTCCCTGAAGCTCTTTTACACTTGCCTGGGTAGGCTTTGTCTTCATTTCGCCGGAAGCCTTAAGATAAGGAATTAAGGTAACGTGAATCAATGCAACATTGTGATCGCCTACTTCTTGACGGAACTGACGAATTGCCTCTAAGAAAGGAAGACTTTCGATATCACCAACGGTACCACCAACCTCAATAATTGCAATATGGGTATCGTTATTTTGATCGTTTCTATAAAAACGACTCTTAATTTCATTGGTGATATGAGGGATAACCTGAACTGTTCCTCCACCAAAATCTCCGCGTCGTTCTTTTGACAATACGGACCAGTATACTTTACCGGTTGTAACATTGGACATTTTGTTTAAGCTTTCATCAATAAATCTTTCATAATGTCCTAAGTCAAGATCAGTTTCTGCACCATCATCGGTAACAAATACTTCACCATGCTGAATCGGGTTCATGGTACCCGGGTCAATATTAATGTAGGGGTCAAATTTTTGCATTGTTACGTGGTAACCACGGGCTTTCAGCAAGCGTCCAAGGGAAGCAGCAGTAATTCCCTTTCCCAAACCTGACACGACACCGCCGGTTACAAATACATATTTAACAGCCATTCATTCTCCTCCTTTTATTCATGACAACACATCCAAATGTGTGTTGTGAAGTTTTTATGCAATAAAAAAAGCCATCAACCTAGTCAAGAGGAAGGTTTAAGGCAAATGGGTATAATCAGCCGAAAATCCTATGTGGGGATTTAAACCATATCCCGGCTCCCTTGCTGGATGATGTACAATTTCTGCTATAGTATACTACATCCTTTTCTAGAAGTCAATTATAAGAATCGGATTAAGCCAACTTTTTACGATGAGATTTTTTGCCTATTTGAGGTAGGCTTTGATATGGTTTGACCTTATGCTTATTCATACATAAGACTTAATCGTTCTCATATTACAGTAATTGATTTATAGCGGAATCTTACAATCTATGTTTTGCCTATTTGACGAAGTTATTTCATTATTATATAGGATTTTATAAAATGTATGGAAATATGCCAATTCTAAAATCTTTATACATAGAATTTTAAGAACAATTTTATTGATTTATGGCAAGACTATCAGTATAATGAGGTATACGATATAGGGATTGGTAATAAAATGGGGATTTAATATACATAATCGAATTCACATTTTGTATATAAGTAACCGAGATTAAGTTCAGAAAAGATTTTTACGACTTCAGGAACAGTTCTGTGAATAAGGAGGATTTCATGGATAATAACAACAGTAACAATAGTAACAACAATAATAACAAAAAGCCAAAGAATGGCATACCTAATAGAACCGCAATTATAATCATATTAGCATCGTCATTATTGATTTGGTATATGTTTTCCCAGCTCACCAACATGATGAGTGAGAGTACAAAGAAAGAGATAGAATATAGTGAATTTGGAAAATGGCTGAGTGCCGGTGAGATTGAAGAGGTTGTCCTAAAGGGTGATCGTATTGAAATCACGAAAAAGAATGAGGAAAATAAGGGTGCATTAGGGAAGATTACGTATTATACTAAAACCTTTCCTGATGAGGATTTAAGAAAACGTCTTGATGATGCTAATGTACATTACTCAAGGGATGAGGTATCTCCGAATTATGTAGCATCCTTCCTCTCCATGGTATTGCCTTTTGTTGCAATCTACTTTGTAATGTGGTTCCTATTCCGGGCATTGTCTAAAAACAGTGGCGGCGGTGTAATGGGAGTCGGAAAATCCAACGCAAAGGTTTATGTGGAGAAGCAAACCGGAGTTACCTTTAAGGATGTTGCAGGTCAGGAGGAAGCAAAGGATTCGGTAACAGAGATCGTAGATTTCCTTCATAATCCTGCTAAGTATACAAAGATTGGTGCCAAGCTTCCCAAGGGTGCTCTTCTTGTAGGCCCCCCAGGAACTGGTAAGACGTTGCTTGCCAAGGCTGTTGCCGGTGAAGCAAAGGTTCCTTTCTTCTCACTTTCCGGTTCGGATTTCGTGGAGATGTTCGTTGGTGTAGGTGCTTCCCGTGTAAGAGATCTCTTTAAGCAGGCACAGCAGACCGCTCCTTGTATTATCTTTATCGATGAGATTGATGCAATCGGTAAGAGCAGAGATTCCCACTATGGCGGTGGTAATGATGAAAGAGAGCAGACTTTAAATCAGTTGCTTGCTAATATGGATGGATTTGATTCCTCGAAAGGTCTGGTTGTACTTGGTGCAACAAACCGACCGGAGGTACTTGATAAGGCATTGCTTCGTCCAGGACGTTTTGACCGTAGAATTATCGTGGATAAGCCGGATTTAAAGGGTAGAATTGATATCCTTAAAGTTCATGCCAAGAATGTTATGATGGATGATACCGTAGATCTTGAGGCAATTGGCAAAGCAACCTCAGGAGCAGTTGGTTCTGATCTTGCCAATATGATTAATGAAGCTGCAATCCTTGCAGTTAAGAATGGTAGAAGTGCAGTTTCACAGAATGATTTATTCGAGTCAGTTGAGGTTGTAGTTGCCGGTAAAGAGAAGAAGGATCGAATCCTTGGCAAGGAAGAAAAGAAAATTGTTGCATACCACGAGGTTGGCCATGCTCTTGTAACTGCATTACAAAAGAATGCGGAACCGGTACAAAAGATTACGATTGTACCAAGAACCATGGGTTCCTTAGGCTATGTAATGTCCGTACCGGAAGAAGAGAAATACTTAATGAGCAAGGATGAAATATTGACCAGGATCATTGTACTTTACGGCGGACGTGCGGCAGAGAAGTTAATCTTCAACTCCGTAACAACGGGTGCCTCCAATGATATTGAGAAAGCAACACATCTTGCTAGAGCTATGGTGACACAATACGGTATGTCCGATAAATTCGGATTAATCGGTTTGGAATCTGTAGAGAGCAAGTATCTGGATGGCAGAACGGTAATGAATTGTGGTGATGCTACCGAAGCAGAAATCGATCAAGAAGTAATGTCCATTCTCAGAGATTGCTACTCAAAGGCTGAGCAGTTATTGGAGAATAACCGAGAGGTACTTGACAAGATTGCTGAATTCTTAATCACGAAAGAGACGATCACCGGTGAAGAGTTCATGAAGATTTACAATGAGATTAAAGGGATTGAGCCTGAGAATAAGGAAACGGTCTTAATTGAAGAGAAGAATATCTAATGAGCTAGGTCAAAGGATGGTTAATATTGGAATAGTAGAGAGAATGAACCTTTTCTTTGTGCAAATTGCCATTGCACAGTATAAACAGACCCTTTAATGCGTTAATTAAAGAATAAAAATTTTGCAAACAGTCCTCAATGTTATTTTGATGGACTGTTTGTTTGTGTAAAAAAGCAGTTATTATAGAAATAGACCTACGGATAAAATATTGTTTCCTAAGGATAAACTAGTGATGTGCTATAATTGCTTGATACATTGAAGGGAAAATTACCATAACTATTGAAGTTTTTATTCAAACTACGAGTGTTTCAAGACCTTTCATGTGGTATTGAAGTGACGCCTCATGGTTGTAAAGCAGGGGAATATATGATAAACTTCATAACGTAATCATCAATCTTATACATAGAATAAATCGATTGGAAATTGCAGCAGACAGGAGCATATTATGTTCATAATTGAAGAAGAATTAAAAAAGTTACCGGCTAAGCCGGGTGTTTATATAATGAGGGATAAAAAGGATGCTATTATCTACGTGGGCAAGGCGATTATCCTAAAGAACCGAGTTCGCCAGTATTTTCAAAACAGCAGGAACCATACCGAGAAGATTAAGCAAATGGTGGAACACATTGACCATTTTGAATATATTATAACGGACTCCGAACTGGAAGCACTGGTGCTAGAGTGTAATTTAATTAAAGAGCACATGCCAAAGTATAATACCATGCTAAAGGATGACAAAACCTATCCCTATATTAGGGTTTCCATCAATGAAGCATTCCCTAGGGTATCCATTGCAAGAGAGATTAAGAAGGATAAGGCAAAATATTTTGGACCCTATACCAGTGTCTTGGCAGTAAAGGATACCTTGGAGCTATTACGAAAAATATATAAAATCAGAACCTGTAACAGGGTGTTACCTAAGGATATCGGGAAAGAACGCCCCTGCCTCTATCATCACATGGGGCAATGTGATGCACCCTGTCAGGGTTATATCAGCCAACAAGAATATCGCAAGAATATTGATGAAGTAATCGAGTTTTTGAACGGCAATTATTCCAGAGTTGTGAAAGTTCTGGAAGAGAAGATGGCAGAGGCTTCCCGGGAGCTTGAATTTGAGAAAGCAGCCCAATATAGGGACTTAATTGGAAGCGTAAAACAAATTGCCAATCGTCAGAAGATTACCAATACCGACCAAGTAGATCGTGATATTATCGCCTTTGCAAGAAATAAGGATGAAGCAGTAGTACAAACCTTCTTTATCAGAAGTGGCAAGTTGATTGGCAGGGATCATTTTCATCTGAGTGGGGTGGAGGATGTTCCGGAAGGGGAGGTTATGTCAAGCTTTATCAAGCAATTCTATGCAGGCACTCCCTATATTCCAAAAGAAATTTTTCTGGGTGTTAAGGCAGAAGAGGAAGAGCTTCTCACCGAATGGTTAACAGCCAAGCGAGGACAGAAGGTATACCTAAAAGTTCCTCAAAAAGGGGACAAGGAAAAATTAGTGGAACTGGCACACAAAAATGCTGAACTGGTGTTGAATCAAGATCTGGAGAAGATTAAAAGGGAAGAAGCAAAGACGACAGGGGCGTTAAAAGAATTAGCGCATATGCTAGATATGCCGATTTTGGAACGAATTGAATCCTTTGATATCTCCAATACCTCGGGCTTTGAATCCGTTGGTTCCATGGTTGTGTTTGAAAAGGGAAAATCCAAGAAAGCAGATTACCGTAAATTTAAAATTCGTACGGTGCAGGGACCGGATGATTATGCCTCCATGTACGAGGTGCTGACCAGACGCTTCACCCATGGGCAGAGAGAACAGGCACAATACCGGGAAAAGCAACTGGATGAGGCATTAGGCAGCTTTACAAGATATCCGGATCTGATTTTAATGGATGGTGGAAAAGGTCAGGTGGGAATTGCTCTTCGTGTGCTAGAGGAATTAAAGATGAATATAGCCGTATGTGGTATGGTAAAGGATGATAACCATAGAACCAGGGGACTTTATTATAATAATAAGGAATTGCCCATAGATAAGAGCGGGGAATTATTCCGTCTTATCACCAGAATACAGGATGAGACTCACCGTTTTGCTATAGAATACCATAGAAGTTTAAGACAGAAGAAACAGGTTCATTCCATATTGGATGATATCAGTGGAATCGGACCTACCAGAAGAAGGGCATTAATGAAGCATTTTCAATCCTTAGAGGCAATCCAAGCAGCAGAAGTGGAGGAAATTATGAAAGTTCCTTCCATGAATCGTCAATCTGCAGAGGAAGTTTATCAATTTTTTCATAAAAATAACGAATAAGAAGCATTTGCAGTCGATAACTTGTTATGTTAAAATGTAGCTTAAATGAATAGGTAATAGTATAGGTTATTCAAACTAGAAAAGGAAAGGTACGGTTGTTGAAATGTATACAGTAAACTTAGTAGCTCTCATTGAGAAAATGGGTCTGGAGAATTGTACTCCCGATATCGATGTAAAAAGTATTAAGCTTTCACAGCCAGATGTGAACAGACCGGCTTTACAGTTAGCAGGTTTTTTTGATCATTTTGATTCTGAGCGTGTGCAGGTAATTGGTCATGTGGAGCATGCATATATGCAAAAAATGGATCCAAACCAAAGAATCACAATTTTATCAAAGCTCATGGATTATCATGTACCCTGCATAGTTTTCAGCAGAAATCTGGAAGTAAATGAAGGCTTTATCAAGCTTGCTACAGAAAAAGGAGTGCCAATTTTAAGAACAAGTAAGACAACCTCTTCCTTTATGGCAGAAGTGATACGTTGGCTCAACGTTGAATTAGCACCTAGAATTACCATCCACGGAGGCTTGGTGGATGTATATGGTGAAGGTATTCTTATTATGGGAGAAAGCGGAATCGGTAAGAGTGAGGCTGCCCTAGAATTAATTAAGCGTGGCCATCGTTTGGTATCGGATGATGTGGTTGAGATTAAGAAAGTCAGTGATGAGACGTTAATTGGTACTTCACCTGATATAACAAGACATTTTATTGAACTTCGAGGTATCGGCATTATTGATGTAAAGACCTTATTCGGCGTGGAAAGCGTTAAGAACACCCAGGCAATTGATCTTGTAATCAAGTTGGAAGAGTGGAATAAGGATAGACAATATGACCGACTAGGACTGGAAGAGACCTATACTGAGTTCCTAGGCAATAAAGTAGTGTGCCATTCCATTCCGATTCGTCCAGGTCGAAATCTAGCTGTAATCTGTGAATCCGCAGCGGTTAACTACCGTCAGAAGAAAATGGGCTATAATGCTGCACAGGAGCTTTATAACCGAGTAACAAACAGCCTAAAGAAATCAGAATAAACAATGAGTCTTACATTGTGCATGATATAAATAGTCGCGAAATATATCCCTATAGGATTAGGGCGTCAAAAGGGTCTGTTTATAGTGTGGCAATGGCAATTTGCAGATGACCTCTGTTGAAAGACACTTTGTCACCCTAAATTATATTAATGTACAGAATTTTGACATAGGGTTTCGCAAGATAAAAATGAATATAAAAGGCAGGAGAGTTAAGAAATGGGTAAAGTTTTTGGAATTGATATCGGTGGAACAGCGGTAAAGGTTGGCTTATTTGATACAGATGGTCAACTATTGAATAAATGGGATTTTGCAACAAGAAAAACCGGTAACGGCAAAGATATATTAAAGGATGCAGCAGAATTCATTCTTGCTAAGATGGAAGAATTAAAGCTTGAGAAGCAGGACGTACTTGGTGTCGGAGTGGGAATTCCGGGACCTGTTAAAGATAACGGAGATGTTTTAGAGCTTGCGAATCTTGGCATGGGATATTTCAATATTGAAGATGAGATGAGAGAGCACAGCGGACTTAAGGTAAAGGCCGGAAATGATGCGAATGTTGCCGCTTTAGGAGAACTATGGATGGGTGGCGGAAAAGGTTATCATAATATGGTGCTTGTAACCCTTGGAACCGGTGTTGGCGGCGGTATCATTATCAATGGTTCTGTAATTGCAGGAAGCAACGGTGCAGGTGGTGAGATTGGTCATATTCTGGTCAATGAAGATGAAGTTCTAACCTGTGGCTGCGGTAAGAAGGGTTGTTTGGAGCAATATGCATCCGCTACCGGTGTAGTTCGTGTTGCAAAGAGAATTCTTGAAGCAAGTGAACAAGAATCTTCTCTTCGTAAATTTACAGAATTAAGTGCTAAAAATGTATTTGACAGTGCAAAAGAAGGGGATGAGCTTGCCAAAGAAGCAGTAGAACAAGCATGTCACTATCTTGGACTTGCTATGTCTCATATTGCACAAACCATTGACCCAGAAGTATTTGTAATCGGCGGAGGTGTATCAAAGGCCGGTGAGATTATTACGGATACAACTAAGAAGTACTATAACGGTATGGTTATGGATGCCTTAAAGAATAAAGAGTTCAAGCTTGCAACACTTGGCAATGATGCAGGTATTTATGGAGCAGCAAAATTAATTATTGCATAAAATGATGATCTAAAATATAAAAATAGTAGAAGAGAGCAATGCTTTAGGAGGCAGAATTGGAAGAGCAATTTTATCAAAAACTTATTCTTACCTGTGCTAAAGAGCAGGTGAAGACAAACGAAAGAATGGAAGAGCATACCTCCTTACATATTGGAGGTGAGGCAGATTATTTCGTAATCCCGAAGAATATCGATGAAATACGTAATCTGATTTGTCTTTGCAAAAGTGAAAATATGCCCTATTATGTCATAGGCAACGGTAGCAATCTATTAGTTTCCGATGAGGGATATCGTGGAGTCATTATCAAATTAGGAGAAGATTTTTCTGCGATTACAATTCATGAGGAGAATAAAATTACGGCTCAGGCTGGTGTATTGCTATCGAAACTGGCCAGTGCTGCAGCAGATGTGTCTCTGACAGGACTGGAATTTGCATCGGGTATACCTGGTACATTGGGCGGTGCGGTTACTATGAATGCTGGGGCATATGACGGCGAGATGAAGCATTGCCTTACCGGAGCCAAGGTTCTTAATGAGAGCGGAGAGATACTGGAACTTAATAAAGATGAACTGGAACTTGGATACCGCACCAGTGTAATTCAAAAGAAGAATTATATCCTACTAGAGGCTGAGGTAGAACTTCAAAAGGGCGACGAGCATAAAATTCGTCAACGGATGAAAGAACTCAATGCCATGAGAAGGGATAAACAGCCCTTAGAAAAATACAGTGCAGGTAGTACCTTTAAAAGACCGGAGGGGTATTTTGCTGGTAAATTAATATCTGACGCAGGACTTCGCGGCTATCAGTTGGGAAGAGCTGCGGTTTCTGAGAAACATTGTGGGTTTGTTATTAATCTGGACCATGCCACAGCTAAGGATTTTCTTGGTCTGATTGGAGAAATAAGCCGAATTGTTGAAGATAAATTTGGTGTAAAATTGGAGACGGAAATAAAATTTCTTGGTGAATTTTAGCCGCAAGTGAGGTAATAAGCAATCATGAGGTTTGTCATAGTCACAGGTATGTCGGGAGCCGGAAAAAGCTCCGTATTGAAGATGTTGGAGGATGCGGGATATTTTTGTGTGGACAATATTCCCATACAGTTAGTAAGAAAATTTGCGGAATTGATTCTTCAAGGCAATCAAAATAATGTTGCTTTGGGAATCGATGTGCGCAGTGGGCAAGCTCTAAAGGAAATGGAAAGCATTCTTCAGGATCTAAAACGGACTGGAGTTCCTTACGAGATACTATTCTTAGATAGTACACCGGAGGTTCTGGTTAAGCGTTATAAGGAGACAAGGAGGATGCACCCCCTATCCGGAGCAGGACGTGTGGAAAAGGGTATTGCGCTGGAACAGGAGAGATTGGCGTTCCTAAGAAAGAAAGCAGATGTGATTATTGATACCAGTCATTTGTTAATCAGGGATTTGAAGCTTCAAATCAATCGAATTTATCTGAATGATGAAAAGTTTAGTAATTTCTATGTGACTATCTTATCCTTTGGTTTCAAATACGGAATACCGGTGGATGCGGATTTGGTGTTTGATGTCCGTTTTTTACCGAATCCTTATTATGTAACAGAATTAAAGAAGCAAACCGGTAATAATAGTGCAGTAAGAGAATTTGTCATGAAGGCAAGCATAGCTGGTGAATTTTTGGACAAGCTAGAGGACATGCTTTTGTTTTTGATTCCACATTATATCACGGAAGGTAAAAATCAAATCGTGATTGCCATCGGTTGTACCGGTGGAAGACATCGATCCGTTACCCTGGTGAATGAACTTTCTCAAAGATTAAATCATACGGAATATGGTATAAAGGTGGAACATAGGGATATAGAAAGGGACTCGTGATATGTCATTTTCAAAGGATGTAAAAGAGGAGCTTTCACTGAATTTAAGCAGTGCAAGGCATTGCAGGATTGCAGAATTGGCGGCAATTTTAACCTGTGAAGGCCAAATTATATATAAAAATAAAAAATATTATTTAAGGCTGTTAACGGAAAATATTACAGTAGCAAGAAAATACTTTACATTAATTCGAAAAACCTTTAATATAAATATTGACGTTTCGGTAAAAGCTAGTAGTAGCACAAAAAAAACTCGTGTATATAGTTTGGCAGTGCGTAAAAAAGAAGATATTGAGTTGATTTTACAAGCCTCCAAGCTTTCCTTTGATCCGATGCTTGCCGAGCAGTTGACAGGGTTTCTTGGAGAATCCTCTATTAATATTGAATTTGGAATACCGGATTCAGTGATAATGCAAAATGCATGTTGTAAACGAGCCTTTATAAGAGGAGAATTCTTGTCCTCCGGTTCTATGAGCAATCCGAAAACAGGTTATCATTTAGAGATTGTAGCAAAGACCCAGGAAAAGGCAGAGTTACTGAGGGATTTAATACAGACCTTCTCCATTGATGCAAAGATGATTGTTCGAAAAGGGAATTATGTAGTATACATCAAAGAAGGTTCTCAGATTGTAGATATGCTCAATGTAATGGAAGCTCATAAAGCACTAATGGAGCTTGAAAATGTTAGGATATTGAAGGAAATGCGTAATTCGATTAATCGCCAGGTGAATTGCGAAGCTGCTAATATTAACAAAACAGTAAATGCGGCAGCAAAACAGATTGAAGATATTATTTTTATACGAGACCATAGTGGTTTTGGAGATTTAACGGATGGTCTGGAGGATATTGCCAGAATTCGAATCGAATATCCGGAAGCATCCCTGAAAGAATTAGGTGAGATGCTGATTCCCCCAATCGGGAAATCCGGAGTAAATCATAGATTACGTAAATTGAGTTTAATTGCAGAGCAATTGCGTGAAAATAAGGAGGACATTTAATATGATAACGAAAGAAATAACAATTAATATTCCTAATGGCTTAGAAGCAAGACCGGTAGCATTGCTTGTTCAGGTAGCCAGCCAGTACGAATGCAGTATTCATGTTTCCAGCAATGAGAAACGAGTTAATGCGAAGAGTATTATGGGTATGATGAGCATGGGCATCTCTTCTGGGGAAAAGGTAATTGTATCCGCAGACGGACCGGATGAAGTGGAAGCCGTAGAAAATATTGAGAAATATTTAAGCAGCAATAAGTAATAAGAGTTTATTGTAAGCTTGATTTGCTTGAAGGAAAATATCACATCCTTGAGATTATGTTATAGGGCGACGGTGATAATTTTGTGAAAACTTTGTTTAGTTATCAATAGTATAAAAAGAATGATGTTAGAGATTCAGTTGGATTTCTAGCATCATTTTGATTTTGAGTGCCATTGACAAGCTTGGAGTCAAGACCTATTATAAAATTATAAGGATGTGTTGAGGAATAGCCCTGTTTATACTGTGAAAATGGCAATTTGCACAAAGCGAAAAAGAGTCACGAAAATTCTAAGGAATCCCTTTGAACGACTCTTTGAGCCCACCATCATAGGGAGTATGAACAATGAATATGAACTCAAAGGATCAAAATGTTAAGATAAGTTAGGAAGGGAGGAGCACCATGAATTTTACTCATCTTCATGTACATACGGAATACAGCTTATTGGACGGTTCAGGAAAAATAAAGGAAATGATTCACCGTACCAAGGAGCTTGGAATGGATAGCCTTGCCATTACTGACCATGGCGTTATGTATGGTGTAATTGACTTTTATAAGAGTTGCCAGGCCGAGGGTATTAAGCCCATCATCGGCTGTGAGGTATATGTGGCTCCGAATTCAAGGCTTGATCGTGAGCTGGGTAATTCCGAGGAGCGATATTATCACTTGGTTCTGCTGGCTGAGAATAATACCGGATATCAGAACCTGATGAAAATTGTATCCAACGGCTTCCTTGAAGGCTTTTATTATAAGCCTAGAGTGGATTGTGAGATCCTTGAGAAATATAGTGAGGGTATTATCGCACTCAGTGCCTGTTTGGGAGGAGAGGTTGCTAATAACCTACTGAAGGGCTTTTATGAAGAAGGTAAGAAAGCTGCTTTAAAGCTTCAGAAAATATTTGGAGAAGGTAATTTCTTTTTAGAGCTACAAGATCATGGTATGGAAGAACAAAAATCCACCAACCAGGGGTTGCTTAGAATGTCACAGGAGACCGGTATTAAGCTGGTGGCTACCAATGATATTCACTATACCTTCGCTGAGGATGCAGATCCTCATGACATCTTGTTGTGCATCCAGACACAGAAAAAAGTTACCGATGAGAATCGAATGCGTTATGAAGGCGGTCAGTATTATCTGAAATCGCCGGAAGAAATGCTTACGATCTTCCCCTATGCAAAGGAAGCCTTAGAAAATACCTATGAAATAGCAAAACGGTGTAATGTAACGATTACCTTCGGAGAGTACAAATTACCGGTTTACCCCGTACCGGCTCCTTTTCATGCATTGGAGTATTTAAAACAATTATGTATGGAAGGTTTAAAGGAAAGATATCAACCGGTTCCTGAGGATTTGTGGGAGAGGTTGGAGTATGAGTTAACTACCATCAGTAATATGGGGTTTGTTGATTATTTTTTGATTGTATGGGATTTTATAAAATATGCAAGAGATAATGGAATTATCGTAGGACCCGGACGAGGCAGTGCGGCTGGGTCAATTGTATCCTATTCCCTCGGAATCACCGATATTGATCCCATCAAATATAATTTATTGTTTGAGCGATTTTTAAATCCGGAACGTTTGACCATGCCGGATATCGATATCGATTTTTGTTATGAACGCAGACAGGAAGTGATCGATTATGTAACCCGCAAATACGGCAAGGATAAGGTGGTGCAAATTGTCACCTTTGGAACTATGGCTGCAAGAGCGGTGCTTCGTGATGTGGGAAGGGCGCTGGATTTACCCTATGCTCAGGTGGATATCGTGGCAAAGATGATTCCTACTGAACTTGGAATCACAATTGAAAAGGCATTGGAAGCGAATAAGGACCTAAGGCAGCTATATGAATCCAATCAAGAAGTGAAATACCTGATTGATATGTCCAAACGTCTGGAGGGTTTGCCAAGACATACTTCCATGCATGCTGCTGGAGTGGTAATCGGTAAATCAAGCCTGGATGAGTATGTTCCACTTTCCAGATCTTCCGATGATTCTGTTACAACACAGTTCACCATGACCACTCTGGAGGAACTGGGTCTGCTAAAGATGGATTTCCTTGGCCTACGAACGCTAACGGTAATTCAGAATGCAGAAAAATTAATCAATAAAAACAGGAATTCTTCCAACCAATTTGACATAAAGAAGATAGATTATAACGATGAAAAGGTATATGATTTAATTGCCTCCGGTAAGACGGAAGGAATCTTCCAGTTGGAAAGTGCGGGAATGAAGAGCTTTATGAAGGAATTAAAGCCCCGTTCGCTGGAGGATGTAATAGCAGGTATTGCACTTTACCGTCCAGGCCCCATGGATTTTATACCGAAGTATGTCAAAGGAAAAAATGAAGCAGGGCATATTATATATGAGTGCCCTCAATTGGAACCGATTCTCTCACCCACCTATGGTTGTATCGTATATCAGGAGCAGGTTATGCAAATTGTGCGTGATCTGGCAGGCTATAGTTATGGAAGAAGTGACTTGGTACGACGCGCCATGTCTAAGAAGAAGGAATCGGTGATGATGAAGGAACGTCAGACCTTCGTATATGGTAATCCGGAAGAAGGAGTTGTGGGATGTATCGGCAACGGTATTCCGGAAGCAGTAGCAAACCATATCTTCGATGAAATGACAGACTTTGCAAAATACGCGTTTAATAAATCCCATGCTGCAGCCTATGCGGTAGTTTCTTATGAGACCGCCTATTTAAAGTGTTATTATCCGGTCGAATTTATGGCGGCTTTAATGACCTCAGTGATTGATAATCCTGGCAAAGTATCAGAATATATCTATACCTGCAGACAGATGAATATTGAAATACTTCCACCAGATATTAATGAAGGGTATGCAGTGTTTACCGTATCGAATGGTGCCATTCGGTATGCGTTGTCCGCAATTAAAGGAATTGGAAGACCAGTCATTGATGCAATTGTAACAGAACGAGCAGAAAATGGTCTATTTAAGAACCTGATAGATTTTGCAACCAGATTATCAGGCAAGGAAGTGAATAAGCGAACCATAGAAAGCTTCATTAAAGCGGGTGTATTTTCTAATATACATGAGAATCGCAGACAGCTTATGCTTAGTTATGTACAGATTCTGGACAGTATCGCGGCGGATAAGAAGAGATCACTAAGCGGTCAGATGTCCTTATTTGACTTTGCATCAGAAGAGGTGAAGCAGGAATACGAGGTTAGCATGCCCGAGGTAACAGAGTATAGCAAGGAACAACTTCTTGCCCTTGAGAAGGAAGTGCTTGGTATCTATGTCAGTGGTCATCCCTTGGAGAGTTATGAGAGCAGAATCAGTAAAAATGTAACGGTAAACTCCAATGATTTTGTGATTGATGAGGAGACAAATCGTCCAAAGGTTACGGATGGAAGCACTCAGATTATCGGTGGAATGATTACTTCAAAAACCGTCAAATCAACACGTACGAACAGCATGATGGCTTTTATACTTTTGGAGGATTTATTTGGTGTGGTTGAGGTTATAATATTCCCAAGGGATTTTGAAAAATATAAGGGAGTATTAGAACCGGATCAAAAAATATTTGTACGAGGTAAAGTTACCGTTGAAGAGGAAAAAGCGGCAAAATTAATTTGTCAGGAAATCATTCTGTTTGATGCACTTCCCCGGGAGGTCTGGGTTAAATACAAAAATATGAAAGCATTCCTTGAGGATGAATTGAGCCTATATTCGTTATTGGATGAATTTGATGGAATTGATTCGGTGACGATATATTGTGAAGAAGAAAAGTGTATGAAAAAGCTTCCAAAAAGTAGGAACGTTAAGGCGGATAACGACCTTCTCCAACGTTTATATACAAAATATTCGGAAGAAAATATACGAATTACTGAAAAGAGTATTGAAAAACTAGGGAAAATAGATTAGAATACTGTCAATGCTGTGTTGTTTTGAATAGTCGGAGGTTATAATAATGGGAAGTAATGTTAAGACAATTGGTGTATTAACCAGCGGTGGTGATGCACCTGGAATGAACGCTGCGATCCGCGCAGTGGTTAGAACTGCTTTAGGAGCAGGTCTGAATGTAAAAGGAATTAGAAGAGGTTTTGCTGGTTTATTAGAGGAAGATATCGTGGATATGGATGCAAGAAGCGTATCCGATATTATTCAAAGAGGCGGAACGATTCTATATACAGCTCGTTGCCTTGAAATGCTGAAACCTGAGATTCAGGATGTAGCTGCAGATATCTGTAGAAAGCATGGAATTGACGGTCTGGTAGTAATTGGTGGTGACGGATCCTTTAAAGGAGCACAGGTACTATCCAGAAGAGGAATTAATGCGGTTGGTATTCCTGGCACGATCGATCTTGATATCGTGTGTACAGAATATACAATTGGTTTTGACACCGCAGTTAACACTGCAATGGAGACAATTGATAAAATCAGAGATACCTCTACCTCCCACGAAAGATGCAGCATTATTGAAGTAATGGGCAGACATGCAGGATATATTGCATTGTGGAGCGGTATCGCAAACGGTGCAGAAGAAATTCTCATTTCTGAACGTTATGATTATGACGAACAAAGAATTATTAATAATATTATCGAAAAGCGTAAGCATGGTAAGAAGCATTATATCATTGTTAATGCAGAAGGCATTGGTGATTCCAACGGTATGGCAAAGAGAATTGAAGCTGCAACCGGAATGGAGACCAGAGCAACCATTATCGGCCACGCGCAAAGAGGTGGAAGTCCTACCGCAATCGACCGAGTTTATGCTTCCTTAATGGGTGCAAGAGCAGTTGATTTATTGGTGGAAGGAAAGACAAAGCGTATTGTCGGAATGAAGGACGGTAAATTGGTAGATTATGATATTGAAGAAGGATTATCAATGACCAAGGATGTAGATCAGTACATGTACGATCTTTCCATCAGACTTTCCAAATAATTATATAAATCATAAAGATATCTGATTGCATCAGGAGAATGATCTTGTTGCAATCAGATTTTTGTATTTTAAATAACGGAAAAGGAGAATAAGAATGAGTAAGAAAACAAAAAGGTTAATGTCCTACTATCGGCCGTATATGCGTTTGTTCGTAGCTGACATGTTCTTTGCCCTAATTGCGGCGGCTATCTCGCTAACCTATCCGATGATCGTACGTTACATAACCAATCATGTTTTGACCTCGGGAGATTTGAGTAAGGCAACACCAATCATTATTCAATTGCTATTTGTGATGCTTGGACTTGCAATCCTTGAATTTGTCAGCAGTTTCTTTATTGCGTATCAGGGGCATATTATGGGGGCAAAGATGGAATATGATATGCGTAATGATTTATTTACGCATTTTCAAAAACTGTCTTTCAATTTTTATGATAATCAAAAGACGGGACAGCTGATGTCCAGAATTACCAATGATTTATTCGATATCTCGGAACTGTGTCACCATGGACCGGAGGACATTGTCATCTCTATTATAAAAAGCTTGGGTGCTTTTATTATTCTTATGGGAATTAACCCTCAGCTGACACTTTTAGTGTTTGCATTCCTTCCCTTTATGTTCGTATTTGCGTATTACATGAGAGGAAAAATGAACCGTTCCTTCCGCAGGAACAGGGATCGCATCGCAGAAATCAACGCACAGGTAGAGGACAATTTATCCGGTATCAGAGTGGTAAAATCCTTTGCAAATGAAGAGAAAGAAATTGAAAAATTCTATGAAGGCAATTCTCGCTTTGTGGATAGTAAACGGAAAAGCTATTGGAATATGGCAAGCTTTCATTCTGGATTAACCTTTTTCACCGCGCTGATCAATGTTGCTATGATAACTGGTGGCTGTCTTTTCATACGATATAAGTTGATTGACTTAGGTGATTTGCTTACCTTTTTGCTCTATATTAATACGTTAATCGAGCCGGTCAGAAAGCTGATTAATTTTACAGAAACCTTTCAAAACGGAATGACAGGCTTTGACCGTTTCTGTGAAATCCTGGATATCCAGCCGGATATCGTAGATAGACGTAATGCAATGGTGCTAAAGAAAGTAAAAGGAGACATTGAGTTTAAGAATGTTGCATTCAAATACAATGAGACGAACTCCAATGTGTTCCATCACATTAACTTGAAGGTAAATGCAGGTGATTACATGGCGTTAGTGGGTTCCTCGGGTGTAGGAAAGACGACCATGTGTAGCCTGATCCCTAGATTTTATGAAGCTACAGAAGGCACTATCTCCATTGATGGTACGGATATTAAGGATATTACCTTAAGGTCCCTGCGAAAAAATATTGGTATCGTTCAACAGGATGTATATTTGTTTGCAGGAAGTGTAATGGATAATATTAAATACGGCCAGCTGGAAGCTACTGAAGAAGAAGTAATTGAGGCTGCAAAAAATGCCAATGCTCATGAATTTATTATGGAGTTGCCCGATGGTTATAATACTTATATCGGACAACGTGGAATTAAGCTTTCCGGCGGGCAGAAGCAAAGACTTAGTATCGCCAGAGTATTTCTAAAAAATCCACCCATTCTTATCTTTGATGAGGCAACCTCTGCACTGGATAATGAGAGTGAGAAGGTAGTTCAGGATTCTTTGGAGAAGCTAGCTAAAAATCGTACTACCTTTGTAATTGCACACAGGCTTTCAACAATCAAAAATGCAAAAAAAATATTGGTATTGACGGAAGAAGGAATCAAAGAAAGCGGTAGCCATAAAGAGCTGCTTGCACTGGGAGGCATTTATGCCGGCTTGTATAAGTTGGCATTTGAGCGAAAAGAGAAGGAAAATGAAGAAGAAAAGTGAATAAGTGAAATATGAGAAATTACTAGTAATCAGCAAAGATAAACTTTTATGGAACCTTTTTTTATTTGCCTTCGTCTAATCAGTAGATTCAAATAAGAGTCAGAGTATCTATTCTGTTATTTACATCGCGAAAAGGTACATGTATACTATATTATAGCTAATAGATTGCAGGAAACCGGTTAGAATAATATCGGAAGCAGGGCGAAAGCACTTGCTCTGAGATCTCGGATTCCTGGACGGCAGGATGGTTATATGTAATATAGTATAGGGGGACAATTGAATGCAGATGGATGCACAGAATGACTTCTCGAGAAAACCGCTTGCTTATGATATCGAAACCTT
Source organism: Bacillota bacterium (assembly GCA_023435895.1). Taxonomy (GTDB): domain Bacteria; phylum Bacillota; class Clostridia; order Lachnospirales; family Lachnospiraceae; genus Mobilitalea. The sequence goes on from JAEZLH010000004.1 coordinate 211,312, forward strand.
GATTCGTGAATATGGTAATGATGTTTTAAGGACAGCATATCTTTATGTCAAAGATGTTCATGTGGCAGAGGATATGTTTCAAGATGTTTTTATAAAAGTCAGCCAAAAGCTTTCTACTTTTGAAGGGAATTCAAGTATAAAGACTTGGATTATTCGGATTACGATAAATACCTGTAAAGATTATCTTAAAAGTGCCTGGAACAGGCGGGTAGTGCCAATGGTCGATTATCAGGAGGAACAACTTGTAAGTGAAGCGACTTTTGAGGATATAGATAATAAGGAATCGAGAGAATTAATACGAAAAACAGTAATGTCTTTACCTGATAAATACAAGGATGTTGTACTATGTGTGTATTTTCAGGAGATGTCCATTGCAGAGGCAGCTAATTCGCTGAATCTGGCAGAAGGAACTGTAAAGAGCAGACTTGCTAGAGCACGGCAAAAGCTAAAGATCGTATTGGAAGGGAGGATTTGATATGAGCTCAAAAGGGATGGATAATGACAATCAAAAGAAGATAGATGAAATGCTGGCATCCTCCTCTTTTCTGGAGAATGAAGAGCTCGAACATATTAAATCACAATTGGATCACTCGTTAGAGTTAAGTAAAATCAGTGTTTCAGAGGAATTAATTAAGCGAACACTGGAAGCAATTAAGAATGCTGAAAACGAGACACCAACTAGGGAGAAACCCTCAGTAGTAATGAAGAAAATGGTATCCTGGTTAACTTATGCAAGACGAACAGCCGGAGCAGTCGCAGCATTACTTGTGCTGGGTGCAGGAATTACATTACTTCACCAGATGGGATCGGGTGGATTAGTCAATATGAAAGCAGATAAAAGTTCTGATATTATGGATGGTCCTGATATTATGGAGGGTTCTGATAATTATTCAAAAGGATCAAGCGATCGAGCCACCTCTGACAGTGATAAAAATTCGGGTTACGGAGATAAAGGTGTAAAACCAGGGGATAAACAGAATGAAGTGCCTGAGTATGATTATTTGGAGGAAAGTGGAGGATTAGGCGATTCCTCCTCGGAGAAACCAACTATGGCTGGAACAAAGGATAATGGAGGAATGCTTGGGGTTGCACCGGAAGCTGCTTTGGGAGATTTGTATAAATTTGGTGATATTTTTGTAAGTGCTCCTAAGGAAGCAGAGTATATCAAAATTACGGAAGTATCTTCTAGCAAGCAATTATTATTAAGCAAAAGCAATGATATTGATAAGTTTTATGGTCTTATGGAACAGTATGAATATATTGAAGATAAAACACCTCTTTCCAGAGAAAGCTATATCATAGAAGCAAGAAGTATTAAGCCAGAGGAGCTTAACTATACGTTGACCATAGGAGATCACATTTCAAGCACCAAGGAAGGAAGCAAAACCATAAACTATTCCACGGAGAATATTAAAGATATGGAATCCCTTATCCAACGAATTAAGAAATTTTATACTTATTATAATTGATATAGAAACGGCACTTATAGCATATTCTTTCGAGAATGCCATGAGTGCCGTTATGAATGATTATCAATTGCAGGAATACATGTAATCGTATTATTTTATTATGTTTCATTGAATCGCTGAAAAGAAAAAGACTAAGCTTCTGCCACGTCTGAATCAGTACTAGCATTATCCGTATTGTTTCCCTCTATATTGATGGAAACATATTCTCTTGTTTCTGTAGGCTCCTCATCATCCTCTTCCTCGGTATCAAAATCCTCAAATTCATCATCGAAATCATCAAAATCGTCCGTAGTATCCTTTTTAATATAGGTTTTAAAGATATAATAAGCACCTGCTGCCATTGATGCGAGAACTGCAGTTCCAAATATAAACTTTGCAAATTTCTTCATATGTCGCTTCCTTTCCTTTTTTAATAATTATATACTATTATTCAATTATAATTCGGTATTGCCAAAAAATAAAGTAAAAAATCTATAAATTTGCAAAACATACCATTAATTCCATATAAAATTAGTTGGTATATAGATATGCCAATGGTTAATTTGAAATTATAGTTGATGATTTTATGGATTACTATAGAACAAGATAAAATCATCAACTTTTGAAAGTAGGATTTTGTATGTTTTACGAATATTACCTTTACTTTTGTTAATAAATAATCTATGATAAATTTAATTATGAGAAATCGCATATATGGAAAAGGTAGGTAACACAAATGAATATCGGACTATTTTCAGAAACCTATTATCCCGAAATAAACGGAGTTGCCACCTCCGTATATACATTAAAAAAGGAACTGGAGCATAGGGGACACAATGTCTATGTTTTTACAACTACGACACCGGGTGCTCCTGAGCATGAACACAATGTTTTCCGCGTACCGAGCATTCCTTTTATTTTTATAACGGAGCGTAGGGTAGGGCTGTTTTATCAGCCAAAAATTGCTCATATTATTAAAAAACTCAATCTGGATATTATTCATACGCATACAGAGTTTTCACTAGGTATCTTTGGAAGGATTATGGCAAAGGAGCTGAGACTTCCGATCGTACACACCTATCATACAATTTATGAGGACTATACCCATTATCTAACCAGGTTTAAGGCATTGGATTCACGTGCTAAGGCATTCGCAAGAATCTATTCTAAAGTAGCCTGCAATACAGCAGAACAGGTAATCGTACCAACAGAAAAGACGAAAGAATTACTGATGACTTATAGCGTGCACAAGGATATCTCAGTGGTACCCACAGGAATTGATCTCACCAAGTTTGATAAAGAGAATTACTCCCAAGAAGAGATTAACCAACTGAAAGAAAAGTATCATATTCATAGTACAGATAAGATTCTTATCTATATAGGAAGGGTATCCCAGGAAAAGAATATTGAAGAAGTGATATCCATGATGCCGGATTATTTAAAGAGCCATAGTAATGTAAAGTTTGTAATTGTGGGAAGCGGACCGGCTCTGGAGAAGCTGCAGCATTTAGTAAAACAATTGGGCGTAGAATCAAGTTTTGTGTTTACAGGAGCTCAGCCTTGGGATACGATTGGATTATTTTATCGTTTGGGTGATGTGTTTGTAAGCGCTTCCAAGAGTGAAACACAAGGGCTTACTTATATTGAAGCCATGGCTTCAGGCTTACCAGTGGTAGCTAGAGAAGATAAATGCTTAGAGGACATCTTAGTACAAGGGTATAATGGATATACCTTTACTGATAAAGATGGTTTTTATTACGGACTGGATCAGGTGTTGTTCCAAAATGAGGGTACGAATTATAGCGAGAATGCGGTTGAAAAGGTAAGAAAGTATTCCACCGAGGAATTTGCATCCCAGGTTGAACATGTATATAATCTTGTAATCTCCAGAGATAAGGTATATCGTAAACGTATGGTATTTGAGAACAGAAGAATCTGATCATACATTTTTTACTGCTACTGTTCACTCCCAATTTAGAACTTGGCATAATGATTACAATAAATAATAATTATATCTTGAACTATTGCTAGGAGAGAACAGTAGCCACTAATTAGTATTTGAATAGATTTTACAAAATACTATTTTACAGAAGTCGAAAAATCATTTAAAATAGTATTGGAGAGAAGGAGCTCATGAAATACATCCGTATTTTGCGGGCTCTTGTTGTACGGTCACATTAGAAAGGGAGGAAAACATGTATTATTTTAAGGACGAGTACCGCATCGGGGTGGAACATCTGGACAAGGAACATGAGAGACTATTTGAGATCGCAGACAAAGCATATACAGTATTAATGGACGATTATATTCATGACAAATATGACTATATTGTAGAGATATTGAATGAATTAAAAGAATACTCTATGATTCATTTTCAACATGAGGAAGAGTATATGGCTAGCATTCATTATCGTAAATTGCTGAGTCAAAAGGTAGAGCATCAGGATTTTATGGACAAAGTGAACGAATACGATTTAACTCAGATTGATGAGAATCAAAAGGAAGCGATCTTTGGTATTTTAGAATTTTTAAATGAGTGGTTGATTGATCATATTGTAAAGAGTGATAAGCTGATTGGTGAGCAGGTTGACTGATTTGGTGGGGTATATCAAATCATAATCGGGGCTGTTTTGAGCATGGGATAAATTCATTGCTTAAACAGCCCTTTTTTTGGGGGGATGGGAAGGATAATGAGGTTTATTTTGAGGGTGTATCATCAAAGGAACGGGTAAAAATATCACTCCTTTCTAATAAGCTATCGATTGTATGAAAGCCCAGCTGATGGAGTAATTCAATGACATAGGGGTTATCGATGGGAGTTAGATAAGGCGCTGCATTCCCATATTCCTTTACATGCTCACTACCAATCTCATGAGGAATCAGAACTCTTGGTCCGCCTACACAACCACCTACACAACCCATTCCTTCGAAAAAGTTTGCTTTTGTATTACCGGATATCAGCTCACCAATCATGGATTTGCATGCAGCAACACCATTTGCTTGCTGAGTACGAATGGATATTTCACGGTGGGGATTGATTCTCTCCAGGGTTTGGGAGACAGCTTCGCTTACGCCGCCAGTATGAGCATAGATTCTTCCTGCCCTAGAGGAATGATCTTTTTCACTTTCTTCCATTGATGCGGGGTCGATTTGCATTACCTTAAAAATATCCTGGACTTCCTGAAAGGTAAGAACAAAGTCTACAGCATCTGCAATATCCTTTTCTCTTGCTTCTGCTTTTTTTGCCAAACAAGGACCAATAAAGATGGTAAGTGCGTCAGGGTGAAGAGCTTTTACCGCACGACCGGAGGCAATCATGGGAGAAACCGCAGGGGGAACATGGGGAATAAGGTCTTTATAAACTTTTCGAATCATAGCAATCCACATAGGGCAGCAGCAGCTGGTCAACTGATAATCCTCTTCGCTCTGTATGTTCTTATCAAATTCCAGAGCCTCCTTCAAGGTTAATATATCTGCAAATAATGCTACTTCAATCATACCGTCAAAACCAATCATCTTTAAGGCGTTTCTTAGCTTTCCGGGAGTTACTTCACTGGAGAATTGACCGAGGTAGGCCGGTGCAATTAACGCGTATACCAATCCCTTATGAGAGCGGATGGCTTGAAGAGCAGGGATAACATCTTTGCTGGCAGTCAGATTTTTGGCACGGCATTCCTGGACACAAAAAGTGCAGCCAATGCAATTCTCATCATCGATGGTCATTTCCCCTGATTCATTGGGGTGGATTGCGTGAAAAGGGCAAATTGATTCACAATTACAGTCTTCATCCTGCTGACATTTTCCAATACGCCAAATAAGGGGATGTTTTTTGGGATAGAGTAGACAATCCAGATGATGGGTATCATAAAGTTCTAATTTTTTAAGAAAACCGGTATCCTTTTCTTTTAAGGTCCGGACCAATACTTCGTAATATAATTCTTCAAAAGTTTTCATGCTTTTATATCCTTTCGATTTTTCTTAATATAGGTAATAGCGAAGCACAACAATGATAATTATTGTATGCATAACAGTACAATTCTGAAGTGGAGATATGCCAGGTGAAGCGTTGGAGCGGAATTCGTGCATGATTAAGATGCAAAAGATCCTTCAAAAGATTTTATTGACAAAGTATAAACAGGAACTTTTGACCCCTTAATCATGATTATATTGATAAATTTAGTTATAATGTAAGCCTTCATAAATTGGATGAAGCGATTAAGGTTGATTATTTGGCTGACAATATAAGGATATTATGTGTGATAAAGCGGTTAATAATCCATATTACGTTCTTGTTAATGAATTTAATGGATTGGTGTAGAAAGAATCGATATATTCTTGGGTACAGTATTATTTATATAGCAAAAAGTCATAGGTACGGTTGCATTGTTACAGATAACAGCAGTTTATGACATAGAATTCTCAATGTTTCCTTGATTTTTGAGACTTCCATAAAATCATATTCGTTCACTTAACAACCTTCTATTGCGGAAAAGTTTCGATTCCATCAATTTGACGAAGGTTTAGGCTTTACTCATTTTTGGATTTGATTTATAATATTAAACGTATATACGGTAATATTAGGAAAATATGTATATTTTGATTTATGGGGGATAGCCTATAACTAAAAAATCGGATGGAGAAGAAAGTTGAAGCAGAGTAAAAAGAGTATCAAGAAAGCCGGTTGGCTTTTATTTTATTTATATATTGTCTTATTGTCTTACTTCCTGTTTTTTAGTGAACGATATGGTAGAGAGATTGTAATGAAGGATTATCATTATAATCTGCAATTGTTTAAGGAAATTAATCGCTTTATTCAGTATCGAAGACAATTGGGAATGGAAAGCTTTGTGGTTAATATCCTAGGTAATGTATTGGCATTTGCACCCTTTGGCTTTTTATTGCCCCTGTTAAGTAAAAATTATCGTAAATTTTTTGTGACAGCGTTTTTAAGCTTGTTTTTTAGCCTTAGTGTGGAGACGATGCAATTATTGCTTCGAGTTGGTATCTTTGATGTGGATGATATTTTTATGAATACAATCGGTGGGATATTGGGATATATAGCGTTTACGATGATTCATGGAATAATAATGCTCTTTCATCCCACAGCAAAGAAGAAAAGGGGGAGATAAGAATGTGGTTTCGACGAAATAAAGAGATCCGTTTTTCCGGAAGAAGGCACACAAAACTAGGTATTTTATCTATGGTTATGGGAATTGTGGTGATAATTGGATTTTTGACGATTAGCATGCTGTCAGGACTTGCAGGTGGTAAAGGCGGACTGGTGCTTGGAATGATAGGAATCTTATTATTTTTTATGTCAATTGCTGGGCTTACGGTATCCTATAAAGCATTTAAAAAGAAGGATATTTTTTATGTTTTTCCCATAGCAGGAGCTGTCATTAATGGAATTATGCTGGTTGTTTTGTTTACATTATATTTACTGGGGATTTAGTATATGCTCAGATGTCTTATCCTTTATATGTGCGAAATGTGAATGAACGCTGTTTGTAGGGATTTTTGACAACTGAATCTATATTAATAGTTAACTTTATAGATTTAACCGGATGAAAATTTTAAATAAAAAAGGGAGGTTCTTATGAAACAAAAAGAATTATTTGCAGACGAGAATAATGAAATCAGAGAAAGATATGAGCTTGCAATGGAGCGTATAACACTGATAGAACAGGAGCAGACCGTAAAAGAGAAATTTGTCTCCTATTTTAAGGGTCTTGCCGCTTTCTTATTAAAGGTGAAGGACGTTGTTAACCTGGTAGAGGAAGATAAGTTAAAGGATCTATCCTTGGAGGAGCTGCAGAAATTAAACAAAGCTCTGTATGAAGACGTGGCAGGGGATCATTATGCGACCTCCTTTGCCAACCCTACTTATGCATGTGAGCAGTTTGGAGAACAATATGGACAAATGCTTGCTCTTTTGGCTACCGAGTTAAAGAGAGAAATCGTGTTTGCCTATGAAAGCAGACACTATGAACTAACCATTTATCTGGAACTCTTTATCGAGATTTACAATTATTTTGAGGAAGAAGACGAAGATACCCACAAGGATATTAAAAAGGCAATCTATGACTTTATGTTTGATTACTGCGATATAATGGTAGATTCAAATATCAGGGAATTAATTGATACGGACATGTCCTTTGCAAGAGATATTATTATGGATTCCGATTTGAATGATTTACGTTATCTCTATCAGTTTGGTGAATATATTACGGAGAATGAGCTGAAAACCGCTGACTTTCTGAATTCGCTGCCTCAGGAGCAAATTGATGCGATGGCACATACCTTTACAGAAGGATATCGTTTGGGCTTTATCTCAAATCAGCTTGATTTAAGTAAGAAAAAGATTGTAAATGTCAGATATCAATTAGGCTTTGAGAGAATGGTTCGCAGTGCAGTACACAAGTTTAGAGCGCTTGGTTTAGAGATATCCATACAAAGAGCAACCAATGCAGCGGCCATGAAACGTCAGCATTTTAAAATCGGTTACCATGCAACCAGTCCGAATCGTCAATACGATTATGACCATCGTTATGATATTGGTCTTTTCTTAGATAAAGCCTATAAGGAGAGAAAACTGGAGTGCAATAAAAATAGCGTAGAAAAATATAAAGACAAAACAGTACTCTTTGCAGGACCAGCTTTGATTCAAGTATTTGGTGAAGAGCTTTTTGCACCTGAGGAAAATCCCAATGCAGTGAAGCTGGATGAACGTCAACAGAAATTGTATGTAGATTTTTATAGTGAAGATAGTGCGGTAAAGCAAAAGTACATGAAGTTGGAAGAGACCTCCTTTACGATAATTTCATATCCTGTTCCTCAGATAGGTGATGATTTCAATGATATCTTTAAGGAAACAGTTAAGGTTAATACGCTTGACAGCGATTTGTACGGAAGAATTCAGCAGCGTATTATTGATGTCTTAGACCAGGGAGACCAGGTTCATGTTCTGGGAGCCGGTAAGAACCATACCGATATTACCGTAAATCTTTATGAACTGAACGATCCCTCCAGTGAAACAATATTTGAAAACTGTGTAGCAGATGTTAATATTCCGGTGGGTGAAGTGTTCACTTCTCCTGTGCTGAAAGGAACCAATGGAACTCTTCATGTGCCGAAGATTTATCTTAATGATTTGGAGTACAGAGAATTGGAGCTGGTATTTGAAGATGGAAGAATCGCATCCTATAGCTGTAAGAATTATGAGGATGAAGAAAAGAATAAGAGTTATTTGAAAGAGAATTTGTTCTCCAATCAAGAAGCTCTTCCGATAGGTGAATTTGCCATTGGAACGAATACCACCGCTTATATGATGGCGAAGAAGTTTGATATCGCCTCAAGACTGCCCATTCTGATTGCAGAAAAGACCGGACCTCATTTTGCGATCGGTGATACTTGTTATAAGTATTCAGAAGACACGGTTACCTATAATTCAGATGGAAAGAAGGTTGTTGCCAGGGACAATGAAGTATCCATCCTTCGCAAGAGTGAACCGGAGAAGGCATATTTTAATTGCCATACCGATATTACCCTTCCCTATGATGAATTAAAGGAGATTAGTGTAATTAAGAAGGACGGCACCGTAATTCCGATTATCCTGGATGCCAGATTCGTGCTTGATGGAACTGAGGAACTTAATAAAGCATTCGATGAATAAAAATAAAACCCCAACGATTCATAAAGGGTCATAAAGGAGGGTCATATATGTTAAGGATTATAAACTTTACAAAAAGCTACGGTAATACGGACAAAAAGGCAGTGGATAACTTGAATCTTGAGGTGCAGAGCGGAGATATATTCGGCTTCATTGGTCATAACGGTGCAGGAAAAACAACTACAATTCGTTCTGTGGTTGGAGTTTTGGATTTTGAGGGTGGAGACATCTTAATTGATGGAGTTTCCATACGAAAAGATCCGGTAGCCTGTAAGAAAATACTTGCTTATATTCCGGATAATCCTGACTTGTATGACCATCTGACCGGAATTGCTTATCTGAACTTTATTGGAGATATCTATGAAGTAAATAAAGCAGAACGAGAAGCCTTAATTAGGGAGTATGCGGATACCTTTGAATTGACACAGAATTTAGGGGATTCCATATCCTCCTATTCTCATGGCATGAAGCAGAAGCTTGCCATTATTTCTGCATTGATACATAAACCAAAGCTCCTGGTACTGGATGAACCCTTTGTTGGACTTGACCCTAAGGCGGCACATACCCTGAAAACGATTATGACAAATCTCTGTAAGGAGGGCGGGGCAATCTTTTTCTCAACCCACGTACTGGAAGTAGCAGAAAAGCTCTGCAATAAAATAGCCATTATTAAAGGTGGAAAGTTGGTGTCTTGCGGGACTACGGACGAAGTTAGGGGTAACAGCAGTCTAGAGGATGTATTCCTTGAATTGATTGAGGTGAAGTAGTATGGGAAAAATATTTCATTTAGTCAGGGTACAGCTAGGGGCAGTTCTCAGTGATACGCTTTCCATCGGGAAAAATCGTAACAAAAGACCAAAATTACTACTGGGAGGGGTACTATTCTTCTCCATTGTGATGAGTCTTGTTGTATTTATATATTCTATGATGATTGGCGTTGGTTTAAAGATGTTTGATAGCTTGGAATTGCTGCCGGCACTTGTGATGGCGGCTACAAGCTTTGTGGTTTTAATGACGACCATTTTCAAAGTAAAGGGTACTATCTTTGGCTTTCGTGATTATGATATGGTAATGAGCCTTCCGGTTAGTACAGGAGCTATCGCGATCAGCCGTTTATTAATTTTGTATAGCTTAAATATTTTATTTGTATTAATCATGATGGTTCCCATGACCATTGCGTACGCTATTTTGGCAGCTCCGGGTATATATTTTTATATACTTAGCATCATCAGTATATTCATTGTCCCATTGGTACCAATCATTATTGCATCATTGATTGGTACTCTGATTGCATTTATTGCATCCAAGTTTAAACGAAGCAATCTGATTAATTTGATTATATCAATTGCATTCTTTGCAGCAATTATTTCATCAAGTTTTATGGTAAAGAGCGATGGAGATATGCTTTTAAATATTGCAAACTCCATTACAAGCCGCATTAATCAAATTTATCCTCTAGCTCCTTACTATGCAAAAGGAGTAGCGCAGCAAGATATCTTATCGTATTTGATATTTGCGGGAGTATCCATAATTGCGTTTCTTCTGTATACTGTGTTATTCCATAGAGTATTTAAAAAGCTTAACACGCTCATGATGAATGGTCGTGCTAGGTCTAACTATAAGATGGGAGAGCTAAAAACCTCTTCTCCCATTCGTGCTCTTTATGGGAAAGAAATAAAACGATATTTTTCTTCCACATTATATGTATTAAACACAGCAATCGGTATGGTAATGTTGACAATTGGTGCGATTGCACTTAACTTTGTGGATTTAAATCAAGTATTGGAGAACGGAGAAGCAGCGAAGGTATTCGTAGATTATATTCCTGTTTATGTGGTTTTTTGTGTTGTGCTTAGCTGTACGACTATGGTATCCATATCCCTAGAAGGAAAGAGTCTGTGGATCTTAAAATCCATGCCGATTTCCCCAAGAACCATCTATCATGCGAAAATCGGTTTGAATTTGACAATTATAGCTCCATCCGTTTTGGATGTATTGTTAATTGGCTTTGCACTCAGAGTTGATATCGTAAAGATTTTCTTCTTGCTGCTAATAACAGTCGCTTGCGCAATACTTATCAGTTTGTTCGGTTTATTGATTAATTTGCTAATACCAAATTTCAACTGGACAGCAGAGGTAACGGTAATTAAGCAGAGTGCAGCTACCATGATAACCATATTCTCAGGCATGGGATATGCAGCACTTTTCCCGATAATTATGGCAATCCTACCGGGTACCATATTGGCTTACTTCTCTTATTTTGCGTTAAGCACAGTGCTCTGCTTTGTACTTTATAAGATAATCATGAGTTATGGCGTGAAACGCTTCTATACTCTGTGAGTAATAAATAAGGTCAGGCATTAAATATTGATTCGGATGTTAAATCCCCTTTTTTACAGCTGTATTGGCAATTGTTACGAAGCAAAAAGACTCATGCTTTATGTAAATCACCAATGAACTGCGTTGAAAGGGCGTTTGATATCCGAATCATTTTCAATTATCATAATAATAATCAAAGAAAAGGAATGAATGGAACGGATGGATGAATAAGAAAAGTGGAATACTTAAGAGATGAAAGTTTCATTAAAATAATTATTACTTATAGATGGCTGCGAATATATTAGTCTGTCTAATAAGTTCTATAAGAAATTATCTGACAAAAGATAAGGACAAAATAAATGTAATATGCTAAAATGTGAGCAGAAAGAATGTCAAACACGGCAGAGAAGCTGTCATATCCAAATGGGAGGATCACGAATGGACTATAAGAACGCTGGAGTAGATATTGAAGCAGGATATAAAGCGGTAGACCTGATGAAAGAGCATATTAAAGGAACAATGCGTAAAGAGGTATTAGGCGGAATTGGCGGCTTCTCAGGAGCATTTTCCCTGGAGAGCTTTAAAAATATGGAACAACCTACTTTGGTATCCGGAACTGACGGTGTTGGTACGAAATTAAAGCTGGCTTTTATATTGGACAAACATGATACAATCGGTATTGACTGTGTGGCAATGTGTGTTAATGATATTGCCTGTGCAGGCGGTGAACCGTTATTCTTCTTAGATTATATTGCATGCGGAAAAAATGAACCTGAGAAAATTGCAACAATTGTAAAAGGTGTAGCAGACGGCTGTAAACAGGCGGGAGCTGCATTGATTGGTGGAGAAACCGCAGAAATGCCTGGTTTTTATCCCATAGATGAGTATGATTTGGCTGGCTTTGCGGTAGGAATTGTAGATCAAAAGCAGTTAATTACCGGTGCAAGCCTGAAAGCTGGGGACACCTTAATCGGAATCGCTTCCTCCGGTATTCACAGTAACGGCTATTCCTTAGTTCGTAAGGTATTTCGTATGCAGCATGAAATTCTTGATACTTATTATGAATCCTTAGGTGCAACCCTTGGTGAGACCTTATTAACACCAACTAAAATCTATGTAAATACATTAAAATCCTTAAAACAAGGAAATGTTACCATAAAATCCTGTAGTCATATCACCGGTGGCGGTTTCTATGAAAATATACCGAGAATGCTGCCAGAAGGAATTCACGCAATGGTAAAGAAGAACAGCTATGATGTTCCTCCGATCTTTAGCATGCTTCAAAAAGATGGGGATATCACAGAACAGATTATGTACAATACTTATAATATGGGTCTTGGTATGATTATTGGCGTGGATAGCGCGGATGCTGATAAAGCGCTTCAATTAATTCGTGAAGCAGGAGAGAAGGCATATATTGTTGGCGAAGCCATAAGCGGTGCGAAGGGAGTAACCTTATGCTAAAGCTTGCTGTTATGGTATCAGGGGGAGGAACGAACCTCCAGGCTCTGATTGATCAGATAGAACAGAATAAGCTTCCAGGTATTAAAATTGAAGTTGTAATTAGCAATAATAAGAATGCCTATGCTTTGGAACGGGCAAAAAATCAGGGCATTAAGACACAAACCATCTCAAAGAAGGATTATCCCTCTTTCGAAGCATTCACAGAGGATTTTCTTGTGATGTTAGGGCAATATCAGGTTGATTTGATTGTGCTTGCAGGATGTTTGATGATAATTCCTAATAAGGTGGTCCAGAGTTATAAGAATCGCATTATCAATATCCATCCCTCTCTAATACCGGCCTTTTGCGGAGATGGTTTCTATGGTTTAAAAGTCCATGAGGAGGCACTTTCCAGAGGAGTTAAGATTACAGGGGCGACCGTCCATTATGTGGATGAAGGAACCGATACCGGACCGATAATATTACAGAAAGCGGTAATGGTTGAGGAGGGAGATACTCCTGAACTACTTCAAAAAAGAGTAATGGAGCAAGCTGAGTGGGAAATCCTTCCTAAGGCGGTGCGTCTGATTGCAGAGAATAGGGTAGTGGTTGAAAATAATCATGTAAGAATTCTAACATAAATAAATGATTCGGGAGTTAAAAGCCCTATCAGCACAGTGGCAATAGAAATTTATACAGAGGCTTTATGCTATGTGTAAAGAGGTTTGGATCGCTGGTCAAAGGGTTTTTAACAAACGAATCGTAAATGCAAAACAGACAGCTGATGATAGGAATCCGCTATCTGTTTTTTAAATTATCAATAATAAAGTGATTCTGTTCCATATTGTGCAGGGTCGTTTCATAATAACAAAATGAACGGAGGATGGCTATGAAAGTATTGGTTATTGGCGGTGGCGGAAGAGAGCATGCAATCGCAAAAAAAGTAGCACAGAGCAAAAAGGTGGATCAATTATTTTGCGCACCGGGTAATGCAGGGATTGAGGATTTTGCAACCTGTGTGGGTATCGAGGTAAGGGAATTTGATGCACTGGCAGATTTTGCGGAGCGTGAGCAAATTGATTTGACGGTTGTAGGTCCGGATGATCCGCTTGTAGCAGGTGTGGTGGATGTGTTTGAAAAAAGAGGATTAAGAGTATTTGGTCCCCGAAAGAAGGCTGCATTTATTGAAGGATCAAAAGCATTTTCAAAGGATCTTATGAAAAAATATCAGATTCCTTCCGCAGCGTATGAAACTTTTGATTCCTCTGAAGCAGCAATCGAATACCTCTCAAAAAGCAAATTCCCGATAGTACTGAAAGCTGACGGTTTAGCACTTGGTAAGGGGGTTTTAATCTGCAATAATTATGAGGAAGCAGTTGCAGGTGTAAAACAAATTATGGAGGACAAGCAATTTGGAAGTGCCGGAGACCGCCTGGTTATCGAAGAGTTTATGACGGGGCGAGAAGTATCCGTCCTTGCATTCTGCGATGGTACCCGTGTTCTGCCCATGACCAGTGCACAGGATCATAAACGCGCCAAAGACAATGATCAGGGATTAAATACCGGTGGTATGGGAACCTTTTCCCCTAGTCCGTTTTATACAGAGGAAGTAGATGAGTTTTGTAAAAAATATATCTATCAACCTACAATTGATGCAATGAAGGCAGAAGGAAGAGATTTTATTGGTATTCTGTTTGTTGGATTAATGCTGACCGAAGATGGGCCAAAGGTTGTGGAATACAATGCTCGCTTTGGTGATCCCGAGGCACAAGTAATTCTTCCTAGAATGAAGAATGATATTGTTGAGGTTTTTGAAGCATGTATTGATGGAAAGCTGGATGAGATCAAGCTGGAATTTGAGGATAATGCGGCAGTTTGTGTGATTTTAGCCTCTGCCGGTTACCCGGAGCATTATGAGAAAGGCTTCGTAATCAAAGGGTTAGAGTCCTTTCAAGGGAAGGATGATTACTTTGTGTTCCATGCAGGATCAAAGTTCTCAGGAGAAGAAATCGTTACAAACGGAGGACGAGTACTTGGTGTAACCGCCACAGGCAAGGATTTGAAGGAAGCTAGAAGAAAGGCTTATGAAGCGACTGCTTGGATTGACTTTGATAATAAATATATGAGAAATGATATTGGCAAGGCGATTGATGAAGCATAATATAGCTATGAATTAATAATAATTGCTGTAGTCTGCAGAGGAACACAGGCAGAAGCACAATTTTTTGAATTATTATGCGAGGGAAACATATTGTGGGTATGAACGATATGAATGATAGGAAAAAATCCACCATATGATGTAGAATTAATATATGTTATAAGTGTGTGTGTTTTGAATATGGATTAAAAGGCTATGGATTAGAAGTGTCTATGTGATTAATTTTTATCTTATATTTATACAAGAAGGGGCTGCGTAGTAAAAATAACTTTGTGATATATCAAAGTATTTCTATTACACAGCCCTTTCCATATGTTATGAAATAGTTGGTTCTAACTCAGGCTTACCTTATCAATTTTTGATAATTCCTCTGCTGAGAAATGGGTATTTTGAATTGTTTTCAAATTCTCAAGAATCTGCTCGGGCTTAGATGCACCAATAAGGACACTTGTAACAATGCCATCTCTCAGTATCCAGCTTAAAGCCATTTCAGCAAGGGATTGTCCTCGTTGATTTGCTATTTCTTTTAGGGAACGAAGCTGTTCCAGTCTCTCTGGAGTCAGGGCTTCGGCTTTTAGGAAGCGTTTGTCTGTTTTGATACGGCTATCTTCCGGGATTCCATCCAAATAACGGTCGGATAGAAGTCCTTGTTCGAGGGGACTAAAGGCGATGATTCCTTTTCCTAACTCGGCAGAGGAAGCTTTTAGACCATTGTTTTCAATGGTGCGATCTAATATGGAATATCTGTTTTGGTTAATCACAAAAGGACAATGCAGCTCTTTTAGTATAGTAGAGGCCTTCTTTAGGGTAGAGCCGTCATAATTGGATAATCCCACATATAACGCCTTTCCACTTTTTACAATTTGAGCTAATGCCTCCATGGTCTCCTCAAGCGGAGTATAAGGGTCCATTCTATGGTGATAAAAGATATCCACATAAGGGAGGTTCAAGCGTAGAAGACTTTGATCCAAACTGGATATCAGATATTTTCTGCTTCCCCCATCTCCATAGGGGCCCTCCCACATTCCATAACCGGCTTTGGTGCTTATGATGAGCTGCTCCCTGTATGCACCAAGCTCCTCTTTAAGAATGATTCCAAAATTCTTTTCTGCACTTCCGGGTGCCGGTCCGTAATTATTTGCTAGATCAAAGTGGGTGATGCCATTGTCAAAAGCAGTAAAACATAATTGCTTCATGTTATTGTAATTACCGGTATCCCCAAAGTTGTGCCATAGCCCAAGGGAGATGGCGGGTAATTTCAAACCGCTGATTCCACAGTTAGGATAAGACATTTTTTCATAACGAGTATCATTTGCCAAATACAATATAGTTACCTCCTTAGATATAAAGATTCAGTTAACTGCAAAGAACTTTGAATGTAAGCTGTAAACACATTTACATAAGACCATAGAAGTTACTTCGCAATTATATAAAATATTTCTATTTACAAAGGATAACACTTAAAGTATGCTTTAGGTCAAGTGCGTTATTATAAAACTTACTATAAAACTTACTATAAAACGTACTAGAATGTATATAAATAAAATGTATTAGAAGTATTTACATATGAGAAAATCAGTGAGCGTTAATATTTGTAGTATATCATTTTTAAGCAACTGGTATAGTTAATTAGAAGGCTAAGTGCTTTTCTTTTACAATGGCATGACATAGAAGGGAGAAAGATGAAAACCTATACAATTAAAGAAATATCTGAGCTGTTTCAAATGCCTTCCTCTACACTAAGATACTACGAAGAGATTGGTTTATTAACGAATGTGAGTCGAACCTCTTCCGGTCAACGGATTTATCAAGAGTGTCATATAAACAGGCTGAAAACCTTATGCTGCTTTAAAAGAACAGGAATGACAATCTCTCAGTTGTTAACTTTTTTTGATTATGAAGAAAAAGAGACGGAACATATTGATGATATTTTATCATTGCTTACTAATCAGAAGCAAACAACTTGGGAGCAGCTAGTTAAGCTTCAGAGTGACTATCAGCATATTCAGCGGAAGTTATCTTATTTTAGTGATATAAAAACTGCAAAAGAAACACATACTTCTATGCCACAGTGGAAGGATTATAGAAATAGAACCTACGATATATTTAAGTAGTAGTGATAATGAGATTTGTTGAATTTCATATAAGTAGAGATAAAGAGTACAGTTTTCTTGTTTGATTGTATTTACATAAAAGAAATTCAGTGTTCCGATTTATTATAATCCATATATGGATATTTCATATATGGATTATTTTTATGTAAAAATAGCTCGATTACTAAATTTAATATAAGAATTTTGGTAATATTACACAAATAATCAATTCAAATGCTAATATACGTGCATACATCTGTCCAAATAGATTTTATATAATGAAAATATACGATTAATGATTAATAAATAATATCGACACTGCTGTCTTTCATATAAGAAGGAGGGGGGAAACGAAGGTTAATAAACTGAGAAATATTTTGGGGAAGAAAGTTAATATCACATTAGTCACCAGTATCACTGACTAATGCTTGATAGAATATCAAAGGAGGAGAAAAAATGTTATTTAACAAAAGTAAGAAGAAAATGAGATTACTATCCGGTTTACTAGCATTTTTAGTGTTTTTTGCACAATTGTCTATTACCTTTCCTGTAAGAGTTCAAGGGGCTACAGAGGGACAGACGGCTGCTGAGACATTAAAGGTATATCCAGCACCGTCGGGAGCTACGCTGAATACAACTTATACAGTAAAAGTAAGGGAGCCAGGCGGAGAATGGAAAGATTTAGATGAATATCAAACTACTGTGGGAGGATATACGCCTTCCAGTGCGTCCTTTGCTTATTTTGATTCTGATGGACCGGTTGAAGTGTCGGTTACCAATAATAGCGGTGCCATATCACAAGCAGCTGTAAGACCATTGAGTAGAAATATTACACCTACGATAAGCGGTAATACAATGAATTTTACTGTTTCAGAGCCAATGAAGCTATCGGTGGAGATTAATGGGAATGTTCAAAACAACCTGTCGTTATTTGTAAATCCGATAGAAGTAAATGCTCCCAGTCCTACGGATCCTAATGTTATATATCTTGGACCCGGTATTTATAATCAAAACTATACCGTACCGAGCGGAAAGACACTTTATATCGCTGGTGGCGCCATTGTAAAGGGCACAGTCTATATGGATAACGCAACAAACGTGAAACTTATGGGTCGAGGAATTATTGACCATCCGGCATGGAAAGCGGTATCCGCTGATTATTCTAATCAGGTTACGATTGACGGCGTTATTGTAAATGATTACGGTGAAGGTAATAATGGAGGCTGTGCAATCGAGTTGGGGAATAGCTCCAATGTCACAGTCAATAATTTCAAGGGCTTTAGTTATAGAAAATGGACGGACGGTATAGATACCTTCGGTGTTACTAATGTTTCGATTAATGACATATTCATGCGTACTGGTGACGATTGCATAGCTCTATATTCATCGCGTGCCAATGGCGGAAGGCTTTGGTCAGGCGATTCTCAGAATATCAGTATCACAAATTCTGTACTCATGCCGGATGTTGCGCGACCAATTAATATGGGTACTCATGGTGACCCTAGCCAACCTGGTGGAGGAGAAACAATTGATACGATTAACATTTCAAATATAGATATCCTCGAACATAACACGGCAGTCAAAGCAAATATTGCTCCGATTCAAGTATTTGTAGGGGATGGAAACTTGATTACTAATGTAAATTTTACTGATATCCGTACAGAAGATGCTTGTGTCGGAAGTTTTATAAATATGTCAGTAAGCAAGGGACCTGATCATAGCACTCCTGGTCGCGGTTTGAATAATTTCTATTTTAAAAATATTACTTATACAGGCATTGCATCAGGAAGTTCTCAAGTAGTAGGTTATGATGCTACTCATCTTGCTCAAAACGTGACCTTTGAAAATTTAAAAATGAATGGAAATTTAATTTTAAATGCAACAGATGGAAAATTTAATGTTAATAGCTATACCAAAAACCTGAATTTTATCGCACAAGGAGCCGATAGACCTTCTACGTCATCGATACCTTTTCCGAAATCGATTAATTTAGCATATAATAAGACTGCCGTATCGGATAGTTCATTATCTGGATTTCCTGCTTTTAAAGGAAATGATGGTAGTAACACTAGCCGTTGGAGTGCTGCTGACCAAAATGCCGGTCATTGGTGGACGGTAGATCTTGGCTCCAATATGAATATCACAGGTACCCAGGTTATGTGGGAAAAAAGCGATTTATATCAGTATAAAATCGAATCCTCAAATGATAATATCAATTGGACGATGGAGGTTGACAAAACAGGTAATACAAATACGGATCAAATTCAAAACAATGCCTTTATCAATACAGCAAGATATGTAAGGATTACCATAACAGGAATGCCGAATGATTCCAACGCCAGCTTTTATGATTTTCAAGTATTTGGGAAAGCAAATAACTTGGCATTGAATAAAACGGCAGTTGCGGATAGCACACAATCAGGATATCCGGCTTCTAATGCAAGTGATAGTAATCCAACTTCTCTGTGGTGTGCAAATGATAATAATGATAACCATTGGTTATCGATCGATTTGGGTTCCAGCAAAGAAATTACATACGGAACTCAAGTATCTTGGGAGAAAAGTGATTTATACAAGTATAAAATTGAAACATCAAATAACAATTCTGATTGGAAGACAGTAGTTGATAAAACAGATAATACAAGCAGTAGCCAGATTCAAACTGACTATTTTTCTGATACTGCAAGATACATAAGAATTACTGTAACTGGAGTTCCAAGCAGTTCTTCTGCAGCTATTTATGATTTTAAGGTGTTTGGTGATTTTAATAATTTGGCACAGGGGAAAGTTGCAACCTCGGATAGTTCACAACCATCAAATCCGGCATCAAAGGGTAATGACGGAAATATCAACTCTAAGTGGAGTGCTAATAATGGCGATTCTGGTCATTGGTGGATGGTTGATTTGGGTTCCATTAAAAATATCACCAATGGTACACAGGTGATGTGGGAAAAGGGTAATGTTGTTTATCAATATAAAATTGAAACTTCAAACGATCTTTCTTCTTGGAGTGTAAGAGTTGATAAGAGCAATACCGTTACAGGCAATAATGGTAATTGTAACGCATCCCAAGTTCAAGCGGATTACTTTACTGCTTCAGCAAGATATGTCAGAATTTCAGTCTATGGAACTACAAATGATATTAGAGCTAGTTTCTATGATTTTCAAGTGTTGGGGGATACGAGTACAACAACTGAACCTGTCATAACAGGAAAAGGTGGTTTTGCTTCCCATATTGCACCCGGATCAAAGATAAAAATGGTAGTTAATCCGAATAGGGATGTGACATGGAGTGTGACTGATGTTGAAGGAAATCCTACAACACTAGCAAATATTGATATAATTTCCGGTTTATTAACAGCTGGGGCTGTTGCAGGAACGATAAAAGTTGTTGCTACCTATTCAGACGGAGCAGTAAGCAGAATAATCAACATAGATACCTCTGAGTTGAAAACCGTAGATGATGGGGATGAAAGTATTCATTATACCCAGGGATCATCTGATACAAATTGGAGCATCATTGGCCATGAGAATGCATATGGAGGCTTTGAGACAACAATTAACCCTGCGTTAAATGGACCCTATGAGTCGGAGGTAAAGGCAGAATTCACATTTATGGGCACTGGTGTTCAATGGATTGGTAAGTTGGCCGAGGGCGAAGCAATTGTAGACGTGTATATTGATGGCATAAAAATGGCGACGGTAGATCCATATAATGAAACTTCTATAAATCAGCATATAAATTATAGTATAGAGGGACTAGACTATGGAACACACACGATTAAACTTGTAAATACAGGTAAAAAGAATATAGCATCTTCTGATAATCAATATAATTTAACTGTGGATGCATTCCGTTATCTTGATCCATCAATTCAGTCGGTAACATTATATGCAGATAAAACAAGTATTGGATATGGAGACAAAGCAATTCTAAACCCGGCAGCAATATTAACAACCGGGGATGTGTTCGATTTAACTTTGGGCAATGTCACTTACACAAGCTCGAAACCGATTGTAGCATCAGTAAATGCCAATGGTGTTGTAACAGCACTGAATTCCGGAACTACGAATATTACCGCAACGGTGGAGAAACATGGATTGGTAATGAGTTCAAACACATTAACGATTACTGTTACGCCAGATACCGCGATAGTAGCGGAAGCGGATGCGGATGTTCATAGCTGGAAGGATGAGAAACAGAGAAATTACGGCTCAAAGAATGTTATGCTTGTACAATATAATGCAAAATTAGATCCAACAAGCACATTTAACACATGGATGTATCATCCTGACAATGCATCCTACGATGGTCAAACAGATACCACGGATATGAAGGTAAGCTATTTGAGATTTGATTTAGCATCCGTTGATAAAACCAAGGTAATAAAGAAAGCAGAATTAAGAGTAAGCAGTGCCACGGATTTGAGTTCTAAAAAATTGAGGGTACTTGGGGTAGATAATGTTAACTGGAAAGAAGGAACAAAAACCGGATTATCTCCCACCGCGGATGCAGTCCTCAATGATGGTTCTCTGGGAATTAATTTCTTTTGTCGTCCTCAACTGGGTTCGACTGTGGTTGTAGGCAACGGAGGTAAAGCAAATGAATCCTCGGCTCTAGATATTACTAATTACATTAAGAGCATAACAGGGAATAAGGTGACGGTTGCTTTAGAATCTGACAGTAGTAATGGAACCACAGCATATTCCTTAAATACAAGAGAAAGTACGAATGCAGCATATCGGCCAACGCTTTTCATCACCTATTATACAGCGGATGAAATGGTTTCAAATCTGGCAAGTGCGATTACAGGAATTCCGGCACCTGAGAAGGATGCTACAAAACTGACCTTACCATCCGTTCCAGAAGGTTATTCGATTACGATGAAGTCAGTGGCTCCGGAAGGAATTGTAAGTATGGATCAAACTATTGTGCCTCCGGCAGCACCGGTTACAGTAAATGTAATATTCACTATTACGGATAATGTGACTAGATTTACCGCGGATACTTTAAGCATTCCTATTACTGTTCCGGGGAGAACATTAAAGACCAATGCAGATTTAAATCTTATTGAGGTGGATGGAGAACCGTTAAGTGGGTTTGAAGCAGGTACCACGGACTATACCATAAGGTTACCTTACGGAACAACTCAAATACCGGTAGTATCAGGTTCAATTGCAGATTTAAGTTCAAGTGCAGTTGTAACTCAAGCCTCTTCCGTGAATGGGAGTGCAATTATTACTGTTACTGCAGAGGATGGAACAACTACAAAGAGTTATACCGTTAAGTTTGAGACAGAGAAGAATAATGATGCAACCTTAAAAGGGATTATGGTAAATGAAGTATCAGTGGAAGGCTTTGCTCCTGAAACAACAAGTTACACTGTAAGATTACCCTATGGAACAATTCAGATTCCCGAGGTAACCGGAACTGCAACAGATGAGAATGCAAAGGTAGTAGTAACCCAAGCTTCCTCTGTAACCGGAAGTGCAATAATAGAAGTGACAGCAGAGGACGGAACAACTACAAAGAGCTATACCGTTCAGTTTGAGACAGAGAAGAATAATGATGCGACCTTAAACGGAATTATAGTAAACGAGGTAGCAGTGGAAGGATTTGCTCCTGAAACAACAAGCTACACCGTAATACTACCCTATGGAACAACTCAGCTTCCGGAGGTAACCGGAACAGCAACAGATGAGAATGCAAAGGTAGTAGTGACTCAAGCATCTTCTGTGACAGGAAGTGCAATGATAGAAGTTACCGCAGAGGATGGAATAACCACAAAGAGCTATACTGTTCAGTTTGAGGTAGGGAAGAATAATGATGCAACCTTAAACGGAATCACCATTGACGGAAAAGAGTTAAGTGGGTTTGCAGGAAGCACAACAAGCTATACAGTAAGATTACCCTATGGAACAACTCAGATTCCTGTAGTAACTGGAACTGCAACAGATGAAAATACAAAGATAGTAGTAACCCAAGCCTCCACTGTAACCGGAAGTGCGGTGATTGAAGTAACAGCCGAGGATGGAACAACCACAAAGAGCTATACCGTTAAGTTTGAGGTAGAGAAAAATAATGATGCAACCTTAAAAGGAATCACGATTGACGGAAAAGCGTTAAGTGGATTTGTAGGAAGCACAACAAGCTATACAGTAAGATTACCCTATGGAACAACTCAGGTTCCTGTAGTAACCGGAATTGTTACAGATGAGAATGCAAAGATAGTAGTAACCCAAGCCTCCACAGTAACCGGAAGTGCGGTTATAGAAGTAACATCAGAGGATGGAACAACCACGAAGAGTTATACCGTAAAGTTTGAGGTAGAGAAAAATAATGATGCAACCTTAAAGGGAATCACGATTGACGGAAAGAACTTAAGTGGATTTGCAGGAAGCACAACAAGTTACATTGTAAAATTACCCTATGGAACAACTCGGATTCCTGTAGTAACCGGAATTGCAACTGACAATAACGCAAAGATAAAAGTAACGCAAGCCTCCTCTGTAAACGGAACAGCAGTTATAGAAGTTACAGCAGAGGATGGAACAACCACAAAGAGCTATACCGTTAAGTTTGAGGTAGAGAAGAATAATGATGCAACCTTAAAGGGAATCACGATTGACGGAAAAGCGTTAAGCGGATTTGCAGGAAGCACAACAAGTTATATTGTAAAATTACCCTATGGATCAGCTCAGATTCCTGTAGTAGCCGGAACTGCAACCGACAACAACGCAAAGATAAAAGTAACCCAAGCCTCCACCGTAACAGGGACTGCAATCATAGAAGTTACAGCAGAGGATGGAACAACCACAAAGAGCTATACCGTTAAGTTTGAGGTAGAGAAAAATAGTGATGCGACCTTAAAGGGAATCACCATTGATGGAAAAGCGTTAAGTGGATTTGCAGGAAGTACAACAAGTTATATCATAAGATTACCCTATGGAACAAAGCAAATCCCTGTAGTAATCGGAACTGCAACGGATAAGAACGCGAAAGTAGTAGTAAGTCAAGCATCGTCCGTAACCGGTAGTGCAGTAATAGCCGTAACAGCAGAGAACGGAACCACCAAGAAGAGCTATAATGTGAAATTTACAGTAGCAAAGAATAGTGATGCAACCTTAAAGGGAATTACAGTAGGAGGAAAAGCTTTAAGTGGATTCACAGGAAGTAAAACAAGCTATACCATAATATTGCCTTATGGAACCAAGAAAGCGTCCGTAATCGCAGCAACCGCAACGGATAAGAACGCGAAAGTAGTAGTAAGTCAAGCATCTTCTGTAACCGGTAGTGCAGTAATTACCGTAACAGCAGAGAATGGAACCACCAAGAAAACCTATACAGTGAAATTTACAGTAGCAAAGAATAGT
>JAEZLH010000001.1 GCA_023435895.1 Bacillota bacterium
TTAAAAGGTTTACAGTAAAGATAGAATGGAAACATTCTTTGGATGACATTTTCGTGTGTAGGATAAAGTCAATATGAGAAACATTTCAGCTCAAGGCGTAATTGCTTTGAGTTTTTTTGTTATATGCAAGGTAAGAATGAATGTAGAATAACTTAGCTCAAGGCATAGTTGCTTTGGGTTTTTTGCTAAATAAAGCCCGGGCATTATGGAGTTAGAAGCTTCATAATATCCGGGCTTTCATTATGTTATTAACAATAATTGTAGACACGAGCACATTGTGATATGTCTTATAGAGCGGTATAATAAGATAGGAATCACTGTTTTATAGGTATTAAGAACAAACAGGACTAAGTGGTAGATAAGGGAGGTATCATATGTATAAAATTGCCCTAATTGAAGATGACCTACAACTTCGTGAGCTGATATCTGATATGTTAAGAAGATACGACTATCAGACATTGGAGATTGAGGAGTTTGAGAATACAGTAGCGGTATTGTGTTCAGAGAAAGCGGATGTCGTAATTCTTGACATCAACTTGCCTTATCTTGATGGATTTGAGATTTGTAAGAGAATCAGAAAACAAAGCAATGTGCCGATTATCTTTCTTTCAGCCAGAAGCAGTGAGATGGAGCAAGTTATGGGGATAGAATTTGGTGCTGACGATTATTTAACAAAACCGTTTAGTATGGAAGTATTAAGAGTAAAGATTGCAGCTTGTATACGCCGTATTTATGGAGAATATACCAGTGAAAAGAATATGGTAATCCACGGAGACTTTATACTAGATTGTGCCAATATTAGTATGTGCTATGGGAAGAAAGAGTGTGAGCTTACGAAAAATGAATTTAAAATTGTGAAAGCCTTGACAGAACGAATGAATACCTATGTAGATAGAGAAACTTTATTAAAGGAATTATGGGATGATATTGATTTTATTGATAACAATACTTTAAATGTAAATATATCTCGAATTAAGAATAAATTCAGTCAAATTGGACTGGAAGATGTAATTCATACTAAAAGAGGTTATGGTTATATGCTTAGAACACACTGTATGGAGGAGAGGGATGAGTAGTAGTGTACTAAAAAAGTTTCTTAAAGATATTCTTCTGTATGCTTTCTTTTTCTATGGGGGAGTAGTTCTATTGCTATTTTACTTCAATCTTGAAGTGGAAGGAGGAATCGATTTTGTTTACCCGATTCTTTTATCAACTTTTCTTTTTCTAGTATTTATTCTAATACAATTTACTAGGTATATCCGTTTTGAATTTGTTCTGAAAGGGCTGAAATCCGGAGCACAGGGAGATGATTTATCAACTTTTGCTCTTGACCAACAACAAAAGGAGACGATTCTTCTTGTACTGGATATGAAGAAACAAGCTACGGATAAAGAGCATAAACTTCGTATGGAAAATCAGGAAAAAAATAAAATAATCTCTCAGATTGTGCATAACATAAAGACTCCCTCCTCCATTATCGATTTATTGCTCCAAAATTATAAAGAAAATGGTAATCTTGAAATTAATAAAATAGACAGAGAGAACAGAGCAGTAAACGACAACCTAGATCAGATATTAAATTATATGCGTATGGATTATTTTGAAAAGGATTATAAGGTAGAGGAAGTGGATTTATTACCTTTCCTTAGGGATAAAATTAACCTTCGTAAGGAAAGTTTTATCTATAATCATATTTACCCTAAAATTATAACGGAGCTTCAAAATGCTTACGTGCTTACGGATAAAAAATGGAACGGTATTATCATCGAACAAATCATTTCGAATGCGATTAAGTATACTGAGTTAAAAGAAGAGGGGTTTATTACATTTCATATAACTAAAAAGTTGGACAAAATAATATTAGAAATTATAGATACAGGAATAGGGATTTCCCAGTCGGATATGAAAAGAGTATTTGACCCTTTTTTTACGGGAGAGAATGGTAGGACAGTCAAATCCTCCTCTGGCATAGGTCTTTATTTATGCAAAAAGATTGCAAAAGAACTAAATCATAAAATTGAGATTACGTCGGAGAAAGGGGTAGGGACAAAGGTTATTATAACTTACCTTACAAAAATGTAATGATATAGTAAGAGTGAGTTTTTGTTATGATCCCGATAATGTTTTATAATTTACTAAAAATTATAGCATTTATGATGGAGGATTATTATATGGCAATATTGGAGGCAAGTAATATTAGTAAAATATATGGTGGAGGCACGGATTATGCCGAAACCAAAGCGCTCAATCATATTGATTTTACACTGGAGGATGGGGAGTTTGCAGTAATTATGGGTCCATCCGGCAGTGGTAAGAGCACCTTGTTAAATATTTTAAGCGGATTTGATCGAGCAACGTCCGGACAGGTAATGATTAATAATACGGATATCGGAATATTAGAACGGGATCAATTATCCATCTTCAGGCGGAAGAATATCGGATATGTATTTCAAGAATACAATTTATTGGATAGTCTTACAATAAAGGAAAATATTATGCTTCCTATGATTCTAAGTAACGAAGACACAGAGGAGATGTCAAAAAGGGCGGACAGCTTAATTCACCAGTTTGGTATTGATTCCATTAAGGACAAGTATCCATATAGTGTATCAGGGGGACAGAGGCAGCGGACAGCCATATGCAGAGCTTTAATCAACCAAACATCGTTATTATTTGCCGATGAGCCTACGGGAAGTTTGGATTCGAAAGCGTCTAGACAAGTACTGGAGTGTTTGAAGAAGGCCAATAAGGAAAATGGAGTTTCTATTTTAATGGTGACACATGATCCTTTTGCCGCCAGCTACAGCGATAAAGTATCCTTTATTAAAGATGGATTAATTAAGACACAACTTTACAAGGAAAATAAGAATATTTTTTTCCAGCAGATAATGGATAATTTAGCTGTATTGGAGGAGAATGATTATGACATTTAGGCAGATGGTCTTTAAAAATTTTATATCTAATTTTCGCAGATATCTGGTTTATTATTTATGTATTTTCTTTTCCATGACAGTGTTCTTCTTATTCACATCCATTTGGTTTACTCCTGAGTTTCATAGCCAAACCACCCCCGGAATCAGGCAAATTATCTTGATTGGGTGGATTATTACTTTAGTCTTTGCATTGTTGTTAGTAGGATATGCACACAATCAATTTTCCAAAACAAGATTGCGGGAGTTTGGTATTTTATTATCCTATGGAATGCTATATGGTGATATTAGGAAGATGGTTTTTATTGAAAATAGTATTATTTATATAGTTTCAATGATAAGTGCATTTCTTACAGGAAGTATTTTCTCCAAGCTATTCTTCATGCTGACTACAACAATTTTAGAAATTAAGAATATATCATTTTCATTAACCTACTATAGTTACTTACTAACCTCAATTTGTTTTATACCTGCATTTATCATGATTATATTCTTAACGCTGGTTAAAACCAGAAGGTTGAGTGTAATCTCAATGGTAAAAGAAAATAAGGTGAGTGAGATGAGGTTCAGTGGGAAGTGGCAATTGGGAGTTCTGGGTGTATTTATTGTTGTCAGTACCTTAATTGGACTGTATTACTTTAATAATAATTCTAAGCATGTTACTCTTATGAAGAAATCAAGTTTGATCGCATTTGTGTTCTGTTTGATCGGAATTTATCTCTTTATCAATAATGGTGCCATCCTTTTTTATTCCTATATGAAAAGGAAGCAGGGAAGATACCACAAACACATATTATTGCTAACTGAATTTTCTCACAAATATAAGCAAAACCGGACCATGATTATTTTAATAAGTGTGCTGAGTTTTGGAGCTGTAATGTTTTCTGCAATGTCCTACACTCTTTATAGTCAAAGTTATGTCATGGTAAATAAAGAACAGAAATATGATGTAATGTTTCGAGAATCGAGTGCACTGGATTATATGAGTGGAATAGCCTATGATAAGATCCTCTCACGGGGGGAGGGGAAGGTAACTCAAAGTGCTGAGTTAAATGTTGTATACCTTGAAGCAAAAGGCTTCCAGGTAGAGAGTCACAGACCAAATCGATGGGTACCCATCATCTCTGTGAAGGAGTATAATCAATTATTTCACAAGGAATATAACATTGAATCAGGAAAATTGCTTGTAATTGATTATGGTGGTGAGAAGGATACTTTCAACCAAAAATTTGATGAAGAAATAATACTAAGCGACGGTGTGTTTGCTCATTCTTTTCGTAAGGATGTGGTAATTCGTGAGAAATTATTTTATCGGTATGCATTTGGTCAACCAATCTTACTGCTTGTAAATAATAATGATTTTGCCTTACTAAATGACAAAACTAAGAGCATCAACCAAGGCATAATCCATCTATATCAATATGATAATTGGAGAAAAAGTGGGAAGGCCATAGAGGATTTAAATAGTGCATTTGAGGACTCGTACCAGTATTGGAGCAAATTAAACCCAAAGGAAGTACAAGAAATTAATCAAAAGTTTTACGGATTTCAAGTGATTTCG
This sequence comes from Bacillota bacterium, assembly GCA_023435895.1. Classification (GTDB taxonomy): domain Bacteria; phylum Bacillota; class Clostridia; order Lachnospirales; family Lachnospiraceae; genus Mobilitalea. Next base: position 4,492 of record JAEZLH010000001.1, read on the forward strand.
AAATATCAACAATACGAACATAATAGGCAGGTAGGTGGATTTGCATTATTTATTATGTCCTTTATCAGCTTGTTCTTTCTCGTTGCTATTTGTGTGCTTCTCTACTTTAAGGAGGTGTCTGACCAAGAAAGCGATAAAAAGAAAATTTTCACCTTATCTACAGTAGGTATTACTTCAGGACAAATTAAGAGATATCTTTACGGCAAACTTAAATTACTTATGGTGACACCTATTTTATTGGGATCTTTCATTGCTATTGGCTTTTGTATTTCTCTTAATATTGGTAATACATTAGAATGGGACATTGCAAATAGGACTGTATTGATAAATGCAATGGTAATATCATTATTCTATTGGGCTTTTTTGCTTTTGTATTATACAGGATTAAAAAGTAGATACGAGCAGTATTTGCAACAATATAAATAGAGTAGCTGATTTTGTTGGTTATTCGTAGTCATTGAGAATTCTTTAAAGTATTTAATAGTACCTTGTTTCTAAGAAACTGAGCAGTATAGCAGAATTAATATGATAAGAGGTATGTAAAAGCGTAGTTGTATTGGTGCTCAACTACGCTTTTTGCATCTCGCTAAGGGATTCGATACACAGCTTTTTGATACTCTATTCCTATCGAGTTAATATAAATTGCATCAATGGGATTGAAAAATGCTATAGGATAGCATATAATCTAGAAAAAGAGCGTTTCATATGGCAGGATGTGCTGGCTATGCAAGTCAGGGCATCCTTTCTTCGCGGTAAAGGTTTTTAGTGAATGGTCTATTGAGATTAGGCTTTTTCGGACAGGATAGGATTACAGGATGGAGGATATGAGAATGAGAAAAATAACGATACATTCGATCATTATTACAGGGATACATTTGGTGCTTTTATTAATCCTTCTAATAGGAGGGGGAAACTTTTCGGGAATGCGCTTCTTTTTATTTGGAGTCGCATCATTTTTGATTACTTTTGGTATTCAAGCTTTGTTGCACCGGGAACAGGAGAAATTAAACCGTAAAACAAATCAGAACCTAGAAGAGTTCAACAGAGGTAATTTTGTTATTGAGGTGGGAGAGAACTACCGAAATCCATTTTTTAAAGAAGTTAATCAGCAATTTATTGAGTTGAAAAAGATGCTTAATCTATGGGTATATCAGCTTTTAACATCATCCGTTTCGGTTAAAAATTCTGCGGATGAAATATATCGTTTCTCTGAGAACACCAAACAGAGTATGCAGGAGATGTCAGCAGGAACTCAGGAGATTGCACAGTTTTTTGAGGACATGACAGAGCGTCTTAGCCAGGTTTCAAAGGCAGTAACAATCCTTAAGGATACCAGCACAAAGATTGCTAGCAGCACAAGTGAGGCAGAAACGCAGGTAATGCAAGCCAATTTGGATGCGGGTGAAGGAGAGCAGGCGGTTACCAAGATGTCTGAATCCATGAATAAGATTAAGCTGGAAGTAACAAATGCACAGGATACGGTGGAGGAGCTTGGAAGTATCACACAAAGAATTCAAGTGATCACCGAGAGTATTTCTGCAATATCCAGACAGACTAATATGTTAGCACTGAATGCCTCCATTGAGGCAGCGCGAGCAGGAGAACATGGCAGAGGATTTTCAATTGTAGCAGAGGAAGTCAGAAAATTAGCTGAGGAAAGCAGAGGGTCTGCCGAAAAAATTAATCTCCTTGTGGAAGAGGTTAATGGAGCTGTACTAAACACCATTCAATCAATGAAAGTAGTGGAAACCGATGTGAATCATGGTGTAGATGTAACTGGACTGGCAATATCTAGCTTTGACAAGATCAAACAGAATGTAAGTAGAGCTGCAACATTAATGGAGGATATCTCAAGGGATATTGTGGAGCATTCCGAAGAGACTACCACCATATCAAAGCATACAATTGAGCTGGCTGATATGGGTCAGATTGGAACGGCGAATGTAGAAGAACTGTCGGCAACCACCCAGAATCAGTTGGAGGCAATCGAGCAGAACCACCAAAATATTGATGAGATGATGAAGATTGCCATTGATTTGGAGACGGTGATGCAACAGTTTGATCTCTCTTTGGGAAATCAGATGATAGCGGCCTGTGAAGCGCTTGCCGAGCTGGATGAGGTGAATCATTATACCAACCAGGAGTTAAGTGACTTATGTAATAAAGCAGGACTTACAGAAATCCATATTATCAATGAAGAAGGTGTGATTGAGAGAACCAGTAACGAAGCAATCGTTGGTTTTAAATTCAGCAGGGAACCGGGTAGTCAAACCTATGCCTTCACCCAAATCCTAGACGAGCCATCTTTAAAGGTAAACCAAAAATCATCCTTTCGAGATGTGGATGGGAAATTATTTAAGTATACAGGAATCTCAACAAAGCATACTAAAGGCATTATTCAGTGTGGTATGGAAGCATCCAAAATGGGAGAGTTTAAAGGAGCTTCCTTCAAGGTGTGATATTTTATAGCATAAATACTGCAAAAGTAATGGATAAAAAAGAACGCTATAGAATAAGCGTTGTAAGAGGTAAAGAGCATTTCAATTCAATAAGAATACTTGATAGCATAAAATTATATTGACTTTTTGCGTTCAAGAACCTTTTTGAGTGGAAATGCTCTTTCTATATTGAAGGACTGGAAGCATATTAATAATGTTCCAGCACAGATAGAAATGTTAGGGATTTAGGGCTGACCGTTTTTCATCAAATATTCTGTTGGTGTAAATCCGTAGTATTTCTTAAAAACATTATTAAAATGCTTTACACTTACAAAGCCTGTCTTTTCCGCTACCTTATAGATTTTGATACCCGGATTGCTTTTTAAAAGCAGCAGGGCTTGTTCCATGCGAATTCTGGTTAAGAATTTTGTATAAGGCTCTCCGGTGCTTTTATGGAATAAATCACTGAAATAGCTGGGCGTGACATTAAAATTATCAGCAATCATGGCAAGACTGATTTGTTCCGGATAATGTCTGTAAATGAATTCTTTCGCGTTTTCAACGATACTGACAGGCTCGGAAAGCAGTGTCAGCAGATTCTCATGATCAAGTACACGTAGTGCTTTCATAAAAAGGGAGTGTATTCCCTTATCATCAAAATCATGAATGTGGATACCCTGGTCAATTGCTGCAGTTAGCTCTTGAAATGCAGCAATCGTATAGTCACTATTGATACTGCACTTTCTTCCAAGATAACGGATTAGATAAGTTCCAAAGCGAAGAATTCCGGCAATGGTTTGGTTATCCTGAAACAGAGCCACATATTGATATAGGTCGGAGTGCATTTTACTGCTGTTTTTAGCGATAAAATCAGAGTAAAGGGCATCCAGAATGATGTTTAATTCATAGATAAAAGTATTCTGACTGATATAATAATTGGAGCCGATCGGTGAGGGCGCATTGGTTAAGCTTAAGGTAATGGCTTTTACTGCTGAGGAATAAGAAGAAGTAAGGCTAACCATATCACTTACTGCATTACCATAGGAAGCCATTAACTTTAGCCTGTTTTTCGGCCGAAAGGCATGAGATACCTCTTTATATATGTTATCTGCTAACGGTGATAATTCCTCCTCCCTCATTACGGTCAGGAGCAAAACAGCATAATCCCTTTGAAATGCTATGGTAATTTGGTTTTGGTCACAGTAGGACCTGCACGATTGGTTCAACTCGAGTTTATAAGAGGTATTTTCAAGTACCTTCTTCTCATGAAGAAGGATGGACAACTCATCAAGGCAGATTAACATAACGCAAGAATGAGCCTTAAGGAAGGAAAGCTTACGGTCGTTCATAATTCCATATAGCTGATGTAAAAGTGTACTGTTTTCCAAAAGGATGGCAGAAAACAGAGCGGATTTTAATTCCTGGTCACTATAGCTTTGATATTCTGATAGGGATGGAATGGATATGCTTCTTAAAGCTTCTGTCCTAAGTTCCGATTTTACCCTTGATAAGGTATCAATAACCGCATTATCACTTAAGGGTTTTAAAAGATAATCAATCACACCGTACTTGATACCAAGTCTGGCATATTCAAACTCATTATATCCTGAGATGATGATTACTTTTGTGGAGGGGAACGAATCGTTAATATATTTAGCCAGATTGAGCCCATCCATCTCAGGCATTTTTATGTCCGTAATTACAAGATCAAATTCCTGTCTCGCCAGAAGCTGCACCGCTTCCAGTCCATCACAAGCAATCCCCGACACATAAAAATCCGGACATAGCTCTGTTAAATGATTGCTTAAATATTGTCTCATTAATTGTTCGTCATCTACGATTAGGGTACGATACATCAGTCTTGCTCCTTTCTGGGTAATTTAATCTTTACCTGAGTACCTTCTGATACAACTGATTGAATTTCCAGACCATAAGAATCACCATATTTCAGCTTGAATCTTCTATTTACATTAATAAGACCAATACTTTCGGTTATGGAAGACGAGTCAGTGGAAGCAGAATCATTTGAGACTTCGGATAAGGAGAGTTCAGACGATAGTTCCTCATTTAGTTCCCTCAATTTCATTTCTTCAATTCCGGCACCATTGTCATCAATATGAATCACATAATAATCTTCCTCCATACTATCATAAATATAAATTACGGAACGACCCCTCTTTTCCTCACAACCATGGATGATAGCATTTTCCACTATGGGCTGAAGGGTTAAGGCAGGGATAAGATAAGAATCATAGGTTGCGGATACGGATATCTCATAGCTTAGGCTATCACCATACCTAGCTTTTTGTATACCCAAATAGGAATCAACAATCTCAAGCTCCGTCTTTAATGGAATTATTTTATCAGCATTCATAATGCCACGAAGGAAGTAGGAGAGTTTTTCAATGCTTTGAACCGCGCTAATACTGTCTTTGCATTTGATCATCAAACTTATGGTGTTTAGCGTATTGTATAAAAAGTGAGGTTTTATCTGGCTGCAAAGAATATTATATTGCGCTTCCTTTTGAAGGTAACGTGCTTCATAAACCTCCTTTACCAATTGAGTGTTTCGATCGAGTATTTCAGTGATTCGAAGAATCATCTTATTAAAGGAACGACCTAGATAACCGATTTCATCATTATTTTTGATATTCACACGCACGGTAAGATCACCTTCTTGAACCTTTTTCATCAAGTGAACCATCTGAAACAAAGGTTTTAAAAAGTTCTGGATAAATACAATCATAAGAGAAAGCGCCAATAATAAGCATAGGAAGGCCATCAAAATGGTCATATTACGAATGGTCTTTGAATCTTTGTTTAATTCCTTATCGGAGTTGACTGCAATTACCTTCCAATTCGTATTTTTTAATGAGGCAATATTCAGGATATATTTTTCCCGGTCAATCGTTTTGCTATAGTTACCATCCTTGGTAAACTTGGTGGTTAGTACGGAGTCAGTGATATTACTCTTACCTAACTGATTACTCTGATAGACGATGTTGTTATCTTCATCTATAATAAAAAGAGAACCTTTCTCCCTCTTTTGCACCTGATCGCAGATGGTCTTGATTCCGGAATAATCTGCATCAACTTTAATTACCGCTAAAACCTTACTATTGTCCTCCTTGCTTCTTAACCGCTGGGCTATGGAGAAAATTTGGAGCGGCTTCTCACCAAATACTTTTTCCAAATGAGTGGGAACAAATACAGGGGTTGAGGAGGATAGTGCATCTCGGTACCAGGAGGTAGAACGATAATTATCATAATCCTTCATATCATAGGGGGTTCTGGTATAGGAATAAAGGTTATCGTCCGTCAGAATATAAACCCTAAGAATCTCACTTCTGGGTAAAATCATTACGGAAGCAAGGAAGTTTTCTATTTTTCTCTTCTTATTTAAGCTGGATAGCTCTGTGGTATATTCTTCATTCAGTTCGTTCATGATATCATCGTTATAGTAGGGCGAAAGATTTAACCGAAATAACTCATCCATATAAGTATCAACATTTATTGCAATCTGTTCAATGATTTGCTGAGTTTGATTAATTGTCTGGCGGGTAAAGTTACGGGAATACATCGTATAGCTGGAAAATGAAATCAGGATTACGATGGTGATAATCAACGCAGAGATGATTACCAGCAGTTTCTTTTTAAAGCTCCAGTTTTGGTAGGATAATAAAGTTTTTTGCTTCATAAGGAATCCTCATTTCAGGGTGGAATTTATATTTCATGGTTCGTTAATAGTATTATAGTTATTCTAAATAAACGATACAAGCGTTGTTTCATATATCAAATAAATTAGCACTCAAATCAAAAATCTGTGGAATTTAAGTCGGTGATAAACGGTGTTATGGTTAATATACCAAATAACGAGGAGGAAATTTTATATGAAAAAGAAAAGAGTTTTGTCAATTTTATTATGCCTTGTTCTTATTGCAGGCATGTTGACCGGCTGTGGTAAAGCAAAGGATTCCAATGAACCTGTGAAGCCTGATCAAAACAGCGGTAATACCCAGGGGGATAAGGATAACGGAAACAAAGATAAGCATGTTACCTTAAAGTTCTTTACGGGAAAGATTGAAACCATTGATTTAATGAATGAGATAATTAATGAATTTAACTCATCTCAGGATCGAATTACGGTAGAGCAGGAATATCAAAAGGATGCAAGTAATATCATTAAGATCAAATTTGCAGCAGATCAGGCACCTGATATCATGACAACCTATGAGCAGGGTTTTGTGGATGAAGGAAAATACATGGATTTATCTTCACAGTCACAATGGTGGGACCGACTGACTCCTGCTATGAAAGAACTTTGCACTGACATTAACACGGGAAAACAATTTAGAGTTTGTACCAATATGACGATGGCGGGCTTTTTCTACAATAAAGAAATATATAGTGAGCTTGGTTTAAAACCTGCCACAACCTGGGCGGAATTTGTATCAAACCTGGAGACGATTAAGACTAAGAAATCAGGAGTAACACCTTGGTTTATCTTTGGTAATGAGGCTTGGCATTTGGGGCATTTGATTGAATTTATTCCTCATGGTTATATCAAATCCACTCTGGGAACGGTAGAAGCAAAGAAAGCTATGTTAAGCAATGATAAGACAAAACTTAACTTTGGTGCACCGGATGGAAGTATGGCAGTGTTTGCTCAAAATATGCTGGATCTTCAAGCAAAGGGCTTAATTAACAAGGATGTATTGACTGCAACAAGCGATAACTGTGTACAGGATTTTGCGAACGGAAAGGCAGCAATGTTAAGCAATGGTATGTGGGTATTATCAAGTATTCTGGAAGCAAATCCCGATATGGCAGACAAAATCGGATTCGCTCCTTATCCGGCTTATATGCCAAACTCCAAACCGGTGGTATTAAGTGCGGAAGATTCCGGTTACTCTATTTCTGCTACTTCAAAATATCAGGCAGAAGCAGTTGAATTCCTTAATTTCCTATACTCAAAAGAGAATCAGAAAAAGTATAGTGAAATCTCCAAAGCCCCCAGTGCATTTAAAGATGTAACCGCAGAGTGGGCACCTGCCAATGTAGTTAATGAAGTAAATTCAGCAGTAACCAGTGCAGTAAATATCGGATTTACCAATGAAAAGCCGGCCGGCTTCTCAGGAGATGATGCGGGACGTTTGCTTCAAGAACTTCTTGCAGGCAAATACTCAGCAGCAGAATTTGCAAAAACCTATGAGAAGAGTTGGGATGCCGGAACGAAATAATATGGAAGTTATGGATGGATTGGTTCTATCCAAAGATAGCGTTAGCGAATACGAATGAAATAAACGGGCCGCAGTAAAAAGAATCTAGTACTTGCGTATCATACGACTGGATCATCCACATAGAATAAACGTTCAGAGATATATTAAAATATAAAAATAGAGTGCTTTGCATGATATTTCTATATTAATCTGGAGGTTTAGTAAGTAATTGGTCTTATGATTTAAAATAGTAGGGATTGGTTCACTGTGGCCCGATTTATCACTATAGGAATGAGATTTGCAGTGAAGTTAGTTAATATATGATGCTGCAAGGTCAGCTGAATGGAGTAGTTATTATGAAAGTAAAGAAGATTGGCCTACATACATTTATGGCATTACCTGTGTTTATACTGTTTGGTATTTTCTTTCTTTACCCGTTGGTGAAGGGTATTGGAATGAGCTTAACAGACTGGGATGGGATTAGAAAGGCAAGCTTTATAGGATTGGATAATTTTATTGCATTCTTTCAAGATGAGAGAGCAATTAATGATATTAAAACCACACTTCTCTTTGCTCTGGGGAGTGCACCATTATTGAATATTGTGGGACTTGGCTATGCCTTGTTAATGGACAGTAAATTCAAAGGAAAGGGAATTGCAAGAATGATTATCTATCTTCCAGCGATTATCAGTCCGTTGATTATGGGGTATATTTGGTATTTGTTATTACAGCCGGGTCGAGGCTTCCTGTATCATGTAATGGATAATATGGGTAAGGGCGAATTGTTCCCCACTTGGACCGCAGGATATACTACCTCCATGGTGGTACTGGTATTGGTTAATGTATGGCAATATGCAGGTATGACCATGGTAATTTATTTGGCTGGTTTGCAGGCAATTCCAGGGGAATTGTATGAGGCGGCAAAGATGGATGGAGCAACCTCAGGAGGAAGATTTCGTTATGTGACTCTACCGTTATTGATTCCGTCAATTCGAATCAATGTAGTGACGAATATTATTGGTTCACTTTCGGTATTTGATATTGTAATGTCACTGACCGGAGGGGGTCCAGGCTATTATACTGAGACACTGAGCATCTATATTATGAGAATGTGTTACGGAAGTAAAACTGGATATTCAACGGCGGTTGCAATTATTATGTTCTTTATTATTCTGGTTCCTGTATTGATTTCTTTAAAAATGACCAGTAATAAGAAAATGGACTAGGAGGAGTGAGACAATGAAACAATTAGGAAAACTTTTACGTAATATAAGCATAATTTTTATCTGTATTCTATGTCTGATTCCTTTTGTGGTTCTGATTATATTATCCCTCAATACACCCAAACGGGTATTTTATGAAGGAAATATGTTTGTTCCAGACTTTTACTTTAAGAACTTCTTGGAGGGATGGCATAAATCCAATATAGGAACAGCAATGATTAATTCAGCTGTAATCACAATTATTGCCCTTAGTATTATTGTGATTTTATGTTCCATGGCTGCCTATACCATTGCAAGATTTCATTATAAGTTTAACAAAATTATCTTTGGTATTTTAATCAGTTGTATGATGATACCCGGTATTATTAATACGGTACCTCTTTATACATTAATGATTGACATAAAAGCAATCAATACGTTATGGGGAATGGCACTGGTCTGTGCAACACTTGCATTACCTCAGTCCGTGTTTGTATTCCATGGTTTTATAAAATCGTTGCCAAGAGAGTTGGAAGAATCAGCAATTATCGATGGTTGCACCTGGTTTAAGGCTTTTTGGAGAATTATTTTTCCACTTCTGAAACCCTCTGTATCAGCAATTGTGATTTTAAATGGGTTTGGCATTTGGAATAATTATTCCCAGGCAGTATTTTTCCTTCAGGATAGTCAAAAACACAATGTCCCTCAAGCCTTATCGGTTTATTTTCAACAATTCGCAGGGGCAAAATGGAATCTGATGGCAGCTACAGCGGTGATTGCCATTGTTCCGGTTATTATTGCATTTTTATTATTCCAAAAGAATCTGATTAAAGGGTTAACGGACGGTGCACTTAAAGGATGACATAAAAAGATACAATGATTTGGAAGAGATAGAACTTGGTATTTGTATTTATTGTGTTTTGTAGAATGTAAAAGGTTAAACTAGTACATTAGCAATGAAAGTATTGATATTGAACGAGTATAACAGAAAAAATAAGAGTAATAGATAAGAGTAATAGATAAGAGTGTAGATAGAGCGGATAGTTATTTGATGCATCTTTAAATATAGGATTAGAAATGAGGAAAAAGAGTGAAGGTGCACAACATTTTTATCACTTGTTTGTGCCTTGAGCGAAGCGAAAGGATTGAAGAAATATATGAAAATAGATTTATATCCAGGCAAGGCACAGTTTATTACTGGTGAACCGATAGGATTAATCATAGAAGCCACAGGATTGGAATGTGTTTACGAGTCAGCTATGTTAATTGTTACGAGACTGGAAGCAGTTGTGGGGGAACACATAATAACCATACAGGAAGGCAGGAACAAGATTGAGTTAGAGCCCTTTGAAAGTGAATTTGGAGGGTATGGAGCAGTATTAAGACTGATTAATCGTAAAGATATGCTTTTGGAATATTACACAGCCTTTGATGTGGTGTCAGATCCTGCAAAATCCATAAGGTACGGCTTTTTAAGTGATTTTAGCACCAGCGACTGTGAGAATAATGAGGATGTCAGTAATTTACGAAAATTCCATATCAATATGGTTCAATACTATGACTGGGCATACCGTCACGATGATCTGGTTCCTAGGGAAGAGAAATACAAAGACCTGATGGGAAAAGAAATGGATTTAAAGAGCGTGAAAAGAAAAATTGAGGAATGCCATCGATACGGTATGAAAGCACTTGGATATGGAGCCGTCTATGCTGCCTCCAGTGAATTTTACCAGGAGCATAGGGAATGGGGAATGTACACCAGTGCCGGAGAGCCGTTGGTGTTTATTGACACCTTTTATCTTATGAATGTATCCAAGAGCTCGCAGTGGAGAAAACATATAATCGAGCAGTATGCGAAGGCGGTTAGTGAAGTGGGATTTGATGGAATTCATATGGATACCTATGGGTTTCCAAAGACTGCATATTCTTATGGTAATAAGCAACCGATCAGATTGCAGGAAGAATATCCTTCTCTGATTGAAGAAACCAAACAAAGAGTGGATAGAGAATTAAAAGAGAATTATCTTATATTTAATAATGTAGGGAACTGGCCGGTTAAAGGTGTTAGCACCTCACCTCAGGCAGCAGTTTATATAGAAGTATGGAATCCCTACAGTGAATATGAACATATTAAACAGATGATAGAAGATGCCAAGGTTGCATGCCAAAATTCCAAACCGATAATTCTTGCTGCCTACCTGGAACCTTTTCGAATTGATACCATGGAACAGGCAGCGAATGCGGCTTATCTGTTAACAGCTGCAATTACAGCGAATGGAGCGTATCATTTACTGCTGGGGGAAGAACGGGGGGTATTAACACAGGGATATTATGTGGATTATTCGGTACTTACCCTAGAGGTTTTTGATAAACTAAGGACTTATTATGATTTTATTGTTCAATATATGGAGCTGTTCTATGATGCGGAGCTTGTTGATGTGAGTATGACCCATATTGGATGGGACAATACAGAATATCGTTGTAATCATCCAAGCTGGAGTGTGACTGCAAAGCCGGATAGCATTTGGCTAACCATACGGGAAAAGGAGTTCCGCAAGGTTATTAGCATGATAAATCTATGCGGAAATTATGAAAGTAGCTGGAACAAAGGAAAGTCCATGCCGGTAGAACAAAAAGATATTAAGGTTCAGGTACAAATAGATTATGTGGTAGCAGGCGTTTATTTGACCTCTCCTGATTATGAGCATGGAAAAGTACGTATGCTGACTTATGAGATGATAAAGTCAGAAAGGGGCTGGGTTGTTGAATTTACAGTACCGCAGCTTTCTTACTGGAGTACTGTGTGGATCGACTTTTATAATCAGCCAATCGCTTTGTAATTTTAAAATATATTATTGATTCAATCATAAAACGTTTGATGGAACGAAAAAGCACGCTACTGCTGCTTCTGGCAGTATGGAATAATAAATAGCAAATAGTCAATTGGGAGGTGCAGTATTACTAACAATATTGCTACACCATCACCAATTACCTATGAAATGATAAAAGGAGAAAGGAAGGAATAACATGGAACAGAAGTGGTGGAAAGATGCCGTTGTTTACCAAATCTATCCCAGAAGCTTTCAGGATTCCAACGGGGATGGAATAGGGGATATTAACGGGATTATAGAGAGACTTGACTATTTACAGGAGCTTGGAATTAATGTAATATGGCTGTCTCCAGTCTATCAATCGCCCATGGACGATAATGGATATGATATATCCGACTATCAGAAAATTGCACCTGAATTTGGTACGATGGAGGATATGGAACAGCTAATAGAACAAGCAGGGAAACGCAATATCAAGATATTAATGGATTTGGTGGTGAACCACACCTCAGATGAACACCCCTGGTTTGTGGAGTCAAGAAAATCCAAAGAAAATCCTTTTAGAGATTTTTATATATGGAGAAAACCCAAGGAGGATGGATCGGAACCAAGTGATATGAAATCAACATTTGGAGGATCTGCCTGGCAATTTGATTATTCAACAGAAGAATACTATCTTCATCTATTTTCAAAAAGACAACCGGATCTGAATTGGAAAAATAAAAGAGTAAGAGAAGCGATTTACGATATGATGAATTGGTGGTTAGAGAAGGGCATCGGAGGTTTTCGTATGGATGTCATTGATTTAATTGGGAAGGAGATTGATTCCGGCATCACGGATAATGGGCCAAAGCTTCATCAATACCTACAGGAAATGAATCGCGCTACCTTTGGAGAGAAAGATGTACTTACCGTGGGGGAAGCTTGGGGAGCAACACCTGAGATAGCAAAGTTATATGCCAATCCAAGAAGGAACGAACTTTCCATGGTATTCCAGTTCGAGCATATTACTATTTGTTGGGATGAAGAACATGGAAAATGGCGACCCAAACCGTTTCAATTGGTAGAACTAAAAAAAGTAATCAGCAAATGGCAGACCTCATTAAATGACGAAGGCTGGAATTCGCTTTTTTGGAATAATCATGATTTACCGAGAGCAGTTTCAAAGTATGGTGACCCAGCAAGGTATCGGGTGGAATCAGCCAAGATGTTAGCAACTACATTGCATTTTCTCCAGGGAACCCCATATATCTATCAGGGGGAAGAAATCGGAATGACGAATGTTCGTTTTCAGAACATTCAGGACTATCAGGATATTGAAACTCTAAATTTTTATCATCAGAAGCTTGCTGAAGGCTTTACACATGAGGAGATGATGCATGCCATTTGGGAAAATAGCAGGGATAATGCAAGAACACCGATGCAGTGGAATGCATCCCCCAATGCTGGATTTACCGAAGGGAGTCCCTGGTTGGCAGTTAATCCGAATTATCCGATTATTAACGTGGAGAAGGCAAGAGAAGAGGAAGAATCTGTGTTTTACCACTATCAGAAGCTGATTCGACTTCGAAAAGAGCTTCCGGTTATTACGACAGGGAATTATAAGCTGTTATATGAGGAGGATAGTAAAATATTTGCATATACTCGTAGTGATGATTCCATGACAGTGCTGGTAGTCAGTAATTTTTCCGCTGAGAAGACTCTGTTTCAATGGAACGAGAATAGCAAGGGCATTGTATTTGATAAGGTGCTGATTAGCAATTACCGCAAAGACTATGGGGTTACGAATGATTTAGAACTAAGCCCTTATGAATCGGTTGCTTTTGTGCTTACCAAAGAATCTGAAAGTTCTCGAGTTTGATGATGGAATAAGTTGATAAAAGTTCTTTGTGATATGCATATTGATACTCTTACTGTATTGGAACCTAATAAATGCATTAATATCAAAAACACTGTGATGGAGTTGTATTCATCACAGTGTTTTTGATTGTAGTAATTTAAAGGTAGTATTTTATTTATAAATTTATTGCTATAATATCACAAAGCATAACAACGCTATATGTTGAAAGCCTAAAATAATTATCTTAATATTACTTCCAGATAAAGATTGTGGAGTGTATGCTATATTCTTTTTAGCACCTTTATAAATGCTTGAACGATAGAAGTATCAAATTGAGAGCCTGAACACTTCATTAATTCACCGATTGCCTGTTCCTTTGTAAGTGCCTGTTCTCGATAAGGTCTTTTACTGGTCATAGCATCATAGGCATCTGCTACACAAACAATTCTAGCTAAAAAGTCTATATCGTCCCCGGCTAATCCGTAAGGGTAGCCCTTTCCGTCTATTCGTTCATGATGTTCCGTTACAATTCGATTGCAATTATTCATAAAATTCAAACCAGTTAATATATAATTACCTCTCACGGGATGAGTCTTGATGATATCATATTCTTCATTGGTTAAACGTCCGGATTTATTCAGAATATTTTCAGAAATCCCTATTTTACCGATATCGTGAAGTATGCTGCCAAATTTTAAATCCTCCAATTCGGATTCGGATAAATTCAGTTCGTTAGCGATTTGCAAAGAATATTCCATTACTCGCTCGCAATGACCACCGGTATACGCGTCTTTTTCTTCGATTGCATTAGCCAATGCACGTACCGTTTCAAAATAGCTATCCTGGTTGCTCATTAAGAGATTTTCCAACTCATGATTAAGAGCTGTTGTCTCTTCGTACAAAGCAGTTATTTCTTCTTTTTGTTCTAATATTTCCTGGTTCTTTTTTTCTAAGGCATATTCATACTCATATCGTTCACTTAACAAACTTTGAATCTTAAACGTCATTTGATTAAAATGCCTGCCAAGAATAGAAAACTCATCATTTACCTTTGAGCGAAATCGATAAGTTAAATCGCCATCAGACATTTGAATAACACCATGGGTAAACTCTTGGATTGGTCTTGTCAATATACGTGCAATTATAAACCCCAAAGTAGCCGCGGAAATTGCGCCGATTGCAGCGAAAAATATAATAATATGCATGTTCGTAGCAAGGTTTTTCTCAAGTGTCGAATTATTATATATAACTTCTACAACATTTTTCTCATTAGCGCCTCTGGCATTGATTATTTCATAAGGAATATATACATAATACGCTTTTTTACCGTTGTAAGTCCCTGTGACATGGACTTCATTAAAGGAAGAGAGAGCATCATTAAAGTATTTAGTGTTATTTGATGAAATTTTTATAGGATTCCCAGAGGTATCTTTCTTATAGGATACTCCTTTATAATCATATAGTAGAATACGACTTACAAAATGATTTTCTTCTATAATAGTTTTCTCAAAATCATCAAACCCATGTCCTGAGAAATATTTTTCATTATAATGGATAGGTGATCCGGTTTCAAAGATGTACTTGCCATCACTAGAAGAAAGATAGCAATATTTAGTCAAATTACTCTCGAGTAAGGATAGGCTGATTCTGGAAGTGGCAAATGTTTTCGAAAGTCTTAGAGCATTAAGGAACTTAATAAAATCAGTATATTCAGTAAAATTCAAGCCAATATCCTCATTGTTAGAGGACTTTATAACGGTGTTGGAACGATCAATTACATAAATTGCAAATTGACTCTCATCGCTAATAAAGGAATTGAGATTAAAATCTATAGTTTTAGTTTTATCATAATAATCACTGACTTTTTGAAGAATTTTCTCTGCTTCAGTTTCAATCGGTTTTTCTAAAAGCATATTAACATAATCTGCATCTCCGATCATATTCAAAATTCTATCATTAATTAGCCCTTTGCTTTGTTCGAATCCATCATTCAGACTTTTACGCATTATAAAATATTGAAATAAACCTAAAAAGATTGATATAAATAATACAATTAAAAATAATAATAATCCTAACTTGTACCGAAAAGGTACAATCTTCTTTTGTTTAATCATCTAATCCTCCTGTACTTGAATCTTAGATTGTAGGTCTATTTTAGATGGCAGATATAATTAAGGATATCATATAACAATATTCTACATATTGCAAAGGATTATGATACATTATTACAATTTTTTCATGAATTGGCATATTAATCATTTCACAAATATTAAAAGAACAGCTATTCGAACGCTATCAAGCGCTATCTTGTTTTGGTTAAGGGAAGAGGGAGAATATACAAGGTATACATATGAAAGAGTGTTTTCTAATTGTAAATAAATGCGCAAAAAATTCATACAATTTAGTGTTGACATTCTGCTGTATCGGTGTTATTATAGTCTTCGTTCCTATTACAGAGCTCCGAATAATCAATAAGTTCTTTGAGAAATACTCATTATAAAGGCTTTTCGCACATGAATTAAATTGTAAATAATTGTTCAAAAAATTAATACAATTTGTGCTTGACTTCACTTAGAAGATGTGATAAGATGAATATCCGCTGATGTTGATGCGGTAAACAGTTCGAAAGAGCTGAAAAAGAAATTTAAAAAAGTGGTTGACATAATGCGGAAGATGTGTTAGAATAAATTCTTGTCAGCTGCGAAAACGAAACCTTGATAAATCGGTTTCAAAGCAAACAGAACCTTGATAATTGAACAGTAAAACAACCCTGAAAATTCTAAAAAATGAAGCTTCACATGGGCTTCAAATTGTATCGTAACAGATACAGAAATAGATTTTCAATAGATACATTAAATTGTATCGCGAACCGTATTTAATGCTTAACAGCATTGGATACAACCACAAAAACAGTAAAGATAACAGGATGCTTAACCAGTGAGAAACGTCAACTTGTTGACGATGATCACACAATTGGCTAACGTTTATCTGACTGGATCAAAAACTTAAACATGAGAGTTTGATCCTGGCTCAGGATGAACGCTGGCGGCGTGCCTAACACATGCAAGTCGAACGGAGTTGTTATTAGGAAGTTTTCGGATGGAATAATAATAACTTAGTGGCGGACGGGTGAGTAACGCGTGGGTAATCTGCCTCATACAGGGGGATAACAGTTGGAAACGGCTGCTAAAACCGCATAACATTGCGATGTCGCATGACAATG
>JAEZLH010000009.1 GCA_023435895.1 Bacillota bacterium
GTGATTAAGTTTGGCTTGCGACACCATTCTTAATATATCACAGGAGGTTTTCTATTGAAATCCTTACCGTCTCCGACTATTCCATTCTCCCCAGCATAGCTGGGGGATTAGTATTTTCATTTAAATATTCTTAAATCTTAAATCTCTCCACCAATTCAAGTAATTCTCTTGCACCAACAGCGTTCTCATCCGCAAGCTTTGTTTCTTCAATGGTTCGTACAACCACATCTTCATTCTTAGCCGCAATATCCTGAACACCTTTCGAACCTTCGCTCACTGTAATTGCAACTTCATTCATGGCCGTTGAAATACTGGTAATAGCCGTATCCAAACGATCTGCAGCTTGCTCAAAATCTGCCATTAATTTATTAATCGAAACAGCATCATTGCTATACTGCTCACTGATTTGTGATAACTTTTCATAATCTTTTAATACGTTCATATCAATGAAGTTAAGCATCGCCTCTGAATTCATTCTCATACTATCCACTGAGGAATATACATTCTTAACAATCTCTTGGATTCCTGTTGCGGTATGGGAGGATTGATCTGCTAATTTACGAATCTCGCTAGCCACGACTGTAAAGCCTTTTCCCGCTTCTCCTGCTCTGGCAGCTTCAATCGCCGCATTTAATGCGAGTAGATTTGTTTGCTCTGTTATTGCAAGAATTGTGTCTGCTAATACTCCAATTTGCTTAATATTATTAGAACCTTCGATTGCTTCCTCCATCTTTTCTTTTACTTCTTCAAAGATTGTATTCGCTATCTCAATGGAATCCTGTGCATCACTTTTAATGGTTGAGGCCTTATCCGTGATTTGATTTGAAACTTGTGCTCCCTGACGCGCTTTCTTTGCAATATCACTTACATGAGCGCCGATTTCCACTGTTGTTGCGGTAATTTCTTCAGTGGAAGCAGCAGTTTCCTCCATACCTGCGGATAACTGTTCTGTTGTGGCGGAATTATCATGTACATTCTCCTGTATTAATATCGAAAGCTTCTCCATCTCTACCGCATTATCCATTACGGTGTGGGATACGTTTTGCAACTTCCCTACCATTTCTCGAAGAACCTCACGTGTTAGAAAGGTTGCTCGTGCAATGATACCAGTTTCATCCTTATTCCTCTCAAGATAGGTATAGTTCTCATCATATTTCAAGTCCAAATCCGCTGTTTTATTAATCAGTTCTGTTAGTTTAATGATTGGAGCGGAGATTTTGCTTGCTATAAATACCCCCGCCGCTAATGCAAATAATGCAATAAGAAGTCCTATCAATACAATATTCTTTGTTACATTATTAATCGGTAACATAATCTCATCCATATCACCGGTTACAACCAAAGTCCAATTGGTTTCGGGAATAATTGAGTATGCTGCTTTCTTTAATCTGTCATTGAATACATATTCCACTGTTCCGGGATTTACTTTCTTCCCTTCCTTAACCTGAGCAACTACCTTCTGAATCTGCTCATTTTCAACCGGCTTTCCAATTTTGCCAGCGGTAGGATGATACAACATAATTCCTTTTTCATCCACCAGATATGCATAACTGGACTTGGTATCCAGTAATTTGGCATCCTTTAAATAAGTAGTCATGCTGTCTGCAAGCACAGCGGCTGCTACCATTCCTACCATCTTTCCATCTACTTTGACAGGATAGGTCAAGGCTGTTACAAAGGCACCCGTCGATTTAGATTTTAGGGTCTCACTAACCACTGGCTCTCCTGTTTTGATTGTCTTTAAAACATAATCACGGTCATTGAGATTTTTACCTATCAAATTGGTATCACTGTCCGATACAATATTGGCATTCATATCTACAACAAAAATATGCTCAATATTACCAGCATCCTTACTCATACTCTTAAGCTTTGCAATCAAAGTGGATTTTGTTTTTTCATCCACTGTTTCACCCTTTGCATTCTTTGACAACAATTCAATTACTTCTGACTGGTATGTGATAAGAGAAAGCCTATTACGTTCCTTATCAAGTAATGACTGGATGATATCCGCGTTATTGCGATTTGAATCCATCATTGAGGATATGGTCATATCCTTCATTGTATTAGATGATCTCACCAACGAAAACCCGCCTATAATTACAGTTGTAGCCACCATAAGGCATATCATTGCAAGGGACAATTTTAGTTTGATTGTCATGTTTATCTTTCGTATTTTAAATCTTTTTTTAGACATCCTTTTGTCTCCTATTCTCTTCGCTCTTGTTTATAGTAATATTTATAATCTTACTTCTATATTATTATTGTCTTTCTTATAGATTCCGTAATTTTTAAAACAAATATACCTTACAACCGATTTGATCTGTTATTTTCTTATAAATAGTTTTCTTAGTAGCTTACTTATCAAAAATCACTTCTCTCTGTATACTATATAGATATACATAAAGATTTAAATAGGATTTCCTTCCCATCCTTTTAACTCTGTCACATCAGTACATACACCGATTCTTCGACAGATCTGCCCATTGGCATTTTTAAAGCTCTTCCCTCTGGTATGAAACCATCGATATTGACCATTCTGAACTTTTATTCTTGATTCAAATTGAAAAAATTGAACGCCGTTTTTCTCAATATCCTGCATCTGTAATACCACATGATCCAAATCCATGGGATGAAGAAATTTCTCCCATTGTTCCGTTTTTATATATTCTTTCTTTGTATATCCTGTTATTTCATACCAACGATCAGAAAAATGCAAATCTCCGTTCCTATCATCCCATATCACTTCTCTTGAGGTATCAAGGATCACATTGTGTAACTCCTCTAAATCTTCAATCCGATTTCTATAGATTTCATTTTCCTTTTGTAATAGTAATTTATCATCAATTAGGGAGTCGAATAATTCCTTAATCAATTCTATCTCTTTATCAGCTAAAGAAAGCTTAAAATTATTATTAACAATATCACTTTTTAGCATTCTGATTTTCTTTTTATAATAGGCAAGCATGCAATAAATAAAAAAAATCAGAAACAGAATCAGAATCCAACTGATTATCCTATTGAACAAGTACATCGTATTAGAATTATGAATAAAAAGCCTCCCAATTCGATTCGACAATACTATTAACAATACCCCTATTATTGAGAATATAATGGATACCCGTAGTATTAAATCCTCGTTTCGCATCCCTTTATGATCTGCTTCCTGGTTTGAGTCCTTTATTTTTGTTATAGTTGTTTCCTGATCCAATTCCCTAAAGACATTTCCTTTTTTCATATCATTTGTGTCCCCTTATCTAGGCAATCTTACACCACTTCATCTAATTCGCCCAGTTCATAAATCATTTATTGTGGCTGAACATAATTTTGCATGTAAACTATACAAAATAATCTTCTTTCTTTGAATGAAATTTATAAGGTTGTCACCCAGAAAATTGTCGGCAAATGTCATATCTTAACTTGATTTCCTTTTTCGGTATTCTGTCGGAGTCATTCCTATGTTCTTTTTAAATACTTTGCTAAAATATTCTGCATCTTTAAATCCTAATTTTTCTGCTATCTCGTATGATTTTAAATTCTCTTTCTGAATAATATACTTTGCTCGTTCCATTTTTACATTCGTAACATATTCGGTAAAGGAAATTCCCCTTCTTTGCTTAAAGGTTTCGCTTAAATATGTACGATTCATATAAAGCTTATTCGCCACTTCTGTTAATGAAATATCTTCTTCGATGTGATTGAGAACATAGTTGCAGACTCTGCTCTCAATTCCCTTCTCATTCGTTCCTTCTCCCAATGTGGATAATAGTTGCATTACTTCGCTTATCTTATCTAAGAACTTACTTTTCACTGCGGCACTATCGTAATCATTTAAAAAATGATAATTATGAAAAAGATTTAGATCGATGAATTTTTTACACCAGGGGTAAACACCAATAATGATTAGCATTAGATTATTATTAACATTCTTAAGAATATCAACAAATGAATTGATATCCCCCTTTAGGTTCGTCCACAGCTGATCTACCATTTGTGATGTGGTCGCAATCGTATGTGGATTCTGCTCCTTAATAAGCTCCCACATAAGCTCCGCATCCAGAACGGATGAATATACTTTCCTATGTTCTGAATGAATTACCTCCAATTGCTTTACTCTTTCTCTCTCACGATAATAACCATCCAAAAATTCCTTAGCCCTTTTAAGGACGTTCTCCATCTCACTCTCGCATACCGGCTTGGATATATAATCAAAGGCTCCTAAAACAATTCCTTGCCTCGCATAACTGAATTCTCTGTAATCACTCAGCAGAACCACACAAGTGCATAATCTTCGCTCAACAATCTCACGAAGAAGCTCTATTCCATCTACCTTTGGCATCCTAATATCAGTAAGTATAAAATCAACCGGACTCTTGTCTATGATATCCAGTGCTTCCTGACCGTTAGTCGCTTCCGAACTTATGATGAAATCACTTTTTATTCCCCATATCTTTAATCTTTTCAATTCCCTTCTAACTATCTCTTTATCATCTACTATCAATACTTTATACACGGGCCACCTCCACCTTTCCACTTCACTAACCTTTACTACTAAGGATTGGCAAAGTAAAGAAAATCGTTGTTCCTTCATTCAATTTTCCTTCTATCCAAGTTCGCCCACCGTGTTTTTCCACGATCTTCTTAACAGTCACTAGTCCAATACCGCTTCCCTCAAATTCCTCACTGGTATGTAATCTTTGGAAAATGGTAAATAATTTTTGTGAATAGGACATATTAAAACCGACGCCATTGTCTTTGATGTAAAAAATATATTCGTTATCTGCTATAATGACACCTACGGATATAATTGCAACATCCCGCACGTTTGTAAATTTCATGGCATTGGATAATAAGTTACAGATTACTTGCTTTAATAATACCCGATCGCCTAAGATGACTGGTAGCTCTGTCTCTATCCTAAGTTCAATTTTTCTATGGGAATAAGTTGACATTAATTCCCTAAAAACAGCTTGAACTAGTTCATAACTATTAATTTTTTCTGTTTGTAATTCTGCTCTTGAGGTGGTGGAATATTGTAATAACTTATGAATCATATCTATCATCTCAGAACTTACCCCACGAATCATCGTTAACATCTCAACTATTTCATCATTCAGTTCCGTTCCATAATCCTCAAGAATAATCTTGCTATATCCATCAACTGCACGAAGAGGTGCTTTCAAATCATGGGATACCGTATAAGAAAACGATTCCAATTCTCCAATTACATCCTGTAATTTATTAGTCCGTTCTAACACTCTTAGTTCTAGTTCTTCATTCAGTTTTTCAACTTCTTCAATTGCTTTTTTATAATCAGTAATATTATCAATAACAACCCCTACACGATTGCTCTGTATTCGAAATGCATTGACAAGATAGTATATATTCTCTTCCCTGTGATATAATTCAAAACGTTCTGCTACTCCGCTTCTTAACACATTCTCAAACCGATTTAAATCCATGTCCTGTATTCCGAATACCTCGCTCCAGGTTTTCCCAATGATTTGACTAGATGTTTTATGAGTATGATATTCAAAACTGGAATTCATAGTTATAAATAGTAAGTCAATCAGCCGACCCCAAGGACTATAAATCGGCTCAAAAACACAAAACCCATTGAGCATCTTCTCAAAGAGCATTTCATATCGCTCTTCACTATCCATTAAGCTCTTTTGCATATAATTTAATTCTGCAAACTGCTTTCGTAGTTCCCCCTCAGAAGCTGCAAGTTCATCATATAGCTGTGTCAATTCTAAATGACCTTCATAGAGTTTTTGTTTCATCCTGCTAATCCTTCTTAGATGAAAGGCTAGCACGATGATAAATGTCGTTAATAAAGTAAATATAACGAAAACCGTAATAACAAGATCTTTATATGTATCAATAAAAGTAAACTCTTTACCCGATCGGCTTAGGAGTCTAATAAAAATATCTGATATAAAATTCAAAGATCGACACTCCTTTATGGCTGTACGATTTTATACTATTTGATCTCCTTAGTAGAAGCAAAATACTCTTTGCTATATGGGTTTAAAAATCCATTATTTACATATGATTTTACTATTATCTACAGGATTCGTCAAGCTTTGCGTACAAATGTCGAATTTCTGCCTGATATTTATTTAGCCACTGTACAAAGAAGAGCTGCTACGAAATAAACTCCGTCAGCAGCCCCTATTCTTCAGTACATATCCGACTATGGACGACCCATTTATTATAATTGTTATATTGGTAGAAGACAGGTAATTCCTTCTATTATTGACTTTTTAACATCAATAATCCGTTGATTCCCGGAGCCTTTGAATTGAAGAGAAATATCCTTTTGATCTTCCATAAATTCTCCATCCACAAGTACATCAATGCATTCGAGCATTTCCTGGGTGAATTCTCCCTTAGCACGACTCTCTGTCAGTAAGTCCGTTTCATAGATATATCCGGTATAACACCATATATCCTTGTTGGGATATGTATTCTTTATTCTTCTTAAAAATGGCATTAACACTTTTTGATTTTGCTTTTCAAAGGGCTCTCCGCCGAGTAACGAAAAACCCCTGATATAGTTCGGCTCCAACGCTTTTAAAATCTCGTCCTCGGTTTTCTCCGTAAACAATTGTCCATAAGAAAAATCCCAGGTTTCCTCATTAAAACAGCCTTTACAATGATGAGTACACCCTGATACAAACAAGGCTACCCTGACCCCAAAGCCGTTGGAGATATCCGTCTTTTTAATTACACCATAATTCATATTAGAGATGAAGCACCCTTTCTTTGATCTCCTGAGTTCTTCCCTGGTTCCAGAACTGTGTTCCGATATATCCGCAGGTTCTTCTTGCCACATTCATCTTATCCTGGTCACGATTACCGCATTTCGGACATTCCCATATCAGCTTTCCAAACTCATCTGTTATAATCTGTATCTCACCTTCAAAGCCACACTCTTGGCAGCAATCACTCTTGGTATTCAGTTCCGCATACATGATATTGTCATAAATATAACGGATTACCTGTAATACTGCAGGAATATTCTGTTGCATATTCGGTACTTCTACATAACTCACTGCACCTCCGGTGGAAAGTGACTGGAACTGGGACTCGAATTTAAGCTTTGAGAAGGCATCAATTTCTTCCGTAACATGTACATGGTAACTATTCGTGATGTAACTCTTATCCGTTACCCCTTTCACAATGCCAAATCGCTTTTGCAGACATTTTGCAAATTTAAAGGTCGTACTTTCAATTGGTGTTCCATAAATACCAAATCCAAGATCTGTCTCCTGCTTCCATCTGTCGCAGGCTTCATTCATATATTTCATTACATCTAACGCAAATGTAGTGCCGTCAGAATCTGTATGAGATTTTCCTGTCATGTACTTGGTACATTCGTATAAGCCCGCATACCCTAAAGAAATGGTAGAATATCCTCCGAACAGGAGTTTATCAATGGTTTCTCCCTTTTCCAGTCTTGCAAGAGCACCATGCTGCCATAGGATAGGAGCCACATCGGATACGGTTCCCTTTAGTCGTTTGTGACGTATCATTAATCCCCTGTAACAAAGTTCTAATCTCTCGTCAAAGATCTTCCAGAACTTATCTCTATCTCCTCCTGAGGATAGGGCAACATCCACCAGATTAATCGTTACAACACCTTGGTTGAAACGACCATAGAATTTATAATTGCCATCCTCATCCTTCCAAGGACTTAAGGCACTGCGACAACCCATAACTGGGAAACAGTTGCCTTCTTTCAGTTCTTTCATTTTCTTTTCTGATATGTAATCCGGAACAAGTCTCTTAGCAGTACACTTTGCCGCCAACTCGGTCAAATAATAATACTTTGAGTCTTCCTCGATATTGTCCTCTTCTAACACATAGATTAATTTCGGGAATGCCGGGGTAACCCAAACTCCCGCCTCGTTCATAACTCCCTTAATTCTTTGTTTTAAGGTTTCCTCTATTATCATTGCTAAGTCTTTCTTCTCAGCTTCATTCTTTGCTTCATTCAAATACATAAATACTGTTAAAAATGGCGCCTGTCCATTGGTGGTCATTAGCGTTATGACCTGATATTGTATGGTTTGTACACCCTTATTCACTTCTCTGCGCAGTCTCTTTTCTACAATCTGCTCTATGGTTTCATCTTGAACAGGAGCTCCAAGAATCTCAATTTCTTCAAGTACCTCAGCACGAATCTTATTTCTTGATATCTGAACAAAAGGCGCAAGATGTGCTAAGCTGACACTTTGTCCGCCATATTGATTACTTGCTACCTGTGCAATAATCTGTGTGGCAATATTACATGCGGTCGAAAAGCTATGAGGTTTCTCTATTCTTGTCTCACTGATTACTGTGCCATTCTGAAGCATATCCTCCAAATTTACAAGATCACAGTTATGCATATGCTGTGCAAAATAATCGGTATCATGAAAATGAATGATACCCTGCTGATCTGCTTCTACAATCTCCTCCGGTAGGAACATTCTTTTTGTAATGTCTTTGCTGACCTCTCCAGCCATATAATCTCGTTGAACACTATTAATTATGGGATTTTTATTGGAGTTTTCCTGTTTTACATCTTCATTATTACCTTCTATTAGGGAGAGGATGCGATTATCGGTTGTATTGGCTTTTCTGACAAGAGAACGTTGATAACGATACTTCACATATCGTCTTGCAAGATCAAAGGCTCCCGTAGCCATAATCTGATCCTCAACCATATCCTGTATCTCTTCCACAGATACTGCTCTGTTCAATTTATTACATCTAAATTCTACATACTCCGCTATATGGTGAATCTCTTCATCCGAGAGCAGGCTTTTTTCACCTGACGCATTCGCCTTCTTTACTGCCGCAATAATTTTACTGCTATTAAATGCTTCCTCTGTACCGTTTCTTTTAATCGTATTCATAATACCTCTCCTCCGCATCAATATCTGAGAATTGTATTATATAGTAGCAGAGGGAAAAAATCAATCATCATTTGGTCTTTTTTCAAAAAATTACACAATATATAGTATTTGATACTTTTTCAAACACGCTATGTGGTAATTTATGACTTTCCACTCATCTTACTGCTTTACATAGAATAACCCGGCAATCCATGCCGGGTTATTCTTCCCCAATAATAAGATATTATCAAATTCATCTTTATTTTTACACTATAAACAGCCCTTAATTTTATCTATAGTTAACTCTATTTCCTATATCAATTTTCTTTGCTCATTACACTTCTTATGGTAGAACAGTATTTACTTTCAAAGTACTCTTATCCCGCCGCAAAGTCATCAACACTTAAGGTTCTGAAAAAACATAATTATATTTTTTTATAAAGCTTATACCGATTCCTCCTGACCCGGTATAGGATCCAATTGTAACACCAATCTGAAAAACAGGATATAGGATTGCTCGACGTATAAAATGCTCAACCTCACGACGCAGATAAGCAGCTTCTTCCTCTGTGGTGGCATTAACAATGCAAAAATCATAGTAAGATGGTTTTTCATTAGACTCTATGAAATATTCTTCAACCATAGTCAGGACTTTTTGCAGTGCTTTGTCTCGCCCTCTGGCACTGGAACAGTTGACTAACTCAGCATCTTTAAGTTGAATTAATGGTTTTAAACCGAACATACTTCTGGCAAGAGCAGCGACTTTCCCCATGATTCTGCCTTTCTCGAAATAAGTCATCTTATCAACAGTAAATATAATTCTTGAAGTGGTGCGAATTAGTTCCAGCTTATGTACGGCTGCTTCCAAAGAGAAACCAGCCTTCTTCATATAAGCCAGTTGCAATAATAATAAACCCTGTCCTGCAGTTGCCTGAAAGCTGTCGATAATATAAACATTTGCATCGGGAAACTGTTCGTCAAGAACCTCCTTTGCATAGACAGCATTCTGATAGGAGCCGCTAAGTTGGTTGGATAAGCATATACAGACAATATCTTTCCCTTCTTCCAATGTTCTCTTAAATTCTGTCGTATAATCCTGTACTGTAGGGAATTTAGTTATGGAGAACATATTCTTTTGAGATAACTTATCATAAAATGCTTCATTGGTTATCTCGGTATTTTCTTTATAGTAATTGTCTTTATCAAAAGTTACATAAAACGGTATTACTTTGATTTTATGCTCATTTACTAAGACTTCAGGTAAGTCACACGATGAATCGCTGAATATCTGATATTCCTTCATGAAAATCCTCCAATAAAATATGATAGATTATTACAGTCCTACGAGGATAAGCTATTTAACTTTAATATTTTTTATAATGCTATCCTCTCCATATAGCTTCGAACCGCTTACTGTTTTATAAGCACGAATTTTTACATAATATATCTTACCTGTTTGCAAGCCGGAAATCACCACCGAAGTTGTTTTGTTCGTTGTTACTGAAACACTCTTATAACTCTTAAAATTTTTATCAGTAGAATACATAATTTCATATCCGCTGCTTGAGCTATCAGCCGTCCAGGAAAGATTCAACTTTTTGGCGTTCGTTGAAACAAGGGAATTCACTTTTACTTTTTTCGGATTGATTGTAATATTCACTAATAGTATGGCTTTACTATAATTTTCAGATTCATTCGCAGTAATTGTAATTACTGCTTTACCACATCCTTTTATGGTCACTTGACCGGATGGTGAAACTGTTACAACAGCTGCATTGCTGGTAGAATAACTAAGCTTTGAACCACCTTTTGTTATGGTTGCACCCAAGGCAAAGGAATTGTCACCGTAAATCTTTGTATAACTAGATTTTGAAGTAATCCTCTGAGTTGCTTTACTTACCTTAAATGTAACAAAAGTAGTTGCTTTGGCATAATTAACAGTCTCACTTGCAGTAACCGTAATTGTTGCACTTCCCACGCCTACAAATTTTACTATTCCTTTTATATCAACCGTTGCTACCTTTTGATTACTTGATGAATAACCGAGCACTCCATCCCCGTTCCTAGTTACTCCCAATGAGAATGGTAAATCTCCATAAGTCTTGGCATAGTACATGGATGGCACACTAAGCGTTTGTGACATCTTTTTTATACTAATATATACATAAGTACTAGTTCCATAATAATTCGAATTCGCTTCTGCAGTA
Source organism: Bacillota bacterium (assembly GCA_023435895.1). GTDB lineage: Bacteria > Bacillota > Clostridia > Lachnospirales > Lachnospiraceae > Mobilitalea. Next base: position 11,093 of record JAEZLH010000009.1, read on the forward strand.
ATTGTTATCTTAGCATCTCCACAACCTTTTATAGTCACCAAACCACTTGAAGAAACTGTCACGATAGATGGATTATCCGAGACATATTGCAATGTCCCCCCACCTGGTGTTACCGTAGCACCTAGTGAGAATGCGCTGTCCCCATAAGTTTTTATGAAATTATATGGAGCAGTAATTTTTTGATAGTTCTTATTAACATATACACTGACTACAAAAGTACTTAATAAGTATTGCGGAGTTTGGGATGCGGTTATTGTAACTTTTGCTGTACCTGCGCCTATAATGGATACCTTTCCGGCATTATCAACTGTTATAATCTTGTTATCACTTGAAGCATAGCTCAATGTTCCATTGCCTGATGTAGAAGCATTTAACGAAAATGGTACATCACCAAATGTTTTTATGTAGTAGGATGGAGCTGTTATCTGTTGCATTGGCAATGCTGTTTTGACCGTAAGTATATTTGATGTAATCCCATAAATTGGTGTAGAGCCTGCCTGGCAATAAGGAATTACTTTATAACGATACTGGGTATTTGAACTACAAGTTTTATCTTTATAAACTAAGATACTGTCTTTAGTATATTGGTAGGCTGTATTCATCTTTTCATACTGATCCGAACCTGCTGTAGCCCTATAGACGTCATACGCATACGCATTGTTAACCGCATTCCAGCTCAGTTCAACAAAATCACTTCCTGTTGAATTAACAGCCAGGGTAGGTGCTTTATTCTCAACTACTCCCTCCTCATAATTAACCACATAATGATCCGATGAAAATACCGAGATAAACGGATCAAAATAGGAATTGCGCATAGGATTCTTACTTAGTACATTATCTTTATATTTATTTCCTGAATCCCAGGTACTATCAATAATAATCCATTTCCCATTGATATAAGCTTCATTCCAAGCATGGTTTATCGTATTATTAATCAGGATATTTTCCGGCCAACTTTTACCATTCTGGCCATACCCAATTATTTTCTTACAAGGAATTCCTGCTGCCCGAACAAGCATTGTGGTTAGGTTTGCATATCCCTCACATACCGTAGTTTTGTTGGTCATAACATCATAAGCGGATAAATTCGTACTTGTATGAATCCCATACAAATACATATAGTCGTAATATATATTATCACATACCCAGTCATGAATTGCTTTAACCTTATCATAATCCGTAGTCTTTCCAGTAATAATGCTTGCAGACAACGTTTTAATGGCCTTAACCCTATCTTCCTGTGTGACTGTACCGGAAGCATTAATTTGATTACCCGTTGCTAATTTAAGGGCAGATGTTCCCATGGTTGTTGGTATATTAACCATGGTTGTTAGCGTATTGACCACTCCTGCTCCCACTCCAGAATTGTAATATTGTTGATCATATACCGTCTTATAATAGGACATTGCAATATCATCCGTACGGTAAAGCTTATGTTTTGATAGATTCGCCTTAGCAATATCTGTTGTGCAAGCCTTATCCTCGTCATAGGATAAGTTCCCATTATTTACTGCTTTTAATGCATCAAATATATCTTTTGCATCAACAATTCCATTGGAATAATACCTCGCCAATCCATTCTTATCAACAATCATTACAAAAGGTATTGTCATAGATGTGGCGTTGTTAGGAGCAATACATTTCCAATAATTCTGCCACATATAGGTTAAATAATAATTCTTAGTTGGAGAGGCACACATGATTATATTATGTATATTCGTATAGCTTTTGGTGTTTGTTACATTATCGTCAATATCCCCAAAAACAAAGGTAGTGTTCGAAGCATCCAAACCCGTTGCCAACGCTTCTGCTTTCTTAATTGTTGCATCCGTATTTAAACAACTCACTGCACTTCCTAAAATAATAACCTTCGAGCTAGAGTCATAGTCGCTTAAATTTTGGGAAGTTGAATGATTAACATCATACAAAACCATATCACTCACTTGAAATGGTATGGTAACCGGCGTCATGGCCGCGTATGCAGGCACTGCATGACAAAGTATAAAAACAAAAATAACACTACAGAATAAATATTTAGCAAATTTCATTTTGTGATACCCCTTTAGAATAATTTCAATATATAAACAGTACCATTTCATTATTTACCATTCAAACAGTATCACTATAACACAGCACAACAAAAACATGTAATCGATTGCGTGAAACGTGCTTCAAGTGACGTGAATTGCTTAAGTGATATCGATTACAAATGACTAGCCTGCAAAAAAAGCCAGTGCGAACACTCCCATTCACACTGGCTTTCTATCACATATTACGAAATGTATTCGCAAGGCATAGTGCCCCATATCCTAATGTCCTATTCGGATATACGCTTTCTACCCTTAATTGTCTTGCCCCATTCAGCAGATTAGCCTTGGTCTTCTGACCATACATGTAGGGGTCATTCCCCTGTACAATTCCCCATTCCATTAATAACGCTACACTTCCTGTTACAAAGGGTGTTGCCATTGAAGTTCCGGAACGAATTGCATATCCTCCTCCCGGTGCACAGGAATTAATATTAACTCCCGGTGCAACAATGTCCGGCTTAATTCCAAGGTCTCTGGTAAATCCTCTTCCTGAAAAAGGTGCATAGCTATCCGTATAGGCATCATAGGCGCCCACACTGATCGCGCGATAAGCAGTTGATGGAATCGTCAGGGTGGTATATTCGGAAGGTAATAAAAACCTTGTCTCTGGATTTTTCACCCCACCAGAGGGCAGCCACATATCATAATTACCGACCACTATCCTCCTTGGTACCAGTTCAAAGCGCCAAACTCCTGAATTCACATAAGTCCCAAGGGGTATAAATTCAAAATAGATTTCCTGCTGAAGGTTATATGGAGTGGGATCTCCATAATACAAGAGAATCTGAGTTTGCCCGATATTAAACTGCTGCTTCCCAAGTATGGCAGGAATGGGGCCCACACGGGTACCATTCGGAGCTACAATGGATACATCAAAATGGTCAAAGTAGTTCTTCCAGATCTGAAGATTAAAGGAGAATTCGTAATCACTTACCGTTATATCCACTGATGAAGTTTGCCCCATCTGAAGAACGCCGGCAGCGTGATTGCCTGCCGCTCCCTCATTACCGGTTCCCACTACAATATTTGTCTTCCAAATGTTAGCCGTCTCATCGATATAACTCTCCAACAGAGAATAACCCGTATGGGGACCATAGTTATTGCCAAAGCTAATATTAATTGAAATTGGCTTTCTTACGCTGATTGCATAACGAATTACAAAATCAATTCCCTCCATTAATTGTGTTGTTCTTGGAAAAGAATCCCCCACGGACTGACCAAGCTTGACAACCACCAATTCACTGGAGGAGGCTACCCCTCTGTTCTGCCCATTGCTTGCCCGCCCATTCCCTGCTGCAATTCCTGCAACATGGGTTCCGTGACCACTCAAGTCACTGCTAGGCACAATATCCATTCTCTCAGGCATCGGTGTTCTGAGTGCCTCATTAATTCTTTCCCTCGGATATAATGTCCCCACATCATAGCCCGGGGGAGGGCTTCCGGAAATTGTTTGATCCCATAGTTGTGAGATTCTTGTAGTCCCATCTTCATTGCGAAAATCCGGATGGGAATAATCAATTCCTGAATCGATAATTGCAACAATGACTCCTTCCCCAAACAAACTATAGGGAGGGTTCTGAATTGGATTGATGCAGGACGCAGTCCGTCCCTGGCTAACCTCATAGAAAAATCGTTTGGGCTTCTCTATAAATTCAATCTCTTCATAGCGTGCCAAAAGGTTAACCTCATTATCAGGCACCGTTAAAATAGCAAAGCGATTCATTAACTCTACTGCCGAGATATTCAGTTCATTTCTAATACGATCCAGACTTCCATGGTACTTCACAATCAACTCCCAGGTCTTTGTCTCCGGAGAATAACCAACCGCAAGGCTGCCTGTTTTTAGCCTTGTAGATTCCGGTACTTCAAGAGCAAGATTCAGTTGATTTTCGATCTTACCGCTTGGCATGGCATTATCAATGGGGGTTCCGTTATTTTCTTGCATATACAACCTTGATCCAGGTGTCAAAAGCCCTTTCAACCGTGCTTACTGCATCAGCATAAACAGGCTCACCCTAATCAACCTTCTAAAATACGTTGGTTATTCTATTATATGCGTTCCTCATCTTGTTCAAAACCCATATATGAGATGTATAAATCATTGAATTCTTCATTCTTAGCCAAATGTATTTCATTTGCAGCTTGAAGGATGGATTGCGCTCTATCGGAGGCGATACTGTCTATTAAATAGCGGATTGCGCCTTCCAAGGAACTATTTCCGATGGTAATTATTTTCCCTTCCAGCTCCCTTGGCAATAAGCCGATATGAAGTGCTTTCTCCATGTTTAATTTGTATCCGAAGCCTCCTGCAATATAAACTTTATCAATATCTAAATAAGAAGAACCATATTCTTTTATCAATACTTCAACGCCTGCGCGGATGGCTGCCTTTGCCATCTGAAATTCTCTGATGTCTTTTTGTGTATAAGTAATCGGAAATTCTTTATTACTGCCAATTTGATAGCCTCTTTCAAAATAATCCGAACGAAGCAAACCTGTATCATCAATTATTCTTTCCTTTAATAACTCTGAGGTTAGTTCAACAATCCCTGTTCCGCATATTCCTACCGGGGGAACATTGTGGATTGTCTTAATCGTGATTTCTCCTTCCTCAATCTCAACTTCTGATATGGCGCCTGGAATACCACCAACCCCACAAGAGATATTTCCCCCTTCAAAGGCAGGACCTGCTGCTGTGGAGGTAACCAAAATCTTGTCCTGATTCCCAATGGCCATCTCTCCGTTTGTTCCCAAATCTACCAAAAGGTTTACTCTTTTCTCCCTGTCAAAGTCACAAACCAGCAGCCCAGCCGTGATATCTCCTCCCACAAATACGGAGATGCCCGGTAATATTACAACTTCCGCTTGATATTCCTCTGTATGAAATACGTTAGGAAATTCTAGATGCATCTCCCTAATATCTACCGGAGTAAATGGGAAGGTTCCCAGGGTCTTACAAGAATACCCCAGAAGCAAATGTCCCATGGTCGTATTCCCAGCGATTGCAACTTTGTTAAGCTTGTGATTCTCTACATCGTTCTGTAACAAAAGCTGTCTGATCCCTACAAGAAGGTCGTGCCTAATTAGTTCCTGCAGTTCCTGCAGCTTTCCCTCATTGGATTGTTTCATTCTTGAAATCACATCCGCTCCAAAGCTCCTTTGGTGATTGACTCCAGTATACGTATCTACTACCCTTCCGGTCGCAAGGTCAATGAATGCCAGTGCGAGTGTAGTTGTACCAAGGTCAATTGCAATACCATAACCACTTGCACCCGTGGATGTAGTATTCCTTTCCTCGCTAATTCTTTGCGCCTTCTCTTCTTTACTGATCCTATCACTAACTCGTTCCGTTACTACCTCAAATCCTTCTTCCTCCTCACCCAAACGGATTACAATCTCTTCCTTTGGATGAGCCTTACATGCTAAACGATATCCCAATAACAAATGCTCCTTCGTAAAGTTATACTCATCGAAAGGGGTGATTTCAAGATTTCCTTTTAGCAATTTTATTTTGCATTTTCCACAGGTTCCTCGTTTACCGCAAGATGCATTTATTCCAATTCCATGTCTAGCAAGTGCATCAAGAAGAAGTTCACCCTCCCCGCACCCTATACGTAACGGATTATTTCCCTCTCTAACCAAGGTAATCATTATCTTATGGTCAAATTCTTCCGACTCGTTCATATCCTTTGGTCCCCCTTTTCCTATGTTCTTTCCAGTGTTTTTTCCAATATTCCTTTTATTATTTCATTCACTATGATCAGCATAGTTCACACACTCATACCGCATGACTTCATTACTATAAATATCATAGCGTTGTCGTCAATCACTTATACCATATGCCAAAATGAATCCCCATCTGATTAATTCCATTTATTAAGCTTAGGCAGTTTCACTGTATAGATTTATTTTATCGTTTTACTTTATAGCTTCACTTTATATCTTCAGTTTATATCTTTATATCTTTATATCTTTATATCTTTATATCTTCACTTATTAGCTTCACTTATAGTTTTACTTCTATAGCTTCACTTTATAGTCTTCATCTATAGTTTTACTTTACATCTATTTTCACTTTCATTTTACCACATATTTTTACACAATGTTCTGCTAATATACTACATTGTAAGTAAATTACTAATTGTGCTATACTCATTCTTAGATTGGTCTATCATACATCATTGTTGCTGGAAGGTTATAAAAGGACCAAATTTGCACATCTAGGAGGATATCGAATGCGTAACCAATTAAAAGCCTATTCCCTTCACATGGGTCCTGCGAAATGCAGTGTTGACCTAAGTGTTGGCAGTGAACGAGGCAGCTACGTAAACCAGGATTATATTTTACATAAGCTTGGAAGGCCACACAGAGCCATTAATCTGATGTATTGCTATTACCCTCTTGATAAAGGTTGGCCGGAACGTGCCAGTATTGCACATGCAAGCGAAGAGGTGGCATTTGCTTGGGATTACCCCTATGATGACTATTTTACCTATAAGGGTGGACCAGATGGGAATTTAAACGATGAGCCTTTTACCTTTATGAGAGATGTCAGAAGGCATGGACAAGATGTACTCCTGACCTTAACCATTGATCCTCATGTATCAAATGAACATCTGCTTGCAATTGCCAGAGATTTATCCACCTTCGGACGCATATTTCTACGAATTAATCACGAGGCAACCGGTAATTGGTTCTCCTTTAATAAACGCAGCACTTATCAAGAGGTTGCTGACTTTTTTGTTCGTTTTCACAAAATCATCAAGGAACATGCTCCCAATGTACTGACCATCCTCTGTATCGGTGGGGTGGAACATCTTGATAAAGAAGAAATGGAAAAGGAAAAGGAATTCACAGAAGCGGTTCGTATTACGGATCTTTGGTCTGTTGATAAATATATGTCCCTGCATTGGGGATGGCCCTATGATATCGCAGAGCGGGGAGGAAAGACTCACAAACGGGATAAAGTAACAAAGACCTTTGAACTGACGAAGCGAAGCTTTGAACGCTTCTCCTATCTTTGCGATGGAGCCAGAAAACCAATGGTAATGTCGGAATGCAATGCAGACGGCGATGTAACAGGTCCCTATGATCAGGTGAAGATGGTGCAAGAATTCTGTGATTTGATTAAGCAGGAGCAAGATCAATGGTTCTCCGGCTTTACCTTCTATCAATTTCGTGATGACGGACGTTTAGGTCTTGAGATTACTGATCCTAATAATAAAGATGTTGGGATTGAACAACCCATAATGAAGGCTTATAAAGAAATTATTCATGAGGATTTTTTTAGTCCAAGCTTTGAAGTTAAAGAAGAAATCACCTTCCCAGTAATACTGCGTTGGGGTGGTTCGGAGGATTCCTCCGGCATATCGATTCTTCTTCACCTAGAAGGTAATCCCATATTTGCTGAGATTAACTTTGATGACGAGCTAGACTCTTTAAATCTAATGTTAGAAATCAATGACCGTTGGTTCTATAAAGCACCCGGAATAAAAACCATTGATTTAATGCCTGCCTTCTTTGAGAAGCAGTTAAATTCAGCTTGTGATCTTATCTTGAAGCTGTTTGCACCACCAGCCTCCGGAGAAAATGACCCTGCTCAGGGAGAAGATTGGCAAACTAATTATTATACCACTATTCGCAAATTGCCGGAATTCCGCTTCCGCTTCGAACCAATTGAACTATAATTGTAAATGCCAAACAAAATCTTTGAAAATGCACCTAATAAAAACTAAAATGTAAAACCATGAGGTATGAAGATTTAAATAATATAATGGGGAAGTGCCTATAAACATCATAAGAAGACTGTTGCATCCTTCTTTATATATTAATAGGCACTTCCGAGGTATATTAACTTTTATAAATTGGCTTCTCCATTATCGAATTAAATCCGAATGTCAATTATTATAGTGTAGTAATCAAATTACACAACGAGAATCTTCTCTTGCTTTCTAACCGAACACCTCGTATTAACCATACGTAACGACTTATAATTTTTGTCTTTCCTGCTGTTTTATCTTTAAAATCATAAGGTTTCGAGTATCAACAGGGCTTTTGACGCCCGAATCATCACCAATAATTAATCATTACTATGGATATTATCATCCTCAATCTTTCTTACTTTTCCCCCTTGAATAAGATCCTCTGCTCGCTTTAATGCTACATCAATATTTTCACAGATGTTTTTTTCTCCGACCTTTTGGTCAAATCCTGCTTTTTGCATCATATGCAAGGGCTGCTCCTGTACGTGGGAAAGAATTAAAGTAATTCGATTTTTCTTACAACCCTTTAATACATTATCAAGTGCATGAAGAGCATTAATGTCCATCGCCGGTACACTTCTCATTCGTAGAATAACGATTTTTACATGGTTGTTCAACGATATATTCATAAATTTATCTGCAGCTCCAAAGAACATTGGTCCATTGATCTCATAGACAAGCGTTCGCTTTGGAACCTTTTTTAGCCGAATCTGCTCAGAACCTTCCTCCGCCATATCGTCATCTTCATTATCATCCTCAACGTACTTCCAGCTTTGAACATCTGAGACATCCGCCATACGTTTCATAAATAATACTGCTGCCATCAGGATTCCCACTTCAATCGCTACCACCAAATCGAATACAACCGTTAGTCCAAAAGTTGTTAGTAAGATTATCATATCACTTTTTGGTGATACCTTTAATAAATGGACAAATTCCCTCCACTCACTCATATTATAGGCAACCACAAATAATATAGCTGCTATGGTAGGCATCGGAATCAGTGCGGCAAAAGGCATAAGTACTACTAATATTAATAGCAGAGTTAACGAATGTACCATACCGGCAATCGGTGTTCGTCCCCCGTTTTTCACATTTGCTGCAGTTCTTGCAATGGCACCTGTAGCCGGGATTCCGCCAAATAAGCTGGAAAAGATATTCCCGGCGCCTTGCGCCACCAGTTCCATATTGGATCGATGCTTACTTCCAATCATTCCATCCGCAACCACACAGGAAAGTAGGGATTCCACTCCTGCTAATATCGCTATGGTCAGAGCATCCGGCATTACATCCCTAATTATGTTTAAGTTCAACGGAGGAACCTGAAAGGTGGGTGCCTTTGAAGAAATTTCATATAAGCTTCCGATAGTATTTACATCTATTTTAAATAGTTTCACCGCTCCGGCAGCAACTATTACTGCGATGAGTGAGGAGGGAATCTTTATACTCACCTTTGGCCATAGAATTAAAATTAAAAGTGATAGAACTCCCACTAATAGAGCATAAGGGTTAATTGTACGGATGTCTTCTACACATGCAATCAACTTCTCAACCGTCTCTACCGGCTTTGTATGGAGGCTCAACCCAAGAAAATCCTTTATTTGACCAATTAATATGGTTACTGCGATCCCTAGTGTAAAACCTGTGGTAATGGTGTAGGGTATAAATCGCAACAGTTTTCCAAATCGCAAAACACCCATTATGATAAGAAAGACACCTGCAAGGATCGTTGCTACCGCCAAGCCCTCCATCCCCCTGCGTGCAACAATACCTGCCACAATTGTTACAAAGGCAGCAGTAGGTCCTGCTATCTGTACACGGCTTCCTCCCAAAAAAGATATCACAAATCCTGCTACAATAGCAGTATAAAGACCCTTTTCCGGCGTTACACCGGATGCTAACGCCAGGGCAATCGATAAGGGTAATGCAATAATAGCAACAATAACACCAGCTACCATATCCTTTACAAACTGTTCCTTCGTGTATATTTTCATAACCGAAAACAGCTTCGGTTTTAATCGATTCATTATTATTCCTCATTTCCTATGTTAAAATCACTTTTCTATGGTATTAATGAAAAGCCAAAATCCATCATAGACCTATTTTGTACTGTTTTCAAGTAATTAATGTACCTATTGTTGAAATACTGGTATCCCCTAGCCCACTAATTCTTCACTTTCCCTCATTTCCTTTACATATTATTACATATTCACTAGCCTAGCACATACTTTCCAGTATTTCATCCTAGAAAAAAGTGATTTGAGTTGTTACAATATTCAAGTAGCTTATGTAAATCATTTACTTTAGTTTGGAGGTTATTAAATGAAGAAAATTGTTTTGATTGTACTGTTATGCCTTTCGTTAATTGGTATTGGGCTGATAGGTAATCATTATCTTAATACATCAAGTGCCGATCTGTCCTACCCCTCATTTTTATCCTATGTTGATCAAAACAAGGTGGCGAATGTAATTTTTCATGAGGCAGATAACAATTTTACTGCTAAGTTAAAGGACGACCGCACTAATTATACTGTTCCAAATCCAAAAACAGAGAATTTTACTGAGTATCTATTACTTCATAACATTGCAATCGATTATGGTAAAGAAAGTATATTTGTAACGATTCTGAAGGTAGTTTTAATCGGCGGGATTGGGTTTTTCGTTATTTGGTTTGCACGTAATGGTGGAAATTCCGGCAATCTTATCAAGAATGCCAATAAGAAGAGTTTGAAATCCGCACTGGAACCTAAAAAGAAGGCAAATCAGGATAATGAAGCACCTGCAATTACTCTGGCTCAGGTAGCTGGTAATGTAGAGGCAAAATCCATGGTGGAAGATATTATCACCTTTATAAAAGCTCCCGAAAAATATGATGCACTAGGTGCCAGAATGCCGAAGGGACTTCTTCTTTATGGTCCTCCAGGAACAGGTAAGACCCTTATGGCAAAAGCCATCGCAGGGGAGGCCGGGGTTCCGTTCTATGCCATGAGCGGCTCAGACTTCGTGCAGATGTATGTAGGTGTAGGCGCCAGCAGAATTCGTAATCTATTTAATAAAGCAAAAAAGAGTGAAAAAGCCGTTATTTTTATCGATGAAATTGATGCGATTGGTAAAAAGAGAGCAAGAAATGCTAATGCAGCCAACGATGAACGTGATCAAACCTTAAATGCGTTGCTTACCGAAATGTCAGGCTTTCATGACAATCAGGGCATCATTGTAATCGGTGCAACCAATCGTCTTGACACATTGGATGAAGCGTTGCTTCGTCCCGGACGTTTTGACCGCCATATTGAAATTGGTCTGCCCGATGTGAATGCAAGAAAACATATCCTATCGCTTTATGCCAGAAAGAAACCACTTTCTGATGACGTTAATTTGGATAACGTTGCAAAATCCACCGTTTGCTTTAGCGGAGCAATGCTTGAGAACTTAATGAATGAGTCTGCAATTATGGCCGCCAACAGTATGGACTCCGTAATTAGAAATGAGCATATAGAAAAAGCATTCTATACCGTTATCGCAGGAGCTCCAAAGACAGACCGTAGCTACATTACGGATCAGGAACGGAAGATTACAGCCTATCACGAGGCGGGGCATGCACTTGCCACCACTCTCCTGCTGCCAGAACATTATATTTCAAAGGTAACCATTATTCCTAGTGTTCGAGGTGCAGGCGGCTTTAACTTAAGTATTCCAAAAGACACCATGTTCCAGACACAGCGCCAGCTCAAATCCTCCATACAGGTTCTTCTTGCGGGAAGGGTTGCTGAGGAGCTGATTTTTGGAAGCGAAGAGATCACAACCGGAGCAAGCAATGATATTTCAAAAGCTTCCAAAATGATAGTAGATTACCTTAATAAATACGGAATGGATTCTGAAATGGGTTTATTCAGCATTGAAGCTCTAGAAGAAGGACATGACAGTAAATTATTAGAGAAATGCCGTACCTTAATGAACCAGTCCTATGATGAAATAAAAAGTTTGATGAAAGACAATCTATCGATGTTGGAAAACATCACACAGGAACTCCTAGAAAAAGAATCTTTAAACGGAGAAGATATCGAAAGAATCTGTGCATAATAAAAATATTTATAAAACAAAAAATCTCAAAGCATTTTATACGGCTTTGAGATTTTTTAAATCCATAATTTTTAAATCCATAATTTTTAATACATGACGGATAACAAGCTTCCTATATAGTTATACCAAACATTACTTATTTGGTGCCTTCGTTGGTTGTACACCCCTTGTATTACCATACAGTACTGTAATCTCAACTCTTCTATTCTTCTTTCGACCTTCCACTGTGCTATTGGTTGCCTTAGGATGATATTCCCCGTATCCCACTGGAGATAGGCGATCGCCCGCTATATCCTTCTTAGCCAAAAATTCCGCTACATTTGCTGATCTAGCTGCTGACAACTGCCAATTAGAAGAATAAATACTCGTAGAACTGAGCGGAATGTTATCCGTATAACCCTCAATCAGAATAGCGTTGTTCACTCTATTAAGAAATTTTGAAATAGTCTCCAGACCCTTCATTAAATCTTGCTTAAGCGTTGCACTTCCACTATCAAATAACGCATCATTAGAAAATGTAATGGTTAAACCTCTATCTGTTATGCCGGTTCCTACCGCATCCGTTATATTTAAATCATCAATAATATTATCCACGCCTTCTTCTAAGTTCTTCATCTCGTCCTTAGACCCAATGGTGGTCTTTCCACTGTTTGGCGCTGGTGTAGGGATATAGGGATAATCATGAATTGTGTTTCCATTTCCATCCAGTATCCCATCATTTCCATCGAAAACACCTGTACCATTACCATCACCTAAGGATTGATTTAACGCTTCCGCCAATGAATGAAATTTTGCCTGGTCTACATTACTGATGGCATATAGAACGATAAATAATGCCAGCAACAGGGTAATCATATCGGCGTAGGTTAAAAGCCATCTCTCACCGTTCTCCTTCTTCTGTTTGACCTTCTTTTTCATCCTCTAAGTATCCTTTCAGCTGTTCTCTCATAAATGCCGGATTTGAACCTCCACGAAGTAATTGAATGCCTTCCAGCATCATATTCTTCGCCATAACATCATCAGCACTCAGTTCCTTTAGTTTCACTGCCATAGGTAAATACACAAGATTCGCAAATGCAACACCATAAAGGGTAGCGATAAATGCCACACCAATCTTATGACCCAATTCGCTTACATCTCCTCCTAATTCACCAAGAACGCTTACAAGTCCCATTACGGTACCGATAACACCCATGGTAGGAGAATAACCACCTGCACCTTCAAAGACAGCAATTGCCTTCTCATTCTCATGTTCCATATTAATGATTCTGGTTTCAAGAATCTGTCTTACGACTTCTTCATCCGCACCATCGATTACCAAACGGAGCCCTGTTACAATGAATTCATCCATTTCCCGATTCTCTAGTTCCTGCTCCAGCGCAAGTAGGCCATCCTTACGAGCTACTGTTGATAACGCCATAAAGGTATTGAGTATTTCTACACGGTCGACTTTCTTGCTACGAAATACCTTTCCTAATGAGGATGGTATTTTTCTCAAGGAACTGGTAGGAAAAGAAAGTCCAACCGCACCAATTGTACCACCAAATACAATCATTGCAGCAGTATACTGCCATAATGATGCTAAACTGCCTCCCTCTGCAAGAAACGCTGCAATCATCATAAAAAATCCAAAAATCAAACTTAGTAATGCCGCTATATCCATTCTGATATCCTCCGGTTGTTTTATAACTTTTTCTTGTGTAACTCATTCTATAGGAAATGCTTTCAAGAAGCCATTTATAGTTATTGAATTTTTTCTTAAAGATTCCTTTATCGTCTTTGTAATATATTTATCGACAATAACTTATCTAAGCATAATATGTTTTAGCAATAAATAACTAATAATATTTTCCTATTTTCACACTACTTTTTCTCATATTGTCAGCATTAAGTAGTTGCATTCTCTATCAAAGTAAAGAACAAACTACTTACTATTTCTGTTTAAATAATAAAACTCCTGTTCTTTCCCCTTTTTGTCAAACACATTGTTATATCCCACATAACGATATTCCTTAACCTTATCACTAAGTGGTGTGCTCTCAGAATAGGTATGTAAAACATCCTCCTTATCAATGTAATATAAACCACTCATTACGGGTATCTCCTGCCTTAATTCATTGAGATACTGATTATATGCTGTACCATTTAAGCCTGCACTCTTTAATAGATAGGAGGAGAGATAATTTGCGCTCATCTTATCCACATTCTCCTTCTGAATATCATAATTAGCCCACATAATAAACGGAACCTGATATTTATGGAACATTTCATCCTTATCCGCAAGCTTTCCCTGGTTCTCCAAAAGATTGTATATTTCAGAATAGGCGATTGGCTGATGATCTCCAAACATTAAAATAATAGTAGGTTCATCCTGCTTTGAGAAATAGTCAATCAAATATTGAAACGCTTTATCCGACTCTCGCACCAAACTTAAATACTGGCTGGTTGCACCGAATTCCGGATAGTCTGTCAACTTCACTGTATTTTCATCATCAAATAGCTGTGCTGTGGAATATCCACCATGGTTTTGCATGGTAACATCAAAGATAAATAAGGGCTTGTCCTTCCCTTTTTGTTTATACTGTTCAATTATTTTCTTATAACTTTCCTTATCACTAATGAAAGAGCGGATTAATGAAGGATTTTTAAAGTCTTCCATGGAAAGGAACTCGTCAAAACCTAGAAGCGGATAGACGATATCTCTCTTATAATCACTGCGGATATAGGGATGCATCGCAATATTATAATAGCCCTGATCTTTCAGCGTTCTTGCTAGTGAATCGGTGGGCTTCGTAACAAATTGCTGATATGGCACGCTATTCTGAGGCATAACCGCCATACTATTACCAGTTAAAAATTCATACTCCGTATCACTGGTTCCCCCTCCAAATACAGATACAAATAAGCTTCCCTTCACGGTATTTTTCTCAAGTGCTCTGATATTCGGAAGAAAATCCATGTTCGTATTCATATCGGTTACCAGATTCAAATCGGAAAATGCTTCATTCATAATGACAATAATATTTGGCTTCTCTTTCGTATTACTTGGTTCCGACTTATTAACCGCCCCTAATATTTGGTTCACTTTACCAGAAGAATACCCTTCCGGTTCTTCCATACTCATAGCCTTCACATTTGCAACAAAGCCGAACGCAGTACCATAACTGGAATAGGTATATTTGGGTGCAAAATAATCAATTACTCTAATCTTGGATTTGATCAAATCCGTTCCAAAAAACAGATTAAATATGTATGCGGCAAATACAATATAACTTGCCATCACGATAACACGGTTGATGATGGAAGGTCTTCTTTCTTTTTTCTCAAGCTTCATAGACATAACAAACAGTATGAACATCAAGAGGGTTGAAACAAGGAAGCCTTCACTAAAACTTACGGAATAATTTGAGGCTACGCTCATTCCTGTATGCCATGCCAATAAGTCACTGGGTATTACCGGATTTCCTCGAAACAAAAATACAAAATAGTTTAACAAGGACGCTGTATAGATGGCTGTATTGCAAATGATAAGGGTTATCTTGCTATCTCTTACCAGCGAAAAGATAAGATAATATATAATCGCATACCAAATCAAATTATATAAGGAGTAGCTTTTAAACATATCCGGGTTAAAATTACTTACCATAATCTCAACGATTAAAAATGACATAACTGGTGCCGTAATTAGCAATAGCGCTTCTATCCAGCGAGAAAACTTCTTATAGAAAGCTCGAACCTTATTTATCTCTAGGACTGCTAATATCGTCATTACAATCCATACTATCGTTATAAAATAGGTTGAAGGTCTTTTCAACGCAGTCACCGCATCTTGCTTTAGATAAACAAATAAAACAAATAGAAAACCAATTCCCATCAGATATACTGGTATCCGATCAAGCTTACTAAGACGAAATTTAATTTCGAACTTCTTATTTTCTTCCATAAGTTCCTTATCCCTCATTTTCCAAGTAATAACCACTCACTCTTATACGAATGATATCATATCATAATTTGACAAAAAATTATAGTACTGATTATACGCTTTCTTACCATATTAGAAAAGATGAATCCTCTGTCAATAAATCCTTTTGTTACTTTTCATCCCGTTATTTCAACTTACCCACTATTGGAATCCCTTCTAGAACATTCATTATCCCTCCATGACAGATCATAAAATCCTCACTGTGATTTTGTCCTGCCAAGAGACCAAAATGCATTCCTCCTGTCCACACGGGCTTATTTGTTACGTCATATACATTGCCATTTACCCCTACATAGGCCGGCTTTCCATCCCGCCCATTGTATAAAGCCAGCTCTTCTATAGTAAATTCCTTTAAGGGTTCAGTAATAATCTCCTCACTGATTTGTTGATCACTCAATTGATTCACCGTTACCAGTTTATATAATTCCTCCACCGCTTCCAACATCTTTATCTCATAAGCCTTTTTTTGATGCTCTGTTTTTCCAATGGAGTGAAGCTGGCTGGAATGGGATACTTCCATTACAATCTCATTAATTCTATTCTTTAATTCCTTCTCTTCCATTCACATTTCCCTCAACTATGTTTGTATTAATCGAACCAATTAATTTCAAGGATGTTCTTATGCATAAGTCAAATTGCTTACGGAGCTCATTACTAATCCCATGACGAAACTGGATATCTCCGATCTGTACCCCAAGTATCTCTCCTCTCACTTTTGGCATGTACAATTTAAGCATATCCAGGAAGCTGATACTATGACCCATAGCAGGTTTATTACCTGATATAATACTATCTATGGAAAAACGGGTTACTTCCCCCACCTTCTTCCCAAAATCAGAAGCATCCAAAATAATGATATAATCTTCTTCCTTGATACAATTCATACAGTAACCGACATCCGTTTCACCATAGATTACTTCAATGCCCATTTTCGTTAGTTCTTCCTGCATTGCATCGGCTAAATATATAGCAATCCCATCATCCCCCATAAGAACATTGCCTATGGCCAGCAATTTAATTTTCATACCGGCACCTCGACGGTTCTTATTTCTTTATTCGGCAGAATCAAGTGAGTAGCACAGGAAACACAGGGATCAAATGAACGCGCAATCCGCCCAATTTCAACGGGACTATCCACATTTGCAATATAGGTACCAATTAATGCTTGTTCAATCGCTCCTGGTAATCCATTAACATCCTTCGGAGAAAGGTTCCAATTGGAAGGTGTAATTGTCTCATATCGATCAATCACCTTATTCTTTATGGATACCCAATGACCTAATGATCCTCTTGTGGTATCTATCAGTCCCATACCGATTGCTTCATCAGGCATCATAACCGCTCTTTGATTATTGGGGAGTAACTCGATTCTCTTCATTAATTCATTCATGATATGAATTATTTTATTTGTTTCTAACGTTCTTGCTACAATACGATCCATGCAGGAATTTCCACCTGAGTAATTACCGGAAATCAGCATGCGAGCCAAAGGACCTACCTCCATAGCAAGATTATTATAACGAGGGGCTTTGATAAAGGTATATGCTCCGGGCTTATTCATATCCGGCTCATCCGGTGCATCATTCATAAACCAAGCATATTGAACCTGTTCGTTAATTAACCCCGGATTTAGTGCTTCCCGCACTCCGTTGATCATGGTACCTGGAGCTACATAAGAAATCTCAGGATCATCGTAGTCAAATACTCCATAGCTTAAAAAGTGAGGGTAGGAGAATCCCATCTGGTAGTAATCGGGATAATACTGTGCGATTGTCTGGGTATCCTCTATCATTGTTGAAGATATAAACTCCATTAATCGACCGATTATTGTCTTCATCTTATCCATCTTGAATGCGGTTAGATCGCAAGTAACTCCTCCTACAAATATCCCGTGATGATGAGGAGCCTTCCCTCCGATGACTGCCTGCCCTTCATGTGCCAATTTACTAAATTCAATTGCTGCTTCATAATGTTCTTCCATTCTTTTGTTGACTTCTTCCGGCAAACGATATTCATTATATTGTGTCACATTAGCAACCATTGGTTTTGTGATTTTTGCAAAGCTTGGCAGCATCATTAAATAGAAATGACGCAAGTGATTTTGTATAAACTCAAACCCGTGGATAATATCCCTTAAGTATCGATCATTGAGCGTAGGGGGAGTCTTTAAAGCATCATCAAGTGCAAGGGTAGATGCATAGGCATGAGCCGCTGAGCAGATTCCGCATATTCTCTCTGTAAAGAAGATTGCATCCAGTGGATATCTTCCTCGAAGCATCTTATCAAACCCCCGGTATAACAATCCCCTGGACTCTGCTGTTATTACCATATTCTCTTCAACTGTTGCCCGTATCTCTAAATAACCGCTTATCCTTGTAATTGGATCTATAATAATTTCTGCCATAATTATCTCCATTCCTTCGCAAGAAATTTGCACTTAGTACGTAATCCTTCTCCCAATCATTTCACACTCATAACTACAATGTGGGTGTTAAATACCCCTATAAACAGAATTCCTTGGTGCTTTGCAAATTGTCAATGTTACAGTACAACTATGACACTTGCCACATAGATCAATTAATACCGTACAAAGGGTTCAGTACCATCCGGAAAACCAGGATTCCCACATCCAATGCAATTTGTATTATTACCGATTGGCCAATTGACATAACTGTTCCACTTAGTCCTTGGGCACTGGTTGACGGTAATTGGTCCTTTGCAGCCTATCAGGAATAAACACCCCTCCTGTCCGAAGGAACTGGCAAAATAACCAGCATCAAAAAACCCTCTTCTGGTACAGGTATCATGAATGGTATGGTTATAAAATATAATTGGTCTCCCTTCACTATCCAGTTCCGGTATACCATACATGGTCAGATGGGATATGGTCCCGATTACCCAGTCCGGATGACAGGGACAGGTAGGCAAATTGATTACAGTACGGCTTAATACCTCACTTACACTTTTGCACTGGGCAGGATCAGGTCTTGCAGCGGATATGCCCCCATGTGAAGCACAGGTTCCCACTGCTACCACATATTTTGCCTTTTCTCCCGCCATTATTACCGCATCATAGGCTGTAATGTTTTGTCCTTTATAATTGGCTATTATGTTGTAAAGACCGTTATCCCTCATGGCAACAGCTCCGTCTACCAAGAGAATGAAGTCCGTATCCAAGGTTTCTAAAAATGCCTCATAGGCAGCATCCCCTTCCGCCCCCATAATACTGTTGGAAAAGGTTAGGTTTACAATACTTGTCATTGCTTCATAGGCATTTGGTATATCTGCATTTAAGAAGGAAATGATATTGCCGGAACAACCCGTAGTTTCCAGCCAGATTGCATTTAATTTTGGAACACTCTGGTTCATCACCTTCACGGTTGCTTGTTCCATCAGCTTCCTTGCAGTAATCTTTCTTTGATCCGTATATAGACAATCAGAATGATAACTCATGTTAGCTTATCCCCCTATATTTCGCTTTAGTTCATTTATATCGAACAACTTAATAGAATATTCCATCTTTTTATCCATACCCTCTGTCTGTTGCATTCCCATGAATTTTTCCTTCACATTAATGTTGTTATAGACAAGACTGATCTGGAATCTCTGCTTTAATTGGCGTCACCTTACATATCTTTCTGTCATAGGTAAACAATCCATTCACCTCATCTTCTACATCGGAGAGTTGCGTAAATACAGCTGCGGAAAGTCCCTTCTTGATTAACCCCTCTATATCTCCGGTTAATAGTCTTTGAAATGCTTCGTTATAGTCTTTCATTGTCAGATAAATGCGGTACCCAAAGATTTGATTAGAAAATGTATGACCGCTTACAAAGCAGGCATAACCTCCATATTCGGATAGAATATAAGGTCTTTTCCTTGGACGTACTTTCATAGGATGAAAATAGTTATGAATGCTATCAAAATCACCACATTTTTGATCAAACCAACCGCTGGCGTGATCAATCAGCCTAGTAGGATCTAAATTACGTATCCCTTCATACACCTTCTTACTGTCAAACTGCCCCCAACCTTCATTAAACGGTACCCATAGAACAAGGGATGGAACGTTATATAAGTATTCCACTGTCTCCTTGCACTCCCGTAACCATTCTTCCCTCCCAATCTGATTCTTTCTTCCCAACCATTTATAATGATTATCTTTGATCATCCTCCCAGCAAAAGGCAATAATGTGGGCAAATAACCAACCAGAAGAGAATGATAACTTTCTCCGCCATTCACCATATCCTGCCACACCAGCATTCCAAGACGGTCACAATGATAATACCAACGTAGAGGCTCCAACTTAATATGTTTCCTCAGCATATTAAATCCAAGCCTTTTGGCTTGAAGAATATCAAAAATAAGTGCTTCATCGCTGGGAGCAGTATATAATCCATCCGGCCAATAGCCCTGATCCAACAAGCCATTCTGAAAGTAAAACTCATTATTGAGGTAGATCCTAGGTATTCCCTCACCATCCTCTCTGATTTCTATCTTTCTCATGGCAAAATAGCTTTCTACTACATCTTCTCCCACTCGGATGACCAGATTATATAGCTTAGGATATTCCGGTGACCAGGCAGTGAAGCCGTTAAAAGGAATTTGAACAATGGGGCTCCTACTTATCAGCTGGCTGATTAATTGGAGATTATCGTATATCCCAATCTCATAAATGAGCTCTTTATTCTCTTCTATTAATGACTCGTTCTTATTAATCTCTATCCTTACTTCTGATTCATCATATAACGGAGTAATTTTTAATGATGTTATGTAAACCTCAGGCACCCATTCCATCCAAACGGTCTGCCAAATTCCGCTTTGTGCTGTATAAAACATTCCCCCCCTCTTCAATTTTTGTTTCCCCCTGCTATGATAAGAGGTGTCACTTACATCCACGACTTTCAGCGACAGAAGGTTGACCCCTTGCTCCAGCCATCTGGTTATATCTATCTCAAAGGGCAAATACCCTCCCATATGTTCTATGACTTTTTGGTGGTTAATATATACCTCACAGAACTGATCCACTGCTCCAAAATGAAGAATGCATCGTTTTCTCTCTGGAATATTATCCAGGAAAAGGATTCGTTCATACCATAGAATTTCATCTGGCTTTAACTGACGACCAACTCCCGATAATATGCTCTCCGGTGAAAAGGGAACCACTATTTTGCCATCATAAATTGGCGGCATAATTGGTTCTGATGAAATGCAATAATTCCAATAACCATTTAGTATGGTATAATTCTCTCTTCTCAACTGTGGTCTCGGGTATTCTGTCAGCACACTTTCTGGATTCAGCATTTCTCCCCAAACTGTATATATTTGATTTTTTTCTGATCCACTTCCATCAAAACGCATCGTTCTTACCAGATCTTTTACCTTCATTGCTGTCCCCCTTATCCCTCTTGCACGAAATATTATTTCTCGCCACTCCATCTGCTCACATATGACCAGATATTTTTAACATTCTCTACATATATATGTTAAAAGAAGGTTATCTAAGGACTAAGCACTATGAAAAAAGTAAAATTGTTCTGTGTTCTGCTTCTTCTGATTGGCATCGGTTTGTTTGCATTTTCCTATTTCTTTCTTTCTCAAAATAACATACTATTTAGTTGGTGCATTGGACTTGGCTGTGCATTTATTATTATGGGCGTCGGGTTTTTAATAAATATTTCATATCACTCGATGGGAATAGACTCGGACAATTCCATGAGCCAATTAGATCTAATACAAGAATTCTCAAAAGAGAAAGCAGGCTATCTCACCTGTAAAATCATGAATATTTTACTATGTATCTACATCTTGGTTATTGAGCACCAAAACGTTTCTCAAACCCTCCTGTTCATCACTATCCTTCTATTAGTTCTTCAATATCTCCTTAATCTTTTACTTTATTTACACTATTCAAGAAAGAAAGATAATTGATGTTATTTTGTCGCATTATAGGAATGTGGGCATAGAATATAATAGAATTCAGTATGAGTTCCATACCGTATCAAAAAATATTCAGGAGGAGAAGGAATGCTTGCAGAAGAGCTATCAAAATATATCGGTCAAACCATTATTATATTTACCGTCAGCGGTGGCTCTACCGGTCAAGGTTTTAGTGGTGTATTACTTCGTGTCAACACAGATTTTATCACCTTAGTAAATCGACTCGGAACCCCCCCTAACTGTCAGTCCGAAGAGTTATCCAGCTTAAGTAGTAGTGATGGGGATTCCCAAACTGATTATCCCCTTTATATTGTAAACTCTCTCTGTGATATTCGAATCAATAAAATCGTTGCCTTCTGTCATAATATGCTTTATTAAGGAACAGAATCAACCAAAGATAATGACACAAAACTATAAGTAATTGAAAATGTTTCTTGTGTGCACAACAGATAAAAACTCCTTTGCTCAAGGTTTCCTTCGGGCTTAGTATTCATTCCTGAAATTATCTCTGTTTTGCATACAATATACATTACTATTACATTTTGCAATTACTTGGAATTATTATATTAGTACAAGGAGGTTATTATATGTCAAGTTCCTGTAGAAATAGATCCAACTGTGGTCTCGGCTCTGGGGGAAATGGTCCCGGAGGTGGAGGCGGTGGTCTTACCTTAGAAGCTCAGCTCTTTCGTTTTATTGGCTCTACCGTAACAGTATTTACCACAAGCGGCGGTGCTTCCGGCAATGGATTTACCGGCGTCCTTCTATCAGTAAATTCTAATTTTATTCGTCTGGTAACTGATTTTGGTATGGCACCCACCAATCCAATAGACGATGATATGGATACTCTTTCCGGTTGCTCCAGAGGCAGAAGTGATAGTTGTCGGTCAGTCGGTTCTGTTGTCGATATCCCAATTGCACGTATTGCCGCTTTTTGCCATAACGCTCTATAATAGTAAGGGTCTTTTGCAATCGGTATCACACCTCCTGCAAAAGACCCTATTGTTTTTCCACTACTCTATTTTCCAATGAGTTATTCTCTATAAATAAGAAATCATTAATTCCATGTTTCCCGATAAGCAATATTGCCCATATCCGTCAGGAAGAATAAAGCAATCTCCCTTCTTGATTGGGTTATCATCCACTGTCCCTTCACCGCTAATTACGGTTACATTAAGAAAGCTCTTATTCTGTTCAAATATCTGCTCTCCTTCCAGAATAATCTTTTCAACTGTATAATAATCACATTCCACCAGTTTGACCATACGATAAGCTTCACCAGCACTTTCTTCATGAAGACTCTCCCCCTCCTTATGAGGGCAACGGATTACGTCAATACTCTTCTCTAGATGAAGCTCTCTGGGCTTTCCGTGATCTAGTCGGTCATAGTCATAAAGACGATAAGTGATATCACTATTTTGCTGTGTCTCCAGTATCAGGGTTCCTGTTTTGATTGCATGTACAGTTCCTGGTTCAATCTGAAAGAAATCACCTTTTTTAATCGGTTGAATCTTCAGCAGCTCTCCCCATCTATTTTGACTTATCATTTCCTTTAACTCATTTTTATCCTTCGCATTATGACCGATAACAATTTCGCTGTTTTCTTCACAATCAAGGATATACCAACACTCCGTCTTTCCAAGCGCACCGTTTTCCATCACTTTAGCATATTCATCATCCGGATGTACCTGAATACTCAGATCCCCTTTTGCATCAATGATTTTGATTAACAGTGGAAATACTTCTCCCTTTTGATTTCCGAATAATTCTCTATGGTGATTCCACAACCAGCTTAGCGGCTTCCCCTGATATACACCTTTTGTGATAGTACAATCTCCATTCTGATGTGCACTGATTGCCCAGCATTCTCCGGTTTGATCGCTTGGTATCTCAAAACCAAACTCACTTTTTAACTTATTGCCTCCCCAAACCATGGTTTTAAAAACTGGTTCCAAAAATAATATTTCTTTCATACGGTACCTTAATCTCCTTTAGTATGTAACTTTCCTTATGATGTCTTAGAATCTGATTACAACATCAATACATAAAACATATGTTTTTCCATTATTTAAATTATAGGCATAGGAAAGCGTCTTGCATAAATTTCCTGTTGCTGTAGAGATATACTCTAGAGACGTGAACCATTGATTTTTATCCCTGATTGCTTGTCTGAAGTATTTCTTTTCACCATGAAAGTCTCCGGGCATAGCCGGTTTAAAATTATCATCCTGCCCAATTAATAAATCAGGATTCATAATTGTGTGGCTTACCTGATAGCCAGCATCGTCAATCAGATAAATACATTCAAAATCCTTCTGTTCTTGCATTGCAGCTTCAAACACTTGATCACTATCCTGTATCGTACCTGTGGATTTCTTCAACTGCTCAAATATATTCTCTGAGAAGCTCTGATTAAGTATTTCAAAGGTTTTATTCTGACTATCTCCTATCTCCTTTTGTCCATCCAATCGATACTGCGACATTACTTTTTTTAATTTTCCTGATAGTTCTGATAAATTTGTTGCCAAAGCACTGTTTTCCTGTGCAAAAGCAGCATTATTTTGTACCACATTTGAAATGTCCGATATAATTCCTGACGTTTCCCGTATGCTACTAGCTTGTTCATTGGTTTGATCTGCGATATTCTCACAAAGCTCACTTACATGTTCAATTGAGTTATTAATGCTCTTAAAACTCTCTGAGGTTTGATAAGCGATATTGGCACTCTCCTCAACTGCCTGTATACTGTTATTAATTAAATTTGTCGTCTGATTAACCGCCTCCGTACTTTTATCAGCCAACTTCTTTATTTCAGTTGCTACCACAGTGAAACCCTTACCTGAATCACCGGCACGGGCAGCTTCAATTGCTGCATTCAATGCCAGCAGCTTTGTTTGTTTGGCTAGTCCACTTATGATGGTGATGACCTCTGAAATATCGTGTGTGGAGCTTTGAACCTTTTGAATGGATTCCAGCATTTCCTTCATATAATTACTGCCTTCCTCCGTTTCACGATCAATTTCATGAATACTGTGTGACACTAATTGTGCACTTTTAGCGTTATTGGTAGTTTGCTCAGAGATATGAAGCATTGTTTCTGTTAAATCTCCAATCAGTCCTGCCTGTTCTGTAGAAGTCTGAGCAGTTTGTGTTGCACCAGAATCAACCTGAGTACATAACAAATCTATTTCATGAGTTAACTCATTAATTTCTTCAAAAGAATGGTTCAACGAATGTCTGATTTTATGTAAAGCATTTTTAATCGGTACAAAGTCACCATGATATAGGAGTCCTTCATCATTGCCTACAGCCATATTACCGGCTGATAGATGGGATAGAATATGTGATATCTCATTAATATACCCATTAAAGGTTGTGCTAATTTGACTGATATCATTCGCTAAATCCCCCAACTTTGAGAAATCTTCTGAATTAATCAAAATATCCAAATTTCCGCTAACCAATTGATGAGTTCCATTCATCAACAATGCTGCCTCTGCAGCCATTTGCTTTAGTTCTTGTTTCACTCCCATAGTCCCTACTCCTTTGTTCGAATTAAAGAACGCTAATAATACACACTCTTCGTTTACCGTTGTAAATTTCAAAGCAGGCAGTGAGTTTTACCCACTGCCTGAAATTATATATTACATCAAGGATGCCTATTCCATCCTATTCTACAAAAGCTATTATTTCTACTTCACAAAGGACATCCTTGGGTAACTTCTGTGCAGCCACACAGGATCTTGCAGGCTTTCCAATAAAATATTGTGCATATATTTCATTAAATGCCGCAAAGTCATCCATATCCTTAAGAAAACAGGTTGTTTTAATTACATGTTCAAATGAGATACCCGCCGCATCCAAAATAGCAGATATATTTTTCATTACCTGTGTTGCCTGTTCTGTAATACTACCATCCACAATCTGCCCGTTCTCAGGATTAATTGGAATCTGTCCCGATGCATAGAGCATCGATCCATGGATTAGTGCTTGTGAATAAGGACCGATTGCTGCAGGTGCCTTGTCTGTCTGGATCACTTTAAACATGTTATCCCCTCCGCTTTTCATTTATTTCGATTATAAGATATCAAAATTGCCTTTTTGATAATAATTCTATTATTTGATTTCTCCCAATCCACCAAATACTCTAGACTGCAGTTCAGTTACATTCTTGTTAAAATCCACATCTAAAACTGCCATTCCCCTAATTCTTAAGCCCTTATAGGCATTATCCATCGGGATTCGGAACTGTTCTACCTCATATTTTAAATAAGTAGGTGCCCCCACTACATAAGATAAAACTTCTCCTTCTGAAAGATTTGTTGTAACATTCGGTAGAATCTTATTCATCATACTGCTAAGCTGGATAGGATTAAGACCTTTCGCTTTTGATACAATTTGCTCTAATACTCTTCTTTGTCTTGCTGTTCTTTCAAAATCAGCATGTCCCACATAACGATCTCTTGCATAACCAAGAGCCTGCTTTCCATTAAGATGTAATGTTCCTGGTACTGTTAAATAATCAGTACCCTGTGGTTCATTTCTTAATCTATTCAGTTGACTAATATATTTATTAATAACTGGAATTTCTTTTTCTGAAACATCAAGGGTAACTCCATTTACGGAATCTACAATATCAATAAAAGAAAAGAAATTAATGTAGGCATAACGATCAATTCTTACTTTAAAATTGTTCTCTATTGTTTGAATTAATAGATTAGGTCCCCCAAAAGCAAACGCTGCGTTAATTCTATTATTTTGATGACCGGGTATCTGAACATAACAATCTCTCATAATAGAGGTTGTAATAATTTTTTTTGATTTTTTATTAATTGAAACCAAAATCATGGAGTCCGATCTACCCCTGCTATTATCCTGTCTGGAATCAATGCCGATTAACAGGATATTAAATACATCCTTTGAATATTTTACAGGTGCATTATTGTCTGCGAGATTATTATCCGCTTCATTAATCTCTCCCTGAGAAGAGTCTGGTCCATCATTATCATCGGGTTCTGGAGGTAAATCATTATCTGAAATTGTTGGCTTATTATCATTTGCCGGTTCAAAATTCAATTTACTGTAATAGGAATGATAAACCAATAAACCAATAAACAATATAACAACGATAACTGATACGATTGATATTCCTGTAATCAGTGCCTTCTTTTTTCCACTCATTTTTTTCTTTGTCTTAACTTTATCCATTTTACCACCTTCCAGACCGACCATAACAATTCTTTCATGGAACGACCAGTCATAGCTTTAGTTTTTTTCCATTATAATTTCTATAGGGTCATTTTGCAATAGAATTTACTAATTCTTTCTTATTCTTCACTATATTGAAACTGTATATTGTCCTTATGATTACTTTTACGTTCACTTCCGTATCTTTCATACCCATAATTATATCCATAACCGTAACCGCCAATTCCTGACTTAGAGCAATTGATAACGCTACCTATTATTTCGATGTTACTGCTCTCATTTATATTATCTAAACTTTCTAGAATTAAATTCACTTTTGCATAATCTTGTTTTACAACATAAATCATTCCATCAACTTGTCTTGAAAGTACTGATGTATCGGAAAGTATTGCTGAGGGTGCACTATCTATGATAATGACATCATACATCTCCTCTAACTGTTCCATTATAATTCCCATTTCAGCAGAGCCCACCAATTCTGTTGCATTTTTAACTGGAACATGCCCTGCTAACACATGTAATGATGTAGTTTCACAATACTGAATCGCGTTTTCTAAGCTAATTTCCTCCTTCAGCACTTGCTCCAGACCAGCAACATCTTCATTTAAGAGCAACATTTTTGCCACAGAAGGTTTATATAAGTCACAATCTAGTAACAATACTTTTTTATTCAGTTCGACCATTGCAATTGCCAGATTAAGAGCAAATGTAGTTTTTCCTTCCCCACTCACCGCACTAGTAATGACAATGGATTTCATAGAACGTTTATTCATTGCCTTCTCTACTCTAGTTCTTATCTTATAGATACTCTCTCTGTACCAGGGTGAAACTTTATCATTAAGCAGAGTTACCGTCTTATTATATTGTTTTCCTCTCTTTTTAAATGTTACCACCGGCAACACGCCTAAGTTTCTCATACTGGTCAGTTTTATTAAATCATCCTGACCGTGTATCGTTCTTTTAGTAAATGCAAAGAGAAATAGTGCAAATAAGCTAACAACTACACCGGGTATGGCACCCTTTTTCAGACTGTTCCAATATTCCTTTCTATTATCAGGACTCTGCGGTACTCCTGTTTGATCTAGCATAGTAAGGTGGGTACTGCCAACTACTGGTTCGGCCACCTTGGGATAATTGTTAATAACAGATTGAAGAATCGCATATGCTCGCTGAGGGTCATCTGACTTCACGCTGATTGTGAATAAATTCGTATCCTCAATATCCTCGGCTGATATATCTTCTGCTATATAATCGTATCCCAAGTCCTCCTGTACGATGTCATTTAATATACCATTCATAATAATATAGGGAAAGGTTTTAGACATTAAGGTTGCCTTCGTACTCTCTTCATAAATAGAAGATTGATCTGTGCTATTACCAAGACTTACAGTAAAAGTAGCACTAGCCGTATAATAGGGTGAATACTCTCTGTATTCCATATAACAAGTAATACCCGCTGACAGTAGAATTATTAATGTCATCATCCACCATAAGCGTTTTATTCCTTTTATCAAATCTCCGATCAGCACTGACAGATCAATCATATCTTCATTCTGTTGAATTTCATTTTTATACTCCATTATTATACCTCCCATTTTGAGCATCATCCGTATTAATGTGCTGCTATCCGGACTATAGACTTAAAAAACTACGCAGTATTTTTATCGGATTTGTGGTATACACTCTGATAGGAATAGGCATTGCCATAGCTGATATTCTGCCCTAGTGTAATCTTTTTGGCATCATTGTATACACAACCGAGCAATTCAGAGTTACTGTTGCTCAAAATATCAATTCCGTCATTAATTGCTTCGGTTCTAGCCATACTTTGTCTCACAACCAACAAGGATGCATCTGCATAATCTGATAAAATCTCCGTATCGGCTGATACCGAAATAGGTGGAGAATCAATTATAATATAATCCATTATTTTTCTAGCTGCCTCAATCATCTCTCTAAAGGAATCTTTTGAAATAATATCCGTAGAATTGGGGCACCTTTTAGTACCCATTGCCAAAAAGACTCCATGGTTTTTATCAAAAGAAACACACTCTTCAAAGGAAGAATTACTCATAATGCAATTACTGATTTCATTGCTCTCAGAAATCTGACTTTGCAGAATTTTATGAATTGCAGGTTTACTTAAATCTGCATCTACCAACATTACATACTCTGACTTCTGCGCCAAAGCCAATGCCAGATTTACAGCAATCGTGGATTTCCCTTCATTTTCCGAAATACTTGTAACCAAAAACACATTATGTGCCTGCTGTGATGCTTTATATTCTAATTTTGCTCTCATTTTCTTAAAACTTTCTACAAAATGAAAACTTACAGTTGGACTTGTTATTAATATACTTTTTTTTCTACCACGTATTCTTGATCGAATCGTTTTATATTTCTTTTCATGATAAATAACTCCAAAAAGCTTTGTATCCAATTTCTTTTTTACTTCTTTTTCACTTTTTATATCATCTCTTAAAACAGAAATTCCACCTAATATTACTGCACTAAATGCTATCCCCATTAGGAACGCTAACTCCATATTCCTCTTATTATTCAATGGATTACTAGGGTGCATCGGAACCTCAGGAGCTTCCATTAAATCCAGCATTGCACTGCCATACATGGAGTCCGTAACAACGGTATAGTTTTTCATAATTGATGAAATAATCCGATATGACATATACGGGCTTGTGGAGGTGACAGCTAGTTCAACCAAATCTGTTTCTTGTATAACAGACGCTCGTATGGAACCTTCCACTACTTCTGTTCCGATATCCAATGCAACTTTTTTCTTTAAGATATTGCTATCAAATATTTTGGAAAGGCTATTTGCGACTGCCGTAGCCGCTCCTAGGTTTTCATAGGTGCTGTCTTCCCCTTTTGAGGTCACAACAAAAGTGGCTTTTGTTGTATACTCAGGTTTATAGAAAACATTTGTAAATACATAGGTCAGCATAACGGCTGCCAAACCCATTATAAGAATCAGCCAAAGATCTTTTATCAAATTTCTTGTTATATCGGCAATGTCTATTTGCAATTCTTCTTTCCCGGAATGACTTTGATACGCCATTATTCTCTCCTATTCTTCAACAACTACAATAAGTTTCGTATCTCCCTCTTGCCCATCCTTTGTTGTAATTTTATAGTCCACGCTATATACTCCACATGCTGATGCATTGACATCAGCACTAACTGTAATCATATCTTTTGAAATGCCCTTTTTTGTTGTGCTTGAAGCATATTTTGATACGTCATATTGCTCTCCTTCAATATCAACTTCCTTCAAGAAATCTTTTGCCTCAAAAGAGCTTCCTTTTTTAATATATATCAGATAATGGGTCAGAGTTATGATTGGCTTAATATCTAGTTGTTCATTGAAATTAATAAACTCCACTGTGGCAGGTAAAAATGCTGTTTCTCCAGCACTATTGGTTACCTGAAACTCGACTAAATATTTTCCCGCTTTTGAAATAATCTCTTCATCATTTGTAATATACTTTATCTTATCAGTCAGGTTACCATCGATATTATCCTGAGCTGTTAAATTCATTGATAAATTTGTTTCTCCGACTTGAAAAACCAGAGGTTTTGACAAACCAAAATGAGGAGACTGATAGTCCTTGTACTTTAATATCCGTGTCAGTTTTGAAACATGCTTGTCTGCATCAAAGGCTGCGTATGTAATAGTCCTGCTCTTATCCAGATTCATTTTTGAGACACTTTCTACAACAATTGATTTTGTAACATCACCATCCTTTTCATCATAAGCAGAAACCCCCTTAAGGTATTCCTCTATAGGCGTTTTTGTACTTAGTGTTATACTATCACTTTCACAACTAATAATTGGAACATCCTTATCCTCAAATGCATATTGACACCCGAGATATCCTATAAATAAAATCAGAGACAGTGCAAAAATAACTACTCCCATTAATCTGAGTATTCTCATATTAAGCTCCTTTTTCTAATTGAATTAGTAATTTAACTCCATTCTGTTCTCATTGAAATCAACGTCAAATCCTCTTTAATTCTGCGCGGATTTTCCGTTAATAGAATATCAGCATATTCCTTTGAATATCGATTTATGACATATTGATATGCTTCAACTAAATAGGGTGTGCGCCGATTTGTTCCATGAGCATCGCTTGCAATTACCGCTGCCAACCGATTATCCAGCAAAAAATGTGCTACACGTTGTGCACGTCGTCCAAATCCTCCTAATATGCTCCCTTTATTAATCTGCAATAAGCAACCCTGATAAATCCACTCTAAGACTATATCCAGATCAATCTGGACGAAGGGATATCGCTCTGGATGAGCGATAATCGGATGTAACCCCTGATTGACTAACTCCTTGATTAAATAATCTGGAAGTGATGGATCTTCTCTAAAATCAAACTCAATAAGTGGGTATCTAGAATGATTTAAAGTAATAATTTCACCCTTTTGGATTAACTCGGGCACATTCTCTGAGGCATAGATTTCCATACCTGGAAGAAGTTCGATTTCAATCTTCTCCTCTTGAAGCCTATTCCTTAATGGATACATCAATTCTTGCAGCTCTTCCCCGAAATAATTTTCATATACCCCTTCTATATTACAATGGGGTGTAACAAAGATTGATGTAATCCCGCTATCCGCAGCCATTTTTGCCATACGGACAGCCATATCTAAAGAATCAGCACCGTCATCCACTTCAGGAAGAATATGTGAATGTATGTCCGTCATTTAGCTCTCCTTTCTAAATAATCCCGTATTCCTTTAGAAGTTCTATTCTTTTTCTGCCAATTTCCATACTGTTCTTTGTATTTTGTAATAATTTTGAACGAAAGCTGGAATCCAACAGATGATGCAACATTCTATGTACCCATGCCACCGGCAATAAGAAGATATTTTTTTTGCAATAGTCATAATGCAACCTCATACATCCGTAGTTTGGAAACAAAATACGGATAAGACGCATAGTGCTAAATTGATTATTCTTAGAGTTAATTGCAGCCTGAATTGTTATAGATGCAGATTTGCCGTTATCTCCCTCCCGGAATCCATACAACCCCGCGCTCATAATATCGTATAATAAAGCGTCCGGGGTTGGGAGTAACTCTTGAATGTCCTTTGTAAGCGAGTAAGAGCTATGACTTAACCCTAAGCATTGTTCTCCAATCGCCAGTAGATTTCTCAGATATTTCGCATAGCCCAAGGAAGCAACTTTATCCCAAATTATCTCCCAATTTATTTCTTTTCCATACTTTTCGCAAAACATCACAATATCACAAAGTTGGCGAATTCCTAACCCTAGGCTTATAAAATGCTTTGCAGAGTGAATCACTAAAAACAAAAAGTGCTCGTCCAAGGATAAGGTCTGAACAAGGGTTGACTCAATTTGAACGGATATTGAATGTTCAAATGCATTCTCAAACAAATCCTCCATGTGTCTGAATAATTCAAAGCTATAATCAAATAAATCAGTATGGATTTCAATAACTAACCCAGAAGGATGTTCATATGACATCTCCTGTTTCAAATCTCCCATGGATGAGTATTTTTTCTCACACTGAAATCCATTCCGTTCCAGAATTTTATTTACGATGTTAAAGTCTTCTTTTTTTATATAAACATCTTCATCGCCTGATTGCCTATAATTTTCATTCGGATAAAGATAACGCAGTATTACCCCTTTTACAACAACCGCTTGAATTTTATCTTCCTGAAACTGCTCATAAATATCAAGAAAAAGTAAGGTTCGATGAAGTTGTGCAACGCTCTGCGTAATTGAGATTTTTCTGATTTCATTAACGAATTCCTTATTTGCATTTTGTATCAGCTTGGATTTTTCCAGCCCTTCATATAACATTGGAATAACCTGATGAAGATGTGATAAATAAAGCAGCTCCCTCCAGTTGATCTCCTCCCAATTCTCAATTCGTTCCTTTGTATTCATTGACAGTGACAATAGCTCAGTTAATTGCTTAAAGGTTTGTTCCATATTCACACACTTTCCTATAAATACTCTGCTTAAGAAAAATAGGTTATGTATCTCTGTTTTGTAATTTTATTATCACATAATAAACTTTCATTAAAACTTTACGAAAAGGAAGTAATAAGCGCCATAGATGAAATAAGAACCTCCAATAAAACGCACTACAATTAATCTCCTTTTTATGATGATAGATTACTTCTACAACGCCAAGTACCTTACTCCTTTGTATTACTCCGTCATATTGATAACAGCCATCACCCATAGTTAGGATAAAATCTCTTTTTTTTTATAAATACGATGAAGGATATAATCGCCTCTGCTGTTTTGAAACAATATAATATCTCCGATTTTTAATGCTTGACCCATTGCCCCACTTAACAGTACCCTATCTCTATTATTCATAATCCAAGGTGCCATACTCATACCGCTCACGTTAAAAATAACCTTTTTTCCTTGTTTTAATAATTCCATAATTACCGGAAAAATCTCTTGGGTGGATATGCATTTCTCAATATTATTTTCATTATTACTCTGCTTTGTCATATTATCAGTTCTTCCATTTTCCTTTTTAATACCTCCACTGAACCCAGATCCGGCCTACAGCTGAGTTTTAGAACCGGAATTGTGGTTATTATGTTTTCAATTGCATCCATAGCCAGATTCATAAGCGTGCTATTCCAATCGGGTGCAAATGCGTGCTTAGCAAGTTCCAAAAAACTTAATAGAGGCGGTAATCCCTCAACACGATTTTCGCTTGACTGTTCTAGAATAACAATTGCCTTTAATGGAAGCTTATCCGTACTGCAGTCCTCTGAAGAGCCACACCATGGACACCCATAGGTATACCATTTTTCATTCTCCCAACAGCATAATGCTCGATCACCGTTAATTATCTTGACGTCCTCATGTTCTTTCCATATTCCGGTGTGAGTTGTTTTTCCCACACCGGAATATGCTGTAAAAATAATTCCATTCCCTTTCCACTCCATTATTACCCCATGAAGCATAATTCCTCGTTTCGGCAGTATGGAATAGGCAAATAAATAAGACAAATCATCAAAGCTGCTAAACCCGCCTAGTTTTGAAATCAATCTCCAATGGCACCAGTGATCGGATATCTTATATACAAACCCAATATTGTTATCAAAATCTCTTTGTGTCCAAAGATATTGCTCTTCATTGATCTGATACATAATATATCTCAGGGAACCGGACAGGGTATTATCCACAATTTTATCTTTGGGTTGCTCAACTAAACACTCCTTCTCAATAACGAGATAAATATCGTTGTGACAATCGTCGAATTCCTTCTGCAATGCAAATTGCTCTGTTCTATCTGGTAGAAATCCGCTCTCAAACTCCGCTTCTTTATTTAATATGTATAACTGAAATTTACCTATCTTGAGTATGAGTGGTTTATTTTTTTCCAAAGTAATCATAGCTTTATTGAGCGCATTTCAAATTAATACCGGTTAAGTGGGCATTGGCATAATCGTTCCCGGGACATATACCGGCTTTTCTCTTGTATCGTCTAAATAATCCGTCATTATCCACTCTTGGTATTATCAAATCATCCACTTGATTTAAGAAGGAATTTAAATTACTCTGTGTACAACCAGATCCAGCACCACAATGAACATTTATGTCTTTGTGGTATTTACCATATGAAAAATTTACAGTAGTTGACGTCCAACACTTATTATCACTACAAGCAATCTTTTCGAAAAATTTAACGCTTTCCATCTTTATTT
The DNA here is from genome assembly GCA_023435895.1 of Bacillota bacterium. Taxonomy (GTDB): domain Bacteria; phylum Bacillota; class Clostridia; order Lachnospirales; family Lachnospiraceae; genus Mobilitalea. The sequence continues at coordinate 45,893 of JAEZLH010000009.1, forward strand.
CTGGAGCTACATATGTTTCCATTCAATCATCTCCCTTTTGAATTAATATTTTTATTTTACTTAATATCTTCCCTTCCATTTCATCAACTAATTTACTTTCCTCACATAGATACTCCGGTAGTCCCCCTAAGCATCCTGTTTCAGAAAGCCGATTTGCAGGACACGCGTTGCAGGTAGCCTTGCAGCCTATGCATTCCTCTGGTAACATCGGTAGTTGTACCATTTTAGGAAAATCATCCCACGCACTTTGAAAACCTATATCAAACGGATATGTCCAGCAATCTCCAAGCATTTGACATCCCAGTAATTTACCATCCCAGCTAATGGTATATGATGTCATCCCTGCATTACATCCATATAAGGTTTTATTATCTTGTTTATGATCTTTGTCGAGATTTAATGCTTTCATTTTTTCAACAAACCCGTCCGCGTCCTCTTTAAGCAATTTGATCAATGGTTTTATTGTGTATTCCATTCTTCTATCCTGTAGCATCTTCATGCTCTCAATGGGTGACAGACGACATTCTTCAACACTCCCAACTCCACCCCTTACTGGCTTAGTAACAACCCTTGATACTTGAAAGCTCACATCCTCTTTTATTCCATACGCCCACTCTGTCATTTGTCTTAAATCTTTTAAGTTATCTTTAATTATGGTAGTACGAATTGTTAGGAAGGATGGTAATTGCTTGAGTTTATCAACTCCCTCCAACATTTTATAATATGCATTTGCACTTCCTGTTACCTTCTCATATGTTCCCGGAGATGCTCCATATACGGTAATGCCGATACTATGAGGTGGATATTGCTGCAAAACCTCCATAATCTCATCTGTTATTAAGGTTGCATTTGTATAGAGTGTCAGCATAAAACCCATCTTGGCAATAGCCTCATATATTTCTACAAAATCTGGTCGCAGCATTGGTTCCCCGCCTGTAATCAGCAGTGCTCCAGTGCCCGCTTCCAGAATCTCCTTCGCCATCAAAATCCATTCTCTTGAAGTTCGTTCCCTTCCTCCAAGTTCTAAAATACGTTTCTTATCAATTCGTATAAAACACATTTTACAGTGCAAATTGCATCTGGCTGTTAATTCCAGCGTTCCATTCAGTGGAAATCTGTTGGTATTTTCCTCCGTCACCTTGACACCTCATCCTCATCATAATCCAAGATATTTGCTTCCCCTAATTGCTGTATAAACATCTCAGTATCTTTCATAGCTATTTCCTTTGTGACATCATAATACTTCATCAATAATTCAATTAAATCCGCCTTTTTTGCTCCATCCTTTAGAATTCTCCACAAAAATGCTGCAGTGTAATTCAATGTAATAATTCCATTAAAATCAGCGATATTATTCCCCACAGGAACAGCCATATCTGTATTCGCAATCTTTCGTATGATAAACCCTTCCTTAATCTTCATACAACTCTCCTTAATAATTTGAGGCAAACTCTGTAATGAATGCTTCTTCACATTCCATTACCCTTGCCCCATTAATCTGATAAACCTTATCACACATAACAAGAACACTCTCTCGATGTGTCGTTAAGATACAGGAATGATTTTTCCCATACGCAATGATATTTTCTAGAACCTTTTTCTCTGTAGCAACGTCCAGTGCAGAAGTAGCTTCATCCAGAAGTAGAATTGGTGCACCTCGAAGCAGTGCTCTTGCTATGGCAATTCGTTGGGATTGGCCCTCCGAAAATCCGCCTCCCTTTTCTCCGACTTCAGTGTTGATTCCATCCGGTAAACTTTCAATAAAATCATATGCACATGCAGCCTTCAATGCTCTGATAATTTCTTCCTCACTGGCATCCTGTTTGACCATCCGCATATTGTATGCTATTGTCCCAGAAAAAATAGTGTTACCCTGAGGAACATAAGAAAAGAATTTTCTTGTAGTCGCAGATATTTTGGTTTCTATTCCGCTCTCATCGATTATTTTAGCCGTGCCTGTTCTAATTTTTAATAAACCAAGCAGTACGCGAACCAGAGTGGTTTTCCCTTCTCCAGACGGTCCCACGAAAGCAACAATTTGCTTCGGCTTTACCTTTATGTTAACATTCTTTAACAGATGTTCCTTTCCCAAATAGCTAATGTCCGCTTGAGATAACTGCACCGTAAGTCCATTCCTTAACGTCTTCTCTTCCGGTTCTTTTATTTGACTTCCTTCCTCATCTTTTTGTAGATTTACGATTTCCATAACCCTACCCGCTGATGTAGCTGCTGACAATGCAGAAGGTATCATTCCCACTAAAGAAGAAAACCCTCCCGACAAGTTCCCTGATAACTGCAGAAATAGTGTCATGGTTCCATAGGTAATGCTTCCGCTCCAGAGACGAAAAACTCCCCACCCAAAGGTAGCATATCCAACAACAATTCCAATTACAGACATGAAGCTGGACGTAAATATTGAGAACTTATTATAATCTAACGCAGTAATCGTATAATGCCTCTGTATCATCTTTAACCTTCCAACAAAGAAACCTACCAATCCAAAGGATTTTATGGTTAGTACATTTTGAAAAGATTCTTCATTAAATGCCATCATTTCACTGCTTACTTGTCTCATTTTTTTGTTAAAGCTCCTCATCCTTCTCATTAACATTCTTGAAGCCAACATTGTTATAGGAGCACTGAATAATGCAATTGCTGCCATTGTGGGATCATAGTATAAAATTATTAACAATGTACCCACAAATTGAATTAAATTTGTTATCAAGGCTGGCAACCATCCAATAATACTGTCAGCCACTGTTCTTACATCTCCGTTCAGCCGGTTTAATAGATCTCCACTGTGAAAGCCCGATAATTCCTCCCAATCAACATTTAATATTTGGTTATAGATATCCTCCTGTATTTCATTGTTGATTTTTAGATTAATTTTAGTGGATATTCTGTCCGTCACTCCATTTAGGATAATACCACCAAAAGCAGTAATACTAATAAACAAGATAATGAATCCCATATCCTCCGTCTTATGGCCGGTAACTGCATCAATTAAGTACTTTGATGCCACACTGGTGGAAAGCCCCAAAACCGTTCCCAGACCACCGATTCCGATATAATAAATTAATGCTCCTCGGTACTTCTTAATGTAACGAAGCATCCACTTTATTTCTTTACTAATCTCTGAAATTGAGATTCCTTCTGTTTTCGTCTTCAGAATCTTCATTAACGATTTCATGCCAACCTCATTATTCTAATATTTGCTTCTATTATAAATCATCGGTATTTTCTGCATTCTTTCGTTTATTTTGCCCCTTTTCCAAAAATCACAACTGCAATCGTCTTAAATAAAATTTTAGCATCCAATAACAATGACCAATTATCGATATACTCTAGATCCATCTTCACTACATCCTCAAAGTCGGTGATTTCACTTCTCCCATTCACCTGCCATAATCCGGTCACTCCAGCTTTTAACACCAATCTCCTTCTATGTCTCCCTTCATAACACAGAAACTCTCTTTCTGTAGGGGGTCTTGTCCCAACTAGGCTCATATCCCCTTTTAACACATTAAAGAATTGTGGAAATTCATCCAGGCTCGTTTTCCGAAGTATTTTTCCAACCTTCGTAATTCTAGGATCTTCCCTCATTTTAAACATGAAGCCATTCATCTCATTTTTTGATGCTAGTTCGGATAACCTTTTTTCCGCATCCGGATACATAGAACGGAATTTATGTATGCGAAAACGCCTTCCGTTTCGCCCTATCCGAGTTTGTGAGAAAAAAATCGTTCCATGAGACTCTATCCAGATGGCAGGAGCAATCACTATTGTAAGAATAACCGTTAAAATGCATCCTATCAGACCCCCGATAATATCAATCATACGTTTTAGATGCATTTGTGTTTCATCAAACAACCTTGAACTGAAGGTCAATACATGATACCCGTTTACATTTCTTATAACCTTCTCGTTTATTTTCAACCCAAAGGTATTAATACTTAAATTAACCGTGATACCCATTTTCTCAAAGGTAGCTATAATTTCTTCCAGCTCTAAGTCAAACCATGTATTAGGTAAATGAATAAACACTTCATCTATTACTTCATTCTTCGCCACCTCATACATTGATGAAAAATCCGACTTAATTTCAATTCCACCAATTTGCTTGCCAATCAAATTTCGGTCAATTATGGTAAGGTATGCAATCTGATAATCCCAGCTTTCTTCTTCCTTTTTTCGATCGAGTACATCCATAACTTGGTCGGAGGTGGTAATTATCATTATCCTTGTACACTCTTTACTATATTGATAACGGGATATGTATAAAATTTTGAAGTACTGCCGTAACGTGTAGCTAATCATTATATTAATAATGAAAAGCAGCAGAAAAAATATCCTCGAGTAAATGTCTCCTTGCTGAAATATAAACATAATTACTATTAATAAGATGGCAAGAAGGAGATTTGATTTTAATACCATTAATGCCTCATCTACAAACCCTCTTTGAAAGAATTTAATGTGATAATCGTATAAAAAAAAGAGCATTGTATATAACGTAATGACCAGCACCAATGCCCACATATAGATCCCATTTATCATTAGGTAATGATCTAGATTCCCAAAACGAATCCATGTAGACAGCATGAAAGAAAGAACAATTGCAAACAAATCTAAAAACAGTATATAGTGTTTATGCATATTTTTTTTCTTTGTATCCATGGTAACTCCTGCCCTTTCTAAATAGATATGCTTTTGATATAATCCAGTTAACAATAATTAGGATGGTAGAAATTGATAATACACCTATAAGGATATTCCAACGCACTCTCTTTTCTGCTCTTGGATGTGAGGTTTGATATATAACCACTCCATTCTTTTCCTTAATAGAGTATATATTTCCACTTAGATCAAAAGTTAATATTAACCCACATTTTTTATAAATTTCTTGCTCCACAGTGGTTAAAACCCCTTTACTCAGGATAGCCAAATGAGTAACACCGCCCTGATTCTTAAAGTACAATGAAGAATTCAACTTTTTAAGCAACTCTATTACATCATCGTACTCCTTTTTCCCTAAATTAATATCATCTCTATTTAAGTAATCCTTCAGCTTCTGATAGAAAACTTTATTCCCATTGCTATTATTAACGAAATCCACCATAAAACTATTCGATGATAGGGAAGCTATAATCATATGTTCATATCCATTTAAAGCATCCTTTTCCTCTTCATCTTGAAATTGTTTTTCACTGAATGTAAACAAGGTTACTTCTTCTCTATTCCACACCACTTTTGCAAAATTTGATAATATAAACAAAGATATGCTAATGAAAATTGTTAGAATTATTAATTTTCTTATCTCTAATCTTATTATCTTTTTTCCATTATAATTCAGTGATTTATATTGCTTGTTTCTCATTCAAACTACTCCCTTATGGCGATTCCACAGATATAGGTATTATATACCATACTTTTCCAATAAATGAATTATATAATAGTAATTTTTAAATGACAACAAAATAAAGTAAAAAAAAGGAAAATCCGTTTTACAGATTTTCCTTTTTTTATCCAGCGAAGTTATGGATTCTTTTTCGTTTTCTCTATTACGACGTCATTTCCAAAAAAACTCTCATAGGATCATTTGAATCAATTTATAATGAGACATTTTTCCTTTTTCTATGATTAGGGTAGTACTTAAAGGCTGCTAAGATTATGGTAATCGATATTTATCCCATATCTAATAAATTATGAATATTCAGTGGTTTGATTGGATTTTGACTCAGCTCTCTGAGTCTTTTCTCCATTACTAGAAGATCCCACCACTCTCCCATTTTATATCCAGTCTTAGGATAAAAACAGGTTTCTTTAAAACCAAACCGTTTATGAAGCTCAATGCTACTGGTATGCGAACCAGTAATTAAAGAATAAATTGTATAATACCCTTGCATTTCAACTAATTTAAACAGTTCCTCATAGAGTGCACTTGCAATCCCCTTACGATGATAATTCTGGTCGATGTAGACGGAACATTCACAATCCCAATCAAAAGCTGCTCGTTCCTTAAATTTTGTACAGTATGCATAACCAACGATTTTGTTGTCCAGTTCATAGACTAACCAGGGAAATTCTTTAAGAACATTCACCATACGATTCTGAAACATCTCCAACGATACGGTTTCATACTCAAACGTTATCGAGGTATTTAATACATATGGTTCATAAATTGCTTGTATCGCTTCTGCATCTTCTACCTTTGCCATTCTGATATGATGCTCCTTCATGATTACCTCCAATTCTGCGCAAAATTTTACGCATCTTTTTTTTATACTGAAATAATGCTGGCACAAATCTAATAATTAAAGAGAGATTCTTTCCACCTCTTTACATCCATTCAAAAATAGGGTAATCGCAAAATCAATTCTACGATTACCCTATATTGCTGTTTTATTAATTATTTACATGATGACATGCAACGAAATGACCCTGTTTGTATTCAAGTGCAGGCTTATCTTGCTTACAAATGTCAGTTGCAATTGGACAACGTCCAGAGAACGGACATCCAGCCGGTGTATTAATCGGGCTAGGAACATCTCCGGTTAATATCTGACGCTGCTTCTGTGCTTCCTTTGCGGGATCCGGTATCGGAACAGAAGATAAAAGTGCCTGGGAATAGGGATGTAATGTATTATTATATAATTCCTCGCTACTAGCAAGCTCAACGATATTACCAAGGTACATAACCGCTATACGATCACTGATATACTTTACAATATTCAAATCATGTGCGATAAAGAGATAAGTTAAATTCAACTTCTCTTGAAGGTCATGTAATAAGTTAATAATCTGTGACTGAATGGATACGTCAAGTGCAGAAATCGGCTCATCACATACGATGAATTCAGGTTCAATTGCAAGCGCTCTTGCAATACCGATACGTTGACGCTGACCTCCTGAGAACTCATGAGGGAAGCGATTCGCATGCTCACGATTTAAGCCTACTAATTCCAGCAACTCAATTACTCTCTCCATACGTCTTTTTTTATCATACATCTTATGAATAATCATACCTTCTTCTATAATAGAACCAACCGTCATACGAGGGTCAAGAGAAGAATATGGATCCTGAAAGATAATCTGTGCCATTCTTGAGTATGCGAACAGATTTTTCTTTTTGACCTCGATGTCCTTTTTACCATGGTATAAAATCTTACCCATTGTAGGAGGATAAATACCCATCAAAGTCTTACCAAAGGTAGATTTACCACAACCGGACTCACCTACAAGACCTAGGGTTTCACCTCTATAGATATCTATATTGATACGATCAACAGCCTTAAGAATACCTTCCGATACTCTAAAATATTTGGAGACCTCTTGTACTTCTACTAATTTCTCTTTATTTTCATTCATTATTTTGTACCTCCACCCAGCTTGGTAGGACATTCCGGATGTAACATCCAACATAAGGATTTATGATTTTCATTTGTCTCATACTCTTCAGGTTGCTCTGTTTGACAAATCTTCATACAATAACTACATCTGCTGGCAAAGCCACAGCCTGCTGGAGGAAGTAATAAATCCGGAGGAGTTCCTGGAATTGAAACTAATCTGGTCTCACGTGATGTATCTATGGTTGGAAGACTCTTTAACAATGCTTCTGTATAAGGATGTGCCGGATGATAGAAGATATCTTCCGCTGTTCCTGTCTCAACAATTTTTCCTGCATACATTACAGCAACACGATCTGCCATATTAGCAACAACACCAAGGTCATGAGTAATCAAGATAATCGCAGTATTAGTTTTAACTCTGATTTCTTGTAATAAATCCATAATCTGAGCCTGAATTGTAACATCAAGCGCTGTTGTAGGCTCATCGGCAATCAATAATTTAGGAGCACAGGATAATGCCATAGCAATCATAACTCTCTGTCTCATACCACCGGAAAACTCATGGGGATATTGCTTTGCACGTTGTGCGGGATTTGGAATCTTAACTAAATTGAGAAGTCTCAATGCTTCCTTTTGTGCTGCATCTTTTGAAATCTTCTGATGATGGCGGATTGCTTCCGTAAGCTGCTTGCCAACTTGCATCGTTGGATTTAAGCATGTCATGGGATCCTGGAAGATCATACTAACATCTTTACCACGGATTTTCATCATTTCTTTTTCATTCGCTTTTACAATATCTTTATCACCCAATTGAATTTCACCCTGCTTAATTCTTGCAGGAGGCATAGGGTTCAGTTTCATAATTGTTTGTGCCGTTACGCTCTTACCGCAGCCGCTCTCGCCCACAATGGCAAGAACTTCACCTTCGTTTAAGTCAAAGGTAACACCGCGTACTGCTTTAACTTCTCCGGCATAAGTATCGAAGGATACATGTAGATCATTAACTTGCAATACTTTATTCATGTTATAACCTCCACTCGCCGCATCAGCTTCATCTATCTGACCAGCTATTTTCATGACAACATATTTCTAATCAGTATGAAATAATGTCGTTTATAGATTAAAGTGACACGAAATAAAATTATTTTGTGCACACATATTTTCAATGCCAAATTAAAGCTTAAAGCTATTATCTTCTTAATTTCGGATCCAGTGCATCACGAAGACCATCACCTAAAAGGTTAAAGGATAACATGGTCAAACAGATAAGAGCAGCAGGGATAAGCATCTGTGAGGGATACATTTGGAATACCTGTGTTCCATCACTTGCAAGAACACCCCAGCTTGACTTTGGTACCGGAACACCCAGACCAATATAGCTTAAGAATGCTTCTGTAAAGATTACCGCAGGAATTTCAAGTGTAATGCTGATAATAACTACACTCAATGTATTAGGCAACAAATGCTTTGCGATAATTCTGGAGGGTTTTGCTCCCATAACCTTCGCCGCCACAATAAAGTCACGTTGCTTTAGCGTCATGACCTGACCACGTACCAGACGAGCCATGCTCGTCCAACCGACCACTGCATAAGCTATAATTAAGGTTCCTACACCGGGCTTAAGAACCATCATCAATAGGATAAGAATAATAAGATAGGGGATACCATTAATAATTTCTATAATACGCATCATAAGGTTATCCACGGCTCCTCCAAGATATCCTGAGATACCGCCATAAATAACACCAACAATAAAATTGATAAATACGGCAGCAACAGCGATACCAAGAGACACTCTTCCGCCAGCCCAAAGTCTGGTCCATATATCGCGACCCAAGGAATCTGTACCAAATATATGCATGTGACCATCATCAGGACATTTTAAGAACATTTTTGAATCACTATGAGTTAAATGCTGCTCACTGATTGAATAGGGAGAGAAAAAAGGAATAAAAATACTTCCAAGAGCAATGATAATGATTAATACTAAACAAACCATAGCCGCCTTATTCTTGACAAGACGCTTCATAGCATCTCTCCAATAGCTTGTTATGGGTCTGTGTATGGTTTCACTTTCTGCATTGCTTGACCCAATTACTTCAAATTGACTTTTATCTATGCTGCTCATCTTATCACTCCTTTACATCCTCAAGGCTAACGCGGGGATCTATAAATACGTACAGTAAATCCACGATTAAGTTGGCAATTACCAAAAACGATCCATAAAACAATGTGGTACCTGCAATCATTGTATAATCCGAAGACTTAATGCTCAATACGAAGAATTTACCCATGCCGGGTATACCGAAGATATTCTCAACTACGAATGCTCCAGTCAATACTGCTGCAGATATGGGACCAAGAACTGTTACAACTGGCATGATTGCATTACGAACCGCATGCTTCCAAATTATCTTTTTCTGTGATAGCCCTTTGGATTTTGCTGTTTTAATATAGTCCTGACCCAGAACATCAAGCATACTGGTTCTCATAAGTCTGGAGATTGTAGCCAAGGAACCGAAGCTCAAAGCAAAAGCAGGAAGGATCTTTTGGGAGAATGAATCCCAACCTGTGATAGGGAAAAAGTGAATATGTGTTAGCTCATACAATCTTAAGCCCAAAAAGTACTGTAACAAGGTTCCCATAATAAAACTAGGTACGGAAACACCGATAACCGCAATTACCATAGAAAGAGTATCCCACTTCGTTCCTCTCTTGACGGATGCTACAATACCAAGTAGAACGCCCATGATTGTTGCAAAAAGTAATGATCTAATACCAAGATCAAAGGAATAAGGGAAAGCTTGTGCAATAATACTCGTTACTGGTCGAACATAATGAATGGATGTACCCAAATCACCTTGTATTATATGTTGAATATACATCAATAATTGTACAATCATTGGTTTATCCAGACCATATTTTACATTTAACGCCTTCATGGTAGTTTCGGGAATTGCTTTCTCACCTATAAAAGGATCACCCGGTAATAAACGCATCATGAAGAAGGTCAATGAAACTAATACAAACAAAGTTAAAAAAGCATAGAATAAACGTTTTACAACATATTTAAACATTTCACTTCTCCTCTCTATAGTTCTTTCTGTTTTTAATTACTCATGAGGCAAGAATGACCTCTGGATGAAGAATTATCATCCTATATTGCTTTTCCAGATGGGCTTTTTTAATCAAGCCAATAAGTATCTGACTGTAGAAGCCATCTGGAAAAGTAGCATAGGATGGCAATTCTATCATGTACGGACAACTCACAAAAGTGAGGTGCAGGTTTTATCCCGCACCATCACTCTATAACTCATTAAATATGAATCTATTAATTTAATTATTTTGCAAGTTTAACTTCTCTGTAGTTCATATCCTGGAATGCTGTTCTAACAACACCGGATGCAATCTTTCCGCTTAATACATAATCTCTAGATCTCCAGTAGATAGGTCCAATCGGAAGATCGGTCATTAATGTCTTCTCCAGCGTTAACAAGTATTCAGTACGCTTTGCAGGGTCAAGCTCCTTACGAACTTTATCAAGTGTTGCATCATAATCAGCGTTAGAGTAGCTTGTATGATTGTTACCGTTACCTGTTTGGAACATATCAAGGAAAGTCATCGGATCGTTGTAGTCAGGGCCCCATCCAGCAAATACTAAAGAGAAGTCCTTATTGGACATTCTTTCAAGTCTGCTCTTGAAAGGCATTGATTCAACATTGATGGTAACACCAAGGTTCTTCTTTAACTGTTCCTGAACGAATGCTGCATTTTTGATTGCAACATCACCATCATCACAAATCATAGTAAGTTCAACCTTATCTACGCCAAGTTCCTGAAGTGCTTTCTGATAGAATTCTTTTGCTTTCTCAACATCTAAAACAGGTACTAACTGACCAGCACTCTGTGTAAATTTGCCTTCAGAAACAGCTGGAGGTGTAAAGGAAGTTGCAGCCTTTGAACTGTTCTTAACGATATTATCAACGAAAGATTGCTTATCAACTGCATAAGTTAATGCTTTACGAAGGTTTGCATTCTTTAAGAACTTGTCTGTCATATTATATTCAAGATAGAAGCATGCACCATCATCATAAGTCTGAACAGGGTAATTCTCACCCTTTAACAACTTAACTTGATCACCAGTAACACCAATTACGTCTGCCTCACCAGCCTTGAAGGAGTTAAGTGCTGCATTGCTATCATTGATCATTACAAATGTAATCTTATCTAAAGCAATCTTATCCTTATCCGGGTAATCTGCATTCTTCTCAATAACCAGTTTGCTTTCATGCTCCCAAGATGTAATCTTGAAAGGACCATTGTAAACCATTTTGTCTGCATCAGTACCGTAAGCTTCACCAAATTGGTTGTAAGCTTTTTCATTAACCGGTGCAAATACACCAAATGCTAATGTAGAAAGGAAGTAAGGAGCAGAATATTCAAGTGTAATCTCTAACTTTGTATCGGATACTGCTTTGAAACCAAGATCAGCTTCTTTTGCTTTGCCTTCGTTGAATGCCTGACCGTTTTTAAAGATATAACCAAAGTAAGCATAATCAGAAGCGAAAGAAGGAGTAAGGAGTGATTTCCAAGCAAAAACGAAGTCATTTGCTGTAACTTTTTCGCCGTTTGACCACTTCATATCATCACGAAGATTGAAGGTATAAGTAAGACCATCATCACTTACTGTCCAATCTTTTGCAACACCAGGGATTACCTGATTGTTTGCATCTAATTCAACAAGGTTCTCAAGTACGTGACGGTTTACTGTAAAGGAAGTTGTATCTGTAGATGTAACAGAGAATAACTGCGGGGGTTCTTGTGCAATATTTACTGTAATTGCATTTGCCTCCGGGGTACCAGGATAAGCACTCTTATCTGGTTCTTTTGTACCACTAGTGGGTGTTCCTGTGGTGCTTGGTTTGTCATCAGTCTTTGTTGGTTTTGTGCCGCAAGCTGTGAAGACGGATGCTACCATCGATACAACGAGAATAACGGCAAGTAATTTCTTTAATTTCATTTTATTCCTCCTCATAAAATTTTTTTGAAAACATTTGGATTTCTCCAAACACTTCCATTTGCTAAATGCATATATAACATAATAAACAAAGATTTATAAATAGTCAATATTGATACTTTTTCCATTTTGTGACATTAAATGACATATCATACATATTTTTCCTTATTTGTTATAAATTATATTATAATGCAGTTTTATTTTTTACAATATATTGTCCAAAAAATTTACCCATTGTACTATTTAAACAGTTTTTCCTTTGTTTTCATAAAATATCTTGTTTCTTTTCCACAATCCCTTACAAACTATATTATTTGACTGTATCTGAAAATTATGAGTGGTAAATAGAGATGCCAAATTAATTATTATTTATTAAATTAATCCATATTAATCGTTAAATATCTTAGGAGTATCGAAAACGCACATATTTCAGTTGATTTCATATAATGTGACATAAAGGAGTGAAGTATATGTCCCAACAAGCTGAAATTGGAATTTTTGGAGGCGACCAGCGCCAGGTATTTATGGCAAACGCATTCCTTCAAGAAGGTTTTCGCGTATATACCTACCGCATCGCTCAGCCAATCAATCATGAGAACTGTATTCCGTTATCTTCCCTGAATGAACTGTTTCATCAATGCAGCATTGTCATTGGACCAATCCCATTAACAAGAGATTTGGTTTCCATTGCTTCAACCAATGCCTCAGAGCTCACTACGAATAATTTAGCAAATTTATTAAATAAAAAGCATTATTTAATTGGTGGAATGATACCTATGGCACTGACCGGAATATGTAATAACAAAGGAATCCGGTACTATGATCTTATGAAGAACGAGAAAATAACCATACTGAATGCGATAGCTACCGCAGAAGGAACCATAATGGAGGCAATCCAGACCAGCGACAGAAATCTGCACGGCTCTACTTGTCTAGTACTTGGCTACGGACGATGCGCAAAGATTTTAGCCGCTAAACTGAAAGCCCTTGATGCCAAAGTTATTATTGCTGCAAGGTCAGAAGACGCTTTAGCCTATGCCGAAGCTGCCGGACTTGATACCGTATCTTTATCTGATATGCATACCGTACTGCCTATCTCAGATTTTATCTTCAATACAATTCCCTCCTTGGTTTTGGATAAGAATAGTTTGGATTATGTCAAATGGAATTCTACTATCATTGATATCGCTTCCGCACCCGGAGGAGTAGATTATGAATATGCCATGCAAAAAAATCTCAAAGCAAAACTATGTCTTGGGATACCAGGAAAAGTATCCCCAAGAACCTCAGCTGATATCTTAGTAAATCAAATAATTGAGCTAATAAAAGAAGGAAGTGATTAAATGACTGTAAACGGTAAAAATATTGGTATTGCCCTCACCGGCTCTTTTTGCACCTTTGACAAAGTATTACCCGAAATCGAGCGACTGGTTTTAGAGAAGGCGAATGTCTATACCATTTTCTCAGAGCGTTCCCAAGTAACCGATACCCGGTTCGGCAAAGCAGCGGATTTTCTAAAAAGAGCAGAAGAAATCACAGGCAACAAACCCATTTTAACTCTTACAGAGGCAGAACGGCTGGGTCCCGGTAATCTATTAGACATTATAGCAATTGCACCCTGTACCGGCAATACCATTGCAAAATTAGCCAACGCCATAACGGATACCACCGTGCTAATGGCGGTCAAGGGCTTATTAAGAAATAATAAACCTGCTGTCATTGGTGTTTCAACAAATGATGCTCTCAGCAATAATCTAAAGAATATCGGTACACTTATTAATAGCAAGAATATCTTCTTTATTCCCTTCGGTCAAGATAACTACAAAGGAAAACCAAACTCTATGGTAGCACATTTTGATTTGCTTCTACCCTCCATTGAAGAGGCCTTGGAAGGGAGACAATTACAACCCGTTATTTTAACACCACAATAAAGACCTCACTAGTTTCCTTTGTGTAAGAGATTAATCACATTCGATTTTGTTAGTATTAAAGTAGTTGTTCTAAAATAAAACAGAAAGCAAGGGGATATCTGCTATAGGAATTCAAGTTTTAAGCAAGTTTATATGCTTACCTAGATGGATGCCTTCATCAATGCATTCATAACAGCGATATCCCCATATTCATAGAGCATTATCATAGATGCCGCAATACCGTTAATGCATTAAAGATATGCGCCAAAAGTGAAGTAGGTACTTAGATTTTGTTTCATGTGCATCAGCGCAAAAGGAGGATTTATGTGCGGAATAGCCGGTTTTTGTAATCTAAACGAGGATTATACAAGGAACGAGGGAAAATGGCTGGAAGTCTTGAACAATATGAAACAATCCTTGATACATCGAGGACCTGATGAAGACGGGGAGATACTTAGTGCACAAGCAGGTTTAGCACATAGAAGGTTATCCATAATCGACTTGAGCCGTGGTGGTCAACCCATGACCAGAGAAAAATGTGGCTGCTCCTACTCCATCGTATATAACGGTGAGCTCTATAACACTGCGGAGCTTCGCGAATCCCTGATTAATATGGGGTATTTATTTAAAACTCATTGTGATACGGAAGTTATTCTGGTTGGATATATGGCTCTGGGTGTGGACTTTATCAAAGAAATGAATGGAATTTTTTCTTTCGCAATTTGGGATGAAAATGCACGTACCCTTTGTCTGGTTCGTGACCGCCTAGGTGTAAAGCCATTATTCTATACTGTATTCGAAAACACCCTTTTATTTGGTTCAGAAATCAAAGCACTGTTTCACTTTCCGGGATTTCAGCCTAAGATTGATGGAGACGGCTTATGTGAGATCTTTGGTATCGGCCCAGCTAAAACATATGGGAAGGGAGTCTTTAAGGATGTAAATGAAGTTCTGCCAGGCTATTATATTCTGTATAACGAATACGGTTTGCGCCATGAAGCATATTGGAAGCTAGAAAGCGCTCCCCATACTGATACCTTTGAGCAGACGGTAGAAAAAACCTCATTCTTGTTAAGAGATGCCGTTAAACGTCAGATGATCTCTGACATACCCATTTGTACCTTTCTCTCAGGAGGTGTAGACAGTAGTTTAGTTACCGCTATCTGCGCTGACGAACTTCGTAAAGAAAATAAGCTGATTGAAACCTATTCCTTTGACTTCGTTGATAATGATAAGAACTTTAAATCAAATTCGTTTCAACCCTCTCAGGATCGACCATTTGTTGATATTATGAAGGACTATGTAGGCAGCAAACATACCTATCTGGAATGTGATAATCTTGACCTTGCCGATAATCTCTACCATGCAGTGAATGCCCGTGATCTTCCCTGTATGGCTGATGTAGAATCCTCTTTAATTTATTTTTGCAAAAAGGTTGCCGCAAAGACTAAAGTTGCACTTACCGGAGAGTGTGCGGATGAAATCTTTGGAGGATACCCATGGTTTCACAACCCCGATATTATGTCAATAAACACCTTCCCTTGGTCAAAGAACCTTGAAACCCGTAAGCAGCTTCTATCCGATGATGTCCTCTCCTCTATTGATATTGATGGTTATGTTCGAGCGACCTATGAAAAATCTGTCAGCGAAACTCCGCGTTTAGCGGGCGAGAACAAGGAGGAATCCCGTCGCAGGGAAATCGCATATCTGAACCTTAAGTGGTTCATGGTGACCCTACTAGACCGCATGGATCGCTGCAGCATGTATTCCGGTCTAGAGGCAAGAGTTCCCTTTGCCGATCATCGTATTATTGAGTATATCTGGAATGTTCCCTGGGAAATGAAATGCCCGAACGGCATGGTAAAGGGCTTGCTGCGTGAAGCAGGTCGTGGTCTTGTTCCCAATGAAATCCTGTTTCGCCGTAAAAGTCCCTATCCAAAGACCTATAATCCGGAATATGAGAAATTGCTCGGCAATCGTCTTTTAGATGTTTTGACGGAGCCCAATGCACCAATTAAGTCTCTGGTTGATGGCAAGAAAATCAAAGCCTTCCTCTCCTCTCCTTCCGATTACGGTAAGCCCTGGTACGGTCAGCTGATGGCAGGTCCTCAATTGATCGCTTATCTTTTACAGGTGAACTATTGGTTAGAGAAGTATCATATTGAATTAGTATAATAAATCTCCCCCTATACTGAATCCTGAGTATTATGTTTCTAACTGATGATTAAAAATTCTCAGTTTCTAAACTAGCTCGTGATAGCATAGGGGGAGATTATTTATTTTTTTTAGTCAATATTGCTTTAATTTTAAAATTGTACGTATAGAAAACACATCTATAAACGAAATGTCCTCGCCTCAAAGTATAACGGAAAATCATTACAAAGATATGTTCCTATAAAGCATCTCAATTTTTCATAGATTTATGAAAAACTTAATATTCTAACGTTTTTTGGTATCAATTAGTTATATTTCGAACATTTTATGGTCTTTTTCCTTGTTTTAGTAAGTATAACCTTCTTTATATAATTTAAAAATTCAGTTTTACTTTGATTGGATGGCTATATTGCCGACCTGAAATTATTGCTTATTTTTGTTTTCTAAGTTTATTAGGTAGTATGCTATTAAAGGCATACCACCACACGAATTTTACCATCTAATCTGATTATTTTCAAAGTTTATAAGGCGAAATTCTTTTTGGTGAAATTCCCTTTCTTCCTTATTATAATGTATAAATATACAACTACTAATAACAAGCTATTTCACTAAACCATTACGTGGTTAACTGGTAAATCCACAGGATGCTTATTCCAACTATTTTTCCAAAATAAACCAATGATATTATAGCACGTATGGAAAGTTAAATCTAAAGTATTTTTTTATGATTACAACATTATTTCCATAAAACAGTACCTTTTTGCCACAAAATAGATTTGTTCTTGCCTTCATTTGCTTTTTACACTTTCTTCAAATATCTTCTTGAATTATCTTTTTGCTGTGGTATAATGTCGTTTGTTGTTTGTTGCGTAAATCACATTCATGACAAGCAAAACAGAAGCATGCATAAATACACAGTAAAGGACAAAGACAGATGAAAACATTTATTAAAGCAATCATGGCAGGGGTTGCAATCAGTACAGGGGGAATTATCTATTTGACCCTGGAAAATCACATCGCGGGATCACTCTTATTCTCTATTGGATTATTCACTATATATTCCTTTGGACTAAACCTATATACAGGCAAGATCTGTTATATCCCCTCAGAAAAAATCTCTTATTTGATTACAGTAATGATTGTATGGTTGGGTAATCTTGTGGGCACGGTCGGCACTGGATTTATCTTTCGAAATACCAAGCAGGCAAAACTAATCGAGCATACCGCGGAAATTGTGTCCTTAAAACTATCCGACACAATATTCAGCACTTTTGTCATGGCTACCATGTGCGGTATTATGATGTGCATCGCGGTAATTGGCTTTCAGACCATTAAAGACAGTGTTGGAAAGCATCTGGCATTAATCCTGCCAATCATGGTATTTATCCTCTCCGGCTATGAACATAGCATTGCTGATATGTTCTATTTCACTATGGCAGGTGCTTGGAGTTTGAAGGCATTTCTTTACATAATTGTGATTTCCCTTGGCAACCTGGTCGGTGGCTGCCTAATCCCGTTGGCATTAAAGGCGTTTCATGAAGATGAGGTTTTGAGTCATTAAATATAAATTATTGGTAATTGCGTTAAAATACAAGGAGATATCACAGCCTCTTTAAGTAGTAAGAGGAAATGATATCTCCCATTTTATTAATAATCAGAACTTCACTACTTTATTTTCACTGTCCCTACCGGCGTATAACTTCCATAAACTTTCTTACCTTGTACATTTGTATAAGCTATTACCTTAAAGTAATATCCCTTTCCTCTTGTCAGTTGACTTTTAACATAGGACAATGTACCGGTGGTCTTAATTAAGGTGTATTTCCCAGTCTTTGAGGTTGACATATATACTTCATAACCACTTGCTCCTTTTACCTTTGACCAGCTTATGGTAGCCTTTTTTGAACCCGCTGTCAGTTTTAATTTGGATGTACCCGGTACAATTTGAAAGGGCTTTTTAAGAGTTCCGGTATAATTCCCTTTTCCCTGTAGGGTAACTGTAGCCGAACCAATATTTAAATTATTTGAATAGGTTACCGTATAATCTGTATTCTTAACCAACTTCTTAGTGCCATCCATTACTGTTACAGCGGGAGTAAACCTTGCCTCCGTATATACGTAAGTTGTTGTGGACAGACTCATTTTCAGTGTTGAAACTGGTTTTGGATTAATTCGAAAGGTTTTGCTAACTGTTCCGCTATAATTTCCCTTTCCGGTTATAGTGATTTTAGCAGTTCCGACCTTTGTGTTATTCATGTAAATCAAGGTGTAATCCGTATTTTTTACAAGTGTTTTCGATCCGTACTTCACGGTTATGACCGGAATAATACTTGCCCCAGTATAGTTATATGAAGTTTGAGTTGGGCTGATTGTTAATTCTGTTATTGGTTTCGCTTTGATCTGGAAGGTCTTCGTTATCGCTCCAACATAATTTCCTTTACCGGTTATTATTATCTTACCGGTTCCAATATTTGTGTTATCCTTGTATACTAAAGTGTAGTCAATTTCTTTCTTGAGAGTTTTAGCTCCTTGCATGACCGTAACTGACGGAGTATTTCCTAAGCCGGTATAGGTATATGCAGTTTGAGCCAGGCTGACACTCAATTCTGTTACTGGTTTTGCATTGATCTGGAAAGTTTTTGTTACTGTCCCGCTGTAATTTCCTTTTCCGGTTACTATTACTTTGCCAGTTCCGGCATATGTATTATCCATATATACCAAGGTATAGTCACTATCTTTTTTAAGAGTTTTAGCTCCTTGCATGACCGTAGCTGATGGAGTATTTCCTAAGCCGGTATAGGTATATGTAGTTTGAGCCAGGCTGACCGTCAATTCTGTTACTGGTTTTGCATTGATCTGGAAAGTTTTTGTTACTGTCCCGCTATAATTTCCTTTTCCGCTAACAGTTACCTTCCCGGTTCCAACGTTTATATTATCAGAATATATCAGAGTATAATCCTCTCCCAAAACCAAGGGAACAAGCCCGTTTTTCACACTAACCTGAGGAATTATCGTATCCCCGCTATAACTATAGGATGGTTTATCAAAATCCATGGTACAGTAGTTCATATCTTCCTTTTCCCCTGTAGAATTCACTACAGTTGGGGAGGGTAAATATTTTTGATGGGTTTTCAACATATCAACAAGAAGGTATCCATCTTGATAAG
Organism: Bacillota bacterium; assembly: GCA_023435895.1. GTDB lineage: Bacteria > Bacillota > Clostridia > Lachnospirales > Lachnospiraceae > Mobilitalea. The sequence continues at coordinate 65,487 of JAEZLH010000009.1, forward strand.
GGACCCGATCTCCTCCTGCATAATTGGAGGAGCTGGAATAGGAAAATATATTATTAAAGTCATTACTTAGCCAGCTGAAATGATACTCCTTACACATCGCCATAAAATCATCATAATAGCGTAGTGCAGAGTAATATTCTGTTCCGATATTAAATGCTGCACACTCAAAACGAACCAGCAGATTGGGTGAAAATTGAGACATTGCAGCTCCCCAATCATAGATGGTCTGCTCATTGGACTGCGCCCATATGGAGGAAGTGTTATAAGTAATATCCGAGTTAATTGTTATTACTCTTCCTGAGTTATAGCTGTTTGGAGAAAGCATAATTCTTGAGGTTGGCTTTAAGGAAGGCTTCTGCCAATCAATTCCTTGCTTCGTTGCATCATAGAAGGACATAAACCACCAACGATTTACTGCATACTGCTGGGGTAGTGTAACATCAATTCCGCTCCATTCATACCAACTACCGCTATAGCTTATCTTTAGTTCACTAATATTCTGTGGTAAAGTCACGCTAATACATTTGTTACTCTTAGCATACAGAAAGTATCGTGACAACGGGGTGTCAACGGTATAGCTTGTATCGGACAGTGCTTCACTGTACAAAGTAGTTCCATCCTTTGTCGTAATATTTAAAGTTCCTGAACCGCTAATCTTTGATAAATATAAATCTATTTTAGTCCCTTGAACCAAGTCGCCTTGCAGGGTAAGTGGCTCACTGTTATTGATATGATATTGTGTCGCATAATAGGTTACCGGATATTCGGGTTTGAACATGGAATGATTATTATGGTCAATATGTTCTCCCTGTATGGCAGTCATTTCCGCATATACATAGGGATTTTCACAAAAATTGGATATCATTAAGGTATCCTTGAAGTTATTCTCAATCTTATTCTTTATTCCGTTGGATTCATTAATGATTGATTGAGCCTCATTATTCGGGGTTGGTTCATAAATTATATACCGATCGGGGTCATAATCTCTTATGGTCTTAATCAATCGGTTATATACTACCGCAACATCATTCACTGTGTACGGAGGAACGTATAATCCGCTGCTCAAACTGGTATTCTGTGCTTCCCAAAGCGGACAAAAGGAAAGGACTGAGCTTGGAATATCTTTATAACGCTTCGCAATTAATGCCCATACTGCATTAGCTTCCTGCTGTCTTGTCGGGTTCGTAAACAAATCTAATGAACCGGTTGAGGTATATGTTTTAAAATCCGTACGAGTCCATCGACCAGGCAAACTAAAGGTTACGATATTCAAATGTAAGTTATACTTTATGGCTGATGCGATTACAGCATCTAATTTCTTCAGGTTGGTTTCATTGACTTGAGTTACTCCATCATCAAACAAAGTCTGATAGGTCAGCATATACCGAACACTGTTAAAACCCCAATCTGATATTCTTTTGAAATTTTTATCAATCTGAAGCTCATCAATATCCGTTCTTTCATAGGAACCATCCGGCAGAACAAAGCCGTACCACTTTGGCGGATTGGCATCGGATACCTCAGGCATTCCTTTGGCTTTGGTGAGCAAACGATCCGTAATATAATCCGTATTATAGTTTAAGGCTTCACTGTCCGTAAGGGATATGTACTTATTATCAATTTTATGGGAATCCAGAAATCTTGATAACGCATTAAGGGCTTCTGATACCGTCATAAAATCAGCCGGACGCATGGAATTTAAGGCTTTATCATAATCAAACAAGGTTTTACCATTTAGTAAAGAGGATCTTCCAAAGGCATATCGGTAAGCCACCCCGCAATCATCCCAATCATAAACATAGCTATCCTTTAGAAATCCATTCAATCCATATGGATAGTGATTTGGAATGAAATGATAAGGGTCCGATATAGTTCCGATTTCATCCCAAACTTTAGTCCCTATCATTTCGTCAATTGCCGACCAATTTGTATTAAATTCATTATAGGAAGACCCGAGCATTGTGGCCAGATTAAGTATTGCCATCATTCCTTCCAACCTGGTCATTGTTCTTGTAGAGTCATGGGCATTAACTTTATCTTTATCGATAAATTTATTTTTCCAGATATTTAATTTCGTCGGATCAGCTATTTCAATCACTTTATCCGTTGCTGCGAAAAAATCCTTATATGTAATTATTTGATTCGTAGGCGTTCCAAGATTATAGAACTTCAGACGATTTTCATCGGAGAAGCGATTGTCGAGTGTTGTCCAAATGTAGGCGGCATTCATTGTTTTGTCATATTCAAAGGAGGACATACCAAGTTCATTACAGGCACTTTTTAAATCGGTGTATATTACTCCATTGATCTTAACGGTTGCAGAAGGTCTGGCACCCAGCAACTGCTTTATCACAGACGGGGTAAAATACAACTCATCATTCTTACCAAGATAACCGTCAGCTTGATATACCTCGCCGTCTACTGTGATACGAAATGCCTTTAGCTGTGTATAAGGCGCGCTATCACCGGAAGCTTTCGCCTCCTTTTGAAACACATTGACGGGTAAGGAAGTAGCGACTAACAAAACAATCAACAACAGTGACAATAAACGTTTCATCTTTGAACTCCTTTCAGAATTTCATCTCTACTTTCAGTTTTAACTACTCAAATCACCTTTCCTTTTGAACCTATCCTCTCCGTACTACAATACTAATCTACACTCCCTAGACTCAAATGTCCTGCTGCCATCAAAGGTTGTATAGCTTCCATCTTTCACATATCGAAAGCCCACCTTCTCCATCACTTTACCGGAAGCCACATTCTCTTTTGCATGACAGCAGAATAATTCTTTTTGCTTTAACTCTTCCTTGGAAAAGCGAACTATTTCTGCTGCTGCCTCTGTTGTCAGTCCTTGACCCCAGTATTTTTTCATGATATTATAGCCCAGCTCAAAGCCGCCCTTCTCTTCCTTCCAATAGATTCCTCCAGATCCAATCAGCGTATTATTTTCTTTCAGTTCAAAGCCCCAGTCATATCCTTCATCCGAATTATTATTCTGTTCAACCTGTTCCAACCATTCTTTAGTCATCTCAACAGAGGAGTGCATATTCCATCTCATAAACTTTGCAACCTCAGGATCAGTCGCCCAGTTTTGATAGATCGCTTCCGCGTCCGCTATTAAAAGGGGACGAATAATTAATCTCTTTGTTTCCAATATAGGAGTTTTCATAAATCATCATCCTTTCCAAAGCATTTCATTTACCTTCTCTATTAATTTGGGCTGAATATCCGGGTAAGTCCAGTTATCCGGCAAGGTTTCATAAAAGCAGATATACTCCATCTCCATATCCGGTAATTCCTCAAAGCCTTTTATGTCCCCATAGTAGAGCATTCCATAGGATTCTTCCTGGTGACCTTTCGAATCTTCTCTGATTACAGAGTAGACACAGAGTTGTTTTAGAGTATATTCCAACGCTCCCGTCTCTTCCTGCAGCTCCCGTTTGGCACAGGAAAGAATATCTTCTCCTTCTTCCCTGTGACCGCCGGGACATTCCAGCGTAGTTCGTTGTTTATGCTTACATAACACCCACTTATCTTGATACTTCGCGATAATCACTGCGTATTTTAACAAATCATCATCAACCATGTCATAAAAGCGTACATCAATCATAATAACCTCATTCCTACGTATGAATTTACCACATTCAAATTATTTCGTAGATTATGCCATACAAAATTTATGATGAAAAGAAAATATCAATCTCCCATCTTTCCTTTTATAATTCATCTACTGACTATTAGTCCTCTTCCAGCCAAGTTGCCTCAACTATCTACAGACCTCATCTAGTTCCTTCTGCAAACTTTCCAGATCCTCTCTGATGTTCAAATGTTGAGGACAATGCTCCTCACAAGCGCCACAGCTAATGCAATTTTTTGCTTTCGCTTCATCACCAATGTCATTCTTCCATCCCCACTTGGTATGTCCAGGATTCTGATAGATTCCATATTCATTCCAGATACTGAAATTCTCAGGGATATTTACTCCTGCGGGGCATGGCATACAATATGCGCAGCCGGTACAGCCGTTTTTCACACGCTTTCCTAGCTCCTCTACCACATTTTTTACTGCTTGCTGCTCACTTTCTTTCAGAGCAGAGAACGTATTAAAGGTATGAAGATTATCTATCACCTGTTCATAAGTCGACATCCCACTCAATATCACCTTCACGTTCGGGAAAGTACCAACCCAGCGAAGAGCCCAGGAAGCTTCACTTGGGGAAGGGTCAACCGCTACAAAATGCTGCTTCACACTATCTGGAAGATTCACTAACGTTCCTCCCTTTATTGGTTCCATTACGATGACGGGGATGCCAAGTTCTTCTGCCACTCTATAACCCTTAATGCCTGCCTGAATATCGGTATCCATATAATTTAATTGGATCTGGCAAAAATCCCAATCCCGATGTCTTACTATTGTGTCAAACGAATCGTATTCATCATGGAAGGAAAAGCCCAGATATTTAATTTTTCCTTCAGCCTTGAGCTGATCGCAAAATTCAGGTATACCTAAAGATACCATTTTTTCAAAGATTTCCTTATTCAACGCGTGCAATAAATAAAAATCGATATACTCCATATCAAGTCTTTGAAGCTGTTCTTCAAAAAGTCTTTTTGCATCCTCCACTGAATTTACTAACCAACATGGGAGCTTATCGGCTACGAAGTAAGAACCACGTTCATATTTCTTTAATGCCTTACCGGTAAACTCTTCACTCTTTTGATTGTGATATACATAAGCAGTATCAAAGTAATTGACTCCGTTTTGATATGCCAGATCTATCATTTCCTCAGCCTTTTCAAATATTATTGTTCCATCCGGCTCTACCGGCAATCTCATGCAACCAAAGCCAAGTAATGATGTATTGATTCCCAATTTGTCTAATTGTCTGAATTCCATGTTCTTACCTCCAAATTTCTTTCTAATTGTAATTTAAGTTATTCCTATATCATACCACATCACAAAACCATTTTTCCACATAAAAGTAAAAACCATAATATTAACCATAATCATTCAAACTTCTTAGACCACATAACATGTCCATCAAAATATAGGGTCAATGAAGCAATTCATTATTACAACTCTCGTGAGAATAATTATTTCACCCCAACTCTTGACAAAGAACCAAGATATCATCTATCTTTTAAGATTTATATGTTAAAAGCTCTTGACAAACTGGTAGGTGGGAATATTCACAAAGTTAGAAGACTCATCCTGAAAATTCATGCTTTTAAGATAACAACCTTTTCTCCAATTAAAAAATTCACCTTACAGAAGTAATTTATGCTTCTATAAGGCGAACTTTCATTCTTCATATTCCATTAACAAAGTACTATTTCTCAGTATTTGGTTTCTCTAATTCAACGATTGCAGATTTCTTCATGGGAATTCTGCAGTTTTTGTTATTACCAAATTCAACGATAACGATATCTTCCATTACATCAATTACTACACCATAGAATCCGCCATTTGTAACTACGCTGTCACCAATTGCCAATGTGGAAAGAAGTGCCTGCATCTGTCTCTGTTGCTTTCTCTGAGGACGGATTAATAAGAAATACATTACACCACCCAAAAGAGCTAACTCACCCACAAGGACAAGCATACCATACGGATTGCTTTTTGTTTCTGCTGCTAATAAAGATACTAAATTATTCATGTAACTACCTCCTGTAATTTGCTTTTCTATAAAGTTGTTATGTGCCTAATCCTGGCTACTAACAAATCCTTCTAATTTCTGTTTCTTGAATTCCTTATATCGTTTTGCTCTGATTGCCTCTCTGATTTCTTCCATCATATTATTATAAAAGTATAGATTATGAAGTACCAATAAGCGCATTCCAAGCATTTCTTTTGCTTTGAGCAAATGTCTGATATAGGATCTGCTATAATGCTGACACGCCGGACAGCCACAGCCATCCTCTATGGGTCTGGAATCTCGTTCGTATTTAGCATTCAACAGATTCATTTTACCATAATTGGTGTATGCATGTCCATGTCTTCCGTTACGAGAAGGGTAAACACAATCAAAAAAATCAACCCCTCTGTCAACCGCTTCCAATATATTCGCGGGAGTTCCTACCCCCATCAGATATACGGGCTTATTGAGAGGGAGATAAGGAACTGTTTCATCTAGGATTCGATACATTTCCTCATGACTTTCTCCTACTGCTAGTCCTCCAAGAGCATAACCGTCAAGATCCATTTCGGAGATTCGTTTGGCATGTTCAATACGGATATCCTCAAAGGTACCCCCCTGATTGATTCCAAATAACATCTGTTTCTTGTTAATGGTATCCTCCAGACCATTCAGCCTGTCCATTTCCTTCTTACAGCGTTCTAGCCAGCGAGTGGTACGGTCAACGGAATTTTGCATATATTCTCTGGTTGCCGGATGTGGAGGGCATTCATCAAATGCCATTGCAATGGTGGATGCAAGATTAGACTGAATCTGCATGCTCTCTTCCGGTCCCATAAATATCTTCTTACCGTCAATATGGGAGCTAAAATAAACACCTTCCTCTTTAATCTTACGCAGTCCTGCCAACGAAAACACTTGAAAACCGCCGGAATCAGTAAGAATGGGCTTATCCCATACCATGAACTTGTGAAGTCCACCCATATCTTTTACAACCTTATCACCCGGTCTTACATGAAGATGATAGGTGTTGGATAATTCAACCTGTGTTTTAACCTGGTGTAAATCCATTGTGGATACTGCACCCTTAATCGCTGCTGCCGTTCCAACATTCATGAATACCGGGGTCTGTATTGTCCCATGGACGGTGTCAAACTCACTGCTCTTCGCTTTTCCGTCCTGTTCGATAATTCTGTACATAATTTTTTGTTCCTACTTTCCATATTTCAGGAAGCCGCCCTCTCCAATATTAATTAAATAAGGCATTTTCCGTCATTATAACATCACAAGTATACCTTTAAACTCCTATCTTTTCAACAAAAATATATAAATCTCTTATGGGATAATCAATTTTGGGGGAACCACTTTATATAGCTAGCTATTATTAGCTATATCATTGTACACTAGCTTTCCCAATATTATAAATTTGTTACAAAACTGCTTGATATATTTTGAATCATACGCTCATAAAAGGCTATAGTGTGACTATAAAAAAATATTACTGTTCCCTCTCCATCCAAAACTTGGCATATGATTTCGATAAATGATTTCTGAAAAGGAGTATTTGCATTCGTCGGTATTTAGGCTCTGTCTTTTAGAGCCTTATGTACCGCTACGTAATGCAACTAAGCGAAAGCGGCTCCGCTTCGGAAAACATTTGTCGAAATCATATCCCAGGCTTTGACTGGGGAGGAATAACTATAAAAAAGTAAATGAAAGACATTTTACTTCCAAAATCCATTGCTTTATTTTGGCAATATTGGTAGAATAGATACGTTAGTTATCAATATAAGTAGTATTTTAGATATACGGGAGGTTAATAATGTCAATAAGAAAAACGATTCAAATAATATTGATCATTACATCTATGATACCCGTCATATTTGTGTCTATCATCGCTCATAGAATATTAACCGACAAAGTTATTACCGAAAATAGTGAATATTTAAAACGAACAGCCGAGATGAATGTATCCGGAATAAATTCCTTAATCAACATACAAAAAACAGAGCTTTCCCTTCTATCCTTACATAATCAAGTGATTGAATCACTCAATGAGAATCAAGTAGATAATAAACCAGCACCTGCCACGGTCAATACTTTACTGTCCGCAAGAAAAAGTAATTATCAGGACAGCATTAACATATCTCTTTATAACCGAAAAGGCGAAATAATTGGTAGTTCAAACCCTAACCTGATTTCTTCCTATGCCGGCGACAATGAAACCTTTCGCTATATTATGAATCACAAAACTTCGGTTATTGATCCCGGGAAATTAAAAGAAAAGATGATTGCCGGTCACGAAAATTATACCTTTGAAATTGGTTCACCCGTCATGGATCGTTCAACCAATACGGTAATCGGATGCGTTATCAGTACCATATCAACCTCGTATTTTAATAGTATCCTTAATTCTGTAAAAGTTGGTAATACCGGTACCCCCATCCTGCTAAACAATGATGGAACTATTCTATATCATCGTGATTCTACTCAGATTGGTCATACTATTGATAATATTAATACTGTAAGAATTACAACAAATTACCTAACAGACCCCAAGTCTTCTAGTGGATCATTCAATCACTTTGTGGAACACAAGAAGGAGGCCTTTGGGTACAGCCTCATCCCGGAACTGAATATGATTTTACTGGTAAAGCAAGATCTTAATGAGATTAGTTCTGTAACCAATGTAATCCTGCAATTACTCACCGTAGTATGCGTTCTAATCTTTGTAATGGTTACTTTTATCGCCAACAAGCTTTCCAGAATGCTAACCGATCCCATCATAGCTCTTCGTGATACCATGAGAATCGCTTCGGACGGTAATCTGACAGTGCAGTCCAATATAAAGATCAACAATGAGCTTGGAGAGCTTTCCAAGAATTTTAATAAAATGCTGCATATTATTAAGACAAATTACGAGGATCTGGAATCCATGCACGATGAATTGTTGGCAAATGAAGAACAGCTGCGTACGAATTATGAGCACATTGAATTTCTTGCCTATCACGATACCTTAACAAAGCTTCCCAACAAATTGGCTTTTCTTGACAATGTAAATGCCATATTAGAATCCTCCTGTTCCACTGAACTTTGCCATGCGGTATATTTTGTAGATTTGGATAATTTTAAGACTGTTAATGATACCCTTGGTCATGAGTACGGTGATAAACTATTAGCGAAGACAGCCCATATACTAACTTCCTTACTGGATTGTGATGGAATGATTGCAAGAGCAGGTGGTGATGAATTCCTATTATTTAAAGAAGATATTTCTTCCCCTGAAGAAGCAAGCCAATTTGCTGCCTCCATTATTAATCGCTTCACCAGTCCTTTGGATTTGAACGGGGAGGTTGTTTATGTATCTATGAGTATCGGAATCGCCCTTTATCCTGAAAATGGCATAACCTCCAATGATCTGATTAAAAACGCAGACATTGCCATGTATAAGTCAAAGGATACCGGAAAGAATAAATTTACCCTCTTTGATAAAAAAATGGAAGAGGAACTAAATCGAAATACAATGGTTTTAGAAGTTCTGAGAGGTGCCATTGAAAACAATGAAATTTATGTGGAATATCAGCCCCTCCTAGAGCTTTCATCAAATTCTGTTATTGCCTTTGAGGCATTGATGAGAATTAAAAGCGAACGTCTCGGGATCATTTCTCCCAGTGAGTTCATTCCGATTGCAGAAGAAAGTGGAATTATCATTGAACTTAGTGCGTGGTTGTTAAAAGAAGTATGTACCTTTAACCGTCATCTCCTTGATAATGGAATGCTTCCGCGTCACGTATCCGTTAATATTTCTTCTGTACAGATTAACCGGCCAGGCTTTATATCTGTGTTGTCCGATATCTTGGAACAAAGCAAGATTCCCCCTCAGTTCCTGGAATTAGAGATAACGGAAAGCACTTTAGTTTCCTCAATTATGGATGCAACCATGCTGCTTAGCCAATTACAGGATCTTGGTGTCAGAATCTCTCTAGATGATTTCGGCACAGGTTATTCTTCACTGAATTACTTAACCAGTATGCCAATTAATACTTTAAAGATTGACAAATCCTTTATCGATCATATTTGTACCAATCAAAAGGATGCCTGCATAGCAGAGTCAATCATTCAATTAGCACATAGTTTGGACATAACTGTAGTTGCTGAAGGGGTGGAGGAAGAAAATCAATTACTGGAATTAAAGAAGATGCGATGTGACGTTATTCAAGGTTATGTCTACAGTCGACCACTTTCTGCCAACGCCCTCATCGACATTCTCAAAGAAGATGACCTAATCACTCAAAATACACTATTTTGATACCTCATATGATACAAAGTAATAACTTGGTAGTTCGTTGAGGATAATTGATATCTGAATTTTATATCATACCTATAAGAAGGCGAGTTGCATGAATGCACCCGCCTTTTCTTATATTGTATTTTCTGATTCACTTACCATCTCACTATTACGAGTGCATTACTCTATCTTACCGGCACAGCCCAGTACATTGGTAATTTTATGCTTTACCAATGTCTTAATATTATTCCTAGCCGGGGTCAGATACTGTCTGGGGTCGAAATGGTTGGGATTTTTAGCAAAGTACTCTCTTACACCTGCAGTAAATGCAAGTCTCAAATCAGAATCAATATTGATTTTACAAACTGCCATGGAAGCTGCTTGTCTTAACATATCTTCCGGAATACCGATTGCATCATCAAGCTTTCCTCCAAATTGATTAATGATATCCACGTATTCTTTGGATACTGAAGATGCTCCATGTAAAACGATTGGATAATTGGGTAGCCTTTTTGCTACCTCTTCCAAAATATCAAAGCGTAGTTGAGGCTTCTGACCCGGTTTGAATTTAAACGCCCCATGACTGGTTCCAATTGCGATAGCCAGTGAATCAACACCAGTTCTTGTAACGAACTCCTCTACTTCCTCCGGTCTGGTATAGGATGCATTTTCAGCTGACACATTTACATCATCTTCAATCCCCGCTAATTTGCCTAGTTCTCCTTCTACCACGCATCCATGGTCGTGGGCGTACTCCACAACCTTTTTGGTAAGGATGATGTTATCCTCAAAGCTATGTTTTGACCCATCAATCATTACCGATGTAAATCCTCCATCAATACATGATTTGCATATCTCGAAATCATCTCCATGATCTAAATGAAGCGCAATTGGAAGATCCGTATCAATTAAGGCAGCTTCTACCAATTTCACAAGATAAGCATGTTTTGCATACTTTCTTGCTCCCGCCGATACCTGCAAAATAACAGGAGCTTTTAATTCCTTGGCTGCTTCCGTAATACCCTGAACAATCTCCATGTTGTTCACATTAAACGCTCCGATTGCATAGCCTCCTGCATATGCTTTTTCAAACATTTCCTTCGTCGTAACAAATGGCATAATATCCTTCCCTTCTATGTAATTATTTTCCATATAATTATAGCATAAATTTTACATTTGAAAAGACTTTTTCTCCATCCGTATAGATTTTTTCAATCCACTCATTATTATTATCACTTCTTTCTGGCTATTCATATAATAAATTAACATCTGATCAACTCCAATGAAAATTACTCACTATGAATTCTAATAATAATAAATGAAAAGGAGTAATGTATAATGGTATCGATAAACGATAACAGCCGCCATCATGGTCATGGACATAAGCACGATGGTTGGCCTCCAAGGCCGCCCTTGCCACCTCCTTATCCTCCAAAGCCACCCTATCCACCTGGTCCTTTTCCACCCGGTCCTTTTCCTCCGGGCCCCTATCCTCCTGGTCCTTACCCTCCTGGTCCCTATCCTCCTGGTCCTTATCCGCCTGGTCCTTATCCGCCTGGTCCTTATCCGCCTGGCCCTTATCCGCCTGGCCCTTATCCTCCGGGTCCTTATCCTCCAAGACCTTTCCCTCCGGGTCCTTATCCTCCGAGACCTTTCCCTCCGGGTCCTTATCCTCCAAGACCCTATCCTCCCCGTAAGGATCGCTATAAATAGTGATAGCAAACCGGATTATCCTGTTTTGCATTACTTATAACTGTACTGTAAATAAAGATCCTGCAATTGCCAAGAGCCATCATCGATCAATATAATTTTTCATAGCTAATTCCTAACCCAAAACATTGCTATAACTAATCAAGGGAGTATTAACAATAAAAAGTTAATACTCCCTTGATTAGTTATTCATAACAGTTTAAAATAAGCATGTCAAAAGATAATTATATAAAGCATTACCTATGAAAGATGAGGTCACTTCCTATGAATTCAAAACATGTATCCGATTCACTGACAGAGCAAGTACAGATTATCATGCCTTCCCACAATAACGGCTCTAATCGATTATTCGGTGGTCAGTTAGTAGAATGGATTGATATAGTTGCCTCCGTAGTGGCAAGACGCCATTCTGGTTGTAATGTAACAACTGCTGCAATTGATAATCTTCAATTTAAAGCCGGTGCTTTTATGAATAATACCTTAGTATTAATTGGACGCATTACCTATGTAGGAAAAACTTCAATGGAGATTCGCGTTGATACTTATGTGGAAGATTTGAACGGAATACGTAAGGTCGTTAACCGCGCTTACGTTGTAATGGTTGCATTAGACGACGAAGATCATCCCACCTCGGTTCCGGGCTTAATTCTCGAAACAGAATCAGAGCGTGCCGAATGGGAGGCAGGAACCAGAAGACATTCCCTTCGTATTGCCAGAAGAAAAGAAGGATATTAACCTATCCTTCTACTTTACACAAATTACCACTTATAATTAATATTGATTAGGGTGGGTCTGTTTATACTGTGGCAATGGCAAATTGCCCATGGACTCTGTTGAAAGACCCTTTTGACACCCTAATCATTATTCTATTTTAATTTTTATATGAACGGATTTTGAATAAACCTACTTGAATTGATCTAATTGATTTTTTCGATTTTCCTGCTTCGCCTTTGCATTTTTAAAGGATTGATCATCCATGTGATCCGCATTATGATTTAAATATCCCTCCGTATAAAGAAGACGTTTTTCAGTATTATTTTTGTAATTATTATTCACATTGGTTCCATAAATCAAAATATTTTTCAAATTACTAATTTCTGATTGTCGCTCTCTGTTTCTCTGTTTTGCATGCTCCAAGTTGTCTTTGGAAGATAAAAGCTCAGAGTACTCTTCCAAGTGACGCTGAGTTCTGATTTGTTTTTCCATCAGATTCATTAATTGATTTAATTGTCGCTCTTTCTTGCTTATCTCATTATCACCAACAATACTCATAAGCTCTCCCTTTCTAGTGAATTATCCATACCCTTCGACAGATACCAATCTCCATCTTTCTTTATAAATTTTCAACAAAGTTATGAACTCTCTTTAATTGAAAGAATATTTTTCTTGTCCATTTACAAAATAGATTTCCCGCCTATGAATGGATTTATGTTGTGAATAAATTGATAAATTGAATTTCACTGGAACTAAATGAAGATTTTTCTAATTAACGCCTTTCAAATACCTCATATAGTAAAACATATACTGCTGTACAATTCCCGCATACCCCTGATATTTATTCTTGTCAAACTGACCCTCATATATCTCATTAATTACTCTTGAAATCCATACATCCACAGGAAATCCCTCAATGTGATGCAAACCATAGAGTGCAATGCAATTCGCCACTTTTTCCCCAATTCCATGTACCTGCTTCAATGCTTTTACGGCTTCCTCAAAGCTTCGGCCCATAAGCTCATCCAAACTCAGTTCTCCCTCTGCTACTGCTTTTGAAGCACGGATTATGTATTCATCTCGGTATCCTAATTTTAAGGCTCGCAGCTCTTCCTTATTTGCATTACTAAGTATTTCTGCTCCGGGAAAGGTATAATATATTATTCCATCAGTAGTAGTTTTTCTCTCTCCATAACGTTCACAGATGGCTTCGATACAATTCTTAATAGCAGGAATATTTTTATTTTGCGAAATAATAAAACTTATCATTGCTTCAAAGGGTTCCTGTTTTAGTATTCTTATTCCCCTACCATAATCCGCTGCTTTTCTTAAGAACTGATCTTCTCCATGAAGTAATTCTTCCACAATAGTGCGATAATCATAAGTTAAATCAAAATAGTCCTTCCATAACTCATGAAATTCCTCTTCCTCGCAGCTCATTTCCACTGTGTCACCATCAAGTTGAACCATTTCAAGATACCTGCCAAAAGCCACAAGCCCATATTTTACTTGATCCGAACTACCTAGCCTCATCATCCGAAAGCACTGTCCAGAATCAGCAATTTGCACAATATTAAAATTTGCATTTTTAATTATCATTTTGTTACTCCTGTTTGTTACTCCTGTACGATTGTTGTTAGCGTCTGTGTTATTTTTTAGTCTATTCACGATTAAGGTGTCTAAAGGTCATTCAACAGAGTTTCTTATCAGTTTATATAAAGCAAAAGAATGAATGCGTCAATAGAAATGTGTTTGTTATTCTTTTATTAACCTTGCTAACTTTTATTTGTTTTTAGTTATTATAACTTGGCAAAGCTATGATAACAAGCCATCTGCAGTAGTAAACCATTTCATAAACTTCCAGAATTTAAAGTGATCACATATTTTAGTTCTTTTATCTTATTTATCCTGTTATTAATTCTTATTAGCAACCTCAAATTATTTATTATAAATTGCTTATTATGAACTTTATTGTTTTTATTATGAACTTTATAGTTCTTATTACCTTGCTTCACTTTTCTCATATGGCTGATATTACTTGTAAGTCCCCTCATAAAATAGTTCAACATTAATATTATTTAATATCAGGTGCATCACAATGCATATCAGGAGGTTATTAAATGGAGTTAAGACCATATGTTTCATGGGATTTAGTCGGTGATTTTATGACAGCGGTATTTGAAAAGGTAGGAGTTCCAAAGGAAGATGCTATCATCTGTGCAGATGTTTTAATGGAAAGTGATCGGAGGGGAATTGAAAGTCATGGATGTAATCGCTTCAAAGCAATTTATATTGATCGTATTTTGAAGGGAATCCAAAACCCGGTAACAGAATTTGAAATCATAAGAGAAACTCCTACTACGGCAGTGGTAGATGGTCATGACGGTATGGGGATGGTTGTGGGTTATCGCTCCATGCAAATGGCAATCCAAAAAGCCAAACAATACGGTATCGGAATGGTAACGGTACGAAATTCTACCCATTATGGCATTGCAGGTTATTACGCAACCATGGCAACCAAACAGGGTCTGCTTGGTATTACGGGAACCAATGCCCGTCCATCCATCGCACCTACCTTCGGAGTTGAAAATATGTTGGGCACGAATCCGCTCACCTTCGGTTTTCCAACGGATGAGGATTTTCCGTTCGTACTAGACTGTGCCACCAGTATTACCCAACGCGGACGCATTGAGTATTATGCTCGTACCGGCAAAGATACCCCAAAAGGGATGGTAATTGGTGAGGATGGTGCCCCCTTAACCGATAGCAAACAAATATTACATGACTTAACAAAGGGAAGTGCTGCTCTTGCTCCGCTAGGTGGAATCGGGGAAGAACTAGCCGGCTATAAAGGTTACGGTTATGCCACAGTAGTCGAGATTCTTTCCTCCGCCCTACAAGCAGGCAGCTTCTTGAAAGCCTTAAATGGGATTGGTAATCAGGGTGAACAAACTCCCTATCATTTGGGGCATTTCTTTCTTGCCATTGATCCCGAAGCCTTTATGGGTCTGGAAAGTTTTAAAAGAGATACGGGTGATATCCTTAGGGAATTGCGTTCCTCCAAGTTAGCACCCGGAGAAGAAAGAATTTACACCGCCGGAGAAAAGGAATATCTTTGTTGGCTGGAACGCAAAGAGAAGGGGGTACCGCTTGGAGAGTCCGTGCAAAGGGAGTTTCTATTAATGAGGGATGAGTACCAGCTACCGCTGATCTTCCCATTTGAACAGGAGCAGCACTAACAAAAGAGCTAACGACTGATAGTCAGAAAGCACCGCTGGACTGTGAATATATTTTTGGATAGTAATTTTGATTTTAGGATTGACAGATGCGTAAAAAACAGATAGAATTACAGCTGACAAGACAGGTGTTAAGACCGTGTATAATTGAAAGGAGTTTTATTATGTCATCCCAAAACAAAGTCAAAACTATGACCGCAGCAGCACTTCTATGTGCAGTAGGAATTCTTATTCCCATGTATTCGCCAATAAAGATTCTCATTGAGCCGGCGTCGTTTACTCTAGGAAGTCATATAGCAATTATGATTGCTATGTTCATCTCTCCCACAGTAGGAATATTCGTCGCATTAGGAACTTCCTTCGGCTTTTTATTATCTGGCTTCCCACTGGTTGTAATAATGAGAGCCTTCTCCCAGATTATATTTATCACCATAGGAGCACTAATTTTAAAAAAGAATAACAATATTTTACTTTCCTTTAAAAGCATGATACCGTTTGTGGTGATTATATCCATTATTCACGCCTTGGGTGAAGTATGCGCATCACTTCTCTTTTACACCTTTAATACACAAACCCCACTTATCATGAAAAACCTCATTCTACTAGTTGGTTTTGGTACCTTTGTTCATAGTATCATTGATTTCTCTATTGCTTATGTAATATGGAAGCCTCTGCAATATGTCATCAATATTCCGGCAAATGCAAAGATCAGATCAAACAAAGCCAAACTACAGGCATAATTCTTAATTCATAAAAAATATATCAATACTTATAGGCGGGCTAGTGTAATACTTACACCAGCCCGCTTAATTATATTAAATAATTATGATTAGCACTATAGGATTTAGGTACAATTACACTTATAAAATAAGAAGTCATTATAAAGCAATACCCACAATGGGTATTACCTGATAACGACCCCTTATTTATTATAAAACCCTTATCTAACAGAACGGGTAATATCTTAAATGATATCACTGCTCATTTCTATCTCAGATTCTATGATTGTGATGGATAAAATCTTCATCATATCAATCTCAACAGGCTCAATCTCATTACCTGATGAATCCGTAATTACTCTTACAATCGGTCTAAGCGGAAAGTTCTTATTCTGCTCCTTTACAATACCGATGCTGTTATCAGATAAACGGACCATGGAGCCATTGGGGTAAATCGCAATCTGCTTAATTAATACCGACACAATTTGAGTATCAAATTTTGTTCCGGCATTTTCTATCAGATAATTTACAGCTTGGTTTGAACTCCATTTTTTGCGATAGCATCGATCCGATACTAATGCATCATATGTATCTGCCACAGCAACCAATCGAACAAATTCATGCAACTCACCTGCCTTAACACCGGTAGGATAACCAGAGCCGTCCATCTTCTCATGATGATACAATGATATGATTCTTGAAAGTTCTGTCATACTGGGACATTTCTTTAACGTTTCATAGCCCAGGGTCGGATGATGCTTAATGTGCTCTAACTCATCCTCATCCAAATTGCCTTCTTTATTCAATATATTTTTATCCAAAAGAATTTTTCCGATATCATGGAAAAGTGCACCTGCAGCCAATTTCTCCATCATGCTACGGCTATATCCCAGTTGCTTTGCAATCAGTAAAGAATACACTGTTGTACTCACACAATGGGAAAAAGTATATTCATCTGCTGCTCCGATATCATTCAGGCTTACCTGGAGATCATCCATGGCTAATATATCATCAATAATTCCAAGGATAGTTCCCGATATCTCGGTAAGGTCAATTATAGTCTTCTTCTCAAAGTCATCAATGGTCTGTCGTAAAATACGCTTGCAGGTAACTCTGGTCTCCTCCGAAATCGCATCCGGTATCTCAATCCCGTAGCTCTTAGGGTCATCAACGTATACACAATCAATCCCTAACTGCCTTAATCTGTTCGCATACCTCTCAAGGTCTGCCTGTCCTTCTCTTAATATCAAGCAATCTCTATAGTAAATTGACTTTGCCAATATCATATCTGATTTAAGCATTGACAACGACACCAGTCTCATGTAAATTCTCCTCTTATTCGGAACAATAGTATTATAACATTATCATAAAGTATCAGTATTCTTGTGTCAAGGAATACATGGTATTAAATGAATTATTATGTCAAAATACAAATGAGAAATATATCCTATTTACAATTAAATATCGTTATTATAATGCACATTTTCATTTAATTTAGTAGTTATTTCGAGGTTAATTTTGTGAATAAGCACAATTTATTTCTATCCATTGGAAGCCTTTAATATAAAAATATTACATTCAAATGAATAAATTATCATTTTCTGTAAATATTAAATAGTACAATTTTCAGAAGGAGATGAGATTATGAATGATAGTAAAAATACTTCCTCAAAGAAGACTGGCAAAAGCAGCACATCTTCTAATAGTGGTATGAAGAACGGTTATACCTCTGCAACTACCGATTCCCGTTCGAAATCCACATCAAGTAAGGCATCTGATTGCAATAAATAAGTTTTCAATCGTATTGCTCTATCTGATAACAAATAGCATATGTGATAAAAAGCTCAAGTGTGTCTTGAGCTTTTTATATATTTATTTTTCTATTTTTGGTGACAACGGGTAAATTTTTATACATATTATTGAATTGTCCATGTAGTTTTTTATTGAATATGGTGATTATTTTACTTTTTCAAATCTTCATTGTACTTTTTATCGAAAAATGTTAAAATAAAATATGGGACGGCACTTAGAATCATTCGAAATAAACAAGATTCGACGGAACATGTGCCATAATTCGAGGAGGAATTTTATGAATACATTTAAGAAAGTAAGAAAGTTTTTATTTGATCAAAAAAACACCCAAGCTCTAGTTCTTCGCCTTACTATTATTATTCCCGCTCTACTACTTCTCACCTTAGTACTTGATATTGTGAGCCCGGCCATCTTTACCTATGCGATACATGTTCTAATCGTCATATTAATAATTTTGTCGGGGATTCTTTTATTGCTTTTTTATCAATTTATAAAGGCAATTCGATTAATCGATGAGAATGCAGTCACATTATCTCAAGGTAATCTGAATGTAAGTGATATCATTTCCGAGAAAACCAGAGGACTTGAAGTTCTTTCATCCGCTTT
Source organism: Bacillota bacterium (assembly GCA_023435895.1). GTDB lineage: Bacteria > Bacillota > Clostridia > Lachnospirales > Lachnospiraceae > Mobilitalea. The sequence goes on from JAEZLH010000009.1 coordinate 84,208, forward strand.
TAATGATATGAAGCGTAATCTGCTTAGTTACATAGAAACCACCAAAAGCAATGTTATTATACTCTCTGACGCAATTGATAAAGTGACAAAGAGTATCGATATGAGTTATAAGGGCAATGAACTTATTGCCTCCAACATATCCATCGTTGCTGAAAAAGCACAGGAACAGTTAAAGCTAGCCAAGGATACTCTTGATGGAATAGAACAAGTGAGCCATGGAGCGAATCGTATTACCACCACACTTGGAACCATTGAAAGTTTTATGGAGAATACCGCCAAGTTAACCTCAGACGGTGCAAGTCATGTAGATAAATATACAGATCAGGTTGAGTTAATTTCTAATAATCTTGATGAAACCTCAAGCTTCATCAAAACCCTTGACTCAAATCTTTCTCAAATCAACGAATTCGGTAAATTAATTATGAATATTGCAGGACAACTTAACCTTCTTTCTTTGAACTCAAGAGTAGAAGCTGCCAGAGCCGGGGAAGCGGGCAGAGGCTTCGCTGTCGTTGCAATGGAGATGGATAAACTTTCTGAAGCAACCAAAGATAGTGTTACGCAGATTAATAGCCTAATCACCAATATATTAAAGAGTAATTCAAAAGTAAGTGAGGGTATTGTTAATGTATCCCAAAGCTTCTCACTCAGCCAGGAGATTTTTAATTCCGTAAAAGATTCTTTCTATACCATTAATAAAAATGCAAGTATATTAAATGCTGATATAAAAGAGGTTTATGAAGAATCACTTCGAATTAGCGATAGCACAAAAGAAATCAGTAATCATGGTTCCTTACTGCATGACTCCTCCTTTGAGATTTCTTCCATCACCGAAGACGTGGCTGCCGTTACAGAAGAACAACTTGCAGAAAATGAAGAAATCAATGAACAAGCACTGTCCCTTAAGAGAATGTTATCCAGTATAGAGAATCTATTGAAGAGATATAAGACTTCCGTATTACCTGTTACTCAAGCAAGTCCGAAAAGACTTCGTTTTGTTATGATGAGCCCAGTAAACGATGCTTTCTGGCAATCTGTAAAACAAGGTGCCCTATATGCCCAAAATGAGTTAAAAGATAGGAATGTGGATTTAAACTTTATTGGTTATGAAAAAATCGATAAAAGTTTTATTGAAGAATTAAATACCATTATTGATAATGGCTGCGATGGTCTTGTTCTTCCCGGCTTTGTAAAAGGAATTGATGATTGTATACAGAAAGCCGCATTAAAGAAGATTCCTGTAATGACTTTTAATTGCGATATTATCGATACTTCAAAAAGATTATCCTATTTTGGTCCAAATATTAAATCAGAAGGTGTACTTGCTGCTGAAATCCTTGCAAAAAGTATTGACGAAGAAGGTACTGTAATTATATTTAAAGGAAATTCCAATTCCTCAATTAACTGTACCCGCCGTGATGCAGCAGTAGCAAAGCTCTCCAAATACTCCAAGATTAAAGTAGCTATGGATATCGATGATGTGGAAGGAACCTCACAGGTTTATAAGAAATTAAAAGAAGTAATGTATTACATGCCTAAAGTAGATGCAATTCTCTTTATAGGCGAAGGTGTTATGGGCGCTGCAAAATTAATAGAAGAAATGCAGTTGATTGGTAAAACAAAGTTATTCTGCTTTAACTACAATGATGATATTGCTAACTTAATTAGAAAAGGAGCAATTCAGAAAGCCTTCCATCAGGAATCCTTCGGTCAAGGGCATGATCCGATTATCTATTTATACAACCATCTTGTAGCAAATGAGCCACTTGAGAGCAATACCTATACCAGAACTGCCGTTGTTGATAAATACAGCATGAGTGATTTTTAACCCTATTTGTGTAAATCGCCCTCTCTTCTGTATTGACAGGGCTTTTAACACCGAATCATAGGTAATCTATTTACATTTTATAACAATTATATTTTAAGAGGAACAAGCTTTATGTTAAATCATAAACCTTGTTCCTCTTTCTATAAACATGGATTATTAAGACCGCCACCATGTTCCTCTTTCTATTAAACATGGATTATTAAAACCGCCACCATGTTCCTCTTTCTATAATACACAGATTATTAAGAAGCATCTCCATGTTCGCAATATAATCCGAGGTTAATCTTTGAGTCATAATGCCTTGCAATCCTCTAGTAATAACCATCTTCAAAGGCAAAACCTTATCAACCCATATTCTTTGGAATTAACCGAATGATTTTATCATCTGTTGCATCCGGGCTTCCTCTCCCATCTCGGTTACTGGTTGTAAGATAAACTGAACCATCTGCAGCCTGATATACTTCTCTAATCCGTCCGAAACTATTCTCCAACCAAGGTACAACCCGGACAACCTCAGATCCTTCTTCGCTTAATCTTACTTGCAACACCCCTTTTCCAAACAATTCACCCACAAGAAGACTCCCTTCCCATGGTCCTTGATTAATATATGCCATGCCAGAGGGTGCCCAGGTTTCATTCTCACTTTGAACCAGGGGCTTTTGTACTCCCACGCTTTGTGTTTCTTCATTTCCTTTTACAATAGGCCAACCGTAATTTGCGCCAGCTCTTATTTGATTTATTTCATCGTGTGCCACAGGTCCATGCTCAGTCGCATATAGTTCACCATTTTTTCCCCATGCCAGTCCCTGTGGATTACGTAAACCTATACTATAAACCGGAGAATTCGGATATGGATTATCTTCCGGAATAGTACCATCCAAATTTATTCTTAAGATTTTACCTGCTAAGCTGCTCACGTCTTGGGATAGATTTGCAAATCCTCCATCGCCAGTGGTGATATAGAGCTTGTGATCCGGTCCAATTTTAATCCTTCCTCCGTTATGTGCATTTGAAGTGGGTATCTTATCAAGTATTACTTTATCAACGGTGGCTTTATTGTTTTCCTCTATTAACCTTACCACTCGATTATATAACTTCCCATCCTCATAATAGGAATGCATTGCATAGATAAAATGATTCGTCTCAAAATCAGGATCCAGCGCAATACCAAGAAGTCCCCCTTCACCCTGACTGACAAATGGAAATGCAAACCGAATAATCGGTTCGGGTAAAAAATTACCGTTCTCGATTGCCCATATACTACCGGAACGTTCGCTAACGTATAGCCTTCCCTCCTTACTGATATCAATTGCCCAAGGAACAAATAAGTTGATTGCGACTACCTCAACATCATAAGGGAATACATTTTCGTCGGCCGACATTCTGATTCCCATCCGATATGCCCTCCAAATAGTTTCTCTACCAATATATTCCTGTTCTCATTAATTTATTAGTACAATCTTTACCAAATACATTTTGAGGTATATAATAGGAATTATCTAAATACAATAACTTTGTATTTATCATAATTGGTATCATGCAGAAATTTTCATATGCATGAAGTTCAATTCTAAAACTTACTAGTACCCGTAGACAGCACTGAAGCTGAGGAATTGGCTCTATTTTATTTATTACCGAGCAACCAGCTATTATGATTCGAATGCCAAAGGCTCTATACAGTGGCAATAGCAATTTGCAAATGGCCAAATAATTATGCTTCTACCAAAATTTATAAGAGAGGATGGAATGACGATGCTAAATAGAAATAATACGGATAAAGTTTATGGCAATTTGGTGAATGGTGAGTGGGTGACAACTACAAGTAATCGGACGCTTGACATCACTTCACCGGTAGATCGCAGCTTTGTAGGTAAAATTCAATTAATGAGTATTGAAGAAATTGATCAAGTGATAAAGAGTGCGAAAGACGCACAAAAGAGCTGGAAGGACACACCAATCAGTGAGCGAGCCAAAATATTAATGAAGGCAGCCGATATCTTAGAAGAGAACGTAGAATTTCTTTCTGAAATATTAGAAAAGGAAATATCAAAGGATACGGATTCTGCTATTTCTGAAATAAAACGTACTGCTGATTTCATTCGTTTTACTGCAAATGAAGGTATGCACCTGCAAGGTGAGACAATTGGAGCTGATAATTTTCCGGGATATAAAAAGAATAAAATTTCTTTTGTAACCAGAGTTCCGCTGGGTATTGTATTAGCAATCTCCCCTTTCAACTACCCAATTAATCTCTCTGCCTCAAAGATTGCACCTGCTCTCATGGCAGGAAATAGCGTTATTCTTAAACCTCCGACTCAGGGCTCCATTAGTGCATTATATCTCGCAGAGATTTTCCACACCGCAGGTCTTCCTAAGGGTGTATTAAGCACTGCCACTGGAAAGGGCTCTGAAATTGGTGATTATCTTATCACTCATCCTGAAATTAATTTTATTAATTTTACCGGAAGTACAAATGTGGGTAAGCACATTGCTAAGATTGCTGAAATGGTTCCTATGATGATGGAGCTTGGTGGAAAAGATGCTGCAATTGTACTTGATGATGCAGATTTAGATATGACAGCAAGTAATATCGTAGCCGGTGCTTATAGTTACTCCGGTCAACGTTGCACCGCTGTAAAACGAGTATTAGCCGTTAATGCCATAGCGGATGAATTAGTTAAAAAGATAGAGATGGATGTAAATCAACTTAAAGTAGGAAACCCTGCTAAAGGTGTTCAAATTACACCACTAATTAATGAAGAGGCTGCTGATTACGTCCAAGAACTAATCGATGATGCCTTAGCAAAAGGGGCAAAACTAATCACAGGAAATCGCAGAGAAGGGAATCTCCTATACCCAACCCTTCTTGACCACATAACAACCGATATGAGAATCGCTTGGGAAGAACCCTTTGGACCTGTTCTTCCAATTATGAGAGTGAAAAACGAGGAAGAAGCAATAGCCATTGCTAATCGCTCCGAATATGGTCTTCAATCCTCCGTCTTTACTCAAAATATTGACAAAGCCTTTCTGATTGCAACGAAGCTTGAAGTAGGCACTGTTCAAATCAATAATAAAACCGAGCGCGGACCGGATCATTTTCCTTTCTTGGGAGTGAAATCTTCGGGTATGGGAACACAGGGCATACGCTATAGTATTGAAGCTATGAGCCGCCCTAAGGCGATCGTTTTAAACTTTAATAAATAATTAGTATGTCATATGGTCTTTAAAAACGTTCATTCTATGGCTTTGTGCAACTCATCATAGTCACAGTATAAACAGGACTATTTGATCCCAACATCATCATGTATAAAAAATCGAAGTTTGAAATCACTTCCTACATTTAGGAAATATGCTATGTGTACCTAACTTATCTATACTTAACAAAACGCTAACAAAACTAAATTCATTTAATTCAAGATGATAAAAGGAATGTCAAATTTATAATAGGGTCGCCCCTTAAATTCGACATTCCTTTTTGATATATATATTAAAAACACGTACTCTAATTATATATTCACTTTACACCGGGAACCCATTAAAGGTGACAAACTCCTTAACATCCTTACGATATCCCCTCAGCCTCTTGTTTTTGGTATCTTCCTTGCCGATTGTAATTAAGAGAACAGGTTCATATCTCTTTGGTATATTAAAAACCTCCCTCACCTTATCCGGTTCAAAACCTATCATGGGGCAAGTGTCCCAGCCCTTATCCTTTGCAATTAACATGAACATCATTGCTGATAAGGAAGCATTACGAATTGCCTCTTCCCGTCTAAATTCCTCTCCTCTTCCTTCATATAAACCATTGATTGACGCAATGGTCTGATTATATTCCTCTTCTGATAAGATTCCCAAATTAGCCATACCGGAATAAATCTTATCTGCTTCTTGATAAGCCTCTTTGTCACCTAGAACGAGGATTGCAGCGGAAGCTGTATGTACCTTATATTGACGAAATGCAGACTCTCTTAAGAGTTCTTTTTTATTTTCGTCCGATATTACCAGGTAATGTGCATGTTGTATATTAAAACAAGAGGGTGATAACCGAAGCAGTTCAAACATCTCTGACAGTTCCTCCTCAGGAAGCACTACACCTTTCACAAAATTATTCGCTGATCGCCTTTCTTCAATTACTTTCCTCAAATCTGACATGAGACTTCCTCCTTATTGTGTTTTATTTAGGTAATTATGAAATACTAATATTATCTATTATAGATTAGATATTTTGATACCATAGCTTTTCCTGGCATATAAAATTATGTTTCTAGCTTTTGCAAATCCATTCTAAATAGGTAATCTAATTCTTTGTTTGATTTGTTTAAAGCTATTTCTACTAACTATATGTAATTGACTTACCAATAATAAGTATTATATATTTACCTACTTACTTTTGTCAAGTAAGTATGATATAATATTATTGTGAGGTGATTATTATGGAAGACTTTCATTTATGTCCAAAATTTGAGGCAGCCTTCGAGTTATTGGGAAAGCGATGGACTGGGCTGATCATTCGAACTCTATTAGCCGGTAAGAAGCGATTTTCCGACATATCGGACTCAATACCCAATATGAGTGCCCGAATGCTTACAGAACGTTTTAAGGAGCTAGAGAAGGAAGGACTCGTAATTCGAAAAGTATATCCTGAAACTCCGGTTCGGATCGAATATGAACTTACCGAAAAAGGATATGAGCTTAAGCCCGTTATGGATGAATTGCAAAAATGGGCAGAAAAATGGAGATAGTTCGAATTATATCAAATTCTTAAGAAAAAACCCCTGATGTCAGATGATAAATTATTACCTGATATCAGGGGAAGTTTTTTATAATAATCAGACAACTATTTCAATATATATTAAATAATTGATTTTTTATAAAAAAAGGTATTGACTTATTCATGGAGTCGTGTAATAATAGGCTCATAAGAAGTTACTATTAGTAAGTTGATATACATTTAGTAACGCATTACTATTTGTTATATACTTAAAAGCATATTCTATCTTATATACAATGGGGTATATAATGATATAAAGACTTTTAAATAAGGCTTCCATCTCTTATAGAAGCACTTTAATTCAACTATTAAAAATTATTCAACTCAAAAAGGAGGAATTTATATGTCAAAAGATTTTTTATCCGCAATTGCCAACAGACGTACTTATTATGCTATCAACAAAGATTTTGTAGTATCTGATGATAAAGTCAAGGAGGTTATCGATTATGCAGTAACTCATACTCCTTCTGCTTTCAATTCACAAAGTGCCCGTGTGGTTTTACTGTTAGGCGACCATCATGATAAACTGTGGGAGTATGCGAAAGATGCATTAAGAAAGATTGTGCCGGCAGAACAGTTCCCTGATACTGAAGATAAGATTAATTCCTTTAAGGCCGGTTATGGTACTGTTCTCTTCTTTGAAGATAACGCCGTGGTAGAAGGCCTTCAAGAACGCTTCTCTCTTTACAAAGATAATTTCCCCGTATGGTCTCAACAATCAAACGGCATGCTTCAACTTGTTGTATGGACCGCCTTGGAAGCCGAAGGCTTTGGTGCTTCCTTACAACATTATTCCGAGTTGATTGACGCTGATGTAAAGAAAGAATGGAATCTTCCCCATAACTGGAAATTCATTGGTCAAATGCCTTTTGGTAAGCCGACTGCTCCACCTAGTGAGAAACCGATGCTTCCTCTGGATGTGAGGGTTAAAGTATTCAAATAACTTCATTGTATTAATAAAAAATTAAAAGAGTAAATGAACTTTGAACCGCTCCCTGTCAAGAAGTGAAAATAATAAAATTTCTATGCCGCCAATCGCCTTGTGTGTTTGGCGGTAGTTTTATGCAATGCTTTCTAATTGCGCCCTAAATTCCATAGGCGTTATACACAACAATCTTTTCTGATATCTGTGATTGTTGTAGTAGTCTATATAATCAAATATCACAGATTTATTAGGTCGAACGATTTATCTGTTTTACATGTATAACAAATTATAGGGTAATAAGAACATCTTTTACATTCTATCTTGTTTGCTTTATTCCCTTGATTTCCACTGCTAACCATGTCTTTTAATACCAAACACTATTCTTAAATTACACCAAACTTCTTCCTGGTGTTGCTGCTACCATTCGAACACTTACAAATTGTTCATGTTCCCAACTCAACCAATTTTCTATATACCCAAGAAGCTCCTTTGATTGTGATTCAACAATCCTATGGATCACCAACAAATCATAATATCCTTCTTTCGTATTTGTAACTATGGGTAAGAATGCCTCCGCTTTTTGAACAACACCCTGAACCGGTTTTTTCAGTTCGCCATTCTCCTTGTAATATTGGGATAGATAACTCATACCCAGATAACTAATATCTAAAAAGAATATCTTCTCTTCTTTCACAGTAACAATTCTCACCTTAAAGCCGTCAACAAACTCAACATAAAAGCGATATTGTAAATTATATTGATCATTTGTAAATATTGTATTGATTCCTTCATCGCTAAATTCCTCTATACTCGCTCCTACTTCGCCTTGATCCTGGGATATCATGCTATTCATGAACCGATCTGCACGTAACAACACCTCACTCCTATGGTTCTTTGTAAAATCTCCAAGAAAAAGAGAGGGATTATTTCCGTTTAGTTCCATAATTACTTCCGATTGTTCGGAGCCTGTATCTATTTGCAAAATGATATTACTATATTTATTAAAATCAGAAGAATAATCACCAAAAATGCTTACTTTCTCCAACGTTCCATCTCCGGTTAAATCTCCCCATTTTTGATCTATTAGTATATGGTAGTCCTCCGTAGACTGTGAATTAATAAGAAGTTCTGAAACAGTAATATCGTAGTTAGCAAAGGTTCCCCAACACTCTTCATAATTCTTATCTGAATTTGGATATAGATAGTAAACAATGATTGGATAATTCAATAACTCGGGATGTACCTCAAAAAACTTTGCGTCACCCTCTCTAATGGATACCAAAGCGTGTAATAATAAATGCTCTCTTTCAATTTGCTGTCCTTTACTAAGTTCTTGCCCATTCCTATCCACCATGTCCAGATAGACATAAAACCAAGTTCCTGAGTCTGCAAGGAGCCACTCTCCTAATATTTCTTCTTGTCCTTCCTTTGCTATATCAAAATCAAACTCCGGAGCTACCACCAGTTTCGCTTCTTCCGTATCCGGCTTCTGTATATAGGTGTATCTCCGGGGTATAATCGGTGCTGTTTCTGTGACCCCTTCTCGAAACTCTACGGTCAATTTCTGTTCTGTTGAATTATCCATCCCTCTCACCATTCCATTATAAGAATACATAAGAAGCGAACTACTATCATGACAAGCTATTTAACTTCTTATTTGACTATTATATTATATACTCCCAAATACAATCTGTGATTATATTAGTCCCTTTCTGTAACCCCTCTATCCAGTGCCCCCACATTCAACACCACCCTTTTAATTATGTCTATAAATATCTAAATCTCTACCATACTGTTACTACAGCAAAAACAACACATTGAACCAAGGATATTATTACCCTATTTGAACGGAGTTTGGCACCTCTATCCTAAATAGAAAGAAGAGCTGAGCCAGATTCTCTGTCAATGGAGAATCTGGTTTCGCTCTTCTTTTTTATATATTCTATATTTCAATGATGTTTGGGGACACCTAGTCCTGTTTATACTGTGACTATGACAATTTGCACAAAGCCAATCAACCGTGGTGAAAGGGCTATTAAACTGCAACATCTATTGGATTTGCTTTAAAATAATTTTATTAAGAACTAGGTACCAATTGTATCAGCCAAGTGTCAATCATTTATTACTCAATTGACGCCTCCTGATTCAGTCGTTCAATCACTCGATCCAGCTCTTCTCCCGATACACTGCTGCCAAAGCTCAATACTCCGCGAAGAGGCATAAATTTCATCATTGCTTCCTGCATCTGAGGAGTTATTGCTTCCGAGGAAGACTCGGTAGTATCATTATTAGCTATGCCCAGCAATTCATCCAAATTGACAGAATTATTAATAATCTCCATTGCCTTCTTATTGTTGCTTATGTCTCCAAGAAGCGTGTCTCTTGTATAGCGGAATGGAATTACTGTTGTAGACTCCAGCGTAATTGTTGTGGAAAGTTCTATTTCTCTGGAAGATTTTCCGACCATGATTTCAAATTCTCCACTCTCCACATACCAATCACTAATCTTCGTATTATAGTAAGCAAAGGCTCTCTTACTTAATTCAAAAGCAATTGTCTTACTCTCACCCGGAGCCAAATCCACTTTCGCGAATTCCTTCAGTTCCTTCTCTGGTCTGATGACTGTACTTCGTTTATCTGCAACATATAATTGAATAATCTCTTTTCCTGCAACAGCGCCAGTATTTTTAACATCTACGGATACAATTACACTTTCGGTATCCTTCATACTCTTTTTACTAAGAACCAGATTAGAATACTCGAATGTTGTATAAGATAGGCCATGTCCAAACGGAAAAAGTACATCTAGCTTCTTTTTATCATAATAACGGTATCCAACGAATATCCCTTCCCTGTATTCAACAACATCCTCTTCGCCCGGGAAGAACAAGAAGGAAGGATTGTCTTCCAGACGAATCGGGAAGGACTCTGGAAGCTTAGCACTGGGATTTACCTTTCCAAATAAGATATCTACCACGGCTCCGCCCACAGCCTGACCACTAAGATATGCTTCTATAATTCCCTTCACTTTATTGATCCAAGGCATTTCCACCGGAGAACCGTTGTGCAATACGATAATTGTATTGGGCTGCACCTCTGTTACTCGGTCAATCAAATGATTTTGACAATTTGGCATTCTCATATGCTCTCTGTCATATCCTTCTGACTCAAAGGAATCCGGAAGCCCTGCAAAAATAACTGCTACCTTTGCCTTCTTCGCTGCCTCCACTGCTTCTTGAACCAGCAGTTCATCCACTTCATCCTTATCCGTACGATAGCCCTGTGCATAAGTAATATTCTCCATCCCTTGCACTTCTTCTACAGCGGATGTGAACTTATGGCTATTAATATGGGAACTACCGCCACCTTGATATCTGGGCTTACTAGCGAATTCACCAATAAATGCAATGGTTTCCTTACCATCCAGTGGTAGGATATCATCATTCTTTAACAATACGATGGTTTCCTGAGCAATTTTTCGTGCTAATTCATGATCCTTATCCAGATCAAATACTGCATGAGGATCTCTATTCTCTTCGAAGCGATAAGCAATATCCAGAATTCTTTCAACCGCAGTATCCAGTACACTTTCTTGCAAAGTTCCGTTTTTTACTGCCTCAACGATTAACCTGTCATTGGCACCATTGGAGCTTGGCATCTCAAGATCCATTCCTGCCTCAAGATCACGCACTCTGTCATTTACAGCACCCCAATCACTTACCACATAACCGTCAAATCCCCACTCTTTACGAAGTACATCCGTAAGATAAGTCTTGTTCTCTGCTGCATATACTCCGTTGATTTTATTATAGGAACACATTACTGTCCAAGGTTTTTGTTTTGTAATTGCACCTTCAAAAGCGGCAAGATAGATTTCACGTAAAGTTCTTTCATCTACTTCTGAAGAAGCAGACATTCTGCGGGTCTCTTGATTATTCGCCAAAAAATGCTTTATACTGGTACCAACATGTTTGCTTTGAACGCCTTTAATCAACGCTCCCGCCATTTCGGTAGTTACATAAGGATCTTCCGATAAGTATTCGAAATTTCGTCCACAAAGCGGTGATCTTTTTATATTAACCGCGGGCCCTAACACAACACTTACTCCTTCTGCCTGGCAGGCATTGCCAAGTGCTTCTCCCATACTCATTACTAAATCACGGTTAAAGGACGCTGCTGTTGCACATCCAGCCGGAAAGCATACCGCTTTAATACTATCATTAATACCAAGATGGTCTCCTTCTAAATCCTGCTTTCTCAAACCATGAGGGCCATCCGAAACCATTACCGCAGGAATTCCCAATCTCTCAATCGCCTTTGTATGCCAGAAGTCATCACCGGAACAAAGGGAAGCTTTCTCTTCCAATGTCATTAGGGCTATTAATTCTTTTATTTTCTCTGTTTTCATTATCCCATGTCTCCTTATATTTCATTTAATAAACTAACACTATTTTATCACAATGAATATAACCGTTCTATTTCGAAAAATGACTTCTTATTAGGTCGATATTGACATGTTTATTCTTTCCCTAAATTTTTAAATTATCCCCATAACGCACTGGCATCGCTGGAGCTTCTATTAATTCTTGAGAAATCAGTTTTTACAAAGGATCTGGTTGAAAGAATTAAAAACAATGCTCCAATTAAGAGGAAAATCACAAACGACATAAATGGTGTTACAATAAATCCATGTATATCGATTGCCAATCCTTCCTTCACCAACTCATCAACCGGTCGACCTGCCTTCTCCAAAACAATCATTCGAAAAAATGCAGTAGCATAAGTCATGGGGTTGATGTATGCCACATATCTTAATAACTCCGGTAGCATGGAAAGTGGAATATAAGCACCCGAGATAAAGGTAAGCGGCATAGTAACTGCTGTCTTGATAATCTGAAAGGTTTGCCCACTACGCACTTTAGTCGCCATATATAATCCCACACCGGAGAATACAAGTCCAACGCTAATCATGGATACCAATATATAAATGGGTGTAGTCCAGGAAGTAAACTCTATCCCAATAAATAAGCCGATTACCAGTATCATAATTCCCTGCAAAGTTGATACTGTAGCGGCAGATAAAAGCTGACCGATTGCCACATAGAATCGTTTTGCGGGAGAAACCAGAACCTCTTTCATAAAACCACTTACCATATCATCCACTGTAGTAGAAGCCAAATTCAGGGAACCTTCAAATACCGTTGTAATGATAACACCGGAAAGCATATATGCAATCGGATTTTCTATTGCATCATTTTTAAAGATTGCTCCAAATACATATACAAAGAAAAGCGGGAAAATAAGGGAGAAGATCAGACCTGTCTTATTTCTGACAAATGCCTTCAAGCCTCTAATCCATAACGCGATGATCGTACTCATATTAAGCCTCCTCTCTAATCTTTTTGCCTGTGATTTCTAGAAAAACATCGTTAAAAGTACCTTTTTTAATCTCAATATCGATGATATCATCTTTCAATACACTAATTACCTGTAACAAGGGTTCAATATTTTGAGCATCAACACGGTAATGATTTTCTTTCTTAACATACTCCAGCTGATGCTTTTCAAGTAGTTCAACAAGTGCTTGTTCATTTCTTGTTGTGATAAATGCCTTATCCTTGGTATATTGCTTCTTTAATGCATAGGGAGTATCATGTGCAACAATTTTACCACCATCGATGATTGCAATCTTATCGCAAATTTCTGCTTCCTCCATATAATGAGTGGTCAAAAATATGGTGATATTTCTTTCCTTTTGTAGCTTCAGAATATATTCCCAGATATGGGAACGTGTCTGAGGATCCAACCCGGTTGTGGGTTCATCCAGGAACAATACCTTAGGATAATGAATTAAACCTCTTGCGATTTCAACTCTTCGTTTCATTCCTCCCGATAAAGCGCCAACCAGCTTTTTTCTTTCTCCCAGAAGATCCACCAGTTTTAATACAAACTGAATTCTATCCTCTACCTCATTTTTGGGAATATGATAAAAAACACAGTGCATTTTTAGATTTTCCTCAATGGACATCTTCGCATCCAGAGTGGAATCCTGAAACACCACTCCAATTGATGCTCTTACACCGGTTTTATCGCCAGTTACATCCTTACCATCAATTAACAGCGTTCCTGAGGTCTTTTCAAATATTGTACATAACGTATTAATTGTTGTACTCTTGCCTGCACCATTCGGACCTAGGAAGGCAAATATGGAGCCTTCTTCCACCTCAAAGGTAATATCATCCACAGCCTTAAAATTACCATAGGTTTTCACAAAATTCTTTACACTAATAATCGGGTTCATCTGCATCACTCTCCTTAATCGTGTAGCACTACATTGGGATATTTTTACAATTAACTAATCAATTTTATTACACCAGCCAGAATACAATCTTATTCTATAGCCTGAGTGTAGTTATAATTATATCAATAAACCTCTACATTGCAATCATTCTTTCCATTATGTTCAAATTTTTTACCATTGTCCGACATCTTATTACCATATCGAAAAAAATAGTTTACTATTCCAGCTTCCTACTCCTAATCCCTGTTGCAAAAACGCATCTTATTAGGTACCCGAATAAGATGATTTCCCAGACTTTACACAACGGTACACAATAGTAATCATATAAAAAACATGAAAAAATAGGTGCTGTAATCAGATTACAACACCCTAAGCTTTTATTTAGAAAAATGTTTATTATCGAGCAAATAATGAAACGGTATAATTACTGTAGAAATGTTTTTATGCTTACTCAAATGATGTCCCAAGAAATAGGCTGTTTGATTATGCAATAGGTTATCATACCAGTGAGCGGTAATAAATTTTATTATCAATACTGAAATATTTTCACCATGGTTTAACTCTCTTTCATGGTATAAACAGAGCTTTTAACACTTTGATTAATTTTCTATTATATATAAATTCTTTCTATTCGGCTACCCAACCTGCTAAATAATTCATTCGTTATGCTCCCCACGCTCTTTGCCATCTGAACAGCCGGAATTTCCTGCTTTCCATCTGATCCAATTAAAGTTACAATATCTCCGATTTTTACCTCCTCCAGATCGGTTACATCAATTAAGAGCTGATCCATACAAATCTTTCCGATAATCGGTACACGTACTCCCTGAACCAACACAAACCCTAATCCATCCGTCAGATTACGCGGCAAGCCGTCTGCATAACCAATGGGAATAACTGCAATTTTACTGTCCCTGGTTACATGAAAATCCCTTCCATAACCAATACCTTCTCCTTGATAGACTTCTCTAATCATTGCAATCTTCGATTTTAAGGTTAATACCGGACGCAGATTTGCAGGTGTTTTAACTTTGTCTCCCATGGAACTTAATGAGCCATAAAGCGCAATTCCGATTCTGGCATAATTACATTGCAATTCATTGTAATTTAACAGTCCATAGCTGCTTTGAATATGGATTTTAGGTAGATCAATTTTTCTCTTTTTAAGCTGCCTTAACATATAATAGAAGCTTTCTATCTGATTCCAGGTATATTTCACATCCATGCTGTCTAAGCTGTCCGAAGTACTCAGATGAGTATAAATTCCACTGACATGGATTCCCTTTTGTAAAAAGATCCTGTATATTTTATCAATCTCATCCGCGCTTACACCCAATCGGTGCATCCCCGTATCAATTTTAATATGGACTTCTATATTCCTATTGCACTCACTAAGCATGATGGCATAGTCATAATCAATTACCGTTTGCATCAAATGATAGCGTTGTATTTCCTTTGCCCGAACCACATCCGTATAACCAAGGATTAGAATTTCTCCTTTTATGCCTTTTTTTCGCAACTCAATCCCTTCATCAAGAGTAGCCACTGCAAATGATGTCACTCCAATTTCGTTCAGCACTTTCGATACCTTTACCGCTCCATGTCCGTAAGCATTTGCTTTGACCACAGCCATCATCTCGCAGCCCTTTGGCATAAGACACTGAAGTAGCTTTGCATTATATTTCAGGTTCTCCGTATTAATCTCCATCCAGGAGCGATATCCACAAATATTGTCTTTTGTATTCTTTTGACTATTGCCATTACCTTGTATAAAATGAAGAAATCCTTTTATATCAATAGCAGCTTTCTTGGATGGAGCTGCTATCATCTGCAAGTCTTCCACCCCACCATATGTTTTTTTCTCCCCCACCATATTTACCTCCAAACTGTAACAATAAATCCATCTATGTTATTTCCCGAAGTTTGATAGATGATATCATCCTCTAATTCAATTGATGCCAGACCCGAATCAGCACTGACATAAAAAATTTCTACGCTTTGCTTGAATACTTCCGTAATAAAATGTGTACCTTCGTAAGGGTAATCTTTTAAGTATTCTGTATACTCTTCCAGTGCCATGCCAAGTCTTTGCATAATGACGGAATGGGGATACCCCACGTAACGAAAATGCCAGGGTTCATGGGCAATCCCGGTTATTTTCTCCTTCCCCCTCTGATAACGTTCAACAAAACCATATAAGGGGGCTTTCTCTCGAAACATCTTACATATCCCTTCGTAGGGAAAATGTGGTCTGATAAAATCTACCTTCTCTTGTTTTAAAGCCAAATCAATGGCCAACCCCGACTGATGTTCGCTGTGGTTTGGAAGAGCCACATATTTTTGTGTGAATTCATCACCATTCTCTGCTAATGAATCCGAGTAAATTCGTAATTGTTCCTCATAGGTTCGATAGCCGCTAACCGGCATAATTTCTTCATCACACCTTAAAACGCCAATTAAATGGGACAATACAGAAGCAGTCTTATTTTCCAAAAGAACTCCCGGATTGCCTGCATAGGCAGGTATCATTGAAATATTGTATTCCTTTTCTGTACTCATTAAAGGATATTGTTTATTAATCAGTATCAACTTTCCTCTGTGAACATCCTTTTTATGAAATGTTATGGTTTTCATTCCTTCATCCCCAGTTCAATTAACTTCGTCAATAGTTCTTTAAAGGGTAGCCCGATGCCTTTCATCATATTGGGATAACGACTGTGTGAGGTGAATCCTGGAATGGTATTCACTTCATTAAATACAATCTTATTATCCGGTGTTAAAAACATATCCACCCTAGCAAAGCCCTTACAGCCTAGTGTTTTATAGATCGTTTCTGCAGTTTGTTTAATCTTTTCCGCGGTTTGTCCATCAATTCGTGCTGGCATGTGAATCTGTGAGCTTTTTAAGGTATATTTCTCGGTATAATCAAAGAATCCTTCGGTAAGCTCAATTTCATCCACCTCACCCACAATCAGTTCATGATTGCCAAGAACCGCACAGCCCACTTCAAAACCATCAATATTCTCTTCTATGATCACCTCATTATCAAAAGAAAAAGCAAGATTGACTGCATGATATAAATCCTTCTTTTCATATACCTTAGTAATCCCAAAGGAGGAACCAGCCTTAACCGGCTTAACAAATAGAGGGTACTTTAAATGCGCCGTATTCTGAATTAATCCTGCTTCATCATAATTATGAGGAACAAGAACTGCTCTTGGAACTTCAATATCCATAATCTGCACCAATTTGTGAGCTCTGTCCTTGTCCATACATAAAGCAGAGCAAAGCGTTCCACACCCCACAAGAGGTATTCCTGCCAACTCAATTAAACCCTGTACTGTTCCATCCTCACCATTCTTACCGTGCAGTACAGGAAAAGCAGCATCCAGCTTCGTAAACCTTGTACCATCCTTTCTCAGTTCTATTAGCCCATGGAGCTTTCGATCCGGTGAAATCATTACAGGAACACAGTCCTTATCATTGGTAAGCCAAGAATCTTCTTTAATGTTATTGATGTCACCAAGATAACGAAACCAGGAACCCTCCTTCGTGATACCGATTAAGATTAGTTCATATTCTTTGCTGTCTATGTTGGATATAATTGCATATGCTGACTGAAGTGATACGGGATATTCGCTGGAACATCCTCCGAATATAATTGCGATCTTTTTCTTTTTCATTGTGATTTATCCTCCTTATACTCAAAAAAAGCATTCCCTTGTCTTGATAATATGATATTACCAAAGACGGAAATGCTTTTTATCCGTATTTCTATATGATAGTATTACTATTTTCTTATATAATTCTTACGATTTTCCTACGAAAGGAGTGGGAGGGAAATCCGAAATTCTACAATCTCATTCTCACTTTTCGCCATAATCTTGCCTCCATGAAGTTCCACAATTTCCTTCGCAATTGCAAGCCCAAGCCCGGCGCCGCCACTCTTTGAGGTTCTGGCGCTGTCCAATCGATAAAACTGCTCAAAGATTCGCTCCAGCTTCTCAGGCGGTATCGTATTTCCATGATTTGAAAAGCTAAGATAGATATCCTTCTCCCGTTGTATTGCAGTAACCGTAATGGTATTGTCAGGAAAGCTATAGTTAATTGCATTACGAATCAGATTATCAAATACCCGCTGCATTTTATTAACATCAATTTTAATCATTAAATTGGGTTCTGCATTGATGACGCAATCCAGACCTTTGTCGTAAAGCAGCGGCTTAAATTCGTAAGTAATCTGTTCTAACATCCTGGTTAGATTTATCTTACTCAACTCAAGCGTTAGATTGGTCAAATTGAATCTGGTAATTTCAAAAAACTCATTAATCAAATCCTCCAACCGCTCCGCCTTCTCAAGGGATATGGTAAGATATTTCTCTCTTAGCTCCTCCGATATTTGATTTTCATCACGCAGGAGGGTGAGATATCCAATTACTGAGGTCAGAGGCGTCTTAAGATCATGTGCCAAATATACTACAAGATCATTCTTGCGCTGCTCCGCTTCCTTGGCTGCCCGCTCATTGTTTTGAATATCAATCTTAATCTGATTCATTTGATATTCTACTTCTTTTAACTCAGAAGGCAGCTCTACCAGTTCATCCTTTGATTGATACATTACTTCGGTAGCCTTAATAATATTCTCCAGATAACCAAGCGTCTTCATCCAGTAATACAGAAATATAACCAGGTATCCACTTCCCAAAACTAGGATAAAAAATTCGATATAATTATCATCAATTGCATTTAAAAATTGATATAGCACATTACTACCATACCATATAAATTGACGAAAATAATTTCTTGCCAATAAATACAAGGAAAGCATGATGACGCTATAAATAAAAATCGCAGTAAAAAATCTGGTTAATATCCTCATAGATAAGGCTCGTTTAAAATTCATTCTCCGCTTATTCAATTTGATAGCCTACCCCCCATACTGTTTTGATGAATTTTGGGTTCTTTGATGATTCCTTCATCTTCTCTCTCAATCGTCCAATATGTGCCATAACGGTATTATTATTATCCATGAATTTTTCTCCCCAAACTGCTTCAAACAGTTCTTCGGAGGAAACCACCTTTCCCCTATGCTCACACAGATACCATAAAATCGAAAATTCAATTGGGGTTAAGGTAAGCGATTTACCAAAAAGCTGACATTTGTGGGTATCCTTATTAATAACCAGACCATTGAATTCATATTCATTTGGAGTTAATAGCTCCATCTTTTCACTCGATGGCATTACTTCTGAATGATTGTAGCGCATATACCTTCTGAGCTGAGTTTTGACTCTAGCTACTACCTCTAAAGGATTGAAGGGCTTTGTGATATAATCATCTGCTCCAAGAGTTAAGCCCATGATCTTATCCATGTCCTCCACCTTCGCCGTAAGCATTATTACCGGAAAGAAATAATTCTCCCTAATCTTTTGACAAATACGAAAACCGTCTATATCCGGCAACATAACATCCAGTATTGCCAGGTCCAGTTTATGTGTTTGAATGCAATTTAAAGCTTCGGCACCGGAATAATACTTATAAATCTGATATCCTTCATTTTTTAAATATACTTCCACCAAATCAGCTATTTCTTTCTCATCATCTACAATTAATATACTTTCACCCATTGCTACTCCTTCACCCCGGAATCTTTCTATCTTAACTCAGTTCGGATCTTTAACCACTCTAACAATTATAATCATTTTATCAAAGAATGGCAGAGTTGTCCATTTTGTTTCCAAAGGTTTTATGGTCATGTAATAGTCTTTCAGAACATCTCGACTATTTTCGACATATTATATATTATTCCATGAAAAATATGATTGTACACCGTGTACCAGGAAGCCAACTTTAATCAGAAACATTGATATCAGACTTATCCTTCTGCATTACTGTATTACTGCAATTATAAACTTCAAAACATTACAAAAGAAAAAATGCGAAACACATAAAACCTAAAGGCATCGGTGCGAAGGAATTCGTATCAACAATATTGGTATTCATCGTATTTCGTAATCAACAATAATCCATCAAACTAGAGGAGATATCACATGAATATAAAAAGTGATCTTATGTTAAATAACCGAACTGAATATTTAAAGCAAATTGGTGTTCCAGACCATCATGACGACTGCATTCCTGCAAAATGTTGTCCTGCTTTTGAAGAAATTGATTGTGAATTTTCACAATTAGCCTATATTTGCATCTTTGCTAGTGACTATGTATCCGTGGTTGATATAATTAAAGGAAAAAGACTTTATGATATTCGCGTTGGTTTAGGCCCTATTGATATTGCAATTGATCGTATCAACCAATTTGGCTTCGTGACCAACTTTTCTGCTAATACAATCTCTAAGATCAATTTGAATTTAAGAAAGACTATTGCAACGATTCCAGTAGGTAAATCCCCTGCAGGTATTAGTTTATCTCGTGACGGCAGATTATTATATGTTGTTCATTACGGAGAACCGAGTGTATATGTCCTGGATGCCTGTACGTTAAATAAAATTACGGAAATCCCTCTTCCTAGCATTGGTTTTCAAATTGACCTTGCAAAAAATGGCAGATTGGCCTATGTAAGCCTACGAAACAGTTCACAAATTGCAATCATCGACCTTTCTATCAATTTAGTCGTAAAAGTAATTCCTGCAGGAAGTGGAACAGAATGTGTGCGCGTAAGTCCTTCCAACCAACTGGTATGCGTATCCAACGAAGAAGGTGATAGCATCACTCCTGTTAATGTCCATCTTGGCGAGAGTGGTATACCCTATATCACCTCTCCTGGTATGCCGGTTGATATGGCCTTTACTAGCGATAGTAAACAATTGTATTGTGCGAATCGTGCCGACGATACCGTATCTTTCATTGACCTTTTTACCCATAAGGTTATCAATAAAATCAGCTGCGGCCCTGGCCCTTATGGCGTTGAAATTGTACCCGAGAGAGGCAGACTCATTGTCTCCAACACCTATAGTAACACCATTTCCATTATTGATACCTGTTCGAATACGTTACGAGCAACCGTTACTGTAGGATACGCTCCTGCCTTTTTGGCTGTATTATAATACGATGATGCACTAAATTATTAATAAATATACTTCTGAATGAAGACTCCTGAGAAATGTAGTACTACCATATTTGTAACAAAATAAACGATTTTAATTCATGGAACGTATTCTATGCAATAAAAAAAGGTGCTCTTAATCCTCATCAGCTATGTAGGATTAAGAGCACCTTTTTGTGCATGTTACACTTTTTTATAATACTGTTTCACAAGGATGCATAAAATCTATTATGATTCAAACGAGGTGATTTTGTGAGAGAAATTAATAACTTGATATTTGAAGGCGGGGGCATATTAGGAATTTCATATCTGGGCGCGTTGGACTATCTATACCATAACGATAAAATGAAAAATTTAGAACGTGTTGGCGGCACCTCTGCCGGTGCAATCACTGCTTGCATCACCGCCTTTAACCTTCCTTTTCGTGAAATGACAGAGATTGCAAATTCGCTCGATTACAATAAAGTACCCTCAAAGAGTGATATTTCTGCTATAAACGTAATCCCGAATGAGGTCAAAAAAGTCATTGAAGATTTATTCGGGGACATTAATTGTCTTTACCGAATGATGACCCAATATGGATGGTATTCCACCGAATATTTTTACAAATGGATCAAGGGCGTAATTCACAACCAATTTGAGTCCACCAAAAAACGACCTCCTTATACCTTCGAGGACTTTAAAGACCCCTCATTACATAAGAATAATCGTCCCTTTCTCGACCTCTATATCGTGGGAACAAATCTTACTATGAAAACTGCCTCTATATTCTCCTATGAAACCACACCTTCCATGGAGGTAGCGGAAGCGATTAGGATATCCATGTCCATACCACTATTTTTTGAAGCAATTATATCGGATGATCATAATATCTCAGGAAATGCAATGACGAATGTTCTCTGTGACGGAGGTGCAATCAACAACTACCCTCTGGCTCTTTTCGATTATCCGAAATATAACCCCAATCTATATTATGGTATCAATATGGATACCCTGGGCATCCGCTTCCATAATAACCTGACCTATCAGCCGATTGATAATCTTATCTCCTATATCGAAGGGCTGCTGCATTTATATTCTTATGTACAAAACGGGGTGTACGAGTCCAATCCGCTGAATAAAGAACGGTCTATCGTTATTGATACACTTGATGTATCCCCTTTGGATTTTAATATAAAGACGAATGATGATACTTATCACTTCTTGTATAACCAAGGGTATGATGCGTCAAAAAATTATTTTGATAGTAGGAGGGTTCCTTGAAGTCTGAGTGAGCAATTTTACTATATTCACTTTTAAGTAAGAGGAATCTCACCTCAAGCTTCTCACAGAACCGTACGTGAAAGTCTCCTTTCATACAGCTCTTATCCTTCAACAATACGAGTAAAGATTGCCTCAATGAGCAGACAGTTTTGGCTCTCTCTGTCTTACAGTGCAGAGCCATTTTTCTGCTCTTCCCCTCATCCAGTTTCCTTCAGATTTCACCTCAATATGGACACCCTTGCCTTCGGCTATATCCTTCCCACCGGAAGGATTCCAAACTTGCACCGATTTCTATATATAATTACTCTCCTAGCAATACTCCTCTTGTTACCGGGCCACAATCTCCGTCAACTTTAAGATTGTACTGATTTTGATAAACTTTGATAGCTGCATCAGTGATCTCACCACATTTTCCATCAACGGTAAGGTTTTTCACTTTTCCATTAACCACTACCTTAGTAATCCCTGCTTTTATTAACTCATACTGTACCCACTTCACATCCTCGCCTTTGCAACCCTTATGTATATTTCTTGTCGGTACTGGATAAGGAGTGTACTTTGCACCATTCTCCAATGTCATGACCACATGGCTACCTTCGCAGAGATAGATTCCTCCACGCATTGCATAAGTATCGGATGTAGTGTACTTTTTATCGGTATATACATTAAACATCCCGGTTGCCTGTAACGCCGATTTCATTGTCCTGGTGGTGTTGCCCTCACTGATTTTTAAGCCAGCTAGCTTGTAGCAAGCAGAAACCAAAGAAGAACAATCAAATTCTCCTGAAGCTTTAGTCATTCCTACTTTCTTAATGCTATTATATCCGGTCAGTCTCTGAGACTGATCATAACCAAAGTTATTATTGGCGCAAATCTGCTCCATGATCTTAGCTGCCTTCTCTGCCAGCTTCGGATCTTTGCATTCCATATATAGATTCCATGCAGGATTATGTCGATACCATAATCTTGTACAGATTTCTTTTCCTGTCTGATCCCCTACTTTTCCACCTGCTATTTTTCCGTTTTCGTCGATTGATGCATGTCCTAACTTAATCATCCATTTTACCTCCCTCATCCTTTAACTCTTCCACCTCAATGATTCCTGATGTTTTATCCTCTACCTGTTTCTTAATATTCTTTGTTATAGCCAGGAGGAAAGGAGGCAATTCTACACCAATGTCCCTAATGTTTTCAAGTATACTAATAATTTCATTCAAAGTTAACCATAGAGCAACTATACAAGCAATTAAGTATGTAAATGGTAATGTTATCCCTATCGTATCTCCGGCATATATTAATAACTGGTCCGTCATAGCTCCGATACCCACTAGTATCCACATACATATCTTTTTTGCTATACCCTGTATCCCTTTATAGCTATCAATTGTTTGTCCCCTGTACTTACTGGCAGCTAACCCAGTTAAATAATCAAAAACATTGCAAAACACCATGATAATTACAGGTATCGCTAAGATACCAAGCCATCCGCTCAGTGTGGCAAATACCGCAGTAAAAATAGACTTTGTTTTGCTCATTCTTATACCTTCTTTCATTTTTTATAATATAAAAGACACCCTCATGGATGCCTTCTATTACTTAATTAATATCTGTATTATATTATCAGATAGTCTTTTTAAAACTCTGTATCCAGTATCCGATAGAGTTGCAATTCCTTCATCATCCGGCCAGCTATATCCGTTAACTATACAGGTACCATCATCTCTAACAAGGAGTTTTCCCATCATACCTACTACTGCCCATTCTGGACGCTGCTCTCTTGGTATGTATTCTTGCATAGGATCATAGTTCGGATTTATTACAGGTATATATGTGTCAATCTCTTTAATTATTTCTTCTATCTCTCCCGTTTCTTTTTTAACACTCGTTTCACTGGTTTTAATCTTGCCCCACTTATATTTTATGCGTCCCCACTCATCTGTGATATATTTATTATTCCACTCATCCTGATGACTATCTCCAATAACAGAAGGAGTAGCCGAAATAACGCCTAATAAAAAATCGTCTGTAGAAACAGCCTTTCGCATTTTATCACCTTCAAGTGTTACAAAGAATCCCACTCTATCTTCATTATCTATATTCTCATCTATCCACTCAAAGTACTCAGCATAATCTGCACCTGTAGAATTAAAAGCAGATAATCCGTAAGTCTTTCCATCAAACGTTACTCTAAATGCATTTGACCTACTTGTATCACTTGTTCCTTTACCTATTATAAATGCACTATCTGTAGATACAAATGATCCACTGGTTCCGTGTGCAACATTATGCTTGCCAATGACTGTCTGGCAATATCCTTGTGCGATTGTACCTGCATTCTGTGCATGAGCCGCAACGCCACTTGCTACTGTTCCGTTACCCTCTGCATGTCCGTACTGTCCAGAAGCTTGTGTATTATACCCTTCTGAATGAGAGTTTGCTCCACTTGCTGTAGTAGTATTTCCTTCGGCATGTGAATATGTCCCCGTAGCTTCTGTAGTATTTCCTTCGGCGTGTGCTCCATTACCACTGGCATAGCTAATATTTCCTTCGGCATGAGATTGAGGACCCTCAGCCAGAGTGTTAAGTCCTTCTGCATGGGAGTAGTTACCCATTGCATTAGACCCTTTTCCTTCTGCATGACAACTATTTCCCTGTGCAATTGTTCCATTTCCCTCTGCATGAGTAAAATTTCCTGCTGTTGTATCTGAGGATAAACTATAGTTCCCTAAACCTGCACATGTACCATAACCTTCTGCATGCGAAGCTGATCCTAAAGCTGCTGACATTATACCTTCGCTGTGTGAACTGTTGCCAAAAGCTCTAGTTCCATTACCTTCCGCGTGGGTATAATATCCTTGGGTTGAAGTATCTGGTGAGACTGTTGGAACTGAAACTCCTGCGGCTGTTCCATATCCTTCTGCGTGAGCACTATTTCCTACCGCTACAGTACTATTTCCTTCTGCGTGAGCACCATTGCCACCACTAGCTACAGTTCCAACACCTTCTGCATGTGAATTTAGTCCTTTTGCTGTAGTTGTATTTCCTTCGGCATGAGAATTGTCACCACTAGCAGTACTGTTGTTTCCTTCAACATGTGATCTAGCTCCACTAGCAACATTGTTATATCCCTCCACATGTATAGCATAAGGTATGTCAGTTCTTTTTATCAAGCAGGTATTATTTGCTGATAAAGTAGCTGTAGTATTCAATGTTATGACATTACCCGATATTGCAGTAATATGTACGTCGTAGAGAGCTACTGAACCTTTAACATTAATGTCAACCAAGTCGCCAACAGATAGTCCATTTGCATCAAAAAGAGTTAATGTTTTTGCAGAATTGTTGGTGGATGCAATGGTGTAAAGCGTTCCATTTGATGCTAAATTAAATCTACCCTCTACATGTGAATATCCTGTTGCTCCTACATTGTACATTCCTTCTACATGAGATGAAACACCAATAGAAATATTACCATTACCTTCTGTGTGAGAGTAATAGCCTAAGGATGCATTACCATTACCTTCTACATGAGAAATATCTCCACTAGCAATATTACTTCCACCTTCTGCGTGTGAATTTAATCCACTAGCCGTTGTATAGTACCCTTCTGCATGAGAATAGTTACCACTTGATACTGAACCTATTCCTTCGGAGTGTGAATAATCTCCGCTTGATATTGTATTTCTTCCTTCTGCGTGCGATGCCCTTCCTGTTGATACAGTGTTATATCCTTCTGCGTGTGTTGGGAATTGTGATGCTGATACAAGTTTTTTAACGACACTAATCCATGATGCCGAAATCGTAGCAGTTGTATTAAGAGTCACTGTATTTCCGTTAATTGCAGTTATAGGTATATCAAGCATTGGGGAGATATCATTACCTCTCATATCTAACATATCCCCAATAACTAATCCAGTTACATTATTTAAGGTAATTGTTTTTAATGTGTTATCAAATCCAGTTATGTTATAAAGTGTCCCATTTGATGCTAAAGTACCTCCGCCTTCGGCATGAGCAGACGAAGAATTTGCCACACTAGAAGTTCCTTCCGCATGAGCACCTGCTGCATTAGCAACTGTACTTCCACCTTCGGCATGTGAACCGCTTCCATTGGAAACTGTACTTAGACCTTCTGCATGAGCACCATTTCCATTTGCAGTGGTGCCTTTCCCTTCTGCATGGGAACTGTTACCCGATGCTTTTGTTCCATTACCTTCTGCGTGAGAAAAATACCCTGCTGTAGTATCGGTTGATATATCAACATTCTCAATTGATCCCGCTACAGTGCCTCTACCTTCCGCGTGTGATCCAATTCCACTGGCTATAGTTAACCTTCCTTCGGCATGCGAGCTGTTGCCAGAAGCACGTGCTCCATTCCCTTCGGCGTGCGAGAAATTACCCACGGCAGTATCACCAGATGCACTAGCTGTTCCGGAAGCTCCTGCAACCGTGCCGTACCCTTCCGCATGAGAAGAGTATCCATTTGCATTTGTTAAGTTTCCTTCGGCATGGGCATTAATATTATCAGCTGTGGTGCCAGTTCCTTCGCTATGCGAAGCTGCTCCGCTAGCAACTGTTTGCTTCCCTTCGGCGTGAGCACTATTTCCGGATGCTTTTGTTCCATTTCCTTCGGCATGGGCATAGTTTCCTGCTGTAGTATCTAACGAAGTTGATACCGTTCCTGTGCCTGCAACCGTCCCATAACCTTCGGCATGTGCAGAATGTCCATTTGCACCAGACAAACTTCCTTCTGTATGAGATGCAGTTCCACTTGCAATAGATGCATAACTTTCGGCATGTGACCACATTCCGCTCGCTATAGTGCCTTTCCCTTCTGCGTGAGAACTATTTCCCGATGCAAGATTCCCGTTGCCTTCTGCATGAGCATATAATCCTGCTGTAGTATCATTTGATACAGCAACCGTGCCGGCAGACCCTGCAACGCTTCCGTAAC
Organism: Bacillota bacterium; assembly: GCA_023435895.1. Classification (GTDB taxonomy): domain Bacteria; phylum Bacillota; class Clostridia; order Lachnospirales; family Lachnospiraceae; genus Mobilitalea. The sequence goes on from JAEZLH010000009.1 coordinate 111,316, forward strand.
CTTCTGCATGGGATTGGTTTCCACTTGCTGTTGCATATAATCCTTCGGCGTGTGAATACGTTCCGCTCGAAATAGTTCCTCCACCTTCGGCATGTGCTCCGATTCCGCTTGCAACCGCCCCGTCACCCTCAGAGTGTGAATACACATTACTTGCAGTAGTACCTTTACCCTCAGCATGGGAACCCATTCCGCTTGCTATAGTTCCCTTACCTTCGGCATGTGCACTATTCCCCGATGCAAGTGAGCCATTTCCTTCGGCATGTGCAAATAATCCACTCGTTGTATCTGTAGATACTGCAACCGTTCCAGTAGCCCCTGCAACACTTCCCCTACCTTCTGCATGGCAGTAACCTCCTGCAATTGTAAGAGCTCCTTCTGCATGGGATTGGTCTCCGCTTGCTATTGTAGATACTCCTTCTGCATGTGCTGCAACCCCGCTTGCTGTTGTAGACTGACCTTCTGCATGAGATCCCGCACCACTTGCCGTAGTACTGTTCCCTTCTGAATGAGAACTGTTTCCTGAAGCTTTCGTACTATTTCCCTCTGAATGTGAATTACTACCACTTGCAGTTGTGGCATAACCTTCTGCGTGTCCAGTTATTCCAGAAGCCACCGTGTTCTGTCCCTCTGCATGACCTGCACCACCAGAAGCAATAGAATTATACCCTTCTGAATGTGTTGGATACTGGTTTGATGTAACAAGCTTCATCACATAAACTGTGTTAACATCAAATGTAGTTGAATTTACATTCAAAGTAATTACTAATCCATTTATAGCTGTTATGGTGACATTCGGAACAATCTCATTATAATGTCTTTTGATATCGACTTTATCTCCAACGGCTAATCCGGTAACACTCTCCAGTGTCAACGTTTTGGCTACATTGTCAAATGCAGTAACTTTGTATATCGTAGAATGTCCGGAATACGAAGCTGTACCTTCTGCATGAGTATTAATATTGGTTGCTGCTGAATACTGTCCTTCTGAACTAGATCGGATGCCGCTTGCTGTATTTCCCGTACCTCTGGTACTTGAATAGTCGCCACTGGATACGTTATCCGAACCTTGTGCAGAACTGTTTGCGCCTGCGGTTGAACCCGATCTCCTTGAACCTATGGTGAATTTATCAACCGGTATTGAACCATCCTTTTTTATCATCTTTCCAATGTTTTCATCAATGATTTCCAGATTGTGATTTACAGTTTCAACGTTGTAATATTCGTTAGTTGCCTCTTTTGTTAATCCGATGTTTGTTGTTAATGTAGACATTAACTAATCACTCCTTCCCTTAACTGTTCATGTGTATATCCTGATAAATGTGCGTGTGTGTATGCTGACAATTTTAAATTCGTGTTATAGATAAACTCGAATGTATAACTTAAATGCGCCGGTTTTATCTCCTCTATGGTCAGTGTCAGCCCTTCTAAATTATCCGGTCTCCCAAGTGTTCCAATAAATTTTACGATAAAGCTATTTAGTTTTGGATTTTCAATAATTTCAACTTCTCCTCCAGAATAAGCTTTAGCTGTCTGCTCAATCATTGATTTTGTAATGGTTCCTGATCCTCGTAGCTTCGCTTTGATTCGCTCTCTTCGAAACTGCTCTGACAATGATACATCTGTTTTAATCTGCAAATTCTCTTCCATCAATGCTAATCCCCATGTGGCTGTTTCAACATCAAACTGATTAAATAAATCTGATTTTGCATCCTTCACGGCTTCAGTAAAATAATCTATTGCATTCTGCAAAGCCATTACTTCAGAACTCAATAAATAGTTTTCCGGCAACAAATCAATTAATGCCATTGGGATATCACCACCGTTCCAAGAACCGGGACTTGATCGCTTCCAACTGCAATACTGGTACCAACCCCATTAATTTTAAGTGAATGGTAGTCAATTACTCCGGAAATATCAAGCAATATATATGCTACTCGATTATATACTACTGTATAAGTATCAAATGCTATGTCCTGTAAATAGTTCTTGAGAGCTTCCTCAAATTGATTTTGAATAACATCCATCGTAGTGGACCCATCCACGATTACCTCAGCATTGACACTAACTTCCAGTCCTGCTGCACTAAGTACTGTTACCTCAGCTCCAATCGGACGATTTTCTTCGATATGCGCGGTGCAGTGATCAACGATATCCATATCTACAGGTTGATTTTCATCACCCACAATTAATACTTTCACTGAACCTGCACCATCCCAGAGCGGGAATACTTTAGCTTTTCCGACTCCATTGACTTCCAATGCCCACTGTTTATAATGTGCAATATTCCCAGAAGTTGCGGGTTTTTGTAGATAATCATACAGTCTCGCTAATAGTGCCTGGTCTGTTTCAGTATCAGATCCACCTACTGCAGCAGAATTCGTCACAGAAGTAACCCCTGTAAGATTCGCGTATTGATTCTTTATTGTTGCTGCTCCCACATTATAGCTCGCCCCAAACTCGACAGCCGATGCAATTACAGTCGCAACACCCCCTGTAATCACTGCTGCATCCTCTGTGACAAATTCTAAACCCTCTGCTGTGAGAAATACCTTCCCTTTCGGGACTACTGTACCCTCCTCACCGGTAATCGTTAAAATTACTGAAGCTTTTGTTCCTTCCTTACGCTTTATACCATAATCAGCACATTTTTTATCAATATACTCTCCTGATGTTTCGTCCACATATACCATTGGAATAATCGCATCAAGTGACTGATAGAGCTTCCATATCTCATATGCCACTCCACTAATCATGTCATTCGTAAAGCTGCCTTCTCTTGTATCAATATCTGTTGATAATTTGCCTAATATATCAGATTTAACCTCTTCAACCGTCAATTCTTCATACATTTATGTTCACCTCCCCATAAATTGTCTCTATCGTGCACTCTATATTAAGTTTTTCTCCTTCAATAACCACAGCGATATCTTGTACATCAGTTATGTATGGATTAATCATAAGGCACTCTTTTACATATCGAATCGCTTCCGATTCTTTTAATTCTCCGCTCAACGGTTGACCAATTAATGATTCAACTTCACTGCCATAGTCCCAAGTATAAATCTCATATCGGTAACGCTGGGTTTGAAGAGCTTTTCTGGCCCATACTAAAACGGCTTCATTACCGGTAATTATGACCGGCGAGCCATTTAAGAAAATAGGAATATTTTTTTCAAAATCCCACTTTACCTCCGTATATAACTCCAATTCATTCTTTGTCTCTTGAACTTCTGGTTGTATCATTGGAAATAAGCTCATACGGTCACCACCTTACAAATGATTATATATCTCTGTTCATTTTCAATAGGTAACAATAATAGTATATCTCCTGCTGTCAGACTGATAATCAAATCATTTTTAAGCAAATCGTCCGCTTCCTGGTCTGTACCTGCTACATTGACTACTAGCGGCGATACGGACTTTACTTCTCCTATGCGATACGATGTAGGTGTCTTTACACGATTATCTTCCCTGATAACATGAATGACACCCGCAAATGGGTTACTATTCATTTCTTTCACCTCCTGTAACAAGTAACATCACTAAGAATAGCTTCTTTCAAAACTCAGCTATTGTTCGGTAACGAACCGGCTTCTTGTTCATCCATTATATTTTTAAAATTAAGTGTTAATTGGTTATAATACTGTCCATTCTTCCAAGTATGAACATCACCATCTATATAAAATAAGCCATACACTCCCGTATATGGCTCTCTTACAACTACTGTATGTCCTGTTACATTTGAGATATTTCCCAGATTTTCAACAACTATTTTCTGGGAGACGCCATTATCCGACATCATCTCTTTCGCAGTTTTTTCTAAATCTTCTCCATCCGGTTGCTTTAAATAACTTTGCATTACTCCGTATAGCTTGATTGCATCTGAATTTTTGAGGGTACGAATCAACTTATCTTTCTCATTATAAATCACCACCTGATTGATCATATCACTTATACTTTCAGACATAGAAGCGGACATCAGGTTACTTCCTCCTTGAATAATAAGTGTCTCTTTGGTGGCTTTTTTCTCTATTACATTGAGTGACGATCCTGTGAAATAAAGATGATATTTCTTCCCATTCTTCTGTGAAGCAAGTGTATATGCAGTTTGAATAATCTCATAAAGACTCACTCCAATAAAGTTCCTTTTTATCTTCACCCCTGTGGATGCGAGATTCCCCACTTGTATATCAAAATCAGAACATACCCTTTTTGCGATCACTTCCGGAGTAGAGTTTTTAAATTTCATAGTAGTTTCATTTCTTTTTAGATAAAAACCCCTGTCATAACATGTGATATCAAGTACACTGCTTCCGGTATCCTTTTGACGCTCCATGACGTAACCCTCAAATAATATCCGGCTATTGTCCTTTAATATCATGACATTCCCCAGTTCACAAGCAACAACGGGTATATGTTTATCCGTATAGGAAGATACCAGACTAATTACCAGTGTTCTGGCACATTGCTGATAGTTCCCGGACCAAGTAATCGTTTCTGCAAGTTGTGTAATATTATACATCCCCTTGCTATTTTTTATGAACAATTCGACCATATACCTCTCCTAACAAATATTTCTTATCTGGCAGTTTCAACGTTTTTCCTGCATAAATCAAATTAGGGTTCTTTATTCCGTTATATTTTGCCAATTTAGTATAAAGAGATGCTTTCCCATAATATTTAAGGCAAATAGCGGATAATGTATCACCCTTTTTAATAATGTAATTCTTATAGCCCGTATTGCCCTTATCCGATGCACGTGATCTGTTGCCAGTTTTGTCTATCTTTACTGCGGTTAATGTTCGGTATTCTTTCAAGTTGATAGTTGCATACACATCACCTGTGCCGTCCTTTTCCCCATATGAAATGTCTGATACAATCATCTGCATATTAACATTACTATCCGATATGGAAAAAATTAAAATAGTATGATTATCACACCACCTTTTTAGCTGATCTATGTATTTATAAGGCTTTTTAACGGTATCTTGACAGAACGAATATTTCCTTAACGGAAACATGCAATCAATACGCATTGTTGACAATGTAGTGTATCCCGGAAGGATTACATCTCCTACCGAATGGATATTTATTGTCTCAATATTAATCCCGTGTGAGACCTCAAAACTAGGTGGTGTAACTGGGAGCACCATTTCGTTCATATTAGCGTCTTTAAAAATAAATTTTTTCAATATTATCACCCCTCTGCTAGTTGATATGCACTGTTAAAAAGTCTTGCTATCTCGTTAGCTATTCGTTCAATATCTCCTTCTTCGCGTACAACAAACGTATTTCCTGTTACACTAACTGACGCTGACTTACGTTTGTCAAGTTTACGGCTCTCTCCTGCCGTAAGAACTCGTTCACCTTCATGCAATAATGCCGGATAATTATTATATGGGACTCTGTTTAAACCGAAGGCCTTTCCTAACACATATGGAGGATAATTAGAATAGTTATATGTATTTCCATTTGTATTATTATTTGTGTTATTATTTGTATTATTATTTGTGTTATTATTTGTGCTATTATTTGTGTTTTTATTTGTACCCTTTAACCCATTTGCTGCTGCAATTGATGGTACATATTCATATTTCCATTCATGTACTGCAGAAGATAAGCCTTTTGTAAATTCCTGCCCCATTAAATACCCTGAATTCCAATATTCCTTTTGGGTATTAGAATCATTTCTAATATTCTCTGCAAGAGTTTTACTTGATTCAAGTGCTGTTTGCCCCTCATAACTTGCATTATATTCATTTTCCCCAATTGCTTGAGTTTCAGAAAGGATTCTTCCCATGTCTGCTCCAGCCTTCAGTTTATCTTTTTGATTGCCTGCCTTAGATGAAATATTGAATTTCTTCTGTGCATCAGCATATTCTTTAGCCAAGCTCTCCAACCTTCCCCTTTGAGCTGAATTATCATAGGTTTGTGCTATACTGCCACTCATTACTGAGTTAAGAGCGTCTCTTTGATATTGCTCATGCATATTCTCCAGATCAGCTTTGTACTGCCCAATTTTATTATACGCATCTTTCATCTCATTTCCAGTACTGCCACTCATCCAATCAAGTTGTTCCTGCATTCCTACTTCACGTGTAGAGTTGTAGCCCTCTCCCATGGCACTATCCAATGTATTTTGTTTTTCATCTAGGTTACTCTTTAGTCCTGTAAAGGTTTTTGATTGCTTATCCATATTTCCGGCATAATCAGCCCCTAAACTATCTGCAATTTTCTTTGCAGCTTCCGCTCCAGGAAGGAGACCATTACGAACCATATCCATTGTTGCTTCCTTCGTCTCTTCAGAAGAACTTTTAAGATATTTCCAAACATCAATTCCTTTTTCCAATAGTGGACTTAAATCCGCCATTGTAACTTTTTCGCTGGACTGGATTTTCCCTATAGATGCAGCTATAACTTTCATATCCTCATTGCCCATCCCCAGCGCGGCACCTGCATCCCCAACATTTTGAAGAAGAGGAATAATTTCTTCTTGCTTCATTCCGTTGGAAAGCAATGTCTTACTTATTCCAGAAAGATCATCATAGTTGAAGGAAGTTCGTTCTGCAAACTCTGTTATACTTGATAAAAATGTATCCGTGCTCTGTGAATTTCCTAATAGTGTATTGAAAGGGATTTTATCTGCTTCTCTGCTTGCGGCAATGCCAGATCCATTATTCAATGCTTGAATTTGAGATCCCTGAGTTTGGTCATATAAATCCTTATAATAGTTTTTAAAAGCTTCATCCTTATTTTTAAAGATTTCATTTAGACCTTGAGCTATACCAACAACTGCCCCACCCAGTGCACCAATTGCTGTTCCTATACCTGGCGCTATTGCACTACCAATGGTAGCACCCATAATTGCCATATTTGACATATTATCAACCATTATCCCAGCCTCTTGACCGTATGCGCTACCAGCATAAGTTACAGCCATATCTTTTCCTACATCTAATAACTTTCCACCAGCTTGCTCCTTAATTTTACCAAAAATCTGTGATTTCCCGCCGCTTTCAGCCAGACTCTGTATATCTTTTTCTGCCTGTTTTGCATTATCAGATACAAGAGACAGGTTCCGGTTTGCATTCTCATACTTTTCATTGGCCAGCAGATATTTCATTTTATCGGCAGCCTTACCAGTCTTTTCAAACTGTGTTTCTGCTTTCTTCAAATCACTCATAGCTTTGTCTGTATCTACTTTTAAAACAGCTTTGGTTTTGTTCAGTTCTTTCAGCTTTGACTGCAACCCGTCCATATCCTTGCTAAAACTTGAACCTACACTTTTCATTGTATTAATTGCTTTAGAAAAATTATCTACTGCAGTTACTTTAAAACTCAAATCATTTGCCATAGTTCACCACCTTTCTTTCATTATTCGGATTGCATCTCAATGTATCGTTCAAAAAAGGCTCTTATTATAACCTTTTCCCCTTGGGGCAAATTATAATAAGAGCCGGGTAATACATGATGCTTGACAAAAAGATAAAATAGCAATTGAGTCTCTAAATCAGTTTCTATTTTTTTTTAATTTCTTCAACTGTTATGGTTCGGTATCCGCTTAGTCTTTCAATTTCTCTGGATAAATCCTCTACTTCTCCGGGAAGGAGCATCTTCTTAATCAGTTCTGCCGGAGTTGCTGCATTATATTTTTCCAGCAGACCTGATTCTTTAAGGTTGGGCTCAACCGTACCTGCCAAAACAATATGTACATTCATATCATCCTTTTGACTGCTAATAATTTCAGCAGCACGATTATAGGGCAGAGCACGTAATTTAAAGATCACATCACCCTTACAAATTTCTGATAATCTTTTCAGCCTTAATTCCTTCTCCGGTAAATCTGGAATATTGGCATTCAATAATAAGTCTATTGTATTCATTTATTTTACTCCTATCTTGTCCAAGAAACTAAAATCAGTAAAAGTAAAGGGAGCTTCAATGCTACCCTTTTTAGCTGTCTCCCAATCTGCCAGGGTAAGATCATCAAAGGATACATTCTTTAAAATAATACGCTCTGATCCGTAAGCATCTGGATCGGATAGTTTTGAAATCACTGTAAATCGGGGATCATGACCCTTTTTTGTCTTGTCTCCTATTGCGATTGCCATTCGACTGTTGACCTTATGAAGTTTAAGGGAGCCAGTGCATTTTACTGATACTACTTTTGAATCTTCTGCCATCTGACCGCATAAATTTACTGCTTCTTTGGTCATTGCCATCTTTGCCTGCATACCAAAGCATTCTCCTACATGTTCTCCGTTAAGCCATACCTCGCCCCATGTTCCACTAATCACTCTATTTCCTGTCATGTCAAATCCTCCTTATATTGTGATATTGAGGTTGATATCCTCAATTGCATCAAGTAACTTAATCTGTGCCTTTAGGAATACTTTATCCCCTGTTACGGCGCTTCTGATCTCCTGTTCAGCCATATCGGATGTGTCAATTCCAACACTCTGTAAATATGCTTCCTGAGCATCAAGATCAATTTCAACAACGCTGGTATCTCTTTCAAGAAGCCCATTGTCTTCCAGTCCGGTAAAATATCCTTTAATTGCTGAAATCAGCACACATTTGTTATCATAGCTGTTCGAATATTTCCCAATATAATTGTCTTCAACTGCTTCCTTGATATCCTTTCTAATCATATCCACTGTTTCAACGATTTTGATTTTCTTGAATGCCTCACCCTTATCCTGTGTTATCGTTCGCAATGAATTAATACCACGACCCACTTTTACCTTCTCCCCATCATAGAAGATGATAAATTCTCCCGCGTCAATCGCATCATCCATCTGTCCTTTCGTAAGTCTGCTTACATCTGAAACTTCTGGAAGCAAGGCATACGTACATGAAATTGTCATTGGAGTACCAGCGATTAGACCGGCAATTCTTGAACAGTAAGCTGCTGCGTCATATTCTGCTGCTCCAACCTTAATTCCGGTTGTTGTAAAATTGATAACTGCTTCACTATCCGCATTCGTATCAGGTAAAATTACCTTCGGTTTAAAACCGTCTGTTCTTTGGGTTTTAATCCAATTTACAACCTCCAAACATTCATCAGCGGTAATATCAAGAGGTCCTGCCAAATAATCAAAGGACTGAGTCTCCAGATAGGTGAGTGCTTCACCAAGATTCTCCGCATTGTTAGGTAATACATAAACGATTACCTTTCTTGGTGGGGTAACATATCCGATAAAAGCTCTTTCGATATATGCCTTATTTTCAACACCTAATTCGCTTGGAATCTGAGTATTACTGGTAAGGATAACTCCTCCATTTTCATTTGCATCGCGTAAGATAAGTGCTACAATCCCTTTTTCTGATCTTGCGATTGAAGCTGCTGCCTGTGTGGAAAAAACAACGTTAATACTAGGTAACTTCATAATTAAACCTCCTCTATTTTTGTGTTTACCGATTGCATAAAAGTTAAAATATTTTCTTGATCGGTTCGATTATCTGTATATTCAAATTGTAACTCTACATTTGTCCGATCTTCTTCCATTGTGCCGGTGATCGTCTTAATCTTAATAGCCCTATTTCCAATACCGATATGTCCATTCGAAAATAAACTCATTACTGAATCTTGTAACTCTATGAGTACTTCCGCATTAGGAATAAAGTATTCATCTAAAGAACTATAACAGGTGACCATGTAATTAGCCGTCTTCTCAATACTCATCCTGTTAATATCTACTTGACTCACTTTTATGAGCTTTAGTAGAAACGAAGGCCTTAAGAAATCGTCCGGGCATTTATTTATATAAACAGGATGGGTAGGGAAATCATTCTCTAAGATACTCTTTACCCTATTCAATATGTCCGATTGCTTCACCATCTCCAGTCCTCCAATTTCTTATTAGTTTTTAGTTTATTTACTAATGATTTCTTGCATTAGCTCTGTACATTTTCATTCTGTACTCATTCCATATCCTTCAGGAAATGCATTATAGGCGGTTCTGCTCTTGCCTTAACCACATTCGCTATTTCTGTCATATATGCCAATTTTTCACCTCCTTTCAATATCGTGCTACCCCTGGACATTTGAAGATCAATCTTGTTCTCTCTTCTATTGCTCCTCAATATTGTGCCGGATTTGACACCTTCTCTTATCACAAATTTCAACTCTTATCTTGCATCGTTCATCAGGAGCAAATACTTTGTAAACAGCTCCACTCGTGGCTCTCTGTGTTATCTCTTTTCCGCATGTATGTAATACGGATAAAGGACAAGCCATGCAAATAGAAGGTTTTTTATCTGCTATTATTTTTTTGATTATCAATTTCTTCACCTCCGAATATAAAAACAGCACCGGTTAACCGATGCTAATCTGTTTGAAGCATTCCTATTAAAGTAAAATATAAAATATAATTACATCATTGTTGTTCCTCTTCTTTCGTCTCATTTGATCCTCTGAATACACCGAGGCACCCAGCCGAAACCGGATGCCTCATCAAAAAGGTCAAATATTCAAATAATTTGAGTAAGTTTTATTTATCCTTCATACTCAGTAACTCCTTTGGATTGTTTCTTTGTAACTTTCCTGTATACACTCTATCATGATTATAGTGTGCAATTCAATGCAATGTTTTTTATGATTAAATGTGCCAATGCCTTATCATGCAAATAATGTGTTTGCCTCCAGCTATAATCGATATCCTCACATATTTCATCCCATGTCTTAAATTCAATATATCTTTTCCTCAGAATACTGCTTTCAATTCCATCTTCTATGTCCGCTATTATATTTTCGATTTCAATCTTTTTCCTTAGGCATTCCGACCGTTTATTTACAATTTTGGTAAATATAATTTCAATCTGTACCATGATATCTGACAAATCACTTTGTCTCCTCGCTGTCGGCATATCCGATAACTTCTGAACTTTAGCAGACTGCTTTACTTCCCGTAATGATTGTAACTGCTCTTCCAAGGATTTTAGTTTTATACATAGATTTTTATAACTATTAAGATATTCTTTTTTAAGTTCACTATCTGCCATGTGATCACGTCCCTCCACTACCCGATTTTATTTACACTGTATTATTATTTTGTAAGTCTGCTATAATGATTTAATTCCTTATAGAGACTCTTTTCTATTAAGACTAATTGAAAGTAACAAAAACTTTCACCTACTTGATTGACTTACTTTTACAAATATGTTAATATAACAAAATACAAACATATGTTCTCCATATATGATTACCTAATATCTAGAGAATAAATAATCATATTCAAACTCTGGGAAGAATATTTTTTTGATTTTTGCTGCTTCATCAAATGTAAACCCTGAAGCAACGCTGCCGTTAAGCTTATCACTTATTGTAGCTTGTCTGCATTCAAGCAAACCTGCTAACTGTATACCGGTCACTCCTTTCTCTTTCATAAGCTTAATCAAATTAATATACATACTACTATCCCGCCTCTCTTATTAATTCGTTATTCCGTATTTCATGAGGCTATTATATACCTTATGCCGAATTATTGTCAATTCATTAATACTGATTTTCGAATTATTACGTACTTCCGTATTTTTTTATTTACACAATTCGATATATAGTATATAATAACAAAAAAGATATTGAGGTGTGATGGTTATGGAGAAAGCTAAGATATTAGAACTATTGATTAAAGAGCAGGGATATAATTTAAAATCATTTGCAGAAAAATGCGGCATTCCATATACTACTCTATATGGAATTATTAAGAATGGTGTAGGACGTGCATCCATGGACAATATACTGACTATATGTAAATACTTGGGTGTTCAGGTAGAAGAACTGGAAGAAATGGCTGCTGGAGCTCCCAAAGAAAAGTTTGAACCAACATATGAAGATATCAAATCATTAGTAGCAAGAAATGGTAAACATCTTACCTTAGAACAAAAACAAGATATTATAAAAACGTTACTCTCTGATGATTAAGAGGTGTTTAATTTTGGAATATAGTTTTATTAATGAGAAAATATTAGAGTTATTCACACAGTTAAATATTAAATCTTTTCCTTTGAATTGTGAATACATAGTCAAAGAATTGGGTTATAACTTATATAAATACTCAGAATTATCAGAAGAAAAGCGCATCCGATGTCTGATGGTCAGTGACGAATCCCTAAAATTGCACTATAATATATATTATAATGATAATATGTTAGTATCTCGTATTCGCTTTTCCATCGCACATGAACTTGGTCATATTGTTCTTAACCACGGAGATTATTTAGATTCAGAGAAAGAAAAGGAAGCAAATTATTTTGCAAGCAATCTTATAGCTCCGCGAATTGCCATTCACTATGCCAAATGTAAAAATCATATTGATGTTTCAAAATTATTCAATTTATCACAAGAAGCAGCTCAGTATGCTTTTAACGACTATAAAAGATGGTATCGTAAAACAGTATATAACAAAATGAATGTTTATGATAAAGAAATGTATCGTCATTTCTATAGCATACAAGCAAATTGCTTTGTTTATAATGTAAAAATTTGTGCAAATTGCGGTTCTGAAATCCTAAATTCCACCCAAGCAATATGCTCACAATGTGATCGCTCACATTATGAGTTTGTTTCAGGCGAAGATGCTGAATCAGACTTTATGATTGCCGAAAGCCAATGGCTATATGGTGGAATATAAAAGTAAGAAAGCTAGTTACCCAAAGTGAATCCTTAGTTGAATTACTTACAAGATCGGCAGAATCTTGAACCAGCTTCCCTACCCATAGTCACCTCAAAAAGGGCATTAGCACATGCCCTTTTTGAGCGTAATCATTATCTTACTCTTTTTGATACATCTCTAAAATATTCTATCTGAATTTACTTATTTTTCGTTTCCATATCCCTCTGCCATTTGTTCCTGCCAGAATATTCTTACGGCTACTCCAAAAGGAATAAACATCAATCCCCTTCAATCCAGTATCAAACGCTATCCAGCTACTTCCGCCATTCGTCGAGCTAAATACCCCTCCGCCATAGGTTCCTGCAAAAATGGCTTTATCGCTAACCCCAATGGCATCTATATTCGTATTGGTAAGCCCCGTATTAATCTGAATCCAGCTTGAACCATGATTTGTGGTCATAAATACCCCTCCGCTGGGCGTTGCCGCATAGATATCCTTACCGCTCTTAGTTAGCGCGAATACCTGATTATTTGTTAATCCTGAATTCATCGCTATCCAGTTGGAGCCATTGTCCTCTGATAGAAATACCCCTCCGCCAAAGGTTCCGGCAAAAATAGTATCGCCGTTTACGACAAGTGAGCTGACATAGGTATTTGCCAGTCCCGAATTAATCGATCTCCAGCCTGTACCGTTATCCGCCAGCAGAAATACCCCTCCGCCAAAGGTTCCTGCAAAGATATTCCCGCCTTTGACAGCCAATGAATAGACATATTTATTGGATAGGCCGGAATTCACCTCTCTCCAGCTTGTACCATGATCGGAAGATAGAAACACTCCTCCACCGTTGGTTCCTGCAAAGATATTTTCATCCTGGGCGGCAAGAGTGAATACATAAGGGTTCGTTAAGCCAGAATTCACCTCTCTCCAACTATCGCCATCATCATCAGATAGAAATATACCTGCTCCACTGGTTCCAGCATAAATAGTTTTATCGTTCCTGGCAAAAGCACCGACATGTGTATTGATTAAACCGGCGTTGATTGCCTGAAAGTTGGTACCATGATTGCCGGAATAATAAATACCGCCACCATTTGTTCCTACAAATAGAGCATCTTTATAAATAGCCAGTGAATAGATAAAAGTATTGGTGAGCCCCATAGCAGCTCTATTCCAGGTTAACCCTCTATTATCTGATACATACACGCCATCTTCTGTTCCGGCATACATAAAATCATCACTTGTAGCAATGGAGTATACATAATTGTTCATCAGACCCGAGTTAATTCCAACCCAACTCATGCCATTGTTATCAGAACGAAAAATGCCTCCTCCATAAGTGCCTGCATAGAGTACTTTGCCGTTCCTGACAAGGGAATTAATTTGGGTATTACTTAAACCTGAATTAACCAGATTCCAGTGATCACCGTTATCCTCAGACAGATAAACGCCACCCTCGGTTGCTATGAAAATATTTGTTCCATCGATAACAAGAGAATTGACATTCGAGGAGGCTAGACCTATATTGACAGCCTTCCAGGTAAATCCATTGTCTGTGGATCGGAATACACCGCTGGTGGTTCCTGCGAAGATCTTCTCACCATTGATGGCAATAGAAAGCACAATTGTATTCGTCAACTCTGAATCTATCAGCCTCCAACTATCCCCATGATTAGTTGAAAGAAAGATACCGCCATTCGTACCTGCAAAAATGTTACTTCCACTAATCGCCAGCGAATAGACGTTTTTGCTTGTTAATCCCGTATTTACATCTCTCCAGCTTACACCTTTATCCGCAGAAAAAAAGATACCACCACTCTCGGTTCCGGTAAAAATATTTTCACCCTCAATTGCAAAACAGTGGATATAGCCGCCATAAGGACCATCGGTCTGAACCCAGGGCATTGATGGCTTATCCGATATAAACAGAAAAAAAATGATAAAAAGGAAAGGTATAAGTAATAACAAGAATGTCAGCGGTCTAGATTGGTTTCTCCTCATCATGATTTCCTCCCGTAAATCAATCCTCTATTGTAATTTGCCCAAAACGAACTAACAAATAACAGCCGCCCGCATTTGATACAGGCGGCTGTTACGATCATATTATTTAATATTGCGCGAAGCCAAGGCCTCGGTTCCTCAGATTCTGGGCAATGGTGGCAATCGCCGCATCCGTAGTTTGATATCCATCATGCATCAATGGATTCCCACCGCTTTGCAAGCTGTTGCAGGCACTTATAATAGCCTGTGTACTGGCACCATTCCAGTCCTGAGTATCCACATTAGGGCTGACGATCGACATACCAAGAGCCGAACATGCTTGCTGAATCGTTGAATTGCTCTCAAGATAAGGCAGTCGAATCTTCGTTGGCTTAGGTTTACCGGCATTTTGAATTGCCTGGTTGCATTGTTGAATATCATTATAAACCTGCTGGTAACTCCAGCTGGTCATATGGGAGTGCGTCCAAGTATGGTTCTGCAGGCTAAAGCCGGAATTTAAATAGGCATTCCAGCCAGTCTGGTTACTGCTGATTCTGTTCCCCCATACAAAGAAGGTGGCACTGTTGACTCCGGCACTCTTTAAGTTATTTACCAGTGTCGGTGAATTACTCGTTGGTCCATCATCAAAGGTTAAATAAACGCTCCCGTTTGTGGGAGGTTGGGTGGGAGTTGGCGTCGGTGTTGGATTGCTTCCACCACTGCTGACCTCTACATAGTCCACATAAGCATCCCAACTTCCAGTATCATTGGTTACAATAAGTTGAATTGCATAGCTACCAGTCTGCGGCGTACAGGAGAAGGACTTCACCGCAGGGGTGGTACCTGTAAAGCTAACCCTCCCCATTTCATACCCATTCATCCTAACAACTACGGTGGCCTCATTGGAATTATTGGAAGCTCCCCTGACACTTATGGTAACCGGAGTGTTATTCCAAGTAATATTACTGGTTTGACAGTAATCATTATTCGCGTAAAGAGCCACCCCTGAGAACGGAGAACTGATTAGCCCTGCGTATTGGCCGCCTAATGTCATACTCTCACATTCATATCTATTGGCAGCAGAAGCTTTCCCTACAGGAATTGCAATAGCAAAACACATTAAAAATGCTAAGAATAATCGCATTTTTTGTTTCATTCGCGAACCTCCTTTCTGAAATTAAAAACTTCCTTATTACAACTCAAGTTGTTATCAATAAAATTATAGACATATTCGAAGCAATGCCACCACTAGAAGTGCTGACATTTTCACTCATATGTATAATTAATTGGTAAATATTTACATTAGTATGTTAACACAATTAATTAATTAGTGCAAGTCCATTCTTAACAATCTGTGATGATGGCAACACTCCTCCTAAATCAAAAAATGACCCCTACCTTGAATAAACGTAAGGGGTCATTAACTTTCAGCATTTAAAGACGAACTCCATCGTCTATCCTTAAAAAATAAAAAAATTTTAGCAAAAGATATTTTTCATGCCAAATATCCCTTGGTATTATTACTCCTGTCACTTTGACAATGCTTCCTTTCCTATGATAATATTAACCATGTTATCTATTGGTTATTTTTGTAAATTATCAACATGTTATTGTGGATATAGTGGATAATTGTCAACTTGGTCAGAGAAATATGCTGAGAATATTTTCGAAAATACTATCCGAGAATTATCTCTTTAGCATATTACATAAGGGATGAATACAAAAAAAGCCAGTCAACCAAGCAAACTCTTGATTTTACTAGCTTTCTTACAGGGGCAGTAGGATTTGAACCCACGACCTGCGGTTTTGGAGACCGTTATTCTACCAGCTGAACTATACCCCTATTTATGAAGTGCGTTAAGCACTTATTCATATTACAATGAATTGTATCAATTGTCAAGAATATTTCACGATTTCACAATAATTTTCTTTGAATATTATTCAAATATGAAATCCTTTAATGTTAAGTATAATTCCGTGCCCGCAACTACTTCGTCTAGATGATCAGTGAGATGATGCATCGTATCGCTTATACCCTCTTCAATCACTTTTTGTTCGGCAACATTCTTTTCGATGGTATGGGCGACCTCATTGATTGTGGTGGATGCTTGTGAAATGTGACCAAGGGCAACGACTAATTCTTCCAAAATCTCTTTCGTGTTCGCACACGCCTCTTCATCCGGATTGTTCATTAAAACATCACAACACACGATCAATTTACTAACTATTTGTGCACCTTCTCTCGATAAGTTCAATACCTTATCCGATGCATTCATCGCTTCATATGCACTTTGCTCAATTTCTAATTGAGTATCATCCCATTGCTTTAATCTTTCTACCGCATCTTTAGCAGAGTGCTGAGCAGATGCGAGAAGAACCAGCCCATCTTGAATCGAATTCATTTTGAAATCCCCCAAATCAACCCATTCTATGAATTATCTTTTTAGCATACCCATAACTTCCTGTATATTCTTAACACCGATTAGTTTTATTGATTGTACCTTCATATGTTCCTTGTTAGCCTGTGGCAGGATGCAAACTTCAAAACCCATCTTTTGTGCTTCCATTACTCGTTGCTCTGCCATATTGACTGCCCTGACTTCTCCGGTTAATCCGACCTCTCCGAATAAAACCGTTTTATTATCCAGCGCAATATTCCTATAACTGGATAATATCGCAGTTACCACTGCTAAGTCAAGTGCTGGTTCAGTAATTTTCATACCACCTGCAACATTCACATATGCATCACAATCGGATAGCTGGATTCCTGCTCGTTTTTCTAGGACTGCCATAAGTAGATTCACTCGGTTATAATCTGTTCCGGCAGCAGTTCTTCTTGGCATATTAAAGTTGGTGCGACATACCAGTGCCTGTAATTCAACCAGGATTGGTCTTGTCCCTTCCATGGAAGCGGCCACAACAGAACCAGGCTCCCCTTCCGGTCTGCCTTTGAGCATGAACTCTGATGGATTTTTTACTTCCACAAGCCCTTTACCCTGCATCTCGAACACACCTATTTCATTGGTAGAACCGAATCGATTTTTGACTGCTCTGAGAACACGGTATGAGGCATAATTATCTCCTTCAAAATATAAAACCGTATCTACCATATGTTCCAGAACTCTTGGTCCTGCAACAACACCTTCTTTTGTAACATGTCCGATAATGAATACCGTAATGCCCATACCTTTGGCTATTTGCATTAAGGCACTGGTTGCTTCCCTTACCTGACTTACACTGCCGGGTGCAGAACTGACATCTTCTTTGGTCATTGTTTGTATGGAGTCAATTACTACGATGTCGGGTTTATATTTATGTATGGATTCTTCAATACTATCCAGGTTTGTTTCGCAAAGAAGCAGAAGCTCGCCGTGAAATACGCCGAGCCGTTCTGCTCTCATTTTAATTTGGCTTAGGGATTCCTCCCCTGATATATAGAGTACTTTCTTCGATCTGGCGGTAATCTCTTTACACATCTGCAATAACAATGTGGATTTACCAATTCCCGGATCCCCTCCCACTAATACAAGGCTGCCGTGAACGATACCGCCTCCCAGAACTCGATCAAGTTCACCGATACCCGATTGAATACGTTGTTCGGATTCTGCTTTGACATTCGATAAAAGCTCCGGCTCTCTGGTAATTTTAACGGAAGATGAATTGGTACTCTTTTTAACAACCGGTTCTTCTGTGAAGGTACTCCATTCCTTACAGCCCGGACATTGGCCTAACCATTTTGATGATTCAAAGCCACATTCTTTACAGAAAAACACGGTCTTACTTTTTGCCATATTACTGTTTAACCACCTTTATAAAATCCTTCTTATCATTTTCTAAATCAACACTGAAAATAAGTTTACCACCCAAATTCGTCTTCATTTTACCAAGACTCTCCTCATTCTTGATAATCTCATATACAGTCTCAGCTTCCAGTTCCAACGTAATTTGAGCTGTATCATTGCCCTCAACCGCAAAGCTAAGGCTATTACCCTTTGCATCAAAATTAAACGCAGCGGTTCCAGGTACTGATTCATAGACAAACATTCCGTTTTTCTCCAGCTTTGTTATCTCCTGAAATGTCTTTACCTTATAAATATCTCCCTGATGCTCAAAATCAGACGATTTCGATTTAACATTCAATGAATAATTACCAAAGCTTATTGTACCATCGCTTTCTTTGCGTATTAACTCCTCAACAACTGCCATTGTATGACCCTCCTAATTGTAATTATTTATCAAAACGTGACACAAATTTCTTAACGGAATACAATTACATTATATCTGATATATCGTGCAATTTCTACAAAAATAATTTTTTGTGTACGAATAACACTATAAAGCAGCATTTATCCTGATATGATTGGAAGGTGGATTATTGTTACTCTGTTTAACCAAATAAACATTAATCCACCTTCTTTCTCTTCTCTAACTTATTATTTAACCTGGACTACCATTTCATTATCGAGATACTCAAAACGAACCGTATCCCCTTCCTTAATGGAACCTGCAAGAATTTCTTCTGCCAGTTTATCTTCTATATTAGTCTGAATCGCACGTCTGAGCGGTCTTGCACCATATTTTGCATCAAAGCCTGCATCTGCCAAATAACTTACAACCTCTTCACTGGTTTCAAGTGCAATGTTCATTTGAGCTTTGCTACGCTTTGAGATAGTAGAAATCATAATTGATACGATGCTTCTGATATTATCCTTGCCTAGGGAGTGGAATACGATTATCTCATCAATACGGTTAATGAATTCTGGTTTGAAGATTCTCTTCACCTCATCCATTACGCCTTCCTTCATGCGTTTATAATCTTCCTTCTCATCCACAACGGAGGCAAAGCCCAACCGTTTAGGCGCAATGATATTTTGTGCTCCTGCATTGGAGGTCATGATGATGATCGTATTCTTAAAGCTAACCTTTCGGCCTTGTGCATCGGTTATATGACCGTCATCCAATACCTGCAGCAATATATTAAATACATCCGGATGTGCCTTTTCAATCTCATCAAAGAGAATAACTGAATAGGGATTCTGCCTTACCTTCTCACTTAATTGACCGCCTTCATCATAGCCTACATATCCCGGAGGGGAACCAATCAGCTTACTCACACTATGCTTCTCCATATACTCGGACATGTCAACACGAATAATGGAATTCTCACTTCCAAACATCGCCTCAGCTAACGCCTTTGACAACTCTGTCTTTCCCACACCGGTGGGTCCAAGGAATAAGAACGAACCAATGGGACGGTTCGGATCTTTTAGCCCTACTCTTCCCCTGCGGATTGCTTTTGCAACTGCTCCAACCGCCTCTTCCTGTCCAACCACTCTCTTATGAAGAATCGCTTCAAGGTTCTGAAGACGCTCTGTTTCTTCTTCCGCCAGTTTTTTAACAGGTATTTTAGTCCAACTTGCCACAATCTCAGCGATTTCATTTTCATTCACTACCAATTGTTTTTCAAGCTTTTCTTTTTCATCAATTAATCTCTGTTTTTCAAGTTCTTCTTGCATTGCCTCCTGCTGTTTCTTAATTTCACCAGCTCTTTCATATGCTTCGGACTTGATTGCTCGTTCTTTCTCATCTTCCAGATGTCTAATCTCCTGTTCTAGGTTTTTGATTTCTGGTGAAGAAGTATAGGTACTCAAACGAACTTTTGATGCCGCTTCATCCATTAAGTCAATTGCTTTGTCAGGAAGATAACGGTCATTAATATAACGGCTGGATAATTTCACGGCTGCCTCAAGTGCTCCATCTGTAATCCTAACCTGATGATGCGCTTCGTATTTATCTCTGAGTCCGTAAAGTATTTTGATTGCCTCATCCTCGGAAGGTTCCTCTACTACAACCGGCTGGAAACGTCTTTCAAGTGCCGCATCCTTTTCAATATACTTACGATATTCCTCTCTTGTTGTTGCTCCGATGATCTGAAGCTCACCACGGGCAAGGGAAGGTTTTAATATATTCGAAGCATCAATGGCTCCTTCCGCTCCACCAGCACCGATAATTGTATGGATTTCATCAATAAAGAGCAATACATTTCCATCGGAGATAACCTCAGCAATTACCTTCTTAATTCTCTCTTCGAATTCTCCGCGGTATTTTGAACCTGCTACCATTCCGGATAAATCAAGTGTTACCACTCTCTTTTCTCTTATGGTTTCTGGAATATTACCTTCTACTATCTTTAATGCCAAACCTTCGGCAACCGCTGTCTTTCCTACACCCGGCTCGCCCACAAGACAGGGATTGTTCTTCGTTCTTCGACTTAAAATCTGAACTACTCTCTGAATCTCATTTTCACGCCCGATAACCGGATCAAGCTTTCCTTCTCTGGCATATTCGGTTAAATCCCTGCTATATTGATCCAGTGTAGGAGTTGCTGATTTTCCTTTTGCTTTGCCTGTTTTTCCTGCGGAATAATCACTTTTAGCAGAATTAATATCTACTCCGGAAGCAGTCAAAATATCAATATATACCTTTTGTACATTGACTCCTAAGGTGTTCAGTAATCTCACCGCAATACAATCAACCTCTTTAATCAAGGCGATTAAAATATGCTCTGTACCCACCAACTGTGCTTTTAACTTGGCAGCTTCTTTATAACTCTGATCTAGAATTCTCTTGGATCTGGGTGTGAAATTACCAGCATCCATCATTTCAACACCATTATTCGGTGCAATCAACTGGTTCACTAACTCCAATACTTTTTCAACGGTTACACCGTTCTCTTCCAATATCTTAGAAGCAACACCTTCTACTTCCATCAAACCGATGAGCAGATGTTCGGTTCCGATATAATTATGTGACATTCGAAATGCTACTTCCTTAGCCAAATTGATTGACGTTTTTGCATTCTCTGTAAATTTATCGTACATGCCTGTATCCTCCATTCTAACGAAAGTACTCTAAATTCCGTTTGTTCTATGTTTATAAAGATAAGTAATAGCATTATCTTTGATAAATATCTGATTCACTTATAATAACCTAAACTATCTCCGGCAATTCTTTTCTGATATAATCAGCACGTGACTGATCTCTTGAAATACTGCCCACATTCTTGCCAAGTGTCCATTGGAGACATCCCGGCTGTACTCCCATCATCAGCTTGTGAATATTGAAGTCTTTATTAAATTTTATCAAACCACAATCATTTCCGAACTTAATCTGGGATAAAAGTGTCATCGCATCGTCCGATGAAATCTGTCTTGCATACTTTAATACTCCATAGGAACGATATACCTGATCTTCAATCTCATTGGCATTCACGGATAGCAAATATTCTCTTCGCCTTCTCTCCTGCTTTACCACCTGGGATACAATTCGTTTCAAATTCTCGATAATTTCGCTCTCCGAAGTGCCAAGGGTCTTTTGGTTGGAAATCTGATAAATATTGCCGAGACTCTTCGTTCCTTCTCCATAAATACCTCTGATCGTTACACCATACCTGCCAACCTCTTCAATTAACTTCTGCATCAGTCTTGCTGATCCAAGGGCGGGAAGGAATACCATACAGGATGCTCGCATTCCGGTTCCTACATTAGTTGGACAGGCAGTTAGGTATCCGTATTTTTCATCATATGCAAAATGAAGCCTCTCATACGCGATATCATCAATAAAATCAGCCTCTTGATGGGCAGCTTCCAGATTTAATCCACCCACAATAGCTTGAATCCGAAGGTGATCCTCTTCATTAATCATTACACTGATGGTCTCATCCTCCGAAAGAATTAAGCCGGTCGTTTGCTCTTTGTCGGCTAGCAATGGGCTGACAATATGGCGCTCAACCATGGCTAATTTATCAATGTCACTCAGTGTACTAATATTGCAGGAATAAAACTGTCGATTGTCCATATCAGTAAGAGAGGGGGTAATTTCCTTCACCTCATTCACCAGCGTAATGGCCTGCTCCTCTGTAATCTTAGGAGAAAAAGGATAGTGTTCCAAGTTCCTGGCAAGTCTCACACGACTGGAGATTACAACATCACTGTCCGGAACAATCTGTTCGTACCATTTAAGCATTACTAATCTCCTCCTTTTTCATTCGTTTGATTAAATCACGGAGTCTTGCAGCTTCTTCAAATTCCTCCTTCTCGACAGCTTCTTGAAGTCTTAAGGATAATTTATCTATCTCTGTAAAATCTTTTGTTACTCGTTCCGGTCCTGCTGTTTCAAAACCTTTCGGGCGCTTTCCGGTGTGAATTTCTGCACCCTGAATTCCTTTCAGATTCTTACTTAGTTGATTGCTGAAGCCCTTATAGCAATTGGCACACCCAAAACGTCCCTTTTGGATGAATTCTTCATAGGTAGTGCCACAGCTTTCACAGCGAATGACTGGCTTCACGATATCAGGTTGTTTTTTGTCTATTGTAGCGTAATTATCAAGTAAGGTGGACAGAAGATCTCCTAATGTCAATTCATTATTCACCAACTGTTTCTCTACTTGAAAGGATGTATAATCTGTTGCACATTCCTCGCAAAGATGCTGTTCTTTCTTTATTCCATTAATAATCTCGGTATATAGTATTTTCGCATCTTTCTTGTGGCATCGATCGCATAGCATAGTAATTACCCCCTTTCAAATTCGCCAAAGATTTCATTAACGATATCATGAGCCTCCTCACAACTGATATTTTTACAAAATGCCTTTGCCAAAACCACCCGTAGATTCTGTCTCATCTCTTCTATGGCTTTTAATTTATTAATATCAATTGCAATGACAGCACCCTTCCTCCTGTCCAGTTTCACATAGCCTTCTTGCCTTAAAATAGCATATGCTTTATTTACGGTGTGCATATTGATACCGATATCCTCAGCCAATTCCCTTACAGAAGGTAAATTCTCCCCTTCCTGAAGCTGTGAGGTAGCGATACCATAAATTATTTGATTTCTTAGCTGGATATAAAAAGCCTCATCACTACTAAAATCAATCCGTACATACATCGAAATACACCTCGTATTCTAAAGTCACCGTTATATTTGTTATACTATTAGTATAACAAATAACTAACTTTTGTCAAGTCTACCACTGACTATCTTCTGCGTCTCTTTTTCTTCTTAAGCAACCTCAGTGTAGTGAAGAACAATAGGATACTTACCACACTTAGACATGCAATCACAATTGCAGCCTTATTTAGATTGGAGCGGTACTGTGCTAATTGTTCTTCCGATTTATTAGAATTAGTATTCCCCATAGATTCTGATATAAATCTTTGTAATGTTTTTTCAACCCTATCGTATTGATAAAAACCTTTTTCTCCATCCGAATTTTCCAAATAAATCAATACGAAATCACTCTGCCCATCTCCATTTGGAATATATGCAGTGATTGACTCACCGGATATGGTTATTTCGGATTTTTCATAATTTTCAGGAATGGCTACATCATCATTCACCTCTACTAATTTGTAGGAGTTATTTAAAACCAAATGTCCCTCTGTACCGTCCCATACTAACTTTATAGGGCTTGTTGTATCAATTGCTCCTTCTGTGGGAGATGGTGAAGGAGATAATGCAACCTCCGAACCTTTCTCTTTTGTTACATTTATATTATATTCTATGACGTTTCCTGATTCTGCTAATACTTTTATTACAACTTTATTTTCACCTTCTTGCAAAGAATCATTTCCAGATATGGAAACAGTTGCTTTCTTATCCTCCGGTTCTGCTACGATAAATAATTGCTCTGTTTTATTATCAACAGTTACGCTATAATCATGTATACTTTTTTTAAAAGACGGTTCAATTGATGGATCGGTAGTCAGTGATTTTAAATTCGCATTCTTGGATGATGTAACTTTGGCATCGATCTTTATATTAAGCTCATCCGTAGAAACGGATAATTCATTACCATTTTCATCATAAACTGTGGTATCTTCTAAAGAGAGTGTGGTATTTCCGACTTTTAAAGCTTTAAAAGTCAGTGCATATTTTCTTTTTAAACTACCGGTTATATTATTTGAATCCGTTACCTTTAACAAACCATTTCCACCTGTAATTACTTTTGCTCCGTTTACATATTCTAGTGCATCCCCATCATAGGATAAGTTTGCTTCTATGTCTGTAAAATTAATCTGTGAACTAACATTCATATAAATAGTAAATTGACTGCCTTCTGTGATATTTTTCGCATCTGAGTTCAATTCAACCTGAGCACTGGATGCAAAACAAGTCTTTGCACTAACTGCTCCTTGAACTATAAAAACTAACATAAAGATTATTAAGAAATATTTTAACTTATTGATCATACTACATCCTCCTGTATTGTAGAGGATTTCTCCTCCTGTATGCAACATCCGGCCGACGGGTTGTGTCCCCTCGGCCGGTATGAAGTTATTACTGTTTTAATTAAGATCATCATCAATCAAAGCTTTATTTTTTTCTTTCTATATTGATTGTATAAGTAGATGGAGAACCATCCTCGGCTTTCACTGTGACTGTAATTTTATTCTTACCTACTGCTAAAGGATAGGAACCTGTTCCGCTTACGGTTGCCTCTGAGCTTACCGCTGTTGCTGTAACTGTGACATTCAATACTTTGTTGTCCACTGATATACTATATGTTTTAACAGTCTGATCAAAGGATGGTGATAATCCCAATGTATTTTTACCATCTGTCACGGTAAGGCTCTTCATCCTATTATTCGGATTTTTCATCGGTGCAGGTGTTGCTACCGGTGAAGAAGGCATATTCTTATATACTGGTATGGAGAACACAATCGGTGTATCCAGTACCGTTGAATAGGCTGTCTTAACCTTCTTTGCTTCTGCATAAGGTGCTTCCACATTTGCCATATACTGGTGACTATATCTTGATATATCAGTCATATTGAACTTTTGAAGATATACTGTATCCTGTCCACGATTGATATATCGACTTCCAATCCAGAAGGCACCACCTGTGATTGATTTAAAGCGATTATTCCAGGGAAGCATATACTGGGTATTGGTTACGTCACTGCTTGTCCCGTTCTTTGCATAGGAAAGTCCGTTGGCTACTGCTCCTCCTCCGGCACTGTTACTTGCACCAATATTATAAAAATTATAATATCCCTGATATCCAGAATAAGTACCGGTGGCACTTCCGCTAAAACTGGATGAGCTGCTCATAACCTCTTGTTTTGATCTGGATGCCAAATGGTATGGGCTAACGCCGGAATATAAAGCAGCCTTCATGAAGGTTTCAGCATAACTATAGGTTCTATTCAGTCCATAATTATTAGTAAAATTATATGAACTATTAAATGGTGAATTTTTCAGAATATTATATACACCATCTATCCCTTGATATTCACTTTGGTATTTTAATAATTCAAACTGGAATATACCATTCGTAGTCAAAAAGTTACGAGGATCCATATAATACCCAATTGCTGCTTTGGATGCAGTAACCCAGGTACTGCCATCATATACTGTAAATTTATCGGTACTCCAATTATAGGCTTTGCCTTCCATGGATAACCATTCCATTCCTTTATAATTCGGAATCAGATTCAATCCAACCTTACTCTCCGCTGTGATTACAGAATCCCAATCAAGTCCCGTTTGATAAGCTTCAAAGACCCATTGTGGATATAAATCATGGAGCATTCTTAAATATACCTTATAACTTTCTGGAAATCCTTCCTTCGTCAATGCATTCTCAAACTGGCTATCGGTTAATGCAGCCACAGTGATTTCAGAAGCAGCCTTTGTGGGGGTTATGGCATACGTAGAATTATTATCAGATGTAAGCATCATATTTGATTTTGATGGAATATAAACAACGGAAGGCATTACATAACCGGTCTTTTGAACTCCCCCATAGATAAAGTTGACTTTGTAATAGGGTACATAATTAATCATCAAGAATTGTGTCACCGTAACCACCTGTGCACTGCTCAGTTTAATTGGTTTACCACTACTGTCATTCATATAGGTTAAGTTTGAATTCTTATAATCAAATACATTAAATACAAAAT
Source organism: Bacillota bacterium (assembly GCA_023435895.1). GTDB lineage: Bacteria > Bacillota > Clostridia > Lachnospirales > Lachnospiraceae > Mobilitalea. Next base: position 137,874 of record JAEZLH010000009.1, read on the forward strand.
CAGTATTGCAAATATAACCAGTTACCGGGTCATCAATCTTCTCGAATATATCTAACGGTGCTACTTCAAATATCGTTCCCACCGGGGGGATTCCTTGATTCGGTGAATTCGTTGGATTCGGACTTTTTGTCGGTGTAGGTGTCATAGTAGGTGATTTGGTTGGCGTTGGTGTAGTGGTCGGATTAGCTGGTGTGTTTGAATTAATAAACGTTACATTGCAAGCCTGCAAAAATCCCGAACAAGTTGCCCCACCGTATGTAAAGGAGATTTGATACCATTTATACTCTCCTACAAGTGCTTCTCCTATAACTAAAATATTTTGTCCTTTTGAAAGTTCTATGTCTTTATTAGCATTTTTTACATAGGCTGAACTTCCCGCTGTGATGCTCACCTTTACTTTCGCCGGCAAAGTTTGAGCAGCCAATGCTTTGGTATAGGAAAGTTTAACATAATATCCTGATACATAGCCTGTTATAGTTTTGCCACCTTGTACCGTTGATATTTTATACCATTTTTCATCTCCATAGGTTACATCGGATAAGATGGTAATCACATCGCTATTTGACACACTGCTGATTGATGAGTAATTAGTTCCTGCACCACTTCTTACCTTGAGACTGGAGGCTGTTACCATTCCTTGAACCGGCAATCCGGTTGTAGGTATTGGGGTCGGCGTTGGTTTATTCGTTGGGGTCAGGGTTGGTCTCTTTGTTGGGGTCGGCGTTGGCTTCTTTGTTGGCGTTGGAGTCGGTTTCTTTGTGGGGGTCGGCGTTGGCTTATTTGTTGGAGTTGGCTTCTTTGTGGGGGTTGGAGTCGGCTTCTTTGTTGGCGTCGATGTATTCGATGCCTTAAAAGTCACATTACTCGCCTGCAAATAACCGGAATAATTTTTCCCGCCACTTGTAAAGGAAACTTGATACCACTTATATGTTCCTGAAACAGCTTCATTCTTAACCGTAATATTCTGCCCTTGACTTAATTCTATTACTTTATTACTGGAGTCTTTTATGAAACTGGAACTGCCAGCAGTTATACTGACCTTGACTTTTGAGGGTATTATCTGAGCATTTAGCGCTTTATTGTAGGAAATTTTCACATAATAGCCTGATACAAATCCGGTAACTGTTTGACCGCTCTTTATGGTAGAAATTTTATACCATTTCTCACTTCCATATGTAACATCCGACACTATTGTTACACCAGTATTCTTTGGTATACTGTTAATTGATTTATAACCTGTCCCTGCACCGCTTCTCACTACAAGACTAGAGGCCGTTACTGTTCCATTAACCGGTAATCCGGTAGTGGTTGTTCCACTCGGTGTTGATGTAGGTGTTGGCTTCTTGGTTGGTGTTGGATTTGGCTTTTTAGTTGGTGTTGGTATGGGCTTTTTTGTTGGAGTAGGTGCTGGTGTAACGGTTGCTTTAAGTGTAACTGCGCTTGCCTTCACATATCCGGTATAAGTTGTACCATTATCACTGAAAGAAATCTGATACCACTTCACTCCACCTGAGGTTGCTTCATTTTTAACTGATATACTCTTCCCTTTATTTAATGTAATGATAGCTTTACTTTTATTTTTTAAATATGTAGTACTGCCAGCCGTTGTACTGACATTTACTTTGGACGCTAGGATTTGTGCGCTGATAGCCTTACTGTAAGAGAGTTTTACATAATATCCGGATACATAACCATTGATTACTTTATTGCTTTTATTCACACTAATTTTGTACCACTTTTCACTTCCGTTCGTTACATCTCCAAGGACTTTCACAGCATCATTCTTAACTAATCCTCCGGTAACGCCATATGTAGTTCCAGCTCCGCTTCGTACTGTAAGACTGGCTGTCGTTACAGTTCCTGTTATACCTCCCGAAACTGATGTATTCGAAGGTTTTGGTGTTGGGGTTGACTGAGCAGAAGTTACTTTAACATAATCTTTATGTACATATCCCTTTACGGCTTTACCGCTGAAGGTTAACGATACATAGTAAAAACTTCCCTTTGTACTCAAAATCGGGACTTTTGCACCCTTTGTCAGATAAACATTACTGCCCTTTACTACAACATGACTTGATGATGTGGATGGTCCGGTTCGAACATAGAGTGTATTGGCTGTTACCGTTCCCGTCGTTGTTGCAAATACTCGATCCGTATAATTAAATAACAAGTTTTGAACGACAAGAGAAAGGATAAGCAGAATCGCAATAAACTTCTTTTTTTTAATTTTTACTTTCATGATTTCCCCCTCTTAAACACTGGTCAACAAGGTACTAAAGCAAAATAAGCAATAATCAGGGTCTATAAACACATATCGTGTCAAGATTCCTTATCATTGCTTATATACAAATTCCCATGACACATTCTTGTCATTTCGCGCTTTTTAATTATTATATACTAATATCAACTATAAATCAACCTTCCATTCTTCCTATTTTGCCATAAAATCATCGTTTTTATCCCTTATTTTTCAGCATTTTTTTCATAAATTTTTTATACGCAAATACTTCTAAAGAAGTTTGAAACAAGCACCTACAACAAGTGGTTTTTCATGGAATGTCTCAATAAACTTCCGAATAAATACCGCTGATTATAGGTGTGCCTTCGCCTCATATAGAAACCTTATACTTCCCTTTTAATCCAAATCCTTTCTCTTCTTAGTCAAACTTGAAAGGTACCAATAGATTCCACTAATTGGTCAGCTTGCATTCGAAACTTCTCTGATGATATCTTTAAATCCTCAACAGAAACCAGCTGAGTAGAAAGAGATTGGTTAACGCTTTCCGAAGAAGCTGCTATTTCTTCCAACACCGCAGAAATATTTTCAACTGCTCCCAAGGTATTCACTCTCGATTCTTCAATATTTTTGATATTTGTCATTATTTCCTCTAAATTAACCACCAATTTTTCTACATTCCTATCTATGTTGTGATAGGAATTTGTTGTATTTGCTACTGCCTCCTCTTGGAGTAAAACAACGTTTTCAACCTTGTTGGCGACACACATAATAGTTTGAGTCCTGTTTTGAATATTGTAAACGATTGCTTGAACTTCGCTGATTGATTCCTTCGTTGCTTCCGAAAGTCTTCTGATTTCTTCCGCTACCACATTAAAACCTCTTCCATAAACCCCAGCTCTTGCTGCTTCGATAGAGGCATTTAAAGAAAGAAGATTTGTTTGTTCTGAGATCTCCTTAATAACCTTAATGATCTTATTGATGGATGTCGAGTTTCTATTGAGCTCATCGATCTCATTCAAAATTTCCGAGGTTATTTTTTTTGTATTTGATGTCTGTATGGTCAACTCGTGGGTTACCTGAGTACCCTGATGAATGCTCCGTCGGGTATCTTGAACCAAAGTGCCAATTTCATCTGTGTTTTCATTTACAACAATTATCTTACACGACAGATTATCCATATAGCTTAAACACTCTTCTGCATCCTTTGCTTGTTGGCTAACTCCTTGTTCAATTTCACTTACTGATGTTGCTATTTTTTGAGTACTTTGAAAAAATCCCTGGGAAGTTTCAGCAACCTCCGTTGATGATGAAGACACCTCACCACTTAGCTCTTTGACTTGGTTAACCAGATACTTTATATTGGTAAACATATTTTGCAGTTCATCAATTAATACACGGAATTCATCCTGACGTTTTGTGTGGAACTCAACCGTGAAATCTCCTTTTGAGGCCTTTTTAAGAACAGTAATTATACTTTTGATCACTTTTTGGATATCTGCCAATATAAACAGCCCAATTATAACAGCTATGCAACTTGCTGCAATAACTACCCTCTCGGTAAAGTGCTTGATTGATTCTGCCTGCTTAATAATCACGTCATTTGGAACTACTGTAAACACCATAGCGCCAGTTTTACCAATCTTATTATAGGTGAATAAATTCTTTTCTCCATTTATATCAACATAATTTAAGCCCTCTGTTTTATCTGAAGTAATAACTTCCTTAAATTCATTGGATAACGAATTTTGATACTTTTCTATATTGCCGGTTAATATTGTAGACCCATCGGCAGTAACAATTCCTGTAACTCCGGATTGATCCAAATGAATATTTGTTAGTATGTTTCTTATTTTTTCTTGACTGATATCAATTATAATCACCGAATTCGTATTCCCTAATTTTCTCACAAGTCGAAAAGCATGCTTTTGCTGCTCCTTTATCAAGTTCTCATCCAAGAAATCACTTTTTCCCACCCAAAAAATCTTATTTGGATTTTCTAAAATGCTTTTTCCTAAATCTGTTTGATAAAACTCCTGACACAACTCTTTAGCTGGTAAATCTATCGTTGAAATTGAGGTAACATCATCCGAGAGGATTGTTATAGCAGAAACAAAATTCTCGGAAGCTTCCTTTTGAATTAATGCAGAATAAATATTGTCATAATCAGTTTTGAATTTTGACTTATCGTCTTTATAATATCCCTTAAAATAATCCATGTAGGTCTGACTATTTATGTACTGCGTTGAAACATCTTCAACTGACTTCATAATCAGCTTCGTATATTCTTGTGTCATATTGATCGTTTGGCTGATTGACTGCTCATAATTACTTCGAAAGCCCTGTGCAGCTTTCTGAAATGAAACAATTCCAAGTAATATAATTAAAAATACTGGTATCAAAAAGGATATTATTAATTTGACTCCAATTGACATCTTAAATCTTACTCTGAATTTATGATTCGCTGAGTTCCCTGCGATCACTCTATTTTCAGCTTTCGTTTCTTCTTTTTGGCTCTTTCGTATTTTCATATAATATTCTCCTTTGAAATTGATGAATACCATTACCAGTTTATCCTATCAATTTTCGACAAAAAGTGAATACATTGATTATAGAACTATGCTGTTTGAAAAAATGAGTGTTATGTGTTTTTTTTATATCCATGCATTATTATTAGATTATCTCTGCTTAAAACTTATATCTATACCTTATGTTCAAAAAAGTAACAGCTTCTCAATCATACCCTACTTAAATAATTATTACGAAATTCACTTGGGGATACTCCAACCACATTCCTAAATTGCTTTGAAAATGCAAACACATCAGAAAATCCCAATTCCACGGCAATTCCCTTGATACTTTTATTTCTCTCATACAATAAAAGCTTTGCCTGCTCGATACGCTTTACTTTTACATAATTACCGGGAGAAACCCCCATATACTCTTTAAATAATTTTCGAAACTTCTCATATCCCATACCAAGCTCCTTTGATAATTCTCTTATGGAATATCCATAAATTGATTTTGATAAAATCAGTGCAGCTTTATGGATAACTTCCGCATCCAAATTATCCGTACAATTTTCATTATGAAGCGTATGTAGCATCATGATAAGTTTTAATACATCGGGAAGAACCAAGTTAACTTTGTTCAACTCCATATTCTTCATACGGTGCAGGAAGTCCGAACATTCCTCAAATAAAGCACGATTGATACCGGGATACAATATTTCCTGTCTGGCGTCCAACAAATTCATAGATAATAGAGCATCATACATACTTTTATTGATACAAAAAAAGAATTCCAACCAACTTCCATCCGGTTGAATATTTAAAGTCTGATGTTTCTCCGGAATTCGTTGAATTACGCACCCGGGATATACTTGGGTAACTTTCCCTTCCTCATCAATATGCTCAGCAGTTCCACTTAACACTAGTACGACCCCATAATGCTTAAAAACACATCGATTCTCCCTGCACTCACTGCCCTTCTTATTTAAAAAGCCACAACCAAAAATGGTGGAGTTATGATCTCCGCCAAAGTGATGATAAACTGTATCATTTCGATATGCTTCCTTCGGTAATATAAATGACATCTTATCTCTCCTTTTCACTGAAAGGCCGGTCCTCTCTGAATCCTTCAGAGCAGACCGGCCTTTATCCAATCACCAACGATGTAATCACTCACCTTGCACGATATTCCGTTGGCGAGCATTTTTTTATCTTTCGAAAAACTCTGCTAAAATAGAAATAATCACTGAAACCTGAAATTTCAGATATCTCATTTATTTTCAGATCAGTATCCATTAATAATTTGCAAGCATATTCTATTCGCTTGTTTGACAGATAATCTGTAAAGGTACATCCCATTTCTTTCTTAAAGAGCTGGCTGAAGTAACAGGCATTAATATGAAATTCTTCTGATAACTGTGTTATATTAATCTGCTTTAAGTAATTCTTTTCAAGATAGCGGTATATTGTCATAAATGTCTTATTAGATATACTATTTTGAAAGGTAACCTTTTGATTGAGTTCATTAAAATCAGATTCAATTTGGAAAAGCAAATCAAATACATTGCGAAATCTCTCACAAAGTATCTCATAATCATAAATCAGTTCAGACTCCCTATCCTTACTATAATTAGATAGCCAGGAAGCATAAATATTCTGCAATTGAATTGCATAATCGATGTTATAGTCTCCACTGATAAATTTATCGGATATCTCCAATATATATTTACGGATCTTCCCACAATCATTATATTCTAACTCTCTTTCCAGTGACTGCAAGATTGATTTATCCCTATGGGGCACTGTATATTGATTTACTTGATTGCAATCTTCCTGGCAAAAATACTGATAAGCGCACACTTTTGCTTCTCTGATTGCTCTTGCCACTTTCTCAAAGGATGCAACAACTCTGCTTATTCCAATATGAACTGCCTTTTTACCAGTTGCCGCAATCTGCTCAGCAAATAGTGTCACTTCCTTCTCTAGAACAAAACATATATACTTTTGATACCCCGCATTAATACTGATTAATGCATCTGTCTTATCAAGTTTATCAACTCCAAGAACATAGGCAATTTGTACTGCTTCTTGCTCGAAATCAATCCCTTTATCTTTATAAAATGAGCTCATATAAGTAAGTGCTTCTGTTGTTGTACTCTGTATATAGTCTGCAATGCAATTAGCCGAATCAACAGGAGTATTGGACTGATCCAAGCTATTTTTAATTCTTTTTAAATAAACGGCTATCTCATCCGCATCAAAAGGTTTAAGGCAATATCCCTCTGCAGCAAGCCGTATGGATTTTTGAATATATGCAAATTCAGCATAACCGCTTATTACAATGCAATGGGTGGAAGGATAGATTGCCTTAATCATTTGTAACAATTCCAGTCCATTGATTTTCGGCATTTTTATATCTGTAATTACGACCTCAGGTTTTAACTCCTCTACCTTTTTCAAAGCCTCCTCCGCTGATAAAGCATATCCTGAGATTTCAAACCCATACTCCTTCCAATTCAAAGTAGCAATTAGACTTTTAATAACCATTTCCTCATCATCTACGAGTAATATTTTATACATACAATCTCTCCCGAATTCTTTCACACTAATCCTGTATGCTGCAGAAAACCAAAAGAATTGAAGCATTACAAAATTTGCGTATGAATTTTGTTTTTCAATCATTACACTGTCTTGTTGTTTGTATTCTTTACTTTCTCATAGGGGAATTTTATCGAAACACAAAAACCATTACCGCTTGTTGCTTCAATATCCAACCCATATTTGTCTCCATAAATGTATTGCAACCGCTTATTAACATTACTAATTCCTATATGATTTGATGAAGTTTTGTCATACATCATATTTAATAACTCTATCCTTCGCTCCTCATTTACTCCTTCTCCATCATCCCTGACATAGAAGCACAGAATATTTTCATTAATGTCCCCCTCAAGCCATACTGTTACTGCTCCGTTTTCTTCGATTCCATGAATGACCGCATTTTCAAGCAACGGTTGAAGAATCATCTTCGGTATGGATGCATCATACATCTCTTCTTTAATATTACAGACATAATTGAGTTTTGAGCCAAATCTATTCTTTTGTAATAACATATAACTATTTATCACATTAATCTCTTCTTTGAGAGACACGATATTCCCATAACGAACACAATATCGGAACATTTTACCTAATGAATTTATCATTTGAAAGGTATTTGGTGAATCTTCATCCAAGGCACACCCCTTAATGGTCTCTAAGGTATTAAATAAGAAGTGTGGATTAATCTGGCTGTACAGATACTCAAGCTCTGATTGCTTCTTTGCTAATTCACTTTCATATAATCTCGTGGAGGTGCTGACTAATCTGTGATTTAAATCATTAATCTCACTCATCATTCGGTTAAACTCTTCCGACATAACAATAATTTCAGAAGCACCTTTCAACTGAACCGGCTGCTTCATCATCCTCAAATCTCCTCGTCCAACCTTGATCATATAATCCATAAAATGCCTGATTGGAACCACAATGCTATTGGTTATCATTAATGAGAGAATTAACATACAAACAAATACAATCAAACAGATAAGCATTGTCCTCTGACGAATACTATCAAGTCCTTGCATCAGCTCCTCTTGAGGAATCAAAAACACTACCTTACCATTCAAATATTCAAATTTACCGGTCTTTATAAAGAACTTCTTTGAATTCTGCTTGATTGTTATGTCTGTTCCCTCTGGACTTTCTTTAAAATACTGGCTATAGGAGGTATTCACACCCTCTTTGATGCTGGTGTAAATCAACTGGTCTTTTCTATCATAAATAAGCATATCCGGTAGCTTGGTACTTTTTTGATTTTGGCTAAAGCCAAAGATACTGTTCATATTAAATGTAATAATGACCGTTCCAATTCTTTCTTTTTTTGTCAAGTCAGAGGTCGAGTATACATTTGCACCAACGGATAGATATGGACTTTTTTTGTTGGGTACCATCCTAATATCGTTTAACCCGGTATAATACCATAATGTTTTTTCCGGAATCTCCGGTACAATTTTGAGCAAATCATCAACATCCGCATTCAGGTTTACACAATTCCCATGTGCGCCAATCACTGCAATATCTTTAATTCCATAGTTAATCTTCGCAAACGGACTAATAAAATCTTTAACATCTTTATAATGCTGTTGTAAATAGCTTTTATCCTCCGTTTCCAAATATTCTTGAACCACATTACTATAGGCAATATTCTCCACCATTCCGTTAAGATAGGTACAATTTAACTCTACCGAATCGGACAACTGCGCGATCAAGTCAGAAAAATATTTACTATTTGCATTGATTTTCATATCTTTAAATTGATAATAATTAACCATTAGTAGTATTTGCATAATTAATAAGCTGAGTATACATACCAATAAAATCTGAAAACGTATGGATAGCCTTTTTTTTCTGATTGTAATCTGCGTCATATTTATTTTCTCCTATATGGGTTTAAGGTGGTAACTTATCTGTTACCACCTTAAAATAGAAATTATTTTATTTTTCGAATTAATATTTACTGTGTAATTCCTGCATCTGCTGCCTGCTTGGTAACAGATTCAATGGCATCCTTTAAGCCCTTTGAATTGAAATCTTTAATCATTGCTTCCCAAGCCTTCTTTGCATCATCCTTACCGATAATGATATTATTAAGGTTCGTCTTAAAATCATTGGTTAAACCAGTAATCGCTGACTTCTTATCATTATTCATAAGCATAACGCTGAAGTTAATCGGTAATACCTTGCAATTGGTGTTTTCAAGAGCATAAGTATCATTGTAAATCTTATTGTATGCAGCAATGTCCGGATTTGAGTTTACTACCATATCAGGACTCTGAGCAAAACCAGTCTGCCAGCTTGCTAACCATCCGAAGGACTGAGTAACAGGATACTTATCAGCTAAGGTAGCATCCTTTAATAAGGATGTGTTACCGCCGTCAGCCTTCTGCCAATCGGTTCCTTCAATACCATTCTGAACTAGGCTTGCATATTCATGTGAATACATATAATCAAGCATCATCAATATTCTCTTTTGCTTTGCATCATCCATCTGTGCATTCATATAAGTTTCAGACCAGAAAGGTGTATTGGAGAATACATAGCTATTGCCGTCTTGTGCTGCGAATGGTGTAATGAAGCCAAATGCATCTTCAAGCTTTGTTACATCCTTATTAGACTCCATAAATACCTGAGCATCAATTTTATTACCTAACATAACACATGCATTACCGCTCTGGAATTTACCTAAACCGTCACCATCCTTCTGAGTAATGAAGTCAGGATCTAAGATACCATCTTTATATAATGACTGAAGACGTTCCATATAAGGCACTGTCTTCTCAGAAGCATAGCTTGGCTTCCACTGATTATTCTCAAATACCCAGGAAGAATAGTTTGAAATTTCAGGGAAAATATCAAGTGCTAACGCTTGCATATATTCCGGATTGTTAACCGCAATACCAACTGCCTTGGGATGCTGAGCTTTCATTGCTTTCACCATAGCGAGTAATTCATCATAGGTCTTCGGCGCTTCGCTATAACCTGCTGCTGCAGCCCAGTCCTTACGATACATAATTGCTCTTGACATACCGCTTGCTTCGCTAGATGAGATTGTTAAATCATTACCACGGGGAACCATATAGTACTTTCCGTTTAATGCAATAGCCTTAACTGAGTCTAATGCGAATAATTTTTGAAGGTTAGGATATGCGCTTAAATCAGAAGGAAGCTCTTTGATAACGCCCTGTTCTGCCCATGTCTTGTATAATCCAAAGTTATCTGTCGCGTTGGAATCACAGAATACATCTGGAAGGGTGCCTGATGCAGCCCATACTTTATTCTTTTCCTGCCAGTCATTCCAAGTTACACCAACCGGTTTAATTGTTACGTTGAATTTCTTGCATAAATCAGTAAACACTGTGTCAGTTGCTGCATTTGCGCTGTCAAATGCGTCTTGAATCCCCCAAATTGCTACTGAGATTTCCATTGGCTCTAACTGATCTGTTCCTGTTGGTGCTGAAGTAGCTCCGGGAGTCGTTGTCGTAGAACTGGAATCTGCCGGTTTGTCTGTTTTGCTGCAAGCAGCTAACGATAACATTAAAACCAAGCTAAGTAACATTGCAATAAACTTTTTTGTCGATTTCATAATTCTCCTCCTAATAATAATTTAATATATAACATTTGATTTTACAAAACAAAATCTGTAAAACCAAAAATGTTTCGAAAGAATTTTTACTCTTTTTTAGTTTTCTACTCTTTTTTTGGTTTTTTACTCTTTAATGGAGCCAATCATAATACCGGATGCAAAGTACTTTTGAACAAACGGATATACTAATAAAATAGGAACTGCTGCGATAACAATAATTGCATTTTGCACCGATTCTGCATAGGAATTACCCATTTTTTGCATCTTCTCCAACGCCGATACATTATTAAATAAAGTACTCATATTTACGATGGCATTTCTTAAAACCAATTGTAAAGGCTGCTTATGAGGATCATTGATAAATAACATTGCATTCCACCATTCATTCCAACGATCCACCGCATAGAATAAGCTGATTGCCGCAATAATGGGCTTGGATATGGGGATTACAATACGCAGCAGAACAGTAAAATCACTGGCTCCGTCAAGCTTTGCTGACTCCTCTAAACTGATTGGCAAATCTTTAAAAAAGTTTTTCATCAAAATCAAATTAAATGTATTTACCGCGGTTGGGATAATCATAACTCCAATGCTATTAATCATTCCAAGATTTTTGATCGTTATGAAATACGGAACTAATCCACCACTGAAGAACATTGTAAATATGATTAAATTCATAATGGCGTTACGTCCGGGCATATACTTTTTTGTCAAAGCATAAGCAGCAGGAATGGTAACTGCAAGGCTTAATAAAGTTCCGGCAAATGTTACAAATAGGGTAACCAATAATCCACTGACTACTTTACCCTCTCTTAGTAAAAAGGTATAAGCTGACAGATCAATATGTACCGGCCAAAGAAATACAGGATTTAGGTATTTATCTCCTTCTCTTGACAAGGATATTAGGATTGTCTGGTAAAAAGGGAAGATGCTTAATAACGCTAAGATCCCGATAAATATTTTTATAAGTAAATCTGCCATAGAAAATTTACGTTTTTTCATCTTAAATCACCCCTGTTCCCGTTGTCTTTGATACGATCTTATTCGTGATGAACAATAACGCAAAATTGATTATGGATTTGGTAAATCCAACTGCAGTTGTAAAGCCGAAGCCATCAGCAGATTGGAAGGCGCTACGATATACGTATGTATCAATGATATCTCCCTTGTTATAAACAGCACTGTTATATAAGTTGAAGATCTGATCAAATCCACCGTTCATTGCCTGACCTATTTGGAGTATGAGAAGTATCATTGCTGTTGACATAATACATGGCCAAGTAACATGGATAATTTGCTTAAATCGATTGGCTCCGTCCACTCTTGCTGCCTCATATAGTTCCGGGTTAATTCCGGCAATGGCGGCCATATACAGAATGGTTGACCAACCTGCCTCTTTCCATATATTACTGGTAAAGAGAAGTGCTCTAAATTGATTGCCATCGGTTAAAACCGTATTCTTTCCCAATCCGAAGATATTTAAAATCTGATTAATAATACCCTGGTCTTGAAGGAGATTTACTACAATACCTCCAAGTACGACCCAGCTCAAAAAGTGAGGGAAGGTTAATATCGTCTGATACACTCGTTTCAATTTACTTTTTGTTATTTCGTTTAGTAACAATGCAAGAATGATTGGAACCGGAAACTCAATTATCAATCTTCCTATACTGATCAAAAATGTATTTCCAAAGGCTCTCCAAAAATCAACGCTCTGATAGATCTTTTTAAAATTCATAAAATCATTCCATGGACTACCCATGATGCCTTTGACAAAATTAAAATCTTTAAAGGCTAATGTGATACCATACATTGGAAGGTAGGAAAAGATTAGATAAAACAGGATGACCGGCAATAGCATAAGATATAGTTGTTTGCTTTGCAGTATCCTTAATCCTAATCCCGAATTTCCTGGAGTCGGTTTTGTTTTTGATTTCATTATGGTTCTCTCCTTATATTTAAATCTTGTATTTAGGCTAGAAGATCAAGATGACTCTAACCGTATTTCACAACTGAGTAATACGAAATGTATTTCATTTTTAAATTCTATCCATCTTATTTTCTATGCATAATGTTCTGTAAATCCTCATCACTAGCTTGTAATCATATTAGCATAGGACAGATTACTTAATGAATATACGCATTTTATACAAAAGCCAAGAAGCTTGTTAAAGTAATATAGACATTTCATATATCTATGTACAAAATTTAGCACACTCATATTTTGCTCCATAGGAGCAAAAGAAGAAGGGAGCACAGCCGCTCCCTTCTTCTTTCATGAATCAATCCCCCACCTGAAATTCTTCGGTGAATTAATTTTATTATAATTTACACTATCCCTCGAAATTGCAGCTGAAACTCCACTCTCTTGGTGACATCCAATAAGTATTCTTCATGGGTTCTTGCTCCCCAACTGTCATCGCCACCAACACCCATTTGCATTTTTGACGCTCTGGCTACGGTATAATGTACCTTTGGAAGTTCAAAGGGGTGTTTGGCATTCTCCAGTTCATGCGGAGTATAGGGAAGTGCGGAAAAGTCCATGGGATTCCCAAGGAATATAAGCCCTCTTCCCTGAACATTCGTTATTTTAGCATATCTCACCCCGGTTTTATTACAGCATTCCTGAGGCACCAGATAGTTTGATAAATTATCCGCTACCTTATTGCGATGGATGCCTAACTTTGCTCCTATATTCCTGTCGCGATAGTTTTCCTCCGGTCCAAGACCATACCATTCCAGCTGATTATAATCCGCATCCATCTTCATAATAATTCCGAACTCCGGCATATCTCCCAGCTCTTTCACTGGGTCATAAATCAACTTCATATCGATTACTCCATCCCCATAGACCGTATAGTACAGTTCACAATGGGTGGAGGGTCTGGTACATAAATCAAATACGTATCGGATAGTAAACTTATTATCCGAATATTCATATTCAGGATTCTTTCTTTCTCCTGCTTCCGGAGTGTGTAACACCTGATACATACTGGCTATTTTCCATTGTCCGTAACGATACATCATTTTGTTACCCGCATCATTATCCGTTGGAGCTCTCCAAAAATTCGGCTTCGGAATATCCATCAACATCTCTTTTCCTGCATATCGATAAGACACTAAGCCACCTGCTGTCTTTGAGAAGAGTGCTTCAAATTCTTCACCCTTTACCCCGATATTGAATAAGCCGTCTACGACTGTAATTCTGTCTTTTATTACCTTATCTTCCAAATCACCCTGCTCCACTTCAACATGATATAGCCCCTGCCCGAATGCTACTTCATGTCCTTTCTTTGCCCATTGGTTGTCGTTCTTTAATAAAAAGGACACGGTAATAACATATTCTCCGGGCTGAGTATATTCCTCCACCGGCAATGCATAAAATGCCTCCGTTAAAGGTTCTACATTCGTTTCTATCCTCTTCTCTATCAAATGATGCCCATCTCTCATTACGGTTATTTTACAATCAAATTCTGAGGTATTCGTAAACAGGTTATTATTTTTGATTGATACCAGCGTTTTAGCAACCTTAACCCTGATATTCTGATAGTTAAACTTCACTTCTTGCATCTTTGGAGAAGGGGTTCTGTCCCCATATACAATCCCGTTACCGCTGAAATTATAGTCAGTAGGACGATCTCCAAAATCTCCTCCATACGCCTGAAACTCATTCCCATAGCGATCCTTTTTTAAGATACTTTGATCGATATAATCCCATATGAAGCCGCCCTGATAAAGAGGTTCCTCCTCGGTTAAATCGGTGTATTTGTGCATTCCTCCACAGGAATTCCCCATAGCATGAGTATATTCACAGCAGATAAACGGCTTGGTGCGGTTTGTTTCCAAGAACTTTTTAATGCCTGCTACGGTAGCATACATCTGGCTCTCCATATCGGTGGTATCAGGGTATCTCCTGTCATTCGCTACTCCCTCATAGTGGATCAATCTGGTGTTATCCAATTCTCTAAACATCCTAGACATCTCATAGAGATTTGTTCCGCCAAAGGATTCGTTACCACAGGACCAGATTAAAATAGACGGATGATTTTTGTCCCTTTGATAGATGGAATTCACTCTGTCTAGCACCGCTCCCAACCAATCAGGATTATCTCCGGGTATTACCTCCTCCTTTGTAATATTACCGTTCAGATACTGCTGCCATACCCCATGTGTCTCCAAATTGGTCTCATCAATCATATATAATCCATATTCATCACATAATTCATAGAGCCTGGTGGAATTAGGATAGTGACTGGTACGTATGGCATTGATATTATTCCTCTTCATTGTGATAATGTCTAACAACATCTCTTCTTCCGAGACAACTCTCCCTGACTTACTGCCAAATTCATGACGGTTGACTCCCTTAAATACAATTCGTTTGCCATTCAGATGCATCATGCAATCCTTCATCTCAAATCGGCGAAAGCCAACCTTCTGAACAATAACCTCCTGAATAACTTGATTATTATCCTTTACCGTAATGATAAGGTCATATAATTCCGGGCGCTCTGCACTCCATAGCTGTGGATCCATAACTTGCTTCGAAAAAAGTAATTGATTGCTTCCTGTAATACTTTCTTCAAAAATCAGCTTACTCCCCTTTCTTAAAGAAAGATCAACCACACCTTGGTGATCCCCAAGAAGCTCCATTGCCACCTCTAATTCTGCTTCCAAATAATTGTCCTTTAAAATTGTTTTTACGCATAAATTGTAGATATGTACGTCTGGCACACTGTACAAATATACCTCTCGAAATATTCCTGAAAAACGAAAGAAATCCTGATCCTCCAGCCAGCTACCGCTGGTCCATTTGAATACCTGAAGAGCCAGCTTATTTTCTCCCTCGCATAGATAGTCCGTCAGTTCAAATTCAGACGGGGTAAAACTGTCTTCACTGTAACCGACATAATGACCGTTTAGCCAGAGTGCGAATCCACTTTCCACTCCTTGAAAGGACAAAAAAATTCTGCTTCCTTTCATATGGGCCGGCACATAAAAATATTTTACGTAGCTTCCCACCGGGTTAAAATCAACTGGTATCTCCCCTGGCTTTATTGCTTCATGACCGTCCCATGGGTATTGTATATTCACATATTGAGGAGAATCATATCCCTCCATCTGAATATGGGCCGGTACTTTAATGTCGTCCCAATTCTTGCAGCTGTAATCTGGTTTTTCAAAATCTACAACTCTCGAACTCAGGTTCTTTGCATAGGCAAACTTCCATACTCCATTTAATGAATGGATGAAACCGGATTTTTTACTTTCCACCTCCTGCAAGGTTTTGTAAAATTTATGATCTGAATGGGTCTTAATTCTGTTCTCACCAAAAAATCTTGGATTTTTTAAGTTATTATAATCAAAAGACATTTTTGCATTCCTTTCTTACTTATGATTCGCTTGATATTTGCAAATCAATTATTATTGATACCTATTCATAACAGATACAAATCTCTTCGCTATGACATTTCTTCCGGTATAGCCAAACAGATTTCGTAGTTGTATACCGGAGTAACCTATTCCATATTTTATTAAATACTTGCTATTAACAATGTACCGCCGGAATTTCTTCCGGCACTCTCTCATAGGAGGAAACATCGCCACTGAGTACCTCATAAATCTGTTCATGGCATTCCTTCAGAATTTCAGTCATCTCTTTATATTCCTGCATGCATATATCAATTAATCCAATCTGGTAATTCTCACCATCAAATCTACCAATCGGGCTCTGGTCATTGAGCATAAAATAATGAGCCCCCAGAAAATAATTTGACTTGATGCCCTGCTCCAAATAATAACGATATGCAACGCCGCGTTCTTCCTGATTTTTAACACCCCTGATGCCATGTGCGGTCAAACCCTTATCCAATGCGCCAAAATGAAACTCTCCAATCATAACAGGCATGTCCAAAAGCTTCCCGATTCCATCAATCTGTTCTAAAGGATTTATCTGATAGCAATTAATGGAATAAACATCAAAATTCTCATAACCACTGAGCATCACAGGATCTGTGATATAGGCATAACGCATACCAAGGTTCAAATGATTATGATCCACCGCTTTGCATTCCTTTGCAGGTATTTCTACATATCTTCTTATCATATCCTTGGAGAACTCCACCAAATCCTCTTTAGTTTTTTTTGATAATCTACAGGCATGATAAATCGGATGATACAATTCTTCAAATGAGGACAGCTTGCTCTCCCAGGCTTCGTTTATCATGCCAATCTCTTTATATTTGAGATTCATGCGTCTTACAAACTCCTTTTTTGACTCAGTTGTCTGCGGGTTCGCAAGCATTTCCTCTGCAATATTTAAATCATATACAAAACCCCAATTAGGTTCATTGCGCATAAAATAACCAATCATATATTCATCCTCGCAAAATAGCTTTAGGGTTTGTGCAAATATCTTAGAGTTCTCTGTGTATTCCTTGGCATACACATCGGGGAAATCCCGAAATATCTTAATCTCTGTGGAAGGATAACCAGCCGAACTATATTCATCCAGAGGAAGAACGTAGGGCATTTTAGCCCATTTAATAAAATCCAGGGATGACCAGTTTGCAATTGTGTTAATTCCCCACTTTTGTAAGTACATCTTTGTTATTTTAGCCCAACTCTCCCACCAATGTTCCTTCCCAAAAGCTGCAATCAGATTAGCAATTCCGTAATTTATAAACTTCATTCCGCTATCCTCTTTGCCACTCCTACTTTCACAAGCCATAGAGAACTCACCTGAATTATCCGGCATCCAGGTACATAAGCTGTGCATTATATCAACTCTTGATTCCGTCCCTGGATGAATACAATCTACTCCTGTGGAGAAAAAAGCATAGCCATCCGGATCTGCCAGCCACCAACGCTTACCATCCTTTACCGTATGAAACCATCCTGTTTTGTCAAAGCGATTCTTCCTCCAGCCACCATACTTGCTTCGATTCTCTCCAAAACCCATATCAGCTCCTTGTGCCTGTTCCAGCAGATTGTGTAAGAGTTTATTACACTCTTCCCTGCTCATCACTTTACTCGTCCACTCCTTCTTGCTCCATTGCCCAAGTTCATCGATACTTTTTATATCCGGCAGTGAATACTTAGGTAATTCTGTTGACGTGTAAATGGATTTAATTCGAACCTTCTGTTCTTTGTAACATTTACAAGTAGTAAACTGAATGGTTTCAATCTCTTCTCTTAAGATTGGTTTGCCATAGATCATCATCCTTAGTCGTCCTTCTGTTCTAGGCGGAAAGAGATTTTGGCTATTCAGTACCTCTAAATCAATCGGAACCTTTACCATCATATGAGGCAAGATACTAAAGGTAATTCGCATGTCATATTCCTCATTGCTTACATTTCGGTATAAATCCACATTAAAGGTCAGGGAATGTTCCTCTAAGGACTCTAACTCTATTACCAGATACTTCATGTCACTCAGTATTGCTGGTATTTGCTTGGGACCGCTTTCCATCGGCGTTACCAGCTGCAACCCGTTCTCTGGTGCAAGATATACATTACTGTCTTCCTTCGCTTCCAGCAACCTGCCCTGCCGTATCGATAATTCATTTAAATTTATTCTCTGTTTAAACAACATTATACTCCTTTTATCCTTATCTTTATATAAGTTGATTAGGATATCAAAAGAATCTGTTTATCTGTGGCAATGATAATTTGCCTATGGACTCTGTTGAAGACCCTTTTTACACCCTAATCACAAGTTTATGCATCAATAAATAGGGAACCAAGGATTAATAATAATATTGAGCCTCCGGTCTTCCCTCCAGTTCAAGATGAATAACATTCGCCCAAGGATAGGGCTTATGAATGGGCAATCCACCTAGAATAAGTCTTCTCCCCTCACGCCGAATCTCCAACTCTTGTCCTGTTGAGATTAACTTGGCAGATAATACTTTATTTTTGAGTGAGGTAACAACAACTTCACCCAGTGAATTCCATCCTGTCAGAATAAGAAAGGCATTCTGGTCTTTGGTCGTAATTCTGCCACCGCCTCCAAAGTCCCACCAATTTGGTAAAATTCTTTCGGTTCCATAGATTGCTTCACCATGAACCCTCATCCACATTCCGACTTCTCTCAATCGTTCCACTGCTTCCTCCGGAATAACCCCGTCCTCATCCGGTCCCACATTAAGTAAATAGTTACAGTCCTTTGCAGCACAAGCAGCCAGCTGTCCAATTAAAGTCCTTGTGCTCTTCCAATTCTTATCATGGGGATTATAACCCCAGGAGTCATTGAGTGTAATACAGCTTTCATACATTCTTTCCTTGTCATGAACTTCGTTTAGAATCGTTTGTTCGGGAGTGCCATAATCCCCTTTCACACCGGATCTGTCGTTCATCATAATATCCGGCTGCAAGGCTCTTACCTTCTTATACAACTCCTCGGCTCTCCATACATCTGCTGTCTTATCACCCCATCCACCGCGGAAATTGGCATCATCGCTGCAATCGTAAAATAATACATCAATCTTTCCATAGTTCTCCATCAACTCAAGGGTCTGGTTATGAAAATGATTCACCAGGCACTCCCACCCCTTGGGATCAGCTTCTGGGCCTTTAAAGTAAGCAGGAAAGCTCCAGTCTTTCACCGAAAAATAAATTCCTACTCCAAGCCCCTCTTCACGGCAGGCATCTACATATTCCTTAATAAAATCACGACCGGCAGCAGTCTTCACAGAGGTGAAGTCGGTATACTGGCTGTCAAACAAGCAAAATCCGTCATGATGCTTTGCGGTCATTACCATATATTTCATACCAGCCTCACGGGCTAAAGCTGCCCATTCCTTGGGACGGAAGCTCTTTGGATTGAAACTATTCGCCAGTTTTGAATATTCCTCCATTGGAATATCCTCATGGTATTTAACCCATTCTCCTCTACCCAGTATGGAGTAAAGTCCCCAATGAATAAACATTCCAAACCGTGCCTCATTAAACCATTTGATTCTTTCCTTCTGTTCCATCTCAGCCTCTTCCTTTCAATTTATTAGTTGTAGTTATTGAGGAATAATAATATTGTTGGAATAATAGGTACAGCATATAAAAATCCTTTTACCCCAACGCTCTCTCTGTCTTTTATTCCCCGTCTTTGTTTCTTCTGCCCTTTGCTATTACAGTCTTTGTTTCTTCTGCCCTTTGCTATTACAGTCTTTGCTTCTTCAGTCTTTGCTTCTTCAGTCTTATGTTCTTTCTCTCGGTCTTTACTTCTTCTATTTTTTTCTTCTTCTATCTTTTGCTTCTTCTATCTTTACTCTTACTCCTTCGGTCTTTGCTTCATCTCTCCCTCGGGTATTAACCTAATATGATTTTTAATATGGTATCCAGCCGTTTTTCTTCTCTGACATCCTCCGGTATCTGTATCCTAATCCCTTCCTTCTCTTGAACGAAAGCTACCGGCTTGTCATCCATCAAATATACACCCTCTATGGACTGTTCTATGGACGGAAGAATTACACCGTCAAATGCAGCGCAGTCAAGTACATGCAGATACACCACATTATCTTTACAGGTGGAACCATAAATCCCATCAACAGGCTCCCAGATTCCTCCCCTGGTTGAGTAGACCGCTTCACCATTTTCCTTCATCCACTTGCCCAAGTCCTTAAGAACCTCCTGACTTTGCTTTGGAATTCTTCCGTTTGGATCAGGTCCCACATTGAGAATCAGATTACCTCCTCTGCAGATTACATTGACTAACATACATATGATATATTCTGAAGAGAAATATTGATCCTCTTCAATAAAGCCCCAGGTAGAAGAGATGGACATGCATTTCTCCCAAGGTTCGCTCACCAATGGACCACTTACTTCTTTGGGTCCTTCGTCGCACTGAAAATCTCCCTTATAACCGGAACGTGGTGTGACCATCAGCTTTGGTTGGTGAGAACGAAGCTTTGTATTTAGCTTTACCGGCTCCCAGAACCACGCTGCATCCGCATCATTCCCCTTATGTGCCAGCCATCCTCCGTCATACCAAAGAATATCAATCTTTCCATAATTCGTTGTTAATTCCTCTAACTGATTGTACGCCTGCTCCTTCATAAGCTGCGCATTCTCCGGTAAGCCTCTAGGATCAAAATAGCCGGGGAACCGCCAATCCATAGGAGAATAATATAATCCCACACCTAGATCATTAGCACGGCATTCCTTTGTAAATGCTTTAACATAATCTTGTTTTGATCCTAACTTAGAACTGGTAAAATCCTTCCAGCTATGTTTACTATCCCAGAGAGAGAAACCATCATGATGCCTGGTAACCATTATTGCATATTTCATACCGCTTTCTTTTGCCGCATGGATCCACTCCTTCGCAATTTCCTCAGGAGTAAGCTCCGGGTGAAACTGTGTATCCGCTATTCTTCTATATTCCTCCTCAGGTATCTTTTCATTGAAATAAGACCATTCCCCTTTTCCAACTATGGCATAGATACCCCAGTGAACAAATAATCCTAATTTTGCATCCCTCCACCACTTGATATCTTCTTCTGATAAATGCAAGGACTCATCATCCGTCAATGAAGTATCCTCGGTTCTTTCGCTCTGAAGCTGACCTTTTAGCATAGAGGCAAGTTCTGCCTCCTTCATAATATGTTCTGCCATATATTCCTCCTAATTTTATAGGTAATTGCCATCCAATCTTACTTTATGAATTACAGATCCTGTTTCCTAGAGAGGAAGACTTTCTTTCTTACTACACTTA
The DNA here is from genome assembly GCA_023435895.1 of Bacillota bacterium. GTDB lineage: Bacteria > Bacillota > Clostridia > Lachnospirales > Lachnospiraceae > Mobilitalea. Next base: position 159,518 of record JAEZLH010000009.1, read on the forward strand.
CCATCTAGTAGACCTATTTCATTTTGTTGATTATATTAAACATTTACCGATTTTTATAATAAATTCTTACTGTTCCATCCCTATGGATAAGGCTTGTTGATAAACTATAAGCTTCATCAATAAACCCTATAATCAACCAATTCTCCCTTCTTCCAGCTGATATCGATGCTTTTGCCGCTTTTAATTCTGAGTCCCTTAACATAACCCTCCTGAAACTCAGCCGGAAGAGCCGGCAGAATCTTTAATTCCCCATTCCTATCCTGAACCAGCATATTGGCTATTCCGGCAGCGCCTCCGAAATTACCATCAATCTGGAATGGAGGATGACTATCCCATAAGTTATCATAGGTAGAGCGTGTGAGAAGTGTATGTAAATACTCATAAGCATTCTTTGTATCTCCCAAAATAGAGAACATATTGATAATCCAGGCACAGCTCCAGCCGGTATGACCTCCTCCATGCTCCAACCGATGTAATAAGGATATGCGACACGCCTCAGTCAGTTCTTTATTATCACCAAATAATTCCGATGGAAATAATCCATACAGATGCGATATATGCCTGTGACCCGGCTCCACTTCTTTAAATTCCTCATGCCACTCCAGCAATTGACCATAGCTTCCGATTTGAAATGGTGCCAGCAGCTGTAATCTTTCATCGATTTCAACAAGAATATCATCCTGAATATCCAGTACTTCACAGGTTTTCTTAAAGTGATCAAACACCTCCCTGATAATTGCAAGATCCATTGCGGAGGATCTAGCAACACAGCTATGATTTTTCTCATCCTCCCAGAAACGATTTTCCGGTGAAGTAGAAGGGCAAGTGATATACATTCCCTCATTTTCAAATAACCAGTCAATGAGAAAGAGTGCTGCTTCCCGAAGTAGTGGATAAGCGGTATCCCCAAGGAATTTCAAATCCTGATTATACTCATAATGTTTAAATAATTCAGAGGTCATCCAGGCTCCTCCCATTGGCCAGAAGGACCAGGTTACACTACCTTCTTCCCCTTCTGAATGATTACTTGCCAAACCAACCGGATTTGTATTACACCAATAATCCGCATTATGATGGTGAACAAAGCCCCTGCAATTATAATGAATACGGGCAGTTTTCTTTCCTTCTTCGCATATTCTTTTTAAAAATTCAAAATAGGGATCCATGCATTCCTGTAGATTACAGCTTTGTGCCAGCCAATAATTCATTTGAAGATTAATATTGGTGGTCCAATTGCTGCTCCAGGGGGCCCTGAATTCCCAACTCCATATTCCTTGTAGATTGGAAGGCATGCTGCCCGTTCTGGAAGAACTGATTAACAAATACCTGGCATATTGAAAATACAAAGCATATAACCCATTATCCTGAACTCCTTTTCGAAGATTCTCCAGCCTTACGTTGGTGGGAGTATCTTGTTGTTCTCCCAAATATAACTCCACTTTATTGTAAATCGATTGGTAATCCGCCCTATGTATTCGTTTAATCTCCTCATAATCCATTAGTAAGTCATATTCCGACTTCTTGACTGCCGAAAATGCAAGAATAATGGATGAAGCATCCTTAATCTTTATCGCTTGCTCTTTAGTTTCAATTACACCATCCTGCTTTAATATTCGAAGTACCGCCTCAAATTCCATTCCCCTTTCTCCCTGAATCACTGGTACAGGATTACTATGGATATAACTTGGGTCAATGTGCTCCGGACATTTCCCCCTTATTACAATTCCATCAGAGCAATACTGTGCCATATGCTTCAGTTCACTTTGAAAGGATATTGTTGTGTTCATTTGCCGTTTATTACAAGAAAGCTTTACAAATATGGCTTTTGCCGGATAGCTTGCAAAATATTCTCTCTTATACTGTATTCCATCAACGTTATAACTGACTGCCACAGTGGATTCCGCTATATCAAGTGTCCTAACATAGTCTGTCACCTTTTCACCATGCTCAAATTCAAAAAACAAATTACCTAAGGGTAAATAAGATTCATTATATTCTCCCAGCATATGCTTACGAATTAAATTCTCTGCCTTGGCATACTTACCCTCGAGAATTAATTTTCTGGTTTCCGGAAGATAATGAATTGCGTCATGGTTATTTTTATCGTGATAATATCCTGACCAGAGTGTATCCTCATTTAGCCCAATCTGTTCTTTCTTGATACCTCCCCAGATCATGCCCCCTAAGGCTCCATTTCCAATTGGCAATATTTCCTCCCATTTTGCAGCAGGCTCTTTATAAAATAATTTCATGACCGTTACCCCCTCCTTTATCATTTCAACTATTAATTTACAATTCAAATAAAATTTGAGATTAAGCCTATCAAACAGATTTCATAAGCGATACCATAAAACAGTCAGCTAAATCTATTATTACAAATGAAAGGTTGATTTAACTCAAACTTCTGATTTTGGTACATTATAGTTCATACCAACCACAAACACTATGCACTATATTTAGGCATAAATAACTCCATTATTCATAAAAAAACTCGATATAAGATTTGTCCATAGCAAGATAAAAAATAATCCATACAGCGTGAACATCTTTACCTATTAAATGTACTTCTTCATTTATTCTACTCATCCAATATACCGAGGACTCAGGGACTAAACCACAGGATGCAATACCATTTTTGACATACGATTTACCACTTTGTCGGTTGTATGTACGGACTTTGTATACTAAGATAATGCATAGAAAAATCTTTAGAAACCAGAAGGAGCGAAACATTCATCATGAGTTTACAGGAAGAAGACTTGGAGAAATTCGAAGAATATTATGATGCCTATACAACAAATAGGGAGCATCCACTTAAGATTATTATGAGCTTTTATAAGGGGTATAAAATAAAGATGATAAGAGCCTGCATCTTTCTTCTCTTTCAGCGCTCCCCGGTTTGGGTAATCCCTGTTGTTACCGCCAATGTGATTAATACAGCTACCCATCCAGGGGATAACAGCTTTTCAAGAATAGTATGGAATGTGGTAATCGCCTCTGTATTCTTACTGCAAAATATATTATCCTCTTATCTCGCTACCATTGAATACGCTAAAGTGAATAGGGGAATTGAAGGTTCCCTTAGAAATGCACAAATCAAAAAGCTCCACCGCCTTTCCATGATGTTTCATCAAGAGACACAAGCCGGAAGACTTCAATCAAAAATAATGAGGGATGTTGAAAATGTACAGGATCTACTTTCCCAGATTTTTAGAACATTATTTTTCTTTCTGCTAGATATTACAATTGCAATCGCTGTTACCTTATATCGAAGTCCTATGGTATTCTTATTTTTTATTATTGTAGTCCCCATATCCATACTTACCTTGCACTACTTTAGAAAGCCGATTTCTGAAAGGAACAATGAATTTCGTAAAGAAGTGGAACATACTCAGGGTGCTGTGGCCGAGATGTTAGAGATGATTCCGGTTACTAGAGCCCATGGTCTTCAAGATTTAGAAGTCAAAAAGATGAATAGCCATCTAAGTCAAATTGCAGAACGAGGATTTCACCTCGACTTGATCAATTCCTTATTCGGAGCCACCAGTTGGGTGCTGTTCCAGGGCTTTCAAATTCTTTGTCTTGCCTTCACCGGATATCTGGCATACCAAGGTAAGATTAATGTCGGTGATATGGTTCTATATATGACATACTTCTCTCAGATTGTCGGCCAGATTTCCACCATTATCAATATCTATCCCAACGTTAGCAGAGGACTGGAGTCAGTGAAGTCCATTGGTGATATCCTTCTGGACAGTAATGTGGAACAAAATAACTCCATCATTCCCCTTGACAATCTTAAGGGTCAAGTTGAGTTCTGCAATGTGGATTTTCGTTATCGTTCAGAGGAACGCTGGATTTTAAAAGATTTTTCCCTAAAGGTAAACAGTGGAGAAAGTATTGCCTTTGTTGGGGAGTCCGGCGCCGGTAAATCAACTATTATCAATCTTTTGATTGGATTTGTCAGACCGGAAAATGGAAAGATATTAATTGATCGTATTAATATGTCTAATCTGAATATGAATGAATACCGTTCGCAAATTGCGGTTGTACCACAAAAAACAATTCTTTTTTCTGGGACTATACGAGAAAATATTTCGTATGGATTAGAAGGAGTCTCAGATCAGGAGATTGCCAGAGTTATTGAAGAAGTAGGACTGGATGATTTGATAGAAAAGCTTCCCGGAGGACTTGATTCACAAATGGGCGAACATGGTGATAAGTTATCTGGTGGACAAAAGCAGCGCATCTCCGTTGCTCGTGCATTAATACGTAATCCTAAGATTATCATTTTTGATGAAGCAACCTCTGCTCTAGATTCATCCTCAGAAAAAAAGGTCCAAGAAGCTACGAATCATATGATGAAAAACTATACCACCTTCCTGGTTGCACATCGCCTCTCCACCATTAAGAAGGCTGACCGGATTGCAGTAGTTAAGGATGGCACCATTATTGAAATCGGCAGTTATCAGGACTTGATGGAGAAGAAAGGTGCCTTCTATGCATTAAAATCCTTACAGGATTAAGACCTGACACCCCCATGCTATCTTCAAATAATATAGGTAATTGCAAAACGCTATTCATGTTGGTATTGTATATACAATAATTATAATTATTGGACTTCATAATTCTTTATTCAAATGACACTTTATTAGGAGAATGTAAGAACTGATATCGTTAAAGAAATAATCATTTTTTGCGATATCAAATCTTACATTCTCCTATTTTTGCATCGAGAAATTAATGAGAGACCTTAACCGGTAAGATAAGTCCTTCCTCATTAAACTCCAATCTCTGAAGACATACCTCTCTGTTATACCCGTTCTTTCCCTAATATAGTTCTACAGGTAATGAAAACCTGTGATAAGCAATCACATATTCCTCGCATTCAGTACCAGATTTGAATGCAGGAACCTATCTTTAATCGCCGTGTATTCTGATTTATTTAACCTTAGTACAGAACCATGTCTTTTCTTATTCACCCCCATATCAAACTCCGACTCCTCTAAAAGTTCAAACTTCCCTTCTGATAAACGATTGGTTATCATAGGCAAATATCCTCCATTTATTACAAATCGGTCAACCATCAGACACCAGCTGCCATCTTTCCTCTGAAATGCAGCTGGTCCTTCTACTCCGAGAATCTCTTCAAGTGCAGGAGATGGTACCGGTTCAAATGAGTCCTGAAACAAATCTTTTCCACGTTCCATTGTAATATTCTTTGTACTCTCGTTCTTCGCTATCCTATAGTAATAGCCTTGTTCCTCCATGATAGTGGTATCTATGATATGGTTTTCTCGTTCAATATATTTTTTTGCTTTGGTAAACGTGATAAAATTCTTTGTTTCAGAGTAATATATTCTTTGCTTTACCTCGCTTTCCCCATCTTCTTTTACCATGGATGCCCAAAAAATCAGATAATTATCCTTCTTCCGATTGTAAATTGCCTCAGGAGCCCACACACAGCCTGACCCTGGAATACCGATTTCAACACTTCTTGGCTGTGACCAATCAAGGAGGTTTTCTGATTCCCATAAAATGATAGAACGACTACCCTCGAATTGAGCTCTTTCCCAGTTATGATCTTTCTCAATTCTTAAATCTGTGGCAATAATGTAGTATTTATTTTTATCTTGTGTCCTTAATATAAAGGGATCCCGGACTCCCATATCTCCAATCTCAGATATAAGCACCGGAAATCCCCGATTTAAATCCTTCCAGTGGAGACCATCGCTGCTAAGTGAGAAATATACCTGCTCACCGTGATGTCCCTCCCCAGTAAAATATACCAATAAATATCCTTCCGTATTTTCCATTAAAGCTCCCTTCTCAGGCTAATGTTATAAGACGTATAAACTCGCCGTTATTTTGCAGGTTTATACGTCTTATTGTTACTTCTTAATATTATTAAGAAGCTGAAGCTACCTATTTACTTTTTCTTTGCAACTACAAACTTAATTGTATAGGTTTTCTTGGTGGTTCCGTTCTCTGCTGTAACGGTAATTACTGCACTTCCTGTTACAGAAGATGCCTGACTTACTACTACCTTCGCGTTCTTGTCCGTAGCGGTTGCTGCGATTACGGATGCTTTCTTGGTTCCATAAGGCAAGGTTATGGTATAGCTTGTTTTACTTCCTGTGAAGCCACTTAAAGCTTTTCCACCCACTGTAATTCCCTTTAAGGTCGCATCACTATTCTTTGCTACTGTAAATTTCACTGTATAGCTTTTCTTGGTGGTTCCATTCTCTGCAGTTACGGTAATTACTGCACTACCGGTTACAGAAGATGCTTGACTTACTACTACTTTCGCGTTCTTATCCGTAGCGGTTGCTGCAATTACGGATGCTTTCTTGGTTCCATAAGGCAAGGTTATGGTATAGCTTGTTTTACTTCCTGCGAAGCCACTTAATACTTTTCCACCGACTGTAATTCCCTTTAAGGTGGCGTCACTATTCTTTGCTACTGTAAATTTCACTGTATAGGTTTTCTTGGTGGTTCCATTCTCTGCTGTTACGGTAATTACTGCACTACCGGTTACAGAAGATGCTT
>JAEZLH010000016.1 GCA_023435895.1 Bacillota bacterium
GTGATTAAGTTTGGCTTGCGACACCATTCTTAATATATCACAGGAGGTTTTCTATTGAAATCCTTACCGTCTCCGACTATTCCATTCTCCCCAGCATAGCTGGGGGATTAGTATTTTCATTTAAATAGTTGCTACTTTAATTGGCTAGTAACTTAAATAGTTGTTATCCATTCCTTCTTCAGAAATGATTATTTTATGTTCTCCCCTATTGAGGATTCATACTTTGAGATATTGTTTATCTATTTTGTGTGTTGTTTAACTATTGTTCTGAGTGTTAATTCTAGTTGTTGTAGTTATTGTTCTAATTATTGTTCTAATTATTGTTCTGGTTGTTGTTCTGGTTGTTATTCTGGTTGTTGTTCTGGTTGTTGTTCTGGTTGTTGTTCTGGTTATTATTTTGAGTGTTATTCTGAGTGTTATTCTCCTTATTATTCTGACTATCAGAATCGTCATCAAGAATTTCTCCTTCATCGATTACAGTACCACTTGGTGGCGGTGTTGGTGTAGGAGCTTTGGTAGGTAATAAATAATCAATCTCACCCTCTGGATACAACCCAACAACGGGTAAGATTTCTTTCATAATCTTACTTGCTAACTTTGTTGCAAGAGAACTATCTGCTTGCTTTACAACATTCTGCGGTTCATCGATGATTACATAGATTACTAGTTCAGGATTATTTGCCGGCACACAACCCATAAAGGATACCAGATATGTTTTTGCATCACGGGGCAGCTTTTGTGCAGTACCGGTCTTACCACCGATAGCGTATCCTTCCACTTGTGCACCTTTTGCCGTACCCGCTTCTACTGTTTGATAAAGTGCTTCCCGAATAAACTTTGAGGTCTTTTCCGATACCGTTTGCTTTACCAACTGTTTATCAAATTCCTTCACCGTAGCCCCATTAGCATTCACTATCTTTTTCATTACATGTGGTACATAATAATTTCCACCGTTGACAACGGAGGAAAATGCAGATGCCATCTGAACCATGGTGGCATTAAAAGCCTGCCCGAAACTGTTGGTTGCAAGTTCAATGTTTCCCAAATGCTCCAAATCAATGAGAATACCGGATGCCTCACCGGGCAAATCAATTCCCGTTTTCTGACCTAACCCAAAATTCTTTTCATATTTAAAGAAATTATCTTTTCCTTCCTCTGCACCAATTTGCATTAATGCATCATTACAAGAAAACATCAACGACTGAGTTAATGTTAACTCACCATGTCCGGAACGGTTACTGCATTTAATATGTACTCCATTAATTGTCTGACCACCATCACAGAGAAATTTGCTTTCCGGATTTACTAGGTTTTCTTCTAAGGCAGCCGCCACTGTCATTGGCTTCCATGTTGAACCAGGTTCATATCCGTTACTGACCACGTAATTTCTCCATAGCTCATTGAGGGCATCATTCTTTTGCTTTTCAGACATGGCTTCCAACTCTGACTTGGTATAAATACCTTCCAAATTTCGTGGATCATTGAGATTGTATTCCTGATTCGATGCCATCGCAATAATATCACCATTATTTGGATTCATAACCAGTACACCAAGGTTCTTGCTACCCTTTTCTGCATTGAATTCTTTAATGTTTTTTTGGATAATTCTCTGTACATCACCGTTAATCGTAGTTACGATGGAGTTTCCATTTTGGGCTTGCTTTACAGTATGTACTAACGTAAGATCCGATCCATAATAACCATATTCTCTTCCATTAACACCGGTTAATTCACTATTATAGGATTTTTCTATTCCCCATAGACCGTTATCATCCCCTGATGTAAAACCAATCACGTCACAAGCCAATGCATCATAAGGGTATTTTCGTACATACTGCTCCTCAAAAGTTACGCCTAATACCTTGCTCTTCTTCTCAATGTCCTTAAACTTGTGTACCGTATCGTATTTTATATTCTTCTTTAAAATCACATAATGACTTTCTGGATTGCCCTTAATGGTATCCTTAACGGTTTTTTCTGAGATATCAAAATATTTTTTTAATGCCTCAAACGTTGGCTGAATTCTTTTTTCATTCAAACTCAAAAGTTTTGGATCCAGTATCAATCGATATTCCAATTCGCTATGAGCCAATACGGTACCATTGCTGTCTAATATATCTCCTCGTTTGAAGGGTTTTACCGAACTAACATAGGTTTGTCGGGATAAAACTGATTTTGCATATTTCTCTCCATCCGTCTGAATAAGATAGATGAGCCTACCTACCAGTCCTAACATCAGAGCGGAAATAACACAAAATACAAGCAAAAGACTTGCTTGCATTCGTGAAGTAAATTTTTTAGTTGGTTTTTGAGTGTTTCTAGTCATTTATTAATCCTCATTCATCAAGATAATGTCACTGTGGAATATCTTCATACTGTCTTACATAACCATCATTATTACTGTCAAAGCTAATAATACTGTTCTTATTCCCATAAACCATTCCATATTCTTCTACTGCAATTTTATAGATTTTATCTAGATCCACTGCCTTATTCAGTTCATTCTGTGCTGCATCATTATCTTGTTGTAATTTTGTTAATTCAGTCTGCTTTGTCTTAACTTCTCTGTTCAGATTGCCTACTTCCGCCTGAAGTGATAAATACTGGTAACATACAACAACCGTTACAGATATAGCAACCACCAGTGCAATCAGGGTTGGGAAATTGATGCTTGATAATTCTTTCTGTCTTCTTCTCTTTCGTGGGCTTCTGGAGGGATTCTCATATTCTTGATCTTCCCTTCGTATATCAGGAAGTCTCTCCAAACGTCTGACGGTATTCCCTTCTACATAGCTTGTCCTGTTGTAATCATTTTGATATTTTTTCTTCTCATTTGCCTCCATGAAGGGCACCTCCCCATTCTACATTTTTTTTACTATTCCCATCTTTACTTAGTACTTCTTTTCAAAAACCCTTAACTTTGCACTTTTTGATCTCTTATTGTATTCTAATTCCTGTGCCGAAGGAAGAATCGGCTTTCTGGAAATCACTTTTCCTGTTGGTTCTTTACCACATACACATACCGGAAAACTTGGCGGGCAGGTACATGGATTTTCATTCTTTCGAAAGGTAGATTTCACAATTCTATCTTCCAAGGAATGGAAGGTAATAATACACAGCCTTCCGCCAGGAGATAATAAATCAATCATATCCTGCAAACTCTCTTTCAATACGTCCAATTCCCTGTTTAGCTCAATTCGAATTGCCTGAAAAGTTCTCTTCGAGGGATGTCCCCCATTTACACGAAGTTTCATGGGGATTGCAGCTTTGATGGCTTCATTCAATTCAAAGGTTGTTTCGATTGGCTTCTCTTCCCTCATTCTGACAATATGTTTCGCAATGTTCTTGGCAAAATTATCTTCCCCATAATCACGAATAATCCGAAACAACTCCATCTCACTATATTGATTAATCATATCTTTTGCTGTCAAACCGTTCCGTGTATCCATTCTCATGTCAAGAGGTGCGTCCTCCCTGTAAGAAAATCCCCGCTCCGGTGTATCAAGCTGATAAGAGGACACGCCTAAATCAAGAAGGATTCCATCCACCTTATCAATTTCCCTATCCCGTAATACTTGTCCCATATGGCAATAGTTGCTTCTTACTATGGTAACCTTATCCTGATACTCCTCTAACCGCTCACTGGCTGCACGAATCGCAGCTTCATCCTGATCAATTCCGATTAATCTTCCGTTCTCAAGCCGCCTTACAATCTCAAATGAATGTCCTGCGCCTCCTAATGTACCGTCAACATAAATACCGTCTGGCTTTATATTTAAATTTTCTATCGTTTCATCCAACAATACTGATTTGTGCTCAAATGCCATGATGTCCTCCACTTATCTAATTAAAAGCTGATACCAAACTGAGTCATATGTTCTGCCAATGTATCAACATCATCAAAATCGTTATTGTTCTCCCAACGTTCTTTACTCCAGATTTCAATTTTATTAAGTACTCCAACGAAAACAATATCTTTCTCTAATCCTGCACATTGTCTTAGTACAGCCGGTATTAATATTCTTCCCTGTTTGTCCGCTTCACATGCAGCAGCTTTACCAAAAAAGTAACGCTGTAATTGTCTTGCTTCTTTTGTTCCGGGAAGCTTTCCAAGCTCCTCGGCAAAGGACTGCCATTCGTTTTTAGGGTATACAAATAAACAACCATCCAAACCCAGAGTCACAACAAATTCTTCTCCTAGATCTTCCCTGAATTTTGCAGGTACGATGATTCTTCCTTTTGCATCGATTGAATGTTCATATTCCCCCATGAACATATGGCTATTCACCTTCTTTGTCCTGCGATTTTTGTGAGAAGTATTTTCATCCACCACTTATGTGGCTATCTTCACCACTCTTCACCACTTCTCTCCACTTCAAGGTTTATTCTATCTTAAAAAAGGGAATATATCAAGTCTTTATTAAAAAAAAGAAAACCCACAAACCCCCATATTTATTGGGTTTTCGCGTTTTTTCTCCATTTCGTAACAATATATAGTATGATTTTATAAAATCAAACATTTCGTGTCAACATCTAGTGATTTCTGGGGGTTGTAGGAAAAAAGTCCTTGTGAATTTATTGCCAAAATAAAAATCCTACTATATACCCATTGAAAATTATACATTTATATTAACCACTATTGAATAATTATAAGAATTATACTTTTGCACTAAAATTCCAAAAAGAGCTTGGTGCAGATTCATAGTCTTTATGACTATACATAGTCCGCAACAAGCTCTTTTTGTTAACATAAATTAAAGAATATTTTTTCTAATTCTCATCCTTTTGAATATAATATATCCTGCTGCTCCTAACACAAGTAACGCTGACAGAAGCTGAGAGACTGCAAAAGGAGTTCCCCACAGAAACAATTGATCTGTTCTAAGTCCTTCCATCCACACTCTTCCGAGACCATAACCGAATAGATAGAGCAACATAATTTCGCCTTCAAATTTCTTATGCTTGGTATACAAGATTAAAATAATTAGCAGGCATAAATTCCACAAGGATTCATATAAAAAAGTAGGATGAACCTGGATATATTGTATTCCATCCACGGTGGCAATATGGTTTCTGATTTCTAATATTCTCTCCAGGGCCTTTGGTTTCCCTGCATACATTTGCTGTAATTGTTCATTAGTGAACGTATCGCTATAAACATAGGACACCACTCTGCGATCCAACTGCATGGCAAAGAGCCCATCTGTATATTTACCGAAGGCTTCCCGGTTAAAGAAATTCCCCCATCGTCCAATCATCTGACCCGTTACAAGACCAACACAACCTGTATCTGCCAGCAACCAGAAGGGATACTTTTTAATTTTGCAATAAATAATCGCTGTGATAACTGCAGCAATAATTCCTCCATAGATTGCCAAACCACCCGTCCTAAGATTGAATATAGACCAAGGCGCATCCTTAAACTCATCCCAAGCAAATACAACATAATAAGCTCTTGCACCAATAATTGATGCAATAATTGCCACCAGAGCGAAATCTAAATAGAACTCCGGATTTTGTCCCGTACGTTTTGCCATCCAAGATGCAATCATCCATCCGCAAAGCATACCAAAGCCGATTACTACTCCGTAAAATGCTATTTGATAGCCAAAGATATCAAAGCCAGAAGTAAATTTATGAAATTCTATCCCCAGGTGGGGGAATAAAACATCCGTCCTGATTTGCTGCATATTTTCACCGCTTTCTCTTATCAATATGTCCTCTATACATTAAAACGGAACAGAACTACATCACCATCTTGAACAACATATTCCTTGCCTTCTGAGCGAACCAAGCCTTTTTCCTTTGCCGCATTATAATTACCACAATCAACAAGATTTTGGTAATTTACAATCTCTGCACGAATAAATCCGCGTTCAAAGTCCGAATGAATTTTGCCGGCAGCCTGTGGTGCCTTCGTTCCGATTTTGATGGTCCAAGCTTTGGTTTCCTTGGGTCCTGCGGTCAAATAACTGATTAATCCTAGCAAACGATAGCTGGCGGTAATTAATTTCTCAAGACCGGATTCTTTTAATCCCAAATCCTCTAAGAACATTTTCTTTTCTTCTTCATCAAGCTCTGCGATTTCCTGTTCAATCTGTGCGCAGATAACAAAAGCTTCGGAATGTTCCGCTTTTGCAAATTCACGAACGGACTTCACATAGTCATTATTCTCACCATCATCCGCTAAGTCGTCTTCTTTCACATTGGCTGCATAGATAACCGGTTTGGAGGTCAGAAGGTTAAGTGACTGCAAAATAACCAGCTCTTCCTCATCACTCACTTCATAAGCTTTCGCCATCTTACCTTCTTCTAAGAAAGCCTTCAGCTCCTCTAATAGCTTTAATTCTTTCGCCAAGCTCTTATCCATCTTCGCGCCTTTTGCAACTCTTGAAATTCTACGCTCTAAAATCTCGATATCGGAAAAGATTAATTCTAAATTTATTGTTTCAATATCTCTTAAGGGATCAACCGAACCATCTACATGGATTACATTACCGTCTTCAAAGCAACGTACCACATGAACAATCGCATCTACTTCTCTAATATTTGAAAGAAATTGATTCCCCAGTCCTTCTCCCTTTGATGCACCCTTTACCAGACCAGCAATATCTACAAACTCAATAGCAGCAGCTACAACCTTCTCCGAATGATATAAATCTCCAAGAACCTTAAGTCTTTCATCCGGAACCGGTACAATACCAATATTGGGATCAATGGTACAGAAAGGATAATTTGCTGATTCTGCACCTGCCTTTGTTAAAGAATTAAAAAGTGTACTTTTGCCTACATTGGGCAAGCCTACGATACCTAATTTCATTTGTGTCTTCCTTCCTCATATATACTTCATATTGCCGAATCATTGCTCCATAATACATCACTATTATTTCACTTTGACCGAACTTTCTATTATCAAAATTCTAATCCTTCGATTCTATTACAATCAATATTCCCTCTGATAATTCAATTCTTGCTTCCTGCTCCAAAATTACATTGCTTACTCCAAGACTACTGCCAGCGGAATAAGTAATATGATTCAAAGGATATTTAAATCCAACCAATGTCAAACCTAAAACCTTGTCCCCAAAGGGCAATAAAGATACATAATCACCATATTGCTCCTGTTTTTTTATCATAAAATTTTTATCCTTAAGATAAATCTTATTATTCGAATCTAACAAGGTGGTTCTTATATTCATTTGCAAAGGCAACCTGAGCAAATGGATATTAGCAAGTACATGATCCATTCTACTGCCGGTTGCACCAACAATATCAATCGATGTGGGATTATGCGTGATTGCCAGTTCAATTGCTATCTCCGTATCCGTCTTATCCTTCTCCATAGGAAAAGTCTGAATCGGTATGGAACGAGCTCTGAATTTATCCAACAACGAATCCGTCACGGAATCAAAGTCACCGATAATGCAATCCGGTGTAATATTCAAACGATCTGCAGCGTGTAACCCATGATCCACTGCGATAATCATTTTATAATTCCTGCTTTTATATTGAGATAATAAGAATTCATCATCAATTCTTCCACCGGTTATAATTAATATATTATTATCTGTATTCATCATTGACTCAACTCGCCCTTACTCAAAGTTTGGTACTCAAGCATTATAACTAACTTTATTTACTTCTCAAATTCAAGAAATTTCTTTTTAAACTCTGTGATATTAGCATTGATATCTCCTTTAAATACGGAAGTTCCGGCAACTATCACATTGGCACCTGCTTTGAGAACTTCTTCAATATTAGAAGTCGTAATACCACCATCCACTTCAATGTCAACCTTAACACCGGCTTCATCGATCATCTTCTTCAAATCCTTGATTTTCTGAAGTGTAACAGGAATGAATGCTTGTCCACCATAACCCGGATTTACTGTCATAAGTAATATCATATCAACATCCTGTAAAATATATTCCAGTTCAGAAATTGGAGTTGCTGGATTTAGTGAAACACCCGCCTTTAAGCCCAGCTCCTTAATTCTTGTGACAGTTCGATGTAAGTGTTTACATGCCTCAGCATGAACAGTGATAATATCAGCACCCGAAGCTTTGAAATCCTCCAAATAACGGATAGGATCTTCCACCATCAGGTGTACATCAAAAATAAGCTTCGAATTCTTTCGGATCGAAGCTATCAAAGGCATTCCAAAACTGATGCTTGGTACAAATAATCCATCCATTACATCAATATGGAGATATTCTGCTCCGGCTTGCTCCACTTGGGCAATTTGCTCACCCAAAGTTGAGAAATTCGCAGCTAATATTGATGGTGATAATTTAATCATAGTATTTCGCAACCTTTCAGTATGTTATCACGATTAGTTCGTTTTGTCTGTTCGTTCGTTTATGCAAATTCTCTTTTTGTAGCTTTTAGTTACTACCAGTTTTCAATTTCATTAATATCTTCTCTGATTCTTCAACTCATCATATAAAAGTACATAATTCTCATAGCGAATTCGACTGATTTTATGCTGTTTCAAAGCTTCCTTCACTGCACAGCCCGGTTCATTCAGATGGCTGCATCCAGTAAATCGGCATTCTCCATCATAATCCATAAATTCAACAAAATAGTCTTTTAAATCCTCTTTCTCCATTTCATTGATATAAAGGGAACTAAAACCTGGGGTGTCCATAATATAGGTATCCTCTTCCACGAAGATTAGCTCGGAATGTCTGGTGGTATGCTTGCCCCTTTTTATTTTATCACTGACATTGCCCGTCTCCATCTTGATATTGGGCTGAATCAAATTGATAAAAGTGGATTTGCCAACACCAGAAGGACCTGCCAAAACCGTGGTTTTACCCCTTGCCAGATCTTTTAAAGCCGATATTCCTTCCTCTGCCCGCATACTGGTAAAGTGAACCTCACATCCACACTTTTGATAGGTCTCCTCTAGTATGGTTAACTCTTCACTTGATACGATATCTGTCTTATTAAAACACACTATGGTGTCTACCTGCTGTTTTCTCATCATGATCAAAAATCGGTCTAAAAGATTTAAATTTGGATCAGGCTCCGCTGCAGCAAATAACACTAATGCCTGATCAATATTTGCCACAGCGGGTCTGATTAACTCATTCTTGCGAGGTAAAATATCCGTGATAGTCCCTTTTCCCTCCGGTTGATCGGATAGGTTGATTTCAACATCATCTCCCACTAGGGGTTTGATTTTTTGATTGCGGAAAATCCCCTTTGCCTTACATTCATAAATCCGATTCTCTTTTGGAACATGAACATAATAAAAACCTGCTATCCCTTTGATTATTTTACCTTTTATCATAAATCACCTTTATTTAAATTTTACTGTCCATGTTTTATTAGCGGGCGTACCATCAATGGTTAATGTCACCGTAGCAGTGGACTTACTCTTAGATTCAATCGGAATGGATTTAGGAATTGTAGTATCATTATAATTGCCATCATTTATTACTTCCTCAGCCCCATCCTGTGTCATAGTAAATATAAATTCATGGATGGTACCTGCTTCCAGGCCATTATCTGCGAAGATATTACCAGTAATATTTAATGTTCCCTTATATACAGTGGGAAGCTGACCAACCTTAATGTCAATTGCAGTTCCCTTAGTCACCATATTCTTATATGATTCTGATTGATAAGTTACCTTACCCACTTTTGATTCATCTGTTGGCTCATAAGTAACTTTTCCTAGTGTTAAACCTGCATCAATCAATTCCTGTTTTGCTTGAGCTTCTGACAAATCCATTAAGTTTGGCATAGAAACCTGTGTATTCTCCGGTCCGTCACTAACAATCAAAGTAACCTTATCTCCTGCTTTTACTTTTGTACCAGCAACTGGATTGGTCGATATTACGGAACCCTTTGGTATCGTATCACTGAAACCAAAGTCATGCTCTACCTTCAAGCCTTTCTCCGTTAACTTAAGTTGTGCATTTGCCTCGGATAACTTTGTTACATCCGGAATTACGACTTCTTCCTTACCAAGACTCAGGGTCAGAATAATGGTAGATCCCTTCTTAACATCATTATCCTCTTTGGGATATTGTTTTATAACCTGATCCACATCATATTCATCCGAATAAGACGGATCTTCATATTGTACCGTTGCGGTTGGATCAAGGCTGTTTATTGTATCAATCGCATCCTCTTTTGTCTTTCCAAGTACATTAGGCATCTTAAAAGTAGCACTCTCCGGGGGTTGAGTAGCTTGAACCGTGGGGGAGGGGCTTGCAGAGACAGTCGGTGTCAATCCACCTTTGGTAGGCGATTTACCTCCATTATTAAAAAACCATACTGCTGCAAAAACAATTGCTAAAACAATGATAGCTGCAACCACGATTGTACCGATAAAAAACACCTTCTCAACCTTAGCGTCTACGGTATCCAAATCATCTTCATCGTCCACAATTACACTACCAGTATTAAAATTCTTGGTGTTTCGGGGCTCTTCCTCCAAAAATGCCCCATTTTTAATCTTACTCAAATCATCTGAAATATTAATCGTTGGAGAATCTGTAGCAAGAAACGCCGGAATCTGAACAAAATCACCATCCGGGTTCGTGATTGCTTTCTTTAAATCAGCAATCAATTCCGAAGCGGAGTGATACCTTCTTTCCGGTCTCTTCTGCATACACTTTTGTACGATTTTATCAATGCTAAACGGTATATTCGGATCCATATCACGAAGTGGAATTGCCTCCGCCTGGATATGAAGAAGAGCCACTGATACGGTATTATCACCGGAGAAGGGCACTTTACCGGATAACATCTCATACAGAGTTACACCCAAAGAATAGATATCACTCTTCTCATCACTATAGCCTCCTCTAGCCTGTTCCGGTGACAAATAATGTACTGACCCCATAGCATTAGAAGTAATGGTATTGGAATTTGTTGCCTTTGCAATACCAAAATCCGTAACCTTCACCTTTCCATCTCTTGAAATTATAATATTCTGGGGTTTAATATCTCTATGGATTATGTGATTTTCGTGAGCTGCATCCATGCCTTGAGCAATCTGAATTCCAATGCCCACTGCCTCTTTAATGTCAAGCTTTCCTTTTCTTTCGATAAATCGTTTCAAAGTAATGCCTTCAACCAATTCCATTACAATATAATGTAAACCGCTGTCATCACCTACATCATAAACATTAACAATGTTTGGATGAGATAAGCCCGCGGCTGATTGAGCTTCTCCTCTGAATTTGTTTACAAAGCTTCGGTCATTCGAAAACTCCGGTTTTAATACTTTGATTGCAACAAAACGATTTAACCTTTGGTCTCTTGCCTTATAAACATCTGCCATACCGCCAGAGCCAACTTTGTCAATGATCTCATAACGATTGCTGATAGTCATACCAGGTTTTAACATTTTTGTTCACCTCATCTTTAAACTTTAATAATAACAACGGCAATATTATCCTTGCCACCGTTTTGATTTGCCCGATCGACCAAAATTCTGGAGGCTGTTTCAAGACAATCACTTTCCCTTATGATTTTCTCGATTTCCTCATCCTCCAACATATTTGTCAGACCGTCCGAGCACATCAGTACTACATCTCCCTCTTTTAAACTAACTTCAAAAAAATCGGGCTCTAAATGTTCATTTGCACCGACCGCTCTGGTAATCACATTCTTAATTGGATGAACCCGCGCCTGATCCCGATCCAATTCTCCTGTTCTTACCATCGCTTCAACCAAGCTGTGGTCAACTGTAATCTGCCTCATACTCTGTCCTACAACATAAAGTCTGCTGTCACCAACATTTGCAACATACATTTCTTTATCAAATATAGTAGCAACTACTATGGTCGTTCCCATACCTTCTAATTCAGCCCGCTCTTTTGCAATTTTGATCAGAGATGCATTTGTTTCCTTTAACGCTGCTTCCATCGAAGAAATCACTAACTCCGATTCACTTTCTTCGATCCGTTGTTTAAAATATTCTACACAATATCTTGAAGCATAATCTCCCGCATTATGTCCGCCCATACCATCAGCAACAATGAATAGGTTTGGAAACTTTCCAACCGGCGATTCACTGCAAAAGACATAATCCTGATTCACTTCACGTCTCTCTCCAATATCTGTTATAGAAAACGCTTTCAAGACTGCACCTCCCAATTATGGCAACCTCTAAAGACTATTTTTATCAATATAACTCTTCCTAAGTTGTCCACAGGCCGCATCAATATCCGTGCCCATTTCTCTTCTTATAGTAACATTAATTCTGTTTTTTTCAAGTATAAATTTGAAATTTTGTATTTTCCTGCTATCTGATTTACGGTAGTTTCGCTCCTTGATGGGATTCACCGGTATCAAATTGATATGGCAATTGATACCCTTTACCAGCTTTGAAAGTTCTCTTGCGTGCTCTTCCTCATCATTAACTCCATCCACCAAGCTGTATTCAAACGTTAATCTTCTTCCCGTTTTTTCATAATAATACTCAAAGGCTTCCAATACTTCGCTTAGCTCATATTTGGAAGCAATCGGCATCAGCTGCTTTCGTATCTCATTATTCGGAGCATGAAGAGAAAGTGCTAATGTTATCGGTAGACCCTCATTGGCAAAATCCCGTATCCGATCCGGGATACCACAAGTTGAAACGGTGATATTCCTTGCACTGATATTTAAACCTTTTTCATTGGTAATCAGCTTTAGGAATCGTATGAGGTTCTCATAATTATCAAGAGGTTCTCCTGTTCCCATCACAACAATATTGGATACCCGCTCCCCGGATAATGCTTGAATGCGATAAATCTGATCCAACATCTCGGAGGGCAGCAAATCCCGCTCCTTACCACCGATTGTTGAGGCACAGAATTTACAGCCCATCCTACACCCAACCTGTGAAGAGATACAAACGCTATTGCCATGATGATATTTCATCAGTACGCTTTCAATCACCCTGTCATCTTGAAGACGAAATAAATATTTCGCTGTTTGATCCGTTTGTGAGTGAAGTGCATCCGCTTGCAAAAGTGCAGTAATTGGATATTTTTCATTTAATACTTCTCTTAAATTCTTTGGTAAATTACTCATTTCTTCATAACTTGTAGCCAGTTTAACATGCAGCCATTCAAAGATCTGCTTCGCCCGAAAACCGGGCAGCCCAAGACTTTTTAATTCCTGGGCTAATTCCTCTTCATAAAGAGATTTTATGTCCAATGATTCCATTTTATAATCCTGTTCTTTGTTATCGCTTTACTTAGCTGGAGTAACTACTATGGTACGTAAGATAAATAAATTGATTTTTATATAATAGACCAGCTTTCTATACTTACCGCTGCTTTTTCGTGGAAGTGAATCAATTTTTTCGAAATCTTGAAAGAAAAAAGCCGTCTGTTTTGTGAACACCTTGCAGCAGTTGAAGATATCCTTCATTAGTTTCATCACCTCTTAATTGTTCGGGTAAAAAATTATCAAGACTTTCTGCAGTAAAATCATAGTTTTCCAAAAACCAATTCCTATTATTCTGATTCTCATCCTGATTGATAGTACAGGTGCTATAAATCAACACGCCGCCCTTTTTCACATACTGTTGTACAACATCCAGTATGGTTCGTTGTAACGAGGCTAGTTCACTCAGCTGATGTTGGGACAATTTATATTTTATGTCGGGCTTTTTGCCGATGACACCGATTCCGCTACAGGGAAGATCCGCAATGACTACATCCACTTTATCAATGATTTCTTCATCCAAAGAAGTAGCGTCCCAAACCTTGGTACTCACATTGGTAAAGCCCATTCTATTAATATTTTCGTTAATAAAATGAATTTTATATTCGGTAAGATCTCTGGCGCTAACCATCTCCGCCTTCTCCGCTATATGGAGAGCTTTGCCGCCCGGAGCCGCGCAAACATCTACTACAAAATCCTTCTCTTTAATACCCGCTGCTTCACTCACCAGCATGGAACTCACATCTTGAACAGTGAACAACCCCTTTTGAAAGGCTTCGAGGCGCTCAATATTGTCAAAATCCTTTATTACAAATGCATATTCCAAGTATTCACTATGATAAACAAGTACCCCCTCGGCTTCCAAACATTCCTTTAACCGGGCTGGAGAAAGCTTCTTTTGGTTACAGCGAATTGTTAATTCCTTTTCTTTCATGGACGCTTCCAGTATCTGATGGGTGATATCAAAACCATATTGGTTGCACAAAGCTTCTACCAGCCAGCGAGGTGTGGAATAAACCACTTCAAGATAGTCTAGCGGAGATTTTGCACTATCCGGAAAGGAAATCGTATCCTTATTTCTTGCAATATTACGAAGCACTCCGTTCACAAAGCCGGAAAGCTTAGTAAAACTTCTTTTTTTTGCAAGCTTCACTGCCTCGTTACAGATAGCAGACTCCGGAACTTTTTCCATGTACATTATCTGATATACGCTCATTCGCAAAAGGTTCCGAATGAACGGTTTCATTTTTCTTACCTTTACTGACGAAAACTGATCAATGAAATAATCAAGGGTGATATAACTTTTTACCGTACCGGTAAAAATGCGTGAGATAAATGCTCTATCCTGCTTTTCTAGATTTGGATATTTCTTGAAAGCAGATTTTAACACGGTATGACTGTACTTGTCCTCTTCCAGAACCTCAATCACCATGTCCAGTATTATCTCACGCGTATTTATTCCATTAGTCACGGTTTCTTCCTCCGCCGAACAGTATAATCAATCGGAGTAATTGTAAAATGGTTGCTGCCGCTGCTGCCACATAGGTAAGTGCCGCTGCATCCAGAACCTTCTTTGATTGCTTCAGTTCTTCCTCATAGAGTATGCCTGATTTACCAAGCTTCGCAATCGCTCGTTTGGAAGCATCAAATTCCACCGGAAGTGTTATAATCTGAAACAATACTGCCGCAGAGAAAAGTATAATGCCAAGGTAAATCAAAGTCTGATTATAACTTAGTAACAGCCCTAAGATAATCAATGGCCAAGCCGCCATAGAACCGATATTTGCTACCGGCACCAATGCACCGCGAATGGCTAAGGGTGCGTAGGACTCCTGATGCTGAATTGCATGACCGCATTCATGTGCTGCAACACCGATTGCTGCCAATGAAGTCTGACCGTATACCGAATCAGACAGACGAAGTACTTTATCTCTTGGATCGTAATGATCTGTCAGATTCCCCTGAACTCTTTCAATACGAACATCATAAATTCCTGCTTCTCTTAAGAGTCTGTCTGCCACCTGTGCTCCTGTTAAGCCCGACATACTTCTTATCTGTGAATATCTACCGAATGTGGATCTTACCTTACCGGATGCTCCAAGTGTTAACAAGATACCAATAATAACCAATATATAGGTTGGCTCAAAATATGGATAAAAACCAATACCGCCCATTCTGTTGTACACCTTCTTTCTTATGCAAAACCAATTGTTAAATATATTCTACCACCATAAGTATAAATTATAAGTTTGTAGATTTTGTGAATTTCTCATTAACCTAAGATTAAACCTGTTTGCACAGGATAGCCTCGCAAAAAGGCTTCCACTGCCATCCTCTTCTTACCTTCCAGCTGCAATTCCTTAATAGCCAGCAAGCCATCTCCTGTCATTACCTTAAGAGAGTCCTTACCAACCTCAACCACCTGACCTGGCGCACCTTGGTATTCACCTTCTGAGACTTCTGCTTTCCAAAGCTTTAAGGTTTTTCCCTCAAGATAGGTATATGCGCTTGGCCAAGGATTTAAACCTCGAATTAATCGTTCGATTACAATTGCCGGTAGGGAGAAATCAATTTTACCCATTTCCTTGGTAATCATCTTTACGTAGTTAGCCTTATCATTATCCTGTGGAATGCGTTCCGCAGTCTTATTCTCAATTTTTTGAAGGGCTTCAACCAACAACTCTCCGCCTAATATTGCCATTTTATCAAATAGACTTCCGCCGGTCTCTTCCTTCGCAATGGGTAATTTCGCCTGAAGAATAATATCTCCCGTATCGACTCCAACATCCATATGCATAATTGTAATACCGGTCTCTTCTTCTCCGTCCAGAATGCAATACTGAATCGGTGCGGCACCGCGATACTTAGGTAATAAGGAGGCATGAACATTGATGCATCCGTTTGATGGAATATCAAGGAATACTTTAGGTAAAATCTGCCCAAAGGCAGCAACCACAATTACCTCCGGTGCAAGCTCACGCACTGTTTGCAAAAACGCTTCTTCTTTTACCTTCAAGGGCTGATAAATTGGTATTTCATGCTTTAATGCCAGTTCCTTTACAGGAGAAAAAGCTACTTCATGACCTCTTCCTTTTTGTTTATCCGGCTGGGTAACTACCCCTATCAATTCATGACCTGATGCTAATAGCTTCTCTAATACGGTTGCCGCAAAATCCGGCGTTCCCATAAATAACAGCTTCATCCAAACCATTCCTTCCTGTTGCTTATTCTTCCGTTTCTTCTTCCTCGGAATAAGAGCTTCTAAGCTCTCCTTCTACACGACTCACATAAAGTGTTCCATCCAGGTGATCAATCTCGTGGCAGAGTGCTCTTGCCAATAATTCCGTACCTTCTACTGTAAATTCCTTCATCTTACGATTTAACGCTTTCACCTTTACATAATTTGGTCTGGTTACAGTTCCCACCTTACCTGGAACACTAAGGCACGCCTCATCGCCCACTTGTTCGCCGTCTTTTTCAATAATAACTGGGTTAATCAGAATAATCGGGTCATCTCCGTCTTCTGAAACATCAATCACAACCACTCTCTTTAATACGCCTACCTGTGGTGCGGCAAGCCCTACTCCATTTGCCTCATACATGGTGTCCAGCATATCCTCAATCAATACATTCAGCTTTTTATCATATTCAACGACTTCCCTGCTTACTTTGTTAAGAACACTGTCTCCTATTTCTCTGATATTTCTTAATGCCATATTTTCATCCTCTCACTAAAATTCTGTCTGCGATTATCTCAAATGATATTATTACAATATTGCATCCCAATAAGTAATAATCTCCAGACTCCAACACTGCCCCAAACTATAAATTATCATTTAACACAACGTTAAGAGTTTCTTTATCATAACATAAGGATGCTTGATTAATCAATAACTACTCATCGGATTAAAGTCAAATTGAAGATTGCACCCCGCAAAACGTTCCGAATAACTAAAATACCCTTCAATATAATTTTTCAAACCGATTAGCATATTATAATCGGGATGTTTCATATAAATCACCCTTCGATAGCTATCATTTGCCTTTGATAATGAGGCAGGAGCCGGTCCAATCAGGGTAACTTCCTCCTGATTTTCATCCAGATAATGACGGATCGCTTCTCCAATCACAACAGAGGATTGTTCTGCCGCTTTCTCATCCTTTGATGTAATCAAAGCCAAAAGAATATGTGCCGAAGGAGGATATTGCATCAGTCTTCGATACAACATTTCTTGTTCAAAAAAAGATAAGTAATCTCCTTCTGCTGCCGTTATTACACTATAATGCTCCGGATGATAGGTCTGTATTACCACTTCACCCGGTATCACATCCCTTCCTGCCCTTCCTGCCGCCTGACACAACAACTGAAAGGTTCTCTCACTTGCCCTGAAATCTCCGGTGTAAAGGGAAAGATCGGCTGCTATAATCCCTACTAAGGTTACCTTTGGAAAATCATGACCTTTCACTATCATTTGCGTTCCAATTAAAATATCCGCTTTATGCTCAGAAAATGCTTTTAAGATTCCTTCATGACCACCTTTATTCTTCGTGGTGTCCATATCCATACGCAACACCTTTGCCTGAGGGAATTCTCTTCTGACCATCTCCTCCACCTTCTGGGTTCCAGTACCGAATGCGGCAATATATTTTGATTTACATTGTGGACATAGGTTTGGTTGTGCCTCTTCATGCCCGCAATAATGACAAACCAGTCTGCCATTATTATGAGAAGTAAGGGAAACATCACAGTGCGGACACTTTATAACAAATCCACAGCTTCTGCAGGATACAAAGCCTGCATACCCTCTCCGGTTTAAAAAGAGCATAATCTGCTCTTTTTTGTTTAATCTATCCTGAATTAATTCTCGTAGTTTATAACTAAAAATTGATTTATTTTTATTTTTTAATTCTTCTCTCAGGTCAACAATCCAGACAGTCGGCTGCTTCGCTTCCTTCGCCCTTCTTGTAAGAGTATAGAGCTTATATTCCCCATTTTTAGCACTAATATAGGATTCTAACGAGGGAGTAGCAGAACCTAAAACCACACTTGATCCGGTTAGTTCCGCTCGCTTTCTTGCTACACTGACAGCATGGTACTTGGGTGATGTCTCACTTTTATAGCTACCCTCATGCTCCTCATCTACAATAATCAAACCTAGATTTTGAAAGGGGGTAAATAAAGCGGAACGAGGTCCGATTATAATGTCTATTTCACCATTCGCCGCTCTAAGACTCTGATCATAGCGTTCCCCTTGGGACATCTTGGAATTCATAATAGTGATTCGCTCTCCAAAACGTTTGTAAAAACGTTGTACCGTTTGAAAAGTTAATGCAATTTCAGGGATTAACAGAATCACCTGTTTTCCTTCTTTGATGACAGAAGCAATCATCTCCATGTACACTTCAGTCTTCCCGCTTCCGGTGACACCATGAACCAGATAGGTTCCTCTTTTTCCCTGGTGATATTCCTCTGTAAAATCATTAACAATGAGCTGCTGTTCCTCGTTCAGTTGAACCGGCTTATAGCGTTGGCTTTCATACGCGATGGGATTGCGATAAAGCTGCTGGGATAACACCTTCATAACTCCCTGCTGTTCCATACCCTGTATGGTTGCTCGCGGTATTTTAAGTGGCCCTATGGCAACCTCATAATCAATTTCTTTCTCCTTTAGCAACGCTTCCAACAATCGTAGTTTTGCCTTGTTATTCTTTCGCTGGTATTCATAGAAAAGCTGATTTGCTCTCTCTGGATCGACTGTCAGTTTGATACTTCGCTGTTCTTTAATCTTTACCGACTTTTTTACCGGAATTACGGTCTTTAAGGAATCATTCATGGTTCCCCCAAAGTTTTCCTTCATCCAGTATGCCAGGTAAATCAAATGACTTTCGATGACCTGTGCTCCCTCTACCACCTGGGCAATGGGTTTAATAAGTTCGGTTGCCAGCTTTGGTTCCCTGGATATGCCGACGATATAACCATTAATCCTGCGATTTCCCTTTCCAAAGGGAACCACCACCAAAGCACCAATCACAGCTCTTTCCTGATGTTCCGGCGAAATAGCGTACTGATATGTCTTGTCGAGGTCTTCATGGGAAATATCAATAATGATATCTGCATACATTTGATAAGACATAGCAGCCTCCTCTCCTTTGTTCTATCAAAAGCCTCTTCTTTAAGTTGGCAGCTTTTGATTACTATTTCATAATTGCAATTATCTGCCTGCCAAGATATCTTCAATTAATTCTCGTTCATCCATATGATGTTTCACGCCCTTGATTTCCTGATAATCCTCATGTCCTTTTCCGGCTAGAACCACCACATCTCCCTCTTTAGCGTGGTCGATGCAATATTTAATAGCTTCTTTTCGGTCAATAATCTCTACATATTCTCCAGAAGCTCGTTTTACGCCAACCAGAATGTCATTAATAATACTCTGTGGATCTTCTGATCTAGGGTTATCAGAGGTAACAACAGTCAAATCAGCAAGAGTGGAGGATACTTCGCCCATCTCAAATCTTCTGTCTCTGGAGCGATCACCACCACAACCAAAGAGGCATACCAGTCTTCTCGGATGATATTCCTTAAGTGTTGTCAATAAGCTCCTAAGACTCATGGCATTATGTGCATAATCTATCATTAATGTAAATTGATCTGAAACCGGTACAAGTTCCACTCTGCCTCTGACATTGATTTTGTTTAAAGCCTTTAAAATCTCCTGCTCCTGTACATCAAAATGTCTGCAAAGGGCGATTGCACAAAGTGAATTATACACATTGAAGCGTCCGGGCACATTCATGTTGACATCCAGAGACATCAAGCCTTCTACCTGATAAGCGATACCCAGATATCCGGGACGCTCTACCAGCTTTACATTTGTTGCACGAATATCGGCCTGCTCTGTAAAACCAAAGGTTTCTACTTCACAGGTATGCCCTTCTAATATTTCCTGTGCATGGGAATCATCAATATTAATCAATCCCACCTTGCACTGCTTAAACAATTTGCTCTTACATCTTAAATAGTCCTCAAAATCCTTATGTTCGGCTCCTCCAATATGATCTGGCTCTAGGTTTGTAAAGATACCATAATCAAATACAAACCCTCCCACACGATTTAGCATAAGACCCTGGGAAGATACCTCCATAACCACATATTCGCAGCCGGCTTCCACCATTTCGGCAAAAGTCTTCTGAACAATATAAGATTCCGGTGTAGTATTATTAGCAGGAATCACCTTATCAACGATAATTGTCTCAATGGTTCCAATAAGCCCCACTTTCTTACCGGTATTCTCAAGAATTGATTTAATCATATAGGTTGTGGTGGTCTTACCCTTTGTTCCTGTAATTCCTATTGTTACGAGCTTTCTGGCAGGATGACCAAAGTAAGCAGCGGATAGGCAAGCCAGTGCAAGGCGGCTGTCTTTGACCTTAATCACTGTTACATGGCCAGGTACTTCAACCTCTTTCTCAACAATTATAGTTGTGGCACCCTTTTCCACAACATCTTTAGCATAATTATGTCCGTCTGAAACTGCTCCTGATATGCACACAAATATGGAATCCTTGACAACTTTTCTAGAATCATAAACAAGTTCCGTAACTGGAATATTCAGCTCTCCCTGTATACATTCATAATCCATATTTTCTAATAATTGTTCTAAATACATAATTAACCTCCGCAAACTATTTATTATCATATTTTATCATCTTATGGGATGAATTTTCTAGCTTAGTACTACCTATTTATTAAAGGGCATTATCGATTCGGGTATCATTACTCTTTCGTCTGAGTTCATAAGCAATCTTCATCATCAAAGCATGAATCTTTAGATTTGTGCAAATTACCATGGCACAGAATAAACAGGGCTTTGTCACCTGACGCATTATTTCCCACATATAATTATAGGCGAATAATCTCATTTGTAAAGGGAAAGTGCCAAACGAAAATATCTCTCTTGATTTGTGGACAAATAGTGAAATCAAAATGAACTCCCTAGCATATAGTATTGTAGATATTTCAATATCCAAATCATATCACAGGAGGGGGATTATGGATCGACTGACCTTTGCAGGAATCGAAAGAAAAACACACCCTAATTATATGTATTACTTAGCAGGTGTATACGATGACAGAGAAATAGCGGACCCTTACGATGTAGAGCTTATTCCTGAGATCATTGATCTGTATCGGCGATACTCAGAGCATCTTGTCACAGCCGGGGGAGAATGGACTTGGATTCAAGAGAACAGGCAAAAAGAATATCGAAAACATTTGGCAAATGGTGATACTGAGGCTTTAATACCTATGTATCGTAATTTTTTTCGTAATGAGATTTCTTTTGGTATCTCTGCACCGGATGAAGAAGCTGATTCTGCGAGGAAGCAATTAGTGAATGACACCCTTTTGGATGTGGATACCTGGAAGGAATTTTGCGGTGAATTACCGATTCAGGAATTGAACGCACCAAGAATTGGCAACCCCTTCGGAGTTATGATGGAAGGCTCTCTCATTATGTATAATTCTTGTAGGCACTATTACCATGCCGAACGGTTAAAAATGTTGAGTAAAGAACAAAAAAGACCAGTTATCTTTGAAATAGGGGGAGGATATGGAGGGGTGTTCTATTATCTCTATAAGCAACTGGATTCCTTCTGTTATATTGTCTGTGATTTAATGGAGACCTTGTTCACAAATTATTATTATACCAAAAAATGGGCACATGAAGAAGAGAAAGACATCAAGATTAAGTGGGCGTTGGATGGTCGAATTATTAAGGAAGATGTGGAGAATTATGATCTGATCTTAGTACCTTCCAACAGTCATGAAAATATTGACATTGGTTGTGATATTGCATATAATGCAAATTCTTTCTCTGAAATGTCCTTTCAAACAGTTGGTGACTATTTTGGGACCATAGAAAAGAATAAACCGAACTATATTTTTCATCAAAACAGTAATTTTAAACTTTGGGAAACCTCTTCTAGAGGGCACACGGAGGTTCTGGCAAAGGATTTCCCCATACCGGCTGGTTATCAATTAGTATATCAGGCCATATCTCCCTGGACAGGTGCAGGGGGGAGATATAGGGAATATTTGTATCAGCGAACGAAATAAACCTTAATTTCGCAAACTATTACCATTTGACAAATCAACATAGTTTACATTCCTATGCTCTAAGATAACTCGGTTCAAATTAAACCAGCTTTTGCATTTATTCATAATGATGGAATCACTCGTAACTACCTGTTCCTCGTTTTGTAAAAGTACATCCACTTGATTGATTAACTCAACCTTTAAATGAAACGGATAGGAGCCTAAAAGCTCAAAGATTCTGCTCTTTAGCCTTCCGGTATTTGAAACCGGCGCATCCAGATAAATGATCACCTCAGACAGATTAAGTTCTTTTAATTGATCTCCCAGTAAACAGATGGCCTGATCTGTCTGATCGATCAAACGATAGGTGCCCCGAAGTCCTGCCAAATCCCTGATTGCCCCATCCATACAAGAAAGCAACGTTCCCTGTGACAAAGCTACCTCTAAGGTAATAATCGTATTAAAACCGTCTATTACTACCCTTTGTCCCAAATTCTCCACTGTAAGCTCTTTCTTTTTTCGAAGGGTTAAATCCTGTGAGCTCCCACTTGCTCGAACAATTGCAAGTCTCTGCCTTTCTGATAACATATGATGATTACCCACAAAGGTGGAAGCATTTTTTATCGGATATCCTCTTTCAACCAGATAAAGTAACTCTTGTTGGGCTTTTTGCAAAAGTACAATTGATGTATCTGAAAAATCTTTCTCGTCCTCTGGAACAAATCCTCTTCTATGATTACTCATATTATTATTCTCTCCAATCAGGTGTGTCCCTGCATTTTTCTCCTGTCTCACGTGGTCATCCAAATCCTTGCATGTAAGTTCTACATATAGAAAGGATTACTGCTTTACAATCATTACCTACATTAAATTATCACTCAGTCAATACTCTATAAAATATACTCCATCCGGATTGCTAGGATAACGCTCCTTTGTAAATGCATCAATCTTTTGGGAAATTATTTATCGTAATCATTATGTCAATCTCTGATTTGGGAGTGAACAATAACTTATAGCTGCCTCCGATTTTGGAAATAAATAATGATTATGGTAAAGAATTAAAATCTTATGTTATAATGTATTACTGTAGAAATAAACTAACAAATTAATTAGGATTTGACCATGCTTACTCCTTATTATTGATTTTATTTATTATTCTACCATACTACATGATTAATACAACACCCCCATTCCGGATTTGCAGATAAGGAGATGTCTATGTCAGAGCTTATAACATTAACCAGTGATTCCAACTCAATTCAGCACTTGTGCAAAGATAAACGTATGGCAAAACTCATCTCTATATTAGGACCCATATCCTATACTCTGAGTAAGGACTCCTATTCTTTTCTTGTCAATACCATAATCGGACAAATGCTTTCCAATAAAGTTGCCGACATTTTATCGAGCCGTCTCATAACACTATGTGGGGATTTTGTTTGCCCTGATACGATCGGTTCTCTAACGGATGAAGCAATTCAAAACATCGGTATATCAAAATCTAAGGTTTCCTACATTCGAAATCTTACGGAGGCTATTCAGTCAGGTACGATTTCTTTTTCGGAATTCCCACATCTACAGGATGGTGAAATCATAAAAAAGCTGACCTCTCTCCGTGGTATTGGAAATTGGTCAGCTAAAATGTATTTGATATTTGCATTAGATCGTCAAGATGTTCTTCCAGTTGAAGATGCGGCATTTTTACAAGGATATAGTTGGTTATATAACACAGCTGATCTAAAACCCGCTTCACTAGCTACTGCATGTGAAGGTTGGAAGCCTTATTCGTCTATTGCTGCTCGTTATCTGTACCAGGCTGTTGATAAGGGGCTTACGAAGGAAGTATTTTATTTATGATTAAGATGTCACTAGGTTATATACTGAGGCTAGCAATTTATACAAAGTCAGCTTCATGCCAATTGTCAATGAGATTTGTTGAAAGAACTTTGAAACCCCAATCATTTATTCATCATAGAGTTGCTTACTAAAGTAGCGGTCTCCTCGATCCGGGAACAATGTCACAATGGTACCTTTTTCAATTTGATTAGCTAGCTTAATCGCTCCCGCAAGGGCTGCCCCTGAGGATGAACCTACAAACATCCCCTCCTTTTTCACCGCAAGCTTCGCACCATCAAAGGCTTCCTTATCAGATATCTTGATGACTCCATCGACTAATTCCATATCCATGGTATCCGCGATAAAATCATTTCCGATTCCTTCTATATTATAATCCGAATGTTCCCCTCCTCCCATGGTAGAGCCGATTGGATCGGCTAAAATCCCCCTGATTTCGGGTTTCTTTTCTTTTAGATATCTCGTTACACCGGAGAACGTACCCCCACTCCCTGCTCCAGCTATAAAATAATCAATTTCTCCTTCCAGATCATCATAAATTTCCCTCCCGGTAGTTTCATAATGAGCCAATGGATTCGCTGGGTTTTTAAATTGCCAAAAGGAGATTGATCCAGGAATTTCCTTTATTAATTCTTCTGCCTTTTGCTCTGCACCAAGCATCCCTGTTTCTCTCGGCGTATTTATCACAGATGCTCCCAACGCTTTTAACAGAACTTGTTTTTCTTCAGAGAACTTGGTAGGTACTACAAAAATAATTCGATATCCCTTATTTAGTGCCGCCATCGCAATACCCAGTCCCGTATTACCGGCTGTTGCTTCGACAATGGTTCCTCCCGGATTCAGTAGCCCTCTTTGCTCCGCATCTTCCAGCATATACACACCAATCCTATCCTTTACACTTCCGGAAGGATTCCAATACTCTAACTTTGCATATATTTTTACCTTTTCTGGGATATCCAAGTGATTTAGTCTTACGAGGGGTGTATGTCCGATCAACTGCTTAATATCTTCATAATACATATCCATTCTCCTTCTTTATATCACTCTGAGGCCTGCTTTATTGCATTATCCAAATCTTCTATTATTTCGTTAACCTCCTCAATCCCTACGGAGAGTCGGATTAATCCATCCGTTATTCCAACCTTTCTTCGAATTTCTTCCGGAATCGAAGCATGAGTCATACTGGAAGGATGGCACACAAGGGATTCCACTCCTCCAAGGCTTTCCGCCAAGGATACCAATTGAAGCCCATCATAAAATTTTCTAATGTCTGCACCGTCCTGTAACTCAAAACTAATCATAGCTCCCGGTCCATCTGCTTGTTTTGACTGTATCTCAAAACCCAGATCCTGTTCCAGGCCAGGGTAATACACAATCTTCACTTTCTCTTGTTTTACCAGCCATTTGGCAATCTGAATGGCATTTTCCTGATGTCGGTCCATCCTCACTCCTAGGGTCTTAATCCCTCTAATTAATAAAAAGGAATCAAAGGGCTGCAGTATTCCACCGGTTGCATTCTGAATAAAATGCAGCCTTTTCGCTAACTCCTTATCCTTAACCACAGCCAATCCCGCTATCAAATCACTATGACCGCCCAAATATTTGGTTGCACTATGAACCACGATATCCGCTCCTAACGATAAGGGTCTTTGAAGATAGGGCGTCATAAAGGTGTTATCCACAATCAATAATTTGTTATATTTATGGGCGATAGAACTAACAGCCTTGATATCGGTTACCGTCATTAATGGATTTGCCGGGCTTTCGATCAATACTGCTTTCACCTCTTCCACTAAGGATTTCTCTAATTTCTCAAGATGTGTGGTGTCCACAATTTCATAGGTCAAACCAAAGGAACCAAACACTTGATCCAGTACCCGAAAGGTTCCACCGTATACATTTTCTGAGATCAAAATTTTATCACCTGCCCCAAACAAATGTAATACCGCCGTTGTAGCCGCCATGCCGGAAGCGAAAGCAAAACCATGCTCCCCCTCCTCCAGTTCTGCAATCAAACGTTCTAATGCTTCTCTTGTTGGATTCCCTGTTCTGGAATATTCATAGCCCTTATGTTCTCCCAAGCGTACCTGTTTGTAAGTAGAGGTCTGATAAATCGGAACATTAACTGCGCCTGTTCTTTCATCCCCATCAATTCCTCCATGTATCAATTTTGTTGAAATACTCTTATCACTTCCCATTTTTATTCTCATCCTTTCCTGCTTATTAGCTCTGCCATTACAAAGCTTATGTTCATCCTTCTATCTGTTGAACAAAAAAATAACAGGATTTGCCTTAGCACCTGTTATTATATTAACCTCAGACACTGTCTGTGCAATAATAAATACTTCTTTGAAAGAAGTCATAAATAAACAGGCTGGGAATGTTTCTGTCTTATTTCCCAACAACACACTGTTTGAATTATCACATAATAATTGCCGCTCATGTCTTACCTACTTTTCATAGAAGTTTACTATACATTATATATATGCACTTACCCAAAAAATGCCTACACTTTTAAACTTAAATACAAATATTCTAAAAAAATAGAAAGCTAGCGTTAATGAAATTACGCATGCTTTCTATTTTAAGAATATTTTCTATTCCTTATCATAAAAAAGAGTATATTCTTTTCTATGTTTTTGCTTTTCTTCATACATTTGCTGATCAGCAAGATCAATAATTCGATTAACATCTAAATCCATACCGGAACAATAATAGTATACCCCATGACTGGCCATAATGTGATAAGGAAGTTCTTCTTTCTGATTTTTTTCTTCTAAACATTCCATAACTTTAGTCCAAAAGTATTCTACCTGATGTTTATTCTTATCCCTGCA
Source organism: Bacillota bacterium (assembly GCA_023435895.1). Taxonomy (GTDB): domain Bacteria; phylum Bacillota; class Clostridia; order Lachnospirales; family Lachnospiraceae; genus Mobilitalea. The sequence goes on from JAEZLH010000016.1 coordinate 26,965, forward strand.
TACAATAATAAATTCGTCACCACCTAGGCGGAAGAAAATATCCTTGTCGCTTAGCATACTATTGATAAGACCACATAGTGTCAATATATAGCGATCCCCTTCTGCATGACCAAAGGAATCATTTACATACTTCAAATTATTAATATCTAAAAAACAAACTACAAATTCCAGATATTCTTTCTTCGCCTTCTCTATTAATTCATGTAACTTTATTAATCCCATTCTTCTGTTCAGAATTCCGGTTAAGGAATCACTTGAGGCAAAATGTGATAATTCTTCCTCTGCCTTATGGATTTCTGTAATATCCATAATTCCTGTTAGGATACATTTCTCACCATGATAGTCGATCATCTCGTAATTTGCAGTTACCCACATCTGTTTTCCATTAAACTCATATTCTACTATTTTGTCAAATACGCTGTTACGTTCTTGTAACTCCTTCTCAACTGCTAATTTATTATCTCTGTCCATAAATCCATCTATCTTATTAAATGGATCTTCCGTATCTGTGCTGATTCCCAACATACTACATGCTCTTTTATTTGCTTCAATTATTGTTCCATCCTCAAGCCTTGTAATATATACAGGATATGGGTTTACATAAAATAGTTTTTTTAGCATCTCCTCATTTTCTCTTATCTTCTTATTATTAATAAAGTCTTGCATACGATGTCGATAAAAAATGTATCCAATCAGAAAAGCAGCTCCAATTAATACCGTTGAATTCACGTATTTTGTAAGATATATACTTTTATCATTGATATATGTCTGCATTCCTATTAGAAAAATAATATGATTGATTACAAAGGCAAAAAACATAAACAATGGTCTAAGGGTAAAAGCAACTGCTGCAATTAACGAAAGAATTAAATAAGAATAAATATTTTCAAAATATCTTTGACTGTTGATTGAAGCCAGAGCACCGTAAAGAATATATAAGAACACATAAATTCTTGCTGAATAAAATAGGAGATATGGATTTGTACTCTTAACTAAGTATTTATTATAAAGCACCAAAAAAGCTGCTGATGCAATTACACTGGCTATGTGCATTACAATCAAAGTCAACAAATAGCTGGGACCCGCCCCATTTATCCAAAACTTCCAATCCATATAAACCCAAAAGAAGGAGATATACATGGCTGCATAGGATATCAAACGGATTCGGCTTAGTACAAGTAAACTGTTATATTGTTCGAATTCCTTTTGTTCTTCACCGAACCTTTTGACTAAAAGCTTCAGTTCTTCCACAATCCACTTCATACGTTTCCTTCTTTCATGACTGTCAACGGCTTCCTCAATATATAAGAACAGCATTCCCAGAATTCAGGAATGCTGTAACTTGGTTTCAGTATAGCAAATTGTTTAGCTTGAATCAAGGTTTTATAGGAAACATTTCGCTTTTCTTGTGGTTATTCCAATATTTTTGGTTTATATTGCATAATCTTCCTGGGGTTGGGAGCTTGCTAAATGAAGTTTTTCCAGTATCTCTCCTCTAATTGACAAAAACTGTGAAGAACCCCTGTCTCTGGGATGTGATAACTTTATAGACAGGATTTCGCTGATTTTACCGGGACGGGGTGTCATAATAACAATTCGATCACTTAGATAAATTGCTTCATCCACATCATGGGTAACCAAAATCATGGTCGCATCATTTTCTTTACGCAGCTCCAGAAGTTTATCCTGAATATCCGCCCGAGTAAAAGAATCAAGTGCTCCCATCGGTTCATCCAACAGCAGAGCTTTGGGTTTATTAATCAGGGCTCTGCCAATCGCCACACGCTGTGCCATACCTCCGCTAATTTGATGGGGATAAGCTTTTTCAAACCCTTTTAATCCGATCAACTCTATAAAATGTGCAACCTGCTCCTTATTCTGGCGATATACATGCCTTGCCTTTAATCCGGTAGCAATATTTTGTTCAACTGTAAGCCACGGAAATAAACCGCCCTGTTGCACCACATATCCTCTTTGTGGATTAGGTGCAACAATTTCTTCCCCATCAAGGGTCAGTACCCCGGACTCTGGAAGATCAAGACCTGCTATTAAACGAAGAAGTGTGGTCTTTCCACAACCGGAGGATCCAATGATTGATATAAACTCTCCTCTTTTTATAGAAAGATTAATATCTTTTAAAGCATCTACCCGATTTTCATTATCATCCACATAGGTACGGTTTACATTTTTTACATCTATAATGATATCATTGCTCACCACTCTTCACCAAGCCTTTCTGCCACCTAAGAACATGCCTTTGGATCAAGCTGATTCCCTCCATAATTAAACTGAACAGAATCGCCATGACAAGAATTGCAGCAAATACTTTGTAATAAGCACTCCATACCTTGGAAGCATTGATATAATACCCAAGACCTCCCGGCTGCCCCATCATTTCCGCCATAACAAGGGTGGTGAAGGCAAAGCCGTTGGCAGTGGAGATGCCGAGAAAAATCTGCGGTAACGCATGAGGAATTGCCACATGAAATACCAAAAAAGGAGTTTTTGCCCCTAAGGTTCTAGCCACTTCAAATTGGGATTTTGGAGTACTTTGTATTCCTTGCGCGGTTAAGGATGCAATAGAAAACCAGGCACAAATAACAATTAAAAATACTGCTGCCGTGAAGGGAGTTGGTAATAATGTATATGCGAAAGGCATCCATGCAACAGCAGGGATTACTCCGGTTATTTTAAGTATGGGATAAACCCAATAATGCACCTTTGGAAACCATCCAATCAAAATACCCGTGCCGATACCAAATAGAACACCGATTACAAACCCAAACACATAAAGGCGAAGGGAATATAACGTATTCTCCCAAATATAATCTCCTTCTAATAAAAATGATTCAATAATCCTGGCAGGTCCCGGAAAAAAGGGCTGTGGTAAAACTAATAGCTTGGTTCCAAGGACATCCCACAATGCCAGAGCACTGCCGATTGCAAAGCGAAAAGGCGCCCTCTTTATAAATTTAATCCTTCTATCTTCGTTAGAAAAAGAGAAAATTGATATCCCCAAATAAAGAAGGATAAGCAATGCCAACACAATACGATATGCATCATTAATCGAAATAATTATTGATCCATATGCATATTTTGTTATTTTTACATCCCCAATCTGTGGGATGAATACATTTGCCAATACTGCAATCACAAATCCTGCTAACGAAAACAGTGTTAACAGGATAAATTTTTGATTCGTAATATGTTTTTTACCATTTCCCCCTAGTAGCGAGGGGGAAATGGCGGGACTTTTTAATATACTCAAGGAATATGCCTCCTATTGACCTTGACTTACGTCTACATTTTGATATGCTTTCTTAACAAACTCTTTCGGGTCTGTCTTCAAGTATCCAATATTATAAAGCTCGGTTGCAAAGTAATTAACATCGGACTCCACATTCTGCTTATTACTGCTTCGATCCTCTACTGAAGGATAATGATAGCTCTTAATCAGCTCAACCGCTAATTCCTTATCTTCAATTGCAGAATATTTTCCATCTATGATAAGCTGTACTGTTTCTTCCGGATTCTTAGAAATCCAGTCCTGAGCTTTGCGATAAGCGCGAAGCAACGCTGCGATTTTTTCAGGTTCTGCATCTAACAATTTATTGGATGCATAAAGGAAGCAGCAATATTTTCCAGCAAACGTAGGATCAGTAGATAAATCTAAGATTACCTTATAATCACCTGTCTTCTCCTGTATGGAACCAAAGGGATCCCATAAAGCTGCAACGTCGATATCTCCCTTCTTCAGAGCTTCAACTTCCAAGTTACCATCATCAAACGGAAGGAAGGTCACTTCCTTATCTTCCGGCTTCGCCGAAATACCATTTTTCTCAAGCCATACGGAAGCTACCTGGTGAGGTGTACCGCCGATTTCATCCACACCGATATTCTTTCCTTTCAGATCTTTCGCACCAGTAATCGGAGAATCCTTTTTCACGAGAAGTTTAATACAACCATTATGTAAACCGTCAACAACCTTCACTTTTACATCATTCTCAATGGATGGGAAAAATTGAAAATCTCCGTTTACAATGGGAATTGTTCCATTGTTCAAACCGATTTTACGTGTTTCAGCATTCGCTGAGATTAAAGTTACATCAAAGCCCTCTTCTGCAAAAAAGCCTTTCTCAAAAGCCACATAAATAGGCGCACCGCAAAGAGCACCATCCTTACCTGGGATGTCTATCTTTCCGTATTTAAAATCTACCGGCTTACTTGTGGCTGCAACAGTTGGTGTGGTACCTGCTTTCGTCACCTCTGGGTTGTCAACCTTCACCGGCTTACCGGAGCATGCACTAAGTGCAGCATTGAGTGTTAATACAAGCGCAATCAGGCTTGCAAGTTTCTTGAATCGTTTCATGGAATTTCTCCTCCTTTTTTTTGTTCCCTACTACATGTTGCATTTATTATATATATGTTTAATAGGTTTTAAATGAAAAAAAAATTAATTTAATGCCTTTTGGAATGCCTGCTCTAAATCCCCGATTAGATCTCTCACGTCTTCCAATCCTGCTGAAATACGAATCAAATTCTCCGGTATATCGGCAATCAGTTTTTCATCCTTCTCCAGTTCTCCGTGGGTCGTCTGTGGAGAATTTACAATCAAGGATCTGGCGTCACCGATATTGACATGATAATGGAATAACTGAACAGAATTTAAGAAGCTTTCCCTTTCTTTTTGTGTTCCTTTAAACCCAAAGGATAAGATTCCGCCTGCTCCTTTTTTGTAATCCCTCTGATACAAGGAATAGGATGGGCTGCTCTCAAGTGCTGGATAACGAACCCATTCCACTTGAGGGTGGTTCTGTAAGAACTCCGCTAATTTAAACGCATTATTTGACTGCTTTGTAAGGCGCTCAGAGATTGTTTCTAAACCGATGATAGCCAAATATGCATCAAATGGGGAAAGTGCTGCTCCAAAATAATTTAAATAATTAAACCGAATTCGGCTGGTAAAAGGACCATCCGGGAATACCTCCGGAAAGCTTCTATGGTTTCCGTTAATATCTCGTAAGGTATAATACTTTTCGCTAAACTGTGGGAATTTCTCCGTTTGATAATTAAACTTACCTGCTTCCACCACTAATCCTGCAATTGCATTCCCATGACCGTTTAGACCCTTTGTTGCCGAATAAATTACAATATCGGCTCCATGAGCGATTGGATTATAGAGATAGGGAGTGGCAACCGTATTATCCACTACCAAAGGGATTCCATGTTCATGAGCAACTTTTGAGATTGCATCCAGATCCAGTAGTGTGGTATTGGGATTTGCAATGCTCTCCACATAGATTGCCTTTGTATCCGGCGTAATTTCCTCCCCCAGAAGTTCCGGCGTATGAATATGTTTCGCATAATCAAATTCTATCCCAAATTTGGGATATATCTTTTTAAAACTGTCCGTACTTCCACCGTATAGATAGGGTGAGGTTAGTATTCTTCCACCGCCTTCTGCAAGATTAAGCAGAGTATAGCTAATTGCCGCCATACCTGAGGCCAGGGCAATTGCCGCAGAACCTCCGTCCAGTGTTTTCACTCGTTCTTCCAGCACTCCCACTGTAGGATTTCCCACTCTGGTATAAAGAAAGCCCAATTCGCGTAATCCAAATAATGCTGCGGCATTCTCCACATCACGAAAATCATAGGCCGCTGTCTGGTATATTGGGGGTGATACTGCATAGTTATGGTCTTTGGGTTCGTAGCCTGCCTTCAACCTTAGCGTATCGAATAAGTATTGGTCTGCTGACATGATATTCTCTCCTTTTTATTAATTTTGCATCGCACTCGTCACAGTCACTACACACACCAATCACCACCTTTCGGACATTCTATGACACGCAATACAACTCTATGAGTTATCTATTAATTTTCCTTTTCGAGATTTCCTAACAGGTTTTTCTCTATCAATTCCTTAATGATCAATGTAATTTCACCGCTTGCTTCAAAAACTCGAATATCTCGCAGACTTAGAAACCTAGCTGCCGCGTCACCAATTTGAAGCACAAAGATTGCCGCACAATCCTGCAAGATTTCATATATTTGCTGAAACTTATCCTCATGTTGAGCCTGATCCAAATTGGGAACTGTTACTTTACGTAATTCTACATAGGTACTTCTTTGATCTATATCATAAATCTGCCAATAACGGGCACTTCCAAAATGCTGGTCTACACTGTTATTATCAATGCTTGCAAATGCTACTCTCATTTTATCACCTATTCACTACTTATATGTTGACAGAACATTATGATAAATATCCTCAATGACTCTTAGTCCCCCTGAAAAACCTGCATAATTTGTTGTTAAAACCAATCGATATGGGGTCGGTACGGCTGCTGACAGATAATCGTACTCCTTCTCCTTTGCAAGTTCCTTATCCCACCCGCTTCCAATAATAATCCCTCTTCCGCTGTGAGTTAATCCACGGATGATATCCTGTGCCTTACCAGCATCCGGCTCAAATATTATGGGAATCTCTCTTTTATCCGAAGTGCTCTTTAATTCTTTTCGAATTTCTTCCTGAAATTTCTCAGGTGTATTATCAACAACAAATTGTTCCTTCGGAATAATCCCAACCTCATGGAGCAGAAATTTACTTAAAGCAACCACATAGCCCGCATCATGGAGAATATGAACATGATTTGGGAGACCATATCGAAACTCTAATAAAAAGGTTGCAAGATTATCGATTTCCTCATAATAGGCATCCGACTCATGCTGGATAAATGCATACGCAGTTTCCTTATCAATTTCTGCCCCTTGCTTATCTGCAAATTCTATAATTTGTTTCAGAAAGCGTTCACTCTCGTTTGCTCCAATTGGAATATGAGGAAACCAGGTATATTCCTGGTGGTATTTATCTTTCAAATACTCAACAATGGGCACACCATACCAGGGACTGACTAATATATTAAAATTCGCCCTTGGAATGGACTGCCACTCTGTTACGCCTCCCGACTCCGGTCCAAATAGTACGTTTACCTTTAATCCAAGTCCTGTTAAAAGACGCTTATATTCTGAAAGATTTCCTTTCCAGAACGGATCTTGATAGGGTATGGATGCAAATAGGTTTACCGTATTTTTCTCGCTTCTAGGTTCATTCTGAACCTCATACAGAGATACGTATTGATCAATAATAGCATTTACAACCAAACTATGTGCTTCAAAATTAGTGGCTTTAAAACCCGCAGTCTCTACCGATACAATTGGTTTCCCCTCTTCCTGGAACTCTCTTACCAAACTGTCAACATCATCACCCACAATACCCGCGGTACATCCCGTCAATACAACCTGTAACTCGGTATCCAGTACTTTATATGTATTCGTAATAATCTGACGTAGTCGTTCCAACCCTCCGAATACAACCTCTTTCTCTGAAAAGTTGGTACACGGCGAAGTACTTCCTCCTGCATAACCGGTACTTCGCTCAAAAAATCCCTGAATCATATCTCCACAGCCAGGGCCGGAGTGCAGTATCGGTACCGCCTTTGGTATGGCTACCACACTCTGTAATGCTCCGATTGCACAAGTAAAACGCTCTTGTTCTATTATTCCACTCATTTCCCTTTTCCTCCTGCCAGAAAATAATGTGGTTCCTGATCCAGCCACCACTTTGTATAGGGATTTATCGCATGTTTTTCAAGGTTTTTGACAAATTCATCATTTTCTAACGTTTCAATAATTCTTTCGCCGTAATTAACCAATCCTTCATAGCCCATTCCATAATGTTCATCTCCAATCAGCAGAGAAGGGATTCCAAGCTTAGCACCCCAAAGTGTCATTCCGCCGTGACGTGCCATTAAAATATCCGGACGCAATCGATTTAGTGCATTGACAAGCTCAAATTCCTGCTTATTGCATACGTTAAAATTCGGCACATTCCCATAATCATTGACTCGCTGAGCCAACTGATCATTCTCATCCCTGCCACTGTCATAGATTGGATCATGATGAAAAATTGCGGCTCCGGTAGCATTTAGTCCAAGCTCTCCAAGTATATCCAGAAGCGCATGGCCATGAGCTGCTCCAGCAGTAACATAAGCAGTTTTCCCCCTAAGCTTTTCCCTTAGCTCCTCAATCTTTGGGAGATATTTTTCTTTCTTGTCTGCGATAATCTGTTCCGCAATCTCTTCCTTACCAAGTGTTTTACCAAGAGCTCTGAACCATCGGTCTGTCTGAGCGATTCCATACGGAGGAGCTGCCGGAATCTCCGGCACACCGAATTCTTGCTCCAGTACGGCTCCCAAATAGCTACCCAACGTGGAACACGCCTGAATCGTTGCGGTAGCTTCGGAAGAGTATTTTAAGGTCTGCGTTGTGGAATAAGGAGTGATATAATTAGGAACTGCACCAAAGGGCTCAAACCATTCTTTAAATATATCGCTGCCCCAAAAGTTAACAACATTAATCAGATCATTTCTACGTTCACGAGGTTTACTAATCAACTTCCTGGCAATGCCGTGATAAGCCGCGTCAAAGCCCGTTGTCCATACACGGGAGCGAAAGCCTTCACAGAATATCGCAACTACCGGAATTCCAAGTTCTTCTTCTGCCTGATCACATACACTTTCCACATCATCCCCGATTATACCCGCCGCACACGTTGTCAATACAAAGATGGAATTCACCTTGGTACGCTCATATACTTCTCTAATGGCCTTCTCCAGCTTACTATTCCCACCATATACCGTATCCTTCTCCTGAAGGTTTGTAGAATAAATCTTACGTTGGGTGGGATTTTCAACACTTCGAAGGGGGGAATTAACCCGGTAAGTAAATGCAAATTCATGCAAACAGGATGCACACCCCACTGGTCCGTGGCTGATTACTGCACTATCTTGAATCAAGATGGTCATACAGGCAGCCTTTGAAGTGGCACAGCCAAGACATTGGCTGAAGGATCGATTTTTATCCTTTAATCCGCATTGGGATTCATTAACCAGATCTTTTGCATCACCCTGATATCCGGTAATGGAATTAATCCTTATCTCTCGAATCTGTACTTCCGGTAGCGATAAATTAACTTTGGGCATGTTCAGATACCTCCTATTCTGTCTGAAATAATGTCTAGTTTAATAAATTTTATATATTAATATTTTAATATCATAGTTTACATACTTGTAATATATGTTTTATAATACTGCAAATTTCCAAATTTGTCAAGAATTATTTTCCACTATTTATCTTTCTTGTATTATGATTACAACACCTTAGTCAGACCTCGCCATAAATCACTCTAAATTAATTACTCAAAATCAAGAGAAACCATTCATACTCTTCTCGTTACATTTTAAAATACATATGTTTGTTTTTAATTCGTGTTATTTTAATCATGTAAGGAACTAAAGAATATATTCAGGAATTGCAAAAGACAGCTTCCGAAGAAGCCGCCTTTATGTAATTCCCCAATATTCAATAATGGTCAATGACCTTGTAAAATTGCTATTTTGATTTGCTTAATACCAGTTTGCCTGAATCCATTGTATAGACCGAATTACCATAATCCACTGTATCAAGTTCATGGGTAACCATCAAAATTGCTGTACCCTTATGCGTTATCTCGCTAAACAGTTTCATGATTTCATAGGTAGTCTGGGAATCCAGATCACCGGTAGGTTCATCCGCAATTACCAGTGCCGGTTCATTTATTAAAGCCCTTGCAATCGAAACTCTGCGAAGCTCTCCTCCTGATAACTGCTTGGGATACGAATTGGCCAAATGAGCGATTCCAACCCTTTCTAATAATCCGAATGCTTTATCGGAGCCGTCCCCCTCCCGTTTAGCCAAATAGCGGGGCAAGCGTACATTATCAAGAACGGTGAGATTTGACAGGGTGCTATTTCCCTGCGGAATATAACCAATCTTTGAATTTCTATATAGGGAAGATTCCTTGTCATTTCGTGATAGAATATCTTCTCCCTCAAATTTAATACTACCAGAGGATGGAGTGATCAGTTTTGCAATCATGTTTAAAAGGGTGCTTTTTCCACTGCCTGATCGTCCAATAATACTGATAAAATCACCAACGTTAATCGTTAGTTCCACTTGACTAACCGCTTCAAACTCTGCAGACCCTCTTTTATACTTTTTTGTCAGACCATTAATCTCCAAAAGCATGTTATTCCCCCTCCCTCATAGTAATATAGGTTTCTGCTTTGCTTATCTTGAATGCTGCCCTTATAGATGTAAGGGGACCTATAATCACGGATAGCACTACACTGGCTACAAGAATCGATACAATCTTGGTGCCGTCCGGCTGAAGATAGGGTAATTGAATCTTATCTCCAATATAGGTACTGAACGGGAATACTCCAATGGAAGCCAATAAAATTCCGACCACACTGCCGGTAAGACTTATGTAAATTGATTCAACCAAAAGAATGCAGACTAATTTTCTTCTTGTTGCTCCAAGTATTCTTAAAACAGCAAATTCTCGTTTTCGCTCATTTATTGTTACTGAAAATACAACGGCCAGAACGATCACTGCCAAAATCCAGATTGCAATGGATACGGTATGAATATAGATAACCAAGGAATCCAAATTAGTAGCAATATTTGATATCATCTTTTGAGGAACCACCACTTCGGTATTTGGGATTAATGTCCTTATGTTTTTTGCAACTGCTTCTGCATCAACATTCTTATCTAGCCGAACCAATACGGTGGAAATTGACTGGGATGGTTTCTGGTCATCTAAAAAATACATGCCCTTCTTCTTCGCACCTTGAAATAATTGCTCCATAGTATTCATATTCATAAAGACTGAAGTATCAAGTCCTGTTGATGTTTTTTCCAGTTGTGCCGCTACCGGATAGGGTTTATCGTAAAATTTTAGTGTATGATCATTTTCTAGCACAATATCACTACCCACGATAATTTGTCCGTCTCCGATTGTTCCGTGATAGGATTTTGATATCCAGGGTTGAATTACAAAATCCGTATCCGGGTGAAATCCAATTAGCTGAACCGCTGTGGAACAGCAAGCCGCAGATAAGGAGGTTAGAAAAAATTGAGGAGTCACCCGATTCACTCCCTCTATCCTTTGAACTTCTTCCGCTACTGATTTATCAAAATAGAAATACTTCGGTTCTCCCTTTAATAATATTCCTTCTGTCTGTGCCTCATAACCCTTTGGTACCACCATGAGATCAGCTCCAAAACGCTGCTTCATACTATTTAAACCGTTATTCAGACTAGCTGTTAAAATAGAGCCTCCAAATAGGGTAAATGCTAAAATTGCTACAACGGCACTCAAGCATGTGGTACGAAATAACTTCCGTTTTAAGTTATAGAATGATATTCTGACTATTGACAATGGTGCGTGATTCATAATCCACCCTAACCTTTACTGTTTATTTTATGTAAATATATCGAATTAATAATTCCGGCAAATACAACAATTGCGCTTAGTACCGACAACGCTGGTAACGTTAAAGAATGACAATACATATGCACCGACTCGCATACCCCAATCAAATAATTCGGAATTAAGAATGCAAGAACACCGTTTAGTACAAGGGTTAAATTTAATCCAAGCCTTATGGCCACTGATTTCAATACAATAAGCAGTACACCGATTATAATAATAAGTATTCCTACTCCCAGTTCAGCTCTCGCCGTCCAATGACAGGTCATCACCATACTTTTTCCCATTGCCATGGAACTATCCGTATTATCCTCTTTTCCAGAATCCGAATTATCTCCACCCATATTCATTGCACCATCTGCATTCTCTTTCACTTTACCACTCTTATTCTCTATTGTATTAGCCCCGCATACAGGAAAAATAGAGATTGGTCCAAATGCAAGAAATGCTCCCAAAAGAATAAATAAAATACCGGTAATAACTCTGTTCTTCATAAATATCCCCCTTCAAGTCTTAAACATTTTTAATATATATGATTACTATGTATTTGTTTATGGAAATAATATCAAACATCCTACTATCTGTCAATATTGTATTTATGGAGATTTTATGGATTTTATATTAATGTTTTATAAATTTTATTAAATTTTTCTAAATACATAAGGAATATACAATTAATAATAATTTCTTATATAAAAAGCGGTTATAGAACCATGTTCTACAACCGCACCGTTTGAGCGCGCCTAATGGCGCACGTTTCTAGCAAGAATAATTTATTTAAACTATCTATTATTAATAATTCGTGTAATACATCCATCATTTAGATTTATCTCACAATGATTGAAAAAACCAATGCAATATATTGCCATTCTCTAATAAACGAATGTCAAAGTAGATTTCTTCCTCGTATTTTGACCCACTAATTTTCGCATATTGTTTCAGTAACTCCGATATATTCCACAGTAAGGTACCATTGTTATCATATGCATTAATGTTATCCCGTGGTGGATCGTTTGTGTCTGGATTAACAAGTAATTCAATCAGAAATTCACCCATAGGAAACTGTTTCTTTTCACTCATGTAGAGCTCTCCTATCTTTTAAAAGAATAGTTGACACAGCATAAATAATACGTTATGAACTAATTTAGTACTTGTTCATTATAGTCAAGATTTCCTCACCATACTTATTCACCTTCAATTCACCAAAACCCGCTACCGCATGAAGTTCTACCTTGTTTTTCGGCATTTTGTAAATTAGTTCTCTAAGTTGATTATCATTATAGATAAAATAAGGTTTTATCTTTTCTTCTCGACTTTTACTTAAGCGATATGCCTTTAATTCCTTAAAAATACCTGTTTCTTCTACCGGTACATCAACCACATTCTCATTTTTCTGATCCCTCACTGGTAAAGATCCAAGATTTGCTACTGGTAAACTAGTATCTATTTTAAAGGACTCATATTTTTTTGTATATTCCTTTTCAGTCTCCTTATGCAAATCCAAATATGACTTAGCCCATTCCAACATATTTTCATCAGATAAAGCTGCCTCTTTCGAGTTATCATACTTGTCCTTTATATATTTTACTAATTGATCCGCACGAATCACTCTGTCTTTTACATCCTTTTTAGCATATTTAGCATTCAAAACTGTCCTTGGATTTGCAAGCACTACCACCGACTTGTTACTATCGTCAAAATATTTGCTTACCATAAATTTAGTAAGTGCATTGCTTCTATTATCAACTCTTATTTTCTTCATCAGTTCCAAATGTCTCTGATTTTGTGTAATTGGAGAATAAATGCCTTCTTTCTTCTTTTTGCCCCCGAAATCCATGGTGCGTATAAAGTCACCAGAACTATTTATTTCGATGTCGCCATAAAGATTTTTGCATTCAATAACAAAACATAATTTCTTTGTAAATACGAGATAATCAATTTGAGCGCTTAAATCGCCATTCTCAAGATAAATATCGTGTAGAATATACATTGGCATATGACTGTTTTTTAATTCAAATGCAATATTTTTCTCCCCTGCTATCCCAGATTCCAAGCATTTTATGTCTTGTCTTATTATCATTTGTCCTTCTGGATTAAGTAATGGTTCTATTTCTTTAAGCTTTTCTATTTGTTCCTCAGCATTACTATTTTCCTTAAGAAAGATTGGCTCTTTCATCTTGTTAAATAATCCCATATAATTTCCTCCATAAGAATTTTTAATAGAGATGCACCTTCATTTATCATTCGTGAACTAATCACAATTTAAAACATTATACCAATTTCAGGAGTTATTTACAATATTAATCATATTATGTTGATTGAGGTTTGCTTCTGATGTTATGCCGTTTAATCACTCCCCCTATACTGCATGACCTCCATACTCTCCCCATCCGTCCTCACAACTATTGCACCCTGCTCATAAGTAATCAAACGTTTACAACCAACCTGCTCCAATCGCTCCAATACTTCCTTATGGGGATGACCATAGCTATTATCTTTTCCACAGGAGATAAGACTTAGTTCAGGTTTTATAACTGATAAAAATTCTTCCGAGGTAGAATTTTTCGAGCCATGGTGCGCTAATTTTAGTACATCATAATCCGTCTGAACGAGTGAACCAACGTCATCCCCCACGTTTTTCTCTTTATCCCCCACTTTATCGACCCCAGAACCCTCCATCAATAAATTCGTCAAAGCCACCTCCCCATCCTTCTCCAAATCGCCAGTTAACAACAAGTCGAATTCTCCATATGTTACGCTTAGCACGGTAGAATATGCATTACTCGATGTGGGTATATAATCCGGTTTTGGGTGAAGACAGGTAAGTTTAAGCTTCCCGTCAAGAAGGTAATCGCCTTGATTGATATAGCTAATTTTAACCCCTTTCTGCCTTGCCAACTCCTCCAGCCCAAGATATCCCTCATCCTTCTTGGTAATCCCAGGGAGGATTAAAGTATTGATTTTAATTCTCCTATTATTCATTAGCTCCTTAAGTCCGGAGATGTGATCATTATCCGAATGTGATACAATCGCATAGTCAATAACATCTATGCCTCTGTACAAAAGAAAGGGGAGAATACGGTATTTTCCCACATCCTTGATATCACTGCTCCCTCCATCAATTAGGTAGGTCATTCCGCTTTCACTTTCCAGTACCAGTCCATCGCCTTGCCCTACATCCAACATATTTACCACAAAACCACTCCTACCCTGAGGTAAAAGGATAACGACCAGCGCAAGAACAGGTAGCACGCCAAAAAGCTTATTCTTATAGCGATTCGATAACAATAGGAACAGAATTAAGATAACGATATAGAGCAGAATTCTCATACCATCCGGTCTTCCAACGGTAATAAGATGATGCGGCAGTGCTTCTCCCAGTCTGCAGACCCATTCATAAAACTTTAAAATATAGTTGGATACACCGATTAAAAATACCCCCAAAGGAAGAAAGATTGCTCCGACTATAGCTGCAAAAATGGAGGTAAGGGTCAAGAAAGTAACAAAAGGGAGAATAATAAGATTGGTAATCAAACCATAAAGGGGAAATTGATAATAGAAATATAAGACCACCGGTGTGGTGGACGCTTGTGCACTAAAACTTACATATAATCCATTAATCAGAGGGTTTTTAGTGGAATGCAAGGTCTGCAAGGCAGGGTAAATAATTGCAATTCCAAGCATAGCTGCAAAAGAAAGCAAAAATCCTGCACTCATAATCTGCAGAGGGTTTTGTAGCAGAATCAAAAATGCACTGAGAGATAGCGCGGACAGCATATCGTAAGTTTTTCCGAATATTGCTGCCAATAACATTATTGTCATCATAACAACTGCACGATTTGTAGATACACTGAAATCCGTCATAACCCCGTATCCATAAATGCAAAAGATAGTAATCAAAGTGCGCACTACAACGGGAACTCTGAGCTTCTTTAGTATTAAAAATATGAACATCCCGATTAATGAAATATGAAGACCGGATATTGCAATCACATGGGATATCCCATTGATTTGATATAATTCTTTTATATCATCATCCAATAGATACTTTTCCCCAAGAATCATCGCAATCAGGGTTCCCGCTTCCTTTTCTGATAATATTTCATTATACACATCCATAAGCCTTTGCTTCATTACCTCTAGACCCTGATGAAAAACGGAATAACCCCCGTCAAGAACTGTAATATGTTTCGCTTGCATCTTATAATCAATATTTTCTATTTTATAATATAATTTTTCATTAAACTGCCCGGGATTGGATGCGGCTTGGAATTTTTGTAGCGTTCCTTGAACCCTAATTTGGTTGCCTACCCGGTAATCTGTCAGAAGCGAGGGATCTGGCTTTACCCACCCCTGAGTAGAGCAATAGACGATTACCTTTTCACACCGAAGAGTTTCCTCCCCAGGAATTTGAATAGATACATTCTTGATATAAAGTGCTTTGCTGGATTTCTTTTGTACGCTCATTGTTATCGCACCGTCAATCTCACAGCTGACTTTATCCTGAAACAACTGATCAACCTCAGATAGTTTTAGCTGTCCCCTCATTGATAGAAAGCCAAGCATCATAAAGAACGGTAAACACCATAGGAAGACATCACTGGCATTCGCCAAACGATTCTTTATTCGATTTAATATTAGATATATTAGCGGAAATTGAAGTAGAATAATTGGAAGCAGAAATAAAATCGATGAAATTCTCCAAGCTAAGAGCACTCCAAAAAGATAAAATAATAGAATAACGATAAAAGGGCGTTTTATCATTAATACCTCCGTATGAATAGATTGAATTAGATAAATGCAACAGTGTTATTGCTGGTATTGTATGAACAACAGATACGAATTTCTCCGGTATAACGTTCTTCAGGCTTAACTTCCGCTCAGAATTGTATCTGTATACATTACTTATTATCGAAAATTATCATTGTTACCTGAAATAGTTTGGATATGAGATGAGATATATTGAATGAAAGAATTTTAAACAAGAAGTAAATTTTAAATAAGAATAACAAAACAAGAATTGCATTATAAATAAGAATAGTATTTTAAACAAGAATCGTATTATGAAGAACTGCTACTGTATGAAAGCCGTCTTCGTTTATAAAGAACGATTCACTTAGGACACACGAAAACTTTGTAATTTATTGCAAGAAAGAATTAATAATTGAGATAACAAAAACCCGTTTACATTTCATTCACACATTCACTCTTTTGCTCTGTGTAAATAGCCAATCAACTCTATATAGGCTTTTACCCTCGAAATATCCTAATGGTTAGAACATTAACCAAAAGTTTCATATACACCCTACTCTTAACAGGGCAGTACAGAATTTCTCCTGTCATACCTCATTAAGCGTAGGGTTTAAATAACTGCGAAATAATCAGCTTGGATCTTCAATATAATTAAGTTTTGCCTCAAAGTTCTGATCAAATGGAATCTTCTCCATATATTTCTTTTGAACATCGCCGTTAATTCTAAATTGTACCTTATTCACATCAGATAGTTCCACCAAAGTATTTACGATAGAATAGATAGCGATTTCTTCTTTTACATCAGGTAATTTATCCAAAAGCTTTTCATTAAAGTTCACGGTACAAATTCCATCAGCCTTGGAGATATCTAAAAGCTTCGTCCCCTTTGGTATAGTGGGGTACATTCCAGGTTCGCTTGGACCGTCAATTAATAACTGAACGACCTGTTCCTCTATGGACTCTGTTCCGGAATAGTTGATATCCGCGATATTTTCCACCAATGCATTTCCCTTACGATTTGCAAAGTAAAGTTTAATCTTATAACTCATATTGGTTTCAGTATTATCGATAAAGTCATCCTTGGCAAGGGGAACAATTACATCCCCGTTAGAACTTTTCATAGGCTGTCCGTTCACACTAAACTGGATATCCTCTACTTCTTCCACCTGACTCAAGGTTTTTACGATAGCAGCACAACCGACAATTTTATTGATATCCGATAATCGGTTATAAGAATCATCAAAATCAATAATTAGACTTCCTGCTTTATCAAAGGAAGTTTTTATTGTGGTATCTTCTGACAATACACATTTATATACTGCATTATCAGGATTTTCTTTCATCTTATTAAGCAACTCATTTATTTGATCATTCGGGGAAGTTTGCTCCACCTTATAGTTTTCGCTAACTAATCCTTGCGTTTTTGAATTAATATAATAAACCTGAACGGTTGATGAATCTTTTGGTTCCTTATTGCTATTGGTACATCCTGTAAGTACCAGTGCGAATAACAATATCAGGAGTATACTAAATTTTATCTTCATATTTACCTTCCAATCCAGCTTTCTTACCGACTCATAGGAATTAAGAGCATTTAATGTACAAATAACGGTTCTATTATACTGTCTTACTAAACAATATAATTTAACGGGATTCTTACATTAAAGGTAGAACCCTCCCCTTCCTTACTATATACCTTAATAGCACCACGATGCATCTGGATTACATTTTTTGTAATAGCCAAACCAAGACCTGTACCACCGGTCTCACGGGATCTTGCCTTATCTACACGATAGAATCGTTCAAATATGGAATCTTGTGCTTCTTCTGGAATACCGATACCTGAATCTGCCACTTTAATGAAGAAATATTTGTGGTCTGCATTTAGGGATACTCTTACCCATCCGTCTTCGGTATTATATTTTATCGCATTCTCAATCAGGTTGGAAATTGCAAGGGATAGCTTCACCTCATCAATTTCTGCTATAACCGGACGAAAGCTTTCATATATAATCTCTATATTCTGCTTTTTCGCAATCGGGGTTAGCCTTTTTAGAATCAATTCCAATAATTCATTGATATTAATTGGTGTGATATTCATATCACCCGCGGTCTTATCAAGTTTAACCAGAGATAGAAGGTCGTTAATGATCTTGTTCTCTCTTTCGATTTCATCCGTTATATCAAGCAAAAATTCCCGGTAAAGTTCTACTGGAGTATCCTCCTGCATAATAAGGGAATCTGCCAAAACCTTAATTGAGGTTATCGGAGTCTTAAGTTCATGGGATACGTTTGATACGAACTCCTGCCTTGAGCTTTCCAGCTTTTGCATCCTTTTCATCATATGATTAAAGGAATCTGAAATCTTCTCTATTTCATTGTACCCTTTTACAGAAATACCTTCGCTCATATTATTACCTTCCGTTAACCGGTCTATCGCATTCACCACATTGGTAAGAGGATTGGTTAAGGTTCCAGAAAAGTATATGGCAAAGACGATAATAAGTACACTTAATGTGACCGCAAATAATATTATTCTGCGTTCTAAGCTATCCCTTATATTCTGAACATCCTTCGTGGAAACGCTCATCACAATGGCACCCATTACATCCTTCTTTTGATTCTGAACAATGGGAA
The DNA here is from genome assembly GCA_023435895.1 of Bacillota bacterium. GTDB lineage: Bacteria > Bacillota > Clostridia > Lachnospirales > Lachnospiraceae > Mobilitalea. The sequence goes on from JAEZLH010000016.1 coordinate 45,728, forward strand.
TCGTCAGCCGGACATAATTGGCTGCCTTATTAATATTGACTTTTGATACATCTCCGCCAAGGCATTTTATAACTTCTTCGGAAATCAGATATTTTCCTTCCTCCAAAGAATAGGTGTCTTTAATTACTTTAAGACTGTTATTGACTATTATAATTCTGCCCTGATAAATATTGGCAAAGCGGACTATTTCATTTTCTACATCCGGGTCTTCTTTGTCAGTCAGGTAAACCGAAGCACTAAGCTTATTAGAAAGAACATTCCCTTGATTTTGCAACCTCATAATCTGATTAGTAATCGCCTTATCCTGATAGGTGTTCAACAATATGAACGAGAAAAAAGAAAGCGGCACTACCCCAAGAATAATAAAGATAATCAGAAGGTACATTCTCATACTATTTAAAAATTGAAATTTACTCTTGATTTTGGAAATAATAACCTACACCCCATTTTGTATGTATATATTTTGGCTCACTAGGATTGCTTTCGATTTTTTCACGTAATCTACGAATGTGAACATCCACAGTACGTACATCACCGGGATAGTCGTATCCCCATACTATATTAAGCAGATTTTCACGACTATATACCTTGTTGGGATTAAAGACAAGCAGCTCAAGTAAATCGAACTCTTTCGCTGTCAGGTTCACTTCCTTATTGGCGATATATACTCTTCTATTTTCACAATCGATTTTCATATCACCGAAAGTAATCTGTTTTGTATCTACACTGGAACTACTTACATTCTTGCTGCTACGACGCATAATTGCTTTTATTCTTGCTTTTACCTCTAAAATATTAAAGGGCTTTGTAATATAATCGTCCGCACCATATTCCAGACCCAGTATCTTATCCATATCATCACCCTTAGCAGTAAGCATGATAATCGGCATATTCGAAAACTCTCTAATCTGCTGACATACTTCAAACCCTGTAAACTTCGGAAGCATAACGTCTAACAAAATCACGTCATATTCTTTCTTCTTCGCAGCTTCTAGTGCTTCTTCTCCATCATATGCACAATCCACTTCCATACCGTCTTGCTCTAAGCTAAAGCGGATACCTTTTACGATTAATTTTTCATCATCTACAACAAGTACTTTTTTCGCCATGTTCTCACCTCATAATATAGTATGGTTACCTACGATACAATTCATCATTGAACACAAAGGCATGACACCCTATTTAACAGATCAGACAAGGTTTTGCCACCTGAATAAGGCATCTATTCAACAAATATGTATGCTTTAATTTTTTGAAACAATCCTTCTTTTATTCCGGATATATTCATGATATCTTCTATCTTTTTAAATGTTTTGTTCTGCGTTCTATAGTTAATGATACTGTCTGCTTTCGCTTGTCCGATACCGGGTAAAGTCATCAGTTGCTCCGCAGTTGCCGTATTGAGATTTACCTTTTCGCCTTGGGTACTCCCCTGTTGACTGTTATCTTGATTATTACCCGATTCTGGGGATTTATCCCCTTCAATCATTTGATTTTTAGAAATATCCTTTAATTCCTGTACTGTCGGTATATAAATTCGCTGACCATCTGTTACTTTCATCGCAAGATTCAAGTAATCACTTGCTGCATCCTTTGTAAAACCGCCTGCCATGGAGATTAAATCGTTCACCCGTGCCTCCTGATTAGCCTGGTAAACATTAGGTTTTAATACTGCTCCACAGACATGGACATAGATTAACGATTCCTTCTCTACAACCGGTGTGATATTTTTTTCACTAATCGGTTCTTTGGTGTTATTCTTCGTAGTTACATCAGTTGGTGCTGCAGTTATTGTAACCTCTGACAAGGATGTATGTAACCCATTATTATCAGAAGCCGATCGATACGAACAGCTATAACAAATTCCCGAAATCAACAAAAAAGAACAGAATAGGCTAATTGTTATTATTTTTTTATTCATAATCATCTTCCTTCATAAAAGAAGACTTAAAAGTACCCTCTATACTTTTTTGATTAGACATTCTTATTTTACATAATTTACATACCATTTACAATAGGAATAATAGCTAGATTTTAAAATAAATCATACGCATTTTTCTCGATTCCAATAAAAAAGAATTATTCCTGAAATAATCAAGATTACACCAATCAACTTCTTCCATTCGAATGGAACCCTTTCACATCCACATAAACCAAACACCTCTATCAAATATGCAACGATAAGCTGCGCTGATATTATAAAAATGTTCGCCATGGCCGGACCAAGTGTATCCACACTTTTAATCACCGTATAGGTTATAAATGCTCCTAACACACCTCCTAACAGCATATATTTATGATCCACCTTAAAAAGCGAGGAAAAACTCCCATCCCTACCAGTTACAAACCATGCTCCAAGACATACGATTAACGCGGTGAGTTGTACAAAACTTGCAGTCACCCAGATTCCTGACTGCTTTGTTACATTCGTATTAAACACACCTTGAATACTCATCAACGAGCCTGAGAGAACAGCAATCAGAATTCCCAACATAATCATTCAACCCTTTCATGAAGATTGTTTTACCATCTTAACATTACCAAGTTTGAAGATCACTATTCAAAGGAGTTGCTAAATTAGTCCTATAATTTATAGACGATTGAAACCATCAAAAAGTTTCTTTATCACCAAGAAAAAACTTCACAGCTTGCTAAAACAAAAAAGTTGCCGCAAATTTCTACGGCAACTCCTATGGTTATAGCTCACTTAAAACAGAATCAAGAATTTGAATCATATCATCAACATCTTTTTTTGTTATTACAAGCGGAGGAACAAAACGAATAATATTTGCTCCTGCCGAGATTAAAATCAATCCCTTTTCCATCACCTTAGGAATAATATCCTTAACTGGGAAGGAGAATTCCAAGCCCTGCATTAAGCCCACTCCACGATGTTCCAGCACAAAATCATACTTTTGAACCAGCTCCTTTAACTTCTCTTCCAGATAAGGTGCAATCTCCTTTACATGGTCAAGTACACCATCCTGCTCGAATATTTCAAAGACAGCATTTACTGCAGAAGTTACAAAGGGATTGCCACCATAGGTGGTTCCATGATCACCGGGTTCAAAGGCGGATGCCACCTCTTCTGAGGCAACAAAGGCTCCAACCGGCACACCACAGCCCAATGCTTTGGCAGTTGTAATAATATCCGGCTTCACACCGTATTGCTCATAAGCATACATGGTTCCGGTACGTCCCATGCCACATTGGATTTCATCCAAAATCAGCAGAACTCCTTTTTCATCACAGAGTTTTCTAACTCCCTGAATAAACTCCTTGGTAGCAGGATATAACCCGCCCTCTCCCTGAATCGGCTCCATAATTACCGCACAAGTATTGGATGTCATTAATTCCGCTACACTATTTAAATCATTATATTTGGCAAACACAACTCCACCAATTAATGGCTCAAACGCTTCCCTGTATTTCTTCGTTCCGGTAATGCTTAAGGCTCCCATACTGCGTCCGTGGAAGGAATTATCCATGGAAATAATCTGGCTGTTTGCAATTCCATGCTTTTTATAATAATATTTTCTAGCCAGCTTTACAGCACCTTCAATGGCTTCCGTTCCGCTGCTGGTAAAAAATACTCTCTCCAGCCCCGTTGCCTTTACGATTTTCTTCGCTGCTTCGATTGATGGTACATTATAATACAAATTACAAGTGTGCAATAACTTATCAATCTGATTTTTTAGGGCATCATTAAATACCTTATTCCCATATCCAAGTGCAAATACTGCAATCCCCGCAGCAAAATCCAAATATTTTTTATTGTCCGTGTCAAAGAGGTGAACCCCTTCCCCATGGTCTAATACAATTTGATAACGGTTATAGGTATGCATCAATACCTTATTGGCATCTTCTATATACTGATTCATATTCTATCCTTTCCCCACTATGGTTCGTAATTATTTTTCGTTTTCAAACAAGCTTACCTGGTCAATAATTGCCGTTCCGATACCCTTATTCGTAAAGAATTCCAGTAGCAAACAATGTTCCATTCTTCCGTCCAGAATATGCACTCTGGACACTCCATTGCGTACGGCATCCACACAATTCTTCAGCTTCGGCAGCATTCCTCCTCCAATGAATCCACTTTCAAACAATTTATCTGCCTTATCCAAAGTGAGTACAGAAATCAAACTATCTTTATCCTTTGGGTCTGCATATACCCCTTCTATATCAGTTAAAAATACCAGCTTCTCTGCACCAATTGCAGTAGCCACCGCACAGGCAGCATCATCCGCATTGATATTATAATTCTGGTAGTCTTCGTCGATGCCTATGGGAGCAATAACCGGAACAAAATCATTATCAATTAAGGTATTGATTAACTGAGGATTTACTTCTGTAATATTTCCGACAAAGCCAATATCCTGGCCATTCACCGTTTTCTTATCAACCTTTAAGGTACTGCCGTCTTTACCGCTGATACCCACCGCTTTCACACCGAGTTTTTCTACCAGTTGAACCAGGTTCTTATTCACTTTACCAAGTACCATTTCGGCAACTTCCATGGTCTGTGCATCGGTTACTCTTAACCCTTCCACAAATTTGGACTCATGACCCAATAACCCCAGCCATTTTGTAATTTCCTTGCCTCCGCCGTGTACGATAATTGGCTTCATTCCAACTAATTTTAAAAGAGCCACATCTTTAATGACATTAAGCTGAAGATTCTCATCCAGCATAGCGCTTCCACCGTATTTTACTACTACCTTTTTATTATTAAACTTTTGTATGTAAGGAAGTGCTTCAATCAGCGTCCCTGCCTTAATTAATATTTGCTCCATTTGTTCCATTTTACTGTTCCTTTCAAGGTCTTTTCTTTTTTCTTTCTTAAATTATCGATTACCCGCTATAAACGAATCCTTACAGGAATCGAATATGACTTCGGTGAGATTATCCCGTATGTAATTCAAAATACGGAATTTCTCACCGTTCTTTTTCTAACTCTATTTATGAGCGATAATCTGCATTAATCTTTACGTAATCATAGGACAAATCACAACCCCAGGCGGTTGCCGAAGAATCCCCTGCCTTTAAATCTGCAAGTGCCTTCACCTCTTTGGCGGACAAAATCTTAGTGGCTATTTCTTCACTATAGTCGGTAGCCATACCGTCCTCCACAAGCTTTAGCTTACCGTCTTCGCTTTCAATGAATAAATCCACTTTGTCGGGATCAAAGGATACTCCCGAATAACCCATGGCACACAGAATACGTCCCCAGTTTGCATCATTACCAAATACCGCTGTCTTTACCAGACTGGAGGTAATGATTGATTTACTGATTATCACAGCATCCTCTTCCTTTGACGCTCCCATAACCTGAACCTCAAATAATTTGGTTGCACCCTCTCCATCCGCTGCCATTTGTTTCGCAAGATAGGTTGTAACATAATTCAGTGCTTCACAGAAGGCTTCGTAGTCTGCGTTCTTCTCGGTTATCTTCGCATTCCCAGCCAAACCGTTAGCAAGTACAATCAAGGAGTCATTGGTTGAGGTATCACGGTCTACACTAATCATGTTAAAGGAACGTTTCACATCCGCACTTAATGCTTCCTGTAATAGCTCTTTAGTAATGGATATATCAGTAGTAACAACACCTAACATGGTTGCCATATTGGGATGAATCATTCCAGAGCCCTTTGACATACCGCCAAGCTTCACTTCCTTACCATCCACCACGAAACTTACAGCACTTTGCTTAGAGTAGGTATCCGTGGTCATAATGGCTTCCGCCGCCAGTAATGCCGCTTCCTCACCCTCACTTAATTCTGCTGCCAGTAGTTTAACACCCTCCTGTATTACATCAATGGGCATCTGCTTGCCGATAACACCAGTAGATGCGGTAAACACAGCAGTAATTGGAATATTCATTGCATCTGCTACTGCCTGAGCCATCTTCTCGTTATTGATATCACCTTCAAGCCCGGTACATGCATTGGCTACTCCGCTGTTTAAAACTACTGCCTGCACAGTTTCACTTTCTTTCGTTATCTTAATATCCCATTTTACCGGTGCAGCTTTTACCATGTTGGTGGTATAGGTACCTGCTCCCACTGCCGGTACTGTGGAATACACCAGTGCCATATCTTTTTTCTTCTTCTTTATTCCTGCGTAAACACCGGAGGCAAGATAGCCTTGAGCCGCTGTTACTCCGCCTGCTATAACCTTCATCATAATTATCATGTCCTTCCGTGATTTGTATAATTGAGCCATAAATAATTTAATTGAAATACTTTGCTTAATCTTCCTCTGTCATAAGATTCAATGCAAAGCAATTGAGATCCGTTCGCTCCGTCCATCCCAGACTACTCCAAAACCCATTTCCCAAACCATTGTCCTTTAAGCAAAATAAAGCCACTCTGTTAATCTTCTCTGCCTTCATTGCTTCTACTACGTATTGGATGAGTTGTCTGCCGATGGACTTCTGTCTGTGGCTCTCCTCCACACATACATGATAAAGATATCCTCTCCTGCCATCATGTCCGCCAAGGGCTGAGCCGATAATTCTACCATTTTCAACCGCCACAAAACTGGTGGTTGGATTTCTCCTTATAAATCGTGTAATTCCTTCCCGTGAATCATCCATGCTCCTCAGCCCGACGCCCGGAGAATCCTTCCACATTTTATATACTTCATCATAGTCGCCCTCTGTAAAAAAACGAATCATGAAATCCTCTCCCTTGGATAAAAACTCATTAATTAATACTTTCTATGCACTTTCCAATTTGAATTATTCATAATTATACATCCGGATTAAATTTTATGCAATAATTATTTTAATTTTTTTAAGTCAATTCCTATTTTCAACAGGTTTTCATAAATAGCAGCAATCGGAAGTCCCATTACATTATAATAATCTCCTTGTATTTCCTTAATATATAGACCAAACAGCCCCTGAATGCCATAAGCACCTGCCTTGTCCATCGGTTCACCGCTATCAATGTAATCAAAAATCTGAGCCGTTGTCAGTGGATATACATGCACGTCCGTTCTTACTGCAAAGGACAACTCCTCCTTAACCCCTCCCTGGTGGGTGATGAGAACGCTCACCCCACTATATACTTGATGAACATCCCCTGACAACAGCTGAAGCATACGAACAGCATCTTCCCGGTTCTTAGGCTTTCCCAGTGCATGTTCCTGATAAAATACCATGGTATCCGCACCAAGGATGAGCCTGTCTTCCTCTTCTCCATTATCACAAAGCATTTGATCCACCGCCTTAGTTTTCAGCCTTGCCAGTGACTTTACCATCTCACTTGGAATGCTTTCATTCGTTATTTCTTCCACGTTCTCTGTCATTATCTTATAGGGAATATTCATAATCTCCAAAATTTCTTTTCTTCTCGGTGATGCCGAGGCTAAAATTACCTGATTCATATTATATCTACCTTTCTTAAAACTCATTTTTCCTTATTATACTCTATTCTTATCCTGAAACAAAAACTTTTTATGTTTTTGATAGTTCAAGAGTTTCATTTAAGTTTCAATCCCTTATATAAACAAAGTTCATTGGTGGTTTTAGAAAGCAATAATTCATGCAATACTATGGAACACTCGTCTATGAGATTCCCTAAATCTAATTTGCTACAACACCCTATGATTTTTGCTATACTATTCAAAAGTGAAGTATGTAATTTTGTACTTTTATTCATTTTTACTATTGCATAATAATAAAATATGTTGTATATTTAAACAAATATCAAAGAGCTATACCATATCAAAAATAAAATTGATTTGCCGCAACAATCGGCAGAATGGAGGATTATATGAAAGAAAAAGTTATTCTTGCTTACTCCGGTGGTCTTGATACTACCGCAATCATCCCTTGGTTGAAAGAAAATTATGATTATGAAGTTGTGTGTGTGTGTATTGACGTAGGTCAGGGTAATGAGCTTGATGGTTTAGAAGAGAGAGCAAAATTATCCGGTGCCACCAAATTATATATTGAAGATGTAGTGGAAGAATTCGTTGATGATTATGTGGTTCCTTGTGTTAAGGCTAACGCAGTATATGAAAACAAATATCTCTTAGGTACATCCATGGCTCGTCCGGTTATAGCAAAGAGATTGGTAGAAATCGCAAGAGTGGAAGGTGCTACCGCAATTTGCCACGGAGCAACCGGCAAAGGTAACGATCAGGTTCGTTTTGAATTAACCATCAAAGCTCTGGCACCCGATCTTAAAATCATCGCACCCTGGAGAATCTGGACTATGGCCTCCCGTGAAGAAGAAATCGAATACTGCGAAAAGCATGGTATCCATCTTCCCTTCTCAGCGGACAATAGCTATTCCCGTGACCGTAACTTATGGCATATCAGCCATGAAGGCCTTGAACTTGAATTACCTTCCAATGCACCGAATTATGATCACCTTTTAGTTCTGGGTGTATCCCCTGAGAAAGCTCCTGAGGAAGGCGAAACCCTAACACTTACCTTCGAAAAGGGTGTTCCTACTTCTTTAAATGGCAAGAAATTGTCTCCTACCGACATCATCAAGGAATTAAATGAACTAGGCGGCAAACATGGCGTGGGTATTGTTGATATCGTTGAGAACCGTGTAGTCGGCATGAAATCCCGTGGTGTTTATGAAACTCCCGGCGGAACCATTCTTATGGAAGCTCATATGCAGCTTGAAGAACTGATTCTTGACCGCGCAACCTTAACCGCGAAGAAGGAAGTAGCTAACCGTTTTGCTGATATCGTATATGAAGGAAAATGGTTCACTCCACTTAGAGAAGCGTATCAGGCATTCGTTGATGTTACACAGGAATATGTAACCGGTGAAGTGAAACTTAAGCTCTATAAGGGTAATATCATCAAACAGGGTACCACATCACCTTATTCCTTATACAACGAAAGCATCGCCTCCTTTACAACCGGTGAGCTTTATAATCATCACGATGCAGAAGGCTTCATCAATCTCTTCGGCTTGTCCTTAAAAGTTCGCGCAATGAAAATGGCTTCTCTTGATCAAGAATAATTAAAAAGAATATATGGCTATAAAAAATATTCCATTTACCTAGATGCACCTTAAAATAGCATTGATTTAGGTAGCTTGGAATATTTTTTATTTTATATATCGTTTCAAGAACCTCGAAACTTTTTCTTCATATCCTTTGCTGTTGATACAATAGCTTTCCGCATGTTTTGCTTTCCCAACCAAATACAAGGCTTTATTCTTCTTTTTTGCCCGGTACATATCAATACTCATGGAGGCAGGTACAAAATTATCCCTCTTGCCATGAATAAACAATACTGGTAACTCACTGTTTTTTACTGCATGGATTGGTGATACCTGTTCAAACCAGAACCCAGCTCGAAGATAAATCAAAAGATTTTCAATAGGAATTAATGCTTTAGGAAGATGAAAGAACTGTTTCATTTGATGACGAAGCAGTTTCTTCAGATCAGAGTAGGCACAGTCTGCTATCACACAATCAATGCGCTTATCAATCTCAGAATGAAGTAATACTGTAGCAGCACCCATGGATTCACCATGGGTAACAATTTTACACTCTTCTCCATATTCCTTCTTGCACCAGCTAACCACACTTTTCAGATCATATTTCTCGTAATAGCCCATAGTTGTATGTGCCTTCCCGCTCATTCCATGATTACGATGGTCGTAGTTCAAAACGATATAGCCAAGTTTTATAAATAGTTGAGCATATTTAATGCTTTGGTATTTTGCACACCCAAAACCATGGCAAAGAATCGCAACTTTCTTTTCTTCTTTCCTATACGCGTTCGGTAGTTCATATTTCTCACAGCTTAATACATATCCATTTGAATTAATACGAAATGAAGTTTTAACCCATTCCTCATATGCCTTATGATCAAAGGTATTGCACTTAATTTCTCTGGAAAATCCCTTTTTATAAGTCAACTTCCTAGGCTTTAGTATAATATTAGATAAGCACCAAATCCACTCTAAAAACCAAACAATCGTAAAACGAAGCAATATTCACACCCTCTTCTTAGACATCATCCATGTATTTATCTCCAAATACAGTTGGATTATTCTGATATTCGATTGGTATTAATAAGCATAATAGATTAAAAAAGGTTATTGCATATATACAACCATACGCAATAACCTTACTGTTTATTTTTCTATTTTACCAAATAGCGCTGTTTTTATTATGAAGCTTTATTTCCATCCGAAGGCATAAAGCTGTCAAAGATACATAGCTCATAATACTTCTTATTCTCATCGTATACCTTTTGACTTTGAATTGTCCATGCCACTGTCTTCACTCGATACAATTTTCTGCAAATGGTATAGGATAAGCCGGTACGATAGATATAGTCATAGGCAATAAAATCCGGTTTTGTGATGAAATTCACCAACAAATGTTTTAAGATAAAGTACTGTATTACATTTCCCTTCATCTTCTCACGGATAAAATCTGTGGAAAGCTGACCTCTTACTACCTTCGGCTGATGAAAACGGTACCAGATCAAACCAAATGGATTAAAGGATTCAATACAATATACTCCTTTGTAATCTTTTAAAACTTCTGACACTGCGTTACATAGCTTTCCAGCTTTTCCAGGAATTTTAAGTTCAATGATGAGCGGCACTTTTCCATCTACCAACTCCAACACTTCCTTAAGAGTTGGAATTCTTTCCGCAGAATGAAATAATTGAAACTTCTTTATTTCCTCATAAGTAAGTTCTGATATTCTATAATCAACTTTGCTGCAACGTTTTAAATTATAATCATGAATCACAACAGGGATGTGATCCTTGGTTAGCTGTACATCAAGTTCCATTCCAAATCCATGTTCCACTGCTAAGGAAAAAGCTTTCAACGAGTTCTCCGGGGCTTCTCCCTCATTGTCATGCAGTCCTCTATGTGCGTACAGTCTTCCATCTAGTTTTTTACTATCAGGGTTTCTTCTTATCTTTGGCATTATCATTAGCATATACAACACAATTACGGCCAACCCAATCATGCAAATATAAAATATCATAACAAGAACCTTGCCTTTCTAAAATTGACGTAAACTATTTACTCCTGATTCTAATATTATATTATCTAATTGGTACGGATTTTTATCAAATGCATACCTTAAGTCCTGTTCACGGTAGTAAATACATAGGCTCCAATTCCAACAGCAATGGTCAAGTTTAAGGAGTCTACATCGGGGGATTGTGGTATAAAAATACTGGTACCCACCTTCGCAAATTCAGGTGCCAATCCGGTTGCTTCATTGCCAAAAACCAATGAATACAATTTAGCTCTTGGACAATTATCAAGGCTTAGCGTATTCTCACCATCCAGCATAAATGTAAATAACTGATGATTTTGATATTTTTTTTGGTATTCTTCAAAGGTATCAAAATGAGAAATATTCAATTTGAACATTGCACCCATAGAAGAGCGAACCGTCTTAGGATTGTATAAATCTGCTGCCGGTAACACTATGGCCACATCGTAAATCCCAAAGCCAACCGTAGTTCTTAAAATTGTACCAAGGTTTCCCATGTTACTTGGATTTACCAATACTATATGCGGTCGGTCAACTTGGAGTTCACAATTATACTTATTAAAAATCCCGGCTACATAACAATTTTCTTTATCACTAATTTTGCGAAGTAATTTATTGTTCTGTTCCAGAAGTATGTTTTTCTCATCACATATTCTTATTAGTTTCTCCATATCGGTATATGAAGAATCCACTAATATCTTTCGAACCTGTTTGGCTCTTGATTGAATTAATTCGTAGGTCGGAAATGCTCCTAATGTATAGGAATAATCCATATCTTTTTTATAAGGTTTAATCGTTTCTCCATTACCCTGTGCTTCATATTGCTTCATAGTTATCTCCGTATGGATACAAATATAATTTATATCCCCATTCCTTTCTCTAAAGAAAGGGGCTCTGCAATTAGCAGCAGCCCCCATATAATGATTGGTCTAATTAATTATTCCCGAAGAAGGTCAAAGCCAGCATACCAGGTCCCGTATGGGTACCAATTACAGGTCCTACCTTCGTAATCATAACATCCTTCACAAGATCCTTATCACGAAGAAGAGCTTCCAGTTCCATAGCCTGGTCAAGATTATCCCCATGTGCAATACATACGGTCTGGGATTTAACATCTTCTCCCCGTTCCATTAACTTTGTAACCATAAGATCCATCTCTGCTTTAGAACCTCTTACCTTTGATACTACCTGAAGTTTTCCGTTTTCATCGGTTGTTAATACAGGTCTGATTTTTAACGCTGTCCCTACGATTGCTTCCAGGGAGGTTATTCTACCTCCGCGCTTTAAGAAGAATAAATCCTTTACTGTAAACCAATGGCACATCTTTCTCTTATTTTGTTCTACCCAATCTCTTAATTCTTCAATATTAAGACCATTTTGCTTTTGCTTGGCTGCAGTCATAACCAACAACCCTTCGCCAACTGAGGCACACAAAGAATCAACACTATAGATTTTCCGCTCGGGATATTCCTCCTGAAGCTCCGGTATTACAAGTTGAGAGGTATTATAGGTGCCGCTTAGGCCAGAAGAAAAGGCTATGTAGAGAATATCAATTCCCTGCTTCAGAAATTCTTCCATGTAATCTGTAAATACAGCGGGGGTAATTTGGGTCGTACGAGGTACGCCGCCGTTTTTTAGCTTTGTATAAAAATCCTCTATCGATAGTTCTCTCTCATCGGGATAATGAGAATATTCCTTCTCATCTACCGAGAATCCCATCGGAATAATTCTTAAATCATATTCCTTTACAACTTTATCAGGTAAATCAAGTGTTGCATCACTTACAATAACATATTTATTCATGGATACAGCTCCTCTATACACATTTTATCACATAACATCTATTATTTTACTACGAAAGCCTTGTAATGTGCAAGGATAAATCCTATATTCTTACTCAAACAATCAGCTTTGCCAAAATCATCACGACCGGAATTGTAAATAAAGATAAAATTGTTGTGAGCGCAAATAATTCTGCGGCATATAAATAATTTTTATCATATCGGATGGCAAAGAGGCTAACAGTCGCCGCAGTTGGACAAGCACAAGCCAGGATCGAGGTAAGTATTACGATATCTGGTAAGTTAAATAATTGAAATACCATCAGCATGACAAGTGGCATAACGAGAAGTTTCAATATAGCAATGTATAGCAATCTCCATTTTTTGAATATATTCAGAATATTAGTCTGGGCAATCGTTATGCCAGCAACCATCATAGCAAGCGGTGTATTCATATCTCCAATATAGCTCATTGGCTTACCTACCACCTGGGGTAAAGAAATTTTACATACAAAAAGAAGAAATCCAACGAAGGTTGATAATACAGAGGGAGAAAGCATTGCTTTCACAATCGATTTTTTATCGTATTTTCCTGACACACTCACCATTCCATGGGTCCATACCACAATATTAAATAGCGTCATATATGCCGTAAGATAGAATACACCCTCGCTTCCAAAAACCCCATTTACAAGTGGAATACCAATAAACCCACAGTTAGAATATATCACCGCAAAGCGCTCAATGGATAATTCCGTATTTTTCTTCCTGACTACAAGTTGCGCCAATATAATTGCTGTTAAATGAGTAGCAATTGCTAGTACGAATGAAATTAATAATCCCGTCAATAATGTCTCTTCAAATTTCCTTTGGTAAGATATGATAATTACCATTGGATTTACGAGCATTAATACTAAATCTGCAAGTTTCTTATTCGTTTCATTATCAATCAATTTTACTTTATAGCTTATTACACCCACAAAAATAAGTATAAACATTATGATGATTTGATTGAATGCTGTGAATGCCAGTGTCATAATTTACCTACTTTCTATGTATCAATCGGTATCTTCCGATTGTGTTACGATAAACTATTATGAACTCTTTTTTGTCATCCATCAAGAGTTAATTTTTAATAAAATAATTCCATATAGTAAACAGCCCCTATACAAATAAAACAAAGCGGATGTGGTTTTGCTGGTATTTTCTTTTTTATTTGTAAATAAATGCATGATTAGGGTGTCAAAAGGGTCTGTTTTAACTGTGGCAATGGCAAATCGCATAAAGTTAAAAGATTCATGCTTCGATGCCAAGATTCCTTATCTACAATACCACCTTAGAGTTCACAAAGCTAAGAATATCTTACTTCATAACCTCAATTTGCGATTAAGGTTTAAATACTCTGCTTGTACTGTAGTAATAGCAATTTACACATAGTTAAATACTTCATGCCCCGAACTATATCATCTTTTTCAAATAAATTTATGGATATCTATAATGATCTATGTCCTTAATTCATATAAACGTTACTATTTCAGTATAATAAAATAAAAAAGGAAAAGATATTATGGATCATCTTACATTGATTCTGCTGGCAATGGGATTAACCACCGATGCATTTGCAGTTTCCATTACAAATGGCATATGCCGGAATCGAATTACAAAAAGGTATGCCTTTGCTACCGCTTTTATATTTGGGTTTTTTCAGGCATTGATGCCGGTGCTTGGTTTTCTGCTGGGTAACTCCCTCTCAAATATAGCTCATCGCTACCAGCATTGGATTGCTTTAATTTTACTAGGTGGTATTGGGGCTAATATGTTGGTGGACGCCATAAATGAAAGTAAAAACCCTAAAGATCATCAGCCTCTCAGTCAGCTGTTGACGATCAAGAACTTATTTCTGCAAGGAATTGCTACAAGTATCGACGCTTTAGCTGCGGGGGTAGGTTTTGCAGTTCTTGACATGAATATTTTAACTGCTTCTCTTACCATCGGTGTAATCACCTTTTCTTTCTGCTTTTTAGGGGTGTATATTGGAAGAATGTTTGGTACCATTCTAGGTGTAAGAGCAAAATTCGTGGGAGGATTAATTCTAATTGCAATCGGGGTAAAACTATTTCTGGAAGGTCTGTTTTATTTTTAATGATGGGCATCAATCACAGATATAAGAATTTATTTAGCATAGGAAACCATCTAGTAACTTTAAGTGATATGGAGCAGAAAACAATATAAGGTCATACTGTAATACATGACCATATAGTAATATTTCTTTCTAAATCATTTTTCAAGTTGAAAATTCATCCATATTATATGATAATAGATACATCTTACAAATATAAGGAGTGGTACACATGAGTTTTGATTCATGCTTTGATAAATTACCAGTCATCGAAACACCTAGATTAATTTTAAGACAAATAACAGAGAGTGCTGAAGATGGCAGGGACAGTCTGGAATATATTAATGATTATAGTGTTTATCGTTACTGGGGTGTATATGATGAATCCAGCGATACAAACGGCAGACGCCGACCGAAGAAGAAAATAAAGCTTGATTATCACTACAATGCAACAATGAAGGAATATCGCGCCAAACGAGAGTTAACTTGGCTAATGGAGCTAAAAGACAGCCATAAAGTGATCGGTGAAATTGTATTATATGATTTTCGGCTAAAAAAACAAGCCGATATCGGATATCGAATCAGCAAAGATTACTGGGGTAAAGGCTTTACTCCGGAAGCAGGACAAGCCATGTGCAAGGTTGCCTTTGACACAATGGATTTAACACGGTTGCAAATACGTTGCTTTACGGACAATCTAAGCTCGGTTCGTGTTGCTGAAAAGCTTGGATTTTCAAAAGAAGGAATGGTAAGACAGGGAGCCATTGTCAATGTTATGACCGATTATTATATATTTGGATTATTAGCAGATGACTATGATAAAAATCCCATCCCTGATTCTGAGGTGAAGATTTTTGACTAATAATAGATTTGAGTGCCATAGACCTATGATAGCAGGATAATGGCAACTTTCACAAAGGAGGACTTATGAAGTCTTTATATATCTCTGATTTAGACGGTACTCTTCTGCAGCCGAATATCGAATTATCCGACAAAACAATCCGTATAATCAACGAATTGATTGGACAAGGGATGAACTTTAGCGTTGCAACAGCCAGATCAATTGCCTCTGTAAAACCAATCCTTAAGAAGGTTAATATCTCGGTCCCTGTGGTTTTAATGAATGGGGTTTGTATCTATGATCTTCAAAAAAATGAATATGTAAAAATAGAGGCACTATCAGAGGAGAGTATCTCTATTCTATTAAGCCTAATAAAGGAATATCGACTAAAGGGCTTTGCCTATGCAATCAAAGATGGTGTCCTTTCCACTTATTACGAAGATTTAAATAGCCAAGCTCTAAAAGCTTTTGTTCAAGAACGGGTGGAGCGCTATAATAAAAAATTCACTCAAATAAGCGACTTTCGCACTCTTTCCGAAGAACCTCTCATCTATTATTCATTAATGGGTGTCAGGGAACAATTGGAGCCGGTATATTTAGCGCTTCAAACTATTCAAGAAATAAACAGCGTAATGTACAAAGATAACTATACCCCTAACCTATGGTATCTTGAGCTGCATAGCAAATTCGCTTCCAAATATCATGCCGTGCAATTTCTTCGTTCTGAATATGGATTTGACAAGGTTACATGTTTTGGTGATAACCGCAATGATTTTCCACTCTTTGAAGCTTCGGATATAAAATTAGCGGTAGGAAATGCCTTAGAGGAATTGAAAGAAAAAGCAAATGAGGTTATTGAAACTAATCTTATGGATGGAGTTGCTCATTGGTTAAAGGATCATTACCACTTGACTTTTTAAAAGTCTTAGCTTTTTAAATAGTCTTGGTTTTAATAAATTAATACGGAATAGTCCGATTCGCCATATTATGGCTCAATCGGGCTATTCCATTTATGAAACTAATTACATAATATTCTTACGATATAGATTTGGATATCCCTCCAAATGAGCAAAATCATTAAAGCGTTCTAGGTAAAACCTTTCCTTTCCTTCGTCATAAACCAACTGTGTAATGCTGGTATTCTCTAAGGAAAAACCAAACAGAAAGCGATTTGCCTGATCTTTACCAAACAATGCTGCAAGAATGGTACGTATGGTTCCCCCATGCATAACAATTGCAATGTCCTTCTTGCCACTTTTTACAATGTCCATAATAACCGGCATAGCTCTCTCGTACACATCCTGTCCACTCTCCCCGCCTGGATATGGAATATCTTCTATTAGCATTTTATGTTTTTGATTAAATTCTTTAAAATGTTCGTCAATATATTCAGCACTCTTGCCTTCCAAATGACCGAAGGATATTTCTCTTATCCCTTCCCTGATTTCATGAGTTAACCCCAATCCCTCATTGATTATCTCTGCTGTTTCCCTTGCACGAAGCAAATCGCTGGAATAGAGCGCATCAATCTGATAGTTCTTCATTCGATCACGAAGTAACTGTGCTTGCTTTACTCCTTCCGATGTAAGCTCTACATCCAGATTACAGAGTTTAATACATTGTCTTCCATGTCTAATTAGGTATAGATTAACCATCTTCTTCCCCCGCTTCCTATTGCCCAATGTAAATCGATCTTGGGAATATTAATTCACACATTTTTAGCTGCTATCCACTTTGAATTTATAAGAAAAATATATCAATTTCTTTTCCTGAAAAGCGCTTCCTATTGACATATTACCTAATGCGACGAATTATAACTGTTGTCTCTTTTCATACACTTCATTATAGATCTTCATCATCACAAGATAGTCCTGTTCTGAGATCATAGAAATCTGATTGGCATATTCTACTATATAACAAGTAAAAGCAACAAATCGAATATGAGTCAGAAGAAGGTCATAACGCTCTGTATCATAGTATTTTTTTATCACATCGCAATAGAACTGGAGCAATTCTTTCACATCACTCTCTGTTTGTTCTTGTAATAATCCATTCAATTCTTCTATTTTATTCTCTGAGAATAATCCTTTTAAATCTGCATCCAATTGTGCTAATTCTTCTCTCATCACGTTACCTCCGATAAAAATCCTATTCCATTATTAACCCAACCATTCTATCACGGAATAGATAGCCATACAAGTATAAATCTGAAACACAGAAGAATCATTTTACCCCAACTTTTGATAATGAAAATTTTCAGAACTAGTATAATGTTAGCCCTATCGTAAAACAACCGTAGGGAAGTACACTCGGATTGCAAAAAAGCACAGAAAAATGTCCCGGTCGGGGAACCGGGACATCTTAGCATAGGACGAGGAGTGTATTATGCTACCTTGCTTCTTTTTTTCGATAAAACGTCAAAGGTTACCGCAGCAAGAAGTACTAAGCCTTTAACAACTTTTTGTAAGTTAGCGTCTACACCCATGATGGACATACCATTGTTGATAACACCCATGAATACAGCACCGATTACTACGCCACCAACTTTACCAACACCACCGTAAGCGGAAGCACCACCGATAAAGCAAGCACCGATTGCATCTAATTCATAGTTCATACCAGCAGTAGGAGCAGAGGAGTTAAAACGAGCCACACACACAAGTGCTGCAACAGCACTGAGGAATGCCATATTTACATAAGCGAAGAATAATACTTTGTTTGTATTGATACCGCTTAATTTAGCTGCTTTTTCATTACCGCCCATTGCATAAAGGTAACGACCCGGAACGGTTCTGGTTGTGAAGTAAGCATATGCCATAACGATTACACCAATAATAATTAAGATCATCGGCATACCACTTGCATTTGCTAAGGATAAGCTTAATGCCATGATAGCTACTACTACGATTACCATCTTTGCAATAAGAGCAACGAAGGATTCTAACTGATAGCCTTTTCTGCTTTTGTTTGCTCTGGAGACAATCTGAACAGCTACATAAATAGCACTGAGAACTGCACCAATTAAAATACAAATAATATTTATTGATCCCCCGAATACGTCAGGAATATAACTATTAAAAAGATCTAAGTATGATTTAGGGTAGTTGGAAATGGTAAGACCGTTTAAGATCATAAGTGCAACGCCTCTCCATAACAACATACCTGCCAAAGTTACAATGAATGCAGGAATTCGTAAAAACGCGATCCAGTAACCCTGAATTACACCAATTAATATACCTACGAGTAAACAGATAATAATTGCTAAGACCATATTCATATGCTTATTAACGATTAATGTACCTGCTACAGCACCTACAAGTGCTACAATTGATCCAACTGATAAGTCGATGTTACCACCTGTTAAAATACACATTAACATACCGGTTGCTAATATAACTACATATCCATTTTGCGCTATCAAGTTCGTTACATTACCCGGAACAAGTAACATACCCTTTGTCTGCCAAGCGAAAAAGGCGGTAACTACGATGAGCGCAAAGATCATAGTATTCCTTTTAAGTATTTCCTTTGCTTTATCCATCTCTATTCTCCTTTACTTGTTTTTAATATTTGACTCATGATAAGTTCCTGTGTAGCCTCTTCTTTGGAGACCTCACCAACCATTTTACCTTCATTCATAATATAGATACGATCACACATACCTAATAACTCGGGTAACTCGGAAGATATCATTAAGATAGATTTGCCTTCGCTAACCAGCTGGTTAATAATGCAATAAATCTCATATTTCGCACCAACGTCAATACCTCTTGTGGGTTCATCCAGAATAAGAATATCAGGATCTGCAAACATCCACTTACTGATTAATACCTTTTGCTGATTTCCACCACTTAAGTTACCAACAATCTGCTCAGTAGAAGTACATTTTGTTTTCAACTTAGAAGCATAGTCGTCAGATACGATTACTTCTAAATCTGAATCAATAATTCCGTTCTTGCTGACTTTACTCATCTTTGCAAGAGTAGTATTGATACGGATGGGGTTGGATAATACCAAACCGTCACCTTTTCTATCTTCAGTAACATAAGCAAGCTTATTATCAATAGCCTGTCTGGAGCTCTTCCAGTTAACTTCTTTTCCATTCACTAAAAGCTGTCCTGATATGCCAGTACCATAGCTCTTACCAAAAATACTTAAGGCAAGCTCTGTACGACCTGCACCCATAAGACCTGCAATACCAACCACTTCACCTTTTCTTACATGAAGAGAAACATTATCAACTACTTTACGACCTGCATAAAGAGGATGGAACACTGTCCAGTTTTTCACTTCAAGATTAGTTTCTTTGATATTACTTGTTTCTCTCTTCGGGAAACGATCTGTCATAGTACGACCAACCATACCACGAATAATACGTTCTTCGCTGATTTCTTCTGTTCTGTTATCTAATGTCTCTATGGTAGCTCCGTCTCGAATTACAGTAATCTTATCCGCTACATATGAAATCTCATTAAGTTTATGAGAAATAATAATCGAAGTTAAACCTTCCTTTTTAAAACGCAGAAGTAAGTCTAATAATTTACGAGAATCTGCTTCATTTAAGGATGCTGTAGGCTCATCAAGAATGAGAAGTTTTACATTCTTCGCTAATGCCTTTGCAATTTCTACCAACTGTTGTTTACCAACACCGATATCCTTAATCAAAACCTTGGAATCTTCAAAGAGTCCTACCGTTTTGAGCAGATCTGCTGCTTTATGGTAAGTTTCTTCCCAATTAATACGTGCAACTGATCCACGTTCATTGCCAAGAAACATGTTTTCGCCAATTGTCATATAAGGAACCAACGCAAGTTCCTGATGGATAATAACGATACCTTTGCTTTCACTGTCTTTAATCATATTGAATTTACATTCTTCACCTTGGTACAGGATATCGCCTTCATAGCTTCCATACGGATAAATTCCGCTCAGTACATTCATTAACGTTGATTTACCTGCACCATTTTCACCAACCAACGCATGAATTTCTCCTTCTTCTACACGAAGGTTGACATTATCCAATGCCTTTACACCGGGGAAGCGTTTGGTAATATTCTTCATTTCCAATATTGCTGCCACTAATACCCCTCCTTAACTATAAATTATATAATGATGTCATGAGTCTTTCATAAATCTTTTGACTCTTTGTATTTATACTGCCAAAGTTATATTCCTAGGGCAGTTTTAAAAAGGGTGCTGTATAACTAAAGCTCTATACAACACCCTTTTTCTACTGTGTTGAGATTATTTTAATTGATCTTCTGTGTAGTACTTGGAGTCAATTAATAATTCTTTGTAGTTGGATGCATCTGCAAATACAGGATCGCAAAGGAAGGTTTTAACAATACCCTTACCGTTGTCATATGTCTGTGTATCATTTACAGGTACTTCTTTGTTCTCAAGGATTGCTGTAACCATCTCAACAACCTTGTCAGCTAATTTACGTGTATCCTTGAAGATAGACATAGACTGTGTTCCTGCAAGAATGTTCTTAACAGATGTGATATCGCAGTCCTGACCAGTTACGATCGGGAAATCTTCTTTTGTATAACCAGCATTAACTAATGCATTAGTAATACCAATTGCACAAGAGTCATTGGAAGAATATACAACATCAAGCTTAGGTTTCTTTCCAGGATAGTTTGCTGTAAGAAGGTTTTCCATTCTCTTCTGAGCTTCTTCTGTAGACCAGTTTAATGTAGCAACTTCTTCAAATTTCTGTTGTTTAGAAACAACATTTAATTTGCCATTGTCAATGTATGGCTGTAATACTTCCATAGCGCCGCCAAAGAAGAAACGAGCATTGTTATCATCAGGAGAACCTGTGAATAACTCGATGTTGAAAGGACCTGCCTGATTCTTAAGATCTAACTTATCAACGATATACTGTCCCTGAATTGTACCAACTTTTTTGTTATCGAAAGTTGCATAATAGGAAACTGCATCGGTATCCATGATAAGACGGTCATAAGCGATTACCGGGATTTTCTTTTCTTTCGCTTTTGCTAAAACAGTACCAAGAGAACCACCATCGATGGAAGCGATAACTAATACTTGACATCCTGTAGTGATCATATTTTCAACTTGACCAAGCTGAGTGTTAATATCATTGTTAGCATACTGTAAGTCAACTGTGTAACCAGCCTTCTCTAATGCGCTCTTCATGTTAGCACCATCCTGGTTCCAACGCTGTAAATCTTTCGTAGGCATTGCAACACCAATCTTCTTGCCGCCATCTTTTTTGGTGTCGTCTTTGCTACCACAACCAACTAATAAAGATGCAACTAATGCAACACAAAGAATTACACTTATTAACTTCTTTTTCATAAATTTGTTCCTCCCATAAAGTTTGTTTTTTACTACGAGTAAATAATAACACGGATAGAATAGTACAAACTTGCTATATACTGCATATTTTTAATAGTTTTGGGCATGCTGTTAAGTTAATACTATCCTATATAGCAATTTATTGTTCTTGTGCTATCAATAATTTACTATTATAATTTTCTCCTTTATTGCATATTGTAATACATGAAAAAAAAGCTTCCTTTAGCAATTTTTAATTAATAAAAATGCTATAAAAAGCTTTCTTTTCTATTATAAGTACTATTTATTTGGGCACATTCAAATAGACATCCTCTTCTCTTTGAAAGCCACCTTCAATGATTACCCGGAAAATATTATCCTTATTCACTGCTATGGGCTCTAATTTGACGTATGGAATTTCTACACTGCCGTCATAGATTGTTTCATCAAATCGTATGTCTTCCCCTTTCGCCAGCTTGACTGCATAATCTGCCGCAGTTTTTGCCAACTGATCCACCGGCTTATACACCGTCATGGTCTGTGTCCCTTCTACAATTCTCTGGCATGCCACTAGATCTGCATCCTGACCGGTAACCACAACCTTTCCAGCCATTCGATTCTCTGATAAAGCCTTTACTGCTTCACTGGCCAGATTATCATTTCCGCACATAACGCCGTCGATTTTCGGATTTTTGGTCAATGCTGTATTAACTGCCTTAAACGCTTCCTCCGCCAGCCAATCCTTCGCGTTAACAGAATAAATTACATTCAGACCAGATTTTTTAATAACTGCATCAAACCCTTTTTCAACCAATGCCACATTATTGTCTGACGTCGGTCCATAGATGGTTATGATATTTCCTCCCTTTGGCACCCCCTTAACTAATGCCTCCGCCATTAAGCGTCCTACCTTTTCATTATCAAAGGAGATATATAAGTCTACATTGGCATTCGTCACTAATCGGTCATAGGCAACTACAATAATACCAGCTTCCTTTGCCTTTTTTAACACTCCCGACAGTGCTTCTGAATCAACTGCCACCACCACAATCGCATCCATCTTTTTGTCAATCAGATACTCAATCTGTGATATTTGCTCCTTCACATCCCCATTTGCATTTTGCACATTGACCTCCGCCCCAAGTCCCTGTGCTGTTGAAACAAATACATCCCTGTCTCTTTGCCACCTCTCAATCACAAAAGAGTCAAAGGATAATCCAATTTGGATTTTTTTCTCAACTAATCCGATATCCTGATCCTCTTCCTGCTTCTTGGTACACCCCGTTGATGATAGTACTAAAATCACCAGAAGCATTAACACAATACCTCTTTTTTTCATAAAACCCTCTCCCTATATTCCGTAGGTGTAACACCTACTTGTTTTTTAAATATACGGCTAAAATAATTCGGGTCACTGTAACCTGTGTCCGCACAGATGTTTTTGATACTGATTTCCCTGTTCTGTAAAAGTCTTTTTGCTCTGTCAATTCGTATATTTGTTAAGTATTCAATGAAGTTCTCCCCAGTTTCTTCTTTGAATAGCTTACTGAAATAATAAGGGCTGATGTCAACTACGCGTGAAACATCATCAAGTGAAATATCTTTGCTGAAATTCTCTTCAATATAGGATTTCGCCTTAATAATTACAATATTTGCCTGTTCTTCTTTTTTGGTAATTACATTTCGACAGGCCTCAACAACTTTATCCAAGTACCACTTCCGTAACAGCTCATAATCATTAATTTTAATTAATGTATCCAGATAATCTTTGCGATAGCGGAAGTAATAGGTCATGCCACCGCTTAAAAAGGCTTTCTGTTCTGCAAATAAAATAAACTCCAAGGTCTTTAGCTTAATATCCATCTCACAATCCGGAAAATGCTCTATCATCCAATCAAAGAAACGATTTGCCTCCGTTTTTGTTCCTTCCATATCCCCTTTTTCTATCATCTCATAGAGACGCTTCTCTGTATCAATAGGATAGTCATCCTCGTATTCGCATCCCACCGGAATATCATTGACATGAACAACTCGCCCCTTGCTATTATGTGTTGCTGTCAAAGCTTCTTTATAAGATTCTCCAAGTTGAGCAAGTGAAACCACCGATCCAATACCCACTTTAAACTGCAAATCAACTTGCTTGGTCAACTCTCGAATCATATGACGAACCGCTTCAATAATACTGATACGATCATCATATTCCAGCTGAGCCTTTTCACAAGGGAGGAATATCACAATCTTATTCACCATAATGGGACCCACAACACAGGTAAATTCCGCTTTCAGATATCCTCTGATTAGTTGATAGAAGGATTGAGCCTTAACACTGACACCAACCGGATTCGTCAGCTTACCATCCTCAATGGCATCTCCAAATTCAAGAACCATCATCATTCCATATTCATCTTTAATGCTCAATAAGCTCTTAAAATCCACATCGGTTCGAAAATCATCACCGGATAGTATGGCATAGATAAAGTCACTTTCCAGGATGGGAACAACAATTTCAAGCTTTTCACGAATGATCAAATCGTTACTTCGCTTTGTACGTTCTTCTTCAATCAAATCCATTGCTTTCTGCAAAGTGTTTACGATTACCGTATGATTTACCGGTTTGGTCAAATACTCCAATACGCCTAAATTAATAGCTTCTTTTGCGTAAGTAAATTTATCATAGGCTGTCATAACGATAAATATCACAGAACTATTTGTTTTTCTTATTTCCTTCATCGCTTCAATGCCATTAATACCAGGCATCTGAATATCCATGATCGCAATATCAGGCTTAAACTTCTCTGCAAGCTCGATTACACTTCGTCCTGTACTTGCAGACTCAATCATACAATTGCCCTGAAAATTCTTTTCAATAATAAATCTTAAGGAATCAATTACGATACCCTCATCATCCGCTAACATTATTTTATACATAACTTCTCCTACTTCCTAATTCCCGTCCACAATCATCGATTTCTCGGAATTCGTATAATTACCCTGGTTCCCTTATTCTCTCCTTCGCTTTCAATCCAGAAAACATCCTCCAGATTATAATAAAGTCGTAAACGATTGATCACATTACCAAGTCCAATTCCGTTAGAGTCTTTTGAAATAACACGTTCCCTCACCGATGCACTTTCCTCAAGTTTTGCTGTCATAATCCGGTCGATTGTCTCCTGATTGATCCCTGTTCCGTTATCCGTTATGATGATTTCTATATTATCAAGTGCGGGTTTGACTTCCAAATCAATCCTACCCTCATACTCTATGTTTCTTATTCCATAATTCACCGAATTCTCTACTACTGG
This sequence comes from Bacillota bacterium, assembly GCA_023435895.1. Classification (GTDB taxonomy): domain Bacteria; phylum Bacillota; class Clostridia; order Lachnospirales; family Lachnospiraceae; genus Mobilitalea. The sequence goes on from JAEZLH010000016.1 coordinate 71,085, forward strand.
CTGCAAAATCATACTGGGAACCCTGACATCCAATAATGTTTCATCAATATCCTTATAAAAATGTATCCCCCCTGAAAACCTTACATTTAAGATATAAATATAACTGTCCACCTGTTTAATTTCATCTCGAATGGTAGAATCATAATCAAAGCTCTTCATATTAAACCGGAAGAAATCGGCCATATTCTCAATAAAGAGGCAGGTTTTATCCGCACCTTCCATCATTGCCAGCTGCGCTCCGGCATTTAAGGTATTAAACAAAAAATGTGGATTAATCTGCGCCTGGAGATATTTGAGCTGCGCATCCTTTAGATGATTTTTCATCATCAGCTCCTTCTCCATCATTTTGTTCTCCAATTCCATGCTTTCCTTTGTTTGAATAATATATTGATGAATACTAACAATCATATTATTAAATGCTTTTGTTACAATTTCCACTTCATCAGAGGATTCCACATGCACTAAATCCACTTCAAAGTTTCCGCCCGCCACCTGATGAGCAGCCTGAGTCAGCTTCATTAATGGATCTGTAATACTTCTGGTCATGATAATAATCAATAAAACTGTAAAAATTGTTAAAACCAACAACACTGTTGTGCTTATGATTTCAAGATAATTAAGTGAAATCAAAAGCAAATCATATTTATTCGCATTATATTTAAATTTTTCATTATTCAGACTATTGATATGAACATTAATGTACCCATACATCTGGGAGGCTTCTTCGTATTTTGCTTTATACTTCTCAATATTACGACCTCTTTTAGCATCCACTGTATCGTCTAAGATCTGAAGATATGTCTCTGACATGTTCTTTATATTTTTTTGCATTAAAAGCATATCATTATCTGTAATCTTTCCATCCAGTGCATCGATCAATTTTCGATATTCCTGCTCTTTTCTATAGTAATTCTCGAGAGATTCTGTACTTCTGGTATTCAAGTATTCATATACATTATCTTGAACTTCCTTTAATTTATCATATAACTTATTCAATTCCACATTGCTTTTATACACCTGGTCGATGGTTCCAATGGATTTATTAATGTTATAATACATAAAGAGGTTCGCAAAGAAGATGACCGAAGATGATAATATGAATACCATAATCAATCTTCTGCGAATCGATCCGTTTTTCTTTTTAGAATTCATTCCTTAACCCCCACACGCAGTCGGTTATTACAGTTTCATACATCATTAATTACTCATCCTTTTCTGTATCAATATCCGTTTCATCCTTAAGATAATCACTTACATTGTTTTTATTGATTACACTAATGCCCACGGAATAATAATCACTTACATTACCTGTTTTTCTATATTCATTCAATGCTTCCACACAAAATGCACCTATTTGGTCTGCATCCAGCGTCATCGTAGAATGAACAATATCTTTTTCAATGGCCCGCAAAATCATTTCAGAATTGTAATACCCTATAATGCCTACTTCACCCACTTTATTGTAGTCAACCACTGCTTGATAAGCACTTCTTGTATCTGGCTCCGTTAAACAAACTAACAAATCCGGTGGATTCACTTTATCCATAATAATCTTTCGAATACTTTCCTCCGAGCTGAATGCATCTCTGGTATTAACTATAATGGATTTCACCGACACACTATAATTAGATACCGCACTTAAGATACTGGAGTAAATAAACTTCTGGGTTGTATCCCTTGAATCATCATTTAGCAGAACCGTAATATTCTTTACACCTTCTTTTGCTGACTGAAGGATTTCTTTCGCATAGATTTGACCTTGTTTATAGCTATTGACTCCCACATAACTGATACGTTTGCTTTCTGTAACATCCTTTAACACTGTCACCACAGGAATTCCAGCTTCGTCAGCTTTATTAATCAAATCAGTCATATCCTTATCACTATTTGGTTCAAGGATAATCCCATCAACTTTTGAAGCAATTGCTATTCTCATTAAATCCTGCACCGTATATTTTGTAGAAAGATTATTTCCTATTTTTTCAACATATATATTCTGTTTCTTACCTTCAGCAAGCGCACCCTGATATAGAACATTCCAAAAAGAGCTATCTGCTTCTTCTGAAATAATTGCATAATGATAATCATATTTGTTGTAATCTTCTGTATCGGATAATCCCAGTTCGGCAATTCGAAATTTATAATAAAACATACCGGCCAAAATAATTATTATTCCGACTGCTATACTACTCATAGCGGCTAATGTGATTACTCTGTTTTGCTTTGACAGTCTATGCCTGTCCGATTTTTGTCGCATTTCTAATCCTCTTTACACATAATATTTGTATTTTTAGTATAACATTTTTTACTTTTCTTTTCTATAATGAATTTTTGATTGATTTGAATTTGAATTGACTTGAATGTGAATTGATTGTCAAAAATAAACCGGTGAACCCTATTTGTAAGGAATATAACTCATTAATCATTATTATTACAATCGAGTAACAAGTTGGCAGGTTGCGAATATGATATTAATAGTTAAAATGAAAAGGGAGTGCTTCTTTGGCTATTAAAATATTTATAGATCAAGGTCACAATCCTACCGGCAGTCCGAATGCAGGAGCATCTGCAAATGGTCTATTTGAACAGGATATAACTTATCAAGTAGGAATTTATCTTGCTGATCTCCTAAACAGTGATCCAAGATTTGAAGCAAGATTATCCAGACCTACCGCTACCACTGTCTTAGGAACCAGCAGTTCAACAAGTCTTGCCGAGAGAGTACGTTTGGCAAATGAATGGCCGGCTGATTATTTTGTAAGCATTCATTGTAATTCCAATCCGAACCCAGCAATTAACGGCACGGAAATTTATCTCTATCAGCTCAATACACAAGCACAATGGTTAGCCGAACAAATCATGATTGGCATTAATCAAATGACCGGCACAAGGGACAATGGAATCCGTGTCAGACCATCGCTTTACGTTTTAAGAAGAACCTCCATGACCTCTCTATTAGTAGAACTTGGATACTTAACCAATGCCTCCGATGCAGAAAAACTGCGTAACGATCAATATCAGTTTGCATACGGCATTTACTTAGGCTTTATGAGATATTTTGGTTTCATGTAATTGGTTATACCTTTACTTTTTTAACATATCTCCTATTTTAAAAAATGATGTTGGTGCCCATATGTATAGAGTATGGACACCAACATCATTTTTATTATAAACTAAATGCTACATTGTAGATTGACATTTATAGTCTTACACTTTTTATAATTGAATAATTACCATAAACCTTGGTCTTTCCTACTGTTCTAAATGCGCGAACTTTGAAATAGTAAACTTTCCCTTTGGTCAAGCTCTTTTTAGTGAAAGTCGTCGTGGTTGATGTGCCTGCGAGAGTATATTTCCCTGTAGCTGATGTTGCGTAATATATTTGATAACCACTTGCACCACTTACCGCTTTATAATTCACTCTAACGCTTGTAGTAGAAGCTTTTACTGCAGATGTCAACGATACTGTTGCAGGAATTGGTTTAGCTGAGACTACTGCAGAGTAGCCACTCTTTTTTCCTGTTCCTGTATTGACAGCTACAACTTTGTAGTAGTAAGTCTTATTTGTTGTTAAGCCTGTGTTGTTTGTATATGATAATCCAGTTACTGTACCTACCAATGTAGTTATATTTGTGCTACTTGTTCCACGATAGACTTTGTATTGATTCGCATTTGAGGCTGCGGCCCAAGTAATTTTGATTGAATTGTAGCCTGTTGAAACTGCTTTTACGCTCTTAGGAGTGCTTGGGTTTACAACATTCCAATGAGCATAAACTGTCATAGAGGCTGTTACTTTTTGTGGAAATGTAATCACTTTGCCACCAGTAGCCGCTGTGTACCACCCTCCAAATGTATAACCAAGTCTCGTTGGGTTAGTTGGTGCAGTAATCGTCGTGTTATAGTTTGCAAACTTACCTGTTACTGCAGATCCACCATTAGAATTAAATGCTACTGCAACCGTCCTTATATTAGTATTTGAAATATTCTTTAAGAATGGCGTACTTAAGGATATTCCCCAGTCAAGAGTAAAATCAAAACCTGCAAAAGAAGATTGTTGTTTCAATTGAGCAAAGCTTAACGCCTTAGTTCCTGCCGAAGGTCCTGTTCCTACTCCTTTGGCAATACTATTATAATAATAGCAATTATAAATCTTACCACCATCTTTATTGTTATCTCCAACTATTCCACCTGCATTTTTTCCGCTTATGGTACCAATATTATAACAATATCCAATGCTTGAATATTCAGTTGTGTTCGTATCTTCGTCATAATATCCATTATTATACCCTACAATCCCACCAACAAAAGAATCGATTGAACTTGAGGCAACTAAATTCACATTTCCTGTGTTATAGCAATCATATATGCTTGAGAAATAATTTCCACCAGCAATTCCACCTACAAATATGCTATAATCTCCAGTGTATTTAACACTTATGGAACCTGTATTACAACAATCATCGATGTATCCACCATTATAGCCAACAATGCCGCCTACGAAAGTACAATCACTAGAATTGATGCTTATAGAACCTGTGTAATAACACTGGTTTATACTTCCATCATTAGCACCGGCTATACCTCCCACTGAATACAAATTTGGTGATGTTGAAGTTATTTTACCATTTATTACACCGAGATTTTTAATTGTCCCATTATTACTTCCAAACAAGCCTACATAGGCAGTATCATCATCTTTATTACCATTACAATTTAACCCAGAAATAGTATGTCCATTCCCATCAAAAACACCTGTAAAATCTTCATAATTACCAGCAATAGGACTCCAGCACTTTCCTTTGTTGTAGTACTTTCCACCAACCGAGAAATCTGTACTATTAAATGCAATGTTTGATGTTAGAACATAAAATGCTGTCAAGTCCTTTCTTACGTTATTCAAGTTCGCTATTGTACTTATCTTATATGGATTATTAGCTGTACCATTACCGCCAGCAAAATCTAAAACGTTATTTGCTTTTTCAACGTGTGCTACACTTTTAAGTGTTGGAAATTTATATGAGGTATTAACACCCAAATCCCAATCATGGGTAAAATCAAATCCTGAATATGATGATTTTTGCTTCATGTTATCAAGACTTACCCTCTCAACTCCATTAGAAGTACCCGCATCATATTCATATCCAGCTCCACTATTTGCAATATTTAAATAATAGCATTTACTAATTATTCCACTATTGCCACCCACAATTCCGCCTGAGCTTCCCTCTGCATATACTATACCCACATTATAGCAATTAAAGATGGTTGCCCCATCTATATAACCTGCATTTCCTCCAGTATAAGGAAAATATCCAGTTGCACTTATATATCCTGTATTATAACAATTACTCATATTCGCATTGTTATACATTTCTCCTAATATTCCACCCGCACATGCGTATGTTTCATCATCAGGTGCATCGGCAAAGATGGTTCCTGTATTATAGCAATTACTAACATTACCCGCCTTATTTTCTCCTGTGATACCACCTGCATATGCATCTGCATCGTTTCCTATGGCACTCACATTACCACTATTGTAACAATTCGTGATTGATGCTCTGTCATTATATCCTGCAATCCCACCAACAAATGCGTGAGAATAATATCCAGTTACAGTTATGCTACCTGTGTTATAACATTTGCTTATTGTTCCACTATTATGTCCTGCAATCCCACCAACATCTAAAATCTTATCCGATCCAGAAGTATTAACAATAAAAGTACTATTAACTAAACCGACATTTCGAATTGTTCCGTCATTGTACGCAAATAAACCCATGTATGTATCATTATTAGAAGTCACTTTAGAATACAATCCAGATATAGTATGTCCATTTCCATCAAATACCCCAGTAAAATATGTATTACTACCTGCGCCAATTGGGTTCCAACCTTTACCATTATTATAAAATGAACCACCTACCGCAAAGTCTTCCTTGGTGAACACAATATCTTTCGTGAGATAATAATTAGCAGCAAGATTGTTTCTTATATTATTAAGTTCAGTCTTTGTAGATATAGCTATATAACCAGTGAAGCCTTGTTCTGATGCCTTTGCCTTTGAAGGTGTGAATAGAAATAATTGGAGTATCATTACAAATACGATTACCATGAACATTCTTTTTACTAATATCTTCATAAAGCCACACTCCTAATACATATATTTAACATAAATAGCGATAACCTTACACTATATGCCATATTTTAACATGTCAAATTGTATCACACATGGACTCTCTTTTCAAGACTAATTGATTTTAATAATTAAGGTTTTAATAAATACATTTAAATCGATATTTTTATTTTTAATTTTCTCTACATACTTGGGTTTAAAGGAGTTGAAGTCGAACTATTAACTGGTACACTTTTTTTTTGAATAGGGAGTATCCATTACTGCCATATACTTTGCAATCATTGAATTTTAATCATGAAATTTGTAAGAAAAAGGACATGAATCCCTTCCATGTCCATAATTTTTTCATTATTTTTATTCTATTAAATCAAATCAATCTAAAACCTCGTTTACTTATGATACGGTTGATTATGGATTATCCGGTATGAACGATAGATCTGCTCTACCAAAATCATTCTCATCAGCTGATGCGGAAAGGTCATCTTTGAAAAACTCAGCTTAAAATCTGCACGAGCAAGAACCTCGGATGACAATCCCAAAGATCCGCCAATCACAAAGGTAATATGGCTGGTTCCCGAAACACCGAGGGAATCTATTTTTGACGCGAGTTCCTCAGAGGTAAGCATCTTCCCGTCAATTGCAAGCGCGATACAATAAGAATCTTCCTTGAGTGCTTTTAATATCCGTTCTCCCTCTTTTTTCTTAATGGCATCTTCCAACGCCTGGGAAGCATTGTCCGGTGTTTTCTCATCCGGAAGCTCAAGAATATCCATTGAACAATACCTTGTAAGCCGTTTCACATATTCCGCTACTCCGGAGGTCAGATAACTCTCTTTTAATTTACCCACACATAGTATCGTTATTTTCATTGTCTTCCGCTTCTTTCGGTTGATCTTCCTTTGTATACTCATAGAGTACACCATTTTTAACAATCTTTAGCTTTGCACCTGTAAAACCACGTTTTCTTAATTCTTTTTGGAAGTTATATATCATAAAACCGTGAAATACGATTAATATATTCTCCTGCTCCCAATCAATGCGGTCTAGGAACTGATTGATTCTTCTTCTCGTCTCCAATCTATTTTCCGGTTGGCTTTTCGATTTAAAATACCAGGCCAACCTTCCGCACAAATGCCATACTTCAAAAGGTAGCTTAATTCGTTCCGTATGTATAAAAGGGGCTGTGTCCACTTCACGAAGCATCTTATCTAGTAATACATTTCCGCTATATACTTCCTTTGCTGTAGTAACCGCTCTGGGTAAATCACTTGCGTAGCATACTCCCCATTCAATTCCGTACATTTCTACTTTCTTCTTAATTACCTTTGATACCTCATATTTTTCGGACCATTCTCTGAATTCCTCTGAGGTCATCATCTTCTTATGTGGGCAATTCACTTTAAAATGCCGCAGTAATCCTATACGCATATTTTTCTCCTATTCGTATGACTTAAGCCTCTTACCTTGTCCACTCTTCATAACAGATGAGGTTCCATCATAGTTCTATTTTACATAGTATTAATGTGTTTTTCAAGGAAAACCAATAATCTCCATTCCATTTGAGTATTAACGTGACTGCCTCAATGCTTCTAAAAGATCAGGAAGGAACGCTTCATTAATTAAACATACCCAATATCAAATAAATTTTTTATAAAATAAAGCTTTACTTTTTTTTTAGATTTAGTTCACCGGAAAAACACATTTTAATTTTATAGTATATACATAGACAGTGATAAAACACTTTCTACTCCCACCCTATTATACGCAAAGATTATATGGCTCCCCTGCCATATAATCGAAAAAAGGAACCGTTCGCGGTTCCTTTTTTTGTTCATCAACTACCAAAATATGTATCTAAAGAAAAACTAATAATAAGGGCTCTATCGATTTTCTTTAATACATCCCGATCCAAATGACAGACCTTTTCCTTGAGTCTGGATTTGTCAATAGTTCTTACCTGCTCCAGCAGTATAACCGAATCTTTAACAATTCCGTATTTTTCTGCATCCAATTCCACATGGGTAGGAAGTTTTGCTTTGTTCATTTTTGATGTAATGGCCGCACAAATTACGGTAGGACTATGTTTATTTCCTGTATCATTCTGAATAATCAGAACCGGCCTGACACCACCCTGCTCGGATCCGACTACCGGCCTCAGATCCGCATAGAAGATATCTCCACGTTTAATTACCACTTTATTCACACTCCAATATTAGGCTAACCTTATTATTGCCAGTTTTTTCGTGTGTATACCATAAAGTGTATTCGTTTCATATTTCCCACGGCGATAATTCTTCTCGACGCAGTCGTTTTACTTTCGATTGAGCTGGAATATTAATCATGATAAACTCGCGGAATTCTTTTTCCTACCGTACATACCAGTTCATAAGGAAAAGAATGAGAACCCGAAGCAAGTTCTTCTGTGGTAATGATTGCATCACCATCTCTTCCGAGTAAAGTTACAATATCACCCTGTTTCACATTCTGAATTTCAGTTACATCTACCATGAATTGATCCATACAAATTCTTCCGATAATTGGGGCATACTGTCCGTGTATAATTACTCTTCCGCTGTTGGAAAGATTTCTGGAATACCCATCTGCATAGCCTATCGGAATGGTTGCGATTGTAGTAGGCCTATCTGTAACAAAGGTCGCCCCATAACTGATTCCTATCCCCGACTCCACCTGCTTTACATAAACCACATGGGTTCTCAATTCCATTGCAGGAATCAGCTTCACCTCATCTTTATTTACCTGATCGGATGGATAAATTCCGTAGGTAGCAATGCCGCAACGTACCATATTGAAATAGGCTTGCGGAAGCTCAATAATCCCCGCACTATTCGCCAAATGCTTAATCGGAATATTAATTTGTTCCTGTTCCAGCAAACGATTAAACTTTATGTATCTGTCAAGCTGCACCAATGCACTGCTTTTTTCTGTTTCATCTGCACGTGCAAAATGTGAGAACAGCCCTTCGATTTGAATGGAGGGAAGTTTCAACATCTTTTTAATAATTTCAACGCTTTCTGTTGTATCCGGAAATCCAATACGGCTCATACCGGTATCCAATTTGATATGCACCTTGGCAATCTTCCCCTGGCGTTTTGCCTCTATTGATAACTCTTTTACCATATCGTATTGAAAAACAGTTTGAGTAATATCATATGATACTACCAGGTCAAATTGTTCCTTTGAGGTAAACCCAAGTATTAAAATTGGTTTTTTAATTCCAGCTTTTCGAAGCTCTACTGCTTCCTCAATAATTGCTACACCATATGCATCCACATTACTGTCTTCTTCTAACATCATTGCAATAGGAACTGCACCATGCCCATATCCGTCCGCTTTGATGATTGCCATCAACTTTGTTCCAGGATTAAGCTTTTTGTGCATTTGGTGAATATTTTCCTGAATTGCATTTAAATTAATATCCGCTTGAACTCTGTAGTAATTTTGCTTTATCTGTGTATCGTATTCTTCCTTCATAATCCTTTTGCTAGCCTTTCCGCATCGTTGCGATTCCTGTTTTGTGAAACAGGTTCATCGCTGCCTTCTGTCATGAACCGCACGAAGAAGCACGGTTTCAATGTGATCCACAATGTCACTTGCCATCATGGAATATGATCCTCTCTTTTTTGCTGCCTCATCGCCCGCAAGCCCATGCACATAAACGGCAAAACAAGTTGCTTCATAACTTGGCATGCCTTGTGCAATCAGTGCTGCAATTATCCCGGTCAATACATCACCGCTGCCTGCAGTAGCCATCCCATTATTGCCGGAGACATTAATATACCTCTGATTGGCTTGGGTTACGATAGTACGGGCATCCTTAATTGCATATATCAAATTATTATTATAAGAACATTGAATTGCGGTGTCAACCAGATTATTGACAATATTCGTTAGTGGACACCCTAGCAATCCAGATAATTCCTTCAAATGTGGTGTTAAAATAATCTGTCCCTTTAACACGTCAGCCAAGTATTTCAGCCTTCGTTTTTGTTTGTCTACACTGCATTCCTTTAATTCATTTTCGTCAAGTTCATCAATATACTGGTTCGTTCGTTGAGCCATTAAATTAATCCCGTCCGCATCTATGATTAACGGTGTCTTACAATGCTTTAAAACAATCTCTAGCAGCTGATCGCTTTCCCGCGTCACTCCAATTCCGGGTCCGAAAACCACAACATCAGCCCAATGCAAATCATCAATAATTTTATTTTGGCATTCTTCCAATGTGTTTCTATGATCATCATAAGCATGAAACAGAGCCTCGGGTAATATGGATTGCAAAATTTCTCGGTTCTCCATTGTTGTCAATATTTTCACCATACCAGCCCCGGTTCGATAGGCAGCCTTCGCGGACAGATAGGATGCGCCGCTCATTCCCATACTACCGGCAATGACCAGCACTTTTCCAAAAGAACCTTTATTCCCGTAACTGTTCCTTTGAGGGAGCAGGGAAAGATCCTCCGTTTCAAAACATACCATATTAGTTTTCATAACATTCTCTGCCACTAGGGCAAATCCGATATCTGCAACTGATATTTCTCCTGCATAATCCGCTCCGGGATATAAGAGGAGCCCAATCTTATGATAGCCAAATGTAATTGTATAATCCGCTCGAACTGCTGCGTTCATTATACTTCCGTTATCCGCAGAGATTCCGGAGGGAATGTCAATAGAATACACCACCGACTGCAATCTGTTGATTTGCTTGATAATATCTTCATATTCACCGCTGACCGCTCTTGAAAGACCAACTCCGAATATGGCATCAATCACTATATTATATTCATAAAGCTTATTAGTGTGTTCAAAGGGTATTCCTAAATTCCTTGCAATTTGAAGCTGCTTTTGAAATCCATGGGAGGATTTCTGCTCTCTGCCAATAAAAAGAAGAGCAACATGGTAACCCTGTAAATACAGAATTCTACCTGTTGCAATCCCATCACCGCCATTATTACCAGGACCGCATACAACCAGTATCCGATCCTCTTTTTTTAGATTTTGTTTCATTACTTCTACAACCGCACTAGCTGCACGTTCCATTAACACTTCCTGAGGTATGCCCAGTGTAGAAATTGTGTATTCATCAATCGCCTTCATCTCTGAAGAATTCATTACGAATCTCATACCATATTCTCTCCAATCACAAATGAATTTGCATATTCCTTCGTATTGGTTATGGAAACATGAATGTTTATTACCCCTTGCCTGTTAGCAATTTCTAAAGCATTTCCATAAAGAGTAACGTAGGGTTTACCTAAAGAATCCCGCAAAACCTCAACCTCACCGGGAAAAAATCCTCGAAACCCAGTGCCAAGCATCTTTGCCACCGCTTCCTTTACAGCAAAATTATCGGCTGCCTTTCGCATATCCCCACCAAATAATTCTATTTCTTTCTCGGTATAATATTTTTTTAAAAAACTCTCATTCTTACAAGCCTTAACAACCCGCTCTATTTCAATTAAATCCACACCAATTCCGGTAATCATAATGACTCGCGCCTTTCCTTAAAACTATGGCGATAATTGCGAAACACATCGGTCTCTGCTTATCATATCAGGAATACAATTTTAACGCTAAAGCCTGTCCTTAGGGCTGGGCAACCTTAAGCGGGAAATTCGTATTACTGAGATGATAAATCTATGAGTAAATCGTCTGCAATTCTTACTATTGGTTTTTATTATTCTCTCTGTCGAACAACTCCATTAATTCGGCCCCTAAAATATCGTGCATATAGGTATAAATCATTGAGTTCTTCTCTTCCAGCTCCTGTTTAATCAGGATTTTAACTTTCAACTCTTCTCGCATTCGAAGAATCCATTCAGCTACATTATTCAATTCTTCTTTGTTGTTTTCCAACTTATCATAAAAGATGTTAATACTTGCTGCCATCAATTCTTCATTTACTTCTTTAATGCGATAGGGTATTTCTGCTAACTCATCCATAGCATCATCTATTTTGATATTAAGTTCTGTTATAAATTGTTTGTTTTGTTCCAGTTTTTTTGCTTTTGCTTTCCCAAGCGTATCAGAACCAACTTCCATATTATCCATAATCTCTTTTAATAGATTATTCTTTAACTTCTTCATATCCTTAATATCATTAACCAGTTTCCCCTGTTGTTTCAAAAGATTATTTAACTTACGTTCAAGTTCCTTCATCGCAGGCGTTTTTTGGTCAGCAGAAAATAATTCATGCCATCTGTTATCCAATACCAGAATTGGAAGCTTTCTGTCTTTCACTATTTTATTAAAATCGATTCGTTTGGTCTTCTTTCCCATTCACAGGCCCCCGAACTTTATCTTTATACCATGGTTAAATTTTTTCTTTTCCAGATAATCTGTAGGATAATTTCATAAGACTTTCCGCCAAATGTACATTTTCTACCGTAACACCCTTTGGTAGGTTTAAGTCAGTCGGTGCAAAATTCCAAATACCCTTTACTCCCCAGTTTGAGAGATCCATAGCGATACCCGCCGCTTTAGTCTTTGGAACTGTAATCGCTGCAATATCCACTTTATGGGTTTTAATATACTCTTCCAAATCATCTCCTGATATAATCGGAATTCCTCTAACTTCTGTTCCAATTAATTCTGGATTGATGTCAAAGATACTTTTTATAAAAAAACCTCTACGTTCAAAATCAACATAGTTGGCAAGTGCAAAACCCAAATTACCAGCACCGATAATAATCATGTTATATTTTGTATCCAGTCCTAAAATCTTCCCAATTTCCGAATGCAAATATTCCACATTATATCCGTAACCTTGCTGACCAAAGCCGCCAAAATTATTCAAATCCTGTCTTATCTGAGAAGCGGTGACTTTCATCTTTTCACTTAGCTCTTTCGAAGAAATGCGGACAACATCCTTTTCCAGCAAATCTCCTAAATAGCGATAATATCTCGGTAATCTATTGATAACTGCTTTCGAAATATCTTTCTTATACAATTTATACCCTCCTTGTCTGCTACACTATTCTTTTATTATATTGAATTGTTAATAAAAAGTCAAATGCGTTTCAAGGTTTTACACACGAACAGACCGCCAATACGGCGGTCTGTGATATGTTAAAACTACTGCTTAATCAAAGGCATTTTCACTAAATTTCACTGTTTGTGCAAATTCGATTGCGTCCTCCTTTGAGAAATATTTCTCATTTAATGTAAAGCAATATGCGCTATGAAAATTATCTTTCGCAAAAAATATTCTCCAAACTTTTGAGGTCAGCTGATCTTCTGGAATCTCATGACCGGATTCCTTGGCTTTCTCCGCCTCAGCGGCGGTATATAAGTCTAAGCTCCACTCGGTCAGAACTGCCTGTTCTGTAAGACCATTAAGTTGCATAGGTTCACCAATTTCAGCCACATGATTTTCTTGAAGCGTACCGCCAATCAGTCTTCCATTCTTAAACCGAACAGCTCCACCTGCCTCTAATGAGGTTACATCCTTCGGCAAATATAGCACGGCACCGGGAGCATACCAATCCATAGGCGCAAAGGAATCCTTAGGTGATTGGGGTAGCTTTTTATCCTTCAAAAATAATACTCCTCCTACATATCCGATACCCTTTTCAAATTCGCTTTGTGTAAAGCCCTTTGGCAATTCATAGCTTACCATTTTATTAAAATTCTCCGACAGCTTTCTTGTTGATTCCGCATTGATTTGACATTCAAAACCAGAGCTTTCCTTTATTTTTTGAGATAGCGAGATTAATTCATAAACCTTCTCTTCAGAACTACCGTAGCTTTTAATATCTTTGATTCCTGATACCTGCATCATCGCTTCGTTATAGCTCACTGTTTTCGAATACTCTTCCCCCATTTGATTGATGAGATAATTCCATTGGATTTGATCGGCATTATCAATTAATGCTAGAAGCAGAGCGGAATCTTTACCCATTCTTTGAATTGCTTCATCTTCCATCTCCGGCTTGTTTTTCAGATTAACTCGAAGTACATATGGCCTTGCTTTTGTTTCAAGTGCAATGGTGTAATCTCCAAACTCTTTCTGTACCTCCAGTAAACCAAGTAATCGTCCGTCATGGGGAGCATCTCCAATATATTTATTTTTATTGTCGAAGAGTATTTTTGCAAAATCCTTATCATCCTTTGGTTTTTGCTCCGTTTGGGGTGATATTATTCCTCCATTATCATTGGCGGGGGGATTGGCAGCACATGCAATTCCGGTAATAATACATATTCCAAAAACAATTATTAATATCCATTTCTTAGGTTTTTGAAATCTCAAAACATTTTTAATTCTTGCTTTCGCAGAGGATTCTCCAAAAGCCAGAGGACCATATAATAGCGTTTGACGAGCTCCTGCAAAAGCCAGTAGGGACTCACTGTATATCCCTTTCATCTTCCCGCCCATATCACTGATGATTTTTTCGTCGCAGCTCATCTCCATGTCCTTATTCATACAATAAAAGGCTATCCATACCAGAGGATTGAACCAATGAAGTATTAATATACCAAAAGCCAACGGCTTAATTATGTGATCCAGGCGATGAATATGGTGCTTTTCATGTCTGATGATATAATCAAATTCCTCCTGTTTCAGACGAAACGGTATATATATCCTGGGCTTTATGATACCCAGTACAAAGGGTGAAGGAATTCTGTCGCATTCGTAAATATTGTCTTTTAACAACACTGCTTTTTGGAGCTTATTCCTTAACTTTAGGTAGGTAACTAAACCATATAAAAGCAGCGTAATGATACCAACCATCCAAATACAAGTGACCGTGATCGTAATAATTTGCAATGGACTGACACTCTTACTCGGTATCGTAGCCGGTATATAATTATTAATCACTTCACTTACCTTGGAAGTCCCGTTTGCAACCACCGGATTTTTCATTACACTGATACCCAATGGAATATAATCCATACTTCCTGCAACAGATGTAACTTTCTCACTTCTAATCCATCCTGCATTAAACACACTTAAGACGGAAGAAAATGAAAAGGAACTCAGCAATCGAAAGCCTGCCACACTCCATAACATATAGGAAAAAATCTTCGGTACCCGATGAAGCATTATTCTTACTAGCAATATAGCGAGGATGACATAACTAGCTGTTATGCTCATACTTAATATCTTAATAAATAGCTCTTCTAGAATTATTCTCACCCTATCCCACCTTTCTTTGTTTTCATTTCTAAGTTATGATGAAACACTATTATTCACCGATTTGATTTATATAAAGTAGATTATGGTGTAAAAAAGTCTGTTTACTGTGGCATAGCAATTTGCCTATGGACTCTGTTGAAAGACCCCACCCTAATCAAAGTCAGTTACTTTCTTTATGTTCCTCAATCAAGCGCTTGATTTCTTCCGCCTCTTTATTCGAAATCTTCTTTCCACCCAGAAACGCTGCAATAAACTGTGGAAGAGAACCCTCAAAGGTACGTTCCATAAAATAATCACTTTCCACCGCCTGAACCTCTTCTTTATACACAAGAACAGAGACGATTGCATTCTCATTCTTAATAAATCCTTTTTCACTCAGTTTTTTGATTGTAGTATAGGTAGTAGATTTCTTCCACCCCAACTTTTCCTTACAAAGCTCCACCAAATTCCCTGAGCCGACTGGTGCATTCTCCCACACGATTAACATAAATCGATAATCACTATCACATAATTTTAAATTATCCATACTGCCTCCCTTGCTTCATAAATATTATAATAAGCTTTCATTATCTTAAACAGAAATGGTCTATAATCACCGACCCAAGTAAAGTCTATAACTACCGACCACATTTGTCAAGTGCTATTTTACAACTTCAACCTTTTTTATTTAACTTAGTATTATGAAAATAATTAATATCTCTGCTTCACAATCACAATATTTCTGGCAAAATGTTAACCTTGAAGTTATAATATTTTTAAATTCTTTACAACGCCAATACTTATAAGGAGATAAACGAATGCGAAGTGGTTGGAACCCCTCTCGGAGAAACAAAAATATCGATACAATAAAATCCGGTCACGGTAAGAATAATAAATTTGTAATCCCCTATCCTTCCAAAATATTTTGGGAAAATCTTATAATTATCAGGTAGTTATCCGACAGATTCATGACACTATGGTAACATTTTTAATTGAGGCAACAAAAACTGATTATAAGTACTTTTGCACCATTGAAGATGTGGTTGTTATATTAAGTTCATTGCCTAAAGAAGATGTAGAATTAATTGAATTGATAATTTTTCGCCAGCCAAAGAATAAAGAAACGATACTGAATCCAGCTTGGGGAAGATTGGCTTACTATGCACATATTGATCAGTATTGCGGAGCTGCAATCATAATTGAAGCGGTTAATATTTATAGTACACTTAGGTGAAAAAAATCCTTGCAACCGGACGATATAAGGGAGCTTGAGCAATTAGCGAAGGACGGTCACACTATTTTTACAATGCACCAGCAAAAGATAATCTTTTACCCTTTTTCATTATTAATATCAAAGCTTATGATAGTCAGCCGATGGGTTGCTTTACTTCCTTTTGCGCAGACTGGCTGAGCTCATCTTGTGAAGCGGAGCGTTCTGAACGAGCGAAGGTAAAGCAAGTAAAAGGAAGTAAAGCGACCCATTGGCGTTTCTAGAACTATGACTAGGCTGAACTGTAACTCTGATTTACCCCATTTATGCATCCATTCTTTACTTGTCCCTCCTCCTATGCTAAAATATACAGCAGTGTTAACCATTGAAAATCAATAAAATTTATATAAATGAGGGATAAAGCAATGATACTTGCATGTCAAAATATTAGTAAATCATTCGGAACCAATCATATTTTAAATTCAGTTTCCTTTCACGTAAACAACCGTGAAAAGGTGGCAATTGTAGGGCTGAACGGCGCCGGCAAATCCACCTTGTTAAAAATAATCATGAAGGAACTCCCTTCGGATGAGGGTGAGATTATTCTGGCAAAGGGGAGTACCATCGGCTACTTGGCACAGCATCAAAATTTGTCCTCTGAGAGCACCATCCTTGAAGAAATGCTTACCGTAAAACAGGATATCATTGATTTAGATCAAAACATTAGAACCTTGGAGCAGGACATGAAGCATGCAGAAGGTGCCACTTTGGATCAGATGCTCTCAACTTATAGCCGCCTTACTCATGAATTTGAAATCAAGAATGGCTATGCCTATAAAAGCGAGGTAATTGGAATTTTAAAGGGCCTTGGCTTTGGAGAATCAGAATTTGATAAACAGGTTAGTACCCTTTCCGGTGGACAGAAAACAAGAATCGCTCTTGGCAAATTACTTTTATCAAAACCGGATATTATCTTACTGGATGAGCCCACCAACCATTTAGATTTAATTTCCATCGCATGGCTGGAAACCTTTTTGCTCAATTATAACGGAGCGGTGATTGTGGTTGCCCATGACCGTTATTTCCTTGATAAAGTTGTATCTAAAGTAGTGGAGCTGGATAACGGAAAAGGTCAAAGCTTTGAAGGGAACTATTCCACCTATGCCGTTAAAAAAGAAATGCAACGAACTGCTATGTTGAAACAATACTTAAATCAGCAGCAGGAAATCAAGCATCAGGAAGAAGTCATCGCGAAGCTTCGCTCCTTTAACCGTGAAAAATCCATCAAACGTGCGGAGAGCCGTGAAAAGATGTTGGATAAGATTGAACGCGTGGATCGTCCCACTGAGCATAGTGAAATCCATTTTGATCTGGAGCCCCGAATAGTAAGCGGTAATGATGTGTTGACCATAACGGAATTATCCAAATCCTTTGGATTACTCAAATTATTTAGTAATCTCAACTTTGAAATTAAGCGTGGTGAAAAGGTGTCCATTATTGGCAATAACGGAACCGGTAAAACCACCATTCTCAAAATGATCAACAATCAGCTAGAACCAGATCATGGGCAGATTAAACTGGGCTCTAAGGTTCAGGTTGGATATTACGATCAGGAGCATCAGGTACTTGATCCTGATAAAACATTATTTGACGAACTGCAGGATGCTTATCCTCAACTGGATAATACCGCGGTTCGCAATATTCTTGCTGCCTTCCTATTCACAGAAGATGATGTATTCAAAAGAATCAAGGATATCAGCGGTGGTGAGCGTGGTCGTGTATCCCTCGCTAAACTGATGCTTTCTGAAGCGAACCTATTAATTCTCGATGAGCCGACGAACCATTTAGACATTACCTCCAAAGAGATTTTGGAAAATGCCATTAATCATTACAGCGGTACAGTGCTTTACGTATCCCATGACCGATATTTTATTAATAAAACTGCTACCAGAATTCTTGATCTGACAGAACAGACTTTAATTAATTATATTGGTAATTATGATTATTATTTAGAGAAAAAACCAGAGATGGAAGCTATCTATTTAGGAAAGACCATTGGTTCACAGGAAACCCTTCCTTCAGGAAAGCCTGGTTCCTTCCCTGCATCCTTCCCAAGCTCAACACCAGCTTCCTCTGCCTCAGATAATGATAGCGAGAATAAGCTGAATTGGCAGCAGCAAAAGGAAGAGCAAGCCAAAGCAAGAAAAAGAAAAAATGAATTAAAGAAGACCGAAGATGAAATTCATAAATTGGAGCTTCGTAATGAGGAAATAGACGAACTGTTAACGAAAGAAGAAGTCTTTACAAATGTGCAAAAGCTGATTGAGTTGAATAACGAGAAAAGTAACCTGGAAGAACGTTTGTTGGAACTAATGGAACAATGGGAGCAACTGGCGGAGGAAGAATAAATTCACTTGGATTTCTTTCTTAAAATACTTCTTTGTATATGCATGCGTAACGAAAATAATGAATTTTATTGTATTCATTAATCCCTATATGGAATGATTTTCAATGCCATATTATACACATACCATAGAAGACTTTCATAATATATTCATCAATTACCATAGCTACAAAAAAGAACGATTTCAAATCCTTATATTAGAATTTCAAGTCATCATGGAGTTCTCTCCTCTTGGCTCATTGAATAAGGTAATTGAAGTCGTTCTTTTTATCGTCTTGTTCATATTTGTTGTTATAAATCTCAGGCTATAAGCCTTGTTCACTAATATTCTTGATACTGCTGATAATATGGTCGCAAGCTAATTGCTCCGCTAATTTACCATCGCGTTCCCTTATGGCATCCAATATTGCAGAATGCTCCTGACTTGCTTGGGAAGCTCTGCTTGGCATAGCCAAGGTAATCTTACGAATTCGCTCCACATAATGATGGAAATCTGACAGAACGTGGTATAAGATCTTGCTCCCTGACGCTTGATAAATCAACTCATGGAATTTATTATCCAGTTCCACCATTTGCTCATTATGATTCTTTTTGGCATGAAAGTCCGACAGATAAAGAACTTCCTCCAGTTCTTCGATCTGCGCCTGCGTAATATGTTCACAGGCCCATTTTGCACAAAGTCCCTCCAAATAGGAGCGTATCACATATATATCATGCATATCCTTAGAGGTAATACCTGTTACATATGCTCCTTTATTGGGAATCATCGTAACCAAGCCTTCCAGCTCCAGCTGTCTAAGCGCCTCTCTAACCGGAGTTCGGCTAACGCCCAGTTCATTTGCAATTGAATTTTCCTTAAGTTCATCATTTTCGCGATGAACTCCAGCCAAAATATCTTCTCTAAGTTTATTGAACACTCTTCCTCTTAAGGAATAATGATCACTTGCATCTTTGTGAAGATTAAAATCTTCCAAGAGATTCCCTCCTTGTACATCAGGAATAAATATTTTTAATTATTGACTCATTTTCAACGTATTAGTCTATATGATTGAATACATCTTTTTATTGCATCCATCTATTTTGTGTCTATCCACTCTGTGACTATAGACTGTTTTACGCATTAATCGATTTTGTACAACTAGTCACTAGTCCATCTTCTCGATTGTTTCCATTAAGTAATCTGCAAATTCTGCGCCGGTTGCACCGGTATTTCTACCTGTAGTAAATACCTTTCTCTCTGTCACAGTACAGATATCAAGGGCACGGTAAAGCTTATCCGCTTCCTTGGTATAACCGATATGGGCAAGTAACATTGCACCTGCTCGAATCATACTGCAAGGGTCAGCATAAATATCTCTGCCCTCCTGAACCATACGAGGTGCAGAGCCGTGAATTGCTTCAAACATCGCATATTTTTTACCGATATTGGCACTGCCGGCAGTACCTACACCGCCCTGGAATTCAGCTGCCTCATCTGTAATAATATCACCGTAAAGATTGGGAAGAACAACGACCTGGAAGTCTGTTCTTCTTTTCTCATCCACAAGCTTTGCAGTCATTATGTCAATGTACCAGTCATCTGCTGTGATTTCAGGGTATTCTGCTGCGATATCACGGAATATATCAAGGAATTTACCATCGGTGGTTTTGATGATATTTGCTTTTGTTACCGCTGTTACACGACTTTTGCCGTTTGCCTTAGCAAATTCAAAGGCTGTTCTGATAATTCGTTCTGTTCCCTGAGAGGTTGCAATTGTAAAATCAACCCCAAGGTCTTCTGTGACATGAACACCTTTACTTCCCACTGCATAAGCACCTTCCGTATTCTCACGATAAAAGGTCCAATCAATTCCCTGTTCCGGGATTCTCACGGGTCTTACATTCGCAAAAAGGTCAAGTTCCTTTCTCATTGCAACGTTAGCACTCTCAACATTCGGCCATGGATCACCTTTTCTGGGGGTTGTTGTGGGTCCTTTTAATATTACATCACATTTTTTGATCTCATCTAATACAGCAGGAGGAATCGCTGCATTCTCCTCGGCTCTACGCTCAATGGTTAAGCCATCAATTATCTGAAATACCACTTTACCGGATTTAATTTCATCCTGTAAAAGATATTCCAATACTCTTTGAGACTGTCCGGTAATTGCTGGACCAATTCCGTCACCGCCGCATACACCAATTTTAATCTGATCAAGAGCCTGGTAATTCACAAAATCACCCTGCGCCTTCATCTCTTCCACTCTCTTTAACTGAGATTCCAGTAATTGTCCGAATCTCTCTTTAGCCGCTTCAATTTTATCTGCAGTTGTCATTATTGCACCGTACCTTTCGCATATATTCTGATATTTATAACAGCACAAAATGAATTGGCGTACCAATTCATCTTGTGAAAATATTGTATTTATTAAAATAATAGAATGTTTTCATAAACTTGTCAATTATTTTGAGACATTTCTTAGTTATTTGAGATTTTTATTCCTAATTCTTCTTCGTATTGATTTATTAATGTAATTAATTCATCATCGGTAATTACTGTAACTCGACCTGTTTCATATTCTTCATCCACCCAATCCTTAATCTTCACAGCAACAGGATGACTCTTATCAATAGCCTTCTCCCCTTTCAGCTTAAAAAAGGTATTAATCCAGTGGGCAATGCCGGCTAGCCCTGAAGTATTCGATACAGCAACCAAAACAGGACGATTTAAGAACTTTTCCGTATCAAAGATATTATAAATTTCTTCATTCTTTAATAACCCATCTGCGTGAATACCTGCACGGGTAACATTAAAGTTCTTGCCTACAAAAGGTGTTCTGGAGGGAACTCGATATCCGATTTCCTTCTCAAAATAATCTGCAAGCTCCGTAATAACAGTGGTATCCATACCATCCAAGGTACCCTTTAACTGAGCATATTCAAATACCATTGCTTCCAGAGGCGTATTACCGGTTCTCTCACCGATTCCAAATAAGGAACAATTTACCCCGCCAGCTCCATACAACCATGCTGTAGTGGAATTAGATACTGCTTTATAGAAGTCATTATGACCATGCCATTCCAGCATACTTGAGGGAACACCGGCATGAGCCATTAATCCGTATATAATTCCTTGAACTGATCTCGGAATTACGGCACCGGCAAAATTCACCCCGTATCCCATGGTATCACAAGCCCTGATTTTAACCGGGATATTATACTCCTTGCTCAGCTTCATCAACTCACGACAGAAGGGAATTACAAAGCCGTGTATGTCGGAACGGGTGATGTCCTCAAGGTGGCATCTTGCCGATATGCCCGTCTCTAAACACTCTCTGACTACACTCAGATAATGGTTCATAACTTCTCTTCTGGTCATCTTCATCTTATAGAAGATATGGTAATCAGAACAGCTAACCAAAATACCGGTTTCTTTCATACCAAGATCCTTCACCAACTGAAAGTCCTTCTTACTGGCTCTAATCCAGGAAGTAATCTCCGGAAACTCATATCCCTTCTCCATGCAGCGATAAACCGCATCCCGATCCTTCTTACTATAAAGAAAGAATTCTGACTGACGAACCAGACCCTTAGGACCGCCCAAGCGATGCAAATAATCAAAAATTGTTACAATCTGCTCAGTAGTATAGGGCGCTCTGGACTGCTGCCCATCACGGAAGGTGGTATCCGTGATAAAGATTTCTTCCGGTAGATTATGAGGTACGATTCGGTCATTAAATGCTATCTTTGGTATTTCATTATATGGGAACAAGTTGCGAAAGGTGTTCGGCTTTTCAACGTCAACGAGGTTATAAATAGGTTCTTCCAATTCAAGTAAATTATTATGTGGGTTTATGTATACTTTTCTTTCTTCCATGTTTTCCAATCTCCCATCATGATTATATAAATTTTTGTTCCATTGTATACAATTATACTTGTATTGTCAATATTAAGTTAATGTATTTTCTCTATTTTTATGAATAATTTATTAATTATTACCAAAAATATACCATCTTACTAAATTAATAAATCGTACGTAACATCCGTATTATACTCGTATTAAATAAAAAGCCGAACATATTGTCCGGCCTAAAGCAGATGCATAATTATACTTTTACGAATTTACTTTTCATAAGCAGAGAAATCATATCTTATCATTAATTAATTTACTTTTCATAAGCAGAGAAATCATATCTTATCAAAATTTATGTAAAAAATATTTCAATAAATTTCAATGAAAATTTACGAATTACCATTGCCACTGTATAAACAGCCACTTTTACACTTTTGAAAAAAAGCGTTCCATCTATTATTTCAAATTATTTCATTTCAATAATTGTACTAACATATGAATGTAAGGCTCTAAGATTTGATATGCAACTGGAATCAATACCGCAGGCAAAAGGTTGCCGCATTTAATTTTTTTCTCAAAAATCATATTAATGCCAATTGCAAAGATCAGCACTGATCCTACAAAGGATATTTGTGTTATCAAACTATCTTTTAAAAACGGCTCTATGTATTTGGCAGCTATTGTAATGCTACCTTGATAAATTCCAAGCGGAATAACGGAAAACAATACCCCAATTCCCATAGTCGACGCAATGAAAATAGATACGATTCCATCAATTACTCCCTTTGCATAAAGAGTAGAGGCATCACCCGTTAACCCGTCATTGAGCGAACCAATAATCGCCATCGCTCCAATACAATACAATAAGGAGCTACTTACAAAGCCTTCCACGAAATTTTGCCCTTTTTTACCTTTTACTTTCAAAGACTTCTTTATCCATTCTCCCATTCTCTCAAGCCTTGCCTCAATATCAATCCATTCGCCAAGAGCGGAACCGATTGCAAGTGAGAATATCATTAACATCCAGTTTGTGGTCTCCAGTTTACCATCCTTGATTACCAACAACCCCTGCATAGCTCCGCTAAGCCCGATGAACATTACGGCAAGGCCCAGAGCTTTCATAATCGTGTTTTGAAACTTTTGATTTAGATTTTCCCCGATTAATAAACCTGCCATGGAGCCAACGAGAATAAATGCCATATTAGCCAAAGTACCCAAGCCTATCATAATAATTGTCCTACCTTTATACTAGACCGGTGGTTTGCTCCACCTCTCTTAATGCGATAATAGTTTTTTGCAGAAGCTCCTCAAGTTCCCATCCTAACATTTTGGCGCCTCTTTCGATAACTTCTCTGGAACAGCCCGCTGCAAACTTTGTGGTTTTGTATTTCTTTTTTACTGAACTTAGTTCCAAATCCAAAGTACTCTTAGACGGACGCATAATGGCAGCCGCACCAATTAATCCGGTCAACTCATCAACCGCATATAGTACCTTCTCCATCTCATGCTCCGGCTTAATATCCACCGTCAGTTCATAGCCATGGCTGGCAGTAGCATGATTAATTCTATCGTCAATGCCTCGTTCTTTTAGAATTTGCTGACTTTTAATACAATGTTCCTGAGGATATTCTTCAAAATCCAGATCATGAAGTAATCCCACTACACCCCAGAACTCTTCCTCCTCTGCAAATCCCAGTTCTCTGGCAAAATGCTTCATAACACCTTCCACCACTCTGGCATGCTTTAAGTGAAATTCATCCTTATTAAATTCTGTAAGAAGCTCCCAAGCTTCCTCTCTGGTTGGTATTGTTCCCATATGCGTTCATCCTTTCCGTTTGCAATGATATTACTAAGGCTTGCGATCAAACCACTAGAACTTCTTCTAAATCAGCTTACTGATTGAGCAATGTACCAGTATTACTACAAATCTCTAATCCTTTTAATGATTTAATTTTATGTTTTAGTGATTTTTTCCCTGTTAATAATTCATCATAGTACACTCTTTTTCAAAAATCAACCATAATCTGTTATATTATGTAGTGGCGACATTGGATGATAGTCACCATTCAAATATTAATTAAGGCATCTATCATAGCTCAAATGAGGTTGTGTATTAAGCTCTACCCTCTATAACTATTTAATAAATACAGCATATCGATTCCATAGTATCTATATTTTTCCGAATTCCACATATGTCTCAGAATGGTCCATATAAATTATGGTTGTAAATTAATGTTGATACTATATAATATCTAATAAGCAATTAGAGTAATAGTTCTTAATTTGGAGGTTGATGTATGATAAAGATAGAAGAAATAACCAAACGTATCTTATTAAGAAATACTCATGAAATTGATATAAACCATGTGCTTGACTTTGAGCAAAGATCAGATAATAAACCTTTTGTGGGACAGTGGACGAGGGAACAACATTTACTTTCATTATATCAAGAGGATATTTTACATTTAATTGTAGAAGACAGAATTACCAACAGACCTGTTGGATATGTAATTATGGCAGGTTTAACCAACCCAAATCATAATCTTGAGTTTCGAAGATTTGTAATATCGGACAAAGGGAAGGGCTTTGGCAGGGAAACCATAAAATCAGTTAAGAAAATCTCCTTTCAACAATTACATACTCACCGGCTATGGCTTGATGTTAGAACAAAAAATCATATCGCACGGCATCTTTATGCTTCAGAAGGATTTATAGAAGAAGGTATCCTGAGAGATTGTATCTATTACAATGGGTGCTATGAATCCTTAATGATAATGTCTCTGCTAGAAAACGAGTATATTACTCAGTGAAAATTATTGCTTTTACGCTATAAATAAAGGAGGGAATATCCCATCCCTCCTTCATTCATACATTTATAATAATTAAATTGTGTTACAGCGTTCAAAATAAAGATAAATTGAATCATTAGAAACATGTTCTATTATTTACTATTCACACTTCCTTATTTCGTATTTGCGTAAGCTTAACGAATTCCGGTAATATCCTTAATCACTTCGCCACCGATAATCAAGCCTGCCACCGACGGAACAAATGCATTGCTACCAGGAATTTGGCGGCGATCGGTGCATTTTCTCTCGGCTCCGGGAGGACAAATGCAGTTACTTCTACAGCTGATTGCCATATCTTCAATCGGCTTTCTTGCAGGTTCTTTGGAATAAAGAACCTTACATTTTTTTACCCCTCGTACCTTTAATTCCTTTCTCATAACTTTCGCCAGGGGACAAACAGAGGTCTTATAAATATCCGTTATCTCAAATCTTGTGGGGTCAAGTTTATTGCCTGCGCCCATACAACTAATAATCGGTATATTTTTCTCCTGTGCACGAAGAATTAATTCAATCTTTGCAGATACTGTATCAATTGCATCCACAATATAATCATATTGAGTAAAGTCAAACTCATCCGCATTGTTCGGAAGATAAAAGCATTGATGGGTATTTACAATCGCTTTGGGGTTGATTTCTAGGATTCGTTCCTTCATAACATCTACTTTATATTTTCCTACGGTCTTTCTGGTGGCAATAAGCTGTCGGTTCACGTTGGTCAAACACACCTTATCATCATCGATCAGATCAAAGCTACCCACGCCACTTCTGGCAAGAGCTTCTACAGTATAACCGCCAACACCGCCGATTCCAAATACGGCAACTCTGGAATTTTGAAGCTTCTCCATTCCTTCTTTACCAAACATCAACTCTGTTCTTGAAAATTGATTTAACATTGTTTGCCTCCCTTCTGATCGTAGTCATCTAAAAAATTATAGGATCTTTCTTTGTCATGGTAACCAATTATGGTGCTTAAATTCACGTCATGAATACTTCGAAAGATATTCATATCGATGCTTGAATTGGTCTGACGGAATTTTTTGATCAGTGCCTTCATCTCCTGACGCTTGGAGCCACCTCCACCGTTATCACAAAGGGTACAATTCTCTGTGAACCGGCAGGCGCACTGAATAAACTGAAGATCATTATGCTGCTTCCAGGCAAGAATATCCGCCTCCTTCACCAGATACATGGGACGAATCAGTTCCATTCCCGGATGATTCGTGCTATGTAATTTCGGCATCATGGTTTGAATTTGACCACCATAAAGCATGCCCATTAAAATCGTCTCAATCACATCATCAAAATGATGACCTAAGGCAATCTTGTTGCAACCCAGTGCCTGTGCATTTTTATATAAATACCCTCTTCTCATTCTGGCACAGAGATAGCAGGGAGATTCATCTACTTCTGCTACAATATCAAAAATCTGTGTTTCAAAAATAGTAATCGGTATGTCTAGCAGTTTCGCATTATTCACAATGGTCTGTCGGTTAATCTCATTATATCCCGGATCCATCACCAAAAATACCAATTCAAACTTTATCTTACCATGTCTTTGAACTTCTTGCATCAGCTTTGCCAACAACATGGAGTCCTTTCCACCAGAGATGCAGACCGCTATCTTATCTCCTTCCTGAATAAGCTGATAATCATTTACCCCATTAATGAATTTCTTCCAAAGAGGTTTTCTATATTTTTTTATAATACTTCTTTCAATTTCCTGATATCGTTCCATTTTCTATACCGCTTTCTAATCACTATTTCAATTATTATTTATTATGTGATATTTCTATATTAAATCATCATCGTTTCACCCGAAATATCACCATCGCAACATATAACGCTTATTTTTATATTATTTTTAGCGTATCTATTTTCAAACCTTATATATTTTTCATTGATTTTTATGGCTATTAACTTTCATTCCTTTTTGAGACTATTAACCTTAATTCTTTTATAGGTTAGCTCTTTCATTTATATATTTTTATATACTTCTCAACCTTTTATGTGTTTTACATTCTTCTATTCCAAAAAGTGTTTGGAGCTTCTATACTGTCAATCTGTTGTAGCATCGATCAAAGGCCAGTAAGAATCCATCAATCTCCTCTTTGGTGGTCAAGTGACTTATGCTGATTCTCCAAGAACACAAGGCATTTTTCTTGTCCTTTGATACGGCATATACCGGTCTGGAAGGCGATGAAATCACCGAACAAGCGGACTTAATGGATAAACAAAAGCCCTCTTCCTGCAGTGCCTCTCGAAAGACCCCCGCTTTCACCTCTTGTACGCTCAGATTTATAATATGAGGAATGGAGTAATTCGTACTGTTAATTCTTACTTTTTTATACTCCGTCAAATGCTTCTTTAACTGGACAGCAAAATCCTGTACAATTTTATAACGCTCCTCCATACTGTCAATCGAAAGTTCCAAGGCTTTTAATGTAGATGCAGCTAATCCGAGTGCGGGTGTTCCGCTGCGATAGATCGAGGTGCTGGTTCCTCCATGGATTAGAGGTTCTAAAATAATTCCGTCCTTCTTTACCAACACTCCGGTACCATTCAGTCCATAGAATTTATGAGGGGTAAATGTCACACAGTCCACCTGCTCAAAGGAAACAGACACTTTGCCCACCGCCTGAGTAGCATCGGTATGAAAATGACAGTTCGGATAAGCCTTTAAAATATCCGCAATCTGTTCTATGGGCTGAAGTACTCCAAGTTCACTATCCACAGTACAAATTGAAACCAAAACGGTATCACTGCGCATTAATTCCTTTAAATGCTCCAAATCCACCAAACCATCTTTTGTGATATCAATCAGATCAATCTCATAACCAAGCGTCTGCAAATAGGTCAGTGCCCCGCTGACAGACGGATGCTCTAAACAAGTGGACAAGATGTGCTTTCCATTATTTTTGTATGCTTGTACCAAGCCTTTTATGGCTAAATTATTGGCTTCACTTGCACCGGAAGTATAAATAATCTCCTGATGTTTCACACCCAGAAGCTCTGCAATCTGCTCTGTGATGTCATCAAGTCTTCTTTTTGCCTGTAATCCCAGCGGATGAGTTGAATTTGGATTCGCTATATAGCGATTCGTTTCTTCAACAAAACTTTGCATTACCTCGGGATCCACCGGCGTATTTGCAGCGTAATCCAGATATATCATATATCGCTCCATTCTCTTGCCCTTCGACAATAAAAATAAATATTCTGCTTAAAACCGTCCTATTACAAAAGGATGATATTGTGGTAAAATAGCCCTTTTAACAGAGTTCCTTGGCAAATTGCCCCCAACACCAAAACAATAGTATTATAATAATTCCTATTTCCTACTATGTCAATGGAATATATCCTGTTTTCCTAATACAACCTCACATTTAAAACGACCTCTAGCTTCTGCCGCTGGCAGAATAACTGAGGTCGTTTTGTTACCATATTGAATTTAATCAATTATACTTCCTGGAATTCGTCCTTACTAACTCCACAGGTAGGGCAAACCCAATCTTCCGGGATATCTTCCCACTTTGTGCCAGGTGCGATTCCGCTATCCGGATCACCTAACTCTTCATCATAGATGTATCCGCATACGGTACATTCATACTTCTTCATAAGACTACCTCCTATATATAAGTATTTCTTTCTACATAGATAAATATACCATTAATTCAAAGAAAAGACAACCACATAATAGCAATCATTCTTATTTTTAATAAAATAATCTTACTATTCAATTCCAGTCAAGGATGATCATTACAATTTGGGATATCATTTATTGAAATCATTATGCCAAGTTCTGATTTATGAATGAACCGTAACATTATAATTTTGCTCATGAACTTTGTGAAAGCTATTATGCAAATAAGCTGTTCCATAATTATTACGGAACAGCTTATTTTAAATATAATAAGGGAATTTAGTAAAATGAGAGGGTAACACCTCTTAAATCAAACCTTAATTATTTTGTCTCTAAGATGTACTGATTTAAGATGCTCTCAAGTAATTCCTGTCTACCTGATTTGTTAGGTGTGTAGCCATTCTCTAATACATATGCTTCTAATTCCTTAAAGCCTACTTTACCTTCAACGATGTCTTTACCAACACCTTCTGTATAGCTAGCATAACGATCTGCCTTAAAGTTTTCGAACACACCGTCTTCGATTAACTTTGCAGCTACCTTTAAGCCTTTAGCGAAAGTATCCATACCAGCAATATAGGAGTAGAATAAATCATCATCCTGGAAGGATGCACGACGAACCTTGGAGTCAAAGTTTAAGCCACCCTTTGTTAAGCCACCAGCTAAGAGAACTTCATACATAGCTAAAGTTGTATCATAAACGCTGGTAGGGAATTGATCGGTATCCCATCCAAGCAACGGATCACCGGTATTTGCATCCACACTACCAAGTACACCATTGATTCTTGACATGTTTAATTCATGCTGGAAGGTATGCTGTGCTAATGTTGCATGGTTTGCTTCGATGTTCATCTTGAAGTAATCCTGAAGATTGTATCTTCTTAAGAATGCAAGTACAGTTGCTGTATCAAAGTCATACTGATGCTTTGTAGGTTCCTTCGGCTTAGGCTCGATTAAGAACTGACCTGTGAAGCCGATTTCATTTGCATAATCAACAGCCATCTGAAGTAATCTAGCAAGGTTGTCTAATTCTAAACCGGTATCTGTATTTAATAAAGTCTCATAGCCTTCACGACCGCCCCAGAATACATAGTTCTCACCACCTAAATCCATAGTGATCTCCATTGCTTTCTTGATCTGAGCTGCAGCGTAAGCAAATACTGTTGCATTGCAAGATGTACCTGCACCATGAACAAATTTGTCATCGCTGAATGCGTTGGTTGTACCCCAAAGACACTTGATTCCTGTACGAGCCATCTCTTCTTTGATAACAACAACGATTTCGTCAAGGTTTTTATTGGTTTCTGCTAATGTAGCGCCGCGAGGAGAGATATCCTGATCATGGAAACAGAAGAAAGGAATCTGCATTTTCTCCATAAATTCAAAAGATACACGAACTCTTTCTTTAGCCTTTGCTAATGCATCGTCGGTCTTATCCCAGTCACGGTGCATGGTAGCGCCGCCGAACGGATCGTTACCCATATATGTGAGTGTATGCCAGTAGGACATAGCGAAACGGCATTGTTCCTTCATTGTCTTACCCATTACCACTTCTTCAGGATTGTAATACTTAAAGGAAAGTGGATTTTTACTTTGAGGTCCTTCATATTGGATTTTACCAATGTTAAAATATGACATGTTTTTTCCTCCTTATAAATGCATTTCAGTGCCAATATCTAATTAGTTTTATCATAAAACTAATTTACAATTCATATTATAAAACTTTTTTTTAAAGATTACAATACCAATTTGTAAATTAATTAAACTAATTCAAAAAATATTGAATTCTTTCGTTTTATTGCATCATTTAATCGATAAAATGAATGGATTATTACGGTTTATCGTATCATAAATAGGAATGATTCGTCAGGAAATATAAATGAAATAACTTACTCACATGATGCCACGTAATCTATGTTTGAAAATTCTTATTTATGATACGATCGTTTCAAACAGCTGATCGTTTGAATTTACACTCATAATATAAAGCTATCCCCAAAATTTCTTTCTTTTATTCTAATAATTTTCTCACATTTAACAGTCCCCACCCTTGCTTTTCCCAATGCTGTCCTAAATCGATGGCACTGTCCCTTAATTTTAATTTCACTTCTCTATTGGACATATTGGGCTTTGCAGATAACAAAAGTGCAATCGCACCTGAGACCACCGGCGTTGCCATGGACGTTCCGCTCTTGATTGTATACATCATTGGTGAATCACCGGAAGAAAATCTTAGTTCTCCACTCCTTATTCTTGAGGAATAGCGACTGATGTTGCAGGAGATAATGTTGGAACCAGGAGCTACGATATCCGGTTTTTTAATGCAGAACGGAGTTGGTCCTCTTCCCGAATAGTCCTTACTCTTTGATCCTCCATATACCTCCGCTGTAATATTATCATCAGAGGAGCCCACGGTTATCACCTTTCTACTGATTCCAGGTGTTGAGATTGACATGGGTCCGGGTCCATTATTGCCAGCTGCAACAACCACAATGATATTATTATCCCAAACTGCATTTACTCCCTGAACCAGCAGAGAGTTTTCATCTAGATTATCCTTTGAGGAGGTTCCCACTGATATATTTACCACACGGATATTATATTTTACCTTATTATCAATAATCCACTGTAAACCTGCCAATACATCTGAAATATTACCGTCCCCTCGGTGATCCAAAACCTTAACCGAGATAATATTGCATTCCGGTGCAACCCCTTTATATTTTCCCTTAGAAGAATAACCATTTCCACCGATTATTCCCGCTACATGGGTTCCATGGCCGTTGTCATCATAAGGTTCTGTTCTATGATTGATAAAATCCTGAAAAGCAACCACACGATTGGTACCTTCAATAAAATCCTTATGCAAGGCAATTCCGGTATCCAATATAGCTACGCCAATTCCTTCCCCGTAAATACCATGTTCGTATGCCCAATTACTCTCTATTACATCTCCTACCCGATTCATTTGAGCAGATAGATGAGTATCCATCTCCACACATAGGAGACCTTCCATAGATTTCACATTATCCAGTAAAGCTGCATCGACTTCAAGTACATATGCGTTAATCATAGGAAGTTTGTACTTTACATCGCCCAGATTTTCCACTGCCCGCAAACGTTCCTCATATTCCTTACAATGTACAATGACCTGTACTTTTTTATTCATACCTAGGCTCCACTGTCTTTTTTATTATCCTATTCTGAATGCTTAGCCAATATACGCCCTAACCTTTGTTCTAAATCTTCCAGTGTATTAATGGTTAAGATACTACATGATTTCATTAAAAAATCAATATATCGAACTCCAAACCTCGAATTTTGGGGGATTTTATCGCTCAATTCTTTTCTTTCTTCGTGTGAATTTCTTTCTGATTATGGAAATCAGTCAAGCTAAACTTCATATGATACATTGTAATCATTATTAGGAGGAACATACAATGAGTGATTTACAAGCAACACATTGCGAATCAAGTGGTGGTAATGACTGTAGTTGGATACTGATCCTCATACTCTTATTATGCTGCTGCTGCGGTGGTGGCAATAGCGGTGGTGGTTTCTTAGGAGGCTTTGGTGGTGGAAGTGGTGACGGCTGTGGCTGTACTGGTATTATCTTGATTATCATTCTCCTTTGCTGCTGCTGTGGTGGATCAGGTGGCTTTTTCTAAAAGGCACTAACATCGCATTCACTTGAAAAGAGTGACAAGAAAGTGGGGCTGCTGGTTGGCAGTCCCTCTTTTTCAAGACTTTAAGGGACAGGCGAAAAAAGGGAGCCTCTATACGGACTCCCATTAATTGCTACCTTCTTCTTTGTCTCTTCAATCTCTCATAACATTCTCTATCTATTTCATAAACAGTATTTTCTTCAATCACTAAATCATCATCGCTTTTCTCATAGGGTCTATACTCTTTATTAATATTAATATTATTTTTTACTGCTTTAAATTGATTACTGTTACGACGTCCGGTGGGTTTTCCGGAAGGACGAATCTGCTCTCCCATCTTATGCCTCAAATTATGTTATCATTTCAATATATGATAATTTTGTTGAAATGTATCTTAAAATGATTGAAACATATAATTATTTACATTATACTATATCAAAATAACGTAATGGAGTGAGAAGATGTCAGGATCAATTTATGGAAACTTATTCAGGATATCCACATGGGGAGAATCCCATGGAAGCGGAATTGGAGTCGTCATCGACGGATGTCCCGCCGGGCTTACCCTGAATGAAGAAATAATCCAACCCTATCTTAATAGAAGAAAACCTGGTCAAACTAAATATTCTACCCCCCGTAAAGAGGAAGATAAGGTAACTATTCTTTCAGGTGTATTCGAAGGGAGGACAACCGGAACCCCAATATCACTTGTTGTATTTAACGAGAATCAAAAGTCCGGGGATTACAGTCAGATCTCTTCTGCATATCGACCCGGCCATGCGGATTACGGCTTTGACACCAAATATGGCTTTCGGGATTATCGTGGGGGCGGTCGTTCCTCTGGCCGGGAAACGATTGCCAGAGTAGCTGCCGGTGCTGTAGCCTCTGCGATTTTAAAAGAACTTGGAATTCATGTACAAGCTTATACAAAATCAATCGGTCCGATTACAATTGATCCTGATAAACTCGACCTTTCACTCCTTTCACAGAGTCCTCTTTATATGCCTGATCTAGAGGCTTCTGCAGAGGCAGAGGAATATCTTTTGGAGTTAATGAAGAATCACAATTCTGGTGGCGGAATCATTGAGTGTATGGTAACTGGCATGCCTGCCGGAATCGGTGAGCCAGTCTTTGATAAGCTCGATGCATCTCTGGCAAAAGCCGTAATGTCAATCGGAGCCGTGAAGGGAGTAGAGATTGGTGATGGATTTTTGGCCGCATCCTCTACCGGAGAGCAAAACAATGATCCATTCTTCTGCGAAGATGGCTCGTTCATTCGAAAAACCACGAACCATTCCGGAGGAATTCTTGGCGGTATGAGCGACGGATCGGATATTCTTATTCGCGCTGCCATAAAGCCAACTCCGTCAATATTCAAATCCCAAAGAACTGTGAACCGTGAGAAGGAAAATATCGAAATCAATATCAATGGTCGTCATGATCCAATCATAGTTCCAAGAGCTGTAGTGGTGGTTGAAGCCATGGTTGCTATCACTTTAGTTGATCAGCTGTTTATGGGTATGACCTCCCAAATGAATCGTATCAGGGATTTTTATAACAAATGATATCTGATATGATTTTGATGTAAATTAGTCTGAATACTGTTTGCTGTCTTCTGATTGGGTAATCTTTACTTTAAAATACAGAAAACGTTCCTGCTAGAACAACAGGAACGTTTTCTTTTTTGCGCTCATATATTTTATTAAGAGGAAGGAATACTGTCTTAGACAGAATGGTATCTAATCATGGATGAATGTGAATTGGTAGCCCTTGTTACTGCTGTGGCATGCGGTATCTCAAAATGCTGTTCTCAGGACGATATTTCATTATTATCCGCCGTTATGACTCAGCTTGGAGATACCCTTGCGACCATATTGACACAACGAGAGATCAGGGAGAACAAAGGAAGTGGCAATGAGAACAACGAACCGGTTCTCCCCTTCGTGCCTCCGGTATAAAAGTAGGTGCTGTATACGGATATTTGAGATAACTAATTTCAAATATCCGTATACAGCACCTTACTTTATTTCGTTTTTTTCTATCGGTTCCTTACTTTATGCATAAATTTTCATCACTTCATATTAAATATAAAATTTTATTGACAATAATAGATATCTTAGTATAATAAAATTGTTGCAGTTTAGCAATGCTAAACTTATTGTTTATTCCAAGTAAGAATCTGAAAGGAAATGTATTATGCAAATCGGATCCAAAATCAAAGAGTTACGTATTCAAAAGAGTCTGACTCAAGAGGAATTAGCAGATCGTGCAGAGTTATCAAAAGGCTTTATATCTCAGTTAGAACGTGACTTAACGTCTCCCTCCATTGCAACCCTAATGGATATTCTTCAGTGTCTTGGGACAAATCTTGAGGAGTTCTTCAGCGGAACAACTGCTGACCAGGTTGTATTCAAAAAGGGGGATTACTTTGAAAAATATGACGGTGAGCTAAAAAATCAGGTTAAGTGGATCATTCCGAATGCCCAAAAAAATATTATGGAGCCTATTTTGCTTACACTTGATGCAGGGGGATCTACCTATCCGGACAACCCTCATGAGGGAGAAGAATTTGGTTATATCTTAAATGGCAGCATCTCTCTTCACATTGGGAATCGCACTCATAAAGTCAAAAAAGGGGAATCCTTTTATTTTACCGCAAATAAACAACATTACATCTCAGCAAACGAAAAGACGGGTGCTACTCTTCTTTGGGTGTCTACTCCCCCCAGTTTTTAGTCAGTTTACTAACTGACGTTTTGTTGCATGAATTCATATGTTTTTATTGTTATATTTTTCATTTGACCCATTTTTACTAAATTACTTTACTATAATAGCTTTATTTAATTTTCAGTTTGTAAATGCGTTTTATTTTTTATGAACCAATTTATTTACTTTGATTATTTTTACTTGAATTATTTTAGTTGTATCAGCAAGTCCATCGGACTTGTTTTATGCCAAAGGAGGAACCCCCATGACGGATAATAAATTAATAACCCTGGAAAATATATCGAAAACCTACGGCGACAATGTCGTACTCGATGATTTAAACTTATACATACGTGAAAATGAATTCGTAACCCTTTTGGGTCCCTCCGGCTGCGGCAAGACCACCACTTTACGAATTATTGGTGGCTTCGAAACTCCTGATAAAGGAAAGGTTATCTTCGAGGGAAAGGATATTTCAAAGCTGGCTCCCAATGAAAGACAGCTAAATACTGTATTTCAAAAATATGCACTTTTCACTCATATGACAATTGCCGAAAATATTGCCTTTGGTCTTCGCATCAAGAAAAAGAGCAAGGCTTATATCAATGATAAAATCAAATACGCTTTAAAGCTGGTTAACCTTGACGGCTTTGAACATCGTATGCCGGATTCCTTGTCCGGTGGACAACAGCAACGTATTGCGATTGCAAGAGCGATTGTTAATGAGCCAAAGGTTTTGCTGCTTGATGAGCCCCTTGGAGCGTTGGATTTAAAGCTTCGCCAGGATATGCAATATGAGTTAATCCGCCTAAAGAACGAGCTGGGAATTACCTTTGTCTATGTTACCCACGATCAGGAGGAAGCACTGACCATGTCCGATACGATCGTTGTCATGAATCAGGGTTACATACAACAGATTGGTACTCCTGAAGATATTTACAATGAACCCAAGAACGCTTTTGTAGCTGACTTTATTGGCGATAGCAATATTATTCCTTCCACCATGGTAGAGGATAAACTAGTTAACATTCTTGGTTCTAATTTCCCTTGTGTTGATATTGGTTTTGGCAGAAATAAGCCAGTGGATGTGGTTATTCGACCGGAAGATATTGATTTGGTTAAACCGGAAGCAGGCACTGCAAAGGGAGTGGTTACTTCTCTTCTATTCAAGGGTGTACACTATGAGATGGAAGTTATGGCTGGAGGAAAAGAATGGTTGGTACACTCAACCGATTTGGTACCAGTTGGAACAGAGGTGGGAATCCATGTTGATCCCTACGATATTCAGATTATGAATAAACCAGAATCCGAAGATGAACAGGCAACCGAAATCGACCTGTAAGTATCATTAACTAAACTATAAGAATAGGAGCAGATGTCCTATGATAAAAAATAAATTAAAACAACTAACTGAACGAGTGCCAAGTGGCGGCAAAGCAAAATGGCTATCCTTCCCGTATCTCCTCTGGATGATCGGATTTATTATTATACCATTGGTATTAATTTTATTTTACGGATTAACCTCACAGGATGGTGGCTTTACCTTATCAAACATTACGATGATATCCGACCCGGTCAATCGAAAGGCATTAATTCTTTCACTGGCATTATCTATCATCAGTACCATAATCTGTTTGATTCTTGCTTATCCTTTAGCACTTATTTTAAAGAATGCCAAAATGAACAGTAACAGCTTCATTGTGTTAATCATTATCCTTCCCATGTGGATGAACTTTTTGCTTCGTACCATTGCTTGGCAAAATATCTTAGAACGAAACGGTATTTTAAATAATATTCTCCGTTTCTTTCACCTTCCGGTCTTAAATTTAATCAATACGCCGGAGGCAATTGTTCTTGGTATGGTTTATAATTTTTTACCCTTTATGGTTTTGCCAATTTACAATGTTCTGATTAAAATTGATCAGGATGTAATTAATGCAGCCAGAGATCTTGGTGCAAGTACCAGCCAAACCTTTCGAAAGATTATATTTCCGTTATCCGTGCCCGGTGTGATCAGCGGCATTACCATGGTCTTTGTACCATCATTGACCACCTTCGTCATCTCAACTATTCTTGGAGGAAGTAAGATCGTACTGATTGGTAATG
Organism: Bacillota bacterium; assembly: GCA_023435895.1. Taxonomy (GTDB): domain Bacteria; phylum Bacillota; class Clostridia; order Lachnospirales; family Lachnospiraceae; genus Mobilitalea. The sequence goes on from JAEZLH010000016.1 coordinate 108,763, forward strand.
TGATAGAACAGCAGTTTCGACTTGGCAATTGGCATACCGGTTCCGGCTTATCCCTAGTACTTATGATCTTTATCCTGCTTAGTATGTCGGTTATGTCAAAATACGATAAAGGAAATGAAGGAGGCAACCTATGGTAAAGAAATTTTTCAGCCGATTTTATGTTGGCTTCATCCTTTTGTTCCTATATGCACCAATTTTTATTCTGATTGTCCTTTCTTTTAACCAGTCCAAATCCAGATCCAAATGGGGCGGTTTTACCTTAGGATGGTACAAATCCTTATTTCAAGATCAGGATATTATGAGCGCATTAACTACTACTCTGATTCTTGCCCTCTTATCCGCTTTGATTGCAACAATTATCGGCACCGCAGCCTCCATTGCCATCAACAATATGAAGAAGACACCAAGAACGATTTTGCTTGGAATCACTAATATTCCAATGCTCAACGCGGATATCGTTACCGGCATCTCCCTGATGTTAATTTTTGTAGCAATTAACTACACCTTGGGTTTCTCCAGCGTGTTATTAGCTCACATAACCTTTAATATCCCCTATGTAATTCTAAGTGTAATGCCTAAGCTTCGCCAGATGAACCCGAATACCTTTGAGGCAGCTCTGGATCTTGGAGCTTCACCGGTATATGCGTTTTTTAAAGTAATCTTGCCGGACATCTTCCCTGGCGTATTATCCGGCTTCTTCTTATCCTTTACCATGTCTTTGGATGATTTTGTTATTACCTACTTTACAAAAGGACCGGAGATCAATACCTTATCTACAAAAATATATACAGAGGTACGAAAAGGCATTAAGCCGGAAATTTATGCACTTTCCACACTAATGTTTGTAACCGTTTTATTACTGCTGATTCTTATTAATCGCAAGAGTTCTGGTAAGAACACACCAATGCGAATGGTATAAATCAAACACAATCAAGGAGGAAACTATGAAAAAAGCGATTCTATTATTATTTACGCTTACATTGGCTATTGGACTGTTAACCGGATGTTCCGAAGCAAAAGAAAAGGTTTATGTTTATAACTGGGGCGAATATATTGACCCGGATATGGTAAAGCAATTTGAAAAGGATACCGGAATAAAGGTTGTCTATGATGACTTTGATACTAATGAAGAAATGTATGCAAAGGTGAAGGCTGGAGCGGTAAAATACGATGTCTTATGTCCTTCCGATTATATGATTCAAAAAATGAGGGAAGAGAATCTTCTTACCCCAATTGATTATAGTAAAGTACCCAATAGCAAGAACATTGATCCTACCTATACCAAAGCAGCGGAAACCTTTGATCCCGGTAATCAATACAGCGTGCCTTATTGCTGGGGAACTGTTGGTATACTCTATAACAAAAAAATGGTGGATGGTCCCATTGACAGCTGGTCAGCTATATTTGATAAAAAATATGCCGATAATATCTTAATGATTGATAGCGTTCGTGATGCATTTGCAGCAGCTCTAGCTTATCTCGGCTATGATATTAACTCCACCGACGAAACACAGCTCAATGAAGCAAGAGATTTATTGAAAGAGCAATACCCTCTTGTACAGGCTTATGTAGTGGATCAGGTTCGTGACAAAATGATTGGTGGCGAAGCTGCAATCGGCGTTATCTACTCCGGTGAAGCAATCTATACCAAGAGGGAAAATCCTGATTTGGAATATGTTGTTCCGAAGGAAGGCTCCAATGTATGGATTGACGGATGGGTTATTCCAAAGAATTGCAGAAGTAAAGAAAACGCGGAAAAATTCATTAATTATATGTGTGACGGTGATGTTGCTTTAAAGAACTTTGAGTTTATTACTTATTCTACACCCAATAAAGTGGCCAGAGAAAAAATTACTGACCCTGATATCAAGAACAGCCAGGTGGCATTCCCGGATCAGTCCGTGCTGGATCGCTGCACTACTTATAAATTTCTGGGCGATAAGATCGAAGCATTATATAATGACAAATGGAATGAAGTTAAATCAGGAATTGATAAATAATCAGATTATATAGAATATTAGCTATAACGAAAGGCTGCTGTAACACATTTCAAGTTGATTTCCAACTGAAGTTGTGTTGCAGCAGCCTTTTTATTAAATCTATTGCCAAGTATTAGGATGACTTTCTGACTCTTTGTCAAGCAATTGGGCATGATTTTATGTCTCTTTGTCAACTAACGAAGCGTGTTTCTATAACTCTAATTCAGATCTTGAAGCTAGTTTTTGTTCTTTGTCATATCTAACATGGCTTTCTCTATAAAAACTCTATATGACTATGTTTAGAGCCTTTACAACGTCCTCCATCCGTTATCTGTATCTTATGCTTTAACTACATTTCTTTCTTCTCCCTTTTGAAATGCCAAAATATTCTGATACACTTCATCCGTCACTCTTTGTCTTGCTTCTACAGTTGCCCATGCAATATGGGGAGTTATAATAAGTCTCGTACTGTCTTCTATGTCTTTTAACGGGTTGCTTTCTACCATTGGCTCCACTGTAAGTACATCTAATCCCGCAGCTCCAATCCAATCTTCTTTTAACGCTTTCGCCAGTGCATATTCATTGATAATGGGACCTCTGCCCAAATTGAGTAGTACAGCGTTCTTCTTCATCTTTCGAAGCTCTTCTTCGCCAATCAATCCCCTTGTGGCTTCATTCAGAGGCGCATGGATCGATATTACATCGGATTCCTGTAATAAAGTCTCCAGATCCACCTGCTCATAGTTTTCATTGGCATTTCTGCCGGAGGTAGAATAATAGATTACATTACAACCAAATTGTTTTGCTACCTCAGCAACACCTTTCCCGATATCACCAAGGCCGATAATGCCCCAGGTCTTTCCTGAAAGTTCATTAAATTTAACTATAAAGTGGCTGAAAATATCGGATTTGATATATTGTCCCGATTTTACAAAGTGATCATAATAACTTAATTTCTCATAAAGGAAGAAGAAAAGGGCAAAGGTATGTTGTACTACGGAGCTTGTCGAATACCCTTTCACATTGGCAACCAGAATATTTCTCTTATTGGTGTACTCAAAGTCTACAATATTGGTTCCTGTTCCCGTAATACAAATAAGCTTAAGATTTTTGGCATTCCTTAAGGTCTCCTCATTCATCGGAACTTTATTTACAATCACAACATCCGCATCCCCTACTCTGATTCCGTCTGCAACAGGATCTGAGGAGGGATATTTGATTACTTCTCCCAATTGATCAAAAACAGATAAATCTACATCATTACCAAGGGTATCCGTTTCTAAAAATACTATCTTCATTGCTCTGCTTCCTTTCTGTACTCTTGTTGCTTGTTACTTCGTTGTTAACTTACATCGTAGTTATTCATTAATTTTTCAAAAGTCACAGTTAAATTCCTAAATCCTTTAACAAAAGGAATCTACTCACCACTTACTGGCTTTCAACTTATTATTCAATCTTCTCATATCGTATCAATCTGTATAATAATAGGCTGCCTAAAACATAACCTCTGCCAGAACCTCAACCTCAGCTTTTCCTATCACTTAGGAAGCACCGATTAAAACCAACAATGGGTTATATTTTGAAACAGCCTTGTTTCAATCTATCTTATTCTTTCCGGAAAACCAATCTTCTTTTGTACTTTTCTCAAGGTCTTGGTAGCATAATAGTTAGCCTTTTCCGCATTATTCTTAATGACTGTGTCCACGTAAGCCTTATCCTTTTGCAACTCACTGAAACGCTCCTGTATCGGTTTTAGCAGTCCGGCAACAGATTCTCCTACTGCCAGCTTGAAGTCTCCATAACCTACACCAGCGAATTCCTTTTCAATGTCACTAATGGATTTATTGGTAGCAGAGGAATAGATATCGATTAAATTACGGATACCTGGTTTTTCTTCTGCATAACGGATTTCATTCTCCGAGTCAGTAACCGCTCTCTTAAACTTACGAACGATGGTATCGTGATCATCCATCAAATAGATGCTTGCATTAGGGTTTTCATCGGATTTTGACATCTTCTTATCCGGTTCTTGTAAGCTCATAACCCTTGCACCCTGCTTGCCAATATAGGGCTCTGGAATTGTAAAGACATCTCCATATATTGCATTAAATCTCTCTGCAATATCTCTTGTAATCTCTAGATGCTGCTTCTGATCAGAACCCACCGGAACAACGTCTGCCTGGAATAATAAGATATCTGCAGCCATCAATACCGGATAGGTGTACAGCCCCGAATTGATGTTATCCGAGTGTTTCGCCGATTTATCCTTAAACTGTGTCATACGGTTTAGCTCGCCCATATAGGTATAACAATTCAAAATCCACGCCAGCTCTGCATGTGCCGGTACATGGGATTGATAATAAATACAATTCTTCTCAGGATTTAATCCAGCTGCGATATATAAAGATAGTAACGCTCTTGCTCTTTTTCGAAGCTCTGCCGGATCCTGACGAACAGTAATGGAATGCATATCTACCACACAATAGAAGCACTCATACTCATCCTCCAGCTCCACCCAATTCTTGAGTGCACCCAAGTAATTTCCTAAAGTCAGGGTTCCGGTTGCCTGCATCCCGCTAAATATTGATTTTTTTCCATCAAGCATATGTTCACATCCTAATCGTTAGTCAGAATCTGCAAATGCACAATCCTGCTTTTGTAATACAAATCTATATTCCAATATATAAAGAAAGCAATAAAATGTCAATCTTTACTTTGCTTATAAGCTTACTGTCAAAGCCTGTAACCCACCTTAGCGTACAAGGTTATAGCGTGGGTATTAATTCAACCAATTCTGTAATTGAATTAATTTCCCGGAGGAATTCCTCCACCTCTCCAAAGCCATATTTTGCAAAGATAAACGGAACGTTTGCTTCCTTTGAAGCATTTGCATCTCCCCCGGTATCTCCAACATATACAGGATTTTTTAAATCGTTCCGCTCTACAACCATTTTGATGTTATCCGCCTTTAGTTTTCCGGAACGACCTGGATATTCATAATCAATAAAGTATTGCTCCAAATTCGGATATGCACGGAAGAAACATTGAATATATCCCTCTTGACAATTGCTTACTATAAATAGCTTGTATTGGCTGCACAATTGCTTTAGGGTTTCTTCCAAACCATCATAAAGTGTTGCACCATGCTCTCCTAAATACTCGCATTCATATTCGCAGCACTCTTCTATAATAGATACGGCCTGTTCTTCTGACACACTGGTGAATAATCGGATACCAATGACATCAAGGGGCAGACCAAACAATTCCTGTAATCCTTCTACGGTTACTTCATCCTTTACTTCAGGATGCCTCTCTTCTAAAACCTTATTAAATGCTATGGCTACCTCTTTCGTAGAATCCCACAAGGTACCATCTAAATCAAAAATCACTCCGTCAATCATAATCTTTTCCTTTATTATTTCCATTTTCCTTGTTCCCATTTACTTCTTGTCTTTATTGCTTAATCTTGCTACTTAGTCTTTACAACATAATCTTTGCTTTTAACTTTACCCCACATTATTCATAGTGGCATGAATGTAAAGTTATCAGCCACAAATTAACCTAATTAGTCTGATCGCTATCGTAGGGGATACTTTTCCTTTGAAAAAGGGCAGACTTCACCTGTCATATTTAATAA
>JAEZLH010000005.1 GCA_023435895.1 Bacillota bacterium
GCGATACAACTTAATGTATCTATTGAAAATCTATTTCTGTATCTGTTACGATACAATTTGAAGCCCATGTGAAGCTTCATTTTTTTAGAATTTTCAGGGTTGTTTTACTGTTCAATTATCAAGGTTCATATGCTGTAGGCGTTACCCGTTTGTTTCTTACGTTTTCGCCGCCAACTTTTTTAGTTTACCACACTCGCTTCCGAATGTCAACCACTTTTTTATTTTTTATTTCTTTTAACATTTTTCGTGGTCGCTCATCTGCGGTGGAGTTTTATTATACAATCACAAAAGGAATATGTCAAGCACAAATTTGAAGTTTTTTTTATACATTTTGCCCCAAATGACAGATCAATACCCCTTATGATATGGGCAATATTTACAATCATTTAAGACCTCTCTCTATTTCAAGCTCCCATAACATTAAATATTGCACAGTCTATATATAGGTTGACCGTTTTCTCTATACTTTATTCAGCTGACCGTTATAATAAACAAATATGCCACTTTACTCTATACAGCACTATTTGAACCGATTGCGGTTTAACCATCTTGGGCTATTGTAATCTTGATAAGAATTCTAATATCAAGATTCCTCTCTGTATCGTCATAACAACAATTTACAACATCCCAAAAGAGTCCTGCATCGAGTCTACTCCAAAAGATGTACTATTTAACTTATGTTCCAAGTAGTACTTATCATAAAACAGATAACCCGTTGCTCTCAAACAGATTAGAATTATGATTTAACCTATATAATAAGATAAAAGGATATCTCATTAATGTTCTTAGCCAAATTTAATCACTTATCTTGTGCAAATTACCGGTAAACTCTCTCCAAAAGAACTTTCATTACCCATAGCATCATATATAAGTTCTCTCACCCCACGGCTTCCTTCCGTCCCCCTACCTCTTTAAGATATTAATGTATTAGGTATTCACAAAACAATATTATTGTGTGTATTGCATAATCAACAGATACGAACGCCAATACTCCTTCAGACATAGTTCCCTTTCCAGGATTGTATATGTTGGCATACAATAATTATTCCTATGGAGTAATACTTGCATCCGCACCTAGTTACAACATCTTCACAAGTATTAAACTTTGTCTACTTCTATTGCTCATTCAGCTGCTTATTCAGCTGCTTGCTTATTCATCTACTAATTCATCTGCTTATTCATCTACTAATTCATCTGCTCATTCGTTAAATCTATTAGCTGCTTCTCTCTTTATATCAACAAAAAAGTGACTGTCCCGCTAATATTTAAGCGAATTCAGTCACTTTGTTCTATCCAATATCCCTCTTATTTCTTTTACCACCAGGCATTATCCACTTCATGCATTACATCTATTATAAAATCATCTTAATTCTTATTATAGTACATGTATTTCTTTCTCTAATTAAATACTATAATAACATTTTGGTGGCATTTATTACAAACTTCATCAAATAATTATAGTCATAGAGTACGCTCAGAAATTCGCTTTCTCCAATCATTGTCATTGCTTTTTGACCCAGTTCGCTGCTTCCAAATACCGTCAATAGGATAAACAACAGCCATACTAGAACAAGTCCATGAACAAGCCCTGCCAATAATCCAGCTGTTTTATTTATCTGATTTAGAACTGGAAGTTTACTAATCAAATCAAGTGCCACACTAATAATCCACAACAATACAAAGATCAAAATAAACGTGATTGAAAATGCTAACGCATTTATCACTATCCCTGTAATATAACCATTCAAATATTCCTTGAAATTCTTAACTGCCAGCTGCTTGTACACCTGTGTATTATTGTTCTCTATCAAAGCATTTTTTATAGACTTTGGAAGAGATAGCCCCTCAATCATAGATACCTGCTTATTCTTGTCCGTAGTCGTGTCAATTTCGGGCAATATCTTTTCCACCTTATTTGATACCGCTTTATATATAGTATCATTTCCCCTCATATAGTCATTGATATAGGGGCTCAGCCATATGGTTAATACCATTGCTATTATCATGGAACACAATGAAAAGATTGTTTTAATCATTCCCACTTTCATTCCGATTAACGCATTGATTGCCAATATGGCTACCACAACAATTAATAACCAATTCATAAATTTACCTTTGCCTTTCTTCGTTTATATTCGTTAGACTCTATTCTCAATTAATCTTTCAACTCAATAACAGATAGTTTTGTGTCGCTAACAAGATAATATCGACCAAATTTATTAATCGGATATAAATCAGTGATGTCTCCTTTAAATGTATACTTAAATTTAAGTTTTCCATTTTTGCGAATAATAAAACAATTCCGCTCATCATATAGAATAATTTCATCATTTCTAAGAAGTATCTTCTTATATTCAAGATCAATATCATGCTCCAACACAGTCTTCCCGCTTAGGTTATATAGCAAAAGCTTCTTAGCGGATTTACTGTTTGCTTCCGTCACTATTCCAGTATACTTTGAGTTATATAAAATACTTTTTATCGCTGACTTTGTAGTAATACTCTTAACCAGCTTGGGTTTTTCTTTTACATTATAGATATCAAATCCATTATTCTTATAGACACATACTGTTTCATTATTAACAAATTCAACCCTGGATGCAATGACTCCTTTATCGCTATTGAAGCCACCCACAATATTGTCTGTAGCATTCTGACCCACCTCACCAAAATTATAAAAGCCTATTCTGGTAAACTCCTGACCATCCAATATTACCAATAAAGATATTACCAACTTGGTTCCGTCATTGGACAGCGATATATCAAGTGGATAGCCATCATCCTTACTCTTCACATTGGTTTTGATATCTGCCAGAACATTACCTTTAAGGTTATAGATCTTGATATAGTTATTATCTCCTTCTTCCATTAATATGGCTGTTACTCCGTGTTCTGACACCTCAGCTTTGATGATATTAAAATCCGTTGTATAACTTACCGCATTGCCCTTCCCATTAATTACACGTACCTGTTTATTTCTACGGTCACCTATTACAACATATTCTCCGCAAATATCTGCCACCGGGTCTGACATCTCATAGGCGCAGTTCCATAGTGTTTTACCGTCCTTATCGTATGCAATCGCACCATCTTTGCCATATTTCAGCATTGAGTTTCCATAACCAAGAAAACCTTTTGTAGTCTCCCCTTTAATCTCCGATGTATTTGTCACTTTATATCCATGATAATTTCGATTGTATATGCTATATGCAACAATGGCTCCAATGACGATCAATGCCAAAATCACGATAATAATCATCAAATTTCGAATTCGTTTATATTGTCTTTTACGGCTTGCATATCCTCTGACCGACTTGTCCTCTTTTACTCTTCCCATAACTTTCTCCCATCGGTGTACTCATGACTGTATTATACCAAATTTACCATTCAATGACACTAATTATTTTGTATGAAAAAACAACTAGTAAATTTGATTGTTACTGTTCAATCCCAATGTCAAAGTTGAGATATGTTATTGACTTATGTTTCCCAAAGCGGAGGAGCTTTTGCTTCGTTGCATTACGCAGCGGTACATAAGACTCTCAAAAATAGAGCCTAAGATCTGACGAATTCGTATATTCCTTTCGGGAATCATTTATCGAAAACATTATGCTAACTTCTTTCTGGAGATTGAATAGTAACATTTAATGAGCGATACGGTATTATCTCTGAAAAAAAGGCTTTTGCACCATCGCAAAAGCCATAATATAATACTCTTAAACGAAAAACACTCCATTGTTTCATTTCATTTAAGGAACTATCAGTTTTTGACCAACCTTAATTTTATCCTGATCGGTTATTTTGTTTAGCTGCATAATGGTATTAACTTTCGTATAAGTTTTATAGAGTTTATAGCTGATATCCGCTAAGGTATCCCCATCTTTAACCACATAATAATTAATTACCGGTTTCGGTGTAGGGGTATTCTTAACCGCCTTGGTTGGCACCTTAGTCGGTACCTTAGTTGGTGCTTTGGTTGGATTAGCGTTCTTAACCGGATTTACATTTCCCGGCTCAACCACCACATCCAGTCCATCCTTCTCGCCCTTACTCGAATTATCACCTGTGGCCTTATCCGGCTTTTGTGTAGGCGTTGGTGTAGTTCCTGCTTTTTGGTCCCCATTTTTTCCGCTGTTCTTATCATCCGGATCCTTATTTCCCTCCGTTGAATCCCCTTGGTAATTTTGCATATTGTGAGTGAGGGTATCCAAGGTATCCTGCATGCTTTTCATTTGCTCAAAGCTACGTAGCATCACGGCTCCTACTATTAAGACAACAACGGCAAGTAAGGTTCCCGCAGCATACATCAATCTTGTAATATTTCTGCTTTCCTCAACTTTGTCCTCGGTATGACGCTGAATCGTGGCTCTAATCTCTCTTGATACGCGGTCATCATATTCAGCTTCGCTGCCTGCTGGTTTCTTGTGGTCAATGATATAGCTTTGCATTTCATCATTCTTCTCATAATATATGTAATAGCCTTCTTGTTTGTTCAGCCTTCCACTCTCATAACAAAGAAAACTTTCTTCTTTCTCTAATGAATCATAGGTCAGAAGTACCTTATCCTGACCTCCGAAATTATCCACATGAGCCTTATGTATCTTATCTTTTTCCTCTAAAAGATAACCAGGTCCCCCAATGTACCAACCTACAATTTCACCATCGGCAAAGTACTGCTTAATCTCCTCATATACCCTGCTCCATATGTCATTAGTAAAAACTATATTGTTATCCGAGCCGATATCATCAACTTTTACAGCACCGGATATAAAAATATTCCTGCTGCTTTCGGTTCGAATGCTCTGACCCACCAGTACAGCAATATTCATGCCTGAATATTCCTCGCCGGTTAGTTGTTTTAGATATGTCATTACATAATCTTCTATGTAAATCCTTTTCGATCCTCCGCTCTTTCCAACTTGTCTAATGTTCTTTGGCATCTTAAGGGTCGTCTGAGACCTGCTTGTCCTATCCGCATCCGAATTATCATTGCTATATATCGTCTCAATCAAAATAATCACTCCTAATCCATACATAATTTGGAACCTTCTGAAATATAATTTATCATAGCATATTAGGGACAGGCATTTTGTCACAATCCGAACACCTAAGTATATAAGTTTTCATCAGGTTTCTACTTAATATAAGAGCAAACTGCCTTATCAGTAGTTTTTTTCTGGTCGGAATGGTGACAAAGAATGAAAAATCAGTAAAAAATGCAATAAATATACCAACTAATCCATATTTTTATGTCTATTCCATAAAACATTTGGTAATACTTAATCTAAATCACAACTAAAAATAAAAGTTGTATTGAAACATCATGTCCGTATAAAACGGGCGAGTGGAGGTAGAATGAGCATTTTCTTTAAAAGCAAAAGCAATGTATCCTATTTCAATTCTTCCGATAAAAATATTGCGTATGATCTTGGCGGGAGGCTATCCGACTTGCTGAGAGAGCAATTTCTTTTAAATAAGTCCATTATTTTTTTATGCATCGGTTCCGATAGGGCAACCGGAGACTGTTTGGGTCCCATTATCGGCTATAAGCTTGCAAGATATCGAAAACACAAAAATATATTTGTGTACGGTACTTTGGAAGAGCCGGTTCATGCAAAAAACCTGAAAGACACCATTAGCAAAATACACCAAAGACACGAAGACGCATATATTATTGCGATTGACGCTTCCCTTGGAAAGTCCAATCATATCGGCTATATTACAATTGGTGAGGGACCGTTAAAGCCAGGCGCCGGAGTAGATAAGGATCTTCCTGAAATCGGGGATATCTTTATCACCGGTATTGTGAACTTCTCCGGAGATTTTGACAGTATGCTTTTACAAACCACCAGGTTAAATGTTGTAATGTCGATGGCTGACCAAATATGTCTTGCTATTAACTATTGCTTTAGCAAACTTCGCGTACTCTCATTACAGTAGGAAACAAAATAAAACGGCTGTTTCACAGATTCGACAGACTTCTTGTCCTGTCTTCTGCTGAAACAGCCGTTTTTTTATTTATTAGAATTTGGGTACCTAACGCCCTACTTTATGCAAACTGCCAACAAAGTCTGGTTGATAGGACTTTTCAAACCCAAATCATACTTTTTTAGTAATATTTCTTCTTTGGAGCTGGTTTCTCTTCAAAGATTACAGTATTGCCATTTCTCTTCTTCCACATTACCCAAAGCGGACCGGCGATGCAGATGGTGGAATAACAACCACTGATAGAACCTATTGCCATCGGTAATGCAAATGCTTTAATGGAATCTATGTTATTAAGATGAGCAATGACATATACCATCGATACACTAATCATAACCGCAATATTGGTATTAACAGAACGCATCATGGACTGGGATATGGACAAGTCAGTAATCTTCTCAATCGCCTCTCCAGCCAATGCCTTGCTGTTCTCTCTGATACGGTCATAGATTACGATGGTATCATTGATGGAATAGCCCAATATACTGAGCGCCACCGCAATAAAGGAATCGCCAATCGGTATTTTAAAGATAACGCAGGTAAAGAATACCACAAACACGTCATGCACCAATGCCACAAGCGCCATAACACCGGCGGAAAGACCGCCCATCATCTTAAAGCGAATCCATACATAAAGTACAATCATAAGTGCCGCAATCAACACTGCCTGAATACCATTCCGAAAGAACTTATCTCCAAAGAACTTCTCAACCATCTGTGTCTGTGTAAGAACTAATTTATTGCTAGGAAACTCCTTAGCAAGTGCTGTATCCAGTTCTTTTTGCTGTTTTGCATCCATACCAAATTTACCGGAAAGATTAAATATAATCTGCTTCTCCCCTGATGCATAGTCTTGAGTAACGCTTGGCGAAACTGGTCGGTCTAATTCCTTGGATACAAAGTCTGCCGCTGCGTTCTCATCAATTTTACCTTCATAGGTGTATTTGAGCATCGCTCCACCCTTGAACTGAATATCAAGTTGAACACCTTCAAAAATGGCGAATAAAGTACCAATCACCATGATGGAGATGGAAATTGTAAAGTAAATCCATCGCTTACTATAAAAAGGAATAATCCTATTACTACTCTTCATATGTCACCCTCCTTGACCAGCAAGTATAAAGCGCCGGCTTTTGTAAAAATTTAAACGAATGCAAGGAGAATACCATCAAACGTGAGGCAGTTACACCCGCTATGAAGTTAAATACAATACCGGTAAATAACGAGTAACCAAAGGATAATAAGGATCCGGTACCCATGAACATCATGATAAATGCAACGATTAATACGGTAATATTACCATCAAAGATGGAGGAGAAGGAATTTGAAAAACCGGATTTAATCGCTGATGCGGTACTCTTACCTGCTTTGATTTCTTCACTGATACGTTCCGAAGCAATAACGTTCGCATCAACACCCATACCAATAGAAAGAATGATACCTGCGATACCTTGCAGGGTCAAAGTCATCTGTGGTACGGATATAGATAATAACTGTCCGGACATCTGAATCAGTAATGAAATTACTGCAACAAAGCCGGGTAAACGATAATAGAAAATCAACAATATACTGATAATTATGAATGCAATTGTACCTGCATTCACCATTACACTGAGTGCACCTGCACCAAGTGAAGGGCTAATTGAGGAATAGTTCTTCGCTGTCATTGAGAAAGGAAGCGCACCTGCATTGATCTTCTCAGACAATGCCTTTGCTGCCTTATAATTCTCCATACCTTTAATAACTGCTTGACCACTCGTAATTACATCATTAATCGTAGCAGCTTGAATCTTCTGGCTATCCATAAAGATATCCATCTCTTCCTTAAGATGCTCCTGGGATACCTTACTTAATAAAGCGGTACCCTTTTCATCAAATTCCAGGCTTACCATATAACCGCCATCTTGTTTGTCCATTACAGGGCTTGCTTTTGTAACATGGGACCCGTCAATCCAGGTTTCACCCTGTGCACTGGTGAATTTCAGCTGTGCTGTTTCACCTAATTCTGCAATTGCCTTTGCAGGATCAAAATCTTTTTCACCGGTCTTCCACGGGAATCGAACAATTACATACCCATTGTCCTTATCAATTGTAATTTCACGATCCAGAATATTCTTCTGATCAAGTCGAACTTCAATAATGGAACGTGCGGATTCCAGCTCAGCTGGGGTAGGCTTACGGTTTAATCCAACCGGCTGAAATGCTGCATCCACGCCACCGCGAATATCTGTACCAAAACGCATGTCCGGAGCACCAAGTATCTTAAGATCGGATTTTCCTACTTTAAGATCCACTCCAAAAACAGCCGAATATGACATGAGTAACGCGATAACTAGAACTATAAAAAATACTGGCTTAGTTTTTTTCATTTTCTTTCCCTTTCATATTATATTTTATCTTTTATATCGTATAAGGGGGTGCATGTCCCCCACGCGAAACAGAAAGCAGCGAAATACGGCAAATTACTGTTTTCGACAAACTCCTTCGACAATACAGTAAAATACAGTATCCGGCTGTTAATGTTGCGATAATATATAATCCCCGAAGTATTAACCCACGATCCTTCTCCGCATAACTATATTGCACAAGTGAGGAGGTAGCAGAGGTCAATATTTCGCTTTCATTGTATAATGTGTCAAGAAAGAAGGAAGCCTTCTTTGCATTCATGGGCATCTGCCAGGTTCCTTGATTCTCTGGGGACAATCTGATATGAATCAGCTTATGTTCTAACGCTTGAAATAGAGAGGTAAACATCAGGTAAGACAAAAAAATAAAGCATGCCAAAAGCAAGAATGCATTTGATTTGTTCTTTCTTTGCAGCATTATTTTGCACCCCTCTCTCTTAGTATACTCATACTATAATAAATTAACATAAATTGTAGGATTTGTATACCAAAAGTTATCTATATTCTATATAAAATACAAGATCAATACGGCTTACAACGATTACAGAACCTTCCGCTGCGAATTTTGGTTCCGCAACCTTCACAGATTAGCCAAGCGCTATCCGATTGATCCGAAAATGCCATTCTATCTTCACGAATCCATTCAAAGATTTTTGTGGGCGAAATATCATTATCCTCTGCAATCTGTGCAACAGTGGCATTGGGATGAGTGGCGATATAGTCCTTAATTCTTTTATATTTTTCTTCGTCTTCAACAATGATTGGGCTGAGTTGGGAAGTTTCTTCCGTCATATTCAATTCCATCTTGTTTTCCCATAGTGTTCTGGCGCATTCGGGGCATAATTCGGGTCCAAACATATAGTTGAATAATCTTCTACAATTTTTGCAAACTTTAACTTCCACTTTTAACTCCTTTTATACGAATTTGGTCAACATTTACAAATCCATTATAACATTCTAAAAAACAAATGGCAAAACTAAGTTAAACGGCTGTTACGAATTTACTACAATTCTTCGTAACAGCCATATAATTCATTCCTCATGCTTTGATTTCTTCGGCGGTTGAACCGGTGGCATCTTTGGTACGCTTAGCTGCTGGGGGATACCCATTAACTTTTTCTTCTCATTAGAGGCTTTTGATACTTTCATTGCTCTTAGTTTCATGATTGAGATTCACCTCTTTACTATTCTTAGGATGTATAATTAGAAATCATTATTAAAATAATCGTCCTTCTTTATATTAGCTATGTGTTCGAGCCGTCCGTCCGCCGGAATGCTGTCCCCTTTTAGATTTTTAGTTTCAATATCGCTCCATTTCTTCTCATATTTGTAGGATAAATCATTAATCTCCTCTTCTGTAAGGGAACCATTTGCGACATAATACCATTTTGATTCAATTTCATTACAGATTACGGTCATCTGATTGATCATATCATAAATAGTTTCGATTCTCTTTTCGTAAGGCAGAAGTGGTTTAACAGCAGTAATAACCTGCGACACTGCAATTACTCCAGCCCATACAACCGGAAACTCCTTCCACACAGCCCAGGCCGCAATTGCACCTGAGGATGTGATTGCAAGAATTACATTAATAAATCTTTGCACCCATACACACTGATTATAGTATTCATTGATATAGATTAAGCGGTATCGCTTATCGGTTAATTTTTTCCAATATCGTTCCTGCATAAAAATCCTCCTTTCTATTCCAATATATTCACAAAATTCGATAGAGTTCGCGGTTTATGTGGATAATGAAACATAGAAATACTTCTTGAAGGATTTAAAATATGAGTTTATGCAAAAATATGTACACCTTTTTATTTCATATTTCTCTGACTAAGAATCAATTTCAATATGCTTTACATTTAGAAACACGGCTCACTGGTGATTACCGTGGTCGGACTTACTCCGATAGACATGGCACAGCTTCGCTGGACACTCACGCATAATTTCAAATAAAAAGTGCCCCGAGGACAAATTTTATCTTCTCGGGGCACCTTATTATTTAATACACTTTAATTTATATCTGCTTTCTGACTATCTTATATTCATCTTGGAATTGAAAATGCGGACAGCTGAACTCAGAATAACTTAAGAACCGACCCATATCATCCTCATCAAGATTGATCTGGCATTCGTAGCAGTCATATTCCTCATCATACACATAGTTCATGCAGCTGTCACAGCTTGTTTTACCTGGCATAGCGATCTCCATTCTAATGTTACAGTTCGATTCTTCCTTCAAAAGCACGAAGTAAGGTGACCTCATCTATGTATTCCAGGTCACCACCAACCGGAATACCGCTGGCAATTCGACTCACCTTAATGCCCGCCGGCTTAACCAGCTTGCTCAGATACATCGCGGTCGCCTCCCCTTCGAGACTGGAATTGGTGGCAATAATCACCTCATCCACATCACCTTGAAGGCGGAGCATCAACTCCTTCAACTTTATGTCTGCAGGACCAATTCCAAGCATAGGAGATATGGCTCCATGCAGTACATGATATACTCCATCGAACTTGCCTGTCTTTTCGTAGGCTGCCAAATCCCTTGGGTTCTCCACCACCATAATCTGCTTCTTATTCCTGTTCGGTGAAGAGCAAATGGGACACAGCTCTTTATCGGTCAACGTTAAGCATTCCTTACAGTACTGGATATTTTTCTTCGCCTCAACAATGGAGCCCGCAAGATTACCCACCTGTTCTTCCGTCATATTAATGATATGAAAGGCCAGTCTTTGGGCGGACTTTGTACCGATTCCCGGAAGCCTTGATAATTCCTCTATTAACTTCGTAATTTGCCTGCTATAGTAATCCATTAGAAAGGAAAGCCTCCAAGACCGTTAAGACCATTTGTTATCTGACCCATTGCAGAAGAAGATTCTTCTTCCATTTTACGAAGCGCCTCATTTGTAGCTGCTACAATCAAATCCTCTAACATCTCAACATCATCGGGATCAACCACTTCTTGCGAAAGCTTTACGGATACAACTTCCTTTTTACCGGATACCTTAACGGTTACGGCACCGCCGCCTGCAGTAGCTTCGTATTCCTTATCTTCCAGCTCCTTGGTCTTATCCTCCATCTGCTTTTGCATTCTCTGTGCCTGCTTCATTAAATTACCCATATTACCAGGCATTCCTCCGCCGCCCGGAAATCCACCTCTTTTAGCCATAATCATACTCCTTTCAACACATTGATTCATGTGATTTCTGTTCTTATTATAATAATACAACCATATGGTTCATTGTATCCTTACTTTCATGCAAATGTCAAAAATTTTATTCATATTCAATGGGAACCTTAATAATCTTTGTCAGGTCAGGAACCTCTTCGATTCTCTCCTTGGACCGGTCGAGATATTTCGTGTTCACTTGAACCTGCTTTTGAATGCTCTGCGCAATGGTGTCCTTAATCAGCTGCATATGATTTTCTCTGTCAATCATGTCCTTATCCACTTGATTTGTAGCCACAAGTAATAGAGCGCTTCCCTCCACACTAAGGGTGGTGTTGTTAAGAACCGGACCTAGGGACGGTGACTTTCTTGTTATCTGATTTACGATGTTTTTCCATTTTGCGGCTGCTTCCTTTAGATCTTGTGGTACTGCCTCCGGCAAAATCGCGGGTTGCTTGGGTGCCTGTTCCACCGGCTGAGAAGACACATTCCCCGGAGCCATCGGTGTATTTGCATTTACTACAATACCACTTTCCAGCTTCTTCTCCAACAATCGCAGCCTCTCATTTACGGATTCCAGATTCTGTTCCATCTCGGGTTTACACAGCTTAATTAACGCGATTTCTACCAGTACTTTCTTTCTAGTTGCATACCTAATCTGGTTCGATAGCTCGGAGAATATCCTGATGTACCGAATCAGTGCTTGTTCTTCAATTAAGGCTGCCTCTTTCTTTAATATCTCAAGATTATCGGAGGAGATTTCAAATACAACCTCTGATACCTCTTTAGTGGTTTTAATCAGCAGGAGATTTCTTAAATACCAAATGAAGTCTATGGTAAATTGTCCAAGTTCACGTCCAAGACCTTCAATCTCCTCCAACAGCTTAATGCAGGCTGCCACATCCTGTGAACGGATATAGCCAAGTAACCTTGCAAATACCTGTGTATCCACCGCACCAAGCACTTCAAGTACATTATCATAGGTCAAACGTTTACCCAAATAAAAGGAAATACATTGATCCAGCAAACTGAGTGCATCACGCATAGAGCCGTCTGCTACCCTTGCCACATATCGTAATGCCTTTTCCTCCGCTTCCACTTTCTCCGTATCCATCAGCTCCACCAGATGCTCGGTAATGGTATCAATGGTAATACGTCTGAAATCATATCGCTGGCATCTTGAGAGAATGGTAATCGGGATTTTATGAACTTCCGTGGTTGCAAGAATAAATATAACGTAGGAAGGTGGTTCTTCAATGGTTTTAAGCAGTGCATTGAACGCACCCGGGGATAGCATATGAACCTCATCAATAATATATACTTTATATTTGCCTTCCGTGGGTGAATAGCGTACTTCCTCCACAATTTCACGTACATTATCTACGCCGTTGTTAGAAGCAGCATCGATTTCTATTACATTCATGGAAGTACCGGCGGCAATTCCCTTACACATGCTGCATTCGTTACAGGGGTTCCCGTCAACCGGATGCTCACAGTTTACGACTTTCGCCATAAGCTTTGCTATGGTTGTCTTTCCGGTTCCTCTGGTGCCGCAAAACAAATAGGCATGCCCAATACGCCCTGCCTTTACTTGATTCTTTAAGGTTGTTACAATATGTTCCTGTCCCTTCACATCAACAAAACTATCCGGGCGGAACTTTCTATAAAGTGCCATATATGACATAGGCTACTTCCTTTCTAACTTCATGTTTCATGTAGGTAATTGCAACCTGTATAGCTCACTCACGCGATATTATACCATAGCTGTGTTGTTAAGACAATAATTTGATGTAGTACCTCAGGCTCATGGATGAATGAAAGTTACTGTTCACACCGTTCACACCCAATCAAAGCTGAGGACATGATTTCGACAAATATTCCCCATAGGTAAGTTTTTTTTTATGCTATCCGCGTATTCAGCCTTCTAATCAAACACCTTTTGAAAATGCTGATAATCCTTCTGGCTCTTCCATTCCCCGCCCCACGTGAAGCCTCGCTTGATAAAGGCTTGATAGCAGACATCATCTTTTTTGATAAAATATGGGCAATCCACGGATCGATCTGCATATTTTATTCCGTTTAGAGGGGTGATTATTTGATCTTCTCCTTCCCCTCGCACATAGGGATTATAGAGTGGATTGACATCAATTGCCAATCCGCAGCTATGAAGGGATATTTTCTTGGTGCCGTCAATATTGCGATAATTAAAGGAAGAAGAATTATTTGCCGCCATGGAAGTATTATCATCTGCATTGTATTCATCCACTAAGACCATACGTTCAATGGGGTAATGCTGATCATAAAGTTCTTTGAATATGTCCACCGTATCCTCTGCAATGGCTTGATTGACAATAAGTTCACCTCTGTGAGTCGTATTATCAAAGCCCCAGTAAAGAACCCCTACATAACGCAAATCCTCAAAGGGTACATCACAATTCTTACCGTAGGATTTACCGATTATTCTTTTTTTTATGGAGTCAGTAATGCCCTCCGCGTAAAAATCTGTTTTATTTTGATTTGATGTCTCCACAACCTCTTCCCCCTTATCTGTTTTTATTTGATTATCCGATGATGGTTTTCTAGTGGGCGTCGCCGTTGGTTTAGCCGAATTGTTTGTGATAATGGGTGACGGAGTCAGCACTGCTTTATTTTTACCTACTTCATCCTTTTGAGCCTGCGTAATGCCCTCTGGTAGCCACTTTAATGCAATGGTCAAGATTGCAAGAAGGAACAGGATTGCAAATAAGGTTTTTCTCATACCTATCACCCATCCTTTCCTGGCTAGTAAAGCAATTCTAATCCTCTTCAATTACATGGATTTCTAAGTAATCAAAATCAATTCCCTCGATAAAATTATCCTTTGTAAATCTTGTTTTATCATGTCTTTTAAAATCTTCCACCGTAACATTTAACCAAATCGGCTTTGACAAATCATATGTATTGCAGATTTCATCTATGGCGTCAAAAACCTTCTGCGTGCGACGCATGTCCTGTTTGTCATTGCAAACCACCATATCCCTAATCATTCGGTTATCTTTAAAAACCTTTGCCCATAAACGAAACATAACTACTCTCCTTTAGTATATTGAATAAAAAACGGACATATTACCCGGATTAATGAACTATTTCATTACTTAACTTTTATGTTATAGCTTTGTGTGTTCTGAACACTTCTTATTCGTTGCTATTAAGATAATATAAAATATCAGATATGTAATAATAATTATTTCAATCATAATTACCAATAATCCTCTTTAAATAGCACAATTATAAGGAATTTTAGTATACCACTAAACCTTTTATTTTTATAGACCCAAATTGCTCCATGGAAAGGAAGAAACTCCTGCTAATCAGCAATGTTGAACCAAAAACCGTTGCCAATCCCTGGCTCACAGTATATAATTATTGTAAATCAAGCAATACATTGATAGGTTGATGTGAAGGAGATATAGATGGAGGGAAGCAAACGCAGAGAGCAACTGATAAAAATAATAAAGGAGCAAGGCGAGCCCGTATCCGGCAGTGAATTAGCCCGTATCCTTGGCGTGAGCCGTCAGGTTATTGTGCAAGATATTGCCCTGCTTCGCGCAACGGATATCAATATCTTTGCCACCACAAAAGGATATTTAATCGTACAATCGGAACCAACACGCATGAAACGGATATACAAAGTAAAACACACCAATGAACAGATTGAAGATGAACTTTGTACCATCGTAGACAATGGCGGAAAGATACTTGATGTATTGGTAACTCATGAAATATACGGCGATATTAATACGGAATTAATTATACGAAACCGACAGGACGTTTATGATTTTGTAAAGAAGGTTGAGTACAAAAAAATCAAACCCCTTAAGGAATTGACTGACGGAATCCATCGTCATACCGTAGAAGCCGAATCCGAAGAAATCTTGGATCGAATCGAACAGGCCTTGAAGTTAAAGGGTTATTTGATGGAATAAAACAAGGCTTCCCAGTGGATATATCCACAAGAAGCAAACTACCAGATACCTCTTCTTCTATACACTTAGTGCAATAATTTGAATTTAATTAAAGAAGGGAAACAGCCGGATTTTGGTCAAGCTGTTTCCCTTCTTATTATTTTACTTATTATTATTAATCTTAATCCTTTAATAACAACATAGGGTTAACGGGTTTGTCTTTTTTCATTACTTCAAAGTAAAGGTTACTTCCCTCTACGGAGTAGCAATTGGTAGGCTCTGCGATCTTACCAATTTTCGCGCCCTTTTCAACCTTATCTCCAACCTTCAGGGATACGCTCTTCTTATCAAGCTGTCCATAGGTCAGAGTATAGCCGGAGCCAATATTTACTGTAACTGTATAACCGGTTTCATCATTCTTGGAATCAATCTTTGTGACAATGCCCTTTGCCGCAGATTTTACTTCCTTGCCAACTTTGGCATCAATGATGATTGCAGGATTGCATTTATACTGCATTAAAGTTGCAAAATAAATGGTGTGATCCATGCTGTAGTTCATAATTACATTACCACTTACCGGCCAAGCCAAGCCATCGTCAGTTTTGAAGGACAATTTCGCTACTTCTGCTTTATAATCATTCTTGACATTATTGCCAGATGTTTCAACAGCATTATCTTTCGTATTATCAGTCTGTGCTTTATCAGGATCTTTCTGGTTATCTGTGTAACCTTCCATTTCCGGATCATTGTTTACAACAGGCTGTCCATCATTTGAATTTGATGCAGTATCAGCAGGCTTGTTGGTATTGCCTACCACTCCCTCCGATACCGGGTTATTCTCAGCCGTCTGATTCTTGTCATTGTCGACCTTTGTATTATTGTCCGGCTCATTCAAATCAACATAATTTTGTCCGTCATTACTTTGACTTGAGGACAGCTGCGATCCGATGATGGCTACCGCTGCGATTGCGACAACACCGATAAACAATAGTACATAATAACCTTTTCCCTTGAAAAACTCACTAAATTTGTTCTTCTTCACTGTAATCACCTCAACATTATTTTTCTCTGTAAAAAATTTATTTATACGTTTTCCATACACCTAGTTGAATTATTTTCTTCCCCTAGAAATGCGTATGTGATTACACTCCTTTTTTCCTCGGCTGGCTTTCCTTAGAAATAAAGTTGTAATTTACATACCTTATTATTTCCATATAAACTTTTTTTAGTCTCGATAATATTACAAATTTGATTAATTTTGGTCAAAATGGCTTGACAATTTATGGCATATGTATAAAATGGTATTTATGCGGATATAGTTTAATGGCAGAACGCGAGCTTCCCAAGCTTGCAGTGCGGGTTCGATTCCCGTTATCCGCTTGCGTAAAGAATGGGCATTTCACCTGTTAGTGGTGTAATGCCCGTTTTTCTATGTATGAGAATTAATCAAAAGAAGTGAAGGCTGCAATAAAAAGTATGAGCCTACTGGTTAATGGCTTTATCTTACCAAGCATTGGACACTGTTTTCGGACAAGACCTTTTGATTCCCAATATACTGTAGAAGTGTTACAGTGAATTTAGCAACAGACTCGCAACCAAGGAGAGACTATCCGGCTAATACTATTATCTACGCAAGATCTAAATCTTCCAAATATTCTTTAACCAGAACTGATTGTTTATATTTTTCATAGGCACTCATGATTTCTTTTAGGTACGCCCGATGCTCAATAAATGTAACTCCTTTAAGTTCACTAATTAATTCTTTTATGAAATCTATTTTTATATCTATTAAAGGGACTTCACTTCCACTCCATGAATCTGAACTCGAAAATAATGGAATATTTTTAAACTCTTCAATATTATCTGAACATTTTAAAAATTCTAAGATATAATCGTTTCTGTCCCCCGAAAAAAATGCTGCAATAATTCCAAAAATCATTTTCATTCTCTCTATGTTCTTGTAATTTTGAATTATGTAGTTTTTTATCCATTGTTTTTTACGAACTTTAATTTCTTCAGATGTTTCTTGGCTATTTGAGAATATTATGCCTGCTTCACTTTCAACCATAAAACTATATTTTTTGCCAATCATATTATTACATGCAATTGCAATATACTCCGAATAATTTTCAGATTTCCACATTCTTTCAAATACATTTTTTTCATATGATGTTTTCTTGACATGTTTAGAGAGCTTTAATGTATATTCATTCCAAAAATCAATATTCCTATTAACTAATTCTTCTAGTAATTTTCCATAATAGTCAAAGTGGTTTCCCACTGCTATAAGGTATAATTTTTCAAGAATTACAATATTATCTTCAAAAAGATTAATCAATCCATTAATTTTTTCATCTTCAACTAATCTTTCTAGAAAGTTAACTGCTAAATATGGTTTTTTTTCTGAAGCTCTAATAATGATCTCACTAATTAATTTAACAATATTTTTTTCAATATATTTATATTTCTTAAGACAACTTACACATGGAAAAATTGGTTCTTCATAATTTAATTCTTTTCTAGTAAAAGCTAATAACTTTTTTACATAAGTATTATTAACTTCTTCCTCTGGAATTATTTGATAAAATATGCATTCCCATGTCCGCTTATTAACGCAATTATATGTTTCAATTAATATCTCGGTTTCTTCTAATCCTATATTTTTAATTAAAATACCAATAATTCTTTCCGGATAATTGCTATATGGCGCACCACTTTCTAAATATATTTTCACTACATTTATAAATTTGGCGACATCCTCTTCTAAAATGGAAAATACTATGCCAATTCCGCTTTGCAGTGACCAATCCTCCTTATCTCTTTTTTCGAAACGGTCATAGCATACTTTGAACATTAGTTTATAATCCTCATCTGTATATGTCTTTAATAAATTCGCAATTTCTTCTCTTCTGTCAGCCTCATCTTCTTCCCATGTCTTTCCTTTTATATGCTCTTTGATTAACGTTTTGTAAATAAGAAACTCTTTATTCGTATTATATTTACAGAACGTATCGTCATATGTTATTTCTAGCCATATCAAGTGTTTTTCTATCTCATATAAGACCTTACATTGTTCAAACGATGGCTCCTTCCATATATTTATAAATTGTTGCTTTATACAATCAAAATCATATGCAATTATTTCTTTACATTCATTCTTATGTAAACCACTTGTATGTAGTGTCGATAATACCCGTTCTATAAATTCTTTAAATAAGGCATTTTTATATAAGATAGATAGAGCTCTCCATATCAAGAGGCGTATTTTTTTACTTCCCTCTGTTAAAATAATGTTTAATCTTATTAAGTTTATACTTCTAGCATTTTCGCCTTCTTCTGCTTTATCAAATGCGCATTGTAGAAATTTTTCATAGACATGCAACATTAATATAGTAAAATTAATATTTTTCCCTTCTTCGCAATGATTCCACATACGCTTAATAAGTTCATATTCTTTACAATAGTCTAGCTGATGTGAAAATTTATCATATGATAATTTATCTGTTAATGCAAAATAAAAATCCATTAATAAATCAGATCTTTTGTCAAATAATAGAAATAAAAGTTCCAGTACATCGCTATAATACTGAGAATATTTAAACCCGCTGAGAATATTTACATCAAGAGTTTTAATAGTGTTATAATTTTTCTTTCCGTCAAAGTCATACTTCATTAAATCTTCATAAACAGCTTCCATTTTATTAATGCTACTTTTTAATATACCTAAAGACTTCTCTTCATTTAACGCATGGAAGCACGTAAGATAATCTATTTGTAATTCGGGCTCTGCCAAATCCCAACTTTCGTTAACTTGTCTTTCAACATACTCTTTAATATCATCTGTATTAAATATAGAAATTAGCGTATTAAAAGCATAAATCAGCTTGTTTTTATATGCAGGAAATCCCAACTTTAAAAGTTTACAAATTGATATGCTTTTCTTCTCAATGAGCACATATTCTAAAATATAATTTCCAAGGCTTTGATCACTTACCTTTACAACCTCATCTTGATACATATCAATTAACTCTCTCGAATTTAAGTCATGACAAACATCAATGAATCTATTTTCATTTATATTAACTTCTTCCAATATCTCAAGAGCCATTTTACTTTCTTTAAAACGCAATGGTCCTAATAATGCAATTGCAAATAATGAATTCACCATATCTTCATTTAATTCTTGCTTATCAATTATCTGTCCGTAATAATTCTTAAATATATCCATTGCATTATTTATGGCTATGTAACCTTTTTCAACTGATATATTACCTGCCAAAATAGCTAATCTAATATTTCCTTTTACTATCTTAGTGATTCTATCTAAATAATCACCATTATTAATTCCCAAGTTATTAATAAGAATTTGTTTTATCTCTTCATTTTTTAAAGATTTGATTGGAACTTCCGAAGGCATCATGAATTCACTTACTAAACTTTTCACCCTCTGTTTTGCATAATCTCTAACTGTCATAATGACCTTTATATTAATCTCATCTGGATGGCTAATAATAAAATTTATAACATATTTTAAACTAGTAGTTTGATTCGCATCATCAATAAATAATAAATAATCTCCTTTATCACAAATATAATATTTTACATCATTATAAAGGAGTTCACCATTATTTTTGACACATAATACTTTCCATCCATTACTTTCAAATTGTCTGCATGTTTCCAGTGCAATCTTTGTCTTCCCTGTGCCAGAATTACCTGTAATCAAAGTAACTACAGAACTCAATACACATGAATTTAGCATTTCCAACTCTGCTTCTCTACCCCAAAAATTCATGTTAAGAGGTGCGTTCATCCCATTTTTATCATATTTTTTCACAAATTCTTCAATATCAAAGATCTGTTCTGTATCAACTGGAATACTTAGAAATTCTGCTGCCAAAAATGGATAATTGATAAGCAAATCATTAGATATAGTACCTATGCCTATCATTTCTACGATTACACCATCTAAAAGATTTTCTAATTCATCAATCTGTTCCACATGTATATTCGTAGATGTATAAGCGCAGATTATTTTTTCAATCTTATCTTCAGATAACTTTAATTTATCTTGATCAAAGCAAGAGAGGATATCCTTTTTTATTTTGCTAAAAGGGTTATCTTCCACTGATCCATACATAATCAAAGTAAACGTATCATTTTCATTTTTAACAAACGAATCTGGAGTTCCCTTTGTCGTTTTATTTGTTCCTGTTTGAACTCCAAGAGGTTGTATATTCTTGAATTGATATTTTTTATACAAATAAGCATCTATTAATTTTTGATAACTACCACCATCAAGTTCTTTGATAGCATTTTGGATTACATTTATCCTACTCATTAGTCTCACACTCCTTACGTTTGCGTTCGCTTATATCTCAATTATAAATATTGTATTCCTATATTTGTCATTTTTCAACACTTACTACAGTTTTAACACCTTTTAATCTTCAGAACTTATAGCATAATATATTTTCTTAATTTATATATATCAATTTACAGCAGTGGAAAATAATTTTCCCTTAAAATTATTCATAAAAGAAAATGGCTACCAAAAGGCTCCTAAACACACTGTATCTTTATTTCTACAAACAATACTCATGTCACTTGGTCACTATGCCCTTGTCCTCCCAGATTTTCATACGTATTCGATTTCCGTTATCCCCTGTAGAAGAAAATAAGACCCATGGCACAATTACTTCTGTGACATGGGCCTTATTTTCTTCTATGTAATATTAAAAGTGTGTCGGAAAGAATAAACATGAGCTCACTGGTGAAATGTATTTCTCTTACGACAGCTTTCAACTGTACCCTTGCTATCAGATTAACATTAAAATATGGGATTCCTTAGTTTTCGTACAAATTCTTATAAAAAACCAGATGCCTCCCAGCCATTAAAAAATATCACGAGCTTTACTATATTTCATTCAACCAGATATGTACTTGTTTGCTTCTTCATATCTACCTTGTTTTATACGATTAATCTGTTCTCGACTATCGCTATAATTTTCAATTTCTTTAAATTTCACTACAGCTTCATTATAGTTGCTATTCTTAACTTCATTGTAATCAATTGCATATTTAGCTGCCATTATTTGATCCTTACTATCCTTTTACCCTTTAAGCCGGAAATCATAATGGGACAAATTGGATATTGTTTTTATGACTTCTCATAATTTGAAAAGATGACATTTGTAATCAGAAACCGTTACATTCATAACTACTATTATTTTTCCAAAAGGAGTATTCTTAGGATATAAAATAAATACGAGGAGAGATCATTATGAATGACAATAAATTAGAAAAGGTAATATTTATACTTTTACGTGTATTTGGTATTTTATCAATCGTTGGAGGTTTTCTTAGCGAGGATAACATATTTAGCAAGGAAGGGCTAATTGTACTTAATCATAATACGATTTTAGGTAATATATACATGATTTCCCCATTAATATTGGTTGAAATGGTTGTTACAATAATTATTTACCTGCTATTTATAAAATTTATAGCTAAGCATATCAGTATTTCAAAGAAAAACACCACAAAGAATTCACTTTAACCAAACCACTTCTATAGTATTACATCCCAAGTCAATGCAACCACCATTAATAAGAGCATCATATTGAACCGACCTCCCAATTGTAAGGTTTTGATCTAACTTTTGAGAGGTCGGTTCAATATGATGCCCTTTTTTAGGTGTTAATATCAAAATACTCTCTTTCCCTTATTATTTCTAAGTGGTGCCCTGTTAATTAGTTGGACATAATCATTTCTAGTCATCCCCTTGCATTCCTCATTGAAAGTATCCATATCAATATTGGGAGGTAAGTCAAGCATCTTAAAGATTATGCTTTTAAGCTCAGTATTTTCAGGGTGTAATAAATCACAGTGTTTGTTATATTCCGATTGCCCTTGCAAGACTCTTTTGAGTACATAGGTTAGAAGGCTGAATGCGACTCCATCATTACGAAAATGACCTTCTTTTATCACTTCGGGTAGATCTTTAACATTCTCAGTCGTCTTTAATCCAGTACCCCATCCAAAATATAAAGTTTTGATGTTCTTTTCATTCAATAAACAAATCATCTGCATAGGGAAATCTATATCATCTTGGCATAGTGTTTTATGACCGATTATATCATGGCATCCCCAAATTATTTCACTATCGCACATTAAGTCCACTGGCAGAAGTTTATTTTTTGAAATCTCATCAACAGAAAGGTTGCTATCTTTTGTCTTTATTACATAGAGCCTTATTAAGAGCGGTATCATCATGGCGCTATGCATAGGGTGTCCTTTAGGAAATAAGCCCTGTTTTATTAGCTCACGAATTTTTCCGATAATAAGCCCATAACCATAGTTTTCTCTATCAATTTCAAACCTGAATATATCTCCAACGTTATATTTTATGGTTCGATGAGGCATTGTTCTCATTTTCATGACTTTATCAAAATAGTTCTCTGGACAAGTTTTTATATAATAATCTAGCCATTCTTTTATATCGGAAATTGATTTGAGTTTCTCACAACCAGTAATGGGAAGGTGAATATGATTTTTTGGAGAGTAAGCATATACATGTGATTCGAAGTTCGAAACTCGAAGCGAAATATATATGCAACAGCCAGCCGGAGTGACACTAAGTAAGTTTGTAGGTGTGATTTTCTTTTCTTTACCCTTTGTTGTTTTAGGTAAAACAAACTCCCTATCCCTGGTTATTAGTTCTGTATCACGTTCTTTATACTCATATTGCCCATAGTTCTCCCATGTAATAATTTTTCTAATAACATCCCCGTCATAAAAGACCGTAGTACCCTCTTTTATTTCTACTTCTTCCCATTGTTTTTCGATTAGATTTAGTCCAAAATATGGTCTCTGTTCATTGGTGAGTCTAAAACTCTTATGCTCCTCATATTCGGGATAATTGGTATCTCTTATCATAAGTTAGTGTACTCCTTTTCTTAATAAACATGAGTAATAGAGAAGCGTTCCTTAGTGTTGAGACAATGTCCGCACGAAAGGTAACAGCCCTCTTTCTTAATTTTATATAATAATGATATAAGCAACTCACCACATCTTATAATCAACATACTATATTTTTACAAATTATTCAATACAATAACTGCACTATTAAAAATTAGACCCATGACACAATCATTTCTGTGCTATGGGTCTGCCTTTCTATATAATAATTTGCATAAGGAATTCTGGATTCAATTTTCAAATACTTATCTTGAACTGCAGGAATAAACATTGGACTTACACTTTTGAACTCATTACCTTTTTTACAGTTCATAACATCTTATAGAATGGCGGAATATAGATATACGTTACAGCAATTCACCTCAACGATATATTCTTTCATAAACATCTATCCACTCTGTTATATAATTTAAAAGCATCTAATGCAGATGTATCAAAATAGGAGCCCGAAGGCTCCTTGCTTTGTTATTTTCTATTCTCTTAGATTCGTTTCATAAACCCATCAACTACCTCTTCTTCGTATACCCGGACCCTTTTTTTCCTTTCTTCGAAAAGCTCATAAACCCTCTCTTTTCCTTCAAGGTCCCATCAGCAGCCATCCGATACTTCTTATTCGGGTCAATACCTGCCTGAACTAAAACTGCTTCATCGGTATTTCTTTTTGAAGAATTCTTTCCAGTTCCTGCAGCCGCTCCAGCAGAAGCCTTTTGACTATTCCCATTCGATGAACCTGCCTTGGATGATTTATTCCTTGGCTGTGTATTCTTCGGCGCAGGGAAGTTATTCATTAGAGGATAGGGATGGTCTTTCACCTCTTTTAGGTGTTTTCTAATCAACTTTTCTATGTCCTTAAGCAGTTCCTTCTCATCAAAATCACAGAAGGAAATTGCTACGCCACCCTGTCCCGCACGTCCGGTTCGTCCGATACGATGTACATAAGTTTCAGGTACCTCGGGAAGATCATAATTAATTACATGGGATAGTTCCTCAATGTCAATTCCTCTCGCGGCAATGTCCGTTGCAACCAAGATACGAAGCTTCTTATCTTTAAAATCACTTAAAGCACTTTGACGTGCGCCTTGCGATTTATCGCCATGAATTGCTTTCGCTATTACCTTATCCTTTGCCAAATGGCGTACCAATCGATCCGCCCCATGCTTTGTACGGGTAAATACCAGTGCCGATTCTATGGATTGGTCTTTCAGCACATGAAGAAGTAAATCCTTCTTATTGCCTTTATCCACATAGTACAGATACTGTTCAATGATATCTACCGTGGAGGATACCGGAGTTACCATCACTTTGGCTGGATTCTTTAACAGAGTTGTTGACAGCCTTGCGATATCCGGTGGCATGGTTGCTGAAAAAAGCAGGGTCTGTTTATCTACGGGTGTTTTAGCAATGATTTTCTTTACATCATTAATAAAGCCCATATCCAGCATTCGATCTGCTTCATCTAATATAAATATTTTGAGATCCTTTAGGTTGATGTGTTTTTGATTGATTAAATCATTTAGTCTACCGGGAGTTGCTACAAGGATATCCACGCCCTTGCGCAGTTCCTCCTCCTGAGGCTTTTGGGATACGCCACCGAAGATAACACAAGCTTTTAACTTTGTATATTTTCCATAGGTACAAAAGCTTTCATATATTTGAAGCGCAAGCTCTCTGGTTGGTGTTACAACTAAAGCACGTATTTTCCGTTCTGAAGTGTGGGACGTTTTCTCCTCACTGATTAGTTGCAGTGTTGGTATTGCAAACGCTGCTGTTTTACCGGTACCGGTCTGTGCACAGCCAAGCAAATCCCTACCGCTTAATATATGAGGGATTGCCTTTTCCTGTATGGGTGTTGGAACGGTATAATTTTCATTCTCAAGTGCTTTTAAAATAGCTGGTATCAGCTTTAACTCATTAAATTGCATATTTGTTTGTATGATGTATTTATCTAATGCATCATACGCTCCTCTCTTTATTGCCTGTGTTATTAAATGTGAAACCATATATAATTTTTCGTTGCCAGTACATTTGAATAAAATTTGTTATCGAATCTGCCTGGTGATTTAGCTTTGACTTCGAGGTTTAACTTTGGCCCTCTACTCCTACGAACTAGTTTCAGCTTCACAATTATATTTATTTATTTGCATGTAAGTCGTTTTATATATTTGCCTACAATCTCTGTTATATCTTCCTATACTTAATTGTCAACCCTTTTAAGAAGGTTCTGACATATCGCTCTCCGCACTCCTTATAATTACGTTGTCCTTCTCTGCGCAATACAGCGCTTAGCTCACTACTGGAAAGGTTAACTTTCGCTGCTTTGAATATATCAAGCATGTCATCTCCTGTAAGAGATAATGCGATTTTTATCTTCTTTAGAAACACATTATTGACTGATTTATTATCCTTGATCATAAATACATCTTTTTGCGGTTCACCCGGCTTCGCTTCTTGCTTTCCTCTTTTCATATTAATAAAGCCGTTCAAAAAGGACTCAAACATAAAGTTGTTACATTTCTTCATATCATCATTTGCGATAAATTCATATTTGTCTGAATCTATGTCACTAACGTTTTTTGGCTTTAGTAAAATTCTTTGCAGTTCTTCTCTCGTTACTGTGATTCCTCCCAGTTTAAAGATCTCTACCATATCGATATCCTTAATATCAAGGGCGTATCTTAATCTTATTAGTATATCGTTGTTATTCAACTTAACCTCCTTGCTGCCTTCCTGGCAGTATCAGCTCTTAGAAGAAACTTTATATCCAATATATCTTTCATTTATTGAAAATCTACACTTCAGAGCATTAATAGTATTCTTCGTTTCGCCTTGTATCGAATGAATTATGTCAATTATCATCTTATAATAAATATGCCAAATACTCGTCTACCTGTTTTTAGCTTGTTTCTAGTTGTCTTGGTACAATTTTAAATAGGGTTTATACTTTTTTATCATCCCAGTCATTCTTTATTCTATCATTATACCACTTTAAGAAACTTACTATCACCATTTTTCACTGATTAATCTTCATAAGCACTAACCAATTTTACATGGGTATTCTATGAAATGCAATAAAAACTATTTCTAATAGCCATGCGGCTCCTCCAAATTTGACTTGGTAGGTTGTTTTAAGTGATTTACTTCAACATCAAAAAAGAAAATTCCTTATTATATTTGCTTTTCATGAAAAGTGTATACCAAATTAGTTGCGAAATAGGATCACCTTAGATAAACATGTAAATAAAAACGCCTCATATTGATTAATATAGTTTTTTATGATATGGTAAATAAATACAGAATCTTTCTATAAACGATCTATTCAAAATATCAAGTAAGCTGATTCTCTCATAATAATCAACATAATAAGAGGTGACTTTCAATGAAATATTCATATAAACTAACGGCTTTTTTATTTATTTGTTCATTAATATTTAGTTCATGCAGCAATAAATCTAATGATTTTAATTTTAAAACAAAGACTATAACTCTATATGAATTAGTAAAAGAAAACGAAACTTACCGTTTCCATAAACACAAGTCTATTACTGATAAAAAAACCGTAAATAAAATTGTTGGTGATTGTCAAGATTTTAATTTTAAAGGTTTAACTAGTGAGGAAGTTGCAAATTTAGATTTGAGGTATTATTTGGTGTTTGATGACAGCAAAGTTGTTATTCAATTCGGGGACTTAGATACCAGTATGGGTCGCTTAGGCAGAGACTTTAATGCTGATTATCAAAACGAAGGAGGTTTTAAAGACAAAGATATAGCAAATTATGATATTACCGATTCCTATTATGTACACATTCCATTACAAACATTAAAGATATTTGAGAACTATATTGACTAAACGTAGTTATTTCAACATCAGTTTCATTTAGTATGTGTTTGACAGTACATCCATAAAAGCAGGGTATAAGATATGCACCGCTCCCTAACTACCATAAGGAGAGTATATCAATATTACTCTGCTCTTTTTATCGACTCTACTCCCTCTAAAATCATTTCTAAGTTTGCTATTGTCTAAGGTATTTGATATCATAGAACTTGTTACAATATTATATATCGAATAAAGGTGGAATCAAGAATGGAAAGTCAAGAACAGCAACATCAACGCCGCCCAAGATATAAGGGCACTCATCCAAAAGCGTTTAAAGATAAATACAAAGAACATCAACCTGAAAAATATGCGGATGCCATAGAAAAAGTCATCCAAAAAGGTAATACTCCCGCCGGAATGCATCGCTCCATATGTGTAAATGAAATTTTGGAATTCTTACAGATTACCCCCGGACAAACTGGGCTGGATGCGACCTTGGGTTATGGCGGACATACCTTAGAGATGCTAAAATGTCTGAATTCTGAGGGTCATTTGTATGCAACAGATGAAGACCCTGTTGAATTACCACGCACCAGAGAGCGTTTGGCTGGCTTAGGCTATGGACCTGAAATTCTAACAATAAAACATATGAACTTTGCAGGAATAGACCAAATTGCTGCCGAAGCAGGACCGCTTAATTTTGTATTGGCGGATTTGGGTGTGTCCTCCATGCAAATAGATAATCCCGATCGAGGTTTCTCCTATAAAACAGAGGGTCCGTTGGATTTGAGATTAAATCCTACCAAAGGTATCTCCGCAGCGGAACGCTTAAAGACCATATCACAGGACGAGTTATACGGAATGCTACTAGAAAACTCGGATGAACCCTATGCAGCTGAAATCGCTCGTGCCATCATTTGGGCAATAAAAAAGGGAACTGAAATCTCAACTACGACGCAGCTCCAGCAAATTATTAATGATGCTCTGAAATTCATTCCGGAGAAAGAACGGAAAGAGGCTGTTAAGAAATCCTGTCAAAGATGCTTTCAAGCCTTGCGTATTGATGTGAATAAAGAATTTGAAGTGTTGTACGAATTTTTAGAGAAGCTACCGAATGCTCTTGCTAAGGGCGGGCGTGTTGCAATCCTATCCTTTCATTCCGGTGAGGATCGTCTTGTTAAAAAATCCTTTCAGCATTACTTTAGAGAAGGCATTTATCAGGAAATATCTCCGAATTTTATACGACCTTCCCAAGAAGAATGTAATACCAATAGTAGAGCACGCTCAGCCAAGTTGCGGTGGGCGATTAAAGCGTAATTGATCGACATTTTACTGGTTTTAAGGAATCCTGTTTACGTTGTGTTTAACTTCTATTTAACCTCAGTTTAATTGGCAGCCTTATGATAGGGTTACTATTAAATTGAGGTTATTTTTAAGTTTGGTGATTCCCTTTTGACGAATACTAGACAGAGGAGTTTTATATTCTGTTGGCAAACTTAGCAAATCATATGGAGGTACTGTAATGATGTTTATAAGCCCAAAGAAAGCAGATAAAAACAAGAAAAATCTAGTATATGAACTAAAACTATCCGATGGCTCCGTATTGCCCTACCAAATTGTTGGCAGTGGAGACCCTATTATATTCATTCATGGTCTATTTGGAAAGGCTGAAGATTATAAAGAAGTGATTCAAAAAATTTCAAAAAATTATTGTTGTATCTCCTTCGATTTAAGAGGTCATGGTAAATCTAAATCTGAAACTGGTTTTAAAATTGCTCAATTTGCGAAAGATCTAAAAGTATTAATTGATTCCCTCTTCTTGATAAATCCTTCCATCGTTGGCTATTCAACTGGAGCTTTGACTCTCTTTAGTTACCTAGAGCAATTTGGCTGCAATAATCTTAACAAATTAGTTTTTGTTGATATTACACCTAAGATGATTAATGATAAGAATTGGACATTAGGCTTATATCGTGGTGAGTACCATGAAGAGGATTATCATCGTGATTTATTAACCATGAATCATAACTTTATAAAGTTCGCCTCATTTTTTACCTACAGAAACATGACAAAATATAATGAGTCTTCTGTTTATCGCAAGAATGCCAACTTATTAAGTAAGCTGCTTGCAAAATTATTGATAGGTAACAATTACAAAAAACAGCATATGACCAGCGCACTATGGAAGGACATCGCCGGTTGCGATTTTAGGAACACGTTAAAAACAATAAAGGTTCCAACTGCATTTTTTTATGCAGATCCAGGCTCTTTATTTTCACCTGATACCGCCCATTATATGCAAAGCCAGGTCTTATATGATTCAATAACGGTCTCTTTTAAAAATGCTTCACATGCTTTACTCTTTTCACACGGAGAACAATTTGCGAAAGAATTAATAATCTTTATGAAGGAAGGGAAAACCCTATAAACCGTGCAGCAGACATACTAATAATTTGGTATAACTTACATTCTTTGAAATAATACTCTAATTCTCAGGTAAGCCTATTTATGACTTAAATTAAAAAAGAAGAAATAAGCATTGCACCACCAAATTTCCTACCGATGCACCGCTAATTTCTTCTTTTCTTTTTATGATCTTTACCATGACAAGAGTTTCTCAACTATCTTGCAGCCTTAAAGCACAATATCACTGTCTGTAATTTTTGCTAATAAAGAGTTTAACTTACTCTCCAACCTTACACCCTAAACACCGCCACCGCTTTCAACAACTCCTCAGCCATTCCCGATAACTCTGTTGCTGATCTGGAGATTTCTTCTGAGATGCTGGTTTGCTCCTCGGTAGAGGCGGTTACTTCTTCAATATCTGCTCCTGATTCTTCAATTACACCGGCAATCTTTTGAATTGCTCCGGCTACGGAGTTGCTGGAGTTTTGTACTGTTACCACAAAGTCCACTACCTCTGTCATACCGTTTACCAGTTCAAATACTCTTTTTGCTATATCTTCAAATGCGATTTTAGATTCCTGAACCAATACGATACCATTTTTAACATATTGGGTCTCTGTCTGCATCATCTGCCCTGCTGACGCAATACTTTCTTTGATTTGTTCTATTTGAAGGGCAATATTCTTTACGGATGTCTGTGATTGAGCAGCCAGTTTTCTAATTTGATCCGCTACAACTGCAAAGCCCCTGCCTTCTTCGCCGGCCCTTGCTGCTTCAATAGAAGCGTTCAAGGATAAGAGATTGGTCTGTTCTGCTATAGAAGTAATTACATTGTTGATTTCACCGATTGCTTCAGATTGACGTACCAATTCCACCATAACCGATTCGATCTTTCCGGTCTGAACATTAATCTGCTCCATTCCTTCGATGGCATATCCAATCTTTTCTTCCCCTGTTTTAGCACGTTGATTTACTTTCTCCGCTTCCATCGCCATATAATTAATTCTAGCTACGGAATCAGCCAGTTTCCCGTTCATATCTTGTGTACTTCCATTGATTGTTTCTGCATATTCAATCTGATTCTCAGAATTCGCACTGATTTCTTCCATTCGTGTTGAGATGCTTTCTGCGGTCATTGTTGTCTCTTCGGAGGCATTTGATAATTCCTCGCTGGAGTTTGTAAGCTGTTCGGATATCTGAGCTATGTTGTAAATCAAATCACGAATTGTCTTAACCATGATGCTAAGACCCCTTGTCATCTGTCCAAGTTCGTCTCCCTCTGATTTTTGATATACCTTACACTTTTTACAGTCCTCCAGCTTTGAGAGAGTTCCATCTTGAATCATATTATTACAGAAGGTACCGGACACTTCCCAGCACTTTAAGTCTGGGTTGTTATAAGCCGGACATTCTTTCTTATCACAGTTTAGCACTTCCCAACATTTCTTTAAGTTTCTCTCTTCCACCTGAACGGTCATATTACCATGGGCAACATTCTCCATGACATATTGAACCTTTTTAACTCTTCTTATCATGAAATAGGAATTCAGACCGGCTGCTATGGATGCTACGACCAGCATGAATGCTCCTACCATTAATATTTGTATCAACATTCTGTTAACATCAGCTAAATATTCTGATTTTACAGCATTGACCGATAATGACCATCCTTCTATCGGCATATACTTGTCCAACTTTTCGGTTCCTTCAAACGTGTAGCTTACTTGCCCTTCTTTACCAGCTAACATATTCGGCAATGCATCATTTAGTTGTGTAATGCCAAGATCCGATAATTTTGTATTAATCAAATTAGCCTTAGGATGATAGACAAAGGAACCATTCTCATCAATCAAAAATGCATATCCGCTTTCTCCAACTTTTATTGCTTTCAAAAAGTCTCTGATATAGTTAATATTCATGGATGTAACAAGTGTACCCACCACCTTGAATTTCTTTATTATAGGTACGCTAACCGCTTCCACATAGTTAGAGGTTGCTTTGGATACTAGAATTCCGCTATGTGCAATTTTTCCTTTCAAGCTTTCCTGAAAATATGTACGGGAGGATATATCCTCTCCAACCAACGCATTATTATTTGAGTCATAGATTACTTTACCTTTGGCATCCACCAAGAGCACATTCTCCATATAAGGCGAATAAGAATCAATAAGTTCGTCAGCCATCACTTTAACTTTATCCATATTGTTGCTTTCTATGGCGTCTGCTACGTCGGAAGATCTGCTTAGTATTGTAAGTTGCTTTTCTTGACTCTTTCTTACCTCCACTATTTTACTCTTAGCTTCCTGTAATTTTAACTGAATCTGTGTTTCAATTGCCTTTGTAACTGTAGCCGCGCTAATCCTATACGATATTGTTACAATTGCCATAACAAGAACCACTATAATTATTAGGTTAATGAAAATGTTTTTAAATAGTAAACTATTCCTGACTTGCTTGGTATTATTTTTTTTCACTGTCTTCTTCTCCTTCGCCTATCCCTAATTGCTCCATCACTATAAATAAGCACTTACGCACTCATAAATTGTATCTATCTTATTAAAAGTCTTCCTATAATATATCTACTGCCTGTTGCAATTATGGTCTATCGATAGGAAAAGTTTCATTAACAATTATAACTATTTTTTCAACAATTTTCAACAATTTTCATTGGGTTTATCTGGTATTTTGGTATCATTTTTTACCTATTTTTCACATATAGTTTAAATTAGTCAGTTACAGTCCAAGATTTAGTTTAAAATTTGCCTTGCATGTATTCACTATTGTCCTCGTAGAGCAATTCAATTAAAAAATGGTAAAACTGTCTCCAAGGGAAGATATCACCATAAGAATATATCCATAAAGGATATCTCTTCCCTAAATAAATTAAGGTGGTTTATTTGGATGAAGGCCTCTTGATTAATCTACTTCGATTAATCAACTCTCGTAATCTTCTTAATATAAGATTATTCTAACCAACTGGTTTTTTTAGCTGTATTTGGTGTATAATTCACCTATTGTTATAAAATACTGGAGGATTACTATATTGAATTCAAATAAGATAATCAAATCAAAACGCACGGCTGTCCCGGATAGCAACAGCCTTCCTACCAATATCCTTGATACTGCGAAACCCCTATCTCAGTCCATCATCTGGAAGCTTCAAGCCGAATTTTATGAAAAGCAGGGGCCGGAGGCCTGGAGTCGTGGGATTGTTCCTCAATATATCACCACCAATCCCTATATCGCCAATCTTTATGCAAAAACGGTATTCGGTTATTGCAGGGATTTTGTGTCTCAAAAGGATTTCGACCCTACAACCACTATTTATATTATGGAACTTGCTGCCGGAGTGGGACGGTTTACTTATACCTTCTTAAAAAGATTTATGAATATGCTCGAACGTTCTTCTTTGAAGGGCTTAAAATTCTGTTACCTGATTACCGATCTTGCAGAGCGAAATGTGCAGTATTGGTTAAATCACAGTTATCTAAAACCCTATTTCGAGAGTGGTGTTTTAGATTGTGCTACCTTTGATATGACAAAAGACGAGGAGTTACATCTACGATATAGCAAAAAGCTATTAAGTATGGACAATCTCCATAACCCTCTGATTCTATTTGCGAATTATACTTTCGACAGCCTTCCACAGGATACCTTTTATGTAAAAGAAGGAACTCTTTATGAAGGGCTCATAACTGTCTACTCCGAGAAAGATTCCGCTGATTTAAGTGACCACTCCATTCTTGCAGGGCTTGATTATGAATATACCGATCATCTTATTGATGGCAGTTCTTATTATGAAGAGCCTAATGCGAATGAACTTCTTCTCTATTATAAAGATTGTCTTGACGATAGTGCCTTTAGCGTACCGATTGTTGCACTAAGATGCATTACCCGTTTAAGAAAGCTGTTTGGTGATGATATCTTATTGATTTCTTCCGATAAGGGTTATCGCAACCTATCATCCATGGAGAAAATCTATCATCCCTTTCTCTCAAAGCATGGTTCCATCTCACTGACCGTTAATTTTCATGGTATGGAATTATTCTTTAAGAGCCTTGGAGGCAGCGCGGTGCACTCCATCTATGATCACGAAAATGTCACTATGTCCATGTTCTTGTTGAGCAATCGTTCCCATGATTTTTTGGAGACAAAGTTAGCTTATGAAGAAATTATTGAACATATAGGGCCGGATGATTTTTATATACTAAAGAAAGCAGTTGTCCCACATCATGAAACCCTGACCACCAAGGAACTGTTAACCTTTCTTAGATATACCGTATGGGATGCAAGAACCTTTTTGGAATTCTATAACACATTGTTGAAAAGAATTGGAGAGGAAGAGGATTTCCCGAAAGACGAGCTGGTGAATGTGATCCATAAAATTTGGGAACATTACTTTCCCATTGGAGAAGAAGGTGACCTGGCTTCCTGCTTCGCCTCTTTGTTGGCGTATTTTGGACAGGACGAGGATGCAATCACTCTCTTTAATGCCTCCCTTGATATCTATGGGGAGGACCCCGGTGTACATTATGAAATTGCACTCTGTTATTTTAACTTACAAGAGTTTGAGAAATCCTTGCAACACCTTAATAAATCCCTGCTTTTAGAGCCTGGATATGAAGAGAGCTTAGTACTAAGAAATGTAGTGGAGGAGCTGATGAGTTAATCAGTTGGTACTTAAGCTATATTTTACTATCTGTTTTGATAATAACGAACTTCAAAGTTATAATTAAGGTTTGTTTCGAACGTCGAATGTCCCATATATATTATGGATATCGTCATTTACATCCATCGAAAGGCTCGTATTACAATAATCTCTGTTTTAAGGAGCCTTCATCTCCTGAATCAATTTTTGGGTAAAAAATTAATCTCATGCATTGTATTGATATCTTATAATCGATACATTGCATGAGATTAATATTATTATTCAGTGTAATTTATTTCTTATAGCTTACCCACCAGTTCCTTGCCGTACTCTCTTATAGCACCCAGTTCCTTATCATCAGGAACCCACAAGGATCGATGTCCTTCATCTACCAACTGGAACCCACCTTTTTTTAGTTCTTCATTTAGAAGTTTCACTACTTCTCCGCTCCAGCCGTAGCTACCAAAGGATGCTGCTGCTTTTTTCTTAAATTTTAATCCTTTTATCATCTCCATCAGTCCACCGATAGAATGAAGATATCCGTTATTCACAGTCGGGGAACCTATCAGGATTGCTCTGGAACGAAATACATCGGTAATGATATCGTTCTTATCTGTTTTAGATGCGTTATGAAGCTTTACCGTAAGCTCAGGGTTTGCTTCGCGAATTCCACTGGCAATGGCTTCTGCCATCTTTCTTGTTGCATTCCACATGGTATCATAGATAATCGTTACTTGATTTTCTTGATAATCATTTGCCCATTCAAGATATTTCTCAACAATTTGTGTAGGATTTTCCTTCCATATCACGCCGTGGCTTGGGCAAATCAGATCTACAGGAAGCTGGAAGCCAAGTACCTCATGAATTTTCTTTGTCACAAGTCCGCTAAAGGGTGTCAGAATATTGGCATAATATTTGATAGCTTCTTCAAATAGTTCACTGTCATCCACACAATCAT
Source organism: Bacillota bacterium (assembly GCA_023435895.1). Classification (GTDB taxonomy): domain Bacteria; phylum Bacillota; class Clostridia; order Lachnospirales; family Lachnospiraceae; genus Mobilitalea. The sequence goes on from JAEZLH010000005.1 coordinate 35,322, forward strand.
TATAGAGGGATTCTGTTGCATAATGCTGTCCAAAGGCATCATTGCTAAATAGGATGTTCTCCCCTGTCATATAAGTGAACATGGAATCAGGCCAGTGCAGCATGGGTGCTTCTACAAAGACTAGTTTATTCTTACCGATATCCAAGGTATCCCCTGTCTTAACGGTAACAAAATTCCAATCCTCATGGTAATGACCCTTTAAAATCTGGGCTCCTTTTGCAGTACAATATATGGGAGTGTTCGGAATCTCTCTTAATAATTCCGGCAAGGCACCGCTGTGATCAATCTCTCCGTGATTGGCAATAATATAGTCAATCTTATTTAAATCAATCTCCTGCTTTAGTCGATTAACAAATTCCTTATCAAAAGGCTGCCAAACAGTATCAATTAATACTACTTTTTCATCCCTAACTAAATATGAATTATATGAGGAACCTCTTCTTGTAGAGTATTCATCTCCGTGAAAGCTTTTTAACTCCCAATCCACTTTTCCTACCCAAGTAACCATCTCTGTTATTTTCTTACCCATATCTATTCCTCCGTTCATTTGATTTATAAGTATTTTTGTTTGTTTGTCTGTCTATGTTAAAATTATAACTTATAGTATAGGTAAAAACCATGATTCAAATCACATTTTGTACATAATCTTTATAGATTTGGTTCTGTTCACTCCCAATTTAGAACTTGGTATAATGATTACGATAAATGATTTCCAAAGAGGAGTATTTGAATTCTTCTTAATCATATCCTCAACTTTGACTGGGAGGAACAGTAGCACAGATTTGTTTAAACGTTAAATTCCCACAGTGTAAAACAGGGTTTTGAAACACTTCACAAAATCCTTAAGAAATACTTAATATTTCATTAAAATCATCTGTACTCTATTGTTTCATTTTTCCATTCATGTATAATAATGCTATATTTATAAGATGGGTGGGTAAGTTGTGGAACAATCATTTTTACAAATCGAGACGTTAAGGTGTAGGGTACTCGCCTTATTCAAAAAATCATGTTGGATAGCATTAGCGGTAACTATTATCTTTTCGCTAATTTTAATACCCCAGGAGAATTCCATTTTTTCCTTTGCTTTGGCTGCAATTATTGGTATAGGTGCCGGTTTCCTAGCAGCATATCTTATGGGCTTCTTTCGTGCAAGCAAGGAATATGCGCGCCAGTTTAAAGCTGCTTTTGTTGAAATACCAATGAATCATACTTTCTCCCATGTGTTTTATGATGGTGAAAAAGGGTTAAATCAGGATCTTATTCGCCACACTGGAATTATGGCGTTAGGAAATATTTATCACTCCAACGATTATGTGAGTGGAAGCTACCGGGATGTTCACTTTACAAGAGCTGATGTTATAATTCAACAGCATGTAAGCACCGGTAAGACCTCCTATACAGTGACGTATTTGAATGGGCGTTGGCTAATCTTTGATTTTAATAAAAATTTTCATTTTGATTTGCAGATTATCGATAAAGATTTCATTGCTTCTCAAAAGAAAAATTCTATCTTTACAGAGAGCAACGAACGGCGACATAGAATCAAGCTGGAGGATATGGAGTTCAATGAGCTTTTTCAGGTATACTGTCAAGATGATCATGAAGCCTATTATATATTAACACCCCAGTTTATGGCTGTATTAAAGGAACTGAAGGAAACCCTTGGGGGAGCGCTTATGTTAGGCTTTATTGATAATCAGCTTCATGTAGCTATTCATACAAATAAAGATGCCATGGAGCCAAAATTGTTTGAAAAGCCGGACTTTAACAGGATACAACAGGAAGTGCAAGGAGAAATTGATGTTATCATCAATATCATTGATAGCTTAGAGTTAGATAGAGACCTTTATTGTAAAGCATCGCGCAGTTCACAAACAGCCTGCGCATCCGAATTCAGAGGGGAGTAATCGTATTGAAAGAATTTAGTGGATTTTTTATTATATTAATCATTATCGCAATCGTTATTCTATGGTATATTTCTGCCATGAATGACCTTCGGCGTACCTCTGTTAAAGTAGAGGAAGCACTTTCTGACATCGATGTTGCCTTAATCAAACGTCATGATGTATTAACTAAGATGCTAGATATCACAAAGAGTTATGCCAAATACGAAAAGGAAGTCATGTTTGAAACCATACGGCTTCGTTCCGGCATTAGCAACGCTGAGCGAAACAGTGCAATCAACACTCTGGATCAGGCAAGCCAGTTCATTCATGCAGTTGCCGAGAATTACCCTCAGTTAAAATCCAGTGAAAACTTTAGGCAATTACAGCTTTCTGTTATGGATACAGAGGAGCATCTTCAGGCTGCAAGGCGTCTTTATAACGGTAATGTATCCAGACTTAATCAAAAGATCGTCAGCTTCCCTACCAGCTTTGTTGCAAATAATCTTCATATGAAACAACAAGAATTTTTTGAAGCAGAGGAAGCAAAAAAGCAGGATGTCACAATGGATATTTTCTAATTAAGAGATTTTTGATTGTCCTTATATTTTAATTGTTTGGTGATAAGATTGCTCTCTATCCGAATTTATTTTGCTTCAATTTTATTTTAATACCGAAAAAAGGGCTGCAACATTATTTTTCTCCAAGAAGTTATGTTACCATATAGCCTTGGAATCCTACTGTTGCAGCCCTTACATTCTCTTAGAGAATTCTTAATTTCATATCGTTCCTATCCATGCATTGTACATCTTCTAGTTCTGTCTGTTTTTCAATTTGGCATCCTAATATTTAATCATATTATTCCTGTATTCAACCATGATGAGCACTATTCAGACAATAATCTCTTCTCTCCTTGGATTTCCTGAATCGGTTTGATATCCTGCGTCACCTCAAGCACGCCAAGGTATTCACCCTGATCATTTCTTACTGCATAATAGCGGATTAATACCAATTTATTACCCATCTTAATCCAAAAGTCCTCATGATCCTTTGCCCCACTCTTGAAATCCTCTACAATCTTTTCTACAATATGGACGCTTGCCGGTGGATGACAATTGGATACATTCCTTCCGATGATTGCCTTCGTTCTGGGAAAGGTTCTCTCCTTCCCCTCCGAGAAGTATTTCACAAGATCGTTCTTATCTACAAAGGTGATATCAAATGGTAGTGTATTAAGGAGCGCGGTTAGTTCCTCTAACTCAAAGTTTCCGGTGGGCAGGCTTATACGACCAGCTTCCACAGTATTACTCGAAGTTTCACCAGCAATATCCTTATCCTCCTTTGCAGGTGTCCAAACAGGTACTTTCTCTATAAGATAGCCTATTTCCTTACTTTCATCTGCTATTACCTTCCACTCATCCTGGGTCAGAGTCTCTAATAACATAGGAAGCATGATATTCTCTTCTTTAAATATCATTTCCTTCACCCTGTTGATGACTTCTTCTGCCTTTTGCTTTATCTCATCATCACTTTTTTCTTTTTCCTGAATCAGAGCCTTGACCATCTTAATCTCAGCACGGATTTCATCGTCCACACCCCACATAACCTTGGGCGGAGCTGTAATACCATACTGCTCCATGTAGGGAAAGAGTAGATTTTCTTTACGCAAGTAGTGGATATGAACCTGATATAATTTCTCAAAGCCCTCCAAAAGTTTATCCCTGTTCAGGCATGCCTTATCGTCATACAGGTATGCATCCAGTTCTTTCTCAATGATTTTCTCTATTTGGCGATTCTCTCTTATTAATGTATTTGAGGGATGTCCCGGTATTTCTGTCTGATCCTTGGGTTGATGAATCTCCTCAATGGAGCCTTTGAACACTGCGGCATGTACGTCACAGAGTCTTTGAATTTCTTCCACCGGAAGTCCTTCTCTAATTAAAGCACCCTCCGCCTCTGAAATCTCTGTTGCGCTCACTCCCTGAAATGCCTCTTCAAACTGCTCCTTCACCTCTTCCACTGATTTTCCGTTATGAAGCTGTTTTATAATTTCTTTAATCGTCTGTTGACGATATTCTCTATTATTAATAAATTCGCTCATATTTGCCTCCATTCCTGCGCAAGTACTCTACCCATTTAATTTGTACTGAGGATTACTTCTTTTACATTTTGCGATGGCGTAACCTTCTCATCCTATCTCATCACTTCAAAACCATGTTCCTGAAAGGTCTTAATAATCTCCTCCATTGGTATCTTCTTTAGAGCCGCTCCCTTCGGAAGCGTCATAAATCTACCGGCTGTTTTAAGCATCCCCGGCTTTGTGATATCCGTAAAGCCCAGTCCAGCAAGTATGTCGATTATCTCCGGATATTCACCCACAAGCTCATATATGGTTTTACCCATATCAATCATTTTATTCATAGAATACCCCTTTCATGGGATTTCATGCTTACATCAATGCTAAATTGATGACTGTCAGTTCTGTGTATCTTATCTGGGACGATACGCCTTTAGCAAAATATTGTTTTCTAAGTGAATATGCTGATGAAGATCATCCTCCATCTCCTCCAGTAGCTGATAGGTTCTCTCAAAGGTTTGGCAGGCATCCGCGGGAAGCTGATAATTTCTTGTAATCACTCTCATCTGTTGTAACAATTCCCCTGCAGCCTCATGTTCCTCCATAATGGTTTTCGTCAGCCGGACTATCTCCTGCTTGTTGTTATCCTCATCATTAAAGTCCGGGAATAACATGCTCTCTTCCTTTAGCAAATGCTGTTCCAAGTCTGTCTTTAGCACACCATACACTCGGTATAGATCAAATAGTTCCCCATGCTTTTTGCCATGAACACGAAGCAGCGTATTTAAGTAATTCAAAATCTCCGGAAGTACCTTTCTCATGTATACATGATGGCTATCTTCAATATATACCGTAAGCTCCTCCGGGCTCATTTCGTCAAAACGATTGCCCTTCCCCTCATATCCTGATATCCGCTCCTGATAAAGCTGGTCTAACTGCTCGTACAAAGCCACTCTATCTACCTTCTGTTCTTCGATTACAGCGTCAAGCTTTCGGTGCCCTCCACAACAAAAATCAATTCCGAACTTTTTAAACACCTCGGTTGCCTTCGGTAATTCCACTACCACTTCACCAATGGATGCATTCTTATCTTGATATTTCATATTATTATCCTCCTCATCATTCTTATCCTGCATTTAAGCAGCTATTCTATTAAAATGTGTTTCAAGTACTTCCTTATGACCACATTATAGAATGTAAGAAGAATAATTTCTGTGATTACAATCACATTATGGAGAGAATTTTGAGCTAATGTTAATAATAAGATTCGAGAATTATAACTCCTATCATTTAGAGCTTATGGTTAATAAACTCTGTTGCATACGCTATTGATTTGAGAATATTTCAAATGCTATACAATGAAATCATTTCCTTCTTCCAAGGCTTCTTTATTCAAGATTATTAATGATTTATTAGATATAGTACGAATGATATTCTCACTTTCTAACTGACTTAATTTACGGCTGACCGTTTCTCTGGCTACCCCAAGATAGTTCGCCATCCCTTCCCTACTAAGGGGCAATCGGATTATAATTCCTTCCTTCCCCTGATTGCCGTATTTCTCACAATAATCCAGAAGGAGAGCATTAATTCTCAAATCCACATTTCTTACTCCCATGCTTTGCATGGAATGTTCCAGTCGAAGCATCCTTTTACCAAGCTCTTCAATAATCTTAATTCCCATACCCGGATACTGAAGAAGCAATTGTTGAAAATGTTCCTTGGATAACATACATATCTTTACTTCTTCTAACGCCTCCACATAATAGGACGCTTTTCTTTGGGTCAGGAGATACTGCTCACCGAAGAAATCACCCTCTGTGAAGAGATAGAGAATCTGTTCCCGGCCCTCTGGAGTATATTTGTAGGCCTTCACATTTCCCTCATTAATGATTACAATAGAATCCAATCCATCTCCTAATGAAAATATTAATTCTCCTTTACGATAATTCTTATGTTGAATCAGCTCGGATATCTTTATCATCTCCTCGTGATTTAAACCTCCGAAGATTGGAACTTTATGCATACACAAACGATTATTACAATGGGAACAATTATGGCATTGAACTGACATATGAGCTTCTCCTTCCTTAACTATTTATTCCTATTATACACTGAAATTGTGGTTTCAAAAATATAGTATACAGGGTAATTACATAACAATATTATTGGTGATATTATTTGTACCGTCACTATTATAAAGTTTCATGATTTCAAAAAGAATATTTTCTACTAACCGTGTATGTTAAATATTTGTACATGCCTATAAGAATGCCTATAAAAAAAGGACCTTCCCCGGTGCAAATCCCGGACAATGTCCTTTTTCAAGTTCGATTGTCAAGCCTATCTTAATGCCATGACAATCTGCATATAGCATGAAACATTATATGATAGTTCTTTTAATTATTAAGTCTTTTTCACTAAATAGCTACCTATCTTACCGCCTAGGATTCCCCTTCTGCATATTGGGTACAGACGGTTTCTATTCCTTCATCAACTTCCTTCTTCTTACCCCGCATATAGATTGTGAACATACCCGCTGTTGCTAAAAGCGACAGTACAAATACCAGCATCCATATATATTGAATTCCAGCCTCCTGAATAAACTTACCTGCCATGGAGGTACCACATGCCGCACCGATTGACCAACTCAGAGAACCAATTGCACTAAATCTGGCTCTGAAATTACTGGGACTATTATCAGCAAGATATACTCCAAAGTTCGTTACCACCAGAATTTCACCTAAAGTCCAGATGACCGTAGATAGAATAAAGAGCGGAAAGGTGTTAATAAAGCTTAGCATACCAAAGCCTACTGCATAGGTGAGCCCAGCAATGGTGATATTGACTAAGGGTTTCAAATGCTTCGTCATTGCAGTTACGCCTACTGTGAATACAAGTACAGTCACCGCATTCACACTCATCAAAATACCAAAGTAACCGGCACCTGCTTTACCAAATACCGCATCGGCAGTCAGAGGCAAAGAGAAGCGATGCTGTGTATAAACAAAACTATATAGAATATATACCGTTAAAAACATTATTATCTCAGGGCGTTTTTTTAATACTGTAAACACATTTCCCTTTTCGACCTTTTCTTTTTCTGTATATACCGTTTTATGAATGTGCTCGGTCTTTACCTCTTTAATGTTCTTCCAAATCAAGAAAATGGCAATAAAAGAAGTCAATGCGTCTCCAATAAACAGCATTGGAAGAAAATTGTTAAACAAAAATCCTGCCACAATAGGACCTATTGCTACACCAAGATTAATCCCGATATATTGCAACGAATTGCCCTGTTGCCTCTGATGTGGAGGAAGAATATCGGTAATAATCGCTTGAATCGGTGCTCTTACTGCTCCACCAAAAAAGGTAGATAGTAAAATCAACACAACAACAGCTCTGGGATCTTTAATAAATGCACAAGGAATTAAGCATATTGCAGCACCACTCTGCGCTATCAAATAGGTCTTCTTTCTGCCGAATTCATCCGCCAATTTTCCGCTAATCATTGAGGATGGTATTCCGATTAAAGATGCAATCGTAACAATAATACCCACTTGACCAAAGGAAAGACCAATTTTGATTGTCAGATACATGGTCAAAAACGGCAATACGAACTCTCCAAAGCGATTAATTACAGTTGCCACAAATAATATGTACATATTCTTTGGAAGTCCCTTGTAGGTGTCTAGAATTTTGATTTTGATAACAATCATCTCTTTTCTTTTATTTTCTTTTTCTTTCATGCCTAGTCTTTTTACTATAACACAATCGCAAAACGTAATAAACAAGAAATAATTGTTTCTTTTTTCCTATTGTTGGTATTTTATTCTATTTTATCCAAACCTACGTTCTAAAAAATGTTTTCTGCAAAAGTGATCTCTGGAATGAAGGTCTCTGGAATAAAAGGATACCTTATTTGGTTAATATAACCAAAATACAGCATTAACGATATTATCAATAAGAAAACATCATTTTTGTACCCGGCACTGCGGTAAGAATCCTTCTTGTCACAAAGTTTTTTCCGTTCCAACCCAGCTGGTTCTGAATATATCCCAAGGTATCCGCATTATAGATTCCAACCACCCTTTGAATAGCACTCAACTCATAATAGTTCTCTTTTTCATTGCTTATAAATGGTATGAGTGCGCTTATCGCCTGAACTTCCCCTTTCACCGGCTTAATCAGTTCACCGTTCACGGTATAAAGCTGGGACAGATAATCCTTACCCTTATCACTGATATCCAATGTAAACATGGTATCTAACTGGGAATTAGATATGCGAACCTTGTATTGGTCTTCATAATCTACTTTATAGAGGCTTTCCGCATTGTATCGTTCTGAATCAAACAAATCCTTCATGTCATTTCCTAAAAAAGAATAAATATAAAAGTTGCCGTATCCACCACTACCACCGGTCTCCATGCTCAACTTTATTTCATCCACCTTATCCTTCGTAAAATCACCAAGAAAAATGGTAGGATTATAGCCCGAATTTATGAATGGAACAATAATCTTCGCATTCTTTGTCTTGCCATCCTCAATAACAATTGAAATATTCATTATGTAAGTGCTCTCATTATTTTCACTTCTTGAACCATATAAGCTGACCTTATCGGGTACTCCGTCTCCGTTTACATCTCCATATTTGGTATCAATTAACACCTTATTTTCATTCATGGCTCGCAACTGTTTCACATTCGGAGACCTTGTTACATCATAATCGGCAAAGGTTCCCCAATTTTCCATTGTATTATATTTAGGATTCTTGGATTGGAAGAATACAATAATCGGGGCGAAGTTTAACTCCGGATGTGCTTCAAAAAACTCTCTGTCCCCAAAGCGTATGGCTTGCAACGCCAGCGGTAGTTCCCTTCGGAATATAAAATTGCGAATTCCATTCATTCCCCAGGCTGATGGTCCATCCACATTCAGATATACATAAAAGAGATATCCGCCAACATCATCCACCCATTCCGCCCGTACCTCATCCGCAGTCTCTGTAATATTACTTTCCTCTATCACCGGACCGATATCCAGGAATAAATCACCTGTAATATCAGAATGGGTCAAGGTATATCTTCTTGGTATGACAGGGTCTGTAGCCGTTACTCCGTCGTGAAAAGTCACACTTAACTTTTTAGGATCCAGTTTACTCATGGGCATTATGCTCCTATATATGTATTTAATATAAATAATATATGCAGGTCGCTATCGTTGGGTTACGCCCAGAACATTCCAATGTTAAAATGATTAAGATGTTCTAAATTCCTAATACATTTCCTTAGGTACATTCATCTTTTAGGTGCATTCCTCTTCTAGGTGCATTCCTCTTCTAGCTTTATACCAATTGCCAATGAACTCTGTTAAAAACCTTTTGCACCTTAAATCAATAATTAATTGTACAAGCACGGCATTATATATCATAAACCATCAATCGGTTAATATAATGTAATAATATAAAACGGTTATGGAGGGGTTATGAAGAAGGTACTTCGAAAAACGATATTTGTTTGTATATTGGTTCTGTTGCTTCCCTTTGCTGTTACACTATATTTTAACAGCACAAAGGATAATATAAAGACAATCCAGACCATGAATTTCACAATTTATAATGAAGAAAACGGCTCCAAGGATGAACTCTCCTTCGATCGTTATTTATTAGGTGTCATTGCAGCGAATATGCCTGCCGGCTATCAACCGGAAGCGTTAAAAGCTCAGGCTGTTATTGCAAGAACTTATGCACTGTATAATATGGCACTGCTCCATGAAGGGGCTTCTGACAAAAAAACCTTCACCACCTCTGAGCTTGGTCTGTCTTATATTAGTTTGGATTCTTTAAAGAAGTTTTGGGGAAATGATTATCAGGATTATTTTAATAAAATAGAAGATGCTCTTACTTCTACCAAGGATCAGGTCTTAGTTTATAATGACCAATTGATCCTACCGGTATTTTTTGATACCGGCTGCGGCTTTACCAGAAATGCCTCCGAGGTTTGGGGTGTAGATGTTCCCTATCTGGTCAGTATCCCAAGCAAGCAAGATGTAACCTCAACTCACTATCTTCAGATAGAGGAATATAACATTAAAGATCTTATTGCAATTTTAAATAAATATTATACGAAAGTCACCCTCTCTGAAACTGATTTTTTTAAACAGATTAAAATCACCTCAAGAGACAGTGCCGGCTATGTACTTAAGTTGGAACTTAACGGTCAGAGTGTATCCGGAGAGGAATTTATTAAGGTGGTAGGTCTCCCCTCCAGTCATTTTTATATTGAAGAATACGACAAAAAGGTTCGTATTATCTGTAACGGCTCCGGCCACGGCATCGGCTTAAGTCAATACGGTGCCAATGCCATGGCAGAAGAGGGTTCTCTTTATAAAGAAATTTTGAATTATTATTATACCAATGTAAAGCTTGCCACCATTTCAGAAAAATAGGGAGTACGTATGACTCAATAACTTGTTGATTTGGTGAGGATGCTATTAACCGAGCGCCATACTATACTATCGTATTACCAATGCTTTATATACTATCTTATTATCAATACTTTATATACTATCGTATTTACCAATGCCTTATATACTATCGTATCACCAATGCTTTATATACTATCATATCACCAACGCTTTATATACTATCGTATCACCAACGCTTTATGCTATCCTCTCTTCCCTCCTGCTAGGAAGAAAAATTCATCAAGCCATAACGTATAGAATTTCTTCTCTTTTTTATATCGAAGATAAAGTTCCTCTCGAAGAGCCTCAACTTTGGCGTATTCTTTTTCACTAACCGAAGCATTTGCATAACGATAACGCATATAAATATCTGCAACCTCTCGGAATGTTACCTGTTCATAATCACAGTTATCCTTTATGCGATTTGCTAACATCCTGATTGTCTCCTGACTTCCCAAGGTATAGCCGGACTTCGCAAGAAGTCTTAATATACGCAGAAATTCCATATACATTTTTTTGCTGTAATCTGCTTTCTTGAATTCAAGCTTGTAACGAATACTTAACACCTGATAGAACAAGAAGACCGTTACCAAGAAGGTACCGATTACCGCAGCAAATAATATAACCAGGGTATTGTTCTCATTATCCTGTTGTTGTGCCGGTGTTGTAGGGTTTATGGGTTTTGGGCTTGTTGTTACCTGAGGATTATTATAATAGTCAGAAGGGTCTTTATCACCCTCGTCCGTGTTTGTTGCTTCTTCCGCCCATTTGGTATACCGGTTATTGTTAAAGGGTGCGGTAGCTTCAAAAGGTATCCATCCAACCCCATTAAGATAAGCTTCTGCCCAAGCATGCGCGCTGTCATTGCGAATTTGATAATTATCTTTTGTAAATTCATTCATTTTGGCAGCATACCCTTCCACGTAACGTGTGGGGATTCCAATGCATCTCCCCATAATTGCCATTGCTGTGCCAAAAAAAGTACAATAGCCCTGCTTACTATCAAACAGAAAATAGTCAACAAAATCCTGCCCTTTCGGCACTTTCTCTGTTTTGAGGGTATAAGTATAACTTTGCAAATACTTCTCTAACGCCTTTAATTTGTCATAATTATTATCATAACCATCCGTTATACTATATGCTAATTCTCTAATCCGTTCCGGAAGATCTTTTGGTAATTGCAGATATACGGAGCGGATAATTTCCTCTCTCTCCTTTAACTTCTGGTAGTTCTCACTCATTCGTTCCATATCAAACATAAAACCGCTGTTTATGGAGAACTGTTCCAAAAGCTTTATCTTCTTCTCACTGACCGGCTGGGGCTGGGTATAGGTAAAGGAGTCTGCCTCCCTTAACATCTGCCTGAAGGCCTTTCCCTCCAAATTCAGATCCACATAGTCCACGGAATAATCGGTTCCTTTTCCATATCGATGAGAAAAGGAGACCTGAGGTGCTTCTTCAAACATTTCATAGTTGGGTCCGCTCTCAATATTACCGGTCTTGAGCGGATAAAAAACAGACTTCGTCTTCATATTGTTAAATATAATATGAATTCTTTGTTTTTGAAGGAAATTGTATCTTTCTAAGGTTGTTTCATCCTGTCTGGAAAGGGCATAGAATAGTTCCAAATAGTCTAGTCCGTAATCCCTCTCCCCCTTTAGAAAGTTATTATTATTTTTTTCCCAGCTATGTCCGGTATAGGTTTCATTGATAGAACCAATCAGATATAATTTTGAGCCGCTTCCTAACCCAGAGGTCTGAAGTGCCACCTTTGTGTCTGTGGAAAGTTTTTTCCCTCCCTCCAACTTACTGCCTTCCTCCGAAAAGCCCGATACGCTAAAGAATGCGCTGCCATTACCAAAATGATAATTCCAATCCAGCTGCCACTGTTCAATTCTTTCCTTCACCTCTTTATAGGTACTTTTTACGAAGGTCCACTGAATGGGCTCGGGTTTTGAAGGAAGTAGGACTACCAGAGCTGCAAGCATGAGACATATGGGTGCAAGATATAAAATTCCTTCTTTTTTATCCTGTCTTCCTATCTTCCTACTATGAAGAATGCCATAAAACTCGACTACCACTGTTAGCAGATAAAAGATACAAATTCCTACAACCGCTTTTGTGATATCAGCTTTACTTACCGCAAGTATAACCATGGTCGCTACGATTGCAATAGCAAGGCATATTTTTGTGATTTCCAGCTTCATGAGCAGATAGAATATGACTGCTCCCACTATCGCCGCAATAACTATAATAAAATCAGCATAGTAAGACTTATACAGATAGCTCTCCCCTCCATACACCCTGCACCAGTTGAGAAAGTCTTTCATCCAGCTTAAGGGGTTCAGCTTCATAATCCATAATATCAGTCCTAATAGTACAAATATGCCGGCGAGAAGGATATAACTGATGATATTTTTACGATTCAAAATAAATAAATTAATCAAAAGAGCCGGAAGCAGTGAAAGTACTGCGGACAAAACAATCGGTACCTTTAGTAAAAAGTATTGATCCAATACCAGCACGAAAGCCCAGGTTAGAGCCATGCTAAGTACCGCATGATATGCCTGATATAATTTTTCCCTATCCTTTAACATTCCTTCCCCCCTTAAGTTAACTTCATTTGGCTAATGACGAAACATTATTATTACTGGTATTGTACCATAACAGATAAGAGCTCCTCCCACCTCTCCAACACTTCTTCGAGATTAGCAGACACTGCAAAATTGTATCTGTTGTGAATATAATAAGTATGATTATACTGTTCGAAGCACCTAACTCCTTAATTATGCTGTTCCCTTGGTAAGTACTTCCCCTATTTCATCCTCGGACATAATTTGATATACACTGATTCCCGATGCTTTCATACCTGATATTAAGTCCTTGGTTTCCTGGGTGATATCATCACTCACGAACAGAATTGTAACAGGACTGCCACCTTGTACCAGATTAAGAGCAGCTACATATAACTCTTTCGATAGAAGATGTGTTACCACAACGCAAAATACTCCTTGATTACCTGGTCTGCTATATTCTAGTATTAGCTCCTGTACAGGCAACTGGCTACGAAAGTATATCTTTGCACAGGTTTTATAAAACGCATTGAATTCTTCTTTATTACGGATGGTGACTTTCATCCGTTCCCCCATTTCATAAATGATATGGGAGGTTGTTCTTTGGGTCGCATAATAATTTGAAATTCCAAGCACACTTTCAATAATTTTGTCCTCGGTTATGACTACCTTCAGTTCCTCTTCCTGTGGCTTTCTTAGGTCCATAAAAATAGCGATTTGTGCCTTGGGAATATATTGATACTTCCTAGAGATAAGTTCCTGCATTCTTGCGGATAGCTTCCAATGTACCTTTTTTCTGGAATCCCCCGGCAGATATTTTCTTACTTCCGTATCCAGTTCCTCCTCCGCTGTATTGCTAAAACGAAGCGGGTTCTTAACATCACTTTGAGAAGGGGCGATGACTAGGCGATCTATGGGTACTATACGGGGCAGCACCGTTGCCTTAAGCTTTGTCCCTATGGGATAAGTAATCGTAAACAGATACAAAAAATCTGTAACCTCAATGGAATCCACTCCAATGTAATACTCCCCACGATAATTGCATTTTAGCCTGGTCTTAAGTCGTTCGCTCTCATTGGGAAGGAGGCTGTATTGTGCAACCTGATCCGCCGCCTCAATGGTAGATTTGTCTTTTAAAAAGTTTACCTTAATGTTACGAAAGGTCACATAATCCTCATTCGCAACAACAAATGCATAGGGAATCCAGTCACCTTTTACGACCAGATAATTATCCAGCGACTGATATATCTTAAATCTGGCATAAACATATACGGTATATAAAAATGATGTTATCGGCAAAAATATGGCCAAATAAAATAGTGCATATGAAATATTACCGCCGTAATACGAGGCAAATACACCACAAACAATAATGAGAGCCAAACAGATGATACGATTTATTTTCATACCTGCCTTCCCATCTAAACGGAAGCTAGCACGGGTACCGGTATTTTCGCTACTATGTTCTTCAATACCTTCTCCGGCTTCATTTGAGATAGTCTTGCCTCGGGGGACATGATAATTCGGTGTGCTAATACCGGTTGAATTAATTTCATAATATCATCCGGGATACAGTAAGTTCTTCCCTCAAGATATGCAAGCGCCTGACTAGCCCTTAATAAAGCTAAGGTTGCTCTAGGACTGGCTCCAAGTAAAATATTACTGTCCTTTCTTGTCTCCTGTATGATTTTTGTTGCGTAAATTACCAGATCCTGATTAATCTTAACGTGCTCTACTTCCTTTTGCATTGAGATGATGCTATCCTGATCCGCCGATGCTTCCAGCTTCTGTGTTAATTGACCTTTCAGATAGCGATCCACCATCACCTTCTCATCTCCTGCCTGGGGATAACCGATGGATAGCTTCATCATAAAACGATCCAGCTGCGCCTCGGGGAGGTTATAGGTTCCCAGATAATCCACCGGATTCTGGGTTGCAATCACCATGAACGGAAGTGCAATCGGATAAGTAATTCCATCAACTGTAACCTGTTTTTCTTCCATGGCTTCTAAAAGGCTTGCCTGGGTTTTGGGAGAAGTTCGATTAATCTCATCCGCCAGGATGATATGATCCATAATTGCTCCCTTTGAATATTCGAATTTTCCTGACTGCATGTTGTAGACTGATAGACCCGTCACATCACTGGGAAGTGTATCCGGTGTAAACTGTATTCTTGTAAAGCCACAATTAATTGTTTGTGCAAGCGTCTTTGCCAGCGTAGTCTTTCCTACCCCCGGTACATCCTCTAACAAAAGATGCCCGCCGGCCAATAGTGTTACCAGAGTAAGTTCAATAACTTCTCTCTTACCCACAATAATCTGCTCCATGTTGCGTATCATATTTAATAATCTCGGCTGATTCTCCATCCCATCCTCCATTCCAGAAAGCCCTTCCTCATGGTTACTAATTTCATATTATTTTTGTCAAAATATACTACAATTATAACGGCTGGTGATTTTTACCGCAAGAAATAAATACAATATATTATAATTTTTAGAAAAAAATTCATATATATCGCACAAAAAAGCCTTTCAGTTTCTAAAATGGTAGCTAGGTTTCTCCCTAAAACCATTTTGGAGCAGACTCCTGTCCTGCTGGCAAGAGTCAACTCCTATTACTGAAAGGCATTGATGAAATATATGCTTGTATTTAATTATTGATTTGCTTGAAGGCTATAGATGAATGCTTTGATTGAATGTAATGATTTACTCTGTCTCTACCTAATTAATTCTCAAACTATGCATAGTGCCACATTATTCTTTTGAAGCATAGTGCTACATTATTCTTCTCGTGCCTATCACCTCTATAGTTGCTTCAGCAAGCCCTCCAAAAGCTTTACACCATTCTCAATGGCAATATGTTCAAAGTCAGTATATGACATATGAGCACTATTATCCGCTTTATCTGAAATCGCACGTATGATAAGGAACGGAAGCCCGTTCAGGTATGCGGTGTGGGCAATTGCTGCTCCTTCCATTTCGGTACAATAGCCCTCGAACTTCTCCACAAGCCATTCCTTCTTGCCATTATCCGATACGAACTGATCTCCGCTTACCACTCTTCCTACATGAACGCCAACCTCCGGCAATACTTCTTGGCATACCTTCTTTGTGAGCTCGATTAGCTTTTTATCTGCTTCAAAGATAGAGTTCTCCATTCTTGGTATCATTCCATGTTCATATCCGAATGCGGTAGCGTCCATATCATGCTGCAGCGTATCCGTTGATAATACGATATCAGCAATCTCTATCTCATTACGTAAGGAGCCCGCAACACCTGTATTGATTACTGCTTCCACCTGATATAAATCGGCTAGTATTTGGGTACACACTGCTGCGTTCACCTTACCAATTCCACAACGTACCACAACAACATCCTTCCCTTGTAGTGTTCCTTCGCAAAATTCCATGGACGCAATTGTTTTTACCTTTTTATCCACTAGACGACTCATTAGGATTGCAACCTCTTCATCCATGGCGCCGATAATTCCGATTTTCTTCATTTTATATCCTCCGTTTAGCTCGTTGTATTTCTATTTATATTTTTCTAATATACTTTTATAGGCTTTAACTACCTGTAGATAAGGATTTCCTTTAAGCCTACTTCAAATGATTTTTACTTACTCTCAATTCGATTTCCCTTATCATCAAAATGTTTCTTTAACTCCTTCTCTACCGGAGGAATCGTTGCAATAATTCCTATGGTTTCAATGGTTACCCAAATCACCAAAGTGACTCCCTGTACTACATCACTTTTATTATACGTCAGTAAACTGATAACCAATCCGATAATAGCGAAGATGATACCCATTCTTATATTGATCAATCCACTGTACCGATTTGCAAACTCCCAGGTATCCTGATTTCTCATGGAACGAGCGGTTCGATATCCATAAATATAGTTGATCTTTGTAGATACATTACGAAATACAAAGCCAAGAATAATGATTATAATCGGTATCAGTAAGTTAAATGTAAAAATAAATATTGTTGTTCCCATCTCTTATTCCCTTCTACTTTCTATAATTAGTAATTGCAAAAACAATATTATTGCTGTAATTGTGTGCACATTAATTCTATTATTGAGTTTTGATATTACCTAATCTATACTACACTCTTTAAAGACGGATCAGTTCTTCTTTCACCTTCTGATAAATGATATTACAGCGTCCGACTCCCTCGTTGAATAGTTGCTCCGCTCTGTCATTGAGCAATAAGGCATATTCGCGGTTCTTCATAGACCTTGTGTTACAATATACATTCATTATCGCACCTTCCATTGCACTTTTGCAAGAGGAAGCTGCAACCGCCACATCACTTATCACTAGCTTTGCACCTTTCTCAAAGAGTTCTTCCAGGATATCAATGCTTTGCCCTACCTCTTCAAGAAGCTCCAGTGGCACAGTCGCAGCCTCAATAAGTGCCTTCTCCATAATTAATTCTCTATCTGGTGCCTCTACGGGTAATCGGTATGCTCTTGATAAGGGTTCAAATGCTTCTCCATCCTTCTGAATCAGTTCAAGCAGCCGTTTGGTACAATTTGTGGTGCGTTCCAATAAACTGCTCATATCCAGTTCCTCTTGAAAGCCCTTCTGCCTTCTGGTGGTTATATTAGCAACCATTGCACAAAGCGCCAGCCCAATGGCCCCAATTAGCGCACTTGCTCCCCCTCCTCCTGGAATCGGAGCATCCGAAGACAGCTCTTTTATAAAATCTTCCATTGTTTTGTTCATGCGGTACCTCCAGTTCTGTAATTCATCCACGATAAAACCAAATAAGAATCTCCTTCCATGGGAACATCCCTATCCATTCTTGTTCAACATATGCAAAGCGTCTTACTGTAGTTCAATTGCCCAAAATATCCCTATGATTGTTAATAGTAGAAACACCAACATAATAGTTTTGATATCGGATAATAGTTTATTCTGTTGTTTTATCAACTTTATAATATCCTCTTCATAGTCATTATGTTTATCCCCACTTGATATAATGGACTTAGCACCTACTCTAAGGTCAATATGACTACCCTGCTTCGGTTTTTCTTCATTCTGGTATTGTAACATTCTTTCTTCCATAATCAACATTCTCCTTCACAATTTATCGCCCAAATAAACTGATTTATATCGTAAGGTTTATTAACATTTTGTTCATTTCATTATATCCTAGCAGGTTATCCTTGTAAATTTGAAATTAAGGCATTGCAAAAAATATAGCTGTGAGATACAATGTACTCGATTATGAGTGCCCTGTAGCACCCAAAACTCATAAAATATATTAACTAAAGGAAGGGTAATACTATGACATATAAACCATCCGGCGTATGCAGCCGTGAAATAAACTTTGAAATTGATGAAGCAACAGGAGTAATTAATAATGTAGAATTTATCGGAGGATGTGCAGGTAATGCCAGCGGTCTATCAAGCCTTTTAGTTGGTATGAAGGTTGATGAAGTAATTAATCGACTAGATGGAATTCACTGTGGTTTTCGTCCGACCTCCTGTCCGGATCAATTAGCAAGAGCATTAAAAGAATGGAGGAAGAATGCATGAAACGAATCATTTTAACCGGAGGGGGAACCGCCGGTCATGTGACACCATGTATTGCTTTACTACCGGAGCTTAAAAAAGAAGGTTATGACATTCAATACATAGGCTCCTATGACGGAATTGAAAAAAAATTAATTGAAGAATTTCAGGTACCTTATCACGGAATTTCCTCTGGTAAGCTTAGAAGATATTTTGACCCTAAGAACTTCTCCGATCCCTTTAAGGTAATCAAAGGTTACTTTGAAGCGAATAAGCTCATGAAGAAATTAAAGCCGGATATCGTCTTCTCCAAAGGAGGCTTTGTTACCGTCCCAGTTGTAATGGCGGCCAAAAAACATAAGATTCCGGTTATTATTCATGAATCCGATATGACGCCGGGGCTTGCCAATAAGCTTGCACTTCCATCTGCAACCAAGGTCTGTGCAAACTTTCCAGAAACCTTAAAATACCTGCCTCCCCAGAAGGCAGTTCTTACCGGAACTCCAATTCGCCAAGAGCTTTTCTCGGGTAACCGAATCAAAGGCCTTGATTTTTGTGGATTTTCTGCCAATAAGCCGGTGATCTTAATTATAGGAGGAAGTACCGGTTCCAGAGCCATTAATGAAGCGGTAAGAGGAATCCTTCCAGAGCTTTTAAAGGATTATCAAGTAATCCATCTATGCGGTAAAGGTAATTTAGATGCTTCCCTTCAAAAAACTAAGGGATATGTACAGTACGAATATATTAAATCGGAACTTTGCGATCTTTTTGCAGCCGCTGATCTGGCGATCTCCCGTGCAGGTGCCAATGCAATCTGCGAATTGCTGGCTCTGCGAAAGCCGAACATTTTAATTCCCCTACCTGCTGCATCAAGTCGAGGAGATCAGATTCTGAATGCCGAATCCTTTGAAAAACAAGGCTTCTCTTATGTATTAAAAGAGGAAACTTTGGATAATGACAGCCTATTAAAATCTATTAAAGTTGTAATGGATAATAAACAGGCCTATATTAATGCTATGAATAAAAGCGAGTTGAATAACTCGATTGATACCATTATCCAGTTAATCAAAAAGAAGGCCAAATAGTATTTACAGAAATCATGAAAGTGGTACGAAACCACAACCCTCTTTACTTTTTAGCCATCATTCACCAAATTGTTTATTAGGGGTCATACAACGCCTATTTATTCTTCCAAATCAATGGAATCAATTTAGTGCAGTGTATAACCCCTAATATCATACTACTATTTGATTTTGGCTCTTATTGAGGATGCCAGCGCATTTGCTTCCCCGTCCTCATATGTTCCCTGTGTCCATGTAATCTGTACCTTGTCACTACTATATCTAGGAATTACATGCATATGGAAATGAAATACCGTTTGACCGGCTGCTTCCCCGTTATTTTGAACGAGGTTAATACCGTCACAATCTAACTCCTCCTTCACCGCAATGGCTATCTTTTTGGCAACGGACAGAGCCTTGGCTGCAATATCCTCATCAAGCTCATATAAATTGTCACAATGCTTTTTGGGTAAAATAATAACATGTCCCTTAGCCGCAGGGAAGATATCGATAATTGCCTTAAAATCCTCATCCTCATAAACTGTGGAAGCTGGAATTTCTCCCGCAATTATTTTACAAAAAATACAATTATTCATGTGTAACTACCTCCTGTGTCATTTTTTGTAGCAATATTAAGATTGCATATTTTTCCATAATTTGATACTATCTATTTGTTGGTTTATTGTCAACTCTGCACAAGTTATTTATTAAAATTTATTGCAGAAACTATTCTTCCTTACACTTTATTGGAAGATTTTATATTATATTGGGATGGGAGGTCCAAAACATGTTCTCGGAAATAAATAACGATGCTCTTGCGTATATGATAAAAACGAATCCTGATTTTGAGAGCGCTATTAAAACAATCATTGATGATAATAAAAAAACAACCTCAATGTTTGTGCATGAGCTCCGTAATCCCTTAGCCTTACTTAAGGGTACCGTTCAGTACATAGAACAAAAGCACCCCGAAGCAAGGGAATACAAATATTGGGATCAGCTTCAAGAGCTTTTGGACGATATGGAGCATATTATGGCGGATGCTTCACAACTTAACATCTGCAACTATATCCATAAAGAAAATACCAATCTCCTCCATCTTGTCAAAAATGTTCTGGATTGCTTTATGCCAAAAGCACATGAACAAAGCAAAGAATTGATTTTTGAGGTTCTTCCCGGCTGTGAAGGATATTTTGAAGATTATGCATGTGATGGAGTGAAGATGAAACAGGTGCTCTCTAACCTAATAAAAAATGCATTCGAGGCGACAAACGAAGGAAATTATATTCATGTGACCCTTGGCTTTCAACAGGGAGAATCTCCCACACCTTCTAAACTTGTAATCTGCATTTCAGATAACGGCTGCAAGATTCAAGATGATGAAATCGTGAATATTTTTACTCCTTTTGTTACATATAAAAAAGGCGGTACCGGAGTCGGGCTTGCTCTTGTAAAGAGAGTAATTGATCTTCACTATGGAAGTATCCATGTAGATTCTTCGGATGCCGAGACATCCTTTACTATATTATTACCCGTTTAATTAATAGAATAGTCGAATATATTAAAAAGGCATTCATCATAGGGGAATGCCTTTATATAATTCTCAACATTATTATCGTAGCATGAACCTTTTGGGTTAGCGCATATTGTAGATTGTCACTGTAAAACAGGGCTCTTTGATTCCAGTATTATTTGATTCGTGTGTGCAAATAATGCTCTTGGATCTATACAATTCTTAACTTACAATATATTAAACCGGAAAATCTGATCAAAGGTTCTTAAAGTCTTAAAATTCCCTTTTGCAGTTAATTCTCCGGCCATAAAAGCTCCCTGGAAGGTCGCTCTTCCCAGCACTATGCGATTCATTACTGCATGGGTAGTCTTCGCTATGACATCCACATCCGATTTCTCGCCATAATAGCAGGTTAGATTCTTATTATTTACTTCAATAATCAAGCTCTTATTCATATCGGTCAGGGTAATGGAATAGCTTGCTGAAAAATCATCCTGTGGATGGAAATTGCTCTTAAGATTTTTAATAAAATCTTGTTCCCCTTCCTTATTACTGTTATCTAACATTTCCTTAAACAGCTGTGTTAACTCTTCAATATCCTCTTTTTGCTTCTTTACATAAGTATCATCTGAAACATAAACGGATAACTGCTCACTTTCCTGAGGGGTAAGTACAATTGTATTATTAACCAGTACATTTTGTTTAATTACCGCTTGGCTGGAAGGTAACATCTTCATCTTCTGGTTTATGGTTCGGTAAAAGCTCTCCGCTGCTTTTTCGATAATTTTTGCATATTCTGAATTCGTCTCAAAATCCACATGATTTTCAACATAAGCACTAATACCGCTACAGGGTATTCCGCCTAATATCTCCCATGCCTTCGATAATGTCATCTCAGATTCTCGTTCACCAAAGGTATTTGCCATTACCACCGGAAGCATATATTGAGTGCTCAACTTCTCCTTATCCGCATAAAGCCAGCAGGCATCCAAAAACTGTGTCATATATCCCCCAATACCCATCCATTCTACTGTGGTTGCAAGAATAACCCCATCCGCTTCCTTTAATGTTTTGGGAAGCATAGAGATTGCATTTTTCTCTTCATACAGATTGATTCGGGTAACCTGAACCCGAAGCTCTTCGAGTACTGATGTAAGTTTTGTAATAACATAGAGCGTGGGATCTTCAATTAATCCTCTTCCACCATAATAGATATTAATCTTCATTCTATAACCCTCCTCTGCTGTTTCCTAAGCCTCGGCATTAAAGTAAATTATATATCTTACCGTTTCTTACCTAAATATAACTATCGTCCTATATTAAATTTTTAATCCACCTTTATCTTCTGGCATTACTTTGCCTACTGTTATCTTGCTTCGTTTTGCGATAGAGAATAACAGCAAGAAGGAAACCGGCAATGAATCCTCCCACATGCGCAACCTGGTCTATCTGGCTGTCAATCACTCCATTATAGATATTGATACCGGTAAAGATAATCACCTGTAGCGCGCTAATCCCATTATGTGAACCTCGATGCATCAATATAATAAACAGCAATGCTCCAACAACTCCAAAGATTGCTCCTGAGGCACCAATTCCAAAGGTTGTCTGAAATACAGAGTCCGCATTATATTCCTGCCACATATTATAACTGATGGAAGCAATCCCCGCAAGAACACCACTGCCAAAATAAATCAAAATATACTTCCATTTTCCAATGGTACGTTCCAGATTTGTCCCAAGAAAGAACAAAACCAGCATATTCCCAAAAAGATGACTTAAGTTTGCATGCATGAACATCGATGTAAGAAAACGATAATATTCCTGATTATTTATTACTCTGTACCAAGATAATGCTCCGTTGAGATACGTAACCCGCTCCGAGCCAAAGAGTGTTGTGTAATGAGTAATTACATATGCTATGAGGTTCAATATGATAAGCACCGAATTAACCAAGGTAAACTGTATGGTTCGAAAGCCTACAGGAGTACTATTATATGAATTATCTTGCCAATAAGAGGTTCCTTCCTTATAGGCATATCCACTAGCATTCTGTCCCTTTTCCTTTTGTTCTATATCAAGTAAGTCTTCAATTTTTTTACTTAGCCCTTCAAAATCCCCTAACTGAGTCTCATAAATCATCAAACGATTATTTGCCATATCAATGATCCAGTGATCACTGCTCTCATCGCTAATGCACAAGCTTTTGACTTTATTGGGATTTAGGGTAAGCACCAGATTTAATAATCTAAGAGGTTGAGAATAGCTTCTTTCAAAATTATCTCTGATTTGATTCAAAATATGACTATACTGCTCCTTCGTAATCTCGTCACCTTGAACAACATGGATTACAGAAATAGCGTTGAGTTCATTCTCCTGTACTCTAAGGTATAAATAAATTCCTGCTGCATTGGAGTTAATTCTTTGATATCCTTCACTGGTTAAACTTATATCTAGTTTCTCTTCAAACATTACATCTTCCTTTTCTTCTATGTGGTTGCTTCTATACTTCTAAACATGCAAATTTCAAGCCTCTACGATTCCTCCCAAGCAAAGGAGCGAGATACTGCCTTTCTCCAGCCTGTTATCAATTTCTCTCTTCTGTCCTCTGTCATATCCGGCTGAAAGGTGTTTGCTAATGCCCAATTTTCTTTTATCTCTTCTTTGTTCTTCCAGAAGCCTACCGCAAGCCCTGCTAGATAAGCAGCTCCAAGTGCAGTGGTTTCAATGCACTCCGGTTTTCTTACGGAGGTATTTAAGATATCTGCCTGAAATTGCATTAAGAAGCTATTTGCACAGGCTCCTCCGTCCACCTTCAGCGATTTTAATGAATTACCGGAATCTGCCTCCATGGATCTTATCACGTCATGAGCCTGGTAAGCAATGGATTCCAGCGTTGCACGTATTATATGATCCTTATTGCACCCTCTTGTAATTCCAACGATGGTTCCTCTGGCATATTGATCCCAGTGGGGTGCACCAAGTCCTGCAAAAGCAGGTACTACATAGGCACCATTGGTGTCCTCAACATTTCTTGCACATTTTTCGCTCTCTGCTGCGGTCCTTATTAACTGAAGTTCATCCCGAAGCCACTGGATTGCAGCACCTGCAACAAATACACTACCCTCCAACGCATACTGAGGCTTCTCCTGGGTACTTGCTGCTAAGGTAGTCAACAGCCCGTGCTTTGACTCTATCGGCTGGTTGCCCGTATTCATTAGCAGGAAGCATCCGGTTCCGTAAGTGTTCTTTACCTCTCCTTCGCTAAAACAGCATTGTCCGAATAATGCAGCTTGCTGATCGCCTGCTGCCCCTGCAATAGGTATTTCTTCACCGAACAGGCTTTTATCCGAATAACCATAAATACAGCTGGAAGGCTTTACTTCCGGCAACATACTCTTTGGAATATCTAATTCCCTTAATATCTTCTCATCCCACTTAAGCTCCTTGATATCATACAACATCGTTCGGGATGCGTTAGTATAATCCGTTATAAAGGTCTTTCCCTTGGTTAGGTTCCAGATAATCCAGCTATCCACCGTTCCAAAGGCCAACTCTCCTGCCTCTGCTGCCTCTCTGGCTCCTTTGACATGTTCCAGAATCCATTTGATCTTCGTTCCAGAGAAATACGCATCGGGAATTAAGCCGGTTCTGTCTTTAATATAGGAATCAAAGCCTTTCGCTTTCAAATCATCAATCATATCCGAGGTTCTTCTGCATTGCCAAACAATTGCATTATAGACCGGATGTCCTGTCTTCTTATTCCATACGATGGTTGTCTCTCTTTGATTGGTAATTCCTATGGACGCAATCTCCTTAGCGCTGATTCCTAGCTTCGCCATTGCCTCGGTTGCTACTGATATCTGAGTGGACCAAATCTCCATAGGATCATGCTCAACCCAGCCTGGACTGGGATAAATTTGTGTAAATTCCTTCTGTGCGACGCTCTTCATTCTCCCCTTATTATCAAAAATAATACATCTAGAGCTAGTGGTCCCCTGATCAAGTGCCATTATATATTGTTCCATACCTTCATCCTCTTTCTATCAATTATTAATAGTTCGGGATAGACCCGCAATAATTCCTGTGAATAATAGAGAAGCCATTCCGCTGGCTTTACAGCTTTGACCATATATTTTATTTTAAACGAAATGCGGCTAATTTGGAACCTCGCCGCATTTTTTTATATTATTATTTTCATAAATCATTTTATAATCCATATTTACCTAGTTCAACTATAGAGATTCAACAAACGATGTTATTATCATATATACCGAAGCCAATGCAAGAACCGAAACCAAAAACAGTAGTAAACCATATAATACTCTAGCTATGTATTTATCCTCCCTGTCTTTCTTAAGGATGGACAGAATGTTAAAAATCAGAATTCCAGAAAAAATCAATAACAGTATTCCTTTAATAATTAAATTGCTGATAAGTACACTAAAGATAAGTGTCACAGCTAAAATTACCGATTGAGTTAATTCACGTCGCTTCCTCATATAGCTACCTCCGATCGTTAAGGAAAAACCTCTTTTCCTACCTCTATTTTACCACCTTTGTCCCATCCTTTACAAGATGATAATATTACATAGAATCCGATTGAATCCTATCAAAAATCACGAATCGTGTGCCTAAAAACGACAGGATCTGAATCCAGTAGAATGAATGTTCTATATTAATATACCTATTAATATACACCGTATAAATATGAAAAAACGAGTAGGGTTGAACCCCTAGGTAGGTTCAATCTTACTCGCTTGTTATTCATTCTGTTTTCGTTCTCTGATTACTTCAGGGAATTATTATACATAAAGTTCACTAAGCGCTTAACATCTTCGTGATCATATGCGATTAACTCAAGTTCCTCGATGGTTCCATCGGAGAATACATTGGCTAATGCTACGTACTGGGATAATTTTGACTTCAGGTTTAATCTGTCACCTTCACTTGTTACAAGCTCCACTTTGCCTGAACAGGAATCAATTACTTCAAATAAACCGTTAATATTCGTGATATTCGTTACCTTCATTTTTTATCCTCCTTTAATTAAGAATCTTCATAACCCCGTAAACCCTTTTCATTTTCTCTCGGATTAAGATCATTTCTTATCCTGAGAAACCTATTAATATTTATATCCCGAAACTGATGATACATTCCTTTTTCTTGTGAAAGCCTGACGGCTTTTACACTTTTTATTATACTCTAATTTATATCAAATGCGAAGTAAATATTTCCTCTTTTTACGTTAAATATTTTTTATTTGAAATTCTCGCTGGTGAGAAAAAGCTTGGATAAATTTTAATATTTTAAAACCTCGGAGGTAGGTCCTTCAATAATAAGCGGTTTTTCGGAAGGATCAAGCCACTTTAAAACTTTCAAAAGATCTGTTTCACTGGTAGCGACACATCCTGCCGTACCTAAGTCAGAACTTCTCCAAATATGAAAGAATATACCCGAGCCTTTCCCTACTATTCTCTCCGGTATGTTGTAATTGATCACAAAGCCATAATCATAGAGAGAATCTTTTCTCAACATAAACTCCCCTTGTATCTTTGGATCTGTAACCCACATATTATAATACTTCGGATCGTTGGACCACACATCATTTTTCGTTGTTACGCGATAAGGCATTTTAGTACCTGGATTTTTATATTTACCAAATGCTGTTCCTAATGAAAACTTTCCAACAGGTGTAGTATTATCCCCCTCCGTCCTGTTCATGGAAAATCCCTTCTTGCCGATTACGCCTGGCATGGTTGAAAACACCTGTTTCCACTTATTATTGACTTTTTCATAACAGTCCACTTTACATGATACAGTTTTCAACTGATTTGAGGTAACCAATATTACTTGCTTAGAATCTCCCAGGGTCTTTAGCTTATCTACCAAAAGCGGGGTAGGTGTTGGGATCGGAGTAGGTGCTGATGCTCTTACTACTACATTACATTTATACTTTTTATTCACCGTCATAATTGCTGTACCAGCCTTTAAAGCAAGAATGTTACCGTTTTTATCAATCGAAGCCACCGCTTTGTTGCTTGTACTCCAAGAGCTGACACTTGCCCCTGTTAATTTTAACTTGAATTTTTCTTTTACTTTTAACTTTAGTGATACAGCATTTAAATATGGCTCTTTTACCGTTACACTACAAGAATACATATGATTATTCACCCTAGCCGTTATTTTAGCGGTTCCTTTTGATAATGCAGTTACTGTTCCGTTCTTAACCTTAATTATTTTGGTGTTTGAGCTTGACCAGGTTGCCTTCTTCGTAGTTCCCATCACCCTAAGGGTAAAGGAACTGCCGGTATATACCGTTTTATTCGTGATATTTAGGCTTAACTTTTGTGCTGCTGCGTACGCATTATCATAACTAGTCAATGAAATAAGTGTTACTATCAATAATAAAGAAAGTGGCTTCCATAGTTTTATCATGCTATTCTCCTTGGTAATGATAGAGTAATTATTTATACTACCATTATATTCTCCCTTGAGCAAAAAGTAAAACAGCATTGGTAAAAAGCCATACCCCTATTATCGCCCTATTATAGCATAGTATAGATCAATACTTAATTATGACTACACATTTGTTTGTTGAAAACGATACTTTACATTGGCAAAAGCAATTTCATCCTCCATGTGAAGCTCTACTTTCTGATAAGGCATTAAATTATTACCGTTAAGGAAGGTTCCATTGGTTGAATTGAGATCACAGATATAAAACTGGTCATCTTCCTTATAAATCTTAGCATGATATCTACTAACAGCCTCGTTTTCAAGACAGTAATCCACATTCTTCTTTAACTTACCCACAAAGAAGGGGATAGAGTTCAGAGGAATCGGTTGATATTGATTTGTATCCAGTGGATTCAGTATCAATATGGTCTTCTTGTTCTGATTATCTTGCGGATGAGAGCGAGATAATTCTATAGAAGGGCTATTTAATAAACAGGTTGCTTCCTCTTCTTCGTCAACACTATCCTGCATTCTTTTTATATCACCCTGAATATCACGATTACTTAATCCTTGGTCAAAACTCTTCATGTAAGTAACCTCTGGTGTAAGGGTACTTCCTATACTATGTTGACTTCCCCCAAACTTCATTAACTGTAAGTCTTCTATACCATTCTTATCTTTACTTGCTGATTTCTCCTTGCTGAAGGGGATTCTCTGAATAAGGGGAGTATTGGGGGCTTTTTTGATACTATCCTTACCTTTGGTATAACTTCTTGGATCTACGTACTCCTGTCTTGAAACTAATTTTGTCATCTTATTCTTCTTATCCCAGATAATCTTCAACAAATAACTTTCCCCGCATACCAAAATAAGAGCAGCTGCTAATAATTTGGTGGTGTCGATATGTCTTCCGAAGGAATTATATAAAACTCCGGATATCAAACATACTATAAAGATAAGCATTGCAATCAAAATGCTTAAAGCACTAAAAGCATAGACCTTTAAAGGGTAATATAATACCTCCTCTTCCCCTTCTATCTTTTCTTGCATGGCTGGGATTTCTTTTATTTTTCTGAAACTTTTCTCAACTTCTTGCTCCTTGTGGCTTGCTGGATCAGATACTAAATCTATTGTGGTTGTAGGTAATATTTCATTATGTAGTTGGTTAATAGGGGTAATAGAATTCTTATTGTATCTAACTGCTTCTTGCCGGATGGTATTAGGAGGAATGCTTAACTCTTTGCTTACTATCCCTTGTACTAATTGATCCAAGGTACAACCCTCTTCTTTGCTAATTGCATAGAGACGGTACACCAATAAAACGGCCTCCTTATCATTGTAATCAATTTTATTCATAAAGTACTCTAATAACTTTATTATTTGTTGCTGAATATTCTTTTGATATCCGGGTACAAAGCATAGAAGAGGCTTATTTGCATTAGCAGTCATAAAAATATACTCCGGCTGCAGAATAAAATCATCCGCTGACAAAAGGTATTCAAAGGTTCGTTCAATGGTCTGAAGAATGTTGCTCCATATTTCTTTCATACTTACATAGTTAATCCGATTTTTTTCATATAATATATTCATGGTTTGCTTTGATGAAATATCATAATACAGATAACATTTGTTATCCATTTGTTTTGTGTGCATAGTAAGAAAACCTTCAATCGTTTGACTCTCCAGCATCTTTTTACTAAAGTCGTTGGTTGGGATTCCATCTCCTGAGATAACCAGATAGTTATGCCTTAAGTCCTTCTTATATTCAAACTCCAATTTGCTCCTCCTATCTCTTTCGTTATTCTGCCATATCCTGAAGAAGTTTCTTTAATTCGCTAACCCCTTTTATTTTTGATCCAGTATCCAGTATTACTTCCATACACCGAATTGCTTCTGCGGGATCATGGATTGTATTTTCTTCTGATAAAGTAAAATTACAAAACGGCTGTATTAATTCCCTTAATATTGGTATCGGAATTTCTCCTTTGCCAGTGATATCAGTTACCATCTCATTTTGTTTTACCTTCACCTCTACCTCAATATCTTTCAGTAGATATAACTCTTTCGATAAGTAAAGTGTAATAAGCTTTCCTATTGCTTCTTCTTTATTATCAGAGGTATCATAAAGTGAATAAAAGACTCCTCTGCTCCTTATTTCATCATAGTTTGTTCTGCCGGTAACAAGTTCTGCCGGATGCTTTAATGCAGTGCTTGCCTGGAATAAAGATAAATCAATCGCTGCTTGTATCTTATTCCTATCCTGTAAATAGAACGATAAATATAATAAAGCAAATATCACAATTAACACGATTGGCATAACAAAGGTGGCTTCAACGGTAATACTTCCTGAATAACTAGCTTGTGGTTTTTTCTTGATTCGTGGCAGTGGCATGAGTTTAAATATATTGCTAGATAATGATTCTTTTTTTAATTTATTAAATCTCTGTATTGAATGTTTATAGTTTTTCACTTGGTTTTTATAGCCTTTCACTGATTTTTAACCTTCACCGATTTTTATAGCCTTACATCCGTCTTTAATTAATTTTCTAATATTTCACCTCTCTAGGAAAATTATCAAGTATCCTATAAACAGAAAAGGCACAAACGGAATGCTTTTTTTTCTATCTACTATCCGAAACGAAAGCAATATAATAGAGGTGACTGCTGCCAAGAATAAAGCTATTGCAAACAGCTCCATATTACTCCAAAAACCAAGCCCAATTCCGGTAATACACAGTAATATCCCATCACCCAGACCAATCTTTCCCCTTGTAGCAAAACTTATCACGATAACAACTATACCAACTGCAAGTCCAGCAATCCGGTCTATGATAAGGAGGGAAGCACTAAAAGGAATACATGCCCCCATAATTACTGCCCCAATCAACAATAACCATAAATAAATCTTCTTACTCCTTAAATCCTGAATCCCACATACCATAATCAAGACCATCATAGTCCATCGAATCGATATCTCTGCCATTTCATCCTCCAATTTTCTGTGTGACTAATCAAAGTTTATTTCTCACTACAGTATATTAACCCCCTTTAGGCGCCTGATTAAAGAACTAACTTTAACCCACTCATTTGCCACATCTTGAACATGGTTTCCTATCTCCTACTTGGGATATTGGTATAGTTATTACACTGCGTTTTAAGCCGGAACACTCTCTTTTAGTGTGGTATCTTGTTCCGTCATTTGTTATATAATAAGTTCCACTTATGGGTTCTTTCCCAGTACAACACCTCTCACAGGGATAGTACTTTCCTCCACTGTCATTTCTTAATTCGCTTGGAATTTTATTTACTGTGTGAATAGAAAGCTTGATATGAGAACATTCATCACTCAGATGGTACACCTTACCTGTCTCTGTAATATAAACAATATCTTCTTCGCTCTCTTCTTGCTCACTGTATGCGGCTTGTACTTCATGCCCAGTCCAAGTGTTTAGCCGAACTCTCTGCAGCATCTGCATTTCTGTAAACCGAAATACGGGTATTGGTAGGTTGATTTTATAGCTTACTATAAGGTCAATCATATTGCTTTTGTTACGCAGATTGGAATAAGAAAAGTCAATTCCATCAAACCCACCAATAATCAGGGATTGATTGATGGCAGGAACATCCATATACTTAGAAGCGTATCCTTTCACAACAATATCACTGACTGCATTGTCTATAAGTGCATTTAATTCTTCACCAATTGCCTCCGGAAATATGGACTTATCAAACTGAACTGCTTCTGTGAGATCCGGAAAATCCTTATAAAAGTATGCATTCTTAGATATTGACATCCCCATTTCTGTAATGTCTGCTTGAATTTGTTCCTGTAATGTAAAAATCTGAATGAAATATAAAAATGCCAGCATGAAGTAATAAAACAAAGGAACTACCAGTGCTGCCTCCACCGTTAAGGACGCCGGAAAAGCATTCCTCATATTAGGGATGCTTTTCTTTCTATTTCGATTAAATTCTCCCATTCGCAAAACCCATTCTTATATACTCCTGTTCCTCACAGACTCTGACTAACCTACAACAACCCTGACAAATGCTATAAGAAATGCCCTGTCATATTAAGAATCTAATTTCTCGCCACACTTTATTGTACTCATTGAAAACAACATGTTCATCACCCGATGAACTGGGATGTCCGTTCTTCATAGAAATTCAATAGATATTTCTTTTTAGCAAATGATTTCTTGGAGAGTTTTATTTTTAATTTAATTTAAGGGGTTTTATTAATTGAAGAGCGGACATCCCGATTCACCGGGTGATAGAAAATTTTCAGTAACTATAGGAAGCCTTTGTATGATAAGGAAATCCTTTATCCTTATTTGTAAATACTTTGTTAACGATATTTAGGTTTGTAAAATTTGATGGTATTACAAACTGAGCCTCGACTTCAAAACCAAACAAGCAATGCTCCATTTGGAATTTATCCAAATCATATCGCAGCTTTAGATTCTCCTGCACCAGATCCATGGTATTATAAGCCAGATCCGTTCTGTTCTTAATGAATAAAAACAGGTTAAGGTAATCCATATATGAGAATGTAAGATTTTTCGAATTATTCATATCCTTTGCTTTGTTCTGTAGGTAAGTACGGTTTATTAAAAATAGTTCTGGAAGCTGTAATTCTACCGTCTTTTTTAGAATCGGGACTTCCTTTCCCATCATCAGCGCACATACATCATACAGTGCTTCACAAAAAGCCCACGCTAAAAGGATGACTGTCTGTATCACTCCTACAAGTATTGGAAGTCCTGTAAAACCAACAAGCGCCATTGCCAATGCTTTGGCCTCGTTCCGTTTTACGCTATCGCTTATTACAGCTGCAAAGTCAAGAGCTGTTCTTATTAATGCAATCCTCATTATGACAGAAGTCAAATTTTGTACATCGGAGGATTTTCCACTAATAAGGTACTCTAATTCATAGCTTAGTGCAGAGGGTTTTTGTTTGTCCTTCTTATTATTATTAAAATAATAAAAATGCTCTTTTAAATACTCCTGATAGAGTAACCCATCTGCTACAGTGTTCACCCCATTTGTGATGAATGAAGTAAAATCAAAGTTCTGTCCAAGCGATCCAAATATACTTGGAACGCCGTCTGAGCTTTTTTGGCTGGAGGCTGCTTTAAAGAATTCTTGGAATTGTTTAAAAAAATCCGTATTGGACGATGACATTTTTGCAACATCAGATGGCAAGATATTTTTGGGCAATTCCGAATCAGATAGTAGCTTCGGGTCAATTATAAAACTAAGCATGGATTGACTCAGTAAATTATTCATTTCATTAATGGGGTTATCCATATTCTTTTTATCAATCACCAATGAACTGTAGTCCAATTTTAAACCTTTTATGTTGTATTGTTTTAGTCTTTCAGCAACATCTTGATAGCTGTCTTTACAATCTTCCCATTTCTGCTTTGATAATTGGCTCTCCCCTTGACCTATTAGAACTTCAACCTGGTTTAGTGAACTTAGGTTCTTCTCTAAAATCGTCTTCATACCTATAAAGTCATAATCATTCTCCCCAGAACCGATATATTTTTCCAGCCCCTGGGCTTCCTTCTTCAACTCTTTAAAAATCTCTGCTTCCATCACACCTTTATTACTTTCCAAATAATCTTGGTATTCTTTTATAAGCGGGGCAGCTACTTTTGTTTTGAGAATTAGTGTATTTAAGCAACTTATGGAAGTGCTGATGATAGGCTTAATATCATCCAGTAATTTATTAAGGTTTTTGGTGCTTTTTTTAATACTGTTCAGGAGTTCATCCATGGCCTTATTTTGCTCTGAATAATTCTTTTCAACTTCCTTTTTCCTTTGCTTTAGGCTCTTAATTTCTTGTTCCTTCAGAAAGATTTCTGCCGCAACTTCATGTGTTTTACTGGGCAAAGAATTCAATTTGTCTAACTCATTATTTTTTACTTTGATTGCTTCTACAATTCCTTCCAACTGATTATTAAAATCAGAATATTTTTCTTCTTGCTCCGACAACGTCTTTAGATTGTCTATAATCAACGAAACGCTCTCGCCTGGGTTAACATAGTATGGTTTTAATACTTGAAATACTTCATTCCTATTTATCGCCACATGTTCCATGGTAGGAGCTTCCAAGCAAATTTTTTTAACAAAAGATTGGTTAGCCGACAACGTGCCATTTTTAACTACAATCCCATTTTTACTTGTACGGACTCCATCTAATAACTCCATTAATTCAAGCAACCCTCTATCAATCTCAACTAACTCCTCCTCTGCCTTCTGCTTCTTATCATAAACGTAACTTAATTGCTTAGGCGTCTCAAGAAGGTTCAATTTATCAAGCAGAAACTGTATACCATTGCCCAGCTCCCTATACTTCATGTACTCCACTGCCTCATTACGAAATAATTCACCCTGATAGTCAGTGAGTGCTGTCTTGTTTTTTATTACTATCTCCTGTATCTCTGTATCATAGAAATTATAGATATCTGTACTGTTTTTTATCTTTAGGTCTGTAGATGGAGCCAATGTAAATTTTATTCCTTCATCCAATTTATCCTTAAGAATCTGATCCTGAACTTTACTTTCTTCATAATAACCGAAAATATGATATTCCTCCCATAAAGGGCCATAATATTGCGATAAAACCGAGTCCATGGCTGATGTTAATGCCCTTTGTGAAAATACCTTTGCAGTATCAACCCGAGCTCCTTCGATTATCGTCAAAAGCATAGATAATATCAGAATTAATATAAGACTAAGGAATACCGTAATTGTGCCATCTTTCTCTTGATGGATTAACTTTCTTATAAAATTACTCCTCCTTATGAAATTTATGAATATATATCTTCTCAACATTTATGTATTTAAATACATAACTTAAAAGCAATTTTATTCATCCTATTGTTTTGTAATTACTTGAGTAATTGATATTATTGAGAAAGCCCAATTACTTTATCGTAATTTTTCCATTAATACTGCTTGAATTACTATTAATGGATGTGAAGGAGCTTTGTATAATAGCGGTAATCTGTGTACGAAAGATTAATATAAGTCCAATGATAATAACGAGGATTAGAATAATTTCAATCACACCAATTCCCTCAACTTTTGTTTTTGAAATCTTTGTAGTTATCCTTTTGAATAGTTTTTTCATACGTTTATCTGCAATGCAGACCCCTTTCTTAATATTTTAGTGTTGAAATGACCAAAAAGCAGGTATCATAATGATCATAAATACTAACAAAAGCAATATCATCATAGGGATCAGAAGTTTCGTTCCCGCCTCTTCCCCCAGCCTTTTAGCATTTTGCTTGCGAATTTCAAACGAATCCACTGCTTCCTTTAATAATAATTCCGTAAATCCTCTTGTTCCTTTTTTGAGGTTCTGCGTTATTAATGAGCTGAATTTTATATAACTGATTAGACCGGTTCTTCTACCAAATTGCTCATATGCCGTATGCTCGGGAATTCCTACTTTTAGTTCATTCATAGTAGTAATCATCTCTTCGTAGGCATACCGCTGATTTCTCGTGGAAAGCAAACTCTTCTCCTTATAGTCATCTATAATCTTATTCCAAGCCTGCTTAATGGTCATTCCGGCGTTAACCAACAGTGTAAATTTATTTATAATCTCAGGGTAGTCCAGTTCCATTTGACTTTTTCTCCGCTTCAGCTTCTTTTCTAATTCTTTATCGGAATAGATCCATATTATCAGAGAAAGAATTGCTCCAAAAATTATTACTCCCATACTATTTGAGCTTTTAACATCCTTCCATTGCAAACGGTAACTTTCTACATTTCCCGGAAGCTCTTGATAATTCTCGGTTTGTGTGTTTTGGGATAGTTCTTTAATTTTGTTAATTAATTTTTCAATTAACAGCTGCTCTGCTCCGTATTGTATTGGAATTAATTTTATGTCCCACAGAATTTCCCTTTCTTCATCCTGTAGCGAAAGCACTGACTTAACCGAGGTGGTTTCCCCTTCAGGCGGAAGGTCTTGATTATTAATCCTTCCATCCGTCTGAATTAATGAATAGTCAATCGGTTGCCAATCTACCATTACCGGTGATGTGGGAATTTCTTTTAAGAAGTTAAGATTTGTACTTACTTCTTCTAGGGAAGGGTTACTCCCTGATAAATGTTCTTTGAGATAGCCATAAGCTTGGTCAAACAATATTTCTATCTCTTGCTGCGAATACGACCTTTCTACCACTTGTATGGAAACCTGCTTTGAATCGATTGGTTTTGATTCCTCCTTCGATCCATCCGTCTCAAACGTTACATTAAGATCGACATTTTTGCTGCCTTCTCCTTGATTCGGTCTTTGTATATAGTGTTCTTGAAAAAGAGCAGAGCCATTATTTACATAGATTGAAAGAAAAGATATGATATTTATTACAAAGACGGTCAAGATTACTAATGAAATTTTGCTACACCAGTATAATTTTTGCATGGTATCTTTTTTGGAAGCGCCATATAGCGCCTTAATCATTTCTTCTTTATGAATAGATTGACCAAACCATTTATTAAGTTTAATCTTGTTAGAAACCAATTCTGCAAAAGGATAGATAAAATACAGCTTATGTTCTTTCTTATCAATACCTTGTAGCTCTTTATAGTGATGTAGGTAGGTAACGATTACTCCGAATAATAACAAAATAACGATAATCAGATGAATGAAAATCAAGTTATACTCCTTTTCATACTTCAATTGAGATAATTTTATCGATGAATAGAAATGCGCCTATATAAAACATTAAGATCATAAACATAATCACAACTCCCAGCAGATTATGATAGAGTGGATTCAAAAAACCCGGAGATGAAACAGATAAATAACATAGAATAAACAAGGGGATTCCCTTCATTACATTCGCTTCTAATCTTTTTGCAGAGATAAGAGTTACAATTTCCCGTTTAATCTCGATTTTATCATTGATTATCTGCTTTGTTGTTTTTATAACATTAATTAAATCCCCTCCTGTTCGCTTTGCTGTATTAAATACTTCTGAAAAACTTTGAATATCCTCAATTCCTGTTCGTTTTGCAAACTCACCCAAAGCCTCCTCAGCCGTAATATTCATTTTAATCTGATTAAGAATATAAGAAAATTCTTTGATAATCAGCGCCTCTTCACCATAAATTAATCTTAAATCTTTAACCGCCTGCTCAAATGCATTTTCTGTTGAATACCCTGTTTCTAATGCCGCAGATAATGCCGCGATACCATCTCGAAACTCAAGATTGAGTTTCCATTTTCTCTTTAAGACTTTATCTAACAGGATTTTCTTTCGATAATAATAAACAATGGGGGAAAGAAGCAGTATTCCAATGATATTTTGAAAGAATAGAATTCCAAGAATTACAACAATGATTATTCCATAAATGAAATAAAGTATATTTTCTCTTTTTGTAAAATGATATTGATTATAGTCCTGAATCATTTGCCTTCTCCTTTCTTAAAAGCCCTGAACGGAGTAGCTTGTCTATATTTTTGAGTTCATTTGATTTATTTAAGGAGCCGATTACCCTTCCTTCCTCTTCTCCCTTCTCTTCAAAAACATAAATAGGGTTAAATCGGATATCTCCATCCACACAATCTAATACTTCTGTTATTTCAAGCAGTCTTCTGGAACGATCCCTTAACCTGCCCAGATGTACTATGATATCAATTGCAGAAGAAATCTGCTTTCGTACAGCTAAAAGTGGGATTTCTGTTCCCATAAGCACCAACGTTTCAAGCCTGCTTATCATATCTGCAGGTGAATTGGCATGACCGGTTGAAAGTGATCCATCATGTCCGGTATTAAGGGCTTGAAGCATGTCGATTGCAGCTGCATCTCTTACCTCCCCGATAATTATGCGATCGGGTCGCATCCGAAGAGAAGTTTTGATCAAATCACGGATTGTAATTTCATTACTTCCCTCCGAGTTAGCGTTCCTTACCTCTAAGCGGACAAGATTTGATATGTTACGAATTTGAAGCTCTGCGGAGTCTTCTATCGTAATAATTCTTTCGCTCGAGGGGATAAAATTAGAAAGGACATTAAGAAAGGTTGTTTTCCCTGAACCAGTACCCCCGCTAATGAAAATGTTATAGCCCGCTATAACGAGCTGCTCCAAAAACATAGCTACTTCTGGTGTCAGTGATCCATAGGAAATCAATTGCTCCATGGTTATAGGCGCGCTTGGAAATTTCCTTATTGTAATAATCGGACCTTCCAAGGCAATGGGAGGAAGAACTATATTAACACGTGAACCGTCCGGTAGTCTGGAATCCACAATCGGACTGGCTTCATTGATAATTCGGTTTGACTGAGATACCATTTGCTGTACAACATCCTCCAACTTTTGTACAGACTCAAACCTAGTTTTACTTTGAAATAATTTACCCGACTTTTCATAAAAAATATTATTTACTCCATTAACCATGATTTCTGTCACCATGCTGTCTTCAATAAAATCCTGTAAGACATCAAATCTACGGATGGAATTGAAAATCTCCCGCTTTAGCATTAATTTATCCTTAATACTAATATAGGACTCCTTGCTATGAAGTAAAATAACTTGGTCGATTGTATCATATATTTCTTTATCATCTACATCACGGCTAAGATCAATTTGTTCTAAAATTCTTTGCCGGAGTATCTCCTTTTGTTGCTTCAACGTTACCTCCCAAATTCATGTAGTTGAAGATAGTGTCTCGCACTTTTCCATGTTTCACTTTGTGAAAGCTCATATATTCCAAGTGGAAGTGCTGCGAATTCTTCCTCGTGATTCAAAGAAACAATATCAAATTTATCCGTGTTATACTCTATTTTGCTACGGCTCATTTGACTTTTCCATTCCTTTAACAGTTCTCTATCATAATTACTCTCAAAGGTTAATACTGCCACCTTATCACTGAAACTTAATAGCTCCATCATCGCTTCACTTAAAAAATTAGTGTATATTATAATGGTTTGATAAGCGGTAGCTGTTTTTAATAGTTGTACGAACACACGTATATCTTCTTTTGTGAGGGATAATAGATCAGCGCAATGGTAGATTCCTGAAAGATAATGAATTGGATTTCTTATTCCGGTTATTTCAAGATCCTGAATCAAAGCCGGAAGCTTCGAGGACAGATTTGTTTGTTCTTTTAGAAAATATATCATATCAGACAGGCATGGATTACTATTGTTTATGCCAGATATCAGCGAAATGGGAAATAGGTCAAAGGGAATAAATAATGAATTTGTCTGTTCTTGATGCATTGCACCAAGTGACCATGCAAAAGATAAGGTCTCTAATTGGGGATTTGGGGCGTAAATCGTTAGAACCCGGACATCTGTTGAGGAATTTTTATTGGTTTGATGTTCTTGAGTTGATATATCAGACAGAACTTGCTTCATGATCTGTTTTACCGACTGATACTTAATAATTATGGAACAGTCTTCTTGCACAACATGATTTTCATCTTCAAACAAATAATATACATGAGCAATTTGATCAAGTGAAACACCATTAATGGCTTCTCCTAATAAGATGATATCAATTGTATGTGCAGACATATACTGAATTAGATGATCTGTGCTTGTAAAAACTACAACCTCAAATTCCATCTGTTCTGACTTTGAAAAATACTCCATAAACCTGGTAGCATAAGCTAAATCCGAATCATACAGTGCAAGAATTTTATCCAAGTAGTCCTCCTATAAGATTATATTGGGGAATGAATAACGGGAGTGGGAACCCCACGACATATCTCATTGAATACGAGATATGATAGATTGGAATCTGGAACGATTCCTGTAACTTATTGAACTTTGTTTTGATAGACCTATATTACATCATTCGTCATTTTATGTCAATATATGTTTTGGTAAATATAATAAACTTTGTTATATTTATACATAACATGGATGATAAAATAAACATATTGCACTACTGGATTATCTTGTTTAGTAGCTTTACTTTAGTAGAAATAAGTTTAAACCATTTTTAGATCAATATGCAAGCAAAAGAAGAAGATTAGTAACTCTATCTTTTTCTGCTATCTTAATTTATCTTAATACTTCATCTTAACTTTCTTTAAATTCTAGTCTGAATTTCAGTAGCATAACTTTGATTAAATGTTCTTACCCTGTCCGAATATTTGATTCCATATTTATAAAATAAACTATTTGTAATATTCTGTTCAGCTCCCCTATAAGCAAATCAGTCTGTCGAGACTAAGACAGACTGACTTGCTTATAGAAACAAATATTATGAAAAACGCCGAACTGCTCTATAAATACGATTACTTATCTAAAATCTCTAGATTCTTTCTAATCAACTCACATCTTTGCTGTACACAATCAACCGACCGGAGAGGATCATCTGGAGTATTGAAGGTGTAATCTAGTAGTCTGTCAATTGTTGTTGATGCAACGTGAAGTCTTGTGTCGGAGGATGCATAGTAGATATAAACTTCTCCATCTGATGTTGCAATAGCACCATTCGTGAATGCTACATTGGATACATCTCCTATTCTTTCTCTACCCAGCGGCACAATATAAAATCCAGAGGGTTCAGCAATAACCTTAGTGGGATTGTTTAAATCCGTAGCAAATACATAGATGACATATCGAAGCCCGGCAGCTGTGTTACGCACCCCATGAGAGATATGAATCCAACCTTTTTTGGTCTTTATCGGAACTGCTCCTGCGCCGTTTTTCACTTCAGTGATGGTATGATACCTTCTTTTGCTTGTAATAATTTCTTCATCAATCACAGCTTTAGTAATGTCATCACAGAAACCTACGCCAATACCACCTCCAGAACCGGTATCAATAAATCCATCCATTGGTCTGGTG
Source organism: Bacillota bacterium (assembly GCA_023435895.1). Classification (GTDB taxonomy): domain Bacteria; phylum Bacillota; class Clostridia; order Lachnospirales; family Lachnospiraceae; genus Mobilitalea. The sequence goes on from JAEZLH010000005.1 coordinate 75,704, forward strand.
TAAAACATATATTTGCCATTCACAAACTCTGGATGCAATACAACATTTCTCTGCTGCGGGGATTTTAAGGTAGTGAGATTCTCTAGCCTCTCCCATGTCTTAAGATCCTTTGTTCGTACAATTCCTGCTTCTGCAACGGCAGAAGTTAAATCGTCTGATTCCAAGTCCTTGCTTTCAGAGCAGAACACTCCGTAGATATAGCCATCTTCATGCTTTGTCAAGCGCATATCGTATACATTTGTTTCATGCTTACATGTATCGGGCAACTCTACAGGATAATCTGCGAAATGAAATCGATCCACTGGACTATCGCTCTCAGCCACTCCAAAGAAGGACTTCCTATCATTACCTTCAATTCTGGCAACCAGATAATATTTACCGTTCAACTCGATTGCTCCAGAATTAAATACCGCATTAACTCCAAGACGCTCCATGAAATATGGATTTGTCTTCTCATTCAAATCATATTTCCAGGTTAATGGAATATGGTTTCTGGTTAATACCGGATTAACGTATCTGTCATACCAGCCGTTATATTGGGTGCAAATTTCATTTTTCTTATTAATTAAGCTATGATATTTATTTAATTCAACATAGTATTGGGGATGCATGTAATAACTCCTTTCAGCTTACCTCTAAAAATTTATCTTTCTATTAATTACTTCAAAGCACATTCTTCCATTGTGATATGGGCATTTCCAAGGTCCTACTATTTCTTTGGATTTAATTGGTGAACCATCTTTATAAAGCTCAAAAAACCATTCTCCGGTTCTTCGGTCAATCATATAAGCATTGATATAATCCCATATTCTTCCTGCTGTTTCCAGATAGTAAAGTTTTGTATTATCTTTCAGATAAGCATTTAAGAATCCCAGAACAGCTTCCGCTTGAACCCACCATACTTTCTTGGTATCCACTATTCCATCTTCACACTCATTGTATAAAGAGCTTTCATCCATCGCAACCTCGTAAATATGTTCAGTCAAAGCCTTATTAATCGGTGTGATTTTCCTTTCATATTTTGGATTACCAAGCACTTCAACGCCTCTGTCGATCAGCCAGGAGGACTCAATATCATGACCATAGGAATTCAAATCTATTAAAGAGTTCCAGGTATTATCAAAGAAAACTTCAAGTCTTCTTTTCTCTGGGTTATAAATCTTATCTGCATATAAATCAAGAATCCATTCCATTTTAGCTGCGATATCAGGATTCTTATCCACACGGTATAGTTCTGTATAAGCTTCAAAAACATGGAGAAGCGTATTCATAGTCCTACTTGCCATTACCCCATTCTCTGATAATTTATCATTATTTACCTGCTTAAAACTACGATCGAAGGCTTCCAGATAACCAATATCGTCCTTACATACGCTCTCAATTTTATCTACCAATTCGTTAGCAAGTTTTAGTGCTTGCGAATCTTTTGATACTTCATAATAAGATGCTAACGCATAAATTGCAAAGGATTGGTTGTAGGTATGCTTGGAATCATCACTTGGTTTACCGTCATAGGTTACCGACCAGTATACGCCACCATTTTCTTTATCATAAAATGCATTCTTTAAAAACTCATAGGAATGCTTCGCATAGTCAAGACAACTCTCATCTTTTAACGTCATATAAGCATTGGAAAAGAACCATAAAATTCTGCTGTTTAAAATACATCCCTTATCTGATTTCTTATTTAAATTCAGCACATAATCCATCTCACCATAAAATCCACAATATGTATCATCTAAAAGACCCTTCCAAAAAGGGATAATATCATCGGTTAAGTGTCGCCTTATTTGATCCGTCCTCATCTTATACCTCCAAACTCATATTTACTGGAATAACATTGATTTAACCGTAAAGCTCTCTACTTTTTAGCAACAACCCACTGTAGAGGTTGCAGTGAGTTGTCTGATTGTTAATTTAGTTCGTATTAAAGATAACCTGAACTTCCACATTGCTCTCAGTAAATTTTATATCAAAGCTCAAGCAATTATCCGATAAATAATATTGAATTTCACTAGTCGCATCAACAATTATTTGTTTGACAATATAATTTTGAGGTACATAAACAAAATAAGTTTCTATGCTATTGGGGGCTGAATTCAGAGTCATAAATAGCGAATTTCCACTCCAATTGCAGTCAACTACACTGATTACGTCCATGGAGATATGTCTGCTTGATGCAATTACCTTTGGGATATTTGTTATTGGATGCAAGGCTACGATTTGGCAACATCCTAATTCCAGCGCTTCACAAGGTATTTCCTTACTAATTATACCTAAATATTTCTTTTTCCAAAAATCAAATGCGATATAATCCTTCTCAGCATCTAGTCCTAAGGCTACCAGATTTACATGTGACTCGCCTAAAGGCATTGTCGCAAAACGTCCTAAAATACACCAGGTTTGACTTAAGTGGCCTATATGAAATGACCACAAAGTAGAGAATGGATGTGCATCGTTCATCGTAGGGAAAATTCCAGCCATATCAAGAGCTTCTTTCATAGAAACATCCTCCATCTCAACAGGTGTTTCATGCGATTGAACGGCAAATCCATGCAGTTTTGTCCAGGTGTAAGCTGGATAGGATAGCTCTAAATGTCCTGTTTCTGCTGTTCTGCTTTTTAATCCCGGTATAGTTTTTCGAATAATAGACAACTTTTCCTCTGTATAAGCATCCTCTGTATCACTCAACATACAAAGCGCCCCAGATAATGAAATCAGGGATAATATACTCTTCGCCCACTCTGGTTTTGTACGTATACAAACATGATCAGGATCGATTTGGAATAAAATCCGTTGGGCATGAAACCATCTTGCCGATTCAAATAATTGCATTCGTATCCCTGCCCAAGTTGGGTTTGCATCCATCGAAATTCGGCAGGCATCTGCAACACCGATTAGTTCATGCATCTCCCCCCAGCTGGCAAGATAAAAAATATCCTGCCCCAGACCTTCTTTCGTAGCTAACATATATGATCTAAATTTTCCCTCAGCTGCTTCATTCGACATAAGTCCGAGTCTAACAGCTTCATGTAATCCATCAAATAGTAAATGCCGAATAGCATCAATTTTAACGTATTTATACCCAAGTTCCCGATAAGCTTTAAAAATTGGTTTTACCTGTCCCTCAAGACACTCCTCTGTACAGCTATATAGATAATCAATCCACTCGCCCTTCAGTGCTTTATCAGCATTCCACAAAACATCCTCTTTGTGATACTTAGAAAAGTCAGTATTTGTGATATTTGCGTTTGTCCAAATTGCCGGGATAAGCCCCTGTTCTTCTATCGAATTGATTATACTTTGATGACCACCTGGAAATTTTTCTTTGTCGGTAGTCATCCAGCCCTCGCACATACTACCTTCTGCATGATATGGTAAAGGCATTTTTTGATATCCATCATCCACTTGTATGTACTCAAGCCCATAGTCTTTAAGCTTATCCGCCAGGAAACTACTTATCCTGTTGATTTTATTAATATTGATATCACGTCTGTAAGCCTCCCACGAACACCAACCAGCAATTGTTTTCATCTTCGGTTTGAGCTTCCATGGCTCATAGTAGTTGTAACCCAAATGTTTTCGATAATAATGCATTCTTAGATTTATATATAATGGCATTTCACATAGTTCTATTTCAACTTCGATTATCGATTGTCCCTGATTGTTGCTGTTGATTTTATTATCACTCCATCTCCAGCTACAACCATTTAGTTCAATTAAAAGATCTTGATTTACATCATAAAGACCATTTACACCATGAATAAGCAACTTCCCATGTTGTGCCAATATTGCTTCATTGCCCACAGCACGTCTAGTGCGCATAGAGACTGTATCATCACTTAGTGTAAAAATCATTTTAGCTTTCGTTGACCTATCTGCAGTAATATAAATCTGCTGCATATATTGAACACTTTGAATAGAACCATCTGAACCATGCCTAAATCCCAGATCTTCTACTTCCCCTGGAACCATTAGTTTTATTATATCTACACCATTATATTCATAACTTAATATACCTTCTGCTTCATTCCACTTATGTAATGCATGTGTAAGCGGTGGTACACTCAACACATTATGTACATTTTCATTATTCATCAATAAGTAGCTCCTTTTTGTATAAAATATCCTCAGTCAACGTTCGTTTATACGTGTTCAAACCTTATTCTATATATTGAGTTCTTATCTGCTCTAAAAATAACAGAATTGTCAACCACCTTTGAAGCGATAACTTCTGTTGTACAATCTTGTTTCAGTTTATCTACACTAACTACAGTTTGTTCATCAATTTGATCTATAAATTTATAAATCAACTCGTCTTCCTCCAGGCTAAAACAAATCAAAGATTTATCTTCCTGTAAAATGAAAGTTTGAAAATTCTTTGCAATCATTTCTCCATGAACAACAACCTTGTATTCGACTTTCTCAAAATTTACTTCAATATAGCTATTGTCATCATATACTATTGTCTCTATGTCACCGAACCTCGAATATTTTTTCATTTCTTTCCCATAGATTTTTAATAACGGTAATGCTACCAGAAAATAATAACTAATTTGTTTGGATAACTCAGCCCTATTAATATCACAGCTATAGGTAGCACCATGAAGTAACGCATATATGACATCTATCTTACTGTTGCAATGACGTCCGTAACTTGCTTTGCTATGATAAATGAATGGTATCATTGGTATGACTACTTCATTACGGTAAAAAACTCTATCCAAAAAGTTTAAATGCCAAAAATGACTAATCTGTCCGATGAAAAGTGAGCTAAAATCCTCTGTTGTCACATCAATATCTCTTCTCATAAACTCATTGACAACCATTAGCTTGCCCTCTAAATTTTTCTTGGCAGCGGAAGGATTATTCGGATCAAAGTCATATTTTCTTCCTCCCTTGAAGCCTCCCGACAATACATCAATATGATAGGTTTTAGAGATAGGATATTTATCCAAAGTATCATTTACTCTTTTTTCACCGTATTTTTGTGCATATTTATAGTTACTAAGTAGATACGCCTGTCCGGTTCCGAAATTACCTGATTTCATCAGCTCGCCCTTCGAGTCCAGCGCTATTACACTCGGATCCCAAGCCGGAGATGTCATATATGCGTCATCATAGTTGTCATGAAAACTTACCACTGTATTATATTCTTTCGCCTGATGGATGAGATTGACCAGTTTATCATATCCTCCAAGCTTTTCATTCACCTTGTCAACCGAAGGATAACCTGTATCATGGCCATTATACTGCCATCCTACGAGATATAATACCTGTGGTTGATTGTTTGTTACAAAGGATATTATCTTTATGTAATCCAGAACATCATCAAACATAATAATATCTTCACTATCTGGCAGTTCTAAAGCTATTTTTGATATCAGCTTATCTTGATAGAAAGGGTTAACTGATGAGTCGATTTTAGCTCTAATATATTTTGCTGCATCAACCCATGACGCCTCTTTATCGCAGTCGTAGTCACTTAACAATGATACTTTCACTATACAAGAATCTTGAACCTTGAGGTGATAATCGGCGTTTTTGGCTGGCAACTTTTGCCCGAATTCAACCACATCGAAATCCGTTAGCCTGTATATGAAATTCATTGATATTGAACCATATTTAATATCATCCATCATATTTACACTACTAATCATCGTATTTTCATATGAATCGGTTTCTAATATACCAATGATTTTATCATTGGAAACAGCTCCTATTAATGATGGGCAAATCCAATCAATTTGAAATTGATAATCTCTACAGGAAGCTGTTGAGATATCAATAAGCCTTCCAGTATCTACAGGTATGATCATCTTTTCATCATTATGTTCCGCTTTCACGGTAAGCAGCTTTGGCATTTGTACGTTCATAAGATGAAAATCCTCAATCTCTAAAACGTTATTATATTCAATGCAAATTCCATCATCAAAGAGCTTAAATTCTATATTAAGCGAAATTACTGTTTTTGATTCGAATACGACCTGAGCGAGATAGCTTATATTTTTATTGTTATAAACTACATTATAATGAACTTTAAAACTTGCCGGTGTCAAAAAGTCATGTCCCTTGCATATTGTTAATGTTGGATATGCATCTTGGGAATCACCATACACTATCCCTCCATTATCCTTTGATCGATAGTCAAATATCGTTGGTCTATCTTTTGCAATCCTTATCTTAAATCTTCTATTTTCAAGAATGAAACAACAATCTTTATTAATATTTTTATTATCTCTGACCAAAAACCTTCTCCTCTCAAATGGCTATCACAAATTTCTATATTCTTTTGGTGATATTCCCACATTCTTTTTAAATACTTTGCTAAAATATGTGGGATCCGTATAGCCAACCTTTTCTCCTACTTCATATAATTTAATGTTTATATCTTTTAAATAAAGTTTGGCTTTGTTAATGCGAACTCTTGTTAAGTAATCAGAAATGGTTTCACCTGTTTGCTTTTTAAAGAGGTCGCTAATATAACTAGAACTGACAAACGTAATTTCAGAAATTTTAATCAAACTTACCTCTTTATCGAAATGGCTTTCTATATAGCTCTTAACAATCTCTATGATTCTTCTATCCTTCCTGTTCCTTACGGAAGAAATTCTTTGAATTATTTTAGTATAAACCCCCCGGTTAAATCGAACGATTTCATCAAATGTATCAAATACTTCTATTTCTTTAGAATATGAATATGAGTTCATAAATAACTCTTTCGCACTCTCTCGAAACTCTATAAAATTATTATCCAAATTTACATATACATTTGAAAAAACACTTAAGACTACCGATATATCAGGCTTCTCTCTCAATACCAATTTAGAAACTATATTAAGTGTATCTTCCAAAATCAATAAAGATGCCGCCTCAATTGACTTTTTTAAATTATCATTTAGACAATCATACAATTTTATGGATATCTCATTATTTTTACTAGCATTGATATCAGCGGTTAAAGAATCCGGCCTTATAATACTTGATGAGGTATTGAATAATCTTTGGCGAAGTGATACTTTTGCAGCTTCAAAGCTTTTATTTAAATCACTAATATTACATACAGGTATCCCGATACTTATGGAAAATCTTAATTTTTGAATAAATTTCGTTAAATTATTTAAAATCTCCTCGGCAATACAATCAATCAGCCTCTCTTTCCCTTCTTCCACTAAAATTCCTATAACCAGCATAATATCTTCTGAATAAGAAAAATATTTTGCATACACATTGACTGATTCTTCAACAATGTTTCTCATCATAAAATTATAAAGATTAACTTCTTCCGCTCCCAATTCTCCATAAAAAAATCTGACGTTATCTATTGTTATGGTTAGTACATAATACGTTCCTTTTTCTATCTTTAGATCATACTGCAAAAGCCTTTCTTCAACATTTTCTGTTGGATTATCTGTTGTATTAATAAGATTCTTAAAGAAAAGTTCTTTTGCTATTTTATTACTCTGGTATAAATTTTTCTGTTTGAACCTTTCGTTTTGCTTGTTTAGTTTTTCAAAATTTATTTTTTCATCCATTTCTCTCAGTAAATCAACTAAATAATCATTGTCAATGGGCTTTAATATATAATCATCAATTCCATCTCTGAACGTATTTCTTACAAGATTAAATTCGCTGAAGCCACTAATTACGATTTTCCTTATATTTGGATATTTTTCAGAAAGAATATGAACAAGCTGATCCCCATTCATTTTGGGCATTTTAATGTCTGTAATAACAACATCAGGAAGATTTTCCTTTACTAAATCCATTGCTTCCATTCCATTTGTAGCTTTGCCAATAACAACAAAATCATCTTCAAGTCTTTCAATGATTCTTGCAATTCCGTTAACAATATTTTCTTCATCGTCTACAATCAAAATCTTAAGCATATTCAGCAACTCCTATTAAATTACATTGGGTAGATTTAATCTTACTAAAGTCCCTTTTCCTTCTGCGCTAATTATTTGAATCCCATAACTTTCACCATAATGTAGCTTAATTCGTTCGTTTATATTTCTTAATCCAATGCTTTTCATTTTGGAGCCGTCGATCGTGTTCGAAAAATCATTAATTATTTCATTAATCTCTATAAGTTGGTATTCTGAAATCCCGACTCCATTATCCGAAATATCAAAGCAAATTCCTTCACTCGTCTTGTATCCAGTTATCGTAATAACTCCTGTGTTAAATTGTGGTTCTAGACCATGCTGTATGGCATTTTCAACGATGGGCTGAAATAAAAGTTTTAAAATTTTATATTCGTATAATTCGTTATCAAGATTTATATTAAATTGTAATCTGTTTGAAAATCTAAAATTTTGCAAGTATAAATAGTTATTTAAGTAGTCTACTTCATCCTTTACACTTACAATTTTGTTGTTAATATCAACGCTGTATCGTAACAGTTTTCCCAAAGTAAATAATGACTTAGATACATAAATATCATCATTTGATTCTGCGAGCATTCGAATCGATTCTAAAGTATTATAGATAAAATGTGGATTGATTTGGGATTGTAGCATATAAAGCTCTGCTTCTTTTTTCCGTTCCTGAGTTAAGTATATCGTATCAAGTAATTGATCAATCATCATAAGCATATGGTTGAAGCTTTTTCCCAACTGTCCAATTTCATCGTCATACTTTGTACTAAAACTAATTTTAAAATCTCCTTGCTCAACTATCTTCATCATTCTTGTGAGCTTCTTAAGAGGCATAGTCATTGCTGATGCTGTAAAAATTGAAATTAATAATGATACAAATACAAACACCGAAACCAGAATTATAACATTTCTTTCAACATTACGTATATCCGAGTATAGTATGTTTTCGGGAAGCAAACGCACTAGCTTCCAGGATGTCTCAAGTGACTCTTCTGTATTAACTATATATTTCTGATGTCCCATTGTTATTTCAGAATTTTTTTTCTGCAAATCACTATAACTTATATCCTTATAGGTGGAGTCTTTGATCTTCTTTGTAATATTATTCTCATTTGAATCGTAAATGATTGTATTATTTTCATCAAGGATGAAGATATATTCTCCCTTAAACGTTTTTATTTTATTGCAAATGTCTCTCAAAAACTGTGAATTAATATCTATACTTATTAAACCGATCTTTTTACCATCGTAAACATTATTAATTACTCTGGAAACGGAAAATAAATAAAAATCATTATCACCCTGCCATTTCCATCGATCATACTTGAAACTTCCTCGTACGAAAGGTGATCCTTGCAATTCGACTGTATTAATAAACCAACTTTCTTTCGATGGGTCGTAGTTGGACGCGATGGTACTATCAACCATTTGATAAGCGTTTGATCCCTTTAGGTTAAAAATAAAGGATGAATAAATATATTTTTTTGATGCCATGATATAATTCAGAAACCGACGTATGCTGCTCATCTCTTCAAAAGTGAACTTTCCGTTTGTTTCATCCTCATCATTACTTTTATTTAGTGTGTACATTAAGTCATCGTTATATAAAGGCTGGGTCGTTAGCTGCTCTATGTCCGAAATAAAGCTATCAATACTCTCTATCGCCTGACTATCCACTTGCGAAATCAATTTTTTAGTTTCGTTGATTTTATCCGTCATATAAAAGTCAAAAACAGCATAAAAAATAATGGTTACCGGAACTATGATTAAAAGCAAGTGGTTAAGTAAAATTTTACTTTGTAAAGGCCAATTCCTGTAACTTATAACTCTTAAGTTTTTTAATAATTTATTAGGCTGTTTTCTTCTCATTTTAACCTACCTATTCTTTAATTGCTCCCATTGTTATACCCGAGAGAATGTACTTTTGCAGGAATATAAACAATACTATGGTCGGTAACATCGCCATGATAATACCCGCAGACATCTGGTTTTCTACATTTGATCTGATTCCAGAAAAAGCCATAAGCGAATTTACAATTGTATATAGATTCGGCCTAGTATTATATAAATATTGCGTAAACATATCATTGTAGATACTGATCGACTTAATTATTACGATTGTTGCAGTTGCCGGAGCAAGTAATGGCAGTATGATGCTCTTGAAAATTTTAAAGTACGATGCCCCATCTAACATTGCACTTTCATCAAGCGAAATCGAAATCTTATTCATAAATTGCAGGTATATCCATATCTGAATAATATCTGTTCCGTTATAGAGTAATATTGGAGCAGCAAGGTGTCCGGTTAGCCCCAATTTCACCAACATTGGATAAATTGTTACCTGTAGTGTAGCACCTGGAACCATCGCAGAAAAAATGTATAGAAAATTTATTGCTTTTTTCATCTTAAAATCAAATCTACTAAGGCAATAAGCTAACATTGTTCCTGTTAATACACTTCCTAATGTTCCGAAGAATACCAGAATAAAACTATTTTTAAACCCTGTCAAGAAATTACCATACTTGAAGGTTGTAATATAATTATTAAAGTTAAAAAAATTTGATGGCATCTGAAAAACAGATGTTTTTATATACTCAGCGTCGGTTTTAAAGGATGTAAAGAAAATGATTGAGAGAGGAAATATAACGATAAATACCCATAATAATAGCAGTATATATTTTATTGTTTGAATGCATATGTTTTTTGCTTTTTGTTGTTTATCTAAGTAATCCACTGTTCTCATCGTCACCTTTCCCTAAGATTAATCTTCGTTGTATACTTGTTGTTAGCACTATTAACGCCATCAAAATAACGGATAGCGCACAGGAGAATCCATATCGTCCATATTTAAAGAACGCATCAATGGTGTAGGTAAGAAAAGTACTGCTTGCATAGCCTGGCCCTCCACCAGTTAAGATTAACGCTTCTGTAAATGCGTTAAATGAACCCGCTAATGTCAAAAACAGGTTTAATTCAACAATACGTTTGATGTTTGGTAATGTAATATACCGAAAAGCCTGCCAGGAATTTGCTCCATCAACAACTCCTGCCTCATATATTTCTGATGGAACAGATTGAAGAGCCGCTATATAAAGCACCATAGTAAATCCCACATATCTCCATAAACAGATAAAAGCCAACGAGACATTTACAATGCTTAAACTGCTTAAAAATCTGATTGGATGAAGACCAAACTGTATTAAAGCAACATTAAGAGGTCCTTTTCCATAATCATAAATATAATTGAATGTATAAGCTACTGCTGTTGAACTTAGTATGTATGGAACAAATATAATAGCTTTAAACAAGTTACGTCCTCGAAGCTTTGTAGACAATATATATGCAAACAGTAAGCCTAGCACATTCTGGATCAAACCATTGGCAAAATAATAAAGATTGTTTTTCAATGACATCCACAAATGAGCATCCGAAAAAACAGTTTCATAATTATCGAATTTAACAAATTTATAAGTTTGGGAGATACCGTTAGAATCTGTAAAACTCATTATAAACATTTTTATAAATGGATAAACCAAAAACATTAAATTTAGTACGATTGGTATAAATAAAAATCCAAAGATCAAAATTCTTTTTTGAATCTTATAATTCATAAACATTCCTTTCTATCGTCCAACGAGAGCATATTTTATATACGGATTACGTATTCATCCAGAGAGCTATTATCAGAATATAACACCGTCTTCTGTACCGTGTTATTATTAATACCTCGCTGCCAAGCAACGAGGTATTAATAATATATAGCTTTCGCAACAATAAAAGCTAATATGATTATTTACTTAACTCTTGACTTTGCCCACTTTGTATTTACATCGTCAAATTCTTTTGTAATATCATTACCAGCAACTATATTCTGTGCAATAGCGCTATAGTCAAATTGCATCTTACTAATAATTGCCTGTAAATCTTGTGATTGAGGATTTGCAACTATTTTATTAGGATTATAACTGTTAAACTCATTCATAACAGAGGAATCTACAGTAATGCTTGTTCTAGGTGATAAAAATCCGTTTGTTTTAGCAAAATCTGCACACTTTGTATCTGCGAGGAACATAAACCAAGCTTTTGTAGCTTCAGGATTTTTTGATGTTTTTGAAATTGCCCATCCACAGTCAGCCTCAACAACTACATTTTTTCCACCATTATTATCATAAGGGAACGGGAAGAATCCAACATCTTCTATCGTAAGCACATCACCGATAGCCTGTGGAATAAACCAATTACCAAGGAAGAACATACCTACTTTACCGGAACGGAACTCAGTCTTCATAGGTTCCCAATCCGCTGAAAGGGGATCTGCTTCAAAAACCTTATTGTCTGTTAAAGTTTTTAAAATTGAGTAAGACTGTACAACAGCATTATCCGCTGTAAAAGGTTTGTCTGATGAAGCCAACTTATTTAATACATCAGCATCGCCTGTTAATTGCATAGGAACTGACTGCCAGTAATATTGCAACGGCCACTTTGCTTTTGCAGCGGATGCTAAACCTATATAACCTTTTCCGGCATCGTTAATTTTCTTTGCTGCTGCAATAAAATCATCTAATTTTGTTGGAATAGATATACCCAATTCTTTAAAGATCTTTTTATTGTAAATTACGCCATATGTATTTAAGCCTTGAGGCAAACCATATACATTACCGTCTGCTCCAGTGTATTTATTAGCACCAACAAAATCTGAAGTGATTGATAAATCATTTAAAGGCAAGGCTTTCTGAGCCATTACATCCATGGAATTGCTGTCTGGTTCAAACACATCGGGTACATCATTTGCAGCGAGTTTAATTTTTAAAGTCGCATTGTAATCATTGGAAGTCTCAAGAATTATCTTTACATTTGGATAAGTCTTATTAAATTCCTTCACATATTCCGGTAAAACTGTACTATTCAGGTCAGTCCAATGATGATAAAATAAAACTTCCCCGCTTACTTCAGTATTAACTGAACCTTGTGAACCATCAGAAGATGCAGCTGGTGTTGCAGTAGCCTCAGTAGTAGGCTTGCCTGGTTCAGAAGGTGAATTTTTCGATGAACATGCTGTAAATGCTGACATTGATATAACTAACATTGCTACGACTAATAAATAACTGATAATACGTTTCATAAATTTCCTCCTCTTAATTGGTTTTTGACGCTAATTCTTTATCTACGCCATGATCAAATTATATCATCCCGTAAATCAATAAAGAATGGTTTGGATTTCTATTTCTTGGACTTTCTTTCGAGCTTAGATAAGTCATGATAGTAATATTCATAATTTATCGAATAATGGTTTGGTTCATAACTTAGCCTAGATTATTCACCTAGTTATTTCTAACGGTGCGGAGCACCGCATAATTACTGGATTTTAACTTTTTTTGCTTTTCATTTAAAAAGTGAACGAACTGAATAGAAAAAGAGCCTCATCTTTTGTATA